>CAYGUF010000005.1:0-180540 GCA_964353125.1 uncultured Flavobacteriaceae bacterium
TGTTGCATATATTTTAGCTAATTAATGTCACGGATTACAAATCCGCGCTATCGGTTTACACAACTCTTAGTTAGTCAACATTTTTATGCAATGGCTACGACAGTCTAGGACTGTTTGAACCTGCGGCATCACGGATTACAAATCCGCGCTATCGGTTTACACATCATTCTGAGTGAAACGAAGAATCTCTAATAAACTTGAATTTGAACTCGAATTTGAACTCGAAGACGAAGACGAAGATGAAACCGAAAACATACTACAAATAAAGCGCTGTTTCATTACAGAGCTGCTTCACTTTATTCAGCATGACAAATATTATGCTTTATTTATTGTATTCACTTCAAAAAAGGACCTTAATAAAATTATAATTAACTTTGTTTAAATTAAAAAAACGGCAATGCTAATTATAGGAATTTCTGGTGGTACTGGATGCGGAAAAACAACCCTAGTAAATTCACTTTTAAAAGAATTGGAGGCAGACCAAGTTACTGTTATTTCACAGGACGCGTATTACAAAGACACCTCGCATTTAAGTTATGATGAGCGTGTAAATATTAATTTTGACCATCCTAACGCTATAGATTTTGAGCTTTTAGAAACCCATTTAAAAGCCCTAAAAGCTGGTAAAACGGTTAACCAACCTGCATATTCTTTTGTAGAACATAACCGTACTGCAAAAACCATAAAAACTTTACCTAAAAAAGTTATTATTGTAGAAGGTATTTTAATACTATCGCAACCCAAAATTAGAGCATTATTAGATATTAAAATTTTTGTGCATGCAGATGCAGATGAGCGTTTAATAAGACGTTTAAAACGTGATATTACTGAGCGTAACAGAGCTATAAACGAGGTTTTAACGAGATATCAAACAACTTTAAAGCCTATGCACCAGCAATTTATAGAACCCATGAAAGCGTATGCAGACATTATTATACCCAACAACACCTATAATACGGTTGCCATAACTATTGTAAAAACATTAATTAATAATTGTTTGTAAATGCATGTTCATATTAAAAAATATCTAAAATATTTCAAAAATATTTACCTCATCATCTTTATTATATTCCTAGTATGGATGTTGTTTTTGGATGCTAATTCTTGGTTGTTTCATAATGAATTAAATACTGAAATTGATGACCTGCAATACCAAAAAAAACATTACAATAACGAAATAGCTAAAGATAAAAAAGCCATTAAAGCACTAAGTACTGAAGATGGTATAGAACGTATAGCACGTGAAAACTACTATATGAAAAAAGCCAACGAAGACATTTATATAATTGAATACCAAGATAGTTTGGCTAAAGACAATACCCATGACTAAAACATTATTTGAAGACTTTGAAGCAGTAAGCGCTAAAGCTTGGAAGCAAAACATACAGGTAGATTTAAAAGGTGAAGATTACAACGATGCACTCATCTGGAAAAACACAGAAGGTATAGATGTAAAGCCTTTTTACCATGCAGATGAATTTTTAAAAACATCAAACGTTTATAACTTAAATCCAAATTCCTGGAAAATTGGTGAACATATTAACGTTAATGATGAAAAAACTGCAAATAGTAACGCTATTAATGCTATAAAATGTGGTATAACACATCTTATATTTAATCTTAATTCTGAAAATATTTCTATACCTACACTTTTAAAAAACATAGATTTAAACACCATAACTGTAGATTTAAAATGCAGTTTTAATCCTTTAATTTTCACAGATGTATTAAAAACTGATTATTTAGAATATCTTGAAACTTCAAAATTAAACTTACAAACAGATTGTATTGGGCATCTTACAAAACATGGCAATTGGCATCAAAATTTAAATGAAGATTTAAGCAATTTTGTGGCTACTGTAAAAACAACATCACAATTTACAGTAAATTTAGAGGGCTATCAAAATGCCGGTGCTACTATTGTGCAACAACTGGCTTATGGCATGGCGCATGCCAATGAATACCTAAATATCCTTGATGATAAAGTTTCAGATACCACAAAACAAGCACTTACACTAACTTTTAATGTTGCCATAGGTAGCAACTATTTTTTTGAAATTGCTAAGCTTAGAGCGCTGCGTTTATTATGGCAAACTTTAGCAAAAGCATACACTATTAATACAATATGTACAATTATAGCAACACCAAGTAAACGTAATAAAACCATTTACGATTATAATGTAAATATGCTACGGACTACAACAGAATGTATGAGTGCTATTTTGGGTGGTGCCAACAGTGTTTTTAATTTACCATATGATGCGTTATTTCATAATCCTAATGACTTTGGAACTCGTATTTCTAGAAACCAACTTCTTATTTTAAAACATGAAAGTTATTTTGATAAGGTTAGTAATCCTGCAGACGGCAGCTATTACATAGAAAAGCTTACACAACAAATTAGCGATAATGCTTTGGCACTCTTTAAGGATATTGAAAACCAAGGTGGGTTTTTAAAATTATTAAAATCTGGCACCATACAACGAAAAATTAAAGAAAGTGCAGCAAAAACTCAAGCGGATTTTGAAACAGGAAATCTTAGCTTAATAGGTACAAATAAGCATCCTAATGCCAATGATAAAATGAAATCTGAGCTAGAAATTAGTCCGTTTTTGAAAATTAAAAATCGAAAAACACTTATTGAACCAATTATTGAAAAACGATTAGCGGAAACATTAGAACAAAACAGGTTGCATAATGAATAGAAAAAACCTTCAAAATATTGCTTTAAAACCGGATGCAGAAACCTTAAACCCTAAACCAAAAAGTGAGTTTAAAACTGCCGAAGACATCTTAATTAAATCTAGCTATAAAAAAGCAGATCTTAAGGATTTGGAGCATTTAAATTTTGTTGCAGGCATTGCACCAAACCTTCGTGGGCCTTATGCAACAATGTATGTTCGCAGACCGTGGACTATTAGACAATACGCAGGGTTTTCTACCGCAGAAGACAGCAATGCCTTTTATAGACGAAATTTAGCTGCAGGGCAAAAAGGATTATCCGTAGCCTTTGATTTGCCAACGCATCGTGGTTACGACTCAGACCATGAGCGTGTAGTTGGCGATGTAGGAAAAGCTGGTGTAGCTATTGACACTGTTGAAGACATGAAAATTCTCTTCAACCAAATACCATTAGATAAAATGTCGGTTTCCATGACTATGAATGGTGCTGTGCTCCCTATAATGGCATTTTATATTGTTGCTGCAGAAGAACAAGGAGTAGATAAAGCATTACTATCTGGCACCATACAAAATGATATTTTAAAGGAGTTTATGGTACGTAATACTTACATCTATCCTCCTACTCCATCCATGAAAATCATATCCGATATTTTTGAATATACCAGTAAGCACATGCCAAAATTTAATAGCATCAGTATTTCTGGCTACCACATGCAAGAGGCGGGTGCTACCAGTGATATTGAACTTGCTTACACCTTAGCAGATGGCTTAGAATATATAAGAAAAGGATTAAATGCGGGTATGGATATAGATACGTTTGCACCACGTTTGTCCTTTTTCTGGGGCATTGGCATGAATCATTTTATGGAAATTGCAAAAATACGAGCTGCACGTATGTTATGGGCTAAATTAGTGAAGCAATTTAATCCTAAAAACCCAAAATCGTTAGCACTAAGAACGCATTGCCAAACCTCTGGTTGGAGCTTAACAGAACAAGATCCGTTTAATAATGTAGCACGAACAACCATTGAAGCTGCCGCTGCTGCTTTTGGTGGTACACAAAGTTTGCACACCAATGCCTTAGATGAAGCTATTGCGCTGCCAACAGATTTTTCAGCTAGAATTGCCAGAAATACACAACTCTATTTACAACAAGAAACCAATATTACAAAAACTGTAGATCCCTGGGGAGGCAGTTATTACGTTGAAAAACTTACGGCGCAAATTGCAGAAAAAGCTTGGACTTTAATTGAAGAAGTAGAACAACTTGGCGGCATGACAAAGGCTATTGAAGCTGGTTTACCAAAACTACGCATAGAGCAAGCCGCAGCCCGTAAACAAGCACGTATAGATTCTGGTATTGATGTTATTGTTGGTGTTAATAACTATGCATTAGAAGAAGAAGACCCAATTTCTACTTTAGAAGTAAATAATGAAACTGTAAGAATACAACAATTACAACGTTTAGAAACCGTTAAAGCTAACCGAAATACTGCTGCAGTAAAAGAGGCACTAGCACAATTAACTGCAGCTGCTAACCAATGGGCAAATACAAAAGATAGCATAACCAAAGAAGACCATAATTTACTAGCTTTGGCAGTAAATGCCGCTAGAGAGCGTGCAACATTAGGAGAAATAAGTGATGCTTTAGAAACCGTTTTTTCAAGACATAAAGCACACATAAAATTAGTTTCAGGAGTGTATAGTAAAGAAATAAAAGACGATAAAGGTTTTGAAAAAGCCAGAACATTAGCAGACCAATTTGCCGAACAAGATGGACGCAGACCACGTATAATGATTGCCAAAATGGGGCAAGATGGTCATGATAGAGGTGCAAAGGTAGTAGCTACTGCGTATGCAGATTTGGGTTTTGATGTAGATATTGGCCCCCTTTTTCAAACTCCAAAAGAAGCCGCTAAACAAGCCGTTGAAAATGATGTACACATACTTGGCGTATCTTCTTTAGCTGCAGGACACAAAACACTAGTACCACAAGTTATTGCGGAGTTAAAAGCATATGACAGAGCAGATATAATGGTTATTGTTGGTGGAGTAATCCCTAAACAAGACTACCAGTATTTATTTGATGCTGGTGCTGTGGCAGTTTTTGGACCAGGAACCAAAATTAGTGATGCTGCAATTTCCATTTTAGAAATATTAATTGATAATTAATTTTTTAAAAGTAGTAGCTAATCTCTCAAAAACTAATTAAATTTAGCATTTTACAAAAAGCCGTAAAAGTCTAAATAATAGTGACTTTAACTTTTATTAAGCGTCCAAAAAAATCAAAATAATTACAGCGGAATTTTTATAATTAATGAATAAAATCATTGCCATAGCTAATCAAAAAGGTGGTGTAGGTAAAACTACAACGGCAATAAATTTATCTGCTTCTCTAGCAACGCTTCAAAAAAGAGTACTTTTAATAGATGCAGACCCACAAGCAAATGCAACCTCTGGACTTGGTTTTGAACCACACCATTGTAAGCATAATACCTTTACCTTAATTGAAGGTTTCAGTACACCTACAGAATGTATTAAAGTTATTAACGAAGAAAATACATTTGATTTTATTCCTACTAAAATAGAATTGGCACTTTTAGAAACAAGACCCAATTCTACAGTTAATACCTCTAAACTAAAAAACGCCATTACAGCAATTACAAGCAACTATGACTTTATTATCATAGATGCACCACCAAGTTTAGGGTTTATATTACTAAATGTGTTAACTGCCAGTAACAGTATTTTAATACCTGTACAATCAGAATTTTATGCCTTTCAGGGTTTAAACAAAATATTTAGAACATTTAAAACTGTAAAAAAAGCCTATAATGAAGACTTAGATATTGAAGGTATTTTAATTACAATGCACAATACTAATTTAAAAAATTCAGTAAGTACAAAATCTCAAATTGAAGCTTATTTTGATTTCTTAGTTTTTAATACCATAATACACAGAAATATAAAGTTATCTGAAGCGCCTAGTTATGGTAAAAGCATTATAGAATATGATTTACATGGAATTGGTGCCGAAAATTATTTAAATTTAGCTAATGAAATCTGTATCAAAAACGAAGATGCTATGTCTGAGAATTCAAAAAAATTAGGAAAAGATTTATCTAAAATTTTAAAAGAAGATACCCTTGAGGATATTGATTTTATTATTAACATGAGCTCAAAATCAACCAATAAAAGTGATGAAACTGATTTTAATGCCTTAATTGGTTTTACAAAAGAAAACATAAAAACGAAACTAGGCCTTTTATTTAACGATCCCAATTCTGATATTTGGATGTACCGTTTAAATGATGGTTTTAAATTTTTTAAAAAAAATTATCTGTACCTCTTTTTTAAAAATTCTAAAGTCATTCATATAGAATTAAAACGCTTTAAACAGAATGAAACCAAAACCTACGCATTGCTAAATAAAATTACGCAACAAGATAGTGTTTTTTAAGTCTTACAATAATTACAATAATTTTATTAATTATTATAATTTATTGTAAAAACTTCGTTTTTAATTCCTACTAATTAATTGTACTTTTATACCCTTAAATTTAAATACTTCAATGGGTAAAATTATAGCCATAGCAAATCAAAAAGGTGGAGTTGGCAAAACCACAACATCTGTAAACTTAGCGGCTTCTTTAGGTGTTTTAGAAAAAAAAGTGTTACTAATAGATGCAGACCCACAAGCCAATGCAACATCAGGCTTAGGCATTGATGTCGATTCTGTTGAAGCGGGTACCTATCAAGTCCTAGAACACTCACTTACACCAAAAGATGTTATTATAAGCTCAAACGCCCCAAATGTAGATGTAATGCCATCTCACATTGATTTGGTAGCTATAGAAATTGAATTGGTAGATAAAGATGAACGCGAGTATATGCTTAAAAAAGTTATTCGTGATTTAAAAAACCAATACGATTATATTCTTATAGACTGTGCTCCATCCTTGGGTTTATTAACTTTAAATGCATTAACTGCCGCAGATTCTGTAATCATACCTATTCAATGCGAATATTTTGCATTAGAAGGTTTAGGAAAATTACTAAATACTATAAAAAGTGTACAGAAAATACATAACAAAGATTTAGATATAGAAGGACTATTACTTACCATGTTTGATGCGCGTTTAAGACTTTCTAACCAGGTGGTAGATGAAGTTCAAAAACATTTTAGCAATATGGTTTTTGAAACAATTATTCAGCGTAACGTGCGTTTAAGTGAAGCACCTAGTTATGGCGAAAGTATTATTAGCTATGATGTAACAAGCAATGGCGCTAACAATTATTTAAGTTTAGCAAAAGAGCTAATTACTAAAAACAACTAAAACGATGGCAAAGGCAACTAAAAAACAAGCCCTAGGGAGAGGACTTTCCGCTTTATTAAAAGACCCTGAAAACGATATAAAATCTGCCGAAGATAAAAATGCCGACAAAGTTGTTGGCAATATTGTTGAGTTAGATATTGAAAGTATTTCTGTAAACCCATTTCAGCCTAGAACAAATTTTAACGAAGAAACCCTAAGAGAATTAGCATCCTCTATTAGAGAGCTAGGAGTTATACAGCCTATAACAGTAAGAAAATTAGCCTTTAATGATTATCAGTTAGTTTCTGGTGAGCGTCGTTTTAGAGCTTCAAAATTAATTGGTTTAGAAACCATACCTGCATACATACGCATTGCTAACGACCAAGAGTCTTTAGAAATGGCGTTGGTAGAAAACATCCAAAGACAAGATTTAGATGCCATAGAAATTGCACTCTCTTACCAACGTTTAATAGACGAAATAAATCTTACTCAGGAACAAATGAGTGAGCGTGTTGGTAAAAAACGTTCTACAATTGCCAATTACTTGCGTCTGCTAAAATTAGATCCTATTATACAAACAGGTATTAGAGATGGTTTTATAAGTATGGGCCATGGTAGAGCAATAATTAATATTGAAAACCAAAAAGACCAATTAGATATCTACGAAAAAATAATTAGCAATAAATTATCTGTTAGAGCTACTGAAGATTTGGTAAAAACGTTTAATACGCCCGCAACTTCAAAAAAAGACACTAGCAAAACGATAGAAATCCCCAATCATATCAAACAAGGTGTAACGGCTTTTTCAGATTATTTTGGTCATAAAATTGAAATAAAACTTGCCAAAAACGGAAGCGGAAAAATAGCCATACCTTTTCATTCTGAAGAAGATTTTAATCGCATTCATAAACTTGTAAAAGGTGAATAACAAAACCCTTTATATTGTTTTAATATCCATCCTTTCAGTATCAGTATCATTTTCTTTTGCTCAAAAAGAAAGTAATACAGCAGAAACCGCTAAAACAATACCACTATTAAAGGTAAAAGACACTGTTATAGAAAAAGAAATTGATCCGTTAAGACCATCTAAAGCTGCATTTTATTCTGCTGTTTTACCAGGCTTAGGACAAGCTTACAATAAAAAGTATTGGAAAATACCTATTTTTTTAGGAGGTGTTACAGGCGGTATTCTTGTGTACAACTGGAATAACAATAACTATAAAGAAGTGAGAAACGCTTACAAAAGACGACTGGCTGGTTTTACAGACGATAGATTTTATGGCGAAGGCAGCACACCAAACATTTCTAATGATGCACTTATTAGAGCACAACAACAATACCGTCGTAATAAAGAATTAACATTACTTGTAACTATTGGTATTTATGCCTTAAATATTGTAGATGCCAATGTAGATGCACACTTACTTCAGTTTAATGTGGATGAAAATTTAAGTTTACGTCCGCATTTTAAATACAACGAAATGGAAAATGCATCTGACTTAGGCATGACTCTTAATTTTAAATTTTAATATGAATATCGCTTTACTTGGTTATGGCAAAATGGGTAAAAGCATAGAAACCATAGCTTTACAACGCCAACATAACATTTCACTAAAAATAGTTAATTCGGTCACTGAATATGACTTTTCAAACACAGATGTTGCCATAGACTTTAGTGTGCCTTCTGCAGCAGTTAACAATATAAAAAAAGCCTTAGACGCAGGCATCCCAGTTCTATCTGGTACAACAGGTTGGTTAGAGCATTACAGATCAATAATTGACTATTGTAACTCAAAAAATGGTACTTTTTTATATGCCTCTAACTTTAGTTTGGGAGTGAATATCTTTTTTGAAATTAACAAAAAACTGAGTGAATTAATGGTTGGTTTTAAAGACTATTCCACTGAGATTGAAGAAATTCATCATACTCAAAAATTAGATGCTCCAAGCGGTACAGCCATAACCTTAGCTGAACAAATTATAGCAGATGGTAAGTATAAAAACTGGACTTTAGAAACCCCAAAAACAAACGAATTATTAATTGATGCCAAACGCATAGAGCATGTACCTGGCACTCACGAGGTTACATACACTTCTGAAATTGATACTCTAAGTATAAAACATACCGCTCACAACAGACAAGGTTTTGCACTTGGTGCTGTAATAGCTGCGGAATGGATTATCCATAAAAAGGGAATCTTTACAATGAAAGACGTGTTAAATATTGGTTAATTTGCCAAATAGTGATACCATATTTAAACAATTTTTGACTAACATTAGACTAAACAACATATTATGAGCTGGACACAGTGGTTTATATTTTTAATAATAGTACAAATTATACATGGCTTAGGGACATGGAAATTATATGTAAAAGCCAAACGTAATGCTTGGGAAGCATTTATACCTATATATAATGCTGTAATTTTAATGAAAATTATAACACGGCCTTGGTGGTGGGTTCTTTTAATGTTTTTGCCAATAATTAATCTTATAATAATCCCTGCAATATGGGTAGAAACCGCAAGAACTTTTGGTAAAGATAAAAAAACAGACGCACTACTCTGTATAGTAACACTTGGTTTTTACATGTATTACTTAAACTACATTGCAAATGTAAATTACATTGAAAACAGACCCTTAAAACCCAAAACACCACTGGGAGAATGGATAACCTCTGTACTATTTGCTATTGTAGCCGCAACAATTGTACATACGTATTTCTTTCAACCGTTTGTAATACCTTCGTCTTCATTAGAAAAATCTTTACTTATTGGAGATTTCCTTATTGTTAGTAAATTACATTACGGACCAAGAGCACCAATGACAACGGTAGCAGCACCAATGGTACATGATACAATTCCGGTACTCAAAAAAAAATCATACTTATTTAGTGATGATTTTGAAAACCGAAACACCTCTTGGTACAACAAGCTACAACTCCCCTATTTAAGACTCCCTGGTTTTGAACGTATTGAACGCAATGATATTGTAGTATTTAATCAGCCTGCAGATACGCTTTTGGATATGAATAAGTTTAATCCAGACCGCAATTACTACAAACCTATTGACAAAAAAACCAACCTAGTTAAACGCTGTGTAGGAGTTGCTGGTGATACTTTAGAAGTACGAAATGGTTATGTGTATATTAACGGAAAACAGAATGTTTTACCAGAGCGTACTGAGTTGCAATTTTCTTATGAAATCGTTTTTAAAAGGGACTTGTCTGGTGGAAGAATTTTAGATTTACTAAAAAAATATGATATCACTGACAGTGCCGGTAGAGGTAATAAACCACTATCAGTATTTGTTCCGGCGGCATCTGATAACGCAATTTCACAATTAAAAATTCATCCAGAAGTTGCTCAAATAATTCCTATTAAAAGACCTGTTGGTCAAAAGGAAGATGTATTCCCTAGAGATATCAATTACCCTTGGAATGTTGATAATTTTGGCCCAATTTGGATACCAAAATCTGGAGCTACAGTTAATTTAACTACGGAAAATTTATCTATTTACAAACGTGCTATTTCAGAATACGAAGGTCATAAAGTAGTTTCAAGAGGTAATCAAGTTTTTATAGACGATAAACTTGCAACATCTTACACCTTTAAACAAGATTACTATTGGATGATGGGAGATAATAGACACAACTCAATTGATAGTAGATATTGGGGATTTGTACCTTTTAACCACACATTTGGCAAACCTGTATTTATATGGATGAGTATAGATGGTATTAATGATGGTATTAAAAACTGGAAACCACGTTGGGACCGCATTTTTACTACAGTAAGTGGTAGTGGCAAACGAACTTCATACCTTATTCCGTTTATAATATTTGTAATTGGAATAACATTTTTTAACAGATGGAGACGTAAAAAGAAAGCTGAAAAAGCTTAATGTTTATTCATATTTTAATTAATGACTAAACACTTTCTTCACCCAACCTATTTTCCAAACATTGCTAATTTTAAAGCAATGCTTATGGCAGAAACGTTGTGCTTTGAAGTCTGTGATAATTACCAAAAACAAAGCTATAGAAACAGAGCCGAAATTTATAGTGCTAATGGTAAACTTGCCTTAACTGTGCCTGTTAATTACACTCAAAAAAACAGACAATTGTATAAGGATGTTAAAATTTCTAATTCTGAAAATTGGCAATTATTACATTTAAAATCCTTACAATCTGCTTATAGTATGTCTCCTTTTTTTGAATACTATATTGATGATTTACTACCGCTTTTTCAGAAAAAATATAGGTTTATTCTAGATTTAAACTTTAAAGTTTTTGAAACATTATTAGACTGTTTACAAACTGAAATTGCATTTACCAAAACCGAAACATTTCATATTGAAATAAATTATGAAACAAATAATGAAACTCATACTAGTGATTTTAGGTACTTGGTAAATAAACAGAAATCGTATATTGAATTTCAATCCTACGCACAAGTTTTTAGTCTAAAGCATGGTTTTATATCTAACCTAAGCATATTAGATCTATTATTTAATGAAGGTACTAATTCACTACTTTACCTAAAAAAACAAGAAATAGTGTAATGCTACAGTTTTGTGTTCACTATGGCATTCATTTTTTGCTTCCGTTACTAATTGCCGTCACAGCATTTAAAAGTCAATGGTTAAAAGCTTACATTATAATGCTTTGTGCGTTTGTAATAGATCTAGACCATTTGTTAGCAAGTCCTATTTTTGCACCCAACAGATGTAGTATTAATTTTCATCCATTTCATACATATTACGCTTTACATGTGTATGTTGTATTGTTAATTCCTAAAAAAACAAGACGATTTGGAATTGGGTTAGTAGTCCATATTCTAGCAGATGTTTCAGATTGTTTTTTAATGTAATTCTAAAACGGCTTTAATTGGAAAATGATCGGAAAGTTTTACATCATAGGTTTTAAAATCTGAAACTTTAAATGCTGAATCCAACAAAATAAAATCAATCCGTAACGGAAAATATTTAAAATCATAAGTACTCCCAAAACCGCTTCCTGCAGCCTCAAATGCATCTTTAAAATCGGCTTTAATTACTCTGTATAAATAGGAATACGCAGTGTTATTAAAATCGCCAGCTATAATAGTTTTATATGGGCATTTTAATTTGTGTTTTAAAAATAACTCAGCTTGATCTTGTTGTATTTTAAACGTCTTACCTACTTGTTTAAATAAATCACTAGAGTTTTTTTTGTTTAGTGTCTCAATTTTGGGGTTTATTCCAGAAGATTGCATGTGCAAATTATAGACTCTTACTGTATCGTTTTGCTTTACAATATCCACAAAAATGGCATTATTACCTGTATTTGGAAAATTTACAGATCCCGAATCTATAATCTTAAATTTTGAAAAAATAACTTGTCCGGTTTTACTTTTCTTATCAGTTAAAAATACAAATTTATTATAATTGTTAATCTGTAAAGGTGCTTTAGCGTGATACTCCTGTAGGCATATAATATCTGGTTGTTCAGCTTCAATAAATGCTTTAACATCCTTTTTTACATTAGTATTTGGCAACCAATTATATAAATTAAAAATGCGCACATTATAGTTCATAATGCTTATTTGTTTGGCATTTTCGGTAGGTTTAACCGAAGAAAGCTTATACATGGTATTAATATAACGGTAACCTAAAAGCAATACAATTAATGATAATAAAAGCTGCTTTTTTAAACCTAGCAACCAGTATAAACAAAATAAGATATTAATAACAATTAGTAATGGCACCGTTAAACTGAGTACAGAAAGTAGTGCGAATTGTTTTGGTGGAATGTATTGCAGTATATATGAAAGTAGTAACAAAAATGCTGATACAGTGTTAACTAAAAACACAAGCTTATTACCAAATTTTAATCCTTTCATATATTAATATTACAAAAAAATATCACTTTCCGGCTTTAAAGAGAAACGCTTTTTCTTCGGCAGTTAGACTTTCATAACCGCTTTTGCTAATTTTATCAAGAATTAAATCTATTTTCTTTTGATGATTATAGGTGTTAAATTCAGCTTTAGTTTTACCTGCAAAACTTTGTGCTTTTTTGGGCTTACGGTGTACCGTTTTTAAATTAGAATTAGAGGTAAACCAACCCATAAAACTGTCCATAAAACGCTCAAAACCAGCACCAAAATCTTTACCCTCATTAAGCTTTACAGCATATATATAACCTAGTAAAGCACCACCAAGATGTGCAATATTACCACCTTGATTAACCGTAAATAAACCCAAAATATCTAATCCCACCAAAACCATAGCAATATATTTTAGCTTTATATTAAAGGTAAAAACACGAACCTCAGTATTAGGATTATAAACACTAATAAAAATAATTAAAGCACGTATTCCGGCAGAAGCACCAACTAAAGGAGTAGTAACTTTAAAATACTGAGGCGGAACAACATTGTAAAAAAACAAAAATGCTAGTCCACCAAAAATTATCCCTAAAAAATAAATATTAAGAATCATTTTGGGTCTAAATAAGTTTATGAGTAATCTAGAAATATAGTATAAAATTAAAAGGTTAATAAGTATGTGTATAAAGCCATAATGTATAAAACCATAACTGATTAACGCCCATGGTTGCAGTATAAAATCAGAAAAACGAGTGGGTAGCTCAAAATACTTAAACACAGCTAATTGTAATACATCTGTAACAATAAAGTGCACTAAAAACACCAAGAAGTTTATGGCAATAATTTTACCAAAAACATCGAGGGTTTTGTACTTATATTTTAAATCTTGAAGTGTTTTCATATTAATTCCAGCGGTATGTATCCGATTCATTTTTCTTCCAAAAATACATCAATAAAAATCCAGTTAATGCGCCGCCAACATGAGCCATATAGGCTATATTGCTTGGACTAAGCACAGAATTACCACTTATGGCAGAAAATATATCTAATGCGATTATAATTGGTATAAAGTATTTAGCTTTAATAGGTATTGGTAGAAATATGAGCATTAATTTAGTTTCAGGAAATAGCATTCCAAATGCAACTAAAACACCCATAATTGCACCAGATGCACCTACCATTGTTGAATTAAATGCACCTAAAAAGGGTTTAAAATTGTCCCCTAATAACTGCACCCAGCGCGTATCATATTTACCTTCAGATAAAATTGAAACTATATCTGATTGTGCTAAACCAGTTTCGATTAAACTATTTAGTCCTGTAATATATTGAAAATAAGTAAATGCAATTTGTAGGGTTGCTGCACCAAAACCTGATAATAAGTAAAATATAATAAACTTTCTTGTACCAAAAATCTTTTCTACAGCAGTACCAAACATCCATAAAGCAAGCATATTAAAAAGTATATGTTGAATATTTCCATGCATAAACATGTGTGTAAGTACTTGCCATGGCTGAAACAAATTATTTTTAGGAAAACACAAGGCAAACCATTGGTAAAACAACTCACCTCCACCAATGGTAACCGTGCCAATAAACATAACCACATTAATAATAAGTAAATGCTTAACCGCATCTGTAATATTTAGTTGCATAGTTAATTAAATTTTTTTTCTAATGACGTTGTTTCTATGGTAATATACGTTGCCTTATTTGTTGGCGAAACACTTGGATCTTTGCAGGCAAATAAGCTATTAACCAAATGTTCTTGCGCTTCGTTATTTAAAACTTGCCCATTCTTTATTGCCAAACTTTTAGCTATAGATTTTGCTAATAAATCTGTAGAGCTAAAATTAGCGTCTGGCACATCATTTTCTACAGCAGCTATAAGTTGTTCAAAAATAGTAGTAATCTCTGTTTCTGGCACACCAATTGGCAATCCGGAAATGGAAATTTGTGTAGGGCTAAATGTTTCAAAAATAAAACCAGTATGCTCTAAATCTGCTTTAAGTTCAGCTAGTATTTTAATGTCTTGCGGAGATAATTCTAACGCATACGGAAACAATAATTGCTGGGTATTTGCATTTTGCAAGGTGGTATGTTTTAAGTATTTTTCATACAAAATACGCTGATGTGCTCTATTCTGATCTATAATTAACATCCCAGACTTTAGGGTGCTCACAATATATTTTTGCTGAAGCTGAAACGTGTTTTTTTGAGTTTCTACAACTGTATTTTCATTAAAAATGGTGGTTGTTTCTGGGTTACTTTCAAAAGTAAGAGCTTCAAAATCTGTTTGGGAAGTTGCATTGCCTTTAGATTCTAAACCTACATACAAACTTTCCCAAGAAGCACTTTTTGGTGCTGTAAATTGAGCTGAATACTTTTTTTTAGAATCTGTTTGTGTTATAGTATCTGCAAACGGATTATAATTACGATCTACATCTACAGCAGGTATGGCAACCGTTTTATCCCTATAGTTGTAAGGTGTGTTAAGCTGACTCTGATGCTCAAAATCTATAACTGGCGCAATATTAAATTGCCCTAAACTGTGTTTCACGGCTGCACGTAAAATGGCATATAAGGTATGTTCATCATCAAATTTAATTTCGGTTTTGGTAGGATGAATATTAATATCTATAGTTTTAGGATCTACCAATAAATTTAAAAAATAACTGGGATGATAGCCTGGTTTTATTAAGCCTTCAAAAGCAGAATTAACCGCATGATTTAAATAGGGGCTTTTTACAAAACGGTTATTAACAAAGAAAAATTGCTCTGATTTTGTTTTTTTTGAAAATTGAGGTTTACCAACAAACCCCGATATTTTTAAAACCTCTGTAGTTTCATCAATAGGTACTAATTTTTCATTAGTTTTTGCACCAAAAATATGTACAATACGCTGTCTGTAATTTTCTTGTGGTAAATTAAAAAGCTCACTACCATTATGATATAATGTAAATCCAATATTTGGATGTGCTAGAGCCACCCTATGAAATTCATCATTGATATGGCGTAATTCTACAGTATCTGATTTTAAAAAATTGCGTCGTGCAGGGATATTAAAAAACAAGTTTTTTACAGCCACGGAAGTACCTGTTGGTACTACAACGGTATCTTGAGATTTTACTTCACTACCAGCAATTGTAATTTCAGATCCTAACGCATCATTAGGACGTTTTGTTTTTAACTCTACATGAGCAATAGCGGCAATACTTGCCAAGGCTTCACCTCTAAAACCTTTAGTATTTAGCTGAAATAAATCTTGTGCAGTTTTTATTTTAGAAGTGGCGTGGCGCTCAAAACACAAACGTGCATCGGTAATACTCATACCTTTGCCATTATCTATAACTTGTACAAGTGTTTTACCTGCGTTTTTTATAATTAATTTTACATGTGTTGCATTTGCGTCTATGGCATTTTCTAATAATTCTTTAACTACCGATGCTGGACGCTGTACCACTTCACCAGCTGCTATTTGATTAGCAACATGGTCTGGTAATAATTGAATAATATCTGTCATTAGCGTACGCGAGAGAAGATAGAAAGATCAAAGTCTATAATAAACAGAAAAATAAGAATAAAAACACCAATTAAAAGGTAAATGGTTTTATTAAACCCAGAGTTATTTCTAGTTCTGTTTTGTATTCTGCTTTCATGCCATTGACCAGAAAAATCACTTTTGTTATAATTATCTGCATAGGCATCAAATTTTGTTTGGTATTGAGACGTATTAATATCCTCTTTACCTTTGTAATACATAGGAGTATAATTAAAGCGTTTATTTCTTGGTAATTTTTTTATTAACGTGAATTTTATTGGTCCCATGGTCTTTATATTTTAATTACAGATAATACATTAAGAAAACAATTAAGGCTAAAATTACAATTAGAACTGGTAATGACGCTAATATGTTACCTCTGCGTTTAGACTGATGTTTTAAATCACCCCATTTAGCTTCTAAATTATTTTTAGACCTTAGCGCTTCATCTTCGTTTAAACGCGATTGGTAATTAAATCGTTTATTTTTTCTTTGGTTCAACAAAATAATTTCAGTTTATAACCTGTAGCTAATTAAAATTTAACAAAATTATAGTCTGCTTAGGTTTTTATTGCGTTTATTTTTAAGCTTCTCAAAAATACTTAAAATTGAACGTATTTATGAATTAAAGCCTCCTAAAATTTAGTTCAAAAAGAATGCCAAACAGTGCTGCTTGGCATTAATAATAAATCTATGTCTTGTTTAAGTATTACTTTAGTTAAGCGTTCTTAAATCTGCCATTTTAATTGCAGTAATAGCGGCTTCTGTGCCTTTATTTCCATGTTTACCACCAGAGCGGTCTATAGATTGTTGCTTTGTATTATCTGTAAGTACACAAAAAATAACCGGAATATCACCTTTGAGATTTAAATCTTTAATGCCTTGCGTAACACCATCACAAACAAAATCAAAATGTTTGGTTTCGCCTTGTATAACACAACCTATTACAATAATTGCATCTAACATACCAGACGCTGCATATATACTATTACTCATTTTTGCAGCACCATAAACAAGTTCAAATGCACCAGGTACATTCCAACGTACAATATTTTCTTTTAGAGCACCACAATCTATAAGCGCATCAAAAGCACCTTGCCACAAACCTTCTGTTATCGTTGTGTTCCATTCTGAAACAACAATCCCAAATCGAAAATTTTTCGCATTTGGGATTGTAGATTTATCGTATTGAGATAAATTATGATTTGCTGTTGCCATTTGTTTTATAGGCTTGCTTCTGCTTTTCCAATAAGCACATCTACTTTGCTAGCTTCTGTTGCATTAGGAAATTCAGATTTTATACGTTTTAAATACTCAAGCGCTTTAGAGTTTTCACCCAAATCTAATGCTACTTTGGCAGCTTTCATTAAAAAAAGCGGTGTTGTAAATTCATTTGTTTTGGTTTTGAATGCTTTTTCATAATATTCTAAACCTTTATCTAACTGCTCTAGTTGCACAAAAGCATCGCCAATAGCACCTTTTGCAATAGGCCCTAGCATGTTATCTTCTGCAGAAAAATCATCTAAAAACGTTACAGCGTTCTGGTAATCTTTAAGATTTAAATACGCCATACCGGCATAGTAATTAGCTAAGTTTGCAGCAGGAGTACCACTGTATTCCTCAATAATATCTAACATACCATATTTGCCATTACCACCATCTAAAGCAAGTTTGTATAAAGAGTCTGTTGCTACACCATTTACAGCTTCATCAAAATACGTTTTAGCCGTGTACATTTCGTTCATAGCCTCTTTTTCGTTAGGCTCAGTAATATACTTGGTATAACCCATGTAGGCAATAACCAGTAATGCAATTACTCCAATTGCACCGATTATGTAGGTTTGGTTTTTTACAACCCATTCTTCGGCCTTTGAAGCTCCTTCATCTAAGGTGTTAAAAACTTCTGCAGTTGTAGAATCTTCTTCAAAAACCTCTTCTTTTTCTACTTTTGTTTTCGGTTTATAACCTCTTTTCTTATATGTTGCCATTATATCTGTATTTTAAACGTGCGCAAAAATATAATTTTTATTGGGATTTAAAAGCCTATTTATTTGTTATTTTTGGATAATTTGCATCACTTTTAAAAATAGCATTCCAAGCCAAGCCCAGAGCAATTCATTTCAGACTTATATGTTTCTAAACACATTATCTTTAATTAATTACAAGAATTTTGAAAGTCAGGTTTTTAATTTCGACTCAAAAATAAATTGTTTTGTTGGGTCTAATGGTGTTGGAAAAACCAATGCACTAGATGCTATTTATCATTTGGCATTTGGAAAAAGTTATTTCAATCCAATTGCAGTACAAAACATAAAGCATAACTCGGATTTTTTTGTTGTAGATGGTCATTTTACTAAAAATGAGCGTTTAGAAAAAATAATTGTATCGCTGAAACGTGGTCAGAAAAAAGTAATTAAGCGCAATGCAAAAGCTTATGAAAAATTTAGTTTGCATATTGGGTTTATTCCATTGGTTATAATTTCGCCAGCAGACCGCGATTTAATTACTGAAGGCAGTGATACACGACGTAAGTTTATAGATAGTGTTATTTCGCAGAGTGATAAAAATTATTTGGTTGCTTTAATAAACTACAACAAAGTACTGTCGCAACGCAATGCGCTTTTAAAATATTTTGCGCTTAACAATGCATTTAACGCAACTACATTAGCGGTTTATAACGACCAACTTTGTGAGTTTGGTACACAAATTTTTGAAAAACGTAATGCGTTTCTAAAAACGTTTATTCCTATTTTTAAAGCACGCTATATTACGATTAGCCAAAGTGAAGAAGCTATAAATTTAACGTATAAAAGCGATTTATTAGAACATAATTTAGCCGATTTATTAAATACAAACATTAATAAAGATAAAGCCTTGCAATACACAAGTGTTGGTGTTCATAAAGACGACATGGAGTTTTTGATTGACGACTTCCCTATTAAAAAATTTGGCAGTCAAGGGCAACAAAAATCATTTTTAATAGCTTTAAAATTAGCACAATTCGATTTTATAAAACAGCAAAGTGGCGTCACCCCTATTTTATTATTAGACGATATTTTTGATAAATTAGATGAATACCGAGTGGCACAGCTCATTAATTTAGTAAACCATGAAGATTTTGGACAGTTATTTATAAGTGACACACATCCAGAACGTACTGAAACTATTGTAAAAAAAACTCACCAATCTTATAAAATTTTTAAACTATGAGACGCTACTATTGGCTACTTTTTATCTTCATTTTTGGCTGTGCTAAAAATCCTGAAACTTATATTAAACACCTTAAAGGGTATTGGGAAATTGAAAAAGTTATATTTACAGATGGTAACCAAAAAACTTACAAATACAACGAAACCGTAGATTACATAACCTTTAATGACCAGTTGAAAGGTTTTAGAAAAAAACTAAACCCTTCTTTAAATGGTAATTATATTACAAGTAAAGATGTTGAAGCATTAACCTTAAAAATTGAAAACAATACAGTAACACTGCAGTATAAAACACCATACAACAGTTGGGAAGAAACGGTTTTAGAAGCCACTGAAACGCAGCTTAAAGTAATGAATGCTACAGAAACCATTTACGTTTACAAACGGTACACACCAATAAATTTAAGTACAGAATAGCTTTAATTATTTGCAATTATAAAACACACCAAACCCAAAAATGGCAAAGCGTAATAACGACAACCGATCCATGCAAGATATCCTAAAAGAATTTGTTGACACCAACAACTTACAACCAGGCCTAGATAAAGTTGATGTGCGTGAAGCTTGGACCAATCTTATGGGAAATGGAGTTAATAATTACACCACAGCTATTGAATTAAAACAAGATGTACTTTACGTAAAGCTTAGCTCAAGCGTATTGCGAGAAGAACTAAGTTATGGCAGCGAAAAAATAATACGATTACTCAATGAAGCCATTGGGAAAGTTGTAATTAAAAAACTTATTTTAAGATAATGATACAATTAATATCTAGCCAATACCCAATTCCGTGGTCAATGAGTACTGCAGAGCAGGCTACTATTATTCAATTGTTACAAACTATAAAGCCAAAAGTAGCCATAGAAATTGGCACCTATAATGGCGGAAGCTTGCAAGTTTTAAGTGCTTTTTCAGAAAAAGTTTACGCCATAGATTTAAGCCCAGAATTCAGAGACAGTCGCTGTGAGGCGTTTAAAAATGTTAGCTACAAAATTGGGGATTCTAAAACTATAATCCCTAAACTGGTATCAGAAATAAACAACTCAGATGAAGTAGTAGAATTTATACTTATAGACGGAGACCATAGCACAGATGGTGTTTTACAAGATATTACTAATGTGCTACAATTAATTCCAAAACAGAATATTACAATTATACTTCATGATAGTTTTAATCCAGATTGTAGAAAAGGCATGCAAGCTTATAATTATAATAGTAACAGCTATGTGCATGCTGTAGAGTTAGATTTTGCAACAGGTTTGTTTAACCATGATGGCTTAAAACGCGAAATGTGGGGCGGATTTGCCTGTATAGAAATGCAACCCAAAAAGCGCGAAAACGATCTAAAAGTTAGCGCTTATCAAAACAAACTTTACAAACAAACATACTACACATCTATTCATTTTTACAAAACGTTTTTTAGGTTTTTAAAGCCTTTATATAAGCTATTTAAAAATGATTTAAAATGATTTTTTTTAAATAAAACTAATAATCAAACTCAAGTCAACAATATAAATTTCAAAATAAAAAAATCCTGATAAGAAAATAGTTACCAGGATTTAATGATAAAAAAGGTGAATTTTAGTTCCCCCCTTTTAATTTATTTAAAGATGATTTCGCACCTTCTTTAGCGTCAGTAGCAGCTTTTGTTGCAGCATCTTTAGCAGCATCTATTGTATTTCCAGCAGCATCTTTAGCTGTATCAACAGCAGTACCAGCAGCATCTTTTACAGAATCTACAGCGTTACCAGCAGCATCTTTAATTGCTTCACCTGTAGAATTTGCAGCGTCTTTAACAGCATCTACTGTGTTACCAGCAGCATCTTTTACAGCATCACCTGCGTTAGATGCAGCATCTTTAACCGCGTCACCAGCCTCATTAATTGCATCTCCAGCTTTAGAAACCGCTTCATTTGTAGCTTCTTTAGCGTCTTTTGCCATTGTTTCTAATGTAGATTCTGTTTCTTTTGCAGTTTCACGACAAGATGAAAGTGAAACAATCATGCAAAGTGCAGCTAATGATAATACTAATTTTTTCATTTTTAAAAGTTTTAATTGTTTGTTATAGCGTAAAAATACACTAATTATCAATTCTACATAGAAAATTGAAAATAAATATCTTTAAGTAAGTCTTTAATTTTCAATTTTTTATAAATTTTAAAATAATTGTAAAGCGTCTTTAAGTGATTTAAACTTATAATTTGTTTGGCTTAAAATCTCAGAACTTACATGACAATGCGATTGTATGTGAGCCGTCTGCATACCTGCACCTAATGCCGCTTGCAAACCAGGTGTGCTGTCTTCAAAAACTAATACAGAATTAAAATCTGAAGTATTAACTCCTAAAAATTCAGCCAATTTAATATAAGGTTCTGGATGTGGTTTTGGAAGTTTATAATCTTCATAACCATAAGCTACTTTCACTTTAAAACCCCATTGACTTAACCAAGCTTTTATATAAAATTTACTTGCGTTACTGGCAATACCATAAGGAATGTTTTTAGATTGTAAATAATTAAATAACTCAGAAACACCTGGTAAAGGTTCAATATTCTGTAAATTTTGATCTAAGTATGTGTTTTTAGTTTTTAAAATAGTACTAGCTTCTGAAGCCTTATTATAAAAACCACTTAGGGTTTCTGATATGCGTTGTGCAGATTGCCCAGAGGTATTAACCTCTGGCAAAATCTTTAAATTTAGATTTAAAACCGAATTTAATGCATACAACCATGAAGCATCATGGACTATTTTACTATTGGCTATAACACCATCAAAATCGAATAAAACTGCTTTAATTTGTATCATCGGTTTATTATTCTGAAAATACAGACTTTAAATACCCGTTTAAAAACTTATTGCTAGGATCCATTTGCTTGCGTAATGCTTTAAATTCTTGCCATTTTGGGTACAGTTTTTCAAACTCAGCATCTTTAGCTTCAAAGCGTTTACCCCAATGCGGACGACCGCCATATTTTAAAAAAATAGTTTCAACAGTTTTAAAAGCCTCGTAACTGTCTGCTGATGCTGCATCTCTTGTTACACAACCTATAGTTACTGTTATATTTTGATTATAAGTATTACTTAACCACGATTGATCGTTATGTACAAACCTAATATCCATAGGAATATGAATAAACGTTTTATTTTTAAACGTATTAATGTAGGTCTTTAGCTCTGCAAACAGCTTTGGAAATACTTCTAAATCTATTGCCCATTCTGCCAGTTCTAATGTAGAACCTCTAGATTTGGTTACTGTAGCACCATACAGGCTTCCTTTGTGCTCTTTTTCACTTCTAAAAAACCTGTAATACAATATTTTATTTGCAAAATAAATTGTCCATGGCGCACTTTTAGTAAATCTGTAAAGTAATTTAGATACTTTACGTCTGTTTTTAAGGTGTTTAGGACCTAATTTTTCTTTAACAACTTTAGAATCTTCAATTTTACCCCCTTTAATTACATAGCCATTTCCAGTATGTGGGAGCCATAAAATTCTTAAAAAATCATGTGCTTGTAGATTAGTGTTTAAGTTTTTTAACCAATTTTCATCACGTTCTGGACCTTCCTTAATATGTAATGTGTAGATATCTTCACATTGTAATGTTATTGTAGACATTGCTCCTAAAGTACCTAAAGAAACTCTAAGTGCATCCATTAATTCATCACCTTCACTTACCGTTTTTAGAGTTCCATCTTCTAAAATGAGGCGACACTTTACCATGTAAGACGATAATAACTTTCCGCTTGTACCATGTGTTCCAGTAGCTAAAGCACCACCAAGTGTAATGGTATTAATGTCTGGCAAACACGGTATGCACCATTTTTGGGATTCAATAAACGTTATGAGTTCTTTTAATTTTATACCAGATTGAACTGTAATTTGCTTTAGTTCAGTATTAACATCAAGTATAGCATTGTAATTTTCAATAGAAATTAAAGTGTCTGTACCTGCACTAATATCTGCAGAAGATTGTTTTGTGCCATAATAACGTACAGTTTTTGAAGTTTTTATCACAGATGCAAACTGTGCTTCAGAAGTAATTTCGTGTAATTCTTTATAATCATGCTGTACATTTTCATTCCAACTTATCCAGCGCTTTTTATTATCCATTTACGGGTTTTGTTTACTAATTTAATGTACTTTAATTATTTCTTCTACTGCGAAATACGTTAAAAACAACACGTTAAATAAATTTTAAAAGACAATACGCACTATTAATAAACAATCTAATTAAGGGTTAATACTTAGCATTTTTTAATGCAATCCATTTGCTCAAATACTTTGTACTTTGTAAAGTGTGGTGCTGCAGTAATTGCCCTATAAAATTATCTTGACGATGGAATTGTAGATGCTCAATTAATTCGTTTATTTTTTTTTCAAAATCAGCTTCAAAATGTGCTTTATCAAATCGGTTAGTTAACACTTCAAAACCTTGATTTTGTTTACTTTTCCATGTTTCGGAATTGGTATATAAATCAATTGCTTTTTGTGCAAAAACTACGGGATTATCTTCAATAAAACCATTAGACATTTCACTTGAAGTAAAAATACCTTCGGCTGCAATAGTACTCATTATAGCAGGTGTACCGTTTTGCATAGCATCAAAAAGTTTGCCTTTAAGTCCGGCACCAAAACGTAAAGCTGCCAAAACTATTTTTGCGTGTTGCATTACCTCATTTACATTTTCTGTAAAACCTGTTATTAAAAAACCATCTGCATTATTATGTAACTGATTTACTTTTTGAGAAGCATAAGCTCCATAAATATGTAATTCTGCTTCCGGTAACACTTTGCGTATTAAAGGCCAAATATGCTGTTTTAGATATAAAACTCCATCATAATTTGGTGCATGTAAAAAATTTCCAATGGTTATAAAATGTGCTCTTTTTTCAAAACTTGGTAAAGCGCTTTTAGTGTTTTCAGAAATGGGTTCTAACAAAAAAGGAAGATAATAAAGTAGTTTTTTATCAATTTTAAATTGAAGGGTAAGCAATTCCATTTCAGCTTCAGAAATAATTAAACTTAAATCGCAACGGTAAATACTTGCAATTTCACGTTTTGTAATGGTGTTTTGAAGGTGTTTTAGCGTAACAGATTCCTGCTGTTTCAAAGCCAATTCTCTAGCTTTTCTTAAACCATGAAAATCTTCAGTATCTAGAATACGTATTGTGTGCGGACACTGTTCTGCAACACGCCAACCGTAGTGTTCTTCTGTCATAAACCTATCAAATAGTACAATATCTGGGTTTAACTCTGAAATAAAAACATCAAAAGAAGCATCGTTTAAAATAATGGGGTGAGACTCTACCCCAATTGAATTTAAGTTAAACGTATTAGGCGATGTGTTTGCTGCCGAAGCAAACGTTATAGCATAGCCTTGTTTTTGAAATTGTGCAATAAGTTGAAGCATTCTGCTACCAGCTGCAGAACTTTTTGGTTCTGGCCATACAAAACCAATAATGAGTAGTTTTTTATTCAACTTTAAATATTAGGCATTTAAACAGATAGCATGAAATCGTTTAATGTTATAAACCTCAGGGCTTTGCAATTTGTTTATTTCAAACTTTAAAAAACCTACTCTGCTTCTTTTAAAAACGCGTATTTAAGTCGGGCTGAATTAACCCAAGCTACGACAGCATCAATTTGTTCCTGTGAAAGATCTGCATCTTCGTGCGTCCAAGTATAACTTGGCAAAGGCATTTCTTTTTCGGCAACTTCTTCTGCTAGTTCATCTAATTTATGGTCTTTTCGTTTATCAGAATAATCATTCCATAGCGAAGCATTAAAGTGTTTTTTACCATCTTTAATATGGCTATCTAACCAATAATTAACAGGTGTTATGGCGTTATACCAAGGGTAATTTGTAGTATTACTATGGCAGTCAAAACAACTGGTTTCTAAAATGGTTTTAACCTCTTGTGGAGGTTTTGTATCTGCTATAAAAGCGTCTATTGAAGCAATGTTACCCTCATTTTTTTCTGGACCAAAAAATTGTGCAATTAAAATTACAACTATAAATGGTAGGGCTAGTTTTTTAAGAATCTTCATTTTTATTATTTTAGAGGTCTAAAATAATAATTTCTTTTGACCAAAACACAACTTTATACAGAATTAAATTACGTGAATCATTCACGAGAAAAACGTTTGTACTATGCTAATTTGGTTATTGATAACCCAAATTTAATTCAGCCACTTTTAGAGCTGCTTTTTGAGATTGATAATAAAATTTCTTGTAAAGCTGCTTGGGTTTTTGAGTTTATGTGTGGCGAAAAATTAGACGCTATTATTCCTTATTTAGATACATTTACAGGAAACCTTTCTAAAGTACATTTAGATGCTGCGGTAAGGCCAATGGCAAAAATATGTGAATATCTTACAACTGCAAATTATTCGAAAACTGAAAATAAAATTAAAGACGCACTCACAGAAACCCATAAAGAAAAAATAATTGAAGCCTGTTTTAATTGGATGCTTAATGATGAAAAAGTTGCTCCTAAAGCCTACAGCATGAATGTACTGTATTTGTTTGGGAAGGAATACAGTTGGATTCATCCAGAATTAATAATTATTTTAGAGCGTGATTTTGCTTCACAGAGTGCCGCTTTCAAAGCAAGAGCAAAACATATTTTAAGGAACATAAAACCAAAAGCAAACCTCTAATTTTTAAGCTATAATTCTAAACTATAAACTTTTCTAAATCTCAAACTTTCCAAATTTTATAACACTTAACAAAAACTCTTAACTATATTTGAGGCTTAAAATTTAAAAAGCAGATGGCATTATCACAACTTAACGCAATTTCGCCAATAGATGGCAGATACCGATCTAAAATAGACGTTTTAGGACATTATTTTTCTGAGGAAGCACTTATTAAATACCGCGTTTTAGTTGAAATAGAATATTTTATTGCGCTCTGCGAATTACCATTGCCACAATTAAAAACAGTTTCCAATTCGGTTTTTGAAGACTTAAGAGCTATCTATAAAAAATTTACAACAGCTGATGCTTTAGCAATAAAAGATATAGAAAAGGTAACCAACCACGATGTAAAAGCAGTAGAATACTTTATTAAAGAAAAATTTGATGCTTTAGGATTAACAGCATACAAAGAGTTTATTCATTTTGGCTTAACCTCACAAGACATCAATAACACCGCAATTCCTTTAAGTATTAAAGATGCTATGAATGCGGTTTATGTACCACAATATCTTACTTTATTAGAAAAAATTGAAGCCTTAGCCAACACTTGGGAAGCTATACCAATGCTTGCCAGAACACATGGTCAGCCAGCCTCTCCAACACGTTTAGGAAAAGAAATTTCTGTGTTTGCAAAACGTTTAAAAGAACAATTTAATTTATTAAACGATGTACCTAGTGCTGCAAAATTTGGTGGTGCAACCGGTAATTTTAATGCTCATAAAGTAGCCTATCCAAATATAGATTGGAAAGTATTTGGAACACAATTTGTTCAAGAAAAATTAGGATTACACCACTCGTTTCCAACCACACAAATTGAACATTACGACCATATTGCGGCCTTATTTGATACCTTAAAACGTATTAATACCATTATTATAGACTTAGACCGTGATTTTTGGACCTATGTGTCTATGGACTATTTTAAACAGAAAATTAAAAAAGGGGAAGTTGGTAGCTCTGCAATGCCACACAAAGTAAATCCAATAGATTTTGAAAACAGTGAGGGAAACCTTGGTATTGCAAATGCTATTTTTGAACACTTATCTGCAAAATTACCTGTTTCAAGACTACAACGTGATTTAACAGATAGTACTGTTTTAAGAAATGTTGGAGTCCCGTTTGGGCATACACTAATTGCATTTCAATCTACTTTAAAAGGATTAGGGAAATTATTAATAAACGAAGCTAAATTTAAACAAGATTTAGAAAATAATTGGGCTGTGGTTGCAGAAGCAATTCAAACTATTTTAAGGCGTGAAAGTTACCCAAATCCTTATGAAGCTCTTAAAGGGTTAACCCGAACAAATGAAGCTATAACACAGCATTCTATAGCTAACTTTATTGATACTTTAGAGGTTTCTAATGCTATTAAGTCTGAATTAAAAGCAATAACCCCAAGTAATTATACGGGTATTTAAATTGCAAACCTTTCAGGTTTTAAAAATATGAAAGGGCTATGAGATAATTAATTATTGAGGTGTTTTTTTTGAATAACTATTTTATGACAAACCTTTCAGGTTTTAAAAACCTGAAAGGTCTATGAGTTAATTAATTATTAAAGCATTTTTTTTTGAATAACTATTTTAACGCAAACCTTTCAGATTTTAAAAACCTGAAAGGTCTATGAGATAATTAATTATTAAAGCATTTTTTTTTGAAAAACTATTTTGTCGCAAACCTTTTAGGTTTTAAAAACCTGAAAGGGCTAAATACAGGATTTTAAATAGCGTAGATGTTGCCTTATACTTTCACAACTATTTAACAACTAAAATTGTACCTTTACAATCTTGCCAAAACATTCATTTTTGAGCAGTATTGCTATGACAACATTAGACGATTCGATAGAAGTAAAAGGTGCACGTGTGCACAATTTAAAAAACATAGATGTTACCATTCCTAGAGAAAAACTGGTTGTAATTACAGGGTTATCTGGTAGTGGAAAATCATCATTAGCTTTTGATACTATTTATGCCGAAGGACAACGCCGTTATATCGAAACATTCTCAGCATATGCACGTCAGTTTTTAGGCAGTTTAGAGCGTCCAGATGTTGATAAAATAGATGGGCTTTCGCCTGTTATTGCCATTGAACAAAAAACCACGAGCAAATCTCCTCGTTCCACAGTAGGTACTATTACAGAAATTTACGATTTCCTTAGGCTCTTATTTGCCAGAGCAGCAGATGCTTACAGTTATGAAACTGGCGAAAAAATGGTAAGCTATAACGATGAGCAAATTAAAAATTTAATTTTAGAATCTTACAAAGGCAAACGTATTAACATATTATCTCCAGTAGTACGATCTCGAAAAGGACATTACCGTGAGTTGTTTGAACAAATTGCTAAGCAAGGTTTTGTAAAAGTGAGAACAGACGGCAACATTGTGGACCTTGAAAAAGGCATGAAACTAGACCGCTATAAAACACACGATATTGAAATTGTTATAGATCGTCTTAAAATAGATACCACAAAAGATAACGATAAACGCTTATCAGAATCTATTAATACGGCCATGTACCATGGTGATAATGTACTCATGGTAATAGACCAAGATACTAATACACCGCGTTATTTTAGTCGAAATTTAATGTGTCCTACTTCTGGTATTTCATACCCAAATCCAGAACCCAATAATTTTTCGTTCAACTCCCCAAAAGGCGCTTGTCCAAATTGTAATGGTATTGGAGAATTGTATGTTGTAAATGAAAAAAAACTAGTACCAGACGAAACACTTTCTATTAAAAATGGTGCATTAGCACCGCATGGCACACAAAAGAAAAGCTGGATTTTTAAACAGTTTGAAACCATTGCACAAGGTTTCGATTTTACAATGAGCACACCTTGGAAAGATATTCCAGAAAAAGCAAAAACTATTATATTGCATGGTGGCAAAGAAAAATTTACCATTGAAAGTAAAATACTTGGTATCACTAGAGATTATGATATTGATTTTGAAGGTGTTGCAAATTTCATTAACAGTCAATACAAATCAGATTCCACAGCATTAGTCCGTTGGGCAAAAGCCTACATGGATAAAATTGAATGCCCAGTTTGCGAAGGCTCACGTTTGCGCAAAGCATCACTTTATTTTAAAGTAGATGACAAAAGTATTGCCGACTTGGTGAAAATGGATATTGTTGAATTAAATCAATGGCTTCAAGATTTACCCAAACGATTATCTAAAAATCAACGAAAAATTTCTGAAGAAATTATTAAAGAAATTAAAGCGCGAGTTCAATTTTTATTAGATGTTGGCTTAACCTATTTATCACTAAACAGAAGCTCTACATCCTTATCTGGCGGCGAGGCACAACGTATTCGCTTAGCAACACAAATTGGCTCACAATTGGTTGGTGTGCTTTATATTTTAGATGAACCTAGCATTGGGCTACACCAACGCGATAACGAAAAACTTATAAACTCATTAATATCATTAAGAGATGTTGGCAATTCTGTAATTGTAGTTGAGCATGATAAAGACATGATTGAACGTGCCGACCATGTTATAGATATGGGTCCTTTTGCAGGCAAACACGGTGGTGAAATCATTAGCCAAGGCACACCAAAACAATTACTAACCCACAATACATTAACCGCAGATTACCTAAACGGAAAAAAAGAAATTGAAATTCCAAAAACCAGACGCAAAGGCAATGGTAAAAAAATAGTTTTAAAAGGGTGTACAGGTAATAACCTTAAAAATGTATCTATTGAATTGCCACTTGGTAAAATGATTGGAATTACTGGTGTTTCTGGTAGCGGAAAATCTACACTAATTAATGAAACCCTCTACCCTATTCTAAACGCGCATTATTTTAATGGTGTAAAAATACCAATGCCTTACAAAAGCATAAAAGGTTTAGAACATTTAGATAAGGTTATAGATATTAACCAATCGCCAATTGGACGCACGCCAAGAAGTAACCCAGCAACCTACACCAAAACGTTTGATGAAATAAGAAGCTTATTTTCTAAAATTCCAGAAGCCATGATACGTGGTTATAAACCAGGACGTTTTAGTTTTAATGTAGCTGGTGGGCGCTGCGAAACCTGTAAAGGTGGCGGCTTGCGTATTATTGAAATGAATTTTTTGCCAGATGTTTATGTAGAATGCGAAACCTGCCAAGGCAAACGTTTTAATCGTGAAACCTTAGAAATTCGTTACAAAGGAAAATCTATTAGTGATATCTTAAATATGACTATTGAAGATGCTGTTGGATACTTTGAACACATTCCAAAAATTCACAGAAAATTAAAAACCATAAAAGATGTTGGTTTGGGTTATATTACCTTAGGGCAGCAAAGCACCACGCTTTCTGGTGGCGAGGCACAGCGCATAAAACTAGCAACAGAATTAAGTAAACGCGATACTGGCAATACGTTTTATATTTTAGACGAACCTACCACAGGTTTACATTTTGAAGACATTAGAGTATTAATGAAAGTACTCAACAAATTAGCAGACAAAGGTAACACCGTATTAATTATTGAACACAATTTAGATGTCATAAAAACCGTTGACTATATAATAGATATTGGCTACGAAGGCGGAAAAGGTGGCGGAGAAGTCGTTGCCAAAGGCACACCAGAACAACTTATTAAAAATAAAAAAAGCTACACCGCAAAGTTTTTGAAGAAAGAAATGGAATAGATTGGAGGTTGAAGATTGGAGGTTGAAAATTGGAAATTGGAAATTGAATATTAAAATAACTTAATTGAAACTTTACAAACTTAAAAAATTAAAACAATGAAAGAACATAAACACAAAGGCTGGAACGAAATAAAAACAAACGACTCTTGGGCTATTTTTAAAATCATGGGAGAGTTTGTAAATGGGTACGAAAAATTAAGTAAAATTGGCCCTTGCGTTTCTATTTTTGGTTCTGCCAGAACACAACCAGAACACCAATATTATAAATTAGCAGTAGAAGTTGCAGAAAAAATTGTAGATAACGGTTATGGTATAATTACGGGTGGTGGCCCAGGTATCATGGAAGCTGGTAATAAAGGGGCTCATATTAGCGGTGGCACCTCAGTGGGTTTAAATATTGATTTGCCTTTTGAGCAACATGATAATCCGTATATTGACAATGATAAAAGTTTAGATTTTGATTATTTCTTTGTACGTAAAGTTATGTTTGTAAAATACTCTCAAGGTTTTGTAGTTATGCCGGGCGGTTTTGGCACTTTAGACGAACTCTTTGAAGCCATTACACTTATACAAACCCACAAAATTGAAACATTCCCTATTATCCTAGTAGGTTCAAAATTTTGGGGAGGTTTAATGGATTGGATTAAAAACACGTTGTTAGAGGCTGGTAACATTAGTCCAAAAGACTTAGATTTAATACACTTGGTAGATTCGTCAGATGAAGTTATAGACATACTAAATAATTTCTATAAAGAGTCTGGTTTAAGTCCAAACTTCTAAAATTTTTATTAATTGATAAAACATCTAAATATTACAATACTCTTAGTTTTAGTTAACTCAGTATTATTATCTCAAAATAAAATCACATTAGATGCAGTGGTAGATATTGAAACCAAATCAATAACTATTAACCAAACACTTGTTTACAAAAACACCTCTAACGTTACTTGGACTAGCGTATATCTAAACGATTGGAATAACAGTTACTCTACAAAAGAGACACCATTAGCTAAGCGTTTTGAGGAAGAATTTAGTACAAAATTTCATTTAGCTAAAGATAAAAAACGTGGCTACACTGAAATATATTCACTAAAAGATGCATCAACGCATAAAAATCTTGAGTATAGTTATTTAAAAAAACACCCAGATATCATAAAGGTAACCTTATTAAAACCAATTTTACCGGGTAAATCTTACATCTTAAAACTAGATTACAAATTGGTTTTACCAGATGCTACATTTACAGATTACGGCATTACAAATACAAATGCTTTAGTCCTTAAATATTGGTACATTACCCCAACATTTTTTGACACAAAATGGCAATATTATAGCAATAAAAATTTAGATGATTTATTAGTACCAAAAGCAAATATTATACTCAATATAAGCTATCCAAGTGATTATAAAATTACATCTGAATTAGATGTTGCCTCTGAAAACAAAATTAATAATGGTAAAATGCAACAAACCTTATTGGTTGGTAATAATCGTTTAGACACTTATTTATCTTTAAAAAAAAACCCAGAATACGGCTATATACAAACCGATAATTTCACAATAGTTTCTGATATTGATAATGCTGGTATTTCTTCTGCAGAAACGGCTATCATAACAGATAAAATTACACGTTATTTAACTGAAAATATTGGAGAATACCCACACAATAAATTGTTAGTTACCGCAAATGATTACAACAGAAGCCCCTTATATGGTCTTAATCAGCTACCTGGAATTTTAAGACCATTTCCAGATAATTTTCAATACGAACTTAAACTATTAAAAACAGCGTTAAAAAAATATTTAGACAATACATTGCTTTTAAATCCAAGAAAAGAACATTGGCTTAATGAAGGCTTGCAGATTTATTTTTTAATGCAATATGTTGAAGATAACTACCCAAACACAAAACTCTTAGGAAAGTTAGCAAACTATTGGGGTATAAAATCTTTTTATGCTGCAGAGTTAGATTTTAATTATCAGTATTTTTTATATGCTATGGAAATAGCCAGAAAAAATAGAGATCAACCCTTAACAACCTCAAAAGATTCCTTAATAAAATTCAATGCAAACATTGCAGCTAAATACAAAGCTGGTATAGGTTTTAATTACCTCGATGATTTTACAGAAGATATGAATATGAGCGAAGCACTTAGCGCATTTTTAAAAGAAAACCAACTCAAAAATATAACTGTAAAAACTTTTGAAAACTTTATTAAAACTAAAACTTCTAAAAACATAGATTGGTTTTTTGACGATTATTTAAATACCCGAAAAAAAATTGATTTCAAAATAAAATCGATACATACAACTCAAGACTCTGTTTTTGTAACGTTAAAAAACAAACGAAAAAACAGCATGCCAATTTCACTTTTTAAACTGAAAAATGACTCTGTTATTGATAAGGTATGGGTAGAAAACATTAAAGGAATAAAAACTATTGGTTTGTTAAAAGATAGTACCCAAAAATTTGTTTTAGATTATTATAATAAAATACCCGAGTTTAATCAGCGTGATAATTACAAAACATTAAATAGTTCTTTTTTAAATAATAAACCTCTTCAGTTTAGACTTTTTAAAGATATTGAAGACCCAGATTACAACCAAGTTTTTTTAATGCCATTAGCTGAGTTTAAAAATATTTATGATGGTTTAACCTTAGGTGCAAAATTTTACAATAAAACCATTTTACGTAAACGTCTTAATTACAGATTCTCACCGCAATATGCCACAAGTTCTAAGGCTTTAACAGGTAGCGTAAATTTGTTTTACACTAATAATATTGAAGATAAAAACTTATTTAACGTTACGTATGGCATTTCTGCTGGGTATCAATCTTTTGCAAATGATGCTTTTTTTACAAGAATTCGTCCTTCTGTTTCATTTCTTTTCAGAGATGATTCTGATTTAAGATCGGATAAAACAGATCTTATCACCGCACGATATATAAGTATCAACAGAAGTATTGGTGATAATGCTACGGTACAAGTTGATGAACCAGATTACAATGTTTTTAATTTAAGATACACACATCTTAGTCCTGGGATTATTAATTATTCAAGGTTTAATACAGACCTGCAAGTAGCCAATAAATTTAGTAAGCTCTCATTAAATTATGAATACCGAAAGCTCACAAAAACAAACCGAAATATCAATTTTAGATGCTTTGCTGGTATATTTTTGGATAATAGAACAGATACAAGTTCCAATTTTTTCAGCTTCGCTTTAGATCGTCCAACAGATTATTTATTTGATTTAAATTACTTAGGCCGTTCTGAAGATTCAGGACTATTTAGCCAACAAATAATAGTTACAGAAGGAGGTTTTAAGTCGCAATTAGATACTGCATTTGCAAACCAATGGATGACAACCGCAAGTGTAACTACATCAATTTGGCGTTATATTCATGCCTACGGAGATATTGGGCTTGTAAAAAACAAATTTAACAATGCCAATTTTGTATATGACTCTGGTATCCGTTTAAATCTTGTTGAAGATTATTTTGAATTATACTTTCCTATTTATTCAAATTTGGGTTGGCAAATAGCGCAACCAAATTATGAACAAAGTATTAGGTTCATTTTCACTGTAGATCCACAAGCCCTTTTAGGTCTCTTTACAAGAAAATGGTATTAGCGGCTTTAGCCTGTTATCTTACTAACAAATTCTTATTAAAAAGCTGAAATTTATTGATTATTTTATTAATAATTAAATTATATGCGTTAATTCTAAGAATATCAAAACAAAAACGCTCGATTTTAAAAGTTTCTAAAAACTAAAAAAATCAGTATTTTTGCAAAAAAATAGAACTCAAACTATGAACTCAAACGCAAACTCAAAAACTGAAATTACTTTTGAAGATTTTAAAGCAGAAGTTTTAAAAGATTACGAAGTAGCAGTTACGAGTCGAGAATGCAGTTTATTAGGACGACGAGAAGTTTTAACAGGTAAAGCAAAATTTGGAATTTTTGGAGATGGTAAAGAAGTGCCACAGATTGCTTGGGCAAAAGCATTTCAAAACGGAGATTTCAGATCTGGTTATTACAGAGATCAAACTTTTATGATGGCCATTGGTGCATTAAGCATCGAGCAGTTTTTTGCTGGCTTATACGGCAATACCAATTTAGAAGAAGAACCCATGTCTGCTGGCAGGCAAATGGGTGGTCATTTTACAACACATAGCTTAGACGCCAAAGGCAATTGGAAGAATTTAATGCTTCAAAAAAATTCAAGCTCAGACATATCACCAACCGCCGCACAAATGCCACGACTACTAGGTTTAGCACAAGCCTCTAATATTTACCGTAATGTTAAAGGCATAAACACAACAAATTTTTCATCAAAAGGGAACGAAATTGCTTGGGGTACTATTGGTAATGCAAGTACCAGCGAAGGCTTATTTTTTGAAACTATTAATGCTGCTGGTGTTTTACAAGTACCAATGATTATAAGTGTTTGGGATGATGAGTATGGTATTTCCGTACATGCAAAACACCAAACTACTAAAGAAAATATTTCTGAAATTTTAAAAGGTTTTCAAAGAGATAACACTTCTAAAGGTTATGAGATTTTTAAAGTAAACGGTTGGAATTATCCTGAATTGATTGATGTTTATCAACGTGCAGCACAGATTTCAAGAAAAGAACACGTACCTGTACTAATACACGTTCAAGAATTAACTCAACCTCAAGGGCACTCAACCTCTGGCTCTCATGAACGCTACAAAAACACTGAACGTCTTAATTGGGAAGCAGAATATGATTGTAATGTGCAAATGCGCGCATGGATTATTGAAAATAAAATTGCTACAGATGAAGAATTATTAGCCTTAGAAAAAAATATAAAAAAGGCTGTAATTACAACAAAAAAGAAAGCTTGGGAAAGCTTTATAGCACCTCTTGAAAACGAAAAAAAAACGGTAGTAACACTACTTAATAATATTGAAAAACAAAGCACTAACGGTGTTTTTATAAATAAACTAAAATCAGATTTAGATGCTATTTCAGAACCCTTACAAAAAGATCTACTAGCTACATCAAGAAAGGCTTTACGTTATGTAATTAACGAAGATTTTTTAGAAAAAAAAGCACTACAAAACTGGATTAATAATTACACCCACAAAATTCAAACTAATTACAGTTCTTTTCTTTACAGTGCATCACATCAAAGCGTTTTAAATAAGAAAGAGGTAAAACCTGTTTACAACGACGATGCACAATTGGTAGATGGTAGAGTTATTTTGAGAGAAAATTTTGATGCTATTTTTAATAAATACCCAGAGGCATTAATTTTTGGTGAAGATGCTGGTTATATTGGAGATGTAAATCAAGGATTAGAAGGTTTACAAGAAAAATATGGAGCATTACGAGTTGCAGATATAGGTATAAGAGAAGCAACAATTATAGGTCAGGGTATTGGTATGGCAATGCGTGGCTTGCGTCCTATTGCAGAAATACAATATTTAGATTACCTATTATACGCATTACAAATTATAAGTGATGATTTGGCAACATTGCATTACAGAACTGTTGGACGACAAAAAGCACCTTTAATTATAAGAACGCGTGGCCATCGTTTGGAGGGCATTTGGCACTCTGGTTCTCAAATGGGAGGTATTCTAAATCTTATTAGAGGTGTTAATGTTTTAGTACCAAGAAATATGACTAAAGCAGCAGGATTTTACAACACATTATTAGAATCTGACGAGCCTGCGCTAGTTGTAGAATGTTTAAACGGTTACAGGTTAAAAGAAAAAATGCCTGCAAACATTGGAGAATTTAAAACCCCAATTGGTGTTGTAGAAACACTAAAAGAGGGTGCAGACATAACATTGGTATCTTATGGTTCTACATTAAGGTTAGTTTCAGAAGCCGCAAAAGAACTTATGGCTGTTGGTATAGATGCTGAGATTATAGATGTACAATCCTTATTGCCTTTTGATATTAATCATGATATCGTAAAAAGTATTGCAAAAACTAACCGCTTAATGGTTATAGATGAAGATGTAAAAGGTGGAGCATCTGCTTACATTTTAGACCAAATTATAAATATACAAAATGCATTTCAGTATTTAGATAGCCAACCAAAAACGCTAACAGCAAAGCCACACAGACCAGCTTACGGTACAGATGGTGATTATTTTTCTAAACCATCTTTAGAAGACATTTTTGAGGCCGTTTATGATGTTATGCATGAAATGAATCCTCATGAATTTCCTAAATTGCGATAAGCTTCAATTTAAGAGCTCACAATAAAAACTAAGTAATAGCTTTTTATTTTTATAAAGTTAATCTTCTTATGCCTAATAACACAGACCCAAAAGACATTCAAAATAAAACTATAATAACACGAGATTGGCTAGCCATAGAAAGAACCAAATTAGCAAATGAACGTACCATTTTAGACTATTTTAGAACATTCTTGGTAATACTAGGCACTGGTGTTACAATTTTAAAATTATCATTTTTTTCTGATCTAAAATCCTATGGTATTGTACTTATTATTTCAGCTACAATTTTACTTATAATAGGTGTCTTGAGATTTTTGAAAGTTAAAAAAACAATTGGCATGCACTATAAAATAGACTAACATTCTATTAAAAACTAAGTAATACTTAATCAAGTAATTATTTTACTTTTACAATACAACTTTAAAATAAATATACAAATGACTAAATACACCTTTTTTACAATTGCAGCTTTAATACTATTTTCAAACGCTTTTGCCCAACGAGCACAATCAGAAAACGTAAATTACTTTAGCTTAAGAACCCCAAATACCCCGTTAGACGCCTCAATTAAATCTTACGCTGTTAATGTTGAAATACCTTACACATTAACGGTAGAAGAGCTAACAAATAAATCTTTAGAAGAATTTGAGGTTGAAAAATCTAACTATATTAATGTTGTAAAAGAAAGTGAAATAGAATTTGAAAAACGCCTAGCAAGTTATGATGATGACGTTGTTAAAGCAGAAGAGCGCTATGATAAGGAAATGAAAAATTTTAAAGACTTGTCTTTACTTGAGCGATTAGCCTTAACAGATCAAGGCAAAAAACCACAACTTAACATACCGTCTAAGCCAACATACATAAAGCCCAGAGCACCTATTTACAGAAAACCAAATTTAGACGATCATCTCATTTTTGATAAAAATGTGCTTGCAGATGGTGTAGAGTTATTTGGTTATGAAAAAGGTAACGATATACTTTTTTACATAAACATAGCTAAAATGGTGTTTCAAGATAATGGAGGGCAAACGTTTTACAGCCAACCAACACAATTAAAAGTAATGCAAGGCACTAAACTAATTAACGAAAAAACGTTTGATGATGAATTTCAGTTTCTAACGTCTTCATCAAGTAATACTATTAATTTAGACCGCTACGAAAAAAATAATGTCAATAAAATAATGCGTACTATTTCTGAATATATTAATGAAGAATATGGTTTTATTCCTGTAGCTTCATCTATTGAAATTTTATTCCCTAAGAATAAAAAAAGAGACTATGATGTATTAGAAAATGCAAAAATAAAGGCCATCTCTGCCTACCGAAAATTAAAAAAAGAAGCTACTTCAGAAACAAGAACACGTGCTATTACAGAATTAAAAACTGTAAGAGAATTATGGAAATCGGAATTAGAAAAAGTAAACTATAATGACAAAAAAGCGTTAATGAATAAAGACATTGCCAAAATTATTTTCTTTAATTTAATGCGGGTAGATATTAGTCTAAAAGATAAAGCACAAGCTGAAGAAACACTGCGTTTAATGCAAGAAAGACGCATAGATTTAGATTTAAACTACGACGAAAAAGCAACTTTTACGAGGCTAGAAGAACAGGTTTACAAACTATAACATACTATTAAACAGTCTTAATTTCTTATAAAAACATATTAAAGATGAAAAAAATAATATTAACAACTTTAGTTTGTATTGTATACAGTTTTGGGTTTTCACAAGCTTTTAAAACAGAACATAGTGCCTACTTTAAAAAAGAAAGCGAAAAAGACATCTATAAAATAGTGTTTCCAACTGCTTATGGCTTTACTACCTTACACCATTTGGATAATGTAATGATGGATAATACCAAAGCTATGGTATTAACTAAGTACGATCAAACCATGACATCCATCGAGTCTATGACCTTTAATTTACCAAAATTAGGGTTAAGAGCTTCGGATTTACAAAATGTTATAGAATTAGAGGATAGACTTATAGTACTTTCAAAAGTAATGGATAAAAAAATGGCTAAACACCAAATTAATGCTCAAGTGTATTCTGAAAAAAATAATAGTGTTAGCGATAATAAAGTACTAGCAAGCTTTCCTATAAGTGGGTACTCAAAATCTGGATTCTATAACATTACCATATCACCAGATCAAACAAAAATTGCTATAGTTGCAAATATGCCGTTTGAAAAAAACACCAAAGAGAACGCAAAAATATGGGTTTATGACAATATGCTAAACTTATTATGGAAACAATCAGAAACATTGAATTATGAATCTGAAAGAGCCTATAACGAAAGTGTTTTTATAGATAATACTGGTTTGGTATTTCTAAACAAAACAACAAACGCTTATAAAAAAACACGTGAAAATGAGCTATTAACCTTTAATGGAACATCTGTAAATACTCAAAAAATTTCTTCACCAGGTTTTATACCCATGAAAATGCAATTAATTACCGTTAATGGCAAACCAATGCTCACCGGTTTTTATTGGGATGGTAAAAAAACTGTTATAAAAATAAACAGTACTGAAGGTAACGATAACAACGGTGCTTTTTTATATGACATACAAGCCAATAATCTTATTGGTATACACGAGTGGAGTACCAATCTAAACACCAAAGATTTAAAAAGTTTACAGGTTGTGGATGTTAAAATTATTGGCGATGATATTTTTTTAATAGGTGAAAAACAACTTACCGATAGTGCTTTTAGGAAACAAGGTAACACAACCACTATGGAGTTAGATTACACGTATACCTTTGGTCCAAGTATTGTTGTAAATCTTGATACAAAAGGTACTTTAAAAGGTTTTACTCCTTTGTTCAATACTAAGACGTTCACAAATTACGCTAAAGAAAATGGGTCATTATCAGCATTGTATTTAGAAAATGGACTTCGAGTTTTTTCTAATGACAGTAACAATGATATTTCATTAAAAACTTATTTTTCAAACGAAAAAACGTCGTTTTCAAAACCAATGATAATACCTTTTGAAGGTGGTACATCTACAATTCCATCATTGTTACCAAAAACGGTAAGAGCGGTTAAAAACTATGGTATTATATATTACATTACTAATTACGGAGACCGTTATTGGTATAACAAAACCACATGGTAAATTGAATTTAATTTTAAAACTCTAAAATATTAAATAGAGAAGATTTAAAATCCTCTCTATTTTTTTGTCTTAAATTTATAGCATGAAAATTGCATCTATAATAACTATAAAAAAAGAGCTTAAACATTTACCAAAAGAAGACCTGCTAGAGTTATGCTTACGCCTAGGTAAATTCAAAAAGGAAAATAAAGCGTTGCTTACGTATTTACTTTTTGAGGCTCATGATGAAGATGGCTATGTGGCAAGTGTAAAGGCTACTTTAGATGAATTATTTGAAGGCATAAACACTAATAGTTATTTTTATATGAAAAAAACCATTAGAAAAATTCTTAGAGAAATTAAAGTTTACAGCCGCTATTCATTAAAAAAAACAACTGAAATTGAGCTTCTAATTTATTTTTGTGAGCAGCTAAATGCCCTTAAGCCATCCATACACAAAAACACAACGCTAAGTAATTTGTACCAAAGACAAATAACGGCTTTACAAAAAAAAATAAGTGTTTTACATGAAGATTTGCAATACGATTACAATATGCAGTTAGAGGCTTTAAATTAACTAACTACCATTCCGTTTTTAACTTTAGTTTCAGGGCTTAATAAAAACACATCATTTTCTTTTACAGCACCTACCACCAAACATTCACTCATAAAATTAGCAATTTGTTTTTCTGGGAAGTTTACAACTGCAATAATCTGTTTGTGTAATAAATCTGCTTTTGAGTATTGTGTTGTAATCTGCGCCGAGGATTTTTTAATACCCAAATCACCAAAATCTATAATTAACTGATAGGCTGGTTTTTTGGCATTAGGAAAATCATTAACTTCGCTAATAGTACCAACACGTAAATCTATTTTTGAAAAATCTTCAAAAGTTATAATTGACTCCATAAAACGTTATTAACTATTTAACACTAATTGATTTAAAAACTAAATATAATAAAAATATGGCATTAACACCTTCTAACATGTTGCCTTTAGGTACTAAAGCACCACAATTTAAGCTTACAGATACTAAAACGAACACTCTTAAATCTCTAACCGAGCTAAAAGGTGCTCATGGCACTTTAATAATGTTTATATGCAATCACTGCCCATTTGTAATACATGTAAATTCTGAACTTGTAAAACTGGCTAACGATTATGCAAACCATGGTATTAACTGTATTGCAATTTCTAGTAATGATGCCATAAAATACCCACAAGATGGTCCGGAAGCCATGCAAAAACACGCTAAAGAAAACAACTATCCGTTTCCGTATTTGTACGACGAAACTCAAAACGTTGCCAAAGCTTATGATGCAGCTTGCACACCAGATTTCTTTTTATTTAATACAGATTTAGAACTTGTTTACACAGGGCAATTAGACGATTCTAGACCAGGAAATGGAATACCTGTTAATGGCAAAGCTATTAGAGCTGCGATTGAAGCACTACTTCACAAAACGTCAATACCAGTAAAGCAAAAGCCAAGTATGGGTTGTAATATTAAATGGAAATAATAATTATTAGAACTAATTTTTGTATCTTAGGATAAAATCAATATCCAAATAGTATGAGTGATACAGCATATACAAAAATTTATAGCGGCAACTTTATATTAGTAACACGCGTAAAAACCGAATTAGAGCATATTGGTATTATACCAATTATTAAAGATGAAAGTGAATCTCAACGTTTAGCGGGTTATGGCTCTATAAATCTAGGTTTTCAAGAGGTTTTTGTAAACAACGAAGAGCTAGAAAAAGCCATCCCAATAGTTGAGCGTATTGTAAACCAAATGGAAGCTTAGTACTTTTTTATAGTTGTACAATTAAAATAATGCTATTAATTACATGCGTTCTGGCACATCTATACCTAAAATTGAAAATCCGTTTTTAATTGTCTGCCCCACAGTCTTAGATAAGGCAACTCTAAAGGTTTTTTCAGTTTCAGAATCTGTACCTAATATGGGAACATTTTGATAAAACGAATTAAAATCCTTTACCAAATCATAGGTGTAATTTGCAATTAAAGCAGGACTGTGTTGTGCAGCTGCATTTTGAATAACCAAAGGAAATTGCTCTAAATGTTTAATTAATTGCTTTTCTTTTTCATGTAAATTAACTTCTATAAAAGTGTCTGCATTAATAGAATCTATATCAGATTTTCTTAAAATAGACTGTATTCTAGCGTAAGTATATTGAATAAACGGACCTGTATTTCCTTGAAAATCAATAGATTCTTTTGGGTCAAATAAAATACGTTTTTTAGGATCTACCTTTAAAATATAATATTTTAAAGCCCCTAATCCAATAGTTTTGTAAAGCGCTTTCTTTTCATCTTCCGAGTATTCTTCAAGCTTACCTAATTCTCTTGAAATTGTTTCGGCAGTATCAGCCATTTCTTGTATTAAATCATCGGCATCTACAACTGTTCCTTCTCTACTTTTCATTTTTCCAGATGGTAAATCTACCATCCCGTAACTTAAATGAAAAAGATTTTTAGCCCATGCAAAACCTAGTTTTTTCAAAATTAAAAACAACACTTTAAAATGGTAATCTTGCTCATTACCAACGGTATAAACCATACCACCAACATCTGGATAATCCTTAATACGTTGTATGGCAGTGCCAATATCTTGGGTCATATAAACCGCAGTACCATCACTACGCAATACAATTTTTCTATCTAAACCATCATCGGTTAAATCGCACCACACAGAACCATCGGCATCTTTATCAAAAACTTTGGTTTTTAAACCCTCTGCAATAAATTCTTTTCCTAAAAGATAGGTTTCGCTCTCGTAGTAGTATTTGTCAAAATCTACTCCAATATTTTTATAGGTTTCTTCAAAACCTTCATAAACCCAACCATTCATTTTTTTCCAAAGTGCTACAACGGCTTCATCTCCAGCCTCCCATTTTCTGAGCATTTGTTGGGCTTCAATTAATATTGGAGCTTGTTTTTTGGCTTCATCCTCAGATTTACCTTGCGCAATTAATTCTGAAATTTCAACTTTATAAGCTTTATCAAATTCCACATAATAATTACCAACAAGCTTATCCCCTTTTAAGCCTGTAGATTGTGGTGTTTCACCATTCCCAAAACGCTGCCAAGCCAACATACTTTTACAAATATGAATACCTCTATCATTAATTATCTGTGTTTTATATACTTTTTTACCGGCAGCTTTAGTGATTTCTGCAACACTATACCCAAGCAAAACATTTCTAACATGCCCTAAATGCAATGGCTTATTGGTATTTGGAGACGAATACTCTACCATAACAGCAGCATGATCTTCTGGTTTAGTATATCCATAATCTGCATTATCTTTTATGGATTGAAAAAAATCAAGGTAATAGGTATCCTTAATTTCTAAATTTAAAAATCCTTTTACCACGTTATAATTGGTAACCAAATCTGAGTTAGCTTTTAAATACGCACCAATTTGTGAACCAATTTCAGCTGGATTACCCTTTATAACACGCAACATAGAAAATACCACAACAGTAATGTCACCAGCAAAAGCTTTGTTAGTTGCTTGGAATTCTACGGTTTCTATATCTATATTAAATATGGACTTAACCGCAGTTTTTACATACTGAGTTATGGTGTTTTGTAGGTTCATTCTATTGAAATGTTATCAGGTTTTAAACTAACCGTAAATATAAACGATTTGTTTATTTTTTGATAAAAGAAATCATGTGGTGTCGTAACCAAAAAATAATTCAAATTATGCTCGTGGTAAAAACACTTCTGCCATCATACAGCGCGCACTGCCACCACCACAAGTTTCTATGGTTTCTAATGAGCTAGATACTATTGGGCAATGTTTCTCAATTTCTGTAATTTGAGCTTTTGTTAAACTCTTATGCGCAGCGTCACTCATTACTAAATAGCGTTGGTTATTTGCACCTCTTAATTGCAACATATTGCCCGCAAACTGATGCATCTGTGCCTCTGTAATTGAAATAATGGCTTTACCATCTTGTTTAAGATGTTTTACAACAGTTTTACGTTCTTTTTTATCATCTATAGTGTCTAAACAAATGACTACAAAATGCTCTGCCAAGCACATCATTACGTTAGTGTGGTATATTTTTAATCGCTCACCATTAACCGTTTGATTGGCTGTAAAAATAACTGGAGAGTATTCAAAATCTTCGCAAAATTCTATAAATAATTCTTCGTCTGCACGCGGCGATAGCGCACAATAGGCTTTTCTGTTTACCCTATCCAATAAAATACTACCTGTACCTTCTAAAAAAATATTATCCTGCTCTGCGGCAGTGTAATCTATAATATTTTCAATTTTAAAACCAGCATCTTCAAGCTTAGTAAACACCTCATCACGACGTTCTTTTCTTCGGTTTTCTGCAAACATTGGGTATTTTGCAACATCCCCATTACTATGAAAACTCACCCAGTTGTTTGGGAAAATTGAGTCTGGAGTATCTTCAAATTCATCATCATTTTCAACAATAACAGTAATACCTACGGCAGTTAATTTTGCAACAAAATTATCAAACTCTTGTTGTGCTTTTGCATTAATTTCAGCGTTTTTCAAATCTAAATCTTCCTGAAAATAATTATTTACCGCAGTTTGCTCATTCATCCTAAAGTTTACAGGACGAATCATTAAAATAGTATCTGTAGTTTGTTGCATGGTTTATTTTTTTAGTCTCACAAAATTAATGCTTTTTACAATTTGAAAATTATTAAGTTTGATGTAAATCTATTTATAATGAAAAAAATCATCCTCCTATTTATAATTAGTGTATCCTGTGCTGAAACTACAGAACAAAACACCAAAATCATAAAAGAGTTTACAACCACTTTTGAAAAAAGTAAAGGTTTAGAAACCGCAACTTACACCGAAACCATTTTATTTTATAAAGATTTAGCAGAACACTTTACTGAAATTTCAATAGATTCTATTGGCGAAACCGATGCTGGTAAACCGTTGCATTTAGTAACCTACAATCCTGTTTCATCTGAAACTGATTTTGAAAAATTAAGAGCACATAATAGAATTATACTTATAAATAACGGTATTCATCCTGGAGAATCTGATGGTATTGACGCCACAATGTTACTCTTTAGAGACCTGGCAAATGGTACTATTAAAGCCCCAAAAAAAACCGTATTAGTTACCATACCAATTTATAATGTGGGTGGTAGCTTAAACAGAAACTCGCACACGCGTACCAACCAAAACGGTCCCAAAGCTTATGGTTTTAGAGGCAACGCACGAAATTATGATTTGAATCGTGATTTTATAAAATCGGACACAAAAAATGCCAAAACATTTGCTAAAATTTTTCATAAACTACAACCACATGTTTTTATAGATAATCACGTAAGTAATGGTGCCGATTACCAATACACACTCACACATTTATTTACACAGCATAACAAATTGGGTGGAAAACAGGGTAACTATTTACATCTCGAAATGATGCCTCTTTTGGAAGAAAAATTAGTTGCAAAAAACTGGGATATCACACCTTATGTTAACGTTTTTAACCGCACACCAGAAACTGGTTTTTCACAGTTTATGGATTCACCACGATACTCCACAGGCTATACAACCTTGTTTAATACCTTGGGAATGATGGTAGAAACTCACATGCTAAAACCCTACAAACAACGTGTAGAAGGGACTTACGAACTCATGATAAGTATGATAGAAATTACCGAAACACATGGTGATAAAATTGCAAAACTCAAAAAAGAACAAACTACATACTGGTCTGCAGGAAAAACCTATTCTTTAGCTTGGGAAGTAGATAGCACTAAATCTTCAACCTTAAATTTTAAAGGCTACGAAGGCAATACGTTTACAAGCGATTTAACTGGTGCGCAACGCTTAAAATATGACCGCTCTAAGCCTTTTACCAAAACTGTAGCGTATCAAAATTATTATAAACCAACCCATGAGGTTGTTATTCCTAAAGCCTATATCATTCCGCAAGGTTGGCACAAGGTCTTAGAATTATTAAAATTGAATACCATTGAATTTACACAACTTAAAAAAGATACGCTGTTAACTGTTGAATCTTATAAAATAGACACTTATGATACACGAAAACAACCTTACGAAGGGCATTATCAACATTACAACACCAAAGTAAAAGCAACCAAGTTGAAAGTGAAATTTAAACAAGGAGATTACATTGTAAACACAACCCAAAATGGCATACGGTATTTATTAGAAACTTTAGAGCCAACTGCACCAGACTCATTTTTTAACTGGAACTTTTTTGATACCATTTTGCAACAAAAGGAAGGTTTCTCTCCATACGTTTGGGAAGATAAAGCGGAGCTTTTACTTAAAACAAACCCTAAATTGCAAATTGAATACAATATTAAAATAAGCTATGATGAAGACTTTGCAAATAACTGGTATGCACAATTAGATTGGATACACAAAAAAAGTGAGCATTATGAAAAAGCACATTTACAATACCCAATATTTAGGGTAATGAATTAAGATTTATTTATTTATAACTCAAAGCGATATTTGGCTTAAAGCCACTTTTTACTTTCAATTTCGTGTTAAAAAATCAAATTAAACATTTCAAAACAGTTAATAAAATTGAAGTTATATTTGCACTCTAATATTGTATAAATGCCAAAAAGAGAACGTAATAAATTTGTGAAACGCGGAGCAATGATAGAGCTCTTAATAGAAGATTACGCCTTTGGAGGCAAAGGTATTGGACGTATTAGAAATGAACATGGCGAATTTGTGGTTTTTGTACCAAACACATTACCAGGCCAACTTGTAAAAGCACAAGTAAAAAAAACAAGTAAAAAGTATGCCGAGTGTAAACTCTTTGAGGTTTTAAAACCTTCTGAGGACGAAGTTGAAATGCCTTACCAAGAAATTCCTGGTGCACCCTACTTAAAATTACCTATTGAAAAACAACATCTTTATAAAAAGAAAAGCACCTTAGAGCTTTTTAAACGCATAGGGAAAGTTGCAGATATAGACACTAAGTTTGATGAATTTGTAGCCTCTCCAAACACATTTCACTATCGTAATAAAATGGAATATGGTTTTTCTGCCATAGGCTATAATCACGATTTAAAAACAGATGTTGATGAATTTACATTGGGGTTTAAAAAACGTGGCACTTGGTGGTGTGGCGATAACCTTAATAGCGACTCTGGGCTTTTTGATACCGAACTAGAAAACCACCTAAAAACCATTAAAGCCTTCTGTGAAGCTTCAGGTTTAGCACCTTGGCACGCACCGCAACGTGTTGGCTTTTTTAGGTATTTTGTGGTACGTAAATCCTACAAAACCAATAAACTTTTGTTTAATTTGGTAACCACATCAGAGGGTTTATCAACATTCAATCTAAATACATTTTCGGAATTTTTAGTCGAATTATTTGGCACTCGTGTTGCAGGTTTACTTCATACCGTAAACGATGAAATTGGAGACCGTACCATTGCCACAACAGGTAAAATAAACCTTATTTATGGCGAACCAAAAATAGTAGAAGAATTACTAGGTTTAAATTTTGAAATTAGCATGAAAAGCTTTTTTCAGACCAATCCAAAATGTGCCGAAAAATTATATACTAAAGTTGCAGATTATGCACTTGAGAATAAAGACGCCATCGATAATTCTGTAGTTTTAGATTTATTTTGTGGTACAGGTACTATTGGACAAATTATTGCAAGTAAAGCTACAAACACAAAAATTATTGGTGTAGATATTGTAGCGTCTGCAATAGAAGATGCCAAAAAAAATGCTGAAAGAAACCATATAAAAGGGCTTGAGTTTTTTGCCGCAGATGTTGGTAAGTTTTTAGCTGAACACCCAGAATATACCAACAAAATTAGAACTATCATTTTAGATCCTGCACGTGCTGGTATTGCACCAAAAACCCTTAAAAAAATAATAAACCTCAACGCAGAGCGTTTGGTTTATGTATCTTGTAATCCGGCAACACAAGCCAGAGACACAGAACAATTGATGATTGCTGGGTATTCTATAAAAAAAATAAGTCTGGTAGATCAGTTTCCGCACACCGCACATATAGAAACTGTGGTGCTATTTGAAAAATAATAACTAATACCGTAAATTAACATTGAAACGCATATACTACTTACTCATTGCAACAGTTATTTCCGTTTTTTCGCTTAGTTGTGAACGCGATGATATCTGTGCCGAAACTACTGCAACTACTCCACGTTTGCGTATTGAGTTTTACGATACGGCTAATACAGCCGATTTAAAAAGTGTGTCTCGAATATCCGTTTACGGTGAGGGCTTATTTACGGACTTGCCCATTATTAAAAACGACTCCACCCTATTATTTGATGAAAACTCAACCGAAGTTGCGTTGCCATTAAAAATAGATACAGAAGCTACCATTAACACTACACGCTTTATTTTAGAAAAAGAAACCAATTTGCGTTTAGACGATGATGCTACCACAACCTCTAATACAGATGTTATTGAAATTACCTATGTCCCAGAATTTGTATATGTTTCTAGAGCCTGTGGCTATAAAAGTATTTATAAAGCGCTGCAAGTAACTATTATAGATGATGGAGATTTATGGCTGTCCTACAGTAGTTTTCCAAACACATCAGAAAGCACAATAACCGTAGAAAACGAAAACGAAACTCATGTTCAATTATTTCATTAAGAGTTTTATTTTAATACTCTTCTGTACCGCTTTTGCAACTGCACAAGACACAGATAATACAACCGTAAAAGACACCCTAATTTACAAACAAAAATATGGGATTAGATTGGGTGCAGACCTTAGCAAATTGGTACGCACTTTTGCAGACGAAAACTACAGTGGTTTTGAACTTATGGGCGATTACCGACTTACAAAAAAAATATACCTCGCTGGTGAGTTGGGTAATGAAACGCAAACGCTTGAAACCGATTTTTTAAGCAATACCGCTAAAGGCTCTTATTTTAAAGCCGGAATAGATATCAATTTATTTAAAAACTGGCTAGACATGGAAAACATGATTTATTCAGGCTTTAGACTTGGTGCCAGTACTTTTAGCCAAACGCTAAATAATTACACCGTTTACGATATAAATAACCAATATTGGCAGCAACAGTTTACCGCCACAGAAGGCACCGAATTTAATGGTTTGGCAGCTATATGGTTAGAATTACAAATTGGTTTTAAGGCTGAAATATTACAAAACCTTTTTGCGGGTATAAACGTGCAACTAAAAGGGTTGATATCTGAAACCAAACCAGACAACTACGAAAACTTGTATATTCCTGGTTTTAACCGCACCTATGATAGCGGGCGCTTTGGCTCTGGTTTTAGTTTTAACATTGCCTATTTAGTGCCCATCTTTAAAAAAGATAAAATTGTGGTGCAAGAAAATAAGGTTAAGGAATAATTGAATGAGTAAGAATTTGCAAAGCATAAGTCCAAAAATGAAGTATGCTAAATTTAGAATTGGAAATTTTTAAAATGTCTTGGGTTAGATAAAACTTTATGTAACCTAAGTTCTATATAATATTACTAGATAATCAATCAGGTAATTATCTTTTATAAAAAGGCTTATTAATCTGAGTTGTACCTCATTTGAAAAATGAAAATGAATATAATTGAAACGCGAAGACATCCATTGAAATTCTATGCTACGTTAGCATTTGGATTTCTTTTTTTATTTGCTCTAGGCTCATTTATGATTTTCATCGGAATGGAAAAAGAACCGAATGTACAATCTGAAAGTAAAAAAAACATAATGGCAATTTTTGGAGGGTTAGTTTGCCTTTTAGCCATTTGGATGGTTTATTCTTATTGGAAAAACTCACCAAAAATAACTGTTGACAAGAATAATTTAAAAATTGGAAACGAAACTTTTAGATTGAATAGCATAAAAGATGTAATACTCACAGGTAAAATGCCCTTTCGCTTTATAATAAACTTTCCAATGGAGGGAACTGCAATTTTATTTAACGATGGCAGAGATAAAATTTTATTTGATGATATGTATTCAAATAGCTATGAAGTGAAATCATTCCTTGAACAAGTTATAATTAACAAGCAAGAGTTTAAAATAAATACACCAAAGAAAATAAGCTCTAAGGAACTTAGATTTGAAAACCCTGAAATTTTTAAAGGAAATCAGTTTACAAGTTTAAGAGGAATTTCACTTTGGGGATTAATAGGATTTTTTACTATTCTATTCTTAGTGAAAGAGACAAACCTAAAATTAGGAGCTTTAATATTTTTTAGTGTTTTTGGCGCTTTTTGGATAGTGCTACATTCTTGGTTAATGCATTATTTTGAACTGACAAAAAAATTCTTGATTGTTCGTAACCATATTTTTATTTGGAAAATGAAAATCTATAATATGTCGGATATAAAAGAGATTGTTTTCGAAACACAAGGCAAACAACCAAACTGTATGAGAATTATAACGACTGATTTTAAAAGTAAACTATATCCTGCAGGAACATTAAGAGATAAAACTTGGTTGGAAATGAAAAAGAAATTAGAATTAAATGGAATTCAAGTAAGAAATGAATGTATTTATGAATAAAAAACGAGGTACAACAATGGCTATAAGCAATTGGGGCTAAAGTGCTTAAATAAAAGTATAAACAAAAAACAAAGGTCAGTGCTAAACCGAAAATTTAAGGCATAAAATCCCCAACTGCTCATAGCCGAGACCGTTGTAAATCATGGTCAAACAGCCAGGGCTCTATTCAATAATTTAAAACAACTAATTGGATATTTATTTACTATGATACTAATAAAGTGTATCGTAATACAAGCCAATCTAAAAATTAAAACTTGGAATTATTAGCATATAGTGAACAAACCACTTGTAAAAATGTATTACAAAATTTGGAATTGCAATGTAGTGAATTGCTATTTTTGTGCAAATTCGAAACTATTATTTTTTAATTTAATGGCATTATGATAATTAAGTTAGTTGATACCAAAGATGAGCTGCTTCAAATTTTGAGTCTTCAAAATATGAATCATGTTAATAATATACCCACAGAAACTAAGAATTCAAATGGATTTGTTACTGTAAAGCATGATATTGATTTACTCATAAGCATGAATAAAAATGCTAGGCAAATTATTGCCATAGATAATGATGTATTAGTTGGATATGCGCTTGTGATGTTAAAAGAATTCAAAGAAATGATTCCCGTTTTAATTCCGATGTTTAAAATGCTCGAAAATTTGTGTTATAATTCAAAAAAAATATCTGATTACAACTATTATGTAATGGGGCAAATTTGTGTCAAAGACACCCACAGAGGCCTTGGGATTTTTGAGAAGTTATACATGAAACATAAAGAAATTTATTCAAATCAATTTGATATTTGTTTGACAGAGGTTTCTACAAGCAATAAACGTTCAATGAAAGCTCATGAAAAAGTAGGCTTTAAAACTATTCATTGCTTTGAGGATAAAACCGATACCTGGAATATTTTATTGTGGGATTGGAATACAACAAATTGAAATAACTGGCACTAATAAATGTTTTGTGTAATGCGATGACACTAACCCATAAACTGTGTAAGTTTTAAAATCTACACAATCTCTGCACTTAAGCCAGCCTGTAATAATTTAGAGCAGCGCGGTTTTAAATCTTCTAAATCCCCAGTTTTTACGGTGCATTTCCCTTTGTAATGTACAAGTATTGCACACTGTTCTGCTTGTTCAGGACTGTGATCGCAGGCGTATATAAGCATATCTATAACGTGATCAAAGGTATTAACATCGTCATTAAATAATACAATTTCGTTTTGTTTTAGAACGTCTTCTTCTAAAAGTAACTGTTCGGATTGTTGTTCTTTAGTCATTATCCTATTTAAATATAAATGTTAGTAGTGTACTATATTTACAAAAATACTAATTTATAAATTTTAAAGCCACCCATTGTCCGCGCTCTAAAATAGTTTCTAATTTTAAATGGTGCGCATTACACTCGGCTTCTATTAACGGAATATCCGCTTTGTAAAAACCACTTAAAAATAACATCCCATTAGGATTTAAACACTTGACATAGGTTGCAATATCTGCCAACAAAATATTACGGTTAATATTGGCTATAATGGTATCGTACTGTTTGGTATCTAAAATTTTTGCATCTCCTTCATAAACAGATATATGCGCGCAGTGGTTACGTGCTACGTTTTCTAAACTATTTAAATAACACCAATTGTCTATATCTATAGCATCTACTGCCGATGCACCCATTTTTTCGGCTAAAATAGCTAATACACCAGTGCCACAGCCCATATCTAAAACCGATTTGTGTTCAAAATTGTTTTGTAGTATATGTTGAATCATCATGTGTGTGGTTTCATGATGTCCGGTACCAAAACTCATTTTTGGCTCTATTATTAAATCGTATTTTGTGTTTGGCACACTATGAAACGGTGCACGTACGGTTACCAAACCATCTACAATTATGGGGTTAAAATTCTTTTCCCATTCTTCATTCCAGTTAATTTGTGCAATGGTATCATAGGTGAAGGAAATTTCAAATTCGTTGGAATTTAAAATATAAATAGACTCTAAAATATTGGGCTGCCAATCGGTTTTTTGAATGTACGCTGTAACTCCGTCTTCGGTTTCTACAAAACTCTCAAAACCTGCGTAACCGAGTTCTGCTATTAGAATTTCTGTTCCGGGTTGTAATGGTGCTACTTTAAAGTTATAACCAATATAGGTCGTCATTTTATATTATTTTTAGTTGAATACATAACGTTTTGTTGTCGTGTATTGTGTTTGTGCGTTAGGGATTGAACGGCGTGTTTGAACTCTTTTTTGTTTTCTTAAAAAAACAAAAAAAGTGAGTAGTGAAAGCCCGGCCACTTGCCACCTTAAAAGTGGCAAGTGGTAACGCCCTAAAATGCGTTTACGATGTCAAAAAAATCTTTGGCATTAAGCGATGCACCGCCTATAAGGCCGCCGTCTACATCTGGTTTTGAAAAAATTTCTTTGGCATTATTTGGCTTCACACTACCTCCGTAAAGTATTGAAACAGAATCTGCAACAGTAGCTCCATAGGTATCTGAAATGGTTTTTCTGATAAAGGCATGCATGTCTTGTGCTTGTTCTGGACTTGCAGTTTCGCCAGTGCCAATAGCCCAAACAGGTTCGTATGCCAGAACAATAGTTTTGAATGCGGATGCCTCTAAATGAAATAATGCGTTTTTAATTTGACGTGCCACAACGGCCTCATGGTTACCAGCTTTACGGTCTGCTAATTCCTCACCGAAACAAAAAATAACACGTATTGAGTTTGCTAAAGCTGCATCTACTTTTTGGGCTAAAATGGCATCGGTTTCATTGAAGTACGCACGACGCTCACTGTGACCAATAATTGCTGTTGTTACTCCAATACTTTTTAGCATTGCAGCACTAACTTCCCCGGTGTAAGCTCCGTTTGAGGCAAAGTGCATGTTTTGCGCTATAACCTCAATATTACTTTCTGATAAGTGGGAAACTGCGCTTTGTAAATTTACAAAGGTTGGCGCTACCATAACCTCAGCAGTTGAGTGGATTGTTTCTTGTTTTAATGCGGTAATTAGTGCTGCGGTCTGGTCTAAATCGTTATTCATTTTCCAGTTACCTGCTACAATGTGTTTTCTCATGACTAAAATTTTATGTGATGCCCAAATAAAAGGCTTTTATAGTTCTAATTTTTATACAAAAATAAACTATTTTAAGGCTATGGCAATGGCGTCATCGTCTGCTTTTATAGCTTTAAAAAGTGTAATGTTACCGTTTGGTTTTACCACCATATAACGCGGTATCCAATCGAGGTCTATAAATGTGCCAAATGCTCCGTCCCAACCAGATTGCATATAATAATGCTGTCCTTTTATAGCGTGTTTTTCTAGACCTTTTTTCCAAGAACTTTGTGTTTTATCTAAGGATAAAAACAGGAAAACAACCTCTGGATGCGCTGCCTGTAATGCCTTTATTTTTGGCAAGCCAACAATACAGTCTCTACACCAATTTGCCCATACATCTATAACTATTGTTTTGTTTGGATGCTTTGCTAATATGTTTTTAAACACTGTTTCTGTACCGTCTAAACCTATAAAGGTATCGTTTAGTGCTGCTTCTGAAAATTGTGTAGGTTCTGGACGTTGGCAACAGAATACTACTATAAATAAGACTAAAATTTTATGCATATTTTTATATTTAGTGGTTAATGGCTAACGGCTAAAACCATCTTTTTTGAGGTTAATATTCTATTTATAAGCGCTTTTAAATTTTGAGTTAAAAATTTTAATACTTCCAGAGTTCAACTTAAAGTTTAACTCTTGGATCTAACTTTGCGTAAATAATATCTACAAAAATATTTATAATAATAAAACTTGTGGCTATAACAAGTACAGATCCCATAATTACTGGTAAATCTAAAGTATTTAGGGCATTTACAATTTCTTTGCCAAGGCCATTCCACCCAAAAATATATTCTACAAATACAGCACCTGCCAATAGTGATGCAAACCATCCTGAAACTGCTGTAACCACAGGATTTAAGGCGTTTTTTAACGCATGATTTTTTATAACTTTATAATTGCTTAACCCTTTTGCTTTTGCTGTTTTTATATAATCTTGATTTAGGACTTCTAACAAGGCATTTCGCATTAATTGTATCACAACTGCCAATGGCCGAATGCCCAAAACTAAGGCTGGTAGTATTAAATTTTTAAGCTGAAGTGTTTTGCGTTCTCCAAAATCATCTAGTGCGTACAAGCTACCTGTCATTTCTAAATGGGTGTATTTGTGCAACATAAAACCAAAAAGCCACGCAAACAAAATGGCACTAAAAAATGAAGGGACACTCATCCCTAAAGTGCTAAAAATCTGAATTGTTGTATCTATCCAAGTATCTTTATACAACGCAGAAATAACGCCAAAAACTAAACCAAAAAACAGCGCAATTACTATGGCAGAAACTGCCAAAACAAAGGTGTTTGGTAATGTTTCTGAAATAACTTCTGTGACGTTTTTACCTTGTTTTGTAAAAGAGGTTCTTAAATATGGGGTTTTAATTACTGTAATTGTATTTCCTATTGTAAAAAGCGTTATTGCATTGTAGGTATTGGGTCTTAAAAAAGTATAATCTTTTGGGGTTTTAGAATGAAAAGATACTGGTGACAAATCATTTAAATAATACAAAAACTGAGTGCCAATAGGCTTATCAAAACCATATTTTTGTTTTACGGCAGTAACTTGTTCTGCTGTTTGGTTTTGTCCTAACATCATTTTTGCCGGATCGCCAGGTAATACCGTAAACAAAAAGAAAATAACGGTTATTACTCCCAACATTGTGAGTAATCCGTAAAACGTTTTGTTTAAAAAATAGTTGAACAATGAATACGATTTTTAATATAGAAATTAAATTAGTTGAAAATAAACTGAAGGCTAAGTCTTAATTTTACTTAAAGCATTATAGCCTCAATATCATTCCAATGCGATTTGTTTATAACCGTCCCTTTATTAAGTATTAATATGCCAGGATTAGACCTTACCATGGTTTTAATTACTTTTTCATCACAAAGGTAAAAATCAAAATTAAGCTTATAATTGGCCTTAACCCGTTGCTTATCTTCTGTACCAGAAGATGTTAAACCAATTACAGTATAGCCATTTTTAAGGGCTTTATCTGTAAACGTTTTTAATTTTAAAACACCTTCTGTTTCTGCTGTTGGAATATTATACATGGCTACAACAACCAGTTTTTCTTTTTCTAAAAAATAGGTTGTTAAATCTTCGGTATCAGATTCAATAGAAAAATCCTGAATTGGCGGTATATAACCCGGATCTATTTCCTTTGTAGTAACACTAACAAATTCGCCTCCTTTAACATCTGGGTAACTGCCATTGGTTATAAATTCTTTAGGTGCACCGTTAACATTAAAAGTCCAAGTGTATTCTGTTATAGATTTTGCAGCGTTTTCTGGGGTTGACATCCCTTCTGTGATATTATTACCAATTTTGTAAGCTCTAAAATCTATAGCAGGTAAATGCATTAACACATAATAACCAAATCCTAGCGATGCTATAAAACTGAATAATGCTAGTGCTGTGGTTGGCAATTTTGGTAGTAGTGGTCTAATATATTTTAACCCAAAAAGCAGAATTAAAATTAAAATTAATAAAACAACATCTTTTGTAAAGCTTTCCCAAGGTGTTAATTTTAAAGCATCACCAAAGCAACCGCAGTCTTTTACTTTATCAAAATAGGCTGAATAAAACGTTAGAAATGTAAAAAACACAATCATTGCCAAAAGGCTATATACTGTAAGCTTTGGTTTGTAGCCAATGAGTAAAAACACGCCTAATACAACCTCTATAACTACAACAGCAACAGAAATTAAAAGTGCATAGGGTTCTAAAAACGGGATGTTTAAAACATCCGTACTAAAATATTCTTGCAACTTATATGAAAACCCTAAAGGATCATTAAGTTTTATAAATCCTGAAATTATAAATAAAACTCCTACTAGTATCCGTGATAAATGTGTAATGTATTTCATTATTTTTATTCTAAAGTCATTAAATTTTTTATACTGCACAAATTATGTAGCGCAAAGCGCTATAATTGTTATATTTTTTAAGCTAAATCTTTAAAAAACTAAGTTTCAGATTCTCCTAAATGTATCATTGCAAAAACGGCATAATTTATCATGTCTTGGTAGTTGGCATCAATACCTTCACTAACTATGGTTTTACCAGCATTGTCCTCAATTTGCTTTACACGTAATAGCTTCTGTAAAATTAAATCGGTTAATGAACTCACACGCATATCGCGCCAAGCCTCACCATAATCATGATTTTTATCCAACATGAGTTGCTTGGTAATCGCAATTTTTTTGCTGTATAAAGTTGTGGCCTCTTCAACATTTAAGTCGGGCTGCTCTACCACACCTTTTTCTAACTGAATAAGTGCCATAAGGCAGTAATTTATAATACCTATAAATTCGCTAACTTCGCCTTCATCTACTTTACGTTCCGTGTTTTGTTGCAAACCTCTTATACGTTGCGCTTTAATAAAAATCTGGTCTGTTAATGACGGTAGTCTTAAAATACGCCATGCGCTACCATAATCGGCCATTTTATTCACAAAAAGTGCTTTGCATTTTGCAATTACAGCATCGTATTGTTTTGAAGTCTTTTGCATGAATTCACTATAATTTTTTCGTAAATTTCGCTTAAATTGTTTAGAGTTCAAAGTTCTGAGTTCTTAATTTTGTTTTTAGACAATTCTTATAAATTTAAAAACTTTAGATTCATAATGACCATTAATTGTAAAGGAGAACTCATAGATTTATCGCTTCCAAAAGTTATGGGGATTTTAAACACAACTCCAGATTCTTTTTACGATGGCGGAAAACATACCCATTCAGACGCTATTTTAAAGCAAGTAGAACATATGCTTACTGGCGGTGCTACTTTTATTGATATAGGTGGTTACAGCTCTAAACCTGGCGCAGCAGATGTATCTTTAGATGAAGAATTAAACCGTGTTATTCCTAATATTGAATGCATTTTGAAAGAATTCCCTAAAGCGATTATCTCTGTGGACACCTTTAGAAGTGCAGTTGCCAAAGAAGCTGTAAACGGTGGCGCAGCACTTATTAATGATATATCTGCAGGGTATTTAGACCCTAATATGCTTACAACTGTTGCCAAATTGAGTGTCCCATACATTATGATGCACATGCGTGGTAATCCAAAAACAATGCAAACACAAACTGAATATAACAACTTGGTAGAAGATATTAATTTCTATTTTTCTGAACGCATTGCTAATGCTCACAAACTTGGCATTAAAGACCTTATAATAGATCCAGGTTTTGGTTTTGCTAAAACGCTTCATCAAAATTATGAACTACTTAACAAGCTTGAGCTATTAAAATTTAACAACAAACCTATTTTAGCAGGAGTATCCAGAAAATCCATGATTTATAAAACACTAAACACCACCGCAGAACATGCATTAAATGGTACAAGTGCTTTGCATATGGTTGCTTTACAAAAGGGTGCAAAAATATTACGCGTACATGATGTAAAGGAAGCACAAGAATGTGTGACGCTTTTCAATATGCTTAGTGGTAATTAAATTATAAATTTAATTCTTAAATTAGCAAAAACTCTAACCTTGGATAATCTTCAACTTTGGGACTTTAGATTCATTGATTTTATCGATGTGTTTTTAGTTGCCTTACTACTTTATTACATTTATAAACTTGTAAAGGGTACTGTTGCCATTAATATTTTTATTGGCATATTGATTATTTATTTTGCTTGGCAACTTACAGATTACCTCAATATGCGCATGCTTTACGGTATTTTTAATGGCTTTATGAAAGTAGGAATTATTGCGCTAATTGTGGTGTTTCAGCCCGAAATTAGAAAATTTCTACTCATGGTAGGTTCTACAAATCTTGGTGGTAAACGCAACCTTTTTAAAAATTTTAAATTTTTAAAAAATAACGACCAAACCACTACAGATGTAGATGCTATAATTACGGCTTGTAATAAAATGGGAAGCTCAAATACGGGTGCACTTATTGTTTTGGAACGCAATAATAACCTTGATTTTTTAACCAATACTGGTGATGAAATGAATATTGTAGTATCTCAACCCATTATTGAAAGTATTTTCTTTAAAAACAGTCCGCTTCACGATGGCGCAATTATTATAGACAAAAACGTTGTAAAAGCCACACGTGTTATATTACCAGTTAATAATGAAAAAACTATACCAGAACGTTTTGGGTTACGCCATAGAGCAGCAATTGGCATTACCGAAAAAACGGACGCTTTAGCGATTGTTGTAAGTGAAGAAAGCGGACAAATTTCTTATATAAAAAATGGTGCGTTTATAATTTTTAAAGACACCCAAGAACTTACAAACATTATTAAAAATGATTTGGCTTAAACGTTTTTTTTAACACTAAATACAGACGACTCTCAAACTAATACTATTTAAAGTTTTTACATTAAATTAATTTTTTTATTATGAATGAAACATTGAAAGTGTGGCTTTATGAAATTTTTATTTAACATATAATAAATGTAAAAATCACATTAATAAGAAAATTTTTAGAGCTTCAATACCAACCCTATCTAAAGTTTAAAAAATAAGCTTTTTCAAATTATTTTTTTTTATTTGCACCACACTAATGCTTAGTATAATTATTCCCGTATTTAATGAAGTAAATACTATTTCGCATTTACTCAATTACCTCTTTACAAATGCAGACGCAAAGCTTACTACAGAAATTATAATTGTAGATGGCGGCAGTACCGATGGAACACTGCGTTTAATTTCTGAATTTAATGTAAATTATGCTAATACTATAAAAAACAATTCTAAACTCATAAAACTTAAGCTTATAAAAGCTACTAAAGGCAGAGCCAAACAACTTAACGCTGGTGCAAAAGTTGCAAAAAGTGAGGTATTATATTTTCTTCATGCAGATTCTTTTCCTCCTAAACATTTTGACACACTCATTTTAAAAGAGGTTTCTAATGGAAACAATGCAGGATGTTTTAGAATGCAATTTAATAGCACCCATTGGTGGCTAAGGCTTGTAAGTTGGTTTACACAATTTAATTGGCGTGTTTGCCGAGGTGGAGATCAAAGTCAGTTTGTTACAAAAACACTCTTTGATAGTATTGGTGGCTATAATGAAGCGTATACTATTTATGAAGACCATATATTAATTGGAGCATTATACAAACGCAACCAATTTGTAGTTATACCAAAAATACTCACAACTTCGGCACGCTTATACCAAAGGCATGGAGTTTGGAAACTGCAATACCATTTTATGGTTATATACATTAAAAAGTGGTGCGGAGCTTCATCTGAAGACCTACATAAATACTACAAGAAAAATATTGCTTAACGCTCTAGTTCTTCTTATAGATAATTAACTAAAAACTTTTAGCTTGTATGTTGTAGATTTTTATTTTTTTCTTTTAAAATAGCCAGTTGTTTTTCAAGAAAAGTAATGGCTTTTTCAGTTTTATAACTTGCTTTAGATGCAAAATCTTTTAGTTCTGTTTTTAATTTTGTTTTCCCGGACGCTGAAGCTTTAGTAACATCTTCTTTTACTTCAATAAAATCTTTAGCTAACTGATCTTTTAAATCTGCTCCTTCTTTTTTTAGCTTAGCACGTAATACGCTCCCTTTTTCTGGGGCTAATAACAGCCCAACTCCTACTCCAACTAATACACCTAACGCAATGGTTCCTTTGTTTATCATAATTATTTTATTTTTTATATTGATTACACTACATGAGTAGCATAAATTCACTATTTGTTACAAAACAAATTATGTGCCAAGATTTAGCATATTAAAAAACTATAATTTAATTCCCTTGTTTGTAATCGGCTAAAAATTTTGCCAAACCAATATCAGTTAATGGGTGATTTAATAATCCCGTGATAGAGCTTAGTGGGCCTGTCATAACATCGGCACCTAGTTTGGCACAATCGATAACATGCATGGTATGGCGCACAGAAGCCGCTAAAATTTCGGTGTCAAAATCGTAATTATCATAGATGTGTCTTATTTCAGAAATTAGATTTAATCCATCTGTAGAAATATCATCTAAACGTCCTATAAAAGGGGATACATAAGTTGCACCAGCTTTGGCTGCTAATAATGCTTGTCCGGGAGAAAACACCAAAGTAACATTGGTTTTAATACCACGGTCTGAAAAATATTTACAAGCCTTTATACCGTCTTTAATCATTGGTAATTTTACCACAATTTGTTCGTGTAATTCCGCCAAAGCTTCACCTTCTTTTACCATACCTTCAAAATCCGTAGCAATAACCTCCGCAGACACATCTCCTTCAACAATATTACAAATATCAACGTAATGTTTTAAAATATTGTTTGTACCTGTAATACCTTCTTTTGCCATTAAAGATGGGTTTGTGGTTACCCCATCTAAAATTCCCATATCTTGGGCTTCTTTAATTTGGTCTAAATTGGCAGTATCTATAAAAAATTTCATATAAATTGATTTATTTAAATTTTATATTACGAATTTACAATTATTAGTTAAGTAGCATTAAAATTTAGCATTAATTTAAAGTCCCAGATTTATCGTGATAGTTTTCAATATATAGCATTAGTTACTTTATAAAATAATACAAACCAAATGGCAAACTATTAACATTTAAATAAAGTTGGTAATAATTTTGCCAGTACATTTATAAATTATAATGATTCATTATTAATTTTTCGTATACCACATCAGGAAGTATTCGTTTTAAAACAATTGAAAATTTTTGCATAAAAGCACCTACTTTATAATGAATTTTAGGACGCTTTTTAGATATAATTTTATAGATTACACTAGCCATTTGATTTGGATCATTACCACTATCTACATGTGCATCCATAAGGTTTAAAGTTGCGCTGTAGCCTTTTTTGTATGGAGAATGTTCTAAAATTGGTGCATGAAAACGCCCTGCAGCTATATTGGTAGCAAAATCACCAGGTGCAATATTGGTCATTTTTATGCCAAAAGGTTTTAATTCCATTCTAAAGGCTTCTGTAATTAGCTCTAAAGCACCTTTACTTGCGCTATAAACGCCTCTGTAAGGCAAGCCCATGTAACCCGCAATAGAGGTTATATTAATAATTAGTCCTCCTTTTTGTTTACGCATAATTGGCAAAACCTCTTTGATGACGTTAATAGGGCCAAAAAAATTAGTTTCAAAATTGCGTTTAATTTCAGCATCTGGTAGTTCTTCAATGGGTCCCGTAATACCAGCACCTGCATTGTTTATCAATACATCTATATGTGTTTCATGAAGTAAAACACGTGATATACAGTCTGTAATTGTTTCAGGCTTTGTAACATCTAAGGTTACAATAGGGAACGTACTGTTTGTGTAGCGTTCTGGATTTCGGCTTGTGCCATACACTTTAAATCCTTTTAAATGAAGAAACTCGCCTACAGCTTTGCCAATACCCGAAGAACCTCCTGTAATTAAAACAACTTTAGTCATGTTATAATGTTTAGGTTTTTATATTAAAATTTAAATAAACAAAAAAATCTTGATTAGCTTTAGCTTACAAGATTTAAAATTTGTGTACAAAAAATGGCAAGCTACCTACATCACACCGCTACGACCATTTACCTTTGCTGCGTTCCCGCCCTGGAGGATTCAACAGGAGCTGGTTGTGTAGGACTTGCCACTGCAAAGATACAATGTTTTAATATTTTCACAATGTTTTTAATCTGTATTTATTATTTAATAACTTGCCAAAAAAATATTCTACAACATGCGCATATTTAAATTATTTACAATCATTACTTTAGCACTTACTGTGTTTAATTGTGGTGACAAAAACTCAAAAAATACAGGTTTTTCAATAGCCCTAAACACAAAAAAATTAGCCTTAAACGATACCCTAAATTTAACCATAAACAATCCTAAAAATTTAGAGATCACAAATGTAAGCTACACTTTAAATGGAAAACAAATACCAACAAACCACGTTTTAACAGACGTAAAACTTGGAACAAAACAAATTACTGCTACCATTACTTACAATGGTAATACACAAGAAATCTCAAAATCCATAACAATTTTTAACGCTAAAGCCCCAGAACTATATACTTACGAAATTATAAACACCTATCCGCATGATACCACATCTTACACCCAAGGATTAGAGTTTTATAACGGTGATATGTACGAAAGTACAGGACAGCGTAAAGCCTCTAAACTCAAAAAAATGGATTTTGAAACTGGCGAAACGTTAAAATCTATAAACCTTGATGATGCTTTTTTTGGCGAAGGACTTACCGTATTAAATAACAAAATATACCAACTTACTTGGCAAGCAGGTATGGGCTTTGTGTATGATGTAAATACATTTGAAAAACTGAGTTCATTTAAATATGGTAAAAGTACTGAAGGTTGGGGACTGTGTAATGATGGGTCTAAAATTTATAAATCTGATGGCACTGAAAAAATTTGGACGTTAAACCCAGAAACACTTACCGAAGAAAGCAATATACAAGCCTATACAGAAAAAGGTAAAATTGCCAACCTTAATGAGTTAGAATGGGTGAATGGCGAAATTTACGCCAATATTTATCAAAAAAACGGCATGGTTATTCTAAACCCAAAAAATGGGGCTGTTAATGGTGTTATAGATTTTAAACCATTACAAAAATTAGTAACTGTTAAAGATTCTAGCCAAGAAGTTTTAAACGGTATTGCCTACCATCCAGAACGTAAAACCTTTTTTGTAACCGGTAAAAACTGGGACAAACTCTTTGAGGTTAAGATCATGAAAAAGTAAAACTTTATACTTTAATATCTACACTACTTTAGCTTGAAAAGTATCTGTGAAAGCAATGATTAAATAAAAAGTACAAAAAGCTAACAAATTAAACAGTAATTTTAAAGTTACTTCCAAGCAAAATGATACTTTGGATTTTAAAGATAAAAGCAGTGCATCATAATAAATCCTAACTTCTAAAGTTATATTTTTATACCCTATTATAAGTTTTAGATTATGAAACAATTGCTGTCTGTTTTTTTGTGTTTGGTGGTACTGCTATTTTGGAGTTCGTGCCGCAATGACTTTGAGTTTTCACCAAGTACAGGCAATTTAGAATTTGCAAAAGACACCGTATATTTAGATACCGTTTTTACAAATATTGGTACTAGCACCTATAACCTTAAGGTATATAACCGTAGCGACGATGACATTGTAATCCCTACTATTCAACTCGAAAATGGTGAAAATTCATTCTACAGATTAAATGTAGATGGCAGTACAGGCATACAAAACGAAACACAAATTGGTAAGTTTTTTGAAAATGTAGAAGTACTTGCCAATGATAGCCTTTATATTTTTATTGAAACCACCATAGATATATCGGAAACAAATAGTGCTGCCTTAGAAAATCAATTTCTTTACACCGATAAAATTCTATTTGATACTGGAAGTAATCAGCAAGATGTAGATTTGGTAACCTTGGTAAAAGACGCCGTATTTATTTACCCAAATAGAGATGAAACCACAGGTGTTATAGAAACCCTAAGTTTTGATACAAACGGAGATGGCACTATAGATGATACCGCTTTACAAGGTCGATTTTTAGAAGATACAGAGCTCAACTTTACCAACCAAAAACCCTATGTTATTTATGGATACGCAGCTGTTGGCAGTGGCAAAACATTAACTATAGATGCTGGTGCGCGCATACATTTTCATGCAGATTCTGGGCTCATTATAACAGAAAATGCCACTTTAAATGTAAATGGAACTTTTAGTCCAGATCAAGATACTCTGGATAACGAAGTGATTTTTGAAGGCGACCGACTAGAGCCGTTATATGAAGATGTGCCAGGACAGTGGGGCACCATATGGCTTTATAATGGCAGTACCAACAACACCATTAACTACGCTACTATAAAAAATGCAACCATTGGTATTTTAGCCGAAGGCAACCCTTTACCAAATGACCCAAGCTACAAATTAAACCTAACCAATACGCAAATTTACAACTCAAGTGCATTTGGCGTATTGGGGAGAGCCACTTCAATATTGGCAGAAAATATAGTTATTAACAACAGTGGGCAATCTTCTTTTGCAGGTACTTATGGTGGTAAATACAATGTAACCCACTCCACTATTGCAAACTATTGGGATAGCAGTTTTAGACAATTTCCATCATTACTCATAAACGATTTTATAGTAGATGAAAACAATACTGTTTTTACAAATGCACTCACCCAAGCCAACTTTAACAATTGTATTATTTATGGTAATGACAGTACGGAATTTATATTAGAAGCTGCCGGAGATGCCTTTAATTACAAGTTTGACAACTGTTTATTAAAGTTTAGCAACAGCACTTTAGAAGGCACAACTAATTATGACTTTAACGACACTAACTTTTATGAAGGTTCAGTGTTTAACAACGCACCAGACTTTGAAGCGCCATTTGATAATCTTATGCGTATAGGAACTAACGCACCAGAAAATATAGCCAACCCTACATTTGCCAACCTTGTACAAAACGACATTTTGCAAGTATCAAGACTTACCGCACCAGATGTTGGCGCATACCAACGTGTGAGTTTTGAGGATTAGGGTGTTTTGGTAGTGATTGAGGCTAATGCAAGAAAACTACGAAATGAATTAAAAATATGACAATAAAAGAAGCCATTTTAAAAAGTCTCGACGACATAAACGGACTGACAAACTATATGGAAGTTCACGACCATATTATAAAAAAAGGTTACTATGATTTTGGGAAGGCAAAAACACCATCTGCAACGATTTCAGCATTACTAGGAGATTTTATTAGAAATGGGGATACTCGTGTGAAAAGAGTTAAGCAAGAAAATAGTTCTTATGCTTATTATTTGACAAAAAACGAGCAAGATATCGAAATTGAAATCTTATCAGGCTCAGCAGAAACGACTTCTTTAAAACTTCCAAAAGTTAAAGCCGAAACATATAACGAAAGAGATTTACACAAACTTTTAAGCAGTTATTTGAAGAACACTAAAATATATTCAAAAACAATATTCCACGAACATTCAAAAAACGGAAAAGATAACAACCAAATTTGGACACATCCAGATATGATTGGAGTTAAATTTTTGAATTTGCATAACAAAGTGAGTCAGAATTTTTTAAAATCAATTAATAGAGTCGATACATTTAAATTAAATTCTTACGAATTAAAAAAGGAAATTAACTCGGACACGGAATTGAAAAAAGCCTATTTCCAAGCAGTTTCAAATTCAAGTTGGGCGAATTATGGATATTTAGTAGCATTTGAATTTAGTGATAGCTTAACGGACGAAATGGAAAGACTAAATCAATCTTTCGGAATTGGAATAATTGAATTAAATGCTAATCCATATCAAAGTAAAATATTATTCCCAGCAATTTACAAAGACCTCGATTTTAAGACAATCGACAAATTATGTAAAATCAATAAAGATTTTGAACAATTTATTGAGCAGACTGACAGATTAATGACAGCTCAAGAACGTTATTACAAATCGACTGAAAAAGAGCTTGACGAATTTTGTGATGGCTATTTTGATAACGATTCTGAAATTGAAAAGTATTGTATTAACAAAAATATTCCGAATGAAGAATAAAGCACTAGAAACAATATTCTGCTAAAATCACATTCACATAACCAAACCTTTAAAACACAAAAAGACCATCCGTAAAAGATGGTCTTTTTTGTAATTCTATAGTTTATGTGCCGTTTAAAACTGATCTCTACCCGCAAAATGAAAAGCACCTTCAATAGCAGCGTTTTCATCACTATCACTTCCGTGTACCGCATTTTCACCAATAGAGGCAGCGTATAACTTACGTATTGTACCTTCAGCAGCATCGGCTGGGTTTGTAGCACCTATTAAAGTTCTAAAATCTTCAACAGCATTTTCTTTTTCAAGAATTGCAGCAACTATAGGGCCACGTGTCATGTAGTCTACCAATTCGCCGTAAAACGGACGCTCACTGTGCACTGCATAAAATGCCTTAGCGTCTTGTGTAGTCATCTGCGTTAATTTCATTGCTACGATTCTAAAACCAGAAGCCGAAATTTTTTCTAATATTGCGCCAATGTGTCCTTTTTCAACTGCATCTGGCTTTAGCATTGTAAATGTACGGTTAGTTGCCATATATCTTTTTTTTAAATTTGCTGCAAAAGTAATGTATTTCTGGCAGTAAAAACGTCATTCAGCTATTAAAAATTGTATATTCGTAAGCTATGATTTTAACTCAAATTACAGAATTAAAAGCGGTATTAAGCAGCACAAAACGTATTGTTATTATTCCGCATAAAAACCCAGATGGCGATGCCATGGGCTCAACATTGGGCTTATACCATTATTTAAAACTATTTTCGCACAACGTTGTTGTAATTACACCAAACCAATATCCAGATTTTTTAAATTGGCTACCCGGTGAAAATTCAGTCTTAAATTTTGAAACAGATACCGCTAACTGCACACAATTAATTACTACTGCTGAGCTAATTTTTACACTAGATTTTAATGCGTTTCACAGAACCGGAGAAACTATGTCAAAAACCTTAGAAGCTGCTACAGGTACTAAAATAATGATAGATCATCACCAACAACCAGATGACTATGCAAAATTTATGTACTCAGATGTTAGCATGTCTTCTACCTGTGAAATGGTTTATAATTTTATTGAAATGCTAGGTAATGTTTCAAAAATAAATGCAGCTATTGCTACCTGTTTATACACGGGAATTATGACAGACACTGGTTCTTTTAGATACAGATCTACCACCAGCAAAACACATAAAATTATTGCAGACTTAATTGAAAAAGGCGCAGACAACACCACTATTCATAATCAAATATACGATACTAACAGTTACAGCCGTTTGCAGTTACTTGGACAAGCATTAAAGAACCTTAAAATTATTCCAGAATTTAAAACCGCTTACATTACACTTACTCAAGAAGAATTAGACAACCACAACTTTAAAAAAGGAGATACAGAAGGTTTTGTAAATTATGCCCTATCTTTAAAAGGTATCGTTTTTGCGGTAATTTTTATTGAAAACAAACAGGATAACATTATTAAAATTTCATTCAGAAGTAAAGGGGATTTTTCTGTAAATGAATTTTCTAGACATCATTTTAATGGCGGAGGTCATAATAACGCAGCCGGAGGACGAAGCGAAACTTCAATGCAATTAACTGTTAATAAATTTATTGAAGTTTTAAATACCTACGCTTCAGATTTATCTAATTAAAACTATAATTTTGAGGCGCAACAAATGAAAAAGATATACATATACATACCAATAACTGCATTACTCATAGTATTTAACTGTAAATCACCAGAAGCAAGACCTCCTGAGTCTGTTAAATCTGGTAGTTTTATTGAAGAATCTGCCGAGCGTAACAAAAAATTAAATGCACTAGAAACAGCGCAAATTAAAACTATTATTACTAGCAATTCAGATAAAAACTATATAGCATCAGAAAGTGGTTTTTGGTACTTTTATGAAACAAAAATAGAAAATGACACTGTAAAAGCACAATTTGGTGATATTCTAGAATTTGAATATGAAATATCCAATCTAGATGATAAAGAAATTTACCCTAAAAAAAGCAAAACGTATCTCATGGACAAAGAAACATTATTTACGGGCTTAAGAGAAGGCTTAAAACTCATGAAACCTACAGAGTGTGTAACCTTTATTTTTCCATCACAAAAAGCTTTTGGTTATTATGGTGATGACCATAAAATAGGAACTAACGTTCCACTGATATGCAAAGTAACTTTAAACTCAATAATTAAACAAAATGATTAAAAAAACAATCACAACATTAGGCGTATTATCTGCACTGCTAATACTATTCAGTAGTACTTGTCAAGTACAATACCCAGATTTAGAAGACGGGCTTTATGCTAAAATAACAACCAATAAAGGGACTATGGTTGCTAAATTATTTTTCGAAAAAACACCTGTAACCGTAGCCAGTTTTGTAGCACTTGCAGAGGGAGAACACCCTTTAGCCGACGAAAAATACAAATCTAAACCGTTTTACGAAAACCTAACGTTTCACAGAGTTATGGATAATTTCATGATTCAAGGTGGAGATCCAACAGGTACAGGTAGTGGCAGTGCTGGTTTTAAATTTGAGGATGAATTTGAACCTACACTAAAACACGATAAGCCAGGTATATTATCTATGGCAAACTCTGGTCCAGATACCAACGGAAGCCAATTTTATATTACCGAAAAACCAACACCATGGTTAGACGCCTACCAAGCAGATGGAACATTAAAAAAATGTGGTGCATTTCCTGGAGGTAGTTGTCATACTGTTTTTGGAGAATTAGTTAAAGGTCTAGAAATACAAGATAGCATCTCTAATGTAAAAGTTGGTGCTGCTAGCAAACCAATTGAAGATGTTGTTATTACAAAATTAACCATCATTAGAAAAGGTAGTGCTGCAAAACAATTTAAAGCCCCTAAAGTATTTACTGAAGAATTACCCAAAATAAAAGAGCGTGCTGCTGCTGCAAAAGAAGCTGCAGAAAAAGAAAAAAAGGCTTTAGTAGAAGCTTCAAAAGAAGCATTTTTAAAAAAGAACGCAGATTTAACTGGTCGTAAAATAGAGTCCCCTACAGGCATGGTCATGTTATTTACACATGAAAGTAGAGGTATTACACCACAATCTAACCAACGTGTTAACATTAATTGTGCGGGGTACTTAGAAAACGGGGAGTTATTTTGGACTACACATAAAGACATAGCACAAGCAAAGGGTAAATATGACGAAAACCAAGACAAGGCTGGGCGCTACGTACCATTTGATATGCCATACAACAAAACAGCTGGATTGATAGCCGGTTTTAGAGAAGCCATGCTAAACATGAAAATTGGTGACAAAGCGCGTGTTTTTATACCTTCGTATTTAGGATACGGTGAATCTGGAAGACCACCAGTTATTCCAGGAGGTGCTAACCTAGTTTTTGATGTAGAATTGGTAAGTATTAAAAAATAATAAGATACAATTAATAGAAAAGGCGTCGTTTCTAATAGTTTAAAAACGACGCCTTTTTTTGTAATTATTTCAAGGTTATAAATAAAACTACAACATTCTTAAGGTATTCATTTCTTGCTCTGTAAGATGTTTCCAGTGGCCTCGGGGAATATCCTTTTTAGTAAGATTACCTATAGACACACAATCAATTTTTACTAAATCGTAATTAAAATGCTCAAAAATAGTTCGTAAAATAGTGTTTCCGGTATTCTTAATTTTTATGCCTATTTGGTTTTTAGACGCACCTTGTATGTAACTTATTTCTTCAACAGTAATTAATTTATCTTCAACCTTAAAACCATCTTGAATTTTTTTTAAGTCTTCAAACTTTAAGTTTTTATCCAATTCAACTTGAAATAAACGCGATACCCCTTTTTTTGAATTGGTGAATTTTTGCATAAGTTCATCATCATTTGTAAACAATAACAATCCTAGAGAGTTTCTTCCCAAACGCCCAATTGGTTTAATATTAGAGGATGTGGCATTAGCTACCAAATCCATTACAGTACGGCCTTTACCTTCTGCCGTTGTGGTTGCAAAACCTTTAGGCTTATTTAACAATACATATACTTTTGGTTCTGGCATAATGCGTCTGCCATCAAAACGCACATCGTCTGTACGCTTTACTTTGTAACCCATTTCTGTAATTACATTTCCGTTTACAGAAACTAAACCAATAGCTATATTTTCATCGGCCTCACGGCGCGAGCACATTCCAGAGTTTGCAACGTATTTATTCAATCTAATATCATCAGAATTAGAGGTTTTTTTTTGAGAAACCGCTTTTTTAATTGGAGCATTTCCTTTGCTTTTAGGTTTCCCTTTTCCCTTGCTATTATTTTGCTTGCTCATAGTTGTCATTTTTTGCAAAGTTATAAGAATAGTTAACATTAACTACTTAATTTATACTGTTGTTTGGCACTAAGTATTTACTATTAATTTGGTGATATCTGGTCTAAAATAATGCGAAAAACATCAAAATTTTGTCGCACTTAAAACATCTTAATAAAAACTGTAGTTTGAATTATTAAACCCGCTTTATATATGGTTTAACATTTCAGAAACATCAATTAATACTATTGAAAATACCCCAGTTACAATTATAAATTTTAGTAAATTATGAAGTAATAAATAATGTGTTTTCTGGGTTGATTTCCATAGAATTATTAAAAATATAACCATAACAAGCATACTTAAATAAAAGAAGTAATACATGGCTCCTATTTTAAAAAATAAAACTAAAATAATTGCAGAACTAATGCTGAACACAGCTAAAATACTTAGCATTAATTTAGATGTTTTTTCACCATACACTACTGGCACAGTTCTGTAATTTAATGTTAGGTCTCCTTTTATATTTTCTAAATCTTTGGTTAACTCTCGCATAGACACCAACAAAAACAAAAAAATAGCATAGGCAAAAACAACACCTGCAAAATTTTGATAATATATAAAAACCACAAAAAATGGAGTTACAGTTAGTAATGCAGATACGATATTACCAATTATGGGTTGTTTTTTTAGGCGGTGAGAATACAACCAAATAGCAAAAATATACAACGCAAAAAATACGACTGCTTTAAAAGAAACATAACTAGCAAAAACAAGAGTTAAAAAATTAAGCACAAAATAAAACGAAAGCTTAGTATTCTGGCTTACCAAACGATCTAACATTGTTTTACGTGGTTTGTTTATAAAATCTTTTTCAGAATCGTAGAAATTATTAATAATATAACCCGCTGCAATAGTCGCCGAGGAGGCTAAAACTAGCATGAATAAATTAATATCAAAAAGAACAGATTTTATACTTTTATGGGGTGCAAAAATATATATTGAAGCCAAGTATTGCGCAATTACTACTACCAAAATATTGTAGCCACGTACAACAGAAAACAAACTGAAAAATTTAAGAAAAATATGTTTCTGTTGTCTGGAGAACATAGCCAATTGCTGAAAGATGAAAAAGAAATTCTTGAAATAAAAAGCCACTATTTTAGAAGTTGTAAACCACTTCTAATTTCTGACCTTTTAATGCTGCTCTTGCTTTATCTAAATTTTCCGTAAACCCAAGGATGTAACCGCCACCACCAGATCCACAAAGTTTTAGATAATAATCATTGGTTTCTAAACCTTTCTTCCAAAGTGCATGAAATTGCTTTGGTATCATTGGTTTAAAATTATTTAATACCACTTTAGAAAGTTGTTTCGTATTTTTAAATAACGATTTAATATCACCTTTTAAAAAATCGTCCACACAGGCATCGGTATGTTTTATAAACTGATCTTTTAGCATGTTACGGAAGCCTTCATTTTTCATGTTTTCCATAAAAATGCTCACCATAGGTGCGGTTTCACCAACAATACCACTATCTATTAAAAATACTGCGCCTTTACCATCTGGCTTTTGAGACGGAATACCAGCAGCTTCTATATTATCTTTTGAATTTATTAATATGGGTAGACTTAAATAGCTATTAAGCGGATCTAATCCTGAAGATTTTCCGTGAAAAAAAGATTCCATAACTGAAAAGATTTCTTTCAGTTTTAAAAGTTTTTCTCTTGTTAGATTTTCTAGAACTGTAATTTTATTTGAAACGTACTTGTCATAAATTGCAGCAACTAATGCACCAGAACTTCCTACACCATAACCTTGTGGTATTGATGAGTCAAAATACATACCTGAATTAACATCTTTTAGAAAAGATTCACTGTTAAATTCAACTAAATTTCGGTCTATTTTAGATAAGTATAACGCATATCTTTTAAGACTTTCATTAGATTTTATTGCTGCCTCAGATGGGTTTTTATCTACTTTTAGTGCACCATTATAAAAGTTATATGGAATAGATAATCCTTTAGAATCTTTTATAATGCCGTATTCGCCAAACAAAAGAATTTTAGAATAAAATAATGGACCTTTCATAATGTTCCTAAATAATAATTACAAATATACGGATTATTGCACTATGTGTTTTGTTACTAAAAGCTAAGACAACGTTAATTTTTTAAAAGTTGTGCTCCTTTACCAACATGATCTATAATGTAATGTTGATTTTCACAGTAAACCGCCAATTCGTTTTGTATAAATTTTAATACCTCAGTTTTTTCATGCTCAGGATATAATACATGTACATTAGCTCCTGCATCTAGGGTAAAACACACATTAGAATTATTTTCTGCTCTATAATTCCAAATTTTATTAATGATGTGAAGCGTGTTGGGTTTCATTAAAATGAAATACGGCATGCTAGTCATCATCATAGCATGTAATGTTAATGCTTCACTTTCAACAATTTTTACAAATGCAGCTAAATCACCAGAGGCTAAAACCGACTTAAGATGAGCCAAATTGGCATGCGCTTGTGCAAAACGCTGATTAGCAAACGGATGTCCAAACATTAGCTTGTGACCAACGGTACTACTCACCTGCTTTTCGCCTTTGTCTACTAAAAGAATAGTGTCTTGGTAATTTTTAAAATTTTGATGCACATTACCTTCAAATTTAATACCATATAAATCTGAACTTTCAGTACTTTCAGTTTCACCCCAAACTACAAGTTCGCCTTCTATACTTCGGCAAGCACTGCCAGATCCTAAACGCGCTAAAAATGATGCTTTTTTATTGAAGTAAGAATTATCTATTGAAGATGACGTAGTTAATTGCTGTTCAATACTCATTAAACAGAGCGCAATGGCACTCATACCAGATGCAGATGAAGCTATACCAGAGCTGTGCGGAAACGTATTTTCTGTTTCAATTTTAAAATGATAATCCTTTAAAAAAGGCATATAGATTTGTATACGCTCAAAAAAAGTTTGGATTTTGGGTTTGAAGGCTTCATTTTTTTCACCTTCAAAATAAACATCAAAACTAAAACCTTTGGTATCCTTTTTTGTGTAAGTAACCGCTGTTACAGTTTTACAATTAGAAAGTGTAAAACTTATTGAAGGATTTTCTGGTATTTGATCTGCTTTTTTACCCCAATATTTTACCAAAGCAATATTGCTTGGCGACTCCCATTTTACAGAGCCATTATTTTTATAGGTATTATAGGTTTTGGGTATAAAATCTTGTGCTGTCATTTTTTATTAAATATATGACAAAGATAATAGTTTTAGTATTGTGTTGAAGTTTCTATAAGTTGCATTAATGTTCTATTGTTTTTAAAAAAATTAAAAATCTTGTGATTGGTTTAATATATTCAATATAACAGCCATATCGCCAACTATAGTGTAATGAATTGTGTAAGGGAAATTTTCAAATTTTATTATTCTAATACTTTTGTATCGTAATTGAAATGCCAAAGGCATAGTTTTTATTCTATAAATTTGATTTTCAAAATCATTTAAAAACATATCACCTCTACCTAAACTATCATAAAAACACTTGGCTAAGTGCAAATCCCTAATAGCATCTTGATCAAAATGAATCTCATCTATCATAACGACTCAAAACCTCTTTTAAAGAAACAGTTTTCAGGGTGCCATTTTCTAATTTACGCAATTTTTCATCCATCATTTTCTTGTAATCTTCTGAAGGCTCGCTATATCTAAGCGCAGTATCCTCAAGTGTGTATTCAATATAGTTTTTTAGAGATCTTTTTTGAAGTTTGGCCAGTTTTTCTAAAATTGCTATGGCTTTATCATCCAGAGCTATCAATTTTTTTGTCTTTCCCATAATATATACTTTATATATAATAAATATATAAAATATATTTATATTGAATAAAAAAATAGGCTAAACTTACACCAATACTATATTAATTTTATTGAGCTATAGATTGGGCAACAATATAAGCGCTAGTCCATGCATTTTGGAAATTAAAACCACCCGTAATAGCATCTACATCTATAACTTCGCCAGCAAAATAGAGGTTTGGAATATGCTTACTTTCAAACGTTTTAAAATTAATCGCTTTTAAATCTATGCCTCCAGCAGTTACAAACTCTTCTTTGAACGTGCTTTTGCCTGTAACCTGAAAAACTGCGGCGGTTAATTGCGATGCTAATGCCTCTAATTGGTGCTTTTTAATGTCTGCCCAACGCTCTGTTTCAGATATATCTGAAGCTAAAACTAATGACTCCCATAGGCGTTTGGGTAAGTAAAATTGAGCTGCATTTACTATTGTTTTTTTTGCATAAAGCTGTCTAAATTCTTTGAGTTTTACTAAACAATAATCCGTATCAAACTGAATGAAATTAATTTCAATTTTAAAGTTATAATTACGTTTTGCTAATTCTACAGCACCAAATGCAGATAGTTTTAAAATTGCTGGTGCACTCATACCTACATGGGTTATAAGTAATGGACCTTCTGATGTTAATTCAGAATCCAAAACCTTTATTTTAACTGCTTTTGCAACCACGCCAGGAATATTTTTTATGCGTTTATCATTTATATCAAATGTAAAAAGCGATGGCACTGGTGGTATTATGTTGTGACCCAAATCGTTAAGTAATTGCCATATTTTAGGGTTACTTCCTGTGGCTACCACAAGTGTATCACATTGCAAAATACCTTGTGAGGTTTCAATTTCAAAGTTACGAGCTGTGTTAGTTGAGCCATCTGTTTTTATAGTTTTTACAGCATGGTTGTATAGTACCTCAACATGGTGCTTTAAAGCTTCGTTTAAAAAACAATCTATAATGGTTTGAGATGAATTTGAAACCGGAAACATTCTGCCATCATCTTCAATTTTTAAAGCTACTCCACGCTCTTCAAACCAAGCAATAGTATCTCCCGTCATAAAAGTATGAAATGGTCCACGCAATTCTTTTTCACCTCTTGGATAATTCTTTACCAATTCTGAAGGTATAAATTCTGCGTGTGTAACATTGCAACGACCACCACCAGATATTTTTACTTTTTGCAATCCTGTTTTGCCACGTTCTAAAATAGCAACTGATAAATTTGGATTCTGTTCTGCTGTATTAATAGCTGCAAAAAAACCTGCAGCTCCACCACCGAGTACTAGAATATCATAAGATGTTTTAATGTCTGACACAGGTATTATGAGTATTGTTTATGTTTGTAAATTTAAGCTTATAACTATTTTGCTTTCTTACTTTTAAATTATTTTTTTGAACACTATAATAGATTGTTACAAAAAAATACTCAAGAACTACAAGATAACATAGAACACCCAACTTTGTGTCTTGCCCATTCTGGGCGTTTCGCAAACCATTTTTGGTGTTCTGGTTGTTCATTATAAGGATTTTTTAAGAGTGTAAATAATTCATGTATCAAACTATAATCACCTTTATCAGCTTCATTTATGGCCAATTGTGCCATATAATTACGAAGTACGTATTTTGGATTTACAGTATTCATTTTAGAACACCGCTCTATGTCTGTTAACTCCTCTTTTTGTAGCCTTTGGTTGTAAGCATTAAACCAGATATTCCAGGTGTTTATTAGTTCATTATTTAGTAATTCAGTCGTATAAAAAGCGTTAGTTATAGTTAGTAAACTTTCTGTAGCATTTCCTTTTTCAACTTTTGCGAGCTGTCTAAAAAAGATGGTCATATCGGTTTCTATAAGCATCAAATTAGATTCTAATTGTGCTATTAAATCTTTATCTGTTTCTAATTCTAAAAATAAGCCAAGCTTAGAGCGCATCATTTTTAAATAAGCATCATCATAAGTTTTTGGGTAATTATCTAAAATCGCTTGTAAACCCGTAGCATCTTCTATTAATGGATATAATGCATTGGCTAGCTGAAGTAAATTCCACAACCCAATATTGGGCTGATTTCCGTAGCGGTAACGCTTATGTTCTGCATCTGTAGTATTTGGTGTCCAGTTTAGATCAAAACCTTCTAACCAACCATAAGGCCCGTAATCTATGGTTAAACCCAAAATAGACATGTTATCTGTATTCATAACTCCATGAACAAAACCAACACGCTGCCAATGTATGAGTAGTGATTGTGTGTTTTCTGCAACAGCTTCAAAAAACTTTAGATAGGTTTCTTTTGAAGGTTGCCCTAATTGCGGATAAAAATACTTTATAGTGTAGTCTGTTAATATTTTTAGGTTCTTAATATCTTTTCGGGCTGCAAATAATTCAAAATTACCAAACCGTATAAAAGATGGTGCAACTCTGGCAACTATTGCCCCTTTTTCATAGTCTGCATTCCCATTATATAACACATCTCTAAGCACCAAATCTCCAGATTTCATAAGGCTTAAACCTCGTGTAGTTGGTACTCCCAAATGATGCATAGCTTCGCTACACAAATATTCCCTAACCGATGATCTTAAAACTGCCAATCCATCACCTCGTCTTGAGTATGGGGTTTTTCCTACACCTTTTAATTGTATTGCCCAACGTTTGTTATGATGCTTAACTTCAAATAAATTTATAGCTCTACCATCTCCTAATTGCCCTGCCCAATTTCCAAATTGGTGACCAGCATAAGCCATTGCATAGGGTTTGGTTTTAGGATGAATTTTAGAACCCGAAAAGTAGCTTAAAAATGCATTTGTAACAGCGTCATTTTTATCTAAACCTAACAACGCTAAAACTACTTTTGATGCGTGAATTAGTTCGGGCTGTTTGGGTATTAATGGCGAAACAAAAGAGAATGCAGCTTCTGTAACTTGACGTGTATAATTGTTTTGTATTGGGTCTGAAGGTAACTCTATGTTAAAGGTATCTTCAATAGTTAATTGATTATACATGGGATAGTTATTTTAAAATAAAAGCTTGCTCTAATAGAAAATAGGTACTACGCTTTCAAACTATCGGCGTGCATTTTACGAAGTTTTGCAAGTTTAGGTGTTATTACAGCACTACAATACCCTTGTGTTTTATTATTGTTGTAATAATTTTGATGGTAATCTTCAGCTTCATAAAAAATACCTAATTCGGTTATTTCTGTAACTATTGGGTTTTCAAAATAGGGTACTAATTCTTGAAGCACTAGTTCTGAAACTTCTTTTTGAATATTATTATGATAAAATATTGAAGACCTATATTGAGTGCCAACATCACCACCTTGGCGGTTTAGGGTTGTAGGATCGTGACTGGTCATAAAAATAATCAGTAAATCTTTAAACGAAATTATATTAGCATCAAAAGTTACTTGAGCTACTTCAGCATGACCAGTAAGCCCAGAGCACACCTCTCTGTAAGTTGGTTTGCCTGGCGCTGTGCCACCTGTGTAACCAGACACAACGTTTTCTACTCCTTTTATTTGTTGTAAAACAGCTTCTATACACCAGAAACATCCGCCACCAAGCGTTGCTATTTGTAGATTTTTAGTACTCATTTTTTTGATATGTTGAATTAAAATAGTTGTAAAATTAGTCTGAATTTTGGTTGATAACTTACCGCAAAATCAGCAAATTTTATTGAGTTGAAGGTTAAGCTTTTTCTATAGTCATGGCTTCAGAATTAATACAATAACGCAAACCACTAGGTTCTGGGCCATCTGGAAAAATGTGACCTAAATGCGCATCACAACTGTTACACATTACCTCTACACGCACCATTCCATAACTTGTGTCCTTTTCATACTTTATAGCATTCACTTTAATAGGCTGTGTGAAACTTGGCCAACCGGTACCAGAGCTAAACTTAATTGTAGAGTCAAATAGTGCTGCATTACAACATACACAATTATATTTACCAGCATCATGTGCTTTACACAACGCTCCAGAGTGGGCTTGTTCAGTTCCTTTTAAACGTGTAATACGGAATTGTTCTGGTGTGAGTTGCAATTTCCATTCCGCATCTGTTTTTTCTATTTTCTGATCTGGTTTTGGGTTACCGTTTACCGAAAAACTTATAACATCTTTCCAAGTTAACATTATATATTATTTTAAGTTTATAGTTTTTAAAATCTACTTAGGTTTTCAGAATATAGTTGAACTAAACCCATTAAAGTTGATAAGTACCAGCCTCAGGGATTTCAATATAATACTGTTTTCTAGATTTGTTATTAAGATGCTGCTCTCGCAACCAAGGATTGTGCAATTTTAGTATCTTATAGTTAATACCAAATTGCTTTGCAAACTTTGGAAAACTTGTAACTGCAGTATCCACTTCAATTTTAAAGGTTGATACATTTTTATACAAGTCACTAGTTTCAAAATTAAAACCATAGGTTTTTGGGTGTGATAATATTTCCTTTAAAGCTACAATTCTAAACACATAGCGTCCGGTTTCTTCGCCAAGCAATAAATCGTAATAACCAGAAACTTCTTGCTCTTTTAAACGTGAAGAAATACCAGCATTACCTGCATTATAAGCTGCGGCAGCTAATGTCCAAGAACCTAAATTTTGTTTAGCAGCTTTTAAATATTTACAAGCTACACGTGTTGCTTTTTCTAAATTGTAACGTTCGTCAACATTATTATTAATTTCCAAGCCATTTTCTATTCCTGTAGCTTTCATTATTTGCCAAAATCCAGTTGCACCGGCTGGCGAAACTGCATTTGTAAGTCCGCTTTCTATTATGGCTAAGTATTTAAAATCTTCTGGAATACCGTTTTCTCTTAAAATGGGTTCTATTATCGGAAAATATTTTTGCGCTCTTTTAAACATTAGTAACCCATTGGACTGCCAATAGGTATTTACTAAAAGCTCTCTATCCATACGCTCGTAAATATCCGGGTTATTAACAGGAACTGTTTCTCCAGAAAAATTTAAACCTTGAGGCATTTTTAGGGCATATACATTATAATCGTTTTTTGGATTTTTAACATAGGTTTCGTTTAAAGTCTTAATTTGAGCATCACTTAATGTTGTTGTTGGTGCTTTCTGAACTGAAAAAATGAAAAGACCACAAACACAAATTAAGCCAATTACAGATAAAATATTTTTTAAAAATTTCATTTTTTAATTTTTAATAAAAGTAGTTATTAATTAGTGGTTTTAAAAGTACCCTCAATAAGTTTTGGTAAGTTTTTATTAAACCATTTAAACTTGTTTATAATCATTACGTGAGTTCCACCTTTAATAATGATGCAGTTTCCACGACAAGAGTATGGAAAAACAAGATCTTTATCACCATGGATATAAATTGCATTAGGATTTGGCTGAGACTGACTCCAACATACTACTTCTTTTATAGCCCAATCTAGGTAACGTTTATCATTTACAGATAAGTATTTCTCATACAAAAACACACGCTTTTTTATGGTTTTACCATAAGCATATTTTGACAACACGTTAATATTAGCTACCAATTGGGTTGGTAATATTTTGTAAGCCTTAGTATATTTTAAAAATTTTAATCGTTTTGGCAGCTCATGATGCGATTTTACACTAGATATCACAATAAGCTTCTTTAACCTAAGATATTTGGACATTTCTTGAACCAAAATACCACCAAATGACACACCCAATAACACCACATTTTCATGTTTAATGTAGCTACACATCTTTAAAGCATAAGATGAAAGCGTTTCTTCATTTGAAGGAATAAACCACGCTAACCAATGTATTGCATACGTTTCTTCTGGAAGCTTTATATGCTCAAATATTGTAGGGTTTGCTGCCATACCTGGCATTAAATACACATGTGTATGTTTTGACACTGTAATAAATTTAAACGTTAAGAGCCCGTTTAATTCCTTATGATTTAAGGTTTTAACACCTAATACTTAGGAAAAACTATCATTTTTATGTATTTTTACAAACATATCTATTATTAATAGTTTGTGACCCAACCACAAATTTAAATATACGAATTTATGACTGAAAATGCAGAACTAATTGACAATGATTTTTTGAGACAATTTGAATTAAAAGTTGGAAACGATATGGCCATCATTGAATATGCCTTACAAGAGCGTAAAATATTTTTAACCAAAATGGTTATTCCAGACGCTATTAGAACAGAAGAATTTGAATTGGAATTTATAGATTTAGTATTTTCTGATATTAAAGAGCGTAACATTAGCGTAGTGCCTACAAGCCCTGAAATTGCAAAATTTGTAAAAAAGAATAGAAAATATAAACGCATGCTGCCTGTTGGTATTCGTATATAAGTCCAATTAATGAGTTTTTACAATTAGTAACGTTAAGCTAACTTTTTGTTTTGTAAAAACTTAAATAGCATCAAGCCATCGGCATAAATTTCGGAAAGCTCTATACTATGTAATGTATCTGTTAACTCTGGATTTCTGATATTTCCACTTTTAAATAGTTTTCTGCAAACCGTGTATGTAAACTGCTTTATTTAAATAGTTTCTGAAAAACCTCCACGTGTAAAGCCTTCGTCTTTAAAGTTTCTTGCGATTGTTGATGTTTCAGGAAAAATTAGCTTAGATACTAAAGTCTAAAATGCGACTTTTTTTGTTGGATGCATTCTTGTACTTTTACAAAATTGGCAAATTTACAACATAATAATCATATGCTAAAGCTGAGCAGAAACATAAAAAAATCAATAGGTATCTTAATTTTATTATTACTTATTTTTAGTTGTAATTCAAACAAAAATTCAAACAAAGATCATCTTGTTTTTAGATACAATGAGCATAAAAACATAAGCTCATTAGACCCTGCATTTTCCAAAGACTTAGCAGATATTTGGGCTACACACCAATTGTTTAATGGTTTGGTGCAAATGGATACCCAACTTAATGTTAAGCCCTGTATTGCAAAACATTGGAGCATCTCAGACAGTGCAAAAACCTATACATTTAATCTAAAAACCAATGTCTATTTTCACAAGCATAGCTTATTTGGAACAGATTCTACCAGAACAGTTAAAGCATCGGATTTTGAGTATAGTTTTAACAGGCTTAGATCTAAAAACCTAGCCTCACCCGGAAGCTGGGTATTACATAAAGTTGAAGATTTTACGGCTATAAACGATTCTACGTTTCAAATAAAACTAAAGCAACCGTTTCCTGCGTTTTTGGGTTTACTTACCATGAAGTACTGTTCGGTTGTGCCAAAAGAAATTGTTGCGCATTATGGCAAAAATTTTAGAGCAAATCCTATTGGAACAGGTCCTTTTAAATTTAAACGATGGGAAGAAAATATAAAATTGGTATTTAGAAAGAATGACATCTATTTTGAAACTGATACCAACGGAAAAACATTACCATACCTTGAAGCTGTTGCCATTACATTCTTACCCGACAAACAAAGTGAATTTTTACAATTTGCTCAGGGTAATATTGATTTTGTTTCAGGGCTAGACGCTTCTTATAAAGATGAAATTTTAACTGCAAACGGAAATTTAAAAACAGCCTACAAAACAGATGTAAACATGATTCGTGGCCCGTATTTAAACACAGAATATCTCGCTTTTTTTCTAGAGAATGAAGTTAAAGAAGCACAATCCATTACACTAAGAAAAGCCATTAACCTAGGTTTTGACCGTAGTAAAATGATTACCTATTTACGAAATGGTATTGGTATCCCTGCAAATGGTGGTTTTATACCTAAAGGTTTACCTGGCTACAACACCGCTATTGGCTACACTTACAACCCAAAATTAGCACAGCAATTAGTAGATGAATTTAAAGCTGAAACTGGTATTACAAAACCAGAAATTACATTAACCACCACAAGTAATTATTTAAGCTTTTGCGAATTTATTCAGCGTGAAATACAAAAAATTGGAATACAAATTAATGTGGATGTGATACCAGCATCAAGCTTGAAAGAAGCAAAAGCAAATGGAAAACTCGACTTTTTTAGAGCCAGTTGGATTGCAGATTACCCGGATGCCGAAAACTATTTGTCGTTATACTTCAGCAGTAACTTTGCACCAAATGGCCCCAACTACACGCATTATAAAAACAACACTTTTGATAGTTTATATAAAGCTGCATATTTAGAAACAGATACTAAAAAACGCGCAAAACTTTATACAAAAATGGATAGTCTTGTGATGAGAACAGCTCCTATTGTACCACTATTTTATGATGAAGTGCTGCGTTTTACAAGAAAAAATGTAAACGGATTGGGTATTAATGCCACAAACCTATTAGAACTTAAAACCGTTATAAAATCTATTAATCAATAAACATAGTAATTACCTAAAACAACTTACACTTTAACCAATTAATTTCTTACTAAAAAACTGAATACTGAATACAAAAAACTACTCGCGTCTATACCTCTTAGTCTCTTCAAAAATATGTTCTAAAATAACTTTATCGTTTTCTGTAAAAGCCTCTTTGCGTCTTGCCATAACCACTTCTGCAACCTCAAAAGCTTTGTTTGTTTTGTAGGTTACAAAACCGTTACTACCTCCCCAAGAAAAACTTGGTACAAAATTTCTAGGAAACCCACTTCCAAAAATATTAGCACTCACGCCAACAACTGTACCCGTATTAAACATAGTGTTAATACCACATTTACTGTGATCACCCATCATAAGTCCGCAAAATTGTAAACCTGTTTTTGCAAAACCTTCAGTTTGGTAATCCCAAAGACGTACTTCCGCGTAGTTGTTTTTTAAATTACTATTGTTTGTATCTGCACCCAAATTACACCATTCGCCTAATACAGAATTACCTAAAAATCCATCATGACCTTTATTAGAAAAACCAAAAATAACAGAATTACTTACCTCACCACCAACCTTACTATGTGGCCCAATTGTAGTTGGTCCATAAATTTTTGACCCTAATTTTAGTGTTGCATTTTCGCAAAGCGCAAAAGGGCCTCTAACTAACGAACCTTCCATAACCTCTGCGTTTTTTCCAATATATATGGGTCCAGAACTTGCATTAAGTGTAGCAAAATTTAGCGTAGCTCCTTCCTCAATAAAAATATGCTCTGGGTTTATAACATTAACTGAATCTGGTATAGGTTGTGAGGTTCTGTCTTTAGTAATAAGTTCAAAATCTTGAGTAATAGCGTCTCCATTTTTAGAAAAAATATCCCAAGTATATTCAATTTTCAACAAATTACCCTCAAATTCTATAACTTTAAAACTTGAAAAATCTGTAACCTCCTCGCCTTCTTTAACATAAAACGCAATAACATCATCATCTTTAAACAAAGCTTCATTTGGTTTTAATTGTTTTATTAGTGCAACAACTTCACTGTTTGGTAAAAACGATGCATTTAGCATTATATTTTCCTCTAGTTCTACCATAGGAAACTTTTCAGATAAATAATCTTCTGTAACTGTAGTTGTGGTTGTTTCTAAATACGACTCCCATTTTTGGCGAATGGTTAAAATACCAACTCTAATATTTGCTACTGGTCTTGTAAATGTAAATGGTAGTAAATTGTTGCGGTATGGACCGTCAAAAAGTATATAATTCATAATAAGATTAACTATTTGAAAGTTTGAAAGCTTAAAAGGTTTATATTTTTTTGGCTATTCAACTTTAATTATGGCATCAAAATTAGCTTAATTGTAGATAACAAAAAAGCCTTCAAGGTTAAATCCTGAAGGCTTAGTTTTTATAATATAGTTTAATTTATTTTTTAAACTTAGCGTATTTGCTTTTGAACTTATCAATACGACCAGCTGTATCTACTAATTTAGATTTACCGGTGTAGTATGGATGAGATGTTCTTGATATTTCTAATTTTACTAATGGGTATTCTACACCATCAACTTCAATAGTTTCGTTAGTATCTGCTGTAGATTTTGTTAAAAATACATCTTCATTAGACATATCTTTAAAGGCTACTACTCTATAATTATCTGGGTGTATTCCTGCTTTCATCGCTAAATGCTTTAATTTTAATTCGATTTTTCGAGTTGCAAATTTAATTGTTTTTTATAAATCTGCAATAACTTATTATATTTTATTTCAAAGTTAGACTAAAAAAAGGATTTAATTCCTTTTAGAATTATACTTTTAAATCCTCTAGTTGTAACAAATTAGTATATTTGAATACTAACTAAAAAATCAAAAATAATTAAAAACTAAATTATGGAAAAATCATTACGTAGTATTGCCATCAATTATGGGTTGTACATTGGGTTAATTTTAGCAGCGTTTACAATTGTTTCTTACGCAATTGATATTACATTACTAACAACATGGTGGATTGGTATAATCTTATTAATTACTATAATTGTTTTAGGTATTATTTCTGTAGCTAAAGCTAAAAAATCTTTAGGCGGTTTTATTTCTTTCAAACAAGCCTTTACAGCTTGGTTCACAACTATAGTAGTTGGATTAATTATAAGTACTGTTGTAAATATTGTTTTATTTAACGTTATTGACCCTGGAGCTGCTGAAACTATTAAACAAGCATCTATTGAAGCTTCCGTATCAATGATGGAAAAATTTGGTGCACCTCAAACAGAAATTGACAAGGCAATTGCAGGAATTGAAGATCAAAATCAGTTTGAAATAGTAACATTATTAAAATCTTTAGCTTGGCAATTTTTATTTTACGCTATAATTGGTTTAATCATTGCTGCAGTAATGAAAAAAAGTGACCCTGATGCCTAATAACTTTCATCACTCAACTAATCCTCTTAAATTATACACATAAAAATGGATATATCAGTAGTTATACCACTACTTAACGAGGAAGCGTCTTTAAAAGAACTACACAATTGGATTGTATCTGTGATGCAATCCAATTCGTTTTCTTATGAAATACTATTTATAGACGACGGCAGCACCGATAACTCTTGGGCACACATTACTACCCTATCTAAAGAAAATGCTAATGTTAAAGGCATTCGGTTTTTAAAAAACTTTGGCAAATCTCAAGCATTACATGCGGGTTTTAAAAAAGCCACAGGGAAGGTGGTTATTACCATGGATGCCGATTTGCAGGATAACCCAGAAGAAATTCCTGATTTATACAGAATGATTACTGATGCTAATTTTGATTTAGTATCTGGTTGGAAAAAAAAGCGTTACGATTCTATTATTACAAAAAATATCCCTTCAAAACTATTTAATTGGGCTGCCAGACGTACTTCTGGTGTGCAATTAAACGATTTTAACTGCGGCCTAAAAGCCTACAGCAACACCTTAATAAAGCATATTGATGTGTATGGTGAAATGCACCGCTATATTCCTGTTTTAGCAAAAAATGCAGGTTTTACAAATATTGGCGAAAAAATAGTACAACACCAAGCACGTAAATATGGGACTACAAAATTTGGGGCAAACAGGTTTGTTAATGGGTTTTTAGATTTAATTACCATTTGGTTTTTATCGCGTTTTGGAAAGCAGCCCATGCATCTTTTTGGTGCACTTGGTGTGTTAATGTTTATAATTGGCTTTGGATTTTCATTTTACTTAGGTTTAGACAAACTATTCTTTAATCCTAGCGGACGTTTAATAACTGAGCGACCTCATTTTTTTATTGCATTGGCTACAATGATTATTGGTGTACAATTTTTTATTGCAGGTTTTTTAGGCGAACTTATATTACGCTCAAAAAGGCAAGAAGATCGTTACCATATTAAAGACGTCCTAAACTTTTAAAGTCCCAATATTTCTGTAATTGTTTACTACTTTACAAGTTTCTAATTGTTTATTTTTGTTTATAAATACTTACAATTTTACAAATGAATACTATAAACCCTGAAATTCTATCACGTATCAATGCATGGCTAAACCCTACTTTTGATGTAGATACACAAGCGCAAATAAAAAAAGACCTTGAAAATAACCCCAAAGCTTTAGAAGAATCTTTTTATAAAGATTTAGAATTTGGAACTGGCGGTATGCGAGGTATTATGGGTATTGGCACCAATCGTATTAACAAATATACGCTTGGCAAAAACACGCAAGGCTTAAGCAATTACTTAAAAAAGAGCTTTGCTAATGAAACAGTAAAAGTTGCAATTGCTTATGATTGCAGACATAATAGTAAATTATTTGGTAAAGTGGTTGCAGATGTATTTTCTGCAAATGGTATTGAAGTGTATTTATTTGAAGACCTTAGAGCCACACCAGAATTATCCTTTGCACTTAAACACTTAAATTGTCATTGTGGTATTGTACTTACTGCATCTCATAATCCACCAGAATATAACGGTTACAAAGTATATTGGCAAGATGGCGGACAATTAGTACCACCGCAAGATGGTGAAATTATTGCTGAAATAAACCAATTAGAATATGCCGAAATTAAATTTGAAGCCAATGCTAATTTAATAACTTACATTGGCAAAGATGTGGATAATGCATTTATTGACGCTTCAATAAAAAACGGGAGTTTTAACACACCAAATACTGCCAAAGAAAACCTTAATATTGTATTTACATCTTTACACGGCACCTCAATTACTGTAATACCAGAAACCTTAAAACGTGCTGGTTACACTAACGTGAATACTGTTGAAGCACAAGCTGAACCTGATGGTAATTTTCCAACGGTAGTATCCCCAAATCCAGAAGAGCCCGAAGCTTTAAAAATGGCTATAGAACTTGCCGAAAAAATTGATGGTGATATTGTTATTGGTACGGACCCAGATTGCGACAGACTTGGTGTTGCTGTAAGAAATCTAGACAACGAATTGGTAATTTTAAACGGAAACCAAACCATGATTTTAATGTCTAATTTTCTTTTAAAGCAATGGAAATCGGCATCAAAAATTAACGGTAATCAATTTATAGGTACTACAATTGTATCTACACCAATGTTACCTGTACTTACAGAGGCTTATAATGTAGATTGCAAAATTGGGCTTACCGGCTTTAAATGGATTGCAAAAATGATAGAAGACTTCCCAGAACTAGATTTTATTGGTGGTGGAGAAGAAAGTTTTGGCTTTATGGTTGGTGATTTTGTACGTGATAAAGATGCAGTAACCTCAACCCTACTTGCCTGCGAAATTGCAGCGCAAGCTAAAGCCGAAGGCAAAACCCTTTATGAAAGTCTTATAGAACTCTATATTAAACATGGTTTTTATAAAGAACGTTTAATTTCGTTAACCAAAAAAGGGATTGAAGGGGCGCAAGAAATAAAACAAATGATGATAGATGCCAGAGAAAACCCATTAAAAGAAATTAATGGCGAAGCCGTGGTTTTAATTGAAGATTACCAACAATCTACCTCAAAAAATATACAAACACAAGAAATTAGCACCATAGACATCCCAAAATCTAACGTGCTAATTTATTACACAGAAAACGGCAGTAAAATTGCACTACGACCAAGTGGCACCGAACCAAAAATTAAGTTTTACATTAGTGTAAATACAACATTAGACAATGGGTCTGAATTTAAAAAAACGAATCAGTTATTGGAATCTAGAATTGATGCTATTTTAAAGGCTATGAATTTGTAATTAATGGATTACATAAAAAAATTATTCCGGTTTATTGTACCATACAAAAAGTTTGCGTTTCTCAACATTTTCTTTAACGTAATGTATGCCCTTTTTGGCACGCTTTCTTTTGTTTCATTAATGCCAATGTTAAAGGTGCTGCTTAAAACAGCTAAACCTATTGCTGAAAAACCAATACGTTCTAATTATGACGGTATTTTTGAGATTAGCAACTACCTGCAAGATTCTTTAAATTATTTTATAACTCAAAAAATTGAAGCAAACGGACAGTATAACGTCTTAATGCTAATGATTTTTGTTGTATTAGCTACTTTTCTATTAAAAAATGCAGCTGGCTATTTTTCAAATTATTTCTTAGCCTATTTAAGAAATGGCATTTTAAAAGACATTAGAAATGAGCTGTATGCAAAAACGATAAGCTTACCAATTTCTTATTTTTCTGAAAAAAAGAAAGGAGATATTATTTCAAGAATATCCGCAGATGTTAACGAAATTCAGAATTCGTTATTAGCAATTCTAGAACTACTTGTCCGTGAACCACTTACAATCCTTTTTACCATAATTGTAATGTTTACAATAAGTCTAAAACTCACCATCTTTGTTTTTGTTTTTATACCTATTTCTGGAACAATTATTTCGTGGGTTGGTAAAAGTTTAAAGAAGCACTCGCAACGTGTACAAGAAGAAAACGGTGCTTTTCTTTCGGTTTTAGACGAAACATTAAACGGTTTAAAAATTATAAAAGGCTTTAATGCAGAGTCTAAATTTAATGCAACATTTAAAAATTCTACCTCAAGATTATACAAATTTGCTAATGATTTAGCTCACCGTCAAAATTTAGCATCACCAACATCAGAGTTTTTAGGTATTGGAGTTATAGCAGTGATATTGTTATATGGTGGACGTATGGTGTTGGTTAACCAAACTCTAAGTCCAGACGAATTTATAACCTATATGGCATTAGCATATAATATACTTACACCAGCCAAAGCTATTAGTAAAGCCTCTTATAAAGTTAAATCTGGTAATGCATCTGCAGATCGTGTTTTAGAAATACTAAATACAACCTCTATCCTAGAAGATCTTGAAAATGCAGTATCTAAAGACAATTTTACCTCTGAAATTGAACTTAAAAATATAGCCTTTAAGTACGACACAGATTTGGTGCTCAAAAACTTTTCGTTAAAAGTACCAAAAGGCAAAAGCATTGCGCTGGTTGGGCAATCTGGTAGTGGAAAAAGTACCATTGCAAATTTAGTTACACGTTTCTATGATGTAACCGCTGGTGAAATTATAATAGACGGCCATGACATCAGACAGCTCAAAAAACAAGCGTTACGAAATCTCATGGGCTTAGTAACCCAGGATTCCATATTATTTAATGATACCATTGCAAATAATCTAAAAGTTGGTAAAGAAGATGCTTCAGAAACCGAAATTATTGAAGCCCTAAAAATTGCCAATGCCTGGGAATTTGTAAAAGATTTACCAAACACTATAAATACCAATATTGGTGACTCTGGTGGTAAATTATCTGGCGGACAACAACAACGTTTATGTATTGCGCGCGCCGTACTAAACAATCCACCTATAATGATTTTAGATGAGGCAACCTCAGCTTTAGACCCAGAAAGTGAACGCTTAGTACAAGATGCTTTAGAAAAAATGATGAAAAACAGAACGTCAATTATCATAGCACATCGTTTATCTACAATTCAAAATGCTGACGAAATTGTTGTTTTAAATAAAGGCGAAATAGTAGAACAAGGCACACATAATGAATTAATTAGTAAAAACGGTGTGTACAAAAAACTGGTTGCAATGCAGAGTTTTGAATAGGGAATTGGAATCAAGAGTCAAGAAAATAGAGAATAGAGGTCTATTTATAAAATATTTATTGTTTTCTTAATTATTTTACACACTACTTAGCATATTTAAATTCATAAACTTTCAGCTTTATATATTTCAAAAACATTAAACCATTTAATGCTATAAAAGTCTAACATAAAAACACACACTATTTTTTGAAGGACGAAGCTGAATTTATATTAAGGTTACAAGACCCAAAACAACAGGAAAACGCATACAAAACGCTTCTTAAAAACTACCAAGAGCGGTTATATTGGCATATACGTAAAATTGTAATTAGCCATAATGACGCAGATGATGTGCTTCAAAATACATTTATAAAAGTTTTTAAAAACATTTCAAAATTTAAAGGCGATAGCAAATTATTTTCTTGGCTTTACCGTATTGCAACCAATGAGGCCATTACCCATCTCAATAAAAAAGCAAAACGTTTACAAATAACCAACCAAGAATACCAAACAAAGGTTATAAATAATCTACCCACAGATGTTTATTTTGAAGGCGACGCTATTCAATTAAAATTACAAAAAGCCATAGCAACACTACCACAAAAACAACAATTGGTTTTTAATATGAAGTATTTTGAAGACTTAAAATATAAAGATATAAGTGCCATTTTAGAAACAAGCGAAGGCGCCTTAAAGGCGTCTTATCATATTGCAGTAAAAAAAATTGAAGCCTATTTAACAGGTAATTAAACCATTTATGACAATAGAAGTCTTAGTAATTGTAGGCTCTAATTAACGTTAAAAAAAATAGAATCAATATTACAATCTAAATCAAAAATAATTAAACCGTTTTGTTTGTAATGGCAACGGAAATAAAAAATGAAAAAAAGCACACTCAATACAATTAAATCAACAGGTTTCAAAATACCAAAACATTATTTTGAAAACTTAGAACATGAGGTACTTGCAGAAACTAGACTAAAAAATCAATTTATTAAAACAGGTTATACCACTCCTAGTGATTATTTTGAAAATTTTGAAGTTTCTATTTCTAAAAACTTAAAACCTAAAAAGCAGCACAAAATCATAACCTTAATACCACGTAAAACTTTAATTTACTGGTCTGGCATTGCAGCAATGGTAGTTGTAGTATTTAAACTACAAACCACAACACCAAAAGCAAATTTTGAAACTATAGATACAACAAGTGTTGAGGCTTATTTTGAAGATGAAGACCTTGATTTATATGAAATAGCAACGCTTTTTGAAACCAAAGATTTAAGTGAACTTAGCTTAATAACCATTAAAGAAACTGCTTTAGAATCTTACATTTTAGAACATGCCACCGCAGAAGATCTTTTAGATTTTGAATATTAAAACATAACTCCATGAAACATTTATCAATCATTCTACTTTTTGCAATTACAACTTCACTTTTTGGTCAAAATCAAAATAGGCGCGACAAAATAAACGCATTAAAAATTGCGCATATTACTGAGCAAATGGATTTAACACAAAGCGAGGCGCAAAAATTTTGGCCTATTTATAATGCTAATGAAACAGCAGAATCTTTGTTACGCCAAAAACTCAATAAACAACGTAACGCAGTAAAACCCGAAGATTTAACAGAAAATGAGGCTCACGCTTTTTTATTAGAAATGCAAGCTATAACTACTGAAAGACATAAATTAAAATCTAAATTATTAAAAGATTTACTAGCTATTTTACCAGCAAAAAAAATAATTTCTTTTTATCAAGCAGAAAAAATGTTTAGAGAAAAAATGGTTTCAGAATTTAAATCGCGACACAAAGGCAGAATGCATAAAAATTAGACCTTACCTACTACTTAAATTTAAACCTATTTAATATTGAGGATTTTACAATTAATTATTTAAAACTGAAACACCGTAAAAATAAATTACTGAGAAAGCTGTTATTACAAAATAGTGTAACGTTTTTAAATTATATTAAAAGCACAAAACTCTAAAACTACATTGTTAATTTTTTGGTCAAATCCTCAACATATTTTCTAAATTGTTTATCAGTAGATGCGAGGTTATCTACAGTTTTACAAGCGTGTAAAACGGTAGCATGGTCGCGTTGACCTATTTGGGATCCAATACTTGCTAAAGATGCTTTTGTATGTTTTTTTGCAAAAAACATAGCCAGTTGTCGGGCTTGAACAATATGACGTTTACGTGTTTTAGATTGTAGTGTGCTTACTTCCATCTGGAAATAATCCGAAACTACTTTTTGGATATAATCTATAGAAACTTCGCGTTTGGTGTTTTTAACAAATTTTTCAACAATGTCTTTAGCTAAACTAATGGTAATTTCTTTTTTGTTGAAAGACGACTGCGCAATTAAAGAAATAATAGCACCTTCTAATTCGCGAACATTAGTTTTAATATGCCTTGCAATATACTCTATAATATCGTCTGGCATATCTACTCCATCTCTATAGAGTTTATTTTTTATAATAGCAACTCTAGTTTCAAAATCTGGGGTTTGCAGTTCTGCGGATAAACCCCATTTAAAACGTGATAAAAGACGCTGTTCAATATCTTGCATATCTACAGGAGCTTTATCACTGGTTAAAATTACCTGTTTTCCGTTTTGATGTAAATGATTAAATATGTGGAAAAACACATCTTGTGTACCCGTTTTACCAGATAAAAACTGAACATCATCAATAATAAGGACATCTATAATTTGATAAAAATGAATAAAATCATTTCTATTATTCTTTTTAACAGAGTCTATGTATTGCTGTGTAAATTTTTCAGCAGAAATATATAAAACGGTTTTTTCAGGATATTTATCTTTAATATCTACACCAATAGCATGCGCCAAATGTGTTTTTCCCAAACCAACACCACCAAAAATCAACAACGGGTTAAAGGATGTACCACCAGGTTTATTTGCTACTGCAATACTCGCATTTCTTGCTAATCGGTTTGAATCTCCTTCTAAAAAATTTTCGAAATTATAATTAGGGTTTAACTGAGATTCTATTTTAACGTTTCTAATGCCTGGTATTATAAACGGATTTCTTAATTCTTGACTTTTGTTATTAAAAGCAACATCTATAGCTTGAGACTTTAATGCACTTCTGTTGCTACTTGGTATTTTTTCGGTAAAAGGTTGTTTATTGCCGTAAGTGTTTTCCATTTTAATAACATATACCAGCTTGGCATCGTTACCAAGTTCTTTAGTTAATGCTACTTTTAAAATTTTAACGTAATGTTCTTCTAACCATTCGTAGAAAAACTTACTAGGCACTTGAATACTTAGCGCACGACCTGTAAGTTTTACAGCAACAATAGGTGAAAACCACGTTTTGTATGCTTGTGGCTGAATATTGTCTTTTATAAAATTTAGGCAGTTATCCCATACAGATTGCGCTGTGATATCCATTATTTAGTGTTAGCTGTGATTATTTAATTAGATTAGCAAAAAAAAGATAATAGAGATAACTGTTATATTTATTTTTACGTCACAAATATGTGAACAAAATTTTAAAAAAAAAAATGATTAGCTCTAGAATTTTAGAAATTTTTTCCTCATGTTTATTAAATTCTTAAAACACAACTAATAATCAAAAAAATACCCTAAATAATATGTTAGATCATAAATTAAGTTTAAGAGTGCGTTATGGGGAAACGGACCAAATGGGTGTTGTATATCATGCAAACTACGCTATTTATTTTGAGGTTGGCAGAACAGAGTGGTTACGCCAATACGGCATTACTTACAAAGAGATGGAAGAAACTGGTATTATGTTACCTGTAATTTCTTTAACAATAAACTTTAAAAATTCTGCATGTTATGACGATTTAATAACCGTAAAAACCACGCTTAAAAAAATACCTACAGCTTCAATAGAATTTGATTATGAAATTACCAATACTAAAGGAAACCTCTTAACCACAGGATCTACCGTATTAGCATTTATGAATGCCAACACAAAAAAACCAACACGCTGTCCAAAATATCTTTTAGATAAACTAGAAAAATTCACATTATAATTTTGTGATTTTAATATGGTGAAGTGCTTCAAAAATAGTAAATACTGCTTCAGATTTACTTTTCCTAACAGCAATATCAAGCAAACAATCCAATTCTAATTTCTGATTATAAATGTTTACATCTTGCTGATCTAAAATACGCATAACTTTACTCAAATACTGATAATCAAATTTTAATTGAAATTTAACATCTATTGTTTTTTCTATAATATGAGCAGTTTCTAATGCCATTTTTGCTGAAGTCTTATACGCATTTATTAAACCACCAACTCCCAATTTAACTCCACCAAAATACCGCACAACAACAACCAAAACATTTGTGATATCAAAGGATTGTATCTGACCATAAATTGGCATACCCGCAGAATTATTTGGCTCACCATCGTCATTTGCTCGGTATTTAACAGATTTTACACCTAGCTGATAGGCATAACACCAATGTCTTGCAGCATGATGTTCTTTTTTAAGCTCATTAATATGTAGCTTTACATCATCTTCATTAAAAATTGGATAAGCATACCCAAAAAACTTACTGTTTTTATCCTTAAAAATAACGGCTTCAGTCTTATTATTTACAGTAGTGTAAGTATCTTTTAATTTCATCTATAAGCTTACTAATACAATTGAAATTAAGGCAACCAAAATACCAATCCAGTTTTTAATTGCAATTTTATCCTTAAATATTACAAGACCAACCAACGTACTCAAAATAACTATAACCACATTATTTATTGTAAATAGTGACGAACTTTCAAAATCATCTACACGCAAGGCTTTGAGTAAAAAATAAATAGAGCCATAATTTACAATGCCTAAAAGCACACCAAAAGGTACACTTTTGAGTTTAAAATACGATTGTTTTTTTAGTGAAGCATAACTTAAAACACAAACACCAATACAACCCGCAAACAAAAAAATAGTTGCTGAAAATAAAGGAATATCATCATCTGGCGCAAAATAATTAATAAAGGTATCTATAACACCAGATCCTAAAAATAAAAGTATTGGTAAAACCAAAGATTTAGAATGTGCAACAATTGCGTTAGCCTCTTTTTGCTTTAGTGACGTGAAGTAAACCGCAATTAACGCTAACACAATTCCTACAATTTTATATGTATCAACACTTTCTTTATACACATATACACCAAATATTACCGGTATTATAACACTCATTTTACTTGCCACGGAGGCCACAGACAATCCGTTTTTTTGAGCTGTTAATGCCATAATATTAAATATTGTAATAAATAAAAAACCTAAACCTAGCGCTCCAAAAAACCATGAGGACGTTATTATTTCAGAATACACTAAAGGTTTACCATACTGAAGCAATCCGCAAAAACAGGCTGTAAAATAATTTACAACAATAGCTTGCAAGGTGTTAACATCATATTTTTTGAAGCTTTTAAAGACTACAAAAATTAATGTTGAAGACACAATACTAAGCAACAAGTATATCAAAAGTGGGTGTTTTTAAGTTGGAAAAGCTGACAAACATCGTCCTTTGTTTCATCTAAATGCCAAACCTGAAACCCTAATTGCAAAGCTGTATCTGTATTTTCTTTAGTATCATCTATAAACAAACATTCATTTGCGTTCAGATTATTTTCTGTTAAAACATATTCAAAAATAGAGGCATTTGGCTTTCTCAACTTTATTTCGTGAGAAAGGTAAAATGCATCAAAACAATTTTTAAATTCATTATAAAAATCAACTTTAGCTTTTATATAATCTATGTGTAAGGCATTGGTATTACTAAGTAAAATAAGGGTGTATTTTTTTGAGTCTGCGAGTTGTTTTACAAATTTTAGACGCTGTATTGGAAAGTCTTTTATAATAAAATTCCAAGCTTCTAAAATTTGGTTATGGCTTAAATGTGGAAACCTAGTATTATAATACTGAATGAATTCTGATGTGGTTATTAGCCCAGTTTCAAATTGATTATTTATAGTAATCATAGCTGTATCAAAAGCCTCTAAATTAAAAAGTGCCAAAGCATTTGCTAGAGCACCTTTTTTATCTAGGTTTATAAAAACATCACCAAAATCGAAAATTAGAGTTTTAATTTTCATCCAGATATAAATATTAGTGCTTTTTATTAAAGTGTTTAAAAAGTCCTAATGCTATAATAATTACAGCACCTATTATTAAAATGTAAATAAGCTTTTTAAAGCTAAAATTGTTAGTATACACAAAATATGCAGATACAAAAAGCACACATCCCGCTAATAAACTCAGTACATTTACTTTCATAGCTACTCGTGTTTTAAACTTAATAATTAACGTTACGCAATTGCTTACCGTGAATAATTTGGCGACTCTTTTGTTATGGTAACATCATGAGGATGACTCTCATTTATGCCGCTTGCGGTAATTTTAACAAAACGGCCATTTTCTTTTAGTGTTGAAATATCTTTAGCACCGCAGTACCCCATTCCTGCTCGTAATCCACCAACAAACTGATGAATGCTTTCAAATAAATCACCTTTATAGGGTACACGCCCCACAATACCTTCGGGTACTAATTTTTTAATATCATCTTCTACATCCTGAAAATAACGGTCTTTACTTCCTTGTTTCATAGCTTCAACAGAACCCATCCCGCGATAGGATTTAAATTTTCGACCCTCATAAATAATAGTTTCTCCTGGACTTTCTTTTGTACCTGCTAAAAGTGAACCTAGCATTACTGTATCTGCACCAGCTGCAATGGCTTTTGGAATATCGCCGGTATAACGAATACCACCATCTGCAATCACTGGTACACCAGAACCTTTAATAGCTGCTGCAACCTCTAAAACCGCAGAAAACTGAGGAAATCCTACACCAGCAACAACACGTGTAGTACATATAGAACCTGGTCCAATACCAACTTTTACAGCATCTGCACCAGCTTCTACTAAATATCTTGCAGCATCACCCGTAGCAATGTTTCCTACAATTACTTCTAAGGTTTTAAACTTGGCTTTTATAGCTTTTAGTACAGCAACCACACCTTTGGTATGGCCATGAGCAGTATCAATTACCACAGCATCTACTCCAGCATTTACTAGTGCCTCTGCTCTATCTATAGCATCGCCAGTTACACCTATAGCTGCCGCTACACGCAAACGCCCAAAACTGTCTTTATTGGCATAAGGTTTTTGGGTAACTTTAGTAATATCTCTAAACGTTATTAAACCTTTAAGCTTATAATGATCATCAACAATTAAAAGTTTTTCTATTTTTTTGTGTTGAAGAATTTTTTCAGCATCTTTAAGTGACGTTCCAACTGGAGCGGTAACAAGGTTTTCACTTGTCATCACTTCAATAATTGGTCTGCTGTTATCATGTTCAAATCGTAAATCCCTATTGGTAACAATGCCTTTTAAAATACCATCTGCATTAATTATAGGAATACCACCTATACTATGCTCACGCATTGCCGTTTTAGCATCCAGGACGTTAGCCTCTAAAGTTAAAGTCACAGGATCTATAATCATGCCGCTCTCAGCACGTTTTACTCGTCTAACTTTTGCGGCTTGCTCCTCTATAGTCATGTTTTTGTGTAAGACACCTATACCTCCTTCTTGCGCCATGGCTATTGCCATTTTACTTTCGGTAACAGTATCCATTGCCGCAGATACTACAGGGATATTTATGGTTATATTTTTTGTGAATTTTGTTTGAATGTTTACTTCGCGTGGAAGAACTTCGGAAAATGCGGGAACTAATAATACGTCGTCATAGGTAAGTCCTTCACCTAAGATTTTATTTTCGTGTGCAGTCATATTACAATTAAGATATAATTGCGTACAAATATACTGTATTTATTATAAAACTATTTTTATTAAGAGAACTATTAAACCTTAAAAACACTAAAAAAATATTTGCAATCTATAAGCTTATTAAATCTCACAATTCACGTAAATGTTAAAGTTATAAAACAACTAACTCATTATCAAAATACTAAAATTATTATTTTTATTTATTCTAAATAAACCTTTAAAAATTCAAACTTAGATATTAAATTTGCAATGTGAAAAAATACTATTTATAAATAGTCTTAATAAAATGAACACAAAAAACACCCTGTTATCATTAGCTTTTTTGACTATAGTTACTCTGAATGCTCAAGAGCAACCCGTACAAAAAGTAAATGACAGTTTACAAAAATTAGATGAAGTGGTTATTGACGCTAATACCATATTTGGAAGTAAATATGTAGCAAGATATCGCACAGGTTCTGCATACTATTTATCTCCAGAAGAACTTAGTAAATTTAGTTACACAGATATAAATCGTGTACTTAGAGCAGTACCTGGAGTTACGTTTTATGAAGAAGATGGTTTTGGTTTACGGCCAAACATTAGTTTAAGAGGTACATCACCACAACGAAGCGCTAAAATAGCTTTAATGGAAGATGGTGTTTTAATTGCACCTGCACCTTACAGCGCACCAGCGGCATATTATTTTCCATCTGTAGCACGTATGGAAGCTGTAGAAATTTTAAAAGGAAGTAGCCAAGTGCAATATGGCCCGTTTACAACTGGTGGCGCTATAAATTTTATTTCTGTACAAATACCAAAAACATTTAGCGGTAAAATTAGAGCGAGTATTGGTAGTTTTAATACGCAGCAGTTTCATGCTAAAGTTGGAGATAGTAAAGCCACACTAGGCTATATGGTAGAGTATTTAAATTATAATTCTGATGGGTTTAAAAACTTACCAGACCATAGTAATACAGGTTTTGACATTAATGAGGTTGTTGCAAAATTTAGAGTAAACACCAAAGCAGAAGCCAAATTACAACAAGCTCTAGAGGTTAAATTTCAATACTCCGACGAGGTTTCTAATGAAACCTATTTAGGACTTTCTGAAGAGGATTTTAATAACGCTCCTTTTGAACGTTATGCGGCTTCACAAGATGATAAAATGACTGCAGAGCACATTCAATTAATGCTAACTCATACTTTAAACATTAGTAAAGACTTTAGAATTACTTCTAATGGCTATTACAACAAATTTAAACGTAATTGGTTTAAACTTGATGATGTTGTTTTTAACGGTGATAAACAAGGTATAGCTAACGTTGTGGCAAAACCAACAGACTTCCCAGAGCATTTTAGTATCATAAACGGAAGTGCTAATTCTGCAGATGACGCTTTACTTCTTAAAGCCAATAACCGTACTTATATTTCTAAAGGTGTACAAACAAAATTAGACTACCATTGGTATGGCGACCAAACGTTTCATGATTTAGAAATAGGCATGCGCTACCATTATGACGAAGAAGATCGTTTTCAGTGGGAAGACAGTTACCGTATTACAAACCAAGAAATGACTCTTACTTCTGAAGGCTTAAGAGGTGCTCAAGGCAACAGAATTAGCAGTGCAACAGCTTTTGCAACCTATGCCATGTACAAGTTAAAGTATAAAAACCTAACCCTTACACCTGGCGTTAGATATGAAAACATGACACTGGAACGCAAAGATTTTGGCAATAGTAATCCATCTAGAAATAATAGCAATATAGCCGAGCGCGAAAATAGTGTTGCTATTTTTATCCCTGGTATTGGCTTTAACTACTCCCTCAAAAAAGACCTATCATTATATGCTGGAGTACACAAAGGATTTTCGCCACCAGGGAGTGAGGCTGGCGAAAACCCAGAAGAAAGTATTAATTACGAATTAGGTACACGTTTTGCATTTGGTAAGTTACGTGGAGAACTTGTTGGTTTTTACAACGATTACAGCAACTTATTAGGCAGTGATTTTGCAGCAACAGGCGGCACAGGCTTATTAGACCAATTTAACGCCGGTGAAGTCGCTGTTAGTGGCTTAGAGATCCTGTTTAATTATGATGCTTTATCTAGCACCTCTAAATTTAAATTACCAATTACTATTAGTTATACACATACAAATACTGAATTCTTAAGCAGTTTTGATAGTAATGAATCTATTTGGGGAACCATTACTGAAGGAGACGAAATGCCGTACATTCCTAAGCATCAATTTAATGCTATGATTGCACTAGAACACGAAAAATTTGAGCTTAATCTAAGCGGCCGTTATAATGGCGAATTTAGAACTTTAGCTGGTTCTGGAGACATCCCAAACAACGCATTAGTTGCCTCTAATTTCATAATTGACTTTTCTGGAAAATACCATTTCAACACAAAACTAAGTCTTACCGGTAATGTTATAAATTTACTAGATGAAACTTACGCTGTTTCTAGAGTGCCCGCAGGCTTAAGACCAGGACATCCTTTTGGCGCAAACCTTGGCTTAGAATTTAAGTTTTAAGTTTTAATACTGAGTTTAAAATGTAGAAAAATAGAATTCAGTATTAAACGATAAACTGGTTTAAACTTTTTAATATGCAAAAAAGTTTAAACCAGTTTCAATATCCAAAACCTATAGTTCAATAACTATTTGGTTATTCAAAATGTCATCAAAAGTTTCACGTTTTCTAATAAGGTGTGCTTCACCTTTGTAAAATAGTACTTCTGCAGGTCTGTAACGAGAGTTGTAATTACTAGCCATAGAATAACAGTAGGCTCCTGCGTTTTTAAAACATAAAATATCACCTTGATTAATTTCAGAAATACGCCTGTTATTTGCAAAAGTATCGGTTTCACAGATGTAACCCACTACAGAGTAAAAACGCTCGCGCCCTTTTGGGTTGGAAATATTTAAAATATCATGCTGAGAACCATAAAGCATAGGTCTAATAAGATGATTGAATCCAGAGTCTATTTGTGCGAAAACAGTAGATGTGGTTTGTTTTACAACATTTACTTTTGCTAAAAACACACCAGCTTCACTCACTAAAAATTTACCAGGCTCAAAGGCTAGTGTAAGTGCTTTACCATATTCTGCACAAAACGCATTAAAACGCTTGCTTAGTTTTTTGCCCAATTCTTCAATATTAGTTTCAATATCACCGGTTTTATAAGGTACTTTAAAACCAGAACCAAAATCTATAAACTCTAAATTTTTGAAGTTTTTAGCAGTTTCAAACAAAATTTCGCTTGCGTATAAAAACACATCAATATCTAAAATATCACTGCCTGTATGCATGTGAATGCCATTAATTGTCATTTTTGTATTTTCTACAATACGCAGCAATAATGGTATTTGATGGATAGAAATTCCAAATTTACTATCTATATGTCCTACAGAAATATTGGTGTTTCCACCAGCCATAACATGCGGATTTATACGAATACATACCGGCACAATAGGATGTTTAGTACCAAACTGCTCTAAAATAGATAGGTTATCTATGTTAATCTGCACACCAAGTTTTGCAACGTTTTCAATTTCTTCTAAAGACACCCCATTTGGCGTATAAATAATAGCTTCTGGCTTAAAACCCGCTTTTAAACCTAATTGCACCTCTTGTATGGAAACTGTATCTAAACCAGAACCTAAATTATTAAATAATTTAAGTACCGAAATATTGGACAAAGCCTTAACCGCATAATTAAATTTTACCTGCTTCACTTTACTAAATGCATTAGTTAAGCGTTTGTATTGCGCTATAATAGTATCAGCATCATATACGTAAACAGGACTCCCAAAGTCTTCTGCAATTTTTAGCAAGTTTGAATTTTTCATTATATAGTTTTAATTTTTCAGTTGGCAAATCTAGAATAACACACCACTTAAATCGAAAAAATAGCTATTTTTTACTATTTTTACACAAAATGTTAAATATATAACAATTGAAAACAATAGCATCCTGTGTTGAAGACCTTGTTGCAACACAATCTTTCTTGGAAGAAGGCTTATCTACTGGTATTATTAATTTTTCGGCTTTAGCAAAACATTTGGTGCCTCAGATTTCAGAAATCTTAAAAAAACCTGTAAAAGAAGGTGCTATTATGATGGCGTTACGCAGGTACAATTCTCCATTAAATACCTCAAACACCATTAAATTAAAGCAAACTCTAAAGCAACTTGGCGCTATTACGTTACGTTCTAATTTAATAGATTTTACGTTTCAAAATTCTAAAAGTTTAATCCACAACCATTTAAAAGTTTTAGAACGAATAGGTACCAACCAGCACATTTTTTATGTGTTTACACGCGGAGTTTTTGAAAGCAACTTAATTATATCTAGTTCAGAAAAACAACATATAGTAGATAGCTTTAAAGCTGAAACGCAAATAGGGTTTCAAGAAAACTTGTCTGCAATTAGTATAAGCCTACCTCAAAATAATTCTAAAATATCAGGATTATACTATCATATTTTTAAACGTTTGACTTGGCATGGTGTGACGTTATATGAAGTTATTTCTACCACAAACGAATTTACTGTACTAGTAGAAGACCACCTTGTAGATAATGCATTTTCTGTAATTAATAATTTAAAACATTAAATATTTCAGATAAATATGGTTAATTCAATAAAAAAACATTTAAAAAAAAGTACTCAAAAAACATAAGGTTGCTTATTTTTGTAGCACTAATAAAATTCTTATAACAAATGAATTTACACGAATATCAAGGAAAAGAATTATTGAGCAGTTTTGGAGTACGTATTCAGCGTGGTATAGTTGCACAAAATGCTGACGAAGCCGTAGCTGCTGCAAAAAAATTAACTGAAGATACTGGCACTGGCTGGTATGTTATAAAAGCACAAGTTCATGCTGGTGGACGTGGTAAAGGTGGTGGCGTTAAATTGGCAAAAAACCTAGACGAGGTTAAAACAATAGCTGGTAATATTATTGGAATGGATTTGATAACACCGCAAACCTCAGCAGAAGGGAAACGTGTGCACCAGGTTTTAGTTGCTGAAGATGTATATTATCCTGGTGATAATGAACCTGAAGAATATTACATGTCGGTTTTATTAAACCGTGGAAATGGAAAAAACATGATTATGTATTCTACCGAAGGTGGTATGGATATTGAAACTGTTGCAGAAGAAACTCCGCATTTAATTTTTCATGAAGAAATAGATCCCTCATTAGGTATTTTACCATTTCAAGCACGTAAAGTTGCTTTTAATTTAGGCTTATCTGGTGTTGCATTTAAAGAAATGACAAAATTTGTAACGTCTTTATATACTGCGTATGTAAATTCTGATGCGTCTTTATTTGAAATAAACCCCGTTTTAAAAACTAGTGACGATAAAATTATGGCTGTAGATGCTAAAGTATCTTTAGATGCTAATGCACTATACAGACATAAAGATTTAGCAGCATTACGAGATTTACGTGAAGAAAATCCTATTGAGGTTGAAGCTGGTGAACACGGACTTAATTACGTTGATTTAGATGGTAATGTAGGCTGTATGGTAAATGGTGCTGGCTTAGCAATGGCTACCATGGATTTAATAAAACAAGCTGGTGGCGAACCTGCTAACTTTTTAGATGTTGGTGGAACTGCAGATGCTGCAAGAGTAGAAATTGCTTTTGAACTTATTTTAAGAGATCCTGCTGTAAAAGCTATTTTAATTAATATTTTTGGAGGTATTGTACGTTGTGACAGAGTTGCACAAGGTGTTATTGATGCCTATAAAAACATGGGGAATATAGAAGTGCCAATTATTGTGCGTTTACAAGGTACAAATGCAGATATTGCAAAAAAATTAATTGACGATTCTGGACTAGCTGTAATGAGTGCTACAGAATTTCAAGAAGCTGCTGATAAAGTACAAGCAGTTTTAAGCTAATACTAAATATATTATTTAAAATAAAAAGAGCAATCCTAAATGATTGCTCTTTTTATTATTTCATCTATTGTTTTGTTTTCTTTTCACCTTTTTTTGGTAGTGGTCCTCGTAAATGAATAATTAAACCATTTAAAAAATTTCTAAGAATTTGATCGCCGCATTCCATGAATTTTGGGTGATCTTCATTTCTAAATAACGCATTAAGTTCACTTTTAGAAATCCTGAAATCTACTAAGCTTAGTATTTTTACAATATCGTCATCACGTAGTTTATGTGCTACACGTAGTTTTTTAAAAATATCATTATTTGTCATTAGTATATAATTTAGGATAGTGTTGCTTTAAATTTTAGTAAGCTAGTAAATACATCAAACAAAAGTATGAGATTACGATTGCAATACAGATAACTTCACTATAAAAATTTCAATATAAAAATTTTAGTGTGTCATCAAAATCTTGTTTTAATAAGTAGATTCCAAGCGTTAGTGTTACACTTTATTTCTTTTAAGATTAGCTTAATATCAATACCTTTGTACTATGATACATTTAGGCGAATACAACACATTAGAAATTTTAAGAGATACTGAACCTGGCTTATTTTTGGGCGATGACGACGGTAATGAAATTCTTTTACCAAACCGATATGTGCCTGAAACTTTTGAAATTGGCGACAACATTGAAGTTTTTGCCTATTTAGATAACGAAGAACGCCCTGTTGCTACAACAGATAATCCCTACATTAAAAAAGGAGAATTTAGTCTTTTGCGCTGTAACCAAGTTACAGAATTTGGTGCTTTTTTAGATTGGGGACTTGTAAAACAGCTCTTCTGCCCGTTTAGAGAACAAGCCTTTAAAATAAAAGCTGGCGGTTGGTATCTTGCACATTGCTACCTAGATGAAGAAACGCAACGTCTTGTAGCTTCAACTAAAACCAATCGGTTTTTAGACAATAAAGAACTTACAGTGGCACAATTTGATACCGTAGATTTAATTGTATCACACCCTTCAGATTTAGGCATGAATGTTATAGTAAATAACAAACATTTGGGCTTAATATTTAAAGATGATATTTATAAAGATATTAGTGTTGGCGACCGATTAAAAGGTACAGTAAAAAAAGTACGCACAGATAACAAACTAGATATTTCATTAGAACAAATAGGCTACAGAAATATAGAACCCAACGCAGAGCATATTTTATTTGAATTACAAGACAACAATGGTTTTCTGCCTGTACATGACAAATCGGATCCAGAAACTATAAAAAACCTGCTTCAAATGAGTAAAAAGAGTTTCAAAAAAGCTGTAGGATCTTTATATAAAGAACGTCAAATTGAAATTAAATCTGATGGTATTTATCTAAAATAGTTAGTATTCAATACTATATTAACTCAAAAAATCAAAACACATGAACACTATAGAATGGAAAGTAGTAAAAGAATACGAAGACATTACCTATAAAAAATGTAATGGAGTTGCCAGAATAGCGTTTAACAGACCAAATATTAGAAATGCCTTTCGCCCAAAAACTACAACTGAATTGTATGATGCATTTTACAATGCTAATGAAGACGTAAATATTGGAGTGGTTTTATTATCTGCTGAAGGCCCTAGTACCAAAGATGGCATTTGGAGCTTTTGCTCTGGTGGCGATCAAAAAGCACGAGGACACCAAGGCTATGTTGGCGAGGATGGCTATCACCGTTTAAATATTTTAGAAGTACAACGTTTAATTCGTTTTATGCCAAAAGCTGTTATTGCGGTTGTACCAGGTTGGGCTGTTGGCGGCGGACACAGTTTACATGTGGTGTGCGACCTAACATTGGCAAGTAAAGAACATGCTATATTTAAACAAACAGATGCCGATGTTACCAGTTTTGATGGCGGTTATGGCTCTGCATATTTAGCCAAAATGGTGGGACAGAAAAAAGCTCGTGAAATATTTTTTCTGGGCAGAAACTACTCAGCACAAGAAGCCTACGAAATGGGAATGGTAAACGCTGTAATTCCGCATAACGAATTAGAAACTACCGCTTACCAATGGGCGCAAGAGATTTTGGCAAAATCACCAACTTCTATAAAAATGCTGAAATTTGCCATGAATCTTACCGATGATGGTATGGTAGGTCAACAAGTTTTTGCAGGCGAAGCCACACGTTTAGCCTACATGACGGACGAAGCTAAAGAAGGCCGCGATGCATTTTTAGAAAAACGCAAGCCAAACTTTGACAAAAAGTGGATTCCATAATTTCAATAAAATGAGCTAGAATTTTGAACTTGAAGATGAAGAAAAACTGCAACTTATTACCAAACACTAATAAACACAAAATTTGAAACTAAAACACTGGATACAAGCCGCAAGACTGAGAACGTTACCTCTATCGGTATCTGGTATAATTTTAGGGAGTAGTCTAGGAAACGCTGATTTTTGGATAAATTCTAAAGCTTCTGCAGAGTTTGAATCACATAGCATACTGACTTCTTCTATATTTTGGTTGTGTATCTTAACCACCATAAGTTTTCAAGTGTTATCAAATTTTGCAAATGATTACGGTGATGGCATAAAAGGTACAGACGCCAACCGAAAAGGCGAAAAACGTGCGGTAGCTTCTGGAGATATTAGTTCAAAAGCGATGAAACGTGGCATTATACTAACTGCAATTATTGCTTTAGTACTTTCAATTCTAACCTTATACGCAGCATTTGGCACGGAAAACAGCATCTATTTTATTGTATTTATTGGTCTTGGTTTAGCATCAATAGCCGCAGCTATAAAATATACCGTTGGCGAAAATGCTTATGGATATTCTGGGTTTGGAGATGTATTTGTATTTCTATTTTTTGGGCTGCTAAGTACCGTTGGTAGCTATTTTTTACACACAAAATATATAGATTGGTCAGTGTTTTTACCCGCAATAAGCATTGGCTTGTTAAGTGCCGCGGTTTTAAACCTTAATAACATGCGTGATCGTGAGGAAGATGTAAAGCACAACAAAATAACATTAGCAGTAAAATTAGGCAAACAAGGCTCTAAACGATACCATTACTTTTTAATACTTATTGCTTTAATTTGCTCTATTAGTTTTGTAGCCATGCACTACACTAATCCCAAACAGCTTTTATTTTTGATTGCTTTTGTGCCTTTAGTGCACAATATTAAAATAGTTTACAAAAACACAAAACCCTCTGCATTAGATAGTGAACTTAAAAAAGTAGCTATAAGCACCTTTTTATTTGCTGTATTATTTTGTGTTTTTAATTAGTTTACTTGAAAATATTTGAAATGTTATGTATTCATATTTACGTTAGCAAACACATTAGCCAAACTATATGAAAATAGTAAAGAAACTAATTAAATGGATTTTATATTTTCTACTAATTCCATTAACATATATAATTATTTCTTTAATTCTATCTTCAATAACAGTTGACAGAATTGAGAATAATGAAAATTCCGAAAAACTGATATATTTAAATACAAATGGAGTTCATTTAGATATTTTAATTCCAATTAAAAATATTGATAGTTTAGTTTTATCTGGAATAAAATACAACAAAAACGAAAAGTATTTATCGTTTGGTTGGGGAGATGAAAATTTCTATTTAAACACACCAACTTGGGGAGATTTGACTTTCAGCAATGCTTTTAGTGCAATGTTTTTGAAAAGTTCAACATTAATTCACATAACACGTTACAAACAAAAACGTTTGGGTTGGATAGAAATAAAAGTAAATGAATCTGAGTTAAAAAAACTAAATAGTTATCTACTGAACACATTTGCGGTAAATAAAAATGGAAAGAAAATAATTCTTGAAAACAAAGGTTATTCCTCAATAGATGATTTTTATAAATCAAAAGGAAGTTATTCTTGTTTTAAAACCTGTAACAGTTGGGTGAATATTGGATTTAAAGAAAGTGGTTTAAAATCTTGTTTATGGACACCTTTCGACTTTGGGCTAATAAACAAATATAAACGAAACACGATTTTATAAAATACTAATAATCAATTAGTTACTGTAATTAAAATGCTTGTCATTCTGAGATTACTTTAAATCAAAATATATTTTGATTTAAAGTACATTACGTAGCAACATAGCAGCGTCGAAGAATCTCACTATTAAGTATCAATAGATACTTCATTGCATTCAGCATTACAAACACAATGTTTTGCTGATGGAGAATACTTAACCACCCAACAAAATCAGAAACAAAACCTCTAACCCAACTACATATTCTGCGTATAATAATTATAGTCTTTAATAACTTTAGCAATAAAGTGTATAGGCTTTTCTTTAGGTTCTACACCCATAACTTTAATTAAACGCTGGTTTAAATTTAAAATAATATTGTGGTTTCCGTTTTTTACAGCATCATCATACAAGTTTTTTACCGTTTGCATATCGCTATCCTTAAATAAGGTCACTTGGCTATAGGTTGGCACATAATCTGCAGGTAAATCTTTAATTAAAGTATCATTAATAGTTAATTTATAACGCTCACTTATTACGGTTGTACCAGCAGCAATATCGCCAACACGCTGTCCGCTAGATTTTAGCAAAATACTTAAAACTGCACAACCGCCAGAGGTTAAGACCACATCTATAACTCTTAGTATCCAACGCACAAAGTAATTAGCAAAACTAGGTTTAGAGCCATCTAGTTTTACAACCTTAGTTTTCATGATGTTTTTACCTATGGTTTTTCCGTCTAAAAATGTTTCTAAAAGCACATAATATAAAAACGCAGGTAAGGACACCAGTAAAAAAATGGCCCAAGAATCTCTGAGATTTAAATTTAATTTCACTAAAATCCATATCGCAACTATAGTGTATAAGAGTATTACAGCACTATCTATAAGATATCCAAGCAAACGGTCTCCTATACTAGCAACGTTTTGATTTATTCCAACATTTTGAGCCGTTTCTATTTGAAATTCATCCATATTTTCTTTTCTTTGTTAAACTAAAGTGTTAATGTATGCGTGAGGCAGCTTTTGTAAAGCAAAATAAAGATAAATGGTCAGAATTTGAAACTGTTCTTACAAATAAAACCAATATTGACCCAGATTTACTCTCGGACCTCTATATAGAAGTTACAGACCACCTAAGCTACGCAAAAACGTTTTACAAAAATAGCAATACAGAAAGGTATCTTAATCAATTAGCCTCAAAAGCACATCAAAATATTTATAAAACAAAAAAAGAGCCTAAAAACAGGCTCATCTCTTTTTTTAAAACCGAATTCCCTACCCTATTCTATCAGCACCATCGTGAGCTTTTAATTACTTTTTTAACCTTTGCATTTTTTGTTTTTGTGGGTGTATTTTCAGCTGCAAACGAAGGCGATTTTGTAAGATCGTTTTTAGGCAACGGCTATGTAAACATGACTTTAGATAACATAGAAAAAGGCGACCCAATGGCGGTTTACAAAGAACAAGGCGAATTTAATATGTTTTTGGGCATTACCTTAAACAATATTAAAGTGGCATTATTTGCTTTTGGTTATGGTATAATGCTTGGTGTTGGTACATTATATATTATGATGCAAAATGGGATTATGCTGGGTAGTTTTCAGTACTTTTTTTATGAACAAGGATTGCTTTGGGAGTCTGCACGCACTATCTGGATACATGGCACTATAGAAATTTCTGTAATTATTATTGCCGGTTGCGCAGGCTTAGTCATGGGAAATGGTATTTTATTTACAGGTACTTTACCACGTTTAGAAGCCTTTAAACGCGGCGTTATTAATGGTTTAAAAATAGTAATTAGCACCATTCCGTTTTTTGTAATTGCTGGTTTTTTAGAAGGCTTTGTAACACGGCATACCGAAATGCCAGATTGGCTAGCCATTCTAATTATTTGCAGTTCTTTTGCATTAATTCTTTTTTACTACGTAATTTACCCTATTCAACTACATCGAAAAACTAAAACAACAAAAAATACAAACCAACTAACAACATCCATAACCAAATAATCATGTTAAAACCTTTTATAGAGTTCAGAAAACAACGCGATTTTAGCGCTATACTTACAGACACTTTTGGATTTATTCGCAATGAGTTTAAACCACTTATAAAAACCATATTAAATATTGCTGGTCCAGCAGTACTTATTTTTATTTTCACTTTAGCGGCATATAACTATGTAGCTGGCGATATTTTTGATTTTAGTAATTTTAACAAACCTGCTTTTAATAGCGAAAACCTTGGTGTTGTTATTATTGCACTAATAGCCTATGTATTATCTGCAATTGCAGCTTATATTTTATTTGTATCAACCGTACTTTTTTATGTAAAATCTTATGTTGATGGTAACGGCAAAATTGATGAACTAGAAATTAAAAGCAATGTTTACAAATCGTTTTGGTCATTTTTTGGCATGAGTTTCTTAAAAGGTGTTACTCTAGGTTTTGCCTTTGTACTTTGTTTTTTACCAGTACTGTATGTAATGATTCCTATGGCTATTGTTTTTAGCATCTATGTTTTTGAAGCCCGAACATCGTCTTCAGAGGCATTTTCTAAAAGTTTTACACTTGCCAATAAGGATTTTTGGACAGCATTTGGTGCTTTTTTGGTGTTAGGCATCATTTATTATGCACTAGGTCTGGTATTTTCAATACCAACTATTTTATATAGTATTATAGGCTCTGGTGTCTTCTCTGGCGAAATAGACCCAGCAGACCTCAGTAGCTTTTCAGCAGACCCTGTAGTTATTCTTTTAAATGTATTAAATACAGTGTTTCAGTTTTTACTTAACTTAATACTGGTAATTGGTGGCGCCATAATATATTTTCATTTAAATGAAAAAACAAATTTTACAGGCACGTACAACCGTATTAACGAGATAGGCAAACTAGAAGACTAAAACACAAAATACTGTATGACATTTTTTAGAGTATTGCTCCTTTTTTTGTGTGTTGGTCAGTTGTCATTGGCGCAAGAAAACGAGCAAACTATTAATTTAGATGATACACTTTTAGAAAAAAAGGAGATTACAGAAGCCCATTTAGAACCCTATAAAACCTCAGAAGAATTTAACTATACAACCACAGAAGCCTCAGAAAATTTTTTAGACAAAGTAATGCGTTGGCTCAATAATTTTCTAACAAAATTTTGGGAGTCTATTTTTGGAGCTGGCACGGCAAAAGGATTTCTGTATTTTGTGTTTAAAATTTTGCCTTATCTGCTACTTGGCTTTTTACTTTTTTTATTAATTCGGTTTTTCTTAAAGGTTAATTCTAATGCTATTTTAACAAGAGCTCAAAAAGAAGGAACTATTGTTTTTTCTGAAGAAGAACAAATCATAAAAAATGAAGATATACCTGCTTTAATTCAAGCTGCAATTCAACAACACAATTACAGACTAGCCATTAGATATTATTATTTATTATCCTTGAAATTTCTGACAGAACGAGATATTATAACTTGGGAACCTCAAAAAACCAATGAAGATTATAGTACAGAAATTTCGAATCCTAACATAAAAATTGAATTTATAAATAGTACTAAAATCTACGATTATGTATGGTATGGTGAATTTAATGTAGATGCCATTAAGTTTGAAACGCTTAAACGTCCTTTTGAAAATCTAAACACATTAATTAAAAAATCTTGAGCAAAAAAGGAAAAATATATCTACTATTAGTGGTGTTAGCACTCTTATCTATTGTTGGGTTAGAGCTAACAAAACCAAAAGCTATTAATTGGTTTCCGTCTTACGCTTCACATCATAAAATTCCTTTTGGTGCTTATGTGTTTCATGAACAACTAAAACGTGTTTCAGATAGTGTTACACTAATAGATAGACCTCCTTTTGAGTATCTCAAAAACAAATCTGTTAATGGCTCTTACCTATTCTATAACGGAGGTATTTCGTTTGGAGAACAAGAGTTAGAAGTGGTTCTAGATTGGGTTTCTAAAGGCAATACATTAATGGTAGCGGCTGTAAATTTTGAGGATAAACTTTTAGACACCTTAAACTTAGATACAAAAACGGTTAATGTTATAGATAATTTTAATAACGAATACCAAGTAGCACTTGTAAATCCAATATTAAATAATAAAGCAGTTTATAAATACGACCGTGCAACAACATTTTACCATTTTAATAAAATAGATACTACTAATACCACTGTTTTAGGCTTAATTGACAAGTACAGAGCCGAAAAAAAAGCCATAAAAGACAGCTTAATAAACACCATAAAACAACCTTTTGGCAACGGACATATAATACTAAGTACATTTCCGCAGGCATTTAGCAACTATTTTATATTACAAAACCCCAACCAAAATTATACCGCAGGTTTGCTTTCTTACCTCAATACAGATGCCCCAATTTATTCAGATGCATATTATAAAAACGGAAAGAAATTTTACAGCTCACCAATGTATTTATTTTTAAATAATGAGGCTTTAAAATGGGCTTATTATACAGTACTTATTGGTGTTTTAATTTATATTATTTTTGAAGGCAAACGCAAACAACGCGCCATACCAATTGTAAAACCGCTAAAAAATCAAACTGTAGATTTTACAAGAACTATTGCAAATATGTATTATGAAAGTCAAAGTCATAAAGACATATCGCAGCACAAAATTCAACATTTTCTAGACTATATAAGACAAACATTACATCTTAGCACCTCTAACATTGATGCTGTATTTATAAAAAACCTCGCCGCCAGAAGCAGTAATAGCGTTGAAGATACCGAGGCACTTTTTAAACTCATAAAACATTTAGAACAAAAAATAAAAATTAGCACACAAGAGTTAGAACAGCTTAATACACTTATTGAACACTTTAAATCTGATACATAATGGAACACGATAACTTAAACGAAGACTTAAAAAACGACTTAAATTTTGATAATAGAATTCAGTTAGAAGGTTTAAAAAATGCCGTTGAAAGCATCAAAACTGAGTTACGAAAAATAATAATTGGACAAGATCATTTTGTAGAGTTACTCATAGTTGCGCTACTTGCAGACGGACATGTACTCATAGAAGGCGTACCTGGTATTGCGAAAACAGTAACTGCTAAACTCTTTGCTAAGGTTTTAAAAACCAATTTTAGTCGTATTCAATTCACACCAGATTTAATGCCAAGTGATGTACTAGGAACTTCGATTTTAAACATGAAATCCTCAGAATTCGAATTTAAAAAAGGACCTATTTTTTCTAACATTGTTTTAATAGATGAAATAAATAGAGCACCAGCAAAAACCCAAGCAGCACTTTTTGAAACTATGGAAGAACGTCAAGCAACTGTAGATGGTTTTACGTATGCGTTTCAAAATCCGTTTATGGTTTTGGCAACCCAAAACCCTATTGAGCAAGAAGGCACTTATGCTTTACCCGAGGCGCAATTAGACCGTTTCATCTTTAAAATTAAAGTAGATTACCCAACATTAGAAGACGAAGTAAAAATTATTACATCACACCACAATAGAAAAGGTGAAGCTCCACAAACTGCTATAAATGCAATTTTAGACACCGAAGCTTTAGAAGATTACAAAGCCAAAACACAAGCCGTTGTGGTTGAAGAAAAAATTATTCGATACATCGCAGAATTGGTATCAAAAACTAGAAACCATCCGCATTTATATATGGGAGGTTCGCCTAGAGCATCTATTGCCATACTTAACACAGCCAAAGCATTTGCAGCCATTAGCGGCAGAGATTTTGTAACACCAGAAGATATAAAAAAGACCTTAAACCCAGTGCTTAACCATAGAATTATGCTTACACCAGAGCGTGAAATGGAAGGCATGACTACGGAAAATGTAATTGAAATGATTGTGCAATCCGTAGAAATACCACGTTAATCTTTTTCAATTTCAAATAAATTTGCTTTAAGCCAATTCTGTTTGGAACAAAAGAACAAATCAAAAAGCACAACTACATAATTTAAAATTCAAAAAATGTAGTTGTGCTTTTTGTTTCAAATAAAGCTTACAAAAGCCTAATGGGTTTTAAAAACATCTTTTCGTTTTTTTAACTGTCTATCTAGCTCATTTAAAGTTTCACGCACAGCAACTTCATAGTTTGCCTCATTAGAAGTGGCAAAAATACGGGGTCCTGGTAAGCTAAGTTCTACATCACAAATTTTACCTGCGTCATGAAAATTATCATCGCTTTTAAATCGAACTGTAGCACTTATTAAAAAATCAAATCTATTAAACAACTTAGAAAGTTTTGCTTTGGTGAATGTGTTTAAAGTTTCACTCACATCTAAATCTACGTACTGAAAATTTACTGTCATAATTGTTATAGGTTTTAGGATTATTAGTGTTTCTAAGTTAAGAATTTTATTCCATATAATGCTTAAATTATTTATAAAAATTGAAAATAGATGCCTTATTTTTGATGAAAAATTAAATTAAAGTGTATGGAAATTGTTTTTGCTACAAATAACCCTAACAAAGTTTTAGAAGTACAAGCACTAATACCAAAGCATATTAAACTTCTGAGTCTTGCAGACATAAATTGTTTTGAGGACATCCCAGAAACACAACCAACTATAGAAGGAAATGCTAAGCAAAAAGCAGATTATATTACAAGAAAATATGGTTACAATTGCTTTGCAGATGACACAGGTTTAGAGGTTGATGCTTTAGTTGGTGCACCAGGAGTTTTTTCTGCTCGTTATGCCGGTGAATCTCGAAGTGCAGATGCAAACATGGATAAGCTTTTGTTAGAACTCAAAAACAAACCCAACAGAAATGCACAATTTAAAACTATAATTGCGCTTCATATTAATAACACACAGCATACATTTACCGGTATTTGTAAGGGAGAAATTACAACAGATAAAAAAGGTGATAAAGGTTTTGGATACGATCCTATTTTTAAACCTAATGGTTTTAAAATTACCTTTGCAGAAATGCCACTAGAAACTAAAAATAAAATAGGACACCGAGGAAAAGCAGTAGAAAAACTTGTAGATTTTCTAAATTTTCACCACAAAACACATAACAATTAAAATTTTTTGTAAAGTTAAAGACATTAAAACATATTATTTTAAACAGTATGTATCTAAAAAAAATATTTAAAAAATAAAACCCTTTTACTATGAATTTTGAAGCACTACAACCTGAAATAACTAACATAACCACTAATAAAAAACTAAGCATTAACGAACGTTTACATAAAATTTGTGAGCTTCTAGAAAAAAACATAGCGCACTACAATTGGGTTGGTTTTTATTTTAAAAACGGCACTAAAAACGAATTAAAATTAGGCCCTTATGTTGGCGAACCAACAGACCATAACATAATACCATTTGGTAAAGGTATTTGCGGACAAGTTGCGGTTAGTAATAAAAATTTTGTAGTGCCAGATGTTACAGCACAAGACAATTATATTGCATGTAGCATAACGGTAAAGGCAGAAATTGTAATCCCTATTTTTGTAAATGGTGAAAACATTGGACAAATAGATATTGACTCTAACACATCAGATCCATTTTCAGATGCAGATGAACCTTTTTTGGAGTTTGTATGTGCAAAAGTTGCAGAATTTCTTTAATAATTAGCACTATATACCCGATGAGATATATTAGGTGTCACAACCTGCCAGGTTTTAAAAACCTAGCAGGTCTCTGTGGAAGACTTTGAAATGAATTCTTTTAATAACACATTTTACATCCCGGTTCTTATAGCTTCAACAGGATCTAATCTTGAGGCAGAAATTGCAGGAATTACACCAGAAATTAAGCCAATAATAGTAGATAATCCAAAACCTATAAACATATTCCAGAAGGATAGTACAAACTCAAAATCGCCAGTAAAACCAGAAACGATTAATGCGGTAATCCACACTAAAAACAATCCAACTAAACCACCAACTACAGCAAGAATTACGGCTTCAAATAAAAACTGAAACAAAATAAATTTGTTTTTCGCACCTAAGGATTTCTGAATTCCAATAAGGTTAGTACGTTCTTTAACACTTACAAACATAATATTTGCAATACCAAAGCCACCAACCAACAAAGAAAACAAACTAATAACCCAACCAATAAGATTTAACGTAGAAATGATACCATCTACAAAAGATACGAGTCCGGCTATTTTATTCACAAAAAAATCATCGTCTTCATCAGCTTTTAAACCACGAAAAGTTCTGAATTTCTGTTTTAATACTTGTTCAAAACCATTAATATCTACTCCATCTTTTGGTTTAATAACTACCGCACCTGGGAGCCCATTAACACCACCATTCTGAAAACGTCTAACAAAATTAGCTGGTACATACGCTTTATTGTCTGGCGAATCTCCCAAACCTGCACCTACTTTTTTAAGCACACCAACAACCGTTAACTTTCTACCATAAACGCGTACTTGTTTGCCTAAAGGATTAAGTGTTTCAAAAAGATTTTCTGCCAAATCTGCACCCATAACAATAACTGGTGCCCCGGTATCAGACTCTAATTCAGAATAAAAACGTCCTTTTTCAACTTTAAAATCTTCAATTATATAAATACCCTCTGAAACAGGTGTTACGTTTATACCAGATAATGTTTCAGCTTGGTAACGTATGGTTTCGTTCCCTCCAAAAATAACATATGCAGAAGCAGCAATATCTGGTACATTTCGTTTTATAAATTCATAATCATCGTAATCTGTTTGCGGGAAATTATCACGCTTCCAACGTGGAACCTGAGTAGGCCCAAAAGAAAATTTAGAGATGTAAATAGTGTTTTTATCTAAACCAGATAAGCTGTCTTTTATATTTTTATCTAAAGAATCTACCGCAGCAAGTACAGCTATAATAGAAAAAATCCCCACGGTAACCCCTAATAATGATAAAAAAGTACGGAGTTTATTATTTCTAAGTGCATTTATTGCAAATGAAAAACTCTCCTTAAACACTCTTAAATAAACAAGCATAGCATGGTAATTTTTAGAATTGATTGTTTTTATAATTAAATTTTAAAAGGCATTAAACATAAGTCTAAATATAGTTTTTATAAGTTTTATAAAAACCTAAAGTACTGATAACATACACTTTAAAATAATTCACTGTTTTTTTTAAAATAATAGTCCTTAAGCAATAAAAAAACATAAGATAAAGGTAAGACGTTTTCAACAATTTATTGTTACAAAAAACTTAAACAATCTGTAATTAATACATAGAATATCGTGTGTAATATGTGTATTTTTGAAGCTTTTAAATTCAAAAATTTCACTCATGTCTACCAAAATAATTTCATCTGCACTTATTTCAGTATTTAGTAAAGATGGCCTTGCTCCTATTGTAAAAAAACTAAACGCCTTAAACGTTACCATCTATTCTACTGGTGGTACAGAAAAATTCATAAAAGACCTTGGTATTCCTGTGGTTCCGGTGGAGGATGTTACCTCGTACCCTTCAATTCTTGGCGGACGTGTAAAAACGCTTCACCCTAAAGTATTTGGAGGGATTTTAAATCGTCAAAACAATGCTGGTGATGTTAAGGAACTTAAAGATTTTGAGATTCCGCAGATAGATCTTGTAATTGTTGATTTATACCCTTTTGAAGATACCGTTGCCTCTGGTGCTAATCACGAGGATATTATAGAAAAAATAGATATTGGTGGCATTTCATTAATTAGAGCTGCTGCAAAAAATTACGAGGATGTGGTTTGCGTATCTTCTGTAAATGATTACTCAGAATTTTTAAATTTACTAGACACGAAAAATGGTGAAACCTCAACAGAAGATCGCATGCATTTTGCTGGTAAAGCATTCAATGAATCTTCTCACTACGATACTGCAATTTTTAACTATTTCAATAAAAACAATGCTCAAACCGCTTTAAAAATTAGCGAAACTAATGGCAATGTTTTACGCTATGGCGAAAATCCACACCAGAAAGGGTTGTTTTTTGGGGATTTTGATGCTATGTTTTCTAAGTTACATGGCAAAGAACTAAGTTACAATAACTTATTAGATGTTGATGCTGCAGTAAATTTAATCTTAGAATTTAAAAACGAAGCCCCAACATTTGCAATATTAAAACATAATAATGCCTGTGGGTTTGCCCAGCGCAATACACTGCTTGAAGCTTATAAAGCTGCTTTAGCTGGTGACCCAGTATCTGCATTTGGAGGTGTATTAATTACAAACACAGAAATTGATAAAGCTACTGCAGAAGAAATTCATAATTTGTTTTGTGAGGTGGTAATAGCACCTTCGTTTAGTGATGATGCTCTAGCTATTTTAAAAGGTAAGAAAAATAGAATTTTACTAATCTTAAATGATGTTGAACTATCAAAAACTAGTGTTAGAACCTGTCTTAATGGTATTTTAGTACAAGACAAAGATTATAAAACCGATACGCTAGAAGATTTAAAAACAGTAACACATACAGCACCTACTTCTTCGGCTTTGGAAGATTTAATATTTGCATCTAAATTATGTAAGCACACCAAATCAAATACCATTGTTTTGGCAAAAAACAAGCAACTTATTGCTAGTGGCACAGGGCAAACTAGCCGTGTTGATGCTTTAAACCAAGCCATTCACAAAGCAAAATCTTTTAATTTTGATTTAAATGGTGCAGTGATGGCAAGTGATGCGTTTTTTCCTTTTCCAGACTGTGTTGAAATTGCAGGAAATGCAGGAATTACAGCCGTAATTCAACCAGGTGGTTCAATTAAAGATAAACTTAGTATTGATTATTGTGACGCTAATAACCTAGCCATGGTTTTCACAGGCACACGTCATTTTAAACACTAAAAACGTATTGTATTTTTATTAAAAAAATAAAACCATTTAAAAAAACTAAAGTTTAAATACCAACTCTCTAATAATTTATTACATTTACAATCAGCTATTTAATTGTACTATTTAGCATTATAATTTACACTTGATATGGGTTTTTTTGATTTCTTAACTGAAGAAATTGCTATAGATTTAGGGACAGCAAATACACTTATAATACACAACGATAAAGTTGTGGTAGATAGCCCATCTATTGTGGCTAGAGACAGAATAACTGGTAAAATTATTGCTGTTGGCAAAGAAGCCAATTTAATGCAAGGTAAAACCCACGAAAACATAAAAACAATTCGACCTCTTAAAGACGGTGTTATTGCAGATTTTGATGCTTCGGAAAAAATGATAAGTATGTTTATTAAAAACATTCCTGCATTAAAAAAGAAGCTTTTTAACCCTAGTTTGCGCATGGTTGTTTGTATTCCTTCTGGAATTACTGAAGTTGAAATGCGTGCTGTAAAAGAATCTTGTGAGCGTGTAAATGGTAAAGAAGTATATCTTATACATGAACCTATGGCAGCTGCTATTGGAATTGGTGTTGATATTATGCAACCAAAAGGCAACATGATTATTGATATTGGTGGTGGTACTACAGAAATTGCCGTTATTGCCCTTGGTGGTATTGTTTGTGATAAATCTGTAAAAGTTGCAGGTGATGTTTTTACAAATGATATTATCTATTATCTAAGAACACAACACAACTTATATATTGGTGAAAGTACTGCTGAAAAAGTAAAAATACAAATTGGTGCTGCAACTGAAGATTTAGAATTACCGCCAGAAGATATGAGTGTTCAAGGTAGAGATTTACTAACCGGAAAACCAAAACAAGTAAAAATTTCGTATCGTGAAATTGCAAAAGCTTTGGATAAATCTATTCTACGCATTGAAGATTCTGTTATGGAAACACTGTCTCAAACTCCACCAGAACTGGCTGCAGATATATATAACACTGGCATGTATTTGGCTGGTGGTGGTTCTATGCTAAGAGGTCTAGATAAACGATTATCTCAAAAAACAGATTTACCAGTTTATATTGCTGAGGATCCTTTAAGAGCCGTGGTTAGAGGCACTGGTATTGTACTTAAAAACATAACAAAATATAAAAACATTTTGATTAAAGAATAAGTAAGTTATGCAACGAATAATCGATTTTTTGATTAAAAACAGTGTCACTTTTTTGTTTTTAGGATTATTCGGTTTAGGATTTGGGTTAACAATACAATCGCATTCTTATCACAGAAGTCAGTTTATTAACTCCGCAAATGAAATTACTGGCGGCCTTTATAGCGTCTCAAATAAAATTATCCAATACTCCAATCTTAAGACTGAAAACGAAAAATTAATTGATGAAAATCTGCTGTTAACATCTCAACTTCATAACTTAAACATTGATCTAGATAGTATTAACACCTCTGAGCTTTCGGTTAGTAATAATTTTATTATTTCTAAAGCTACAGTTTACAAAAATAGTTACACTAAATTAGATAACTACATAACCATCAATGTGGGAAGAAAAGACGGAGTTAAACAAGATTTTGGAGTTATTACCTCTAAAGGTATTATAGGAATTGTAGAAAACACCTCAAAAAATTACGCGAGGGTGCTTTCAATACTAAGCAAAAAAAGCAGTATTAATGCACAGCTAAAATCGTCTAACCATTTTGGCTCTTTACAATGGGATGGAAAATCTACTGAATATGCTGTACTTAATGATGTCTCAAAATTTTCAAAAATAAAAAAAGGAGATACAATAATTACCGGCGGACAATCTGCAATTTTTCCTAAAGGGATTCCTATTGGTACTATTGAAAGTTTTGACACAGATATTAGTGGTAATACATACGTTATAGCGGTTAAATTGTTTAATGATATGACGGATATTAGTACCGTATATGTTTTAAACAACACACATAAAACAGAATTAGAACAACTTCAAAATAGTGCTAATGAATAAAAGCACACTAAAACAAGTTGTAAAATTTACAGGGCTTATATTAAGTCAGGTTTTAATTTGCAATCAAATTAATTTTTTGGGCTCAATAAATCCGTATATATACATCATTTTTATTTTTTTGTATCCTATTAATAGTAATAGGTATTTATTTATACTTCTAAGTTTTTTATTAGGACTTTGCATAGATATATTTTCAGATTCTGTTGGCGCAAACGCTACAGCCTGTGTTACTTTAGCCTTTGTAAGACCTTTAATACTTAGGGCTTCATTCAAAATATTATATGAACATCAGACTTTAAAAATATCAAACACAAAGCTCAGTGATTTATTTACCTACATCACTATTTGTACAATTTTTCATCATTTAATATTATTTTCTTTAGAAGTATTTAACGTTTCAAACCTGATTTTAATACTTAAAAAAACATTGTTTTCTGGTATTTTCACAATACTCTTAAGCAGTATATTAATTCATTTATTTAGTAGAAACAAAAAATGAGAAAATTACTATTGTTACTAGTTGTAGTTTCTGTAGGTCTTGTTTTTATAGGGCGTTTATTATTTCTTCAAGTTTACAGTAATAAAGAAGCTGAAATTTTTAACGATAATGCCATAAGTAAAGTTTATACCAATACTAAACGAGGTTATGTTTATGATAGAAATGGTAAACTTCTGGTTGCCAACCAACCCTCCTATGACCTTATGGTTATCCCCAAAGAAGTTGACACATTAAATACTCACCAACGTAAAGAACTTTGTACCTTATTGCAAATTAGCGAAACGGATTACACTTCAAAATTAAATAATGCTGCTAAGTATTCAACCCTATTAGCATCACCCTTTGTTGCTCAATTATCTAAAGGGGATTACGCTGTGCTACAAGAAAAAATAAGAAAATATAAAGGTTTTTACATACATAAACGCTCAATAAGAACATACTTAACCGATATTAATGCTAATATACTTGGAGATTTAGGAGAAGTAAACCGACGCACTATTATAGAGCAACCGTATTACCAAATGGGGGATCTTATAGGTAAACAAGGTATAGAGATGTCTTACGAAAACATACTGCGTGGTCAAAAAGGAGTTAAATACATTCAAAAAGATAAGTTCAATAAAAGTATTGGAGCTTACAAAAATGGAATTTACGACACATTACCAAAACCCGGAAAAGATATTACAATAACTATAGATACTGAACTTCAATTATACGGACAATTATTAATGAAGCAAAAACGTGGTGGCATAGTTGCTATAGACCCTAATAATGGTGAATTATTAGCCATGGTTACTGGACCCAATTACAATCCCAATGTATTGGTTGGTAGATTACGTTCTAAAAACTCAGTAAAGCTTTATAATGACAGTATTACAAAACCTACCTACGATAGAGGATTGCAAGCACAATATGCCCCAGGTTCACCATTTAAAATTATAAACGCACTTATTGGTTTACAAGAAGGTGTTATAAACCCAAAAGACAAATTTGAGTGTAAAATGGGGTATTATTACGGCACAAAAAAACTTACAGGTTGTCACTATCATAAAAGACTTGTAAACTTAAATTTTGGTATTTCAGAATCTTGTAATTCTTATTTTGTTAATGTGTATCGAAAAATTATAGATAATTACGAAAATGCCAGTTTAGGTATGGATAATTGGGCAAAACATGTAAAAAGTTTTGGCTTGGGTGGTTATTTAAATAATGATTTGGCAGTAGGACGACCAGGACGCATACCAGATGGTAATTATTATAACAGGCAATATGGAAAAAACCGTTGGGGATCTACCTACAACGTCTCTAATGCCATTGGACAAGGTGAAGTTGAAGCCACACCAATACAGTTAGCAAATATGGCAGCTGCAGTAGCAAACAGAGGTTTTTATTACACACCACATATTATTAAAGCAATAGAAAATGATACCATACCTTCTAAATTTAAAACCCCAAAACACACCACAATAGATCCAAAACATTTTGAACCTGTAATAGAAGGGATGCTAGAAGTTTACAAAAAAGGAACCGCAAAATATTTACAAGTAGATAATATAGAAATTTGTGGAAAAACAGGAACTGCTGAAAATTTCATGAAAATAGATGGTAAAAAAACACAACTCACTGACCATTCTATTTTTGTTGCTTTTGCACCTAAAGACAACCCAAAAATAGCCATTGCGGTATTTATAGAAAACGGCCATTACGGAAATAAATTTGCTGGAAAAATAGCAAGTTTAATGATTGAAAAATACATAAATAAAAGCATAAGTCGTAAAGATTTAGAAAATTGGATTTTTACACACAGTTTAGAAGACGAATATGCAAAACCATACTCTGGTGAACCTTTTAAAATTAATAATGAGATGCAAATGCAAATTATTGATAATTACGCAATAAAGTATTTAGAAACACACAATACAACAGAAAATTAAATGAGGCAAAGACATCAAAATAAATACAAATTTGATTTGCTTATTATACTATTGTATGTATTACTTGTAAGTTTTGGTTATATTAATATTTTATCAGCATCACATATTGGTGAAATTACTAATTACTTAGATACTTCCCAACTTTACGGAAAACAAGCCCTTTTTATAGGATTATCATTTATACTTATCACTTTGATTTTTTCTTTAGAAGCAAAATTTTTTGAACGTTTTTCTAGTATTATTTATGTGATATCCCTTTTAGTTTTAATAGGATTATTTGTGTTTGGTAAAGATGTAAATGGTGCGCGATCTTGGTATGGTATTGGAAGCTTTACGGTGCAACCAAGTGAATTTGCAAAGTTTGCAACAGCATTAGCTGTAGCTAAATATATTAGTGATATTCAAACTAATATAAAAAACTTGCAAGACCAGTTAAAACTTGTAGTTATCATCTTTATACCTGCCGTATTAATACTGCTTCAAAATGATGCTGGTAGTACCATTGTTTATGCGGCTTTCTTTTTTGTTTTGTATAGAGAAGGTTTGCAACAAATATATCTAACACTGTTATTCTCTGTTCTAATAGTGGCTATATTAAGCTTAAAAATTGGGGTTTTAATTACAGTTAGTGTTGCCGCACTAGTGTTACTTTGTATTGTTCTTATAAGGCGAGAAAAGCGAGTATCTATTTTTAAATATGCTTTAATTCTCTTGGCAATAATTGTTTTTTCAAATGGTGTACGACTCTTTTTTGAACATGGGTTAAAAACACACCAACAAAACAGAATTAGTCTATGGTTACGTTTAGAAAAAGATCCGGTTAAACTTAGGCAAATGGTAAAAAGAGAAGCCTATAATCTTATTCAGTCTGAGCAAGCAATTAGCTCTGGCGGACTTTACGGTAAAGGATTTTTAGAAGGTACAAGAACAACTGGGAAATTTGTACCAGAACAACAAACAGATTATATTTTTAGTACTGTTGGTGAAGAATGGGGTTTTATAGGAAGCAGCTTAGTGGTGCTTTTTTTTGTGGTTCTAATAATACGAATTTTATACTTAGCTGAAAAACAGAAATCGCAATTTAACCGTATATATGGCTATGGTGTTGCCGCAATATTATTTATTCATTTTACCATTAATATTGGTATGGTTATGGGTTTAATTCCTACAGTTGGTATTCCACTACCCTTTTTTAGTTATGGTGGCTCAAGCCTTTGGGGCTTTACCATACTCCTTTTTATTTTTGTAAAGTTAGACAGTAATAGGGTTAATGAGTGGTAGTAAATATGGAGTCACACAGCCAAACAGGAAAAATCTGATATTTTTCTGAATAAATATTTCAAAGTTATAATATCAGAAAGAAAGCTTTAATTCTTTAGTACACTATTAAATTAATAATTATTTAAACAAAACCTACAAGGTCTTTAAAACCTTGCAGGTTCAAAATATCTAATTCAAACTCGCTAAACTTGCTTTTAGAGTTTCAATTTTTGCTTTTGCGTCTGCGGCTTTCTTTTTTTCTGAAGCTATAACTTGCTCTGGTGCGTTATTTACAAACCGATCGTTTGATAATTTTTTTTCAACAGATTTCAAAAAACCTTCAGTATAACTTAGCTCTTCGTTAAGCTTTTTAATTTCAGCTTTAACATCAATACTACCTTCCATAGGAATAAAATATTCGTTAGATTTTACGCGGTATGTTAATGCGCCTTCTAATGCAGTAGTGATATATTCGAAACACTCAAGATTTCCTAATTTTGAGATTACAGTATCAAAAGTTGGTGCTACCTTTTCATTGTTTACCACAGAAAAACTTATAGTGTCTTTAAAGGCAATATTTTTTTGTTTTCTAATGGTTCTAATTCCAGAAATAACTTCGGCAGCAAATTCAAATTCTTCTAATAATGCTTTATTTATAGGCTTAGCTTCTGGCCATTTTGAAATAATTAAGGCTTCTTCTGGTGTTCTATTGCTTATATTTTGCCAAATTTCTTCTGTAATAAATGGCATAAAGGGATGCGCTATTTTTAAAATATCTTCAAAAATAGACATTACGACTTTGTATGTTTTGGCATCTATTGGTTGTTGGTATGCTGGTTTTATAATCTCTAATAACCACGATGCAAAATCATCATTTATGAGTTTGTAGATTGCCATAATAGCATCTGATAAACGGTATTTACTAAAATGATCATCTATTTCTAAAAGTATACTTTGGAATTTAGATGCAAACCATTCTAAAGCTATTTTGCTAGATTGTGGCTGATCTATATCTGCAATTTCCCATAAATTAGTTAAATAAAATGCAGACCAAATTTTGTTTCCTAATCCTTTTCCTTGTTGGCAAAGGGCTTCATCAAACATTAAATCGTTCCCAGCAGCAGAGCTTAATAATAAACCTACGCGTACACCATCTGCACCATAATTTTCAATTAATTTTAATGCATCTGGCGAATTACCTAATGATTTAGACATTTTACGACGTTGCTTATCACGCACCAAACCCGTAAGGTAAACGTTTTGAAAAGGGCGTTCATTTTTATATTCATAGCCCGCAACAATCATACGTGCTACCCAAAAAAATAAAATATCTGGCCCAGTAACCAAATCATTGGTAGGGTAATAGTAGCTTATATCTTCATTTTCTGGGTTTCTAATACCATCAAAAACACTAATTGGCCAAAGCCAAGAACTAAACCAAGTATCTAATGCGTCAGTATCTTGCCTTAAACTGTTTGCGGTTAGCTCTTGGTTGTTGGCTGCCACTCTTGCTAGCTTAACGGCTTCTTCAATGTTTTCAGCAACTACAAAATCATCTTTTCCGTCACCATAAAAATAAGCAGGTATTTGCTGTCCCCAAAGTAATTGTCTTGAGATATTCCAATCTCTAATATTTTCCATCCAATGGCGATAGGTGTTTTCAAATTTCTTTGGAAACAGCTTAATCTCATCATTTTTTAAAACTGCATCTATAGCTGGTTTTGCTAAATCTTCCATTTTTAAAAACCACTGATCGCTAAGTCTTGGTTCTATAACTGCTTTTGTGCGCTCAGAGGTACCCACTTTATTGGTGTGAGTTTCGGTTTTAACCAAAACACCTTCGGTTTCAAGCTGTGTTGCTACGGCTTTTCTTGCCACAAAACGATCTTGACCTTCAAAATGCAATCCAAAACTATTTAAACTAGCGTCTTCATTAAAAATATCAATAACCTCAAGGTTGTGTTTGTTGCCTAAAACTTTATCGTTTTCATCGTGTGCTGGAGTTACTTTGAGGCAACCGGTACCAAATTCTACATCTACATAATCATCTTCAATAATAGGTATCACGCGACCACAAATGGGTACAATAGCTTTTTTTCCTTTTAAATGTGTAAAACGTTCATCATTAGGATTTATACATATTGCAGTATCCCCAAATATGGTTTCTGGACGTGTAGTGGCAATAGTTAGTTTTTCGTTACTACCTTCAATATTATATTCTAGGTAGTAAAGCAAACCTTGTTTTTCAACATGAATAACTTCCTCATCTGAAAGTGTGGTTTTGGCCTCTGGATCCCAATTTACCATACGATAACCCCTATAAATTAAGCCTTTGTTATATAAATCTACAAAGGTTTTAATTACTGCATCAGACATATCGGCATCCATGGTAAACTTAGTTCTTTCCCAATCACAAGAGCACCCTAGTTTTTTGAGTTGCTGTAGTATTACACCACCATATTCATCGGTCCAATCCCAGGCATGTTTTAAAAATTCTTCTCTAGACAGCTCATTTTTATCAATACCCTGTTCTTTTAATTTGGCAACAACTTTAGCTTCCGTTGCAATAGAAGCATGATCCGTACCTGGAACCCAACATGCATTTTTGCCTAATAAACGTGCACGACGTATTAACACATCTTGTATCGTATTATTAAGCATGTGCCCCATGTGCAAAACACCCGTCACGTTTGGCGGAGGTATTACAATGGTGTAGGGCTCGCGGTGATCTGGTGTTGAATGAAAATAATTATGTTGCATCCAGTAGGTGTACCATTTACTTTCTAAAGATGCGGAATTATATTTTGAAGGGATTTCCATATTTTGGTATCGTTTTTGTAGTATAGATTACAAAAGTACTTATATTTCTTTTTTCTAGGAATTATTACTGAATTGATTTAAAGTGTTAAGAAATTAAAGCTTGTTTTTAACAAACTGAATACTTAAAATTGATTAATTTTGCTTAGACTTAAATATAATTAACTTGAAATATTTAACTTAAAAAATATATAATGATGAAAAAACTACTATTAATTTTATGTTTAGGATGCTTTACTTTAGTAACATTTGCTCAAGATAAGGTTGCTAAAATAGAATTTAAAAGCAACGTTATTGATTATGGTACTATTGAAAAAGGTGCAGATGGAGTTAGAACTTTTGAATTTACAAATACTGGTGATGCTCCTTTAATTATCTCTAGTGTAAAATCTACTTGTGGTTGTACAGTGCCAAAACGTCCAAAAGGCCCTATTTTACCTGGTGAAACTGGATTTATTGAAGTAAAATACGACACAAATAGAGTAAACCCAATTAGAAAAACAATTACTGTAATATCTAATGCTGAAACACCAACCATTGCATTAAAAATTAAAGGTTTGGTTGTAAATACTGAAAAAACTAGCGTTTTAGAACAAGAGTCTAAAACTAAAAGTATTGTAGAACAATAAATACAACGTTTATTAAAACAAAAAAATGAGTCCTTACAAGGGGCTCATTTTTTTTAAAAAAATAATTTAAGAACTTCACACCCTAATATTTATAACTATGCCAACAATCTCAAAAAAAGGTATATCAATGCCGGAGTCGCCAATCAGAAAGCTGGTTCCCTACGCAGAAAAAGCAGCCTTTTCTGGAAAAAAAATATATTACTTAAATATAGGACAACCAGATATTAAAACTCCAACTATAGCCCTTGATGCTATTAAAATACATTCATTAGACATACTTGCTTACACAAGATCTGAGGGTTCTGAACCTTACAGAAAAAAAATTGCAAACTACTACCATAAAAACGATATTAACGTTACTCACGATGATATCATTGTAACTACAGGAGGTAGTGAGGCACTACTCTTTGCATTTGGTAGTATTATGGATAGTGATGATGAGGTTATTATACCAGAACCTTTCTATGCTAACTACAACGGATTTTCTACAGCTTCTGATATAAATATTGTACCTGTAATTTCTAAAATAGACAATAACTTTGCTCTACCACCCATTGAAGAATTTGAAAAATTAATTACCCCAAAAACTAAAGCCATTTTAATTTGTAATCCTGGTAATCCAACGGGTTATTTGTACTCTAAAGACGAGATTAAAAAGTTAGCAACCATTGTAAAAAAGCACGATTTATTTTTAATTGCAGACGAAGTTTATAGAGAGTTCGTATATGATGGTATGTCTCACTACTCCATTTTACAAGAAGAAGGATTAGAAAACCATGCTATAATTATAGACTCAGTTTCTAAACGCTACAGCATGTGTGGTGCACGTATTGGCTACTTAGTATCTAAAAATAAGGACTTCATAAAAACGGCTTTAAAATTTGCTCAAGCAAGGTTAAGTCCGCCAACATTGGCTCAAATTGCCAGCGAAGCAGCTCTAGATACCCCACAAAGTTATTTTGATACTGTAAAAGCTGAATATGTAAAGCGACGAAACACCTTAATTGAAGGTTTAGAAAAAATAAATGGCGTTAAAGTTGCAAAACCAAACGGCGCGTTTTATTGTATTGCAGAATTACCTGTAAAAAATTCAGACGATTTTGCTCGTTGGCTTTTAGAGTCTTTCAGCTACGAAAATAGTACCATCATGGTTGCACCCGCAGCGGGGTTTTATTCTTCAAAAGATGTTGGAAAAAACCAAATTAGAATTGCATACGTACTTAATGAATCCAGTTTGAAAACCGCAGTTAAAATTTTAGAAGAAGCTTTAAAAGTTTATAAAGACTAATGCAAATACAAAACAATGTTTCCTTAAAACCTTATAACACCTTTGGTATTGACATCACCGCACTTCAATTTTATAGCATCTCTAATATTAAAGCGCTTAAAACTGTTTTAAAAGAAAACACAAATCAAAGCTTGTTTATTATTGGTGGAGGCAGTAATATGTTACTCACAAAACAGGTTGATGCTTTAGTACTTCATATAGATATTAAGGGCATAGAAATTGTTAGTGAAACCGAAGATACTGTTATTGTAAAGGCAAATGCTGGCGAAAATTGGCATAATTTTGTTCAATGGTGTATATCACAAAATTATGGAGGCATAGAAAACTTATCATTAATACCTGGCAACGTAGGTGCTGCACCTATTCAAAATATTGGCGCTTATGGAATAGAGTTACAGTCTGTTTTTGAAAGTTGTACCGCTACTGATATTAAAACACAAACCGCAAAAACATTTACAAAAAAAGATTGTAAATTTGGGTATAGAGAGTCTGTTTTTAAACAAGATTTAAAAGGACAGTACATTATTACTTCAGTAAATTTTAAGCTCACAAAAAAAAATCACAACCTAAGTATTGCTTACGGTGCTATTAAAAATAAACTAGAGCAATCTCATATTAAAAATCCTACAATTAAAAACATCTCTGAAGCCGTAATTGCCATAAGACAAGCTAAATTACCAGATCCTAAAGAGGTTGGAAACAGTGGTAGCTTTTTTAAAAATCCAGTGATTTCAACAACACTTTTTAAAACATTACAACAAAATTTTCCAGAGATTCCAGCTTATCCAATTTCAGAAGACGCTGTAAAAGTACCTGCAGGTTGGCTCATTGAAAAAGCAGGTTTTAAAGGCAAACGTTTTAATAATTATGGTGTACATCATAACCAAGCCTTAGTATTAGTTAATTACGGAGATGCAACAGGTAAGGATATTTTAAAATTAGCACAACTTATTCAAAACACAATTAAACGCCTTTTTAATATTTCAATAGAAATTGAAGTAAATATTATGTAATACTATGCCATATTATTTTGAGTAGACCACACTAATAATAAACATAAAATCAAAGCCTTATCTGAAGAAATTTTAAACATGAATAACTCTGATTCAAAAAAATATGTGCTATTGTTATGCTTCTTCGCTAAGCATTACTATAACTACAAAAGGTAATATTGTTTCGGTATATGATAATGAGGGTGCGGAAATCACATTAATAGAATAATGCCATATCAAAAAAAATAAAGCTGTCTTAAAGGTATAAAATTAGTTTTTTACTTTTCTAAAATTATTTCAGAATTACAAATTTTTAACTTTCAAAACAGCCTCAGTTCATTAATATTCAAGCATTTAAAATTACTAATTTTAAATGCTATAAAATGAGGTTTTTATTAATCTTCTTTTTCAGATAATACTAACTTGTGAATAAGACCTCCTAATATTGCACCACCAATTGGAGCAACCCAGAATAACCATACCTGAGATAAATAAGCACCATCCGCAAAAATAGCCTGACTTAAAGAACGTGCAGGATTAACAGAAGTGTTAGTTATAGGAATACTAATTAAATGAATTAATGTTAACGCTAAACCAATAGCTATAGGTGCAAAACCTTTTGGTGCTCTAGCACTTGTACTTCCTAAAATTACGATTAAGAAGAACGCCGTTAAAACAACCTCAGCTACTAAAGCAGAAACCATACTAAACCCATCTGGAGATAATTCGCCATAACCATTAGCAGCAAAACCTCCTAAAGTTTCAAAATCAGATTTACCAGAAACTATTATATATAAAACCGCTGCTGCTGCAATACCACCAACAACTTGTGCTGCAATGTAACCTAGTAAGTCTTTGGCATCAAACTTTCCGCCAGCCCATAAACCAATAGATACTGCTGGGTTAAAATGCCCACCAGAGATATGCCCTACGGCATAAGCCATTGTTAATACTGTTAAACCAAATGCAAGTGATACACCTACAAAGCCAATACCTATTTCTGGGAATCCAGCAGCAAAAATTGCGCTACCACAACCACCAAATACAAGCCAAAATGTTCCGAAGAATTCTGCAAATAATTTTTTCATAATCGATTAAATAATTTAGTTAGTTAATATTTTGTTATAAAACTATGACACATATACCTTAAAATTGGTCACATTATTTTATCAATCTTAATAATCTAAAAACTGTATCTTTGTATAAATTTGAGTTTAAACATGAAATTAATCTTATTAACACTAGGCCTTTTAACACTTGCAATTGCAGGAATAACCATTAAAATATGGGCAAAAAAAGATGGCGAATTTGCTGGCACCTGCGCTAGCCAAAACCCAATGTTAAACAAAAATGGAGAAGCTTGCGGATTTTGTGGTAAAACCCCAGACCAATATAAAGATTGTAGTGAACCAACACACAGCTAATTTTAAAAATAAAGCCTTTTTGTGACCATAACCGAAGCCATTACAAAAGCCAAACAGAATAATCAAATAGCATACAACTATCTTTTAGACACCTTCTGGAATACTGTATATGGCTATCAATTAAAACGTACACAAAACGAAAACGATGCTGAAGATATTACCATACAAACCTTCTCTAAAGCCTTTGATAAACTAAATACCTATAACCCAGATTACACCTTTAAAACCTGGCTAATTACCATTTCTAAAAACATACATATAGATTTAGTTAGAAAAGAAAAAATTATATTAAAAAACAGTGCTAAAAGTAAAGATACCTCTCAAATAGATATTATTGATGATGCGCCTACCCCAGAAGACAAACTTATTAGAGAACAAAATTTAGCCGTTTTATTAAGAGATATTAAAAAGCTAAAACCACATTACCAAGAGGTTATAAACCTACGTTACTTCCAAGAATTGAGTTACAAAGAAATTTCAGAAACACTCAATGAACCTATGAGTAACGTGAAAGTAAAGCTACTTAGAGCCAAAAAATTACTAGCAGCAATTATTATAAAAAGTAATGGTTTCAATACTTAAAAAATTAGGTCCAGGTCTGCTATTTGCAGGTGCTGCAATTGGAGTATCACATTTAGTACAATCTACAAGAGCTGGCGCAAATTTTGGATTTGGTTTGCTATGGGTACTTTTAGTGGCCAACATTTTTAAATATCCTTTTTTTCAATATGGCCCTCGGTACGCACTTGCCACCAACGAAAGTTTAATAGATGGTTACAAACGCTTAGGTAAAGCTGTACTTACATCATATTTTATACTCACATTTACAACTATGTTTACCATACAAACCGCAGTAACAATTGTTACCGCGAGTTTAGCATCTCAACTTATATTTAATTTTAACCCAATAATTATAGGCAATTTAGCTTTAACAAGTCTTCAAATTTGGACGCTAATATTACTCACCCTATCCGCAGGTATTCTCATAAAAGGGAGCTACAAAATATTAGATATTTTAATAAAATCCATAATAATAATCTTAACCGTTAGCACAGTAATTGCTGTAATCACTGCAGCTATTCAAAATAAAAATCCAGTGTCGTTAACCCAAATATTTCCAAAAGAAAATAGTTGGGTGTTTCTAATTGCATTTATGGGTTGGATGCCAGCACCTCTAGATGTTTCAACATGGCATTCCTTATGGGCTTTAGAAAAAAATAAAAAAAGTAAGCATTTTAAAACAAAATCTGCACTCTTAGATTTTAACATCGGTTATTTCACAACTATAATATTAGGCATCGGTTTTTTGGCACTTGGCGCTTTAATAATGTTTGAAACTGGCGAAACTTTAAGCCTTAAAGCGGGTGAATTTTCTAACCAACTCATTACCATGTACACCACAAGTTTAGGCAACTGGGCGTACCCAATTATTGGCATTGCTGCCTTTACCACAATGTTTAGTACTACACTTACCACCTTAGATGCCTCACCACGTGTTATGGCACGCACAACATTACTTTTAATGCCTTCCGTAAAGGCAAACAGTTACCGTTACTGGCTATTTGCTTTATACATTGGCACACTGCTTATTTTCTTTTTTTTAAGCACTGAGTTAGGCGCACTCATTAAAATAGCCACAGTACTCTCTTTTTTAACAGCACCTTTTTATGCCATATTAAACTACAAATTAATGTGCTCAAAGCATATTCCAAAACAATGGCAACCAAAATTAGGAATGCATATTTTAAGTTGGTTAGGTATTATTTTTCTTATTGGTTTCGGAATTTGGTTTGTTAGTGTAGAATTCCTTAATTAATATTATGGCGTTACTTTTTTTGCTTCCATGGCAAAAAAAGTCGGGCTATCCGTTATATCTTTTTGTTGCTTTAAGGCAAAAAAAAGGATGCCACTTCTATCCCTAACGCACCCAATTTGGAAGTTAGTAATAGGTATTTATTTTATAGATTACAATATTTGGTAATTAGCATTCAATACGCACTACAAAGTTGGTTTTCTTTATCTTCATGTTTAAAACTTCAATCTTTACTCTAGATTCTTAACTTCAAAATTCAACTTCAACCTTAAAATCACATTCAAAATCATTTTTTACTTTGTATCTTTGTAATGCATTAACAGAAACGTTATGGAAACCACAATAGCTTCAAACATATTACCACAACGCAAACCAAAATGGCTTCGTGTAAAATTGCCAACAGGCAAAAAATACACTGAGTTAAGAAGTCTTGTTGATAAGTATAAACTTAACACCATTTGTACTTCTGGCAGCTGTCCAAATATGGGCGAATGTTGGGGTGAAGGCACAGCAACCTTTATGATTCTTGGCAATGTATGTACACGTTCTTGCGGTTTTTGCGGTGTAAAAACTGGGAGACCAGAAACTGTAGATTGGGATGAACCCGAAAAAGTAGCACGTTCCATAAAACTAATGCAAATAAAACATGCCGTTTTAACAAGCGTAGACAGGGATGATCTTAAAGACATGGGAAGTATTATGTGGGTAGAAACTGTAAAAGCAGTACGCCGCATGAATCCAAACACCACTTTAGAAACTCTAATTCCAGATTTTCAAGGTATAGAAAAACATATAGACCGTATTGTTGGTGTAGCTCCAGAGGTAGTTTCTCACAACATAGAAACTGTAAGACGTTTAACTCGTGAGGTTCGTATACAAGCAAAATACGACCGTAGTATGCATGTTTTAAAATATTTAAAACAACAAGGTCAACGTCGTACAAAATCTGGTATTATGCTAGGTCTAGGCGAACATCGTGAAGAAGTTATAGAAACCCTTCGCGATCTTAAAGCTAATGATGTAGATGTGGTTACAATTGGACAATATCTTCAACCTAGCAAAAAGCATTTACCTGTAAAACAGTTTATTACCCCAGAACAGTTTGACGAATATAAAGCAATAGGTTTAGATCTTGGCTTTAGACATGTAGAAAGTAGCGCACTTGTACGCTCATCTTACAAAGCACAAAAACACATTAATTAAAAAAACACATCCGTTAATGCTAAAAATTGCCATTAATGGCTTTGGAAGAATAGGCCGACGCGTATTTAGATTGGCACTTCAGCACCCAAATATTTCTGTTGTTGCTATTAATGATTTAGCAGACGCTAAAACTTTAAGTCATCTACTTAAATACGATAGTATTCATGGGGTGCTTCAAGAAAATATAACTTACAATAGCAATCATATTTTAATTAACGACACCAAAATTCCGTTATACAATCAATCGCACCCAAAAACTATTGATTGGTCTTCTGTAAAACCAGATATTGTTATTGAAGCCACAGGAAAATTTAAAACAAAAGCAGAGCTGCAATACCACATTACAAACGGTGCTAAACGTGTTATTTTATCTGTTCCCTCAACCGAGGACAGCATAAAAACAATAGTACTTGGGGTAAATGATAACCTTTTAGATGGTTCAGAAACTATTGTGTCTAATGCCTCCTGTACTACCAATAACGCTGCACCAATGATAGCCTTAATAAAATCACATTTTGGTATTAAACAAGCGTACATAACAACCATACATTCTTACACTACGGACCAAAGCTTGCATGATCAGCCACATAAAGATTTAAGACGTGCACGTGCTGCCGGACAATCTATTGTGCCTACAACAACAGGTGCTGCAAAAGCACTAACTAAAATTTTTCCAGATTTAGCCAACGTAATAGGAGGTTGCGGCATAAGAGTGCCCGTTGCCAACGGCTCTTTAACTGATATTACCATAAATGTTGAAAAACAAACATCTATAGATGCAGTAAATGCGGTATTTAAAAATGCAGCAAATAGATCATTAAGAGGTATTTTAGAATATACGGAAGACCCTATAGTTTCTATAGATATTGTTGGCAACCCACATTCTTGTATTTTTGATGCTCAAATGACCTCTGTTATAGGTAATATGGTTAAAATTGTAGGCTGGTACGATAATGAGACAGGGTATAGTAGTAGGCTTTTAGAATTGGTTGAAAAAATAAAACCTTCAACTTAAACATCCAACCAAAAATTGCTGCTTAAATTTTTAATAATTAAAGCCCTACAAAACGTAGAATAGCGCTTTCAAATGCTTTAGGCTTATCTATTTTAACTTCAATAGGAAGATAAAATAATTTAGAAATTAAGCATTCATTTTCAGACAAACGCATATAGTCTTTTTCGGTAGTAACAATCAATGCTTTAGATTGCAATTTTTCAACATCTAAAGGTTTAAAGTTATAATGATCTGCAAATTCCAAGTGTTCAAACTCTAAACCTTTATTTTTCAAATAAGTAACTAAAGGTTTAGAGTTTGCAATACCTGTAACTAAAGTAAATTTAGGAAGCGTTATTAAGTCCAATTTATTTCCTGAAGAAACCACCTCATTGGCATACTGTATGATGCTAAAAAAAAGGCTTTGATGAGGTTTTAATTTTAAGCGTTTTTCAATTTTAGTTTTTTTAGATTCAGATAAAGATTCTGGGCATTTTGTAACCACAACAACATTAGCACGTTTTACTCCAGTACGTGGCTCGCGTAAATTTCCAGTAGGCAGTACCCAGTCCTTGTAATACAAATTATGATAAGCGGTTAATAAAATTATAAATCCTGGAGTTACCTTTCTATGTTGGTAAGCATCATCTAAAAGCACTACTTCAGGATAATCCTTAAGGCGTCTTAATTGCGAAATACCATTTTGCCTGTCTCCATCTACAGCAACCTTAACATCAGAAAATTTTTTGTAAAATTGAAAAGGTTCATCGCCAATAGTGCTTACGCTAGCCGATTCATCTGCCAACACAAAACCTTTGGTTTGCCTTTTGTAACCTCTGCTTAATGTTGCTAAAGATTTTTTGGCCTGCAGTAAACGTATTAAATACTCAATCATTGGGCTTTTTCCTGTACCACCTGTACTTAAATTTCCAACACAAATAACAGGAAAATCGTAGGTTTTGGAAGACTTTAAACCAATATCATACAACCAATTGCGCATCCATGTTATCATATAGTAAAATAGTACAACAGGAAATAATATAAATCTAACAAACTTCATAAGTACTAAAATATACTATTTTTGATACAAAATTAATTTTTTATGATTGTTCAAGATATTATTAATCATTTACATGATTTAGCACCTTTAGCTTACGCCGAAGATTTTGACAACGTAGGGCTTCTGGTTGGTAATAAAAACCATAAGGTTACTGGTGTGCTTGTAACATTAGATACATTAGAGGCTGTTGTAGATGAAGCCATAGAAAAAAACTGTAATCTTATTGTTAGTTTTCATCCTATCATATTTAAAGGTCTTAAAAAAATAACAGGTAAAACTTACGTAGAGCGTGTTGTAATAAAAGCCATTACACATAACATTGCTATTTTTTCAATTCATACTGCGTTAGATAACGCAATACTTGGTGTAAATGCTATTATTTGCGATCAATTAGGACTAAAAAACAAAAGTATACTCATACCACAAACAGGTACTATAAAAAAACTACAAACCTACGTTCCTAAAAACGATGCCAAAATACTAAGACAAGCGCTTTTTAATGCCGGCGCTGGTAGCCTTGGTAACTATGAGTCTTGTAGTTTTAATGTAAATGGAACAGGCACTTTTTTAGGAAATCAAGACGCAAACCCAGTGATAGGCGAAAAAGGAAGATTACACACCGAAGAAGAAACTGCAATATCTGTAACGTATCTAAAACATCTTGAACCTCAAATTTTAAAAGCATTATTTAAAACGCATCCTTATGAGGAAGTTGCCTATGAAATTGTAACCTTAGAAAACACAAACCAACATATTGGTATGGGTATGATTGGCGAATTAGATGTAGCAATGTCAGAAATTGAAGCCCTAAACGTTATTAAACATAAAATGCAAACGCAATGTGTAAGGCATTCTAACTTAATTGGTAAATCCGTAAAGCGTATAGCTGTTTTAGGCGGTTCTGGTAGCTTTGCTATTAATGCTGCTAAGGCCAATGGCGCGGATCTTTTAGTTACTGCAGATCTTAAATATCACGACTTTTTTAGCGCTGAAAATAATATTCTTTTAGCCGATATTGGACATTATGAAAGTGAACAGTTCACAAAAACGTTTTTAGTTAACTATCTCTCAAAAAAAATCACTAATTTTGCAATCATTTTATCAAACACAAATACAAATCCGGTAAAGTATTTATAATTATGGCAAAAAAGGCTGAAGTTTCTGTTGAAGAACGGTTAAGAGCATTATACGACTTACAATTAATCGACTCTAGAGTAGATGAGATAAGAAATGTTAGAGGCGAACTTCCTTTAGAAGTAGAAGATTTAAAAGATGAAGTTGAAGGCTTAAATAAAAGACTTCAAAAACTTGACGAAAACTTAAGTGTTATAGAAGAAGACATTAAAGGCAAAAAAAATATAATTGAAGAATCTAAAACTTTAATTAAAAAATATAATGAGCAACAAAAAAATGTTAGAAATAACAGAGAATATAACTCATTAACTAAAGAGGTAGAATACCAAGAGTTAGAAATTCAATTGGCAGAAAAGCATATCAGAGAGTTTAATGCTAAAATTGAACAGAAAAAAGAGGTTATTGCTCAAACGAAAGAACTTGTAGATAGCCGCACAAAACACCTAAATCATAAAAATAGTGAATTAGACGCTATTTTAAAAGAAACTCAAGAAGAAGAAGATGCTCTTCAACAAAAATCTTTAGAATTTCAAAAAAAGATAGACGAACGTTTAGTTAAAGCCTACAAAAGAATTAGAACTAATGTAAAAAATGGCCTTGCTGTTGTAGCTATAGAACGTGGTGCATCTGGCGGTTCATTCTTTACAATTCCACCACAAATTCAAGTCGAAATCGCATCGCGCAAAAAAGTAATTACAGACGAACATAGTGGTCGTATATTAGTTGACGCAGCTTTAGCTGAAGAAGAAAAAGTAAAAATGAACGCATTATTTACAAAACTAAGTAAATAAGTAATTAAAACTAAACATATCAAAAGCCTTTGCAATTATCTGTAAAGGCTTTTTTTTAATAAAACTTTAAAGCAATTGAAATTTAGGAATTGTAGTTTTGCATCACTACAAGAAAAAGTGGTCTAAATTAAAAACATTATGAAAAAATTAGTTTATCTATTAAGCATCAGCTTATTTTTTAGCTGCCACAACCAAGCACAAATAAACCCTAAACAACAAGCGGTTATTAATGCAAAACCTGTTGCAGTTCCTCTAAAAGATGGTAAAGCAAGCGCCTATTTTGCAAGTGGTTGTTTTTGGTGTGTTGAGGCTATATTTGAGAGCGTTAAAGGTGTTGAAGAGTCCATTTCTGGATATTCTGGCGGTTTTACAAAAAATCCAACTTACGAATTGAGTAACACAGGACGCACTGGACACGCTGAAACTGTAGAAATTATTTACGACCCAAAAATAGTAAGTTTTGAAACCTTAGTTGATGTCTATTTTGGCTCTCAAAACCCTATACAAATTAATGGGCAAGGTCCAGATCACGGATCCCAATACCGCTCTATTATTTTTTACCAAAATGAAGCTCAAAAAACAATCATTGAAACAAAAAAAGCAGCTTTGGCAAAAAAATTAAATGCTAATATTGCTGCAGAAATTTATCCGTTTCAGAAGTTTTGGGTTGGTGAAGCTTACCACCAAAATTATGAAAAACTACATCCAAATCAAGGCTATATAAGAAATGTGTCTATCCCCAGATTAAAGAGGTTTAAGGCGAAGTTTCCTGAGTTGTTAAAAAACAGTAAGAAACATTAATAGTATCAGACCTATCAGGTTTATAAAAACCTGATAGGTCTTTTCTTTAAAATACGTTCTACTTTAAACAATTAAATGGTTCTAATCGCTTTAATTTCAAAAAGCATTGGAAAAAACTGATGTTTCATCTTATACATTCCGTTTTCTTGTTGTATTAAATCTGGAAACACATCATACGGACTTTCATCATATTCATTCAAATATTCAATTTTTAAACCAGCTTCAATAAGTGCGTTTACCACTTCAGACAATCCATGGTTCCAACCATATTCTTTACTCACCATTTTTGAATTTGCATTTGCGTAAGTTCCCTGGTACTCGTCATATATAACATCTTTTTGATTGTAGTGGTATTTTAATATTGGTTTACCACTAGTATAGTCATACATCCAAAGTATAGGATGAAATTCAACAATATAAAATACACCACCAACTTTTAAGCGTTCTGCAATCATTTTTGCCCAAGGTTTTAAATTGGGTAACCATCCAATAGTACCATAACTTGTAAAAACAATATCAAAGGTTTTAGAAATATGTTGCGAGGTATCCAAAACATTGCAACATACAAATTGGGCATCTAATTTTAATTCCGTATTTAACTGCTGTGCTAGCAGTATGCCTTCATCACTTATGTCTACACCAACACATTTTGCACCACACCTACTCCAACTTAAAGTATCTTGACCAAAATGACACTGTAAATGCAATAACGATTTACCACTAACATCACCAAGCGCTTCAAGTTCATAAGGCATTAAAGACGTTTTTCCAGATTTAAAAGCCTCCATGTTGTACATATCGCTTTCAGCATGAATACCAACTTTTTTATTCCATGTGGCTTTATTAACCTCAAAATAATTGGTATGGTCTTTCATAGATGATTAATTTTACCTGAAATTTAAAACATATTTTAATATGAAATCGCTTTATCTAGGTTGTATTTGTTTCTTATTAGTTTCAGCATGTAAATCTGACTCATCTAAAAATCTTCAAACTGAAACAATTACCAGTTTTACTGCAGCAGAAAACATTGCAAATGCACATGGTTTTGAGCATTGGGAAACTGTTTCTAAAGTAGCATTTACGTTTAAAGTAGATCGCGACACCATAAAAGGCAAAGGAAGATCTTGGGAATGGTACCCAAAAAAAGACAGTATCATAATGCTTACAGATGTTAAAACTATAACCTATAAAAGGACGTTTATTGAAGAAGAAGAAACAGTAAATGCAGACCGAAGTTTTATTAACGATAAGTTTTGGCTGCTCATACCTTTTCAATTGGTTTGGGATAGTACTGCTTCAATTTCAGATCCTAAAAAAATGGAATCCCCAATTCATAAAACTCAATTAAATATGATTACTATTACATATTCAAATCAAGGTGGCTACACACCCGGCGATGCTTATGATATTTATTATGATGATAACTTTATCATACAAGAATGGACCTTTAGAAAAGGAAACGCCAAAACACCTACGTTAAGCACAACTTTTGAAAATTATATATCTTGTAACGGTATTAAAATAGCTAAAGATCATAAAATGATTGGTGGTAATTGGAATTTAAATTTTACCGACATTAGCATTACTTTGGATAATTAGATTTTGAACACTACTTTTGCAAACTATACTGTAAGTTTCACGCTAATAGCCTTTGCTTAATGCGTATAGCTTATGGTTTCCGCACCTAGAGTGCGCCTATTATACTGAGGCTGTCTGAAAAGACAGTCTTTTTTTTATAGATTACTACACATCCTAAAACAAAAATTCACAAAACCCTGTTTAAAGTTTCTTAACTTCTAGTAATTACAAAAAGTTAATTGCAATACTAAACTTCAACATTAATTAAAATCAAGAGCAACAGTATAACCTTAAGTAGTAGTTTCAAAACATATAATCCTTATTTTTGTTAACAACCTTAAAATTAATTCACTTTGGCAGATTACAAACTTGGTTATCAATATGCTAAATATTTGGATGATTCTGATGAATTATCGCAATACAGAACACAGTTTCACATCCCAAAAGACAAGGCCGGAAATCAGCTAATTTACCTTTGCGGAAACTCGTTAGGGCTTCAACCTAAAGCAACAAAAAAATATATCAATCAAGAGTTAGAAGATTGGGCAAATTTGGGTGTAGAAGGCCACACCGATGCTAAAAACCCTTGGTTACCGTATCACGAATTTCTTACAGAAACCACCGCCAAAATAGTTGGTGCAAAACCAATAGAAGTGGTTACAATGAATTCACTTACGGCAAACCTTCATTTTATGATGGCTAGTTTTTATAAACCCACTAAAAATCGTTATAAAATACTTATTGAAAGTGATGCGTTTCCTTCAGATAAATATGCCGTAGAATCACAATTGCGCCATCATGGCTTTGATGATAAAGAAGGACTAATACTTTGGAAACCTAGAGAAAATGAAGAATTACTACGTATTGAAGATCTAGAGGCATTACTAGAAGCACATGGCAACGAAATAGCCCTAATTATGATTGGCGGTGTAAATTATTACACGGGTCAGTTTTTCAATTTAAAACGAATTACCACATTAGGTCACAGTTATGGCTGTAAAGTGGGTTTTGATTGTGCACACGGCGCTGGAAATGTAAACTTAGATTTGCATAACTCTGATGCAGATTTTGCCGTTTGGTGTACTTATAAATATTTAAATTCTGGACCTGGAAGTTTATCGGGTTGTTTTGTGCATGAACGCCATGCATACACTAAAAACCTAAACCGATTTACAGGTTGGTGGAGTCATAATAAAGCCACACGTTTTAATATGCGTCATGAGTTTGATGTGCTGCCTGGTGCAGAAGGTTGGCAATTGAGTAATCCGCCCATTTTATCTATGGCAGCCATAAAAGCATCTTTAGACTTATTTAATTCTGTTGGTTTTGATAGGTTATTAAAAAAATCTAAACGTCTTACTGGCTATTTTGAGTTTTTATTAGAAGACCTTGGTGACGATGTTATAAAAATAATAACACCAAAACATCCCGATGAACGCGGATGCCAACTATCCATTCAAGTTTTAAATGCTAACAAAGCTTTGCACAACCAACTAACAGAACGTGGTGTTATTAGCGACTGGCGCGAGCCAGATGTTATACGCTGCGCACCAGTACCTTTATACAATTCCTTTAAAGATGTGTATTTAATGGTTGAAAAACTAAAAGAAATTTTGAATAGTAAATAGATATAACCTCGAATTCTGTAGATGTATCCATAAAGAGTTCTACGACTCAACTAAACAGATTAAAATGAATAAACAACAAAACATACTTGTAATAGGTGCTGGCCTTTGCGGCAGTCTTTTAGCATTACGTCTAGGACAACGGGGTTACTCTGTTACAGTAATGGAAATGCGTCCAGATCTTAGACGTACAGATATTTCTGCCGGCAGATCTATAAACTTAGCATTTTCAGACCGTGGTAATAAAGCTATAAAAATGGTGGGTTTAGAAACCGAAGTAAAAAAACTATGCATACCCATGCACGGACGTATGCTACATGATAAGAACGGAAACACCTTTTTATCTAATTACAGTGGCAGAACTCATGAGTATATAAATTCCATTTCACGTCAAGACCTTAATGCTTTACTTTTAAATGAAGCTGAAAAACACAAAAACGTAACCATACATTTTAATCAAAAATGCACATCAGTAGATTTTGAAAATACCATAGCGCACTTTGAAGATTACACCACAAAAGCAAAAACCTCAAAAAGCGCAACATGTATTATTGCAACAGACGGAGCTGGTTCTGCGTTAAGAAAAAGCTATTACTTAGAACGTAAGTTTCTGTTTAGTTTTTCGCAAGATTACTTAACACATGGTTATAAAGAATTGTGCATTTTACCTACAAAAAATGGTGATTATAAAACATATAAAAACGCATTACATATTTGGCCCAGAGGCGATTTTATGATTATTGCATTACCAAATTTAGACGGTAGTTTTACCGTAACCTTGTTTTTAAGTTACGCTGAAGGTGATTATAATTTTAACAACCTTACAACTCCAGAACGCGTTACAGAGTTTTTTCAAAAAGAATTTCCAGATGCTTTAGAATTGATGCCAAATTTAGTTGAAGATTTCTTTGAAAACCCAACTGCACCGCTTGGTACTGTAAAATGCTCACCATGGAATTACAAAGGTAATACGCTATTAATGGGAGATTCTTGCCATGCAATTGTACCCTTTTATGGTCAGGGTATGAATGCGTCTTTTGAAGATGTTGTAGAATTTGATGCTGTTTTAAATGAAAGTCTTGAGGATTGGGAAACCATTTTTTCAACGTACCAAAAAAACAGAAAAAAAGATACAGATGCTATTGCAGATTTAGCCATAGATAATTTTCATGAAATGAAAGATCACGTTGGTAAGACTATTTTTCAAGATAAACGTAAACTTGAAATGGCTTTTGAAAAAAACTTCCCTAATGACTATGCGTCAAAATACAGCTTAGTAACCTTCAATGAATCTATTGGTTACCGTGAGGCTATGCTAAAAGGTAGAGCACAAGACAAGGCTATATTAAACATGCTATCAGACGGTACAATTTCTACAAGTATAGATCTTACGGATAATTCAACTTTAAAATCTGTTTTAGATAAAGTAAACGCAGAAACCCAAGCCATATTAGAAGACGATAAAATTGCGGGGTTGCATTAGTTTTAATTGTTAACGCTCTTTATTATTCAAAATAATTAAAGCAGCAATAACACTGATATGTCGCAATTTTATTAAAAATATTATTATTTAAAACAAAAACCATTACATAATCAACATATTAGACTAATCTTAATAAAATTTATGATTTATTTTTTGTAATTAATGTAATTTTGCAAAATCTAAATTGATACGAATGCAGCTTTCAGAACAAGAATTAATACGACGCGAAAAACTACAAAAATTACGTAACTTAGGGATTAATCCATATCCAGCAGATTTATATCCAGTAAACCATACTTCCAAACAGATAATCTCTAATTTTGAAGATGGCAAACACGTAATTATTGCGGGACGCCTTATGGTTATTAACCTACAAGGTAAAGCCTCTTTTGCACAGTTACAAGATAGTGAAGGTCGTATCCAAGTGTATTTTAATCGTGATGAAATTTGCACAGGAGAAGACAAATCCATGTATAATGACGTTTTTAAAAAATTATTAGATTTAGGAGATTTTATAGGTATTGAAGGCGAGCTTTTTACCACAAAAGTTGGAGAAAAAACAGTTCTTGTAAAGCAGTTTAAAGTATTAAGTAAAGCTTTAAAACCATTACCAACACCAAAACAAAAAGATGGTGTTACTTATGATGCATTTACAGACCCTGAATTGCGCTACAGACAACGTTATGTAGATTTAGTTGTAAATCCGCATATAAAAGATGTTTTTGTAAAACGTACAAAACTCTTTAATGCCATGCGTCAATTTTTTAACGATGCTGGTTATTTTGAAGTAGAAACACCTGTTTTACAGCCCATTCCTGGAGGTGCAGCAGCGCGTCCGTTTATAACACATCACAATAGTTTAGACATACCATTATACATGCGTATTGCCAATGAATTGTACCTAAAACGCTTAATTGTTGGAGGTTTTGATGGGGTGTATGAGTTTTCTAAAAACTTCCGCAACGAAGGTATGGACCGCACACACAATCCAGAATTTACTGCCATGGAGATCTATGTATCTTACAAAGATTACAACTGGATGATGGATTTTTGCGAAAAACTATTAGAACATTGCGCCATTGCCGTAAACGGAACATCCGAAGCTACTTTTGGCGAACACAGCATTAACTTTAAAGCACCTTACAAGCGTATAACTATGCGCGACTCTATATTAGAATTTACAGGTTTTGATATTTATAACAAGTCCGAAGACGAAATCAGAGCTGCAGCAAAAGCAATGCACATTGAAGTAGTTGATACCATGGGAAAAGGCAAGCTTATTGATGAAATTTTTGGCGAAAAATGTGAGGGCAACTACATACAACCCACATTCATAACAGATTACCCAAAGGAAATGAGTCCGTTGTGTAAAGAGCATCGCGAAAACCCTGAGCTTACAGAACGTTTTGAGCTTATGGTTTGTGGTAAAGAAATTGCCAATGCATACTCAGAACTAAACGACCCTATTGACCAACGTGAGCGTTTTGAACACCAATTAAATCTCGCCAAAAAAGGCGATGACGAAGCTACTGAATTTATAGATCATGACTTTTTACGTGCTTTAGAATATGGTATGCCACCAACATCTGGTATGGGAATTGGCATGGACCGCTTAATTATGTTTTTAACCAACAACCAATCCATTCAAGAGGTGTTGTTTTTCCCGCAGATGCGTCCAGAGAAAAAGAAAGTTGCTATAAGCGACGAAGCAAAAGCGGTTTTAGCGCTACTTAAAACAGATGCAAAACTGCTTTTAAATACTTTAAAAGCACAAAGTGGCTTATCTAACAAAAAATGGGATAAAACCATAAAGGAATTAACTAAAAATGGTTTAGCTATAGTTGAAAAAACAGATGAAGGGATATTTGTTGAAATTACATAATTTACGTTAAATAAATACTAAAATCACACATACATTTAACAATGTTTTAAGTATTACTTATTTTCATACCCATAACTAAAACCAACTATTTTGAAACAAATAACTCTTAAGCTACTTTTTGTAGTTTCAGCTTTTTTAGTATGCTCTTGTGCTACAGCCAAAAAAGCAAGTGCACCAAAAAGCGCAACAGCCGAAAAAGCCCCACTAAAAAAACCTAGTGAAAACGACCCAAAACCTTACGACAAAGTCATAACAAAAGACGCAAAAAGTGATGAAGGTTTGTTTACGGTACATACCATTGACGATACGTTTTACTATGAGATTCCAGATTCTTTGCTAAACAAAGAAATGCTTATGGTAACCCGCATTTCTAAAACCGCATCTGGTTTGGGTTTTGGTGGCGGAAAACAAAATACCCAAGTATTACGCTGGGAAAAAAAAGGTAAAAAAATAGTACTTCGTGTTGTTTCTCATAATGTGGTTGCAGCAGATTCGCTTCCTGTAAATGAAGCAGTAGTAAACTCAAATTTTGAACCTGTATTATTTACATTTCCTATTAAAGCTTTCGGTAAAGATTCTACAAGTACAGTTATTGATGCCTCTCCCCTATTTCAAAAAGATGTAAATTCTTTGGGTTTACCGCAATACAGTAGAAAACCTTACAAAGTAACGCGTTTAGAAAGTGATAAGTCTTTTATTGAAAGCATAAAAAGTTATCCAAGAAATATTGAAGCGCGCCATGTAAAAACCTATGCTGCTGGGAGCCCACCATCAAATTCAAGTACAGGAACTATTTCTATTGAAATTAACAATTCTATGATTTTATTGCCAGACCATCCTATGAAACGCCGTTATTTTGATGAGCGTGTTGGTTGGTTTGCTAGAAGCCAAACAGATTATGGACTGGGCGACCAAAAAAGTAAATCGTTAACCTTTTTAGACCGTTGGAGATTAGAGGTTAAAGATGAAGATATCGAAAAATTTAAACGTGGTGAATTGGTAGTGCCAAAAAAACAAATTGTGTACTACATTGACAGAGCTACGCCTGTAAAATGGCGTAAATATATTAAACAAGGTATTGAAGATTGGCAAGTTGCTTTTGAAGCCGCGGGTTTTAAAGATGCTATTATTGCAAAAGATCCACCAACCGCAGAAGAGGATCCAGAATGGAGTCCAGAGGATGTGCGCTATTCAGTAGTACGCTATTTGGCATCACCAATACCAAATGCCAACGGACCACACGTTAGCGACCCAAGAACTGGCGAAATTCTAGAAAGTGATATTAATTGGTACCACAACGTTATGTCTTTACTACGTGGTTGGTTTTTTGTGCAAACAGCTGCCATAAATCCAGAAGCACAAAGTCCACAATTTAAAGATGAAGTTATGGGACGTTTAATTCGTTTTGTGTCTGCACACGAAGTTGGACATACGCTTGGCTTACCACACAATATGGGAAGTTCTGTGGCCTACCCTGTTGAAAAATTACGCGATGCTGAATTTACACAAAAGTATGGCACTGCACCTTCTATAATGGATTATGCGCGTTTTAATTATGTAGCGCAACCAGGTGATGAAGGCGTAGCGTTAATGCCAAATATTGGAGTTTATGATAAATATGCTATTGCCTGGGGTTACAAACCTATTTTAGATAAAACTGCTGAAGAGGAAAAACCAATACTAAATCAGTGGATTATGAAACATGCTGGCGACCCTATGTATCGTTTTGGGCACCAACAAGCTGGTGATGTGGTTGATCCGAGCTCACAAACCGAAGACTTAGGAGATAATGCTATGTTGGCAAGTGCTTATGGTATTAAAAACCTAAAACGCATAGTACCAAATTTAATTAATTGGACTACAGAAGCTGGCGAAGGTTATGACGATTTACAAGAAATGTACGGCCATGTACTATCTCAGTTTAACCGTTATATGGGGCATGTATCTAATAATATTGGCGGTGTTTATGAGCATTATAAAACTGCCGAGCAAGGCGCCGTTTACACCGCAGTACCAAAAGCACACCAACAAGAAGCCTTACAATTTATAATAGATAATTTATTTACAACACCAACTTGGCTTATTGATAAGTCTATTTTTGACCGTATAGAATTTACAGGATCTATTGAGCGTTTGCGTGGTTTACAAGCTAGAACTTTAAATAACATTCTAAGTTTAGGCAAAATGCAACGTTTAACAGAAGCTCATACTTTTGACACTAATGCATATGCATTGCCACAAATGATGAAAGATTTACGAAATGGTATCTGGAGTGAATTACGAACTGGTAAAAAAATAGATACTTACAGACGTAATTTACAACGTGTACACATAGACAGACTCGCCTATTTAATGACAGCCGAAAACCAAAGTGGACGCACAACAAGTACGTATGTAAAAGCAACTGCGGTAAACACTAGCCAATCTGATATTAGAGCTGTTGTTAGAGCCGAATTAAAATCATTACAAACTCAACTGGGTAAAGCACGAGGCGGAGACCGTATGAGTAGCATTCATATTGCAGATGCTATTGAACGTATAAACTTCATTTTAGACCCTAAGTAATTACACGTAATCATAAAAATAACAGTATTTTCAAGCGGTTTCAAAAACATTTTGAAGCCGTTTTTTTTATTTGATGTTAACTGGAAAAAATATCATTTATGCGCTCCTTAATTTTATAACAGAACTGGTATAATTAAAATTCATAAGTGTTTATAGTATTAAAATCTTAAATTTGAAAAAAATAAATCCTATTGATGGACACAAAAACTAACACAACTATATTTGGCATTAGAGCAATTATTGAAGCAATAAAATCTGAAAAAACTATTGATAAGGTATTTATTCAAAAAGGATTAAAAGGTGAATTATTTCATGAGCTAGAACAACTCATACGTTCCGAAGGCATTAACTCATCTTACGTACCCATAGAAAAACTAAACCGCTTAACACGTGGTAATCACCAAGGTGCAGTTGCACAAATTTCGCCTATAGAATTTCATGATATTGACACCTTAGTGCTTTCAGTAATAGAATCTGGACAGACTCCCCTATTCTTACTTCTAGACCAACTTAGTGATGTTAGAAACTTTGGCGCTATTGTACGTACCGCAGAATGTACAGGTGTTAATGGTATTATTATTCAGAAAAAAGGTGGCGCACCAATAAACGGTGATACTATTAAAACAAGTGCTGGTGCTATTTTTAAAATGCCTATTTGTAAAGTAGATCATATTAAAGACGCCGTGTTTCATATGCAAGCTTCTGGTATTAAAGTAATTGCTGCTACCGAAAAAGCTTCTGACTTTGTTTATGAGGTTTCTTTTAAAGAACCTTGTGCCATCATTATGGGCTCTGAAGGTAAAGGCATCAATCCTTCGGTATTAAAAGTTGCAGATGCGCAAGCAAAATTACCTATTCTTGGCAGTATTGCCTCATTAAATGTATCTGTTGCTTGTGGTGCATTTTTGTATGAAGCCGTTAGACAGCGGTCTATAATTTAGGGATTAGGGATAAAAGGTCTAAATTAATCGTTTTCCTTTTTCTTAAATATATAATTGATTTTTAAAATCTGATTTTTTTCAGATTCAAGTTCAGATTCAAGTTCAAGTTTAGCCTCTGATTCAAATTCTATAAAGTTTCCGTGTTCATCAAAATGCTTCATAAACTCATCATCGGCTTCATTATAATCTGGGGTTTCCCATCTGTAACGCTCTGGTTTTGCAATTTGCTTTCTAAAAATAAGTGCAAAAAACAAACCGGTTAGTAATCCGCCTAAATGCCCTTCCCAAGACATACCCTCTTTTATAGGAAACACATACCAAATCATACTTCCGTAGAAAAATATAACCATTAGCGATAATGCTATAAGGCGGTAATGTTTTGCAAACATGCCCTTAAAACCAATAAAACTAACCAAAACATAAATTAATCCACTTGCGCCAATATGGTTACCATGTTGTGCAATTAACCAAGTTAAACTGCCAGATACTAAGATGCCATAACCTATAACTTTCCAAGCGATGTTGTTATAAAAGTAAAATAACGCCAGTAATAATACTAAAAGTGGTATGGTATTATTATACAAATGATCTATATCTGCGTGTAAAAACGGACTTGTAAAAATGCCTATTAAACCCTCTAATTTATGTGGTTTAATGCCAAAAGATTTGATACCATAATCTATTCTTACCTGATACCAAAACACAAGCCATATTGCAAACACAAGAAGTAAAGGGTATGCAATAATTGTATTTGAATATTTAAAGTGTTGGTTTTGCATAATTTATACTAATTAACAAATTTGAGTCCAAAACTAAAACAACTGTTATTTTGGCAGATGTGAAAAAATAAAAGCAGGTATCTATTCATTTTGTAAATTTGAATTATGAATATTCCATTAGCCGAAAGATTACGCCCAAAAACTTTAGAAGACTATATTAGTCAGCAACATTTGGTTGGTAAAGAAGGCGCGCTATACACTCAAATAAAAAGTGGAGTAATACCATCTTTAATACTTTGGGGACCACCAGGAATAGGTAAAACCACACTTGCCAACATTATTGCAAATACCTCTGAACGTCCTTTTTTTAAGCTAAGCGCCATAAACTCTGGCGTTAAAGATATTAGAGATAAAGCAAAAAAAAGTGGCGGTTTATTCACAACTAAAAACCCCATTTTGTTTATTGATGAAATTCATCGTTTTAGCAAATCGCAACAAGATTCGCTTTTAGAAGCTGTTGAAAAAGGATGGGTTACCCTAATTGGCGCAACCACTGAAAATCCAAGCTTTGAGGTTATATCAGCATTATTATCGCGTTGCCAAGTATATACGCTAAATCCGTTTGGTAAAACCGATTTAGAATTACTTTTAAAACGTGCCATTACTGAAGACACTAAACTTTCTAAATTACAAATAGAACTAAAAGAAACCGAGGCTTTACTTAGACTTTCTGGTGGTGATGCTCGTAAACTTTTAAATATTTTTGAATTGCTAGTCACTTCTTTTGACTCAGAAGATATTGTTATAACCAACGCATTAGTTACAAAACAGGTACAAAACCAAGCAGCACGATACGATAAAACTGGTGAGCAGCATTATGATATTATTTCGGCTTTTATAAAATCTATACGTGGTAGCGACCCAAATGCTGCAGTGTATTATTTAGCCCGAATGCTAGAAGGCGGCGAGGATGTAAAATTTATTGCCAGACGTTTACTTATTCTGGCAAGTGAAGATATAGGTAATGCCAACCCAACCGCATTGGTTATTGCTAATAATACGTTCCAAGCAGTAGCAGTTATTGGACACCCAGAATCTAGAATTGTACTCAGCCAGTGCACCACCTATTTGGCAAGTTCGCCAAAAAGTAATGCTGCCTATGAAGCTATTAATAAAGCTCAAGAATTGGTAAAGTCTACTGGCGATTTAGCTGTACCGCTATCTTTAAGAAATGCACCAACCAAACTTATGAAAGAATTGGGTTACGGCGATGACTATAAGTATGCTCATAATTACGATAATAATTTTGCTGAACACGAGTTTTTGCCCAAAACCATTTCCAATACCACACTTTACAATCCTGGCAACAATGCTAGAGAAAATGCACAACGTAGCTTTTTAAAAAGCTTATGGCGTGATAAATATGGGTATTAAAGATGCAATATTAAAACTTGACATTTAACACCTTATTAGAAACTTTACCATTACTGTTTTCTGAATACAACCATTGGTTATTTAATTTAAAAACCACCGCATTTTTATCTTTTACAATAAAAATAGTATCTGACGCTGTAGTTAGTAACACCATAAGTACTTTTGGTGTTGCATCTACTAACTGATAGCCATTTTCAATTTGCTGAGCGTAATATATTGTTTCTGAGTTTGCTTTTATTGGGTTAACAATAGGCTTTGTAGTTAAAGCTTCTGTTTTAGGTTGCTCTAATTTTTGCTGCTTGGCTATTAGGTTTTTAGTTTGTAAAACTTTAGGATTTGTTTCTGTTAGCTTAGAGCTTGTAGGCTGTATTGGCGAATATTTATGATTTAAACCTTTAAAAGACTCAAAAGCTTCTCTTAAGGCAATATTATAAGCGGCTTTGTAAGATTTTTCTTTAGTTTTTCCTTCTTTAGAGGTTATAATAACGTTCCCTCTACAGTCTTTTAGTTCTATTTGTAATATAGTATTCAAAAAACTTTTGGTTTCTAGAGTATTTACATACATGGCCAAACAACGATTTTCAAACAAATCCTCTGGCAAGTCTTGTACATCAAAATAAGTATCAAAGCCTTCAGATTTAAATAAAAATTTAGTGAGTGTATTTAATCTGTATTGATCTTTACCATTTAAAAATTCATACTGAATTGGCACCACAACATACTTGTAATCGTTAATACTTTCTTGTGCGCATAAAGAACATGTAAGACTTAAAATTAGGGCTATTAGTATTGAATTTTTCATGAGTTTAGAATTTTATTTTTGAGATAATATTTATGTATATTATAAAATTTCAGTTAACGTTTTTAAATGCGTAATCCGTGTACCAGAATGATTTTTGTGAATGTTATTGTAATCAAAAAAAATGGTTTGCATACCTATATCTTGTGCGCCTTCAATATCTGCTTCTAAGCTATCACCAATCATTACACTTTCATTTGCAGTAGCATTAGCACTTTTTAAAGCAAAATTAAATATCTTAGGGTTTGGTTTTTTTACACCTACCATTTCAGAATTAGTTACTGTTTTAAAGTAGTGTTTTATGTTAGAGTTTGTTAGTTTTTTGTCTTGAGCTTCCGCAAAACCATTAGTTATTATATGCAATTGATATTTGGTTTGAAGATAATTTAATGTTTCTAAAGTGCCTTCAAATAAATGATTAAAGGTTGATAATTCTTCAATGTAAGCATCAGATAATTTATGGATTACATCATCTTCTATTTTAAAATCTAAGGCATCAAAAGCGTCTTTTAATCTGCCGTAACGTAATGCTGTTTTAGAAACTTTTTCATTTCTATAAAGACGCCAATATTTTAGATTAATAGGTTCATATATTTTTAAAAATTCATGAAGCGGTATTTGAACACCATAAGACTCAAAAATTTTATTGAAGGTAAGTCCAGAGTTTTTATCAAAATCCCAAAGTGTATGGTCTAAATCAAAAAAAATATGTTTAAGTACTGATGTCATTCTACTGATTCTAAAATTAAATTAAATAGTGATTTAAAGCCTTTCCAGATGCCATTATTATTAAGCGCATAGTTATGAAATACTGGTGTAAAAGTACCATCAACTGCTTTAACCTCAGCAATTATTTTTTGAAGATGCTGCGTTTTATCTAATAGAGACTCATGTCTTAGAAGTGCAAAATCTAAACAATGGTAAGGATTTATTTGTAATGGCGTTTGTATTTCGTAATCTAAATCGTAAAACTGAAACGGTGTACATGTACTGGCTCTAAAACCAACATGGTTTACATAGCCCATTGTAAAGTCTTGATGAATTTCTAAATCTATGAGATTGCGATATGATAGTGGTAAATTTAATTTTGAAAAAGAGTGCCGTACAGTATTTAAATTTCGATTTGTAATAGTTTCAATTTTAAGCTTTTCTTTTTTCAAAATTGAAGCATTATCTAATGCTAAATAAGACACTTTTAAACCTACATTACAGTAATCTGCAACCCACTTTATTAAAGAAACAAACTGCGTTTTATTAGTATTTATATTTTTATCGAAAGTGGAATAATCCCCAATTAAAAACAATACTAAAAACTTATTTTTATAGGTTTTTTGTCGGTTTATAAGCCATTTAAAGGTGTCATAAGGATCGTGTTGTAAACCTAGTAACACTGAAAATCTGGTATATATATCTTTAAATTGAAACTTTACCAAGTCGTTTATAGTACCACCAATAGTTCTTAAAAGCCCTTTATGTTTATATTGATATGCTATGGGTACATCTATTATAGGCTGCACATTATAGCTTCGTTTTGGAAACTCAAAATCTGGAAATCTAATTTTTAGCACCGACTTAAGCTTATACGCCCAAATATCTACAACAGGTTGCTCTAAAAATTGGTGTTCATAAGCTAAACTTTCTGTTGCCAAAAACCTATTGTAAAGATCGCTTACATGTGGCATGTATTCTTCATAACGACTTAATAAATAAAATGACGCTGCAAAAATATCGAAGGGTAAATTACTACGCTCACCGGTAGGAAAAAAACCAATAGTAGTATCCCAAGGTTGTACGTTTATATCTAAATCTGTTAGTCCCTGTTCAAACAAAAGGGTATGACATCTTATATGTAACTCATTGCTTAAAGGTTGTTTTGTGTAAGACATTTTAAGACTATCATGCGCAATAAAGTCTTCTATTTTAGACGTAAAACGCACCTCTAAACCCAATATACGTTTGCACAAATGTTTAAAAGCATAGGTTAACCTTGGTGTAATTTTATGAGTATAAATGAGTAGCATAACGTTTAAAATTCTAAATGTATAACATCTTAATATAAAATAGGCTACAACATTGCCTCATCTGCAAAACTAAAATAGGTATGTTCTGTAATAATTATATGGTCTAAAACCGTAATGTCTAAACTCGCTGAGGCGTCTTTTAATTTTTTGGTAATATTAATATCTGCTTGGCTAGGTTTTAGAGTGCCCGATGGATGATTATGACACAGCACTAAAGCTACAGCTCCTACTTCTAAAGCGGTTTTTAATACCAAACGCACATCTACTAATGTACCTGTAATACTGCCTTTACTAAGCTGATTTTTCTGAATAATTTTATTGGAATTATTAAGGTATAACACCCAAAACTCCTCGTGAGGCAACTCACCTATAATAGGCTGCATAACATCAAAGACAGAACGTGATGATGTAATTTTATCTAATTGAATAACCGCTTCTGCACGGCGGCGGCGTCCTAATTCTAAAGCAGCCAAAATACTAATGGCCTTAGCTTCGCCAATACCTTTAAACTTTGTGAGTTCATTAATTGAGAGTTTGCCCAACGTATTTAAGTTATTATTAACGCTAGCCAAAATACGTTTGCATAAATCTACAGCACTTTCGTCTCTGTTACCAGAACCAATAAGAATAGCTAATAACTCAGAATCGCTTAAAACAGACTTGCCTTTGTCTCTTAATTTTTCTCTGGGCTGATCATTGTGAGACCAGTTTTTAATTGAAAAGGATTCTGATTTTTCTATCATGCATTAAATATAGAAAATGTGAGCTTTACTAAAAAATAAGACGACTCATTTTTATAGCATTATGACGAAAGCTTATATTTTGTAATAAGCTGTAATGTTAGCATACAATCTAATACAGAAAAAACAGATTTAAATGAAACATATTTGCTTAGCTTATTTTTAATGATTTTCGAGTTATAATCTAACAACTGCTCCCTATCTGAAAGTAATATACTAAGTATTTCATTTAAATTATAACCTGTATTAACTACAGTTTTATAATTTATAAAACCAATATGCTTAAGGTTATAACTATTAAAGATAAAACGTGCACCAGCTTTTACTGCAGCGGCTTCATCTGTATGGTTTTTTAAATTTACTTTTGAAATGTTTTCGGAACTCTCACTAAGTGTCGTTAATAGTTCTGAGGTTTTTTCAGAAGTTTCACAATCAACCAAACAAAAAACAAGCCCTTCTGATTCTTGAAATTGTTTGATAAAGTGTTTAATATCAAAATTTAGATTATGACTTTGAAAAACTATGATAACACCAATATTCATGAATTATTACATTTAAAAATTCATACTAAATTCAAACTAAACCTAAACTAGCATTCATGGCAGTGTAACGAGACTTTCTACCTCTATAAACCCAAGCTATTTGACCTAGTTGAAAAATAATTTTAAATGAATCTTTCATAGATAATTTTGATCCATCTGCGTGTATCCAACGTTTTAAGGGTTGCTCACAAAGCATTGTTTTAGCATTTTTTAAACCAAAAGCAATAGTCATACGTTTAAATATTTCGACATCAAAAATCCACTGGGTTACAAATTTTTCTTTAAAAGCAATATTAATAACGTCTCTACTAAATATTTTAGCACCACATTGCGTGTCTTTAAAATCAAGACGTAATATTTTTCTTATTATAAAATTAATGGTTAAGCTAATTATTTTTCGTGAAGATTCTTTTGTGATATCGGCTCCCATTCTTGCTATTCGAGATCCGCTTACAATCTTATAATTTGAAGTTTCAATGGTTTTTACCAGATCTTCAAAATCTGCTAAATCGGTAGATAAATCGGCATCTAAAAATCCAATATAATCCATATCTTCTTTTTTAGCCATGTGTAACATTCCTAATCTTACAGCTTCGGCTTTACCTCCATTTTTCTCACAATCATAAACGGTAATAAAATGTTCTCTACCTTTTTGGAGTTTATATAAAACTTCTAATGTTTTGTCTTTACTTCCGTCGTTAACAAAACATAGGTGATACCCAGAGTTTTTATCTAAAAACTTAATAAAATCATCACCTAACAAACGTTCTTCTTCATTGTAACAAGGTATTACCACACCAACACATCGCTGTTGTATAATGATATCACTTGTGCTACTATTTAATGTTTTTGGTGCTCCAATTAAGCGTTTTATACGTGCGCAAATTTCGTTTAAACTTAATGGTTTTTTCATGTAATCGTTAATACCTAATTCAAAACCTTGTGTAATTGTAGCATCTTGTGTGTCGCCAGATAGTACCATTATTGGTGTGCCAGGTTGTTTTGAAGCCCTAATATATTTTACAACATCTAAGCCTGAAATTCTTGGCATATTAATATCTACAATTACTAAGTCGGGCTTAAAAGACTCAAAAATTTCAATCCCTTTTGCGGCATCAGTTTCAATTTTTGAGGTGTAACCTAATTCGGTTAAACGTTTTTGTAGTGGTAGTAAAACTAGCTTTTGATCATCTATGGCTAAAACTTTCATGGTCACACGCTTATTTGGTTATTATTGATACAAAAATAGTTAAAAAACGTTCTTGTAATTATTAATTTAGCTGAAGCGCCTATTATGTGCCGATAAACGGATGTTTACTATAGTTAATTTAAAAAAATTCATATTTAAAATTATATATCTTTACAATATAGATGTTGAATGCTTTAAAAGTGTTCATGCTTTAGCGTTTACATGAAAGAGACAACTAATAAATATTTAATTTCTGCTTTGCTTTTGGGCTTGGCATTTCATGGTAGCGCACTCTTTTTTACATTAGAAACTACTTACGATGCACTTATACATCTGTTTTTTGCAGATCATTATGCCAACTCTTGGTTTGAACCATGGAATTATAAGTGGTACACTGGGTTTACGGTAATGAGTTATCCTCCATTGGTGCATCAATCTATTGGATTATTATCATTAGTTGGTGGATTAAAATTTGGAATGTTTACAGTGGCTTTTGTAGCTATTATCTTGTTTATAACTGGTGTATATCGCTTTTCTTTATTAATAACCTCCCATAAAACTGTTTCTGGTTATGCCTGTGTTTTGTCCGTTTTTTCTTCTTCGTTTATAGAAACGCTTCATATTTTTGGACAACTGCCAAGTATTGTTGGCATTTCTGTATTAATGCATGCTTTACCAGAAATTTATTTGTGGTTAAAAACTGGTAAATATTGGTATTTAGCAACATCATTATCATTAATTTCTGTAACTGTTACATCGCATCATGTGACTCCAATTTTTGGTATGGTGTTTTTTATATTTCCTTTAATAGGAATGGTAATAATGGACGTATCTAAAGAGACCGCAGGCACTATGAAAGCTGTTACTTTTAAGGTGTTTCTAAATAGCTTTTTTAAGCTTTTTAAACGTATTGTTAGTTTTGGACTCTTAGCTTTAGTTATTATTGTAGTTTGTATTTTACCTTACTGGATAAACTCTAAAGCAAATCCAATTACACAAGTACCTATACCGCATGGTTCTAGAGATAATTTTTTAGAAATTACCTCATCTGGTTTAGTGTTTTTTCTAATTCCATGGGGAACTTTACTAGTACTTTTACCCTATATTTTTTATCGCTATTATAGTAAGCGTTATTTGTTCTTTGGTTTATCTATAACCATTTGTACTGTTTTGGGGACTGGTGGCACTACTCCAATTCCTTTAATGGTGCTTGGTGAAACTGCTTTTAATATTTTAACCTTAGACCGTTTTACACTCTGGGCTTCCATTATGTCACTACCATTACTTGGCGAGTTTACGTACCGATTTGTAGATGGTGATTTAAAAGCCTTAATACAAGCTAAGTTTGGTGGTATTTACCACCGTATAATTGGTGGTATCTTGTCTGGGTTAGTGGTTATTATGGTAATTTTTACTATGAGTTTAGGGTATTTTAGACCTTCACAACCCCAAAAAATAAAAATGCTGCCTATTGTTAATTTTCTTAATCAAGATGACCACGATAAATGGCGTTTTTTAACTCTTGGTTTTGGTGACCAAATGGCATGGCTAAGTGCGCAAACAAATGCTTTAACCGTAGATGGCAATTACCACTCTGCAAGACGATTGCCGGAACTAACTACCAGACCAATAGAACGTTTAGAAAACTCGAAATTTAAAGGTGTTGCTGGTATAGGCTCATTACAACAGTTTTTAACCACACCCGCAAAATATAACCTTAAATACATTTTTTCTAACGATAAATTTTATGATCCTATTTTATACTTCTGTGGTTGGCAACGTTTACGACAACTAGAAAATGGAATTATGGTTTGGGAACGGCTTAATATTCCACCAATATCATCTATTTTGCCAAAAGATGATGTTTCTAAATGGTTAAAAATATTATGGGGAACAATGCCTTTTTTAACAGTACTAATTGCATTTGTGCTAAACATACAAATGCTTTGGGTTATTGCTTTAAAAAGTAAAATTAAACCCATTCCAGATTTTTTAAAATTTCCGACTGCTTACAATTCTTTTTCAAAAAACGTACTTAGATTTACACATGTTTGGTCGTTTATTTTAGCCCTAATCATTGGATATGGTTTATATTTATTCTATCTGAAAAATGACACCCAACACAGCCCAAAAAATGCAGTAATAGCATATTATGATGCTTTAGATTTTAAGGAATTTGAAAAAGCCTTCCATCTTATTAACCCAAATAGTAACGTTACCATTGCACAATACATGTTAGAAATATCGGTTACAGACGGGCTTTTAAGCAGTTATGCAAAAATGGATGCCATTGAAACCGAAATTACTAAACTAAATGACAGTACTGCTTCTGCTAAGGTAATTACCAAATGGATAACTCCCCTAGAAAAAATTGAAAAAATAGACTACAAAACATTACAGAAAGTAAAGGGAAAATGGTTTTTAGAATTAAAAACTCTAAATAATGATTTACCACCAGACCAGCTTTATTCCAATAACATCACTTCATACTTTAACCAAGGTAAACGTCGCATTACTACTGCACAAACTCATCATGAAGATATACTAAAACAACCTGTTTTAGAAGTTATTACTGCCAAACTGGTAAAGCATAATAATAGCTATACCATAATTGGTGAGGTGCAAAATATAGATAATGTACCCGCAGATATTACATTAAAAGGCACTTTGTATAATGATAGTAATACCAAACTTGCAACATACGATGCTAAGTATCATGTAAAACATAAACTAATGCCAAAGGAAGTTACCAGTTTTAAGATTAATTTTGAAGGTATTGCGTGGTCTAAAACTCAAGATAGTATTCCAGATACTTTTAATCCAGATGAATTTACTCCTGTTGCGTTTAAAGATCAGCCAACAAAATTTAACCTACAAGTTGCTGGTAACGTTACTGGATCAGATTTATATAAAAACACGGTAATCAGTAAACTAAATATTAATAATACAATGTTATCTGGTAATTTGTTTAATAGTGGTATTCAAGAAATTACAATACCACAATTATTAATTACATATTATAACGAAAATAAAGAAATGGTTTGGGTAGATCATACTTTTGTAAAAGAAGGGATTAGACAGCAACGCAAACAAAATTTTGAATATAAATTACCGCCAAATAACATACTCTTAATTATAAATGATTCTATGGAAAATATTTTTGTTAATGGTTTACCAAATGCAGCTATAGCTCGTAAAATTATACCCAACAGAATTAAAGGTCACACCAATAATGAGTTGCAACCTATAACACACCCTAATTTTAGTTATATAAAAATTGAAACCAACGCCTATATTGGCAACCCTAATTAATGCAACTAAAAAATTTATATATAGTACTTTTATGTATCATCACGCTAATTGGTGATAACACCTCTGTAGCAGCCAATACATCTCAAATTAAGTGTATAACCTCTCAAACCGAATATGAGGCTGGCACACCAATAGTACTAGAGTTTGAAACAAAATATAGTACGAATAAAAACTTATTATACTGCTCTAATAGTTATGGCACAACATTAATTTCTCCTGCTTTTAAAACTAATATATTAAGTTATACACTTCCTAGTATTTTAACAACTAAACGCGGCACAATTAATTGGACACTAATTACAAAAAATAAAACTTTAAGCGGTACTATTACCATACATCCAAAACAACACGTTAAAACTCTAGAAACCTATGTTGGGCCACCAAGTATTGAAGCTGGCGGCAAAGATTACACTATGCTTGTGGTAATACCAACGGATAGCTTAGACAATCCTTTACCAGAAAACACACCAATACTTGCTAAACATCAATTTTTAGAAGCCGTTAATAACGATATCATTTATGTTAAAAACTTAATTGCATATAAAACTATTTTTTCAACATTAAAAAGTGGACGCATGCTTATAGCTTCTGAAAGTTTAGGTGAAAATTCAAAAGAATTTACTGTAGATGTTATGCCAGCAATTCCAAAAGATTTTGATATTTTTATAAAAAGAGCTCACAATTACGCGGATGGTAACCAAATTACCACGTTTTATACCTCAGAACTAAAAGACCGCTATAAAAATACAGTAAGCGATGGTACCTTTGTAGATTTTTTTATTGAGGATGGCAAAGGAAATAGACTAAAAACGTCAAGCACAACAATTAAAGGCATAGCGCAATCTAAAATTATTCACCCAGATTATGAAGACCATTGGCGTGTAAAAGCCTATGTACATGGTATTGCAGAAAGCAACACCTTAAATATTGATTATACTCAGGTAATTACAGATTTTAATATTTCATTTTTAAAGCATAACCGAGAGATACAAGTTGGTCCTTTGCAAAGCTTTATGAAACAGATGATTCCAGATGGTTTACAAGTAACACTTTCTGTTTATAAAGATAATGTTGAAGTTTTTAAACGCATAGAAACAACGTTTAATGGTTATGCCAATTTTAATCTTAAACCAGAATTTTTAAAAAACGGCACGTACACCATTCATATTAAAACTGCTGGTATTACAAAAAGTAAAAACAACATCGCACTATGGTAACTATCAGTAAAAACATAATGCGTTCCATTTTAATAGCTTCATATATTATGATTATAGCCCTTTTAATATATGGTATTAGTGCCATATTTAGTTATCTAAATACAGGTGCCGATCGTAGTAAAATGCTACATACCGAAATTAAAAAAATTGAACAATACGTGCCGAAATTTACTTGGGAGCCCCTAAATAATTTAGGAAGGCCCATAGATTCCCAAAATTTAAACGCTATAGAAAACGATTATTTAGATGCTTGGTACGTAAAACAAGTTGCTTACAAAACCAATACAAAAACTGGTGTTGAAGATTACTATACCGATAATGCAAGATTACAAGTGTATAATTTTATAGACTATAATAAAACACAAAACATTACTGTTGAAGCTACCACACTAGCCCATAACCCTAATTTAGAGTTTTTTAGTGAAGATGGTCAGCTTGCTGTAATTACAGATAAAAATGTTGTAGAATACAAAAGACTATTTAAGACCGATACTTTAATAACAACATTAAAAGAAACTGCAACTTACAAAATAGTTTTATTATTGGAAGATGGTTTTTGGCGCATTAGACATTTGGTAAAAGAAGCTAGTGATGTTTATAAACCAAAAATAGCCGCAATTAAACCCGATAGCTTGTTTATAAAAGGTATTAATTACTACCCACAAGAAAATCCGTGGGATATGTTTGGCAACAATTTTAAAACAAAAACAATTGCAAACGATTTTAAAATTATAAAAAAAGCGGGCTTAAACTCCATACGTATTTTTGTGCAGTACGATGACTTTGGAAAAGCAAAAGTAAACCCAGAAAAACTAGAGAAACTAAAACAAACTTTAGATTTAGCAGAAGCTCATGAGCTTAAAGTTGTACTTACTTTATTTGATTTTTTTGGAGATTATTCGGTTTTAAACTGGACATTAAACATGAAACATGCCAGTACTATTGTTAATACATTTAAAGACCACAGCGCGCTTATTGCATGGGATATTAAAAATGAACCTAATTTAGATTTTGAATCGCGCGGAAAAGATTTAGTAGTTGCATGGTTGGACAATATGGTCGATTTAGTAAAATCCATAGATCAAAGACATGCCGTAACCATAGGCTGGTCTAATGTGCAAAGTGCGCCAATTTTAAAAGATAAAGTAGATGTTGTTTCTTTTCATTATTATGAAGCCTTAAGTGATTTAGATACTGCTATTAAAACTTTAAAAAAAGAAATACCAAATAAACCTTTAGTATTACAAGAATATGGCATGTCTTCTTACAGCGGATTTTGGAAACCTTTTGGCAGCTCAGAAGAAGACCAGGCAAATTATCATAAAAAAATCCAAGACATAATGGCAAATCATAATTTGCAATATATGTCTTGGACGTTATATGACTTCACAACAATACCAACTGCTGTTGTTGGCCGATTGCCATGGCGAAAAAATGCTCAAAAACACTATGGTTTTATTGATAAAAATGGGGCAATTAAAGCATCATATAGTCACATAACTAAACAAACTAATTAAAGCATTAATCTGTTATTCTTTTGAAATTAAATTTTTGAATTTTTCTAAATAAATATCTGTAATTTTTGACATAGGATATGCTGTTGCAGCTTCATAATTGGCTTTTCCTAAAGCAATACGATATTCAGGATCTGATATAATTTTTTCAATAGCAGATGCTAAACTATCTACTGAGGTTGGTTCAAAAAACTCACCTTTATAACCTTCGTCTATAACTAAAGCTGCTAAATCCCCTAAATCTGGCATTACTACAGCCTTACCATAACTGCCTGCTTGGTGCAAAACACCAGAGCTTCCAGTAGTAGAGGTGTAAGGAAACACAACTACGGCACTTTCATTAAATAACTTTGTGACTTCATGTTCTTCAACATAACCCGTAAAACGAATTTTTGGAACATCTTTATAGTCTGTTTTAACCTGTTGTAAATATCCTGGAACATTTGGGTTATCTGTACCCGCAATAACAATCTCTAAATCTAAACCTGTGTTGGCTCTTATTTTTTCTACAGCTTCAATCATGTTTTCCACTTTTTTGTAGGTTCCAAATTTTCCAAATGTCATAATTTGTAGTGGGCCTTCTGGCACTGTATAATCTGGTTTAATCTCAGTAATCTCAAACGTACCATGTGGAATAAGACATACGTTTTCTGTTTTATATTTTTTATTTAAAACAGAAACATACTTTTGCATTGTAACCGCTACTGTATCGGCTTTTAAAATTAATTTTGTTAATACTGTTCCTATAAAACCATACATTTTTTGTAACAGCTTACTTTTTGTAAATCCTGCTGAACCTAAATCTACTTCTTCTAAAATATTATGTAATAGCACAATATTGGGTATGTTTTTTAATTTACAAACCAAAGGCAAAGCTAAACCTAGTGCGGCTGCAATTTTTTTATCGCCAAACTTCATAAATTGCAAATTAAACAATACAGCATCTGGTTGCGTGGCATTAATTGCTTTTGTAACCTTTATAATATTGGCATAACTATTAAATTCCCAGCATTCTTTAACAGTGATTTTACAACCCTGTTCTGTAAACGAAATATCTTTTGCTCCTTCCGTTTTATCTGTTAACAAAATAAGTTCTGTAACGGTTTTATTTTGTCTAAAATGCTTCACTAAATGATAAGCATACTCATTTAAGGTAACTTTACTTGGTGGATATGCTGTTAAAATTGCGAGCTTCATTTTAGTGTTTTTAATAGATTAGCATTTAATTAGAGTACAAATTTGGGTTATTTTTTTATAAAAATCCAAAATAATTAGACCAATACCTTTTTAATATAGATGAATGGTAAATAACTGTCGTTATGCCATAATTACGCTAGTTTGTTTTTTGTAAACTTAGAATCGATTGTAAAAAATACAATCTGAATAATTAATAACAATACCATAACAATAATTTGAATATGAACAACCTGCTCTAAACGTTCATGAAAAAAAACAACCAATACCATTTGAAGTATACCAAACACCCCAGAAATTACCACAGGCACATAACGATCTAAGGATAAATAATAATAGGTAAAAATATTAGAAATGGCAAACATACCCGTTGCTAAAGCATATTGCCATAGTAAAGGTGCCATTGCCAAATAGCTTTTACCAAACAAAAGTGTAATTACAGTTTCTGGAAACACAAAACAACCTAAAATTATAACTGAAGCAATTACGGCTATATAACTCACGTATTTAAATAAAATTGGTGCTGTTGGTTTGCCTTCTTTTTTTAGCTTAACTACTGTTGGTAATAACAACATTACAAACATCCAAGCTATAAAATATACAATACGCCCAATGAGTGCTAAAGAGGCGTACAAACCTGCTTCATATGCTTCAAAATAATGCTTAACCAATAATATATCGCTGTTATTAATAATTATTTGTGTTAACTCATAAAAAGCTGTAATTATAAAAAAGTGTTTCACTTGTTTGGCTTTTAAAACATCTATTTTGATAGTTTTTTTAATACTGAAATACCCATACTTAAAAGGAATTAAACCAAAACCAAAAGACACCAAAATACCTATTGCTATTATTAATGAAGACTGAATATCTAAAACATACAACAGTACTAATGTTATGATTAAACGGCTTAACATTTCTAACTGAAACGTTATAGACAAAAGCTTAAATGCTTTGTTACCTTGATATACGCCACGATTTACACTCATAAAAAAATAAAGCGGCACACCAATTCCAAAAACGGTAAACATGTGGCTTGATGCCGTATTAAATACAGATTGTAATTGCGTAGAAAATAGCACTATTAAAATGCCACAACCAACACCTACAAAGGTTGCTTGTTTATAAACTTTAGCTATAAAATTTTTAAATGTTTCGCCTTCAAAAACAACAGAAAATTTTGCGGTAACCAATTGAAATGTCATGGCAACAAAAGACAATACTAATAAAAAAGTAATAAGAAGTGCGGCATCTGCAAATGCAGTTGGCCCTAAAATACGCCCCAGTATTAAATTGTATAAGTAATTACCACCGTTTACTACCAATACACTTAGCATAAAAAACTGTTCTTCAGTAATTTTTATCGATTTTAAAATTGCTTTTAGTTGCATTTTATATAATTTTTATTAAATACACTCATTCTTAAATCTAGTAGTATTTATAGTTAAAATTAAGCATAAAAATTAGTGCAATAGATTTTCAATGTTTTTTGCTGTGCCATTATTTATAATAAAAAAAGGTTTTCCCCAAGATATCGCATTATTATAAATAGCTTGTAATGCTTTTAAACCATAATTATCAATTTTTTTAACATTAGTTATATCTATAGTAAGGTCTGCCAAATTATTAAGTATTAAATTAAAATGTGTTTTAAATGCATTTGCAGATGCCGCAGTAATTTTACCTTCTATAGTATAATATTTACTGTTTTGTTTCGTAATTTTAAAAGTCATAAAACGTTATTTTTTTAAGTTTTTAATTATTTCTGATGCAAATATGACTTATAAATCAATCAAAAACCCTTATATTTCGATGAGTGAACCTTTCCTATAGATGAATGAATATAAGTTAATGCCTAACTTGCAAACGATTTAAAACCACAACATGAAACTATTAATAAAACTCGTATTTATTATTGTATTAACTGCGCAATTTACCTTTGCACAAGATATGCAAAAAGGCTTTACCTTATTAGAAACAGGGAAATATGCTGAAGCTGAATCTTTTTTTGAAACTATTTTAAAAACATATCCAAAAAATAAAACGGCACGCTTGTGCTATGGCCGTGCTGTGGGATTAAATAACCAAACCGAAAAGGCTAGCGTTATTTTCACTAGTCTATTAGAAGACTATCCTAATGATTTTGAAGTAAAATTAAATTATGGCGAAGCCTTACTATGGTCTAAAAATTACATAAAAGCTGAACGCTATTTTAAAGATTTAATAGCTGAAGACCCAAAAAGTTTTCCAGCACTTTTAAGCTATGCCAACACCCTTTCTAATCTAAAAGATTATGAAAATGCATTAACTTATGTAAATAAAGCTTTGGACGTTTTACCAGGAAACCCTAATGCATTAACCTCAAAAAAATATATGTATTTAGGCTATGCGTACCAAAACCAACAAGCCCAAAACTATGATAAAGCTGAAGCGCTACTAAAAGAAAATTTAGTACTTTTTAAAGATGATAAGGACACCTTATTAAATTTAGCAAACCTGTATCTTATTGCTAACAAATTAGATACTGCTAAAGTTACTTATGGTATTTTAGAAAAAAATCCTGAACACAATACCATTGCTTTAAACGGTTTAGCACTAGTTGCACACCTTAAAGGAAAAGAAAAAGAGGCTTTAAAACTAAGTAATAACGCTTATTTAAGTCTAACAGAAACTTTTGAAAACGTTTTAAAACAACAAACTACTGAGCGATACATACAGGCTTTAATTTGGAATAAAAAATTTAAAACAGCGTCCAATCATATTGCAGAACTTGTAAAAAAACACCCCAACAAAAATTGGGTTTTAGCATTACGAGCAACATTAAACATTTACAAAAGTAATTTTAAAGAGAGTGTTGAGGATTACTCAAAAATTTTAGAAAACGATAGTACTTCATTTGATGGTAACCTTGGTAAAGCTAATGCTTTAAAAGCGCTAGGAAATTATGACAATGCTTATACCTCTGCCAAAAACACGCTTAATTTTTATGAAAAACAAAAAGATGCTTCAAACTTTATTAAAAACTTAAACACCACTTTTACACCTTTTCATGAGCTAAAAATTGCTTATTCTTTTGATAATGGCAATAACGAAGCTTTTGCAATTACCAATAATTTAGAGTTTCCGTTATCAACAAAATTTAAACTTCTAGGGGCTTATAATTACAGAAACACATCAAATGCCGTAACTAATAATAACGCAACCTCTAATGATTTTTCATTTGGACTTGACTATCAATTATTACCAAATATTGTTTTTAAAGGTTTAGCAGGTGTGTCTTCTGCAAAAGCAACAACAAATACCTACACGCAATTACTAACAGATATTTCTTTTAATATAAAACCTTTTAAACTGCAAACATTAGATGTTGGTTATAAACGCGAGTTACAAAGTTTTAATGCCGAATTGTTAGACAGAGAAATTGTATTAAATAACTATTATGCCAACTATAGCTTGGCTACTAATTTTAATTTGGGTTGGTTTTTACAATATTTTTACACCTCGCAAAACGATGAAAATACCAGACATTTAGTATTTACATCATTGTACTACAATTTACTAGCCAAACCATCACTTAAAGCAGGTTTAAACTACCAGTACATCACCTTTAAAAATCAAGTGCCAACTATATATTTTAGTCCTGAAACTTTTAATGCTGGTGAGGTTTTTATTAATATTATAAAAGATGAAGCCATAACAAAGCCTAAAGCTTGGTTTTACGAATTAACTGCCGCTACAGGTTTGCAATATATAGATGATGGCAATAGCCAAAGCACATACCGAGTGCAAGGAAAATTGGGGTATAAATTTTCTGACCGTTGCCTAGCAAATATTTATGGTACGCGAAGCAATATAGCGTCTGCCACAGCTGCAGGATTCACATTTAACGAAATTGGATTTCGGTTTAAATGGTTATTATTTAATGCGCCTGTTTTTAGAAAAAACTAACGCTATCAGTTAAAAAGGTCTAAAAATGTAATTTCTATTTTTGCTTAAAGAAGGTTTAGACGTTTCATTAACTCTGGCCTATTAGAACGGCTAACAGGAATTACATCTCTTTTTATAAGCACACTATTGTCTTCTATATCTACAATTTTTTTGGTATTTATAATATAAGAACGGTGTACTTTTAGGAATAATTCTGTAGGAAGTTTTTCTTCAATCTTTTTTAATGTAGCGTGTACAATATAGTTTTTTGCTTCGGTTTTTACTTGTATATAATCGCCTTTAGCTTCCACTAAATAAATACTGGGAATATCAATTTTTATTAAACGGCGGTCTATATTTACATACAAATCATTGCCAGAAATAGCTTCAATAGTTTCCGATTTTGCATCTCTTGTATTAACATCAGTGGTTTTAGATTCTGCTTTTATAATGGCTTTTTCAAAACGTTCAGGTGTTAGCGGTTTCACTAAATAATCTACAATACAATCATACTCAAAGGCTTGTATTGCAAACTGAGGGTCTGATGTGGTTAGTATAATTTTTGGTGGATTATTGAGCGTTTCTATAAAATCAAAACCTGTAAAATCTGGCATATGAATGTCTAAAAAAATAAGGTCTACCGTATTCTGGTTTAAATACTTTATAGCTTGTATTGCGTTTGGAAATGCTTCTACAACATTTAACGTGGGATAGTTAGAACACAATTGATTTATGATAGCTCTTGCAGTGGCTTCATCATCAATAATAATACATTTCATAAAATTTGTGGTTATATCGCTTTTAAATATTGTGTTATGGTTGCTAAGATTTTTTTAAACTCATCTTCACCTTGAGTATTACCTTCTATGAGGTTACTTTCGTATTGGGCGGCTATTTCATAACTTTTTTCGAGCCCTAAAATACTAATTTTATGTTTAATTTTATGAACGTTTTCTGCCAATACCTTAAGGTTTCTATTTTGCAAGTTGGTAGTGTAGGTTTCCAGTTCTTCTGGAAACTCTGTTTTTATAATAGAAATTAATTGCTGTTTAAAAGCTTCGTCATTACCAGACAATTCATTTATGTAAGCCATGTTAGGTTGCTCCATCGGTTTCTTTTTTTAATGTGAAATAAAAAATAGTAAATTCATTTATTTGAGACTCTAACCAAACTTTACCACCATACAAATTCACAATTTTTTTTACTATGGATAATCCAATACCCGAGGAGTCTGGTGTATTTTCTAATTTTTGAAACGTATTAAAAATCTTATCAAAATAATTACGTTCTATACCTTTACCATTGTCCTTAACATAAAATTGCCAGTGGGTATCAGCGTCTTCTACTCCAACTTCTATTATTCCAGTGGATTTATTATTATACTTTATAGCATTGCTTATTAGATTTTGAAACAACTGTCTAAACCTATATTTATCGCCACTTACCAATGGTAATTTTTGAGTATTAATTTTAATATTTGTTGGAACTTGTAGTGTTTTTAAAATATCTTGAATTAAGTTATTTAAATCTACTTTATAGACTTGTATTTGATTTTTTCCAATGGTAGAATATTCTAATATACCATTTATTAGCGTATCCATTTTTCCTACATTAGTTCTTATTAAGTTTAGTTGTTTTTTTCCATTAGCATCTAACTTATCTACATAATCTTCTTTTAACCAAGCTGTTAGAGCATCTATACTACGTAATGGCGATTTTAAATCGTGCGAAACCATATTTGCGTAATCACTAAGTTCTTGATTTTGGTGTGCGAGTTCTGTTAATAATATTTCGCGTTGTTGGTTTATTTTTACAATTTCTTTGGTTTGGTTACCAATAAATTCTACCAACTTAAGCCCATCTAATTCTATATTATCAGGAGTTAAATTTTTTGGTAAATCATAAAATTTTAAAGTTTCTAAAACGCGTTTTAGTTTGTCTATAACTTCTTGTTGGTCTTTTGCCTCTTTACGTAATTGTTGGTTGGCTTCAAATAATTCTTCAGAGCTAATACTCATGGCAAGTTGTTGCATGGCAAACTGCTCGTCGAAATTTGAGTATGAACTATTTACTGCATCTAAAAATGGTTGAAGTTCTTTAGAATCTAATAATGCATCTGGCAAATATTTACGTAATTGACGTTTAAGTAAAGAATTCATTATTCACTTATAAGAGTTATTGTTATGGTTTGGTTATGTAACTGACAATTTTTTTCGCCAAAGAAAGGTGAAATTTCACCATAAGAATAAAATCCGCATACTGTAGTATCATTGCCAACAGCGGTAACAACTTCCTCAATTTCTTCTTCTACACGCTGATCTAAAACTAATTTTCTTCCAATACAGCTAACTAGCAAGGCTAATTGCGGCTTAGTTTTTCTATGCATCAAGGCCTGTTTTGCCGCTTTTTCAGATGCATTTGCTATCTGATCTACGTTAGTCATCATAAGCTGTACTTTAGAATTTTCTGGTATATCTCCAGCTAAAATCATCGTATTTTCTTTTTCGTTTATATTTAAAATTGTTCGTACAATGGCTTGTTTTTCGTCTGAAGATTTCACATTTAAGGGGTACAATAATGCTGCACTTGGAAGTTCGCTAGACTTGTTTCCTAAGTATTTTTTGTATAAATCTAATGCAGGTTTACCATCTAACTCAAACAAAACATTAGCTTCAGATTTTGTTACAACGCGTTCTGGCCCAAAGGGAGTCCAACCGCCATGTATAGAAAATGATGCCTCAAAAGTATCGCCATAAAAACCAATGGCAATAATTTCACCTTGTTTTGGATTTTCATTGTAGGCTGCTATTGTTTTTTCAAACCTAGCTGCATCACCACAAAGACCACCTGTAATTAACAAGCTGTTGTGGGTTGCAGCATTCATGCCTTTAGTTAACTGGCTACCGTTTATAAAGCTACCTTCAGATATCACAAAAACATGTTTTAAATTTTCTTTTTTAAACTTATCTATAAGCGCTTTTCCTGTTTTATAACTGTCTAAATCTGAGTTTAAGACGTTAGATGTTTTGATATCAAATGTGGTGTTTTCAAATTCTATAGCTGTTATGGTAATACTATCATCTTCTACTAAATTTGAAGTAATATCGCCACTTGTAGATCCAAATACCAAATGCCCATCTGGAAACAAGCTGCGTACTTGGCTGTAAATTGTGTTGTCTTCTAACAACAACCGGTTTCCTAATATTAAAACTAATGGCTTTACAAGTACAACTTTAGGGCTTAAATATTCCCAATCTGTAGTTTCTTTCTTTTTTAGTTGAAGTGTTTTCATCTGTTTTATTTATTTTTTTAGTGTAAAGAAAAATGTGCTGCCTTTTCCTGGTGTGCTTTCTAACCAAATTTCACCCTCATGAAGGTTTACTATTTTTTTTACTATTGATAATCCTATGCCAGATGAGGCTTTATCTTTTTTTAATGAATGAAATATTTTGAATATTTTTTCATGAAATTTTTCATCAATACCAATTCCGTTGTCTTGTACCGAGAACTGAAATTTAGTGCTTTGCTCTACAACATCTATTTGAATATGCCCTTCTGGTTTGTCTGAAAACTTAATGGCATTACTTATTAAATTTTGAAATAATTGGTGCAGTTTTGTTTTATCGCCTTTTATAATGGGTAATTTATTATTTACATTAATATTTATATGTTCTGGCACATACAAAATACCTATTAAATCTTTTATTAACACATTTAAATCTACATCTGATTTTTCGGAATTATCTGCACCAACACTAGAGTAGTTTAAAACATCTGTTATTAATTGTTCCATTTTTTCTAATGTAGTTTCTATATGGGCAAAATTCTGCAAACTTACTGCGTCTAATTTTCCTTGGTTATCTTCTTTTAACCAACTTATTAGGGCATCAATACTTCTGAGAGGAGATTTTAAATCGTGCGAAACTATGTGTGCATACTCTTGTAACTCGTCGTTACTTTTTGCTAACTTTTTTAATAAATTTTCTTTTTGGAATTCTAAATTTTTTAGCTCAGTAATGTCTAAATGTATACCTATGGAACCAATAATATCTCCATTTAGATTGTAATTTGGTGCTCCACTTATTAACCAATATTTTTGCTCACCATTTTTGATGTTCACTTTAAGCTCATAAGAATTAGATTTACCTTTTTTGCGTTTTAAGGTTTCTTGGGCTATTTTTTCAGAATCGCTTTCTTCTAGAAAAACTTCACCACCTTTTTTACCTAATAATTCTGCTTCTTTGTAGCCACACATGTGTTCAAAACTATTATTAACCATCAAAATTTCGTCATCATTGTTTACTTCAACTAAGCCCAAATTCATGTTGGCAATAATGTTTTGGTATTTTTGTTTTTGCGCCTCTATGGTTTTTCTATAGGTTCTGCGTAGGGTAACATCTCTATAGGTCCATAAATGCCCAGTGTAGGTTTGGTCTTTAAAAATTGGTATAAAATCGCGTTCCAAGATTGTACCATCTTGCAATATTAATTCGTCACCTAATACTGTTTTTTTAGCTTTTAAAATTGTATCAATTCTGGCCACAAAAGCATCTTGATCTTTAAATAGTGTTTTACTTTGTTCGGCTGCATTTGTACAATCTTGACCTACCAATAATGCTGGAGCAACTGGGATTTTTAGTAATTCGCAAAACTTAGTATTGGTTAATACTATTTTGCGGTTTTCATTTTCTAATAAAACGCCGCTATCTAAATTTAAAATTAGTGTTGCTAATCTGTTTTCTGAGGCTTTTAATTTTTCGGCAGAGGCTCTTTCTTTTGAAATATCTCTAACAATTCCTTGTGCTGCAACAGGTTTTTTATTTTTGTCTAGTATAATACTTCCGTTAATATGCACCCATTTAACAGCTTTAGATTTGGTATAAACCCGTGTTTCGTAATCTTTAAAATAACCTTTAGTGAGTAGGTTAGTAAAGGACTCCGTAGCGTATTCTTTGTCTTCTTTATGGATAAGGTTTACAACATTTACGGGTTCGTCGGCTATATCATACCCAAATAACTTTGTTGCGGCTTCATTAAATTTTATAACATTGCCTTCTAAATCAATAACAATGTAGGCATCTATTATGTTTTCAAAAACTCCACGTAGTTGAGACGATTTTTCGTCTAAAAGTTCTTCTAATTTTAAAGATGTAAAATAGAGTTCTCTTGATTTTTCTTCAAGAATTTTTTCTGCTGCTTTACGAGCTGCACGTTCTCTTTTAAGAGTACGTTCTAATATGTCTATTTTATCTTGAGACATTAATTTTTATTAATAATAAACTTAACCTCTGTGCCATCTGCTTTAATTTTTTCTAATTCAATTTTTGCAGTGGCATTAAAATGCTCAAAAGTTTTATTCATTAATCCTAGTCCAAAATGATGCATTGCTCGGCTAGATTTATAAATCATAATTAATGTGTTTTCGGTTTTTTCTACAACTTCAAAAGTTGGCAATTCTGCATCTGGGTATATTTTTTTAACCTCAATATGAATGTGGTTTTCTATGGATGCTAACATTTCTATGGGGTCACTGTATGCATCTAACAAACCAGGATAGCTTCCGCCTAAAACGGCAAATAAATGCTCCCCGTAAACCAACAGCAAATCGTCTATGGATACACCTGTATTATCACTTAAATGCTGTAAAAGTTGTAGCATTTCTGAAAACTCATAAGTACCAACGGAGGTGTAAATTCCACCTGACTCTAAAGTAGATGCATTTATAATTTTATCTACCATTTCTATGCCAAATTTGTCCTCTACGAGTTCTAAAAATTCTGTAAATACAATTCCTTTCATTATTTTATTTTTTAAAACGCTGTGTTTTAGTTTACAGCTGTTATGGTTACTAAGTTAGTAAATAAAAACGAAATAGAGAGTACTATGTATTTAGCTTTTTATGGTGAACTCATTTATATGATACGATTTTGATTAATGAGTGACTCTATTTATTAATTTTTAGTGAACCTATTTTAGGAAAGTACTTATCCCTAATATCAGTAATTGCAATAAGTTTTTACCAGATTTTCCATCTAGAGGTATTACTAAATCCCTGACTCTTGGCTTTTTTATGAAGGACTGTGAACAAAGAAGAATTACAATAATAATTGAAATTATTTTATTTATAATGTTGGCTTTAATGTGTTAAAATCAGTTTATAAGTATTTATTTACTCTAAACGCATCTTCTGCTGCACTAACAATACCAAGTGCTTCGTGCACATATTTAAAGGTAGATAAAATTTCTGGTTTGCCATTTACAATTGCAATGTCATGCTCAAAATGTACGCTTGGTTTTCCGTCTAAGGTTACAATAGTCCAGCCATCTTTTAGTTGTTTTACTTTATGAGTACCCATATTTATCATGGGTTCTATGGCAACAACCATACCTTCTATAAACTTTTTACCTTTACCACGTCTGCCATAATTTGGCATTTCTGGGTCTTCGTGCATTTTTCTGCCTAGGCCATGCCCAACCAATTCTCTAACAACACCATAACCTTCAGATTCACAATAGTGTTGAATGGCATAGCCAACATCACCAACCCGATTTCCAATTTTTAAGGCCTCAATACCTTTATATAGTGATGCTTTTGTAACTTCAATAAGTTTTTTTGTTTCTGAGTCTACCTCACCAATTTCAAAAGTATAGGCATGATCACCGTAAAAATCATTCATTAAAGCGCCACAATCTACAGAAACAATATCACCATTTTTAAGTGGAGTCTCTGTAGGCAAACCATGTACTACAGCTTCATTAACGCTACATAATAAAGTAGATGGGCAATCATATAAGCCTTTAAATCCTGGTAAAGCACCATGATCTCTGATAAAGGTTTCTGCAATAGAGTCTAAATAATTTGTGGTAACACCTTCTTTAATTTCGGTGGCAAGCATACCTAATGTTTTGGATACAATAAGTGCACTTTGGCGCATTAATTCAATTTCTTCAGCGGTTTTTGCGATGATCATAAATAAAAATTAGACGTTAATGAGGTGAAAAAATGGACTAATAGGTGTTGTGTTTATTTAAAAAGACCAAATAATCCCTTGGATTTTGGTTTTTTAATATCTGGAATTTCATTGGTTAGTATTTGGTAAACTTCACCCCAAGGCAGCACTCCTCCTATATTTCTATCATCTATAAAAATATCTGCCGCAACCTTTCGACTACGTTTATTATCGAGTTCTTCACCAGGAAAGCTGGCATTAATTGCGTAAAATTCAATACCATTTTCTTTGCAAAATTCTACAGCGGCTTTTAGGCTTTTACCATGTCTATAGGTCCATAAAATTAAACGATGACCATCCGCTTGTAAGCGTTTTAGGGTATCAAAAGCAAAAATACGTTCTTTTCCAATTTTTGGATAAGCATCCTCAACAATGGTTCCATCAAAATCTACGGCAATGAGTAAGCTGTTTTCAAAATTCATATTAATCAAATTAGTATTTGCAAATGTACAAAAAATGAATTTTTAAATGAGACTATGTTGCGTCATTGCTTTAGGTTTTGGTACTCCAATTAGTTTTAATATTGTTGGTGCAATATCTCCAAGAATTCCATCTTTTATAGTTTTTAAATCGTTGTCTATTAAAATAATTGGTACTGGGTTTGTAGTATGGGCAGTGTTTGGAGATCCATCTGGGTTTATCATGGTTTCGCAATTACCATGGTCTGCTATAAGTAGTGTGGTGTAGTTGTTTGCTAGCGCAGTATTTACAACATCTTTTACGCAATCATCTAAAAATTCGCAGGCTTTTATAGCAGCGACCATGTTGCCTGTATGGCCAACCATATCGCCATTAGCAAAGTTTAGACATACAAAATCGACTTCACCTTTTTGGAGTTCTGGTATTAACGCGTCTTTTAGTTCATAAGCACTCATTTCTGGTTTTAAATCGTAGGTTGCGACTTTTGGTGAATTTCTTAAAATACGACTTTCACCCTTAAAGGGTGTTTCTTGTCCGCCTGAAAAGAAAAAGGTAACGTGTGGGTATTTTTCTGTTTCGGCAATACGAATTTGAGTTTTGTTATGATTAGCCAATACTTCACCTAAAGTATCACTAAGATTATCTTTGTTAAAAACAACATTTATACCTTTATAACTATCATCGTAGTTGGTTAGCGTTACATAATGTAAATTTAGCTTTTGCATTTGATGCGTTTCAAAATTTTGCTGAGATAGGGCCTCGGTAAGTTGTCTTCCGCGGTCAGTTCTGAAGTTAAAAAAGATGACAACATCATCATTTTCTATTTGAGCTAAGGGTTTGTTATTTGCATCAACAGCTATTATAGGTTTTATAAATTCATCAGTAATATTATTATCATAATTGTTTTTTATGGCGTTTAATACTGATTTAGATTTTTCACCCTCACCATTAACTAATGCATCGTAGGCTAGTTTTACACGTTCCCAGCGTTTATCTCTATCCATAGCATAATAACGTCCTGTAATACTGGCTATTTTTCCTGTTGAATTTTTCATGTAGTTTTCTAAATCTGAAATAAAACCGTGACCAGATTTAGGATCTACATCTCTACCATCTGTAAATGCATGCACAAAAATAGCGTTTAAGTCGTATGCTTTGGCGGCATCTAAAAGCCCATAAATATGATTAATATGAGAGTGCACACCACCATTACTAACTAAGCCTAAAAGGTGTACTTTTTTGTTGTTTTTTTTAGCATAGCTAAAAGCGTCTTTTAAGACCTTTTCTTCTTGAAGTGTTTTATTTTTAACAGCTAAATTAATTTTAACTAAATCTTGATACACAATTCTACCAGCACCCAAATTCATGTGCCCTACCTCACTATTACCCATTTGACCTTCTGGCAAGCCAACATGTAAACCGTCAGTTCTTAGACTAGCACTAGGGTAATTATTGTAAAGTGCATCTATATATGGAGTTTTTGCGTTGTCTATAGCAGAAACTTTTGGATCTGGAGACTTTCCCCAACCATCTAAAATCATTAAAATAACCTTTTTATTCATGAGTGTTGTTTTAAGAGTTCAAATATAAGCCATAGAATTGTTCTCAAAATATAAAAATCTAAAGAGTGTAAATTTTAATTATAAAAGTTGTATTTGATTATTAATTTTAGCTTGAATTTTGTAGGCTCATTATATTTTTATAAGTTTGTTCATAGTTAATTACATGAAACATATGAAATATTTATTAAAATTTTTATTTGCCATATTATGCGGTTTTTCAATCAACATTTCAGCGCAATCTAACACTGATGGGGTAGCACCTTTTGTAGTAACTACAGCATCGGAGGTAACATTAATGCCATCAATAGCCTCTCGTTCCGTGTTATTTCCTTCTGAAGAAAAAGCATCACCAATACAGGATGGACGTGCATCAAAACATAAAATTGTGCCAGGTAAAGGCTCTTTAAGTGATGATGTTTTAGCAAAGTCTGCACATAAATCTACCAGAACGGTTCAAGGAAAATCCACGAGTTTAGTGTTTGAAACTGCACAATCTAATTCGCAACCCACAGATCCCTCTGGTGCTGTTGGTCCAAATCATTATTTCGCGGTATTTAATACCGGTTTTAGAATATTTGATAAACTAGGTAATGCGTTGACTGGACAATTAGGTGTTGGAAATATATTTCCAGCATCTGGCTGTTGTGATTTAACAGTGTCTTATGATAATTTAGCAGATCGTTGGGTTGTTTCATTTTTAGGGAGTGGTGTGCAAGTTGCTATTTCTAACGGCCCTGATCCTGTAAATGATAGTTGGACAGTCTATAATTTCCCTAGTATTTCTGATTATAATAAACTATCTGTTTGGCGTGATGGTTATTATTTAACAGAGAATACAGGTGGTGCAACTAAATTATGGGTTTTGGAACGTATTTTTGATGCTTCCGGAAATCCCGATCCAGCAGCTCAGTTGGCTGGTTTTCAATTACCAGGGTTAGTAACTAGTGGGTTTCATAGTCCACAAGCTTTAAATATTACAGATGATAATCATCCGACTACCGGGGGTTGCCCAATAGTTTACTTACAAGATGATGCTTGGCCAGGAGTTATTAAAGATCATATTAAGGTTTGGGTGGCGACCATGGATTGGATAAATCCATCAAATTCATTGGTATCTAATCCTTTAGAGATTGATACAGCGCCTTTTATTTCTGTGTTTGACAATGGGTCTTTTGCTAATTTACAACAACCCAACGGAGGTGCTACTATAGATGCGTTACAGTCTATTATTATGAATCAAGCTCAGTTTAGAAAATTTCCAACTCATAATTCCGCAGTTTTTAATTTTGTAGTAGATGTGGATGCTAGTGCTGCTAAACTTGCAGGTATACGATGGCTAGAATTACGACAAGCTACTGACGGCGGCGTATGGACATTAGAACAGGAAGGCACATACACTGCACCAGATAATAAGCATGCTTGGCACGGAAGTATGGCTATGGATGTGCAAGGTAATATTGCGCTAGGTTACACTGCAATGGCAGGCCCTAACACGCCTACAGATGGTAGTGTAGATTTAACACTTGGGTCATACTATACTGGAAGGTTTGCCTCAGATGCTGATGGAGTTATGAGTATTGCTGAAACACTTATTGCGCCAGGTTCTGGTAATATTCCTGGTTTACGTTATGGTGATTATGGAAAAATGGATGTTGATCCAAATAACGATAAAGAATTTTGGTTTTTAAACGAATATGTTGGCGCTGCTGGTAGAGCAAATGTAGTTGGTGTATTTCAAATTGCTCCAAATCTTGCTGATGATGTTGGAGTTACTAGTATTGATACGCCAGAAACCGGTACTTTGTCAGCTGCGGAAACTATTTCTGTTACGATTTTTAATTATGGTGAAAACCCAGCTTCTGGCTTTGATGTTACATACCAATTAGATAGTGGCGCGTTAATTAGTGAAACTTTTACTGGTACAATTGCATCTTCTTCATCTGCTACGTTTACATTTGCTGCACAAGCGAATATGTCTACTGTGGGGCAAACCTATGCTATAACCGCTGCAACTGCTTATGCTATTGATATGGATACTACAAATGATGCAGTTACTAAATCAGTAACTCATTTATATCCAAATGATGTTGGTGTTTCTGCTATTACAAGCCCAGTTTCTGCTTCTGGACTTTCTAATGCGGAGTCTGTAACGGTAACAATTACAAATTATGGAGGCACTACACAAACAAGTATTCCTGTTTTTTATACTGTAGATGGTGGAACACCTGTGCAGGAAACTTACACTGGTTCTGTAGCTAGTGGTGCTTCAGAGAATTACACGTTTTCTACTACTGTTGATTTATCTGCCTTTGGTAATTATATTTTTATTGCTGGTACAACGCTTGTTAATGACGCAGATACTTTCAATGATGATGTAACAATTACAGTTTCAAGTTTTATATGTCAGCCTGTAGCAAACTGTACAGATTTTAATGATGGTGTTACACAAATTAATTTGGCAGATCAAAATATTTCTACTAATTGTGGAACCACTTCTACGGGTTATTCAGATGATAGTAATATTGTGTTTAACTTCTTGTCTGGCGGAAATCCTTTTAGCGGAGTGTTACAAGTAGGGTTTCAAAATAGTAATTATGCACTTTGGATAGATTTTAACGACAATGATGTGTTTGAAGCTAATGAAGTGATTTCTAGTGGTATCGTTACAACTGCAAATTCGGACTTTGCTTTTACAGTAAATTTTGATAATTTTCCTAATGCAACTTCTGGTATGCATAAAATGCGATTACGTGGCGGAGATGAGAATTTTGGTAATGGTGTTGTTTTAAACCCATGTGATGCTATGACGTATGGGAGAACAAACGATTATATGGCAAATATTGCGACATCTCTTGGCTTACAAGATGCAAATTTTGAAGCATCTACACTTACCATAATAGAAGCTTCAAAGAATATATTTGATATAAACTTAGTTACTAGTTATAAGGATTTGGCGGGACTTAGAGTATACAATATGCTTGGGCAAGAACTGGTGTATTACAACATGAAAAAAGTTGGGAACCGATTTTCCTATAACCTTGATATGAATTACGTAGACTCAGGTGTGTACATAGTGCAGGTTAGAAGTTTAGATGGTAATTCTATTAAATCTAAAAAAATTATAGTAAGATAACATTTACAATTCTATGTTTAAAACCGTAAAGTCAGTTATAAAATGTAACTGACTTTGTTGTTCTGTGAGAATACATATTTTTCTAATACGGCTTATTATTTAATTTAAGATTAATGTAAAGCGGATTTATATTTTTTAATTTCAGCTTTAATTTTTTCAATACGGTTTTCTGGATCTGGGTGAGAACTCTGAAATTCTGGCACTCTGTTTGGACCAGCTGCAGCTTTTAAAATTTTCATAACTCTAATTAATTCTTCTGGATTGTAACCGGCTTTTATCATAAAATAGAACTCCTAAAGCATCACTTTCAAGTTCGTCTCCTCTTCCATTTTTAAGTAGTTGACCTTGACCAAACTGTTGTGCAATTCCGCCCATATCTATTGGGGCACTACCCATAGCAATTGTTTTCCAGTAGTTTGCATTAGTAATGCGCTCGTTAGAGTGTTTACCTAGCACATGTCTAATTTCGTGGCCAAGAATACCCGCTAATTGGTCTTCATTTTTAAGTTTAGAAAATAAAGCGTAGGTTATAAATATTTGTCCTCTAGGTAGGGCAAACGCATTAACAGTATTTTGGTCTGCAAAGAGATGAAATTGGTAGTTATATGGTGTGTTTTTAGCAATACTATTTACAACTAATTTTTTACCAACAGCACCTACTAACCTGAGTTCGATTAATAAAAAGCAAGTTGATTAGTCTTAACTGTTTGATATTTAATAGCGGGTTTTTTAGGTAAAAAGCTATACGCAA
>CAYGUF010000006.1:0-157463 GCA_964353125.1 uncultured Flavobacteriaceae bacterium
CTTTGGTGAAAATTTAATGTAGTTTTACTTGTTTTTTACCACAGTACTTTGTTGTAGGTAGTTTTTTATAACCTCTTTCTTTTAATTGGTCTCCCTAATCCTAGTGCTTTTATTAATCCGATATGAAATTGATACTCAGCCTCATATTCAACTAGAGGCTCAATGTTTGTGTAAGATTTTTCTTTATATGACCATTTATAAAAGCTCTCTTGTTTCGAGTTTTCGATGAAACAAATAATGTTACTTGAATATAATGATTGAAGAAGTACGTATGGTGATTCAAAAACATCAGGGTTATCTTTTGGATAATCCTCCAAAAAACGATCATAAATTTCCTCAAAAAAAACAAAATCGAATCTAGTTTTGCCATCAAAATAATTGAAAAAGTCAAAAAGAATTTCCCATTCATAATCATCGTGAAAAAAATTAAATTGGTCTTTGACCTCACCTAGTAAATATCTTGAGAATTCTGGAATACAAAAATTAAATATTTGACTTGTTATTTTATTAGAATTAATATCTATAGCCCTATTTTGCATCATATCAAGGAATGCGAAAAAGTCTCTTGGTCGCATAAAGGTTCTACGTAGAATAGTAACAAAAGATGGTTCATTTTTACCAGCATAATTTTTTTCAAAAGATTCCTCAACATATTCATCCCAGCTATATCCTAACGCAAATTTTGATTTTTGTTGTGATGCTAACGATTTATCAATTAATTTAAAAAGTCGAGATCTCCTGTAAGAATTACTAGTTGTAATCCAATTCAGAATAATTGAGTTATCTTTTAATTTCGCATTAGCATTATGAAATCTAATAATTGAAAAAATATCAGGTCTTATTAATAAAACAATTTTTATATAGTGGTCGGAGTGTTTATTTTCAAATACTTGAGGAAAATATAACTGATTTAGTTCCCAAATAGCGTTAGCTAAACCTCTTAAACATTCAATGTATTTTTCTCTTTTTATATCAAAAGGAATTTGATCAGTTCCATCAACAAAAAGAATAAAGCTCTTTTTTAGCTTAATTCCCAAAATTGCTTTTTTAAATTCATTTTCAATTTCAAGTAGACTTAATTGGAATCCTGTTTTTTCAGTTTTTTCAGATGTATTTGCACTTACTTTTATGTTTTTTAAAATTTGAAGAAAAACATCAGCTTTGTCAATAATTTCAATTGCATTTGATATTTCTGGGTTAAATACAGCTTCGTAATATTTATTTATTGCTTTATCAAGTTTGTTTAAAGCAATAAAGTTAGATATCTTATTTCCTTCTAAAATTTCCTTAACTTCTTGAGTAATCAGTAATAATAATATTACTTTCCAAACGCTAACGAAATCAGAAATATTAATTTTCCCATTATCTATTAGTCTAATAAATTTTTTAAAATCAGTTTCAGAAGTAAATTTTAAAGATGACTTTAGTTTTTCGGTTTCATTATTAGAAGTATGTACGGCAAAAGCTGTTTTGCCAGTACCTTTATCTCCTTGTAGAAAATAGATTTTATCATCTAATATTTTTTTAAATTTATCATCGCTAAAAAAAATTGTGTTCAGAAATTCTTTATCTTTTCCTCTATAATAATTTATTGCATCTACTTTGGATATTTTTAATTCTTTAAGTGGTATCATGTTTGTTTAAATTAATATAGCTGTTGTTTTGAAATTAGGTCTAAATTAGTAAAAGAAAACGAATCAATGTAAAATCGAATCGAGTTTTCTATATACATTGAACAAGCAGTTTGGATTTGTAACCTTTCTTTAAGGCTGAGTCGTATATGTTTTTTTGCTTTAATTATTACAATTCTATAATTTTAGATTTGTTGCGTTAAGTTATTGAATAGAGTGTTTTTTCTTAAAATTACCTACAACGTTTTTGGGTATGTTTTCGTTGCGTGGTTAAAGCTATAAAATTAGTAAATAAAAACCAAACATTAGCCCGATGGGAGGTTTTTCCGAAGGAAAAACTAAGTTAGCAATGAAATATACCCAGTGTTGCAAATTGTGGTATTTTCCATTAGCTATTCAGATACCAACGAATCCAGATTCCGCAAACTTGAGAAAAGTCCGCCAAGTTTAGTCAATTCAGCTTTTTATTCCACAAGAAACTCATTCGGGTTTTAGAGTTTCACGCACAGATTTTAATTTAGGCGTTTTATTCCGCCACAGTTTTTAATTCGCGCAAAGTTCAGCCCGCAATTTTGGTCAAATTTCAGGTTTTAATTCATTAATATTCTATCGTAATATTCGGCTCAGAGTGGTTGCGCAAGTGGCTGTTCACGCATGAGCTGCAACGTTTTTATTTTGAAGAGTAATAACCCATCATAACTTGGACAGCCAGTGACACTTTTCCCTCTTTTGTAATGAGCATCTATAACTTTACTGATTTCGTTCCAATCTAAAAGCGTGTTGATTTGATTAAAAAAGGTTCTTTTAATTTTCCTTCTGCGTAAATCACAAATACTGTCGGCTAAGGTAGGATTTTTATGTGCTTTCATACTATGAATATAACAATTAAACCACTGGAAAACAAACTTTTACACCCTAAAAAACAAACTTTTTTATGCCTTTTGCCTTGCAACGGTCTTATGTCGTGATCTTTATGAGCGATTAGTAGCCAAAGGGAAGAGTAAAAAACTGGCATTAATAGCAGTATGTAACAAACTATTAAAACAGGCTTTTGCAATAGCTAAATCGGGATTAATATATGATGATTCTTACAGGAGTACTTTGGTGAAAATTTAATGTAGTTTTACTTGTTTTTTACCACAGTACTTTGTTGGCATTTCGTTTTTCTACTTTTTACTATTAATTCATCTATCAATTCGGTATGTTTTTTTATCAGCACCAACACCTTTAATGGTTAATGATGTCCATTCTTTTGGGAGAATAGGGTTCTTTTGAATAATTCCTTCATCGGTGATATCTAAACCTGCAAAACCAAAGAGAACACTTTGTAGCATTCCACCCGCACCCGTTGCAAAATAAGAAAAATTAGAAGTTGCTACCTCGGATAAGGCACCAAAAGGAGCCTGCTGATTAGGCACATAGCTTTCCTTAAAAAGGCGGTAGGCATTAGCTGCATCACCTTGCCTTGCATATAATACTGAAAAAATAGACTTACCCATTGCAGGGCCATCTTTTGATAACTTTGGCTCGTAATATTTTAAATCTTTAAGTATAGACTCTTTGTCGTTTATAATTTTGAGCGGAAAAGAAAGTAAGTTTACATCTGCTTGTTTAATGATTTCTCCATTATAATTTTCGTGTTCTTTAGTAGTACCATCTTTAAGTTTTAGGATTTTAATTTTTTCTGACACCAATTGCCACTCTGGGTTTAGTATTTCTCCAATTTCGATAGCCGCTTTAGTGGTAAATTTTAAGGCTGTAATTGCAGCCCCATTGGTAAAGGCGTTATCATTTACATTTGGTGCAAATTCATTAGCCCCAACAACATTATTAATGGAGTAAGTACCATCATTATTTTTATTAACTCTGCTTACCCAGAAATCTGCCACTTCTTTCATTAAAGGGAAGCCTTTTTGGATTAGCCACTTTTTATTTTTGGTAACACGATAATAGTTCCAGAATGCAATTGCTATATCTGCCGTTATATGATGCTCAAAAGGGCCAGTAAGCGCAAAAGGTGGAGTAGCTTCTTCGCCAGTATCATCACTCTCCCAAGGGAACATTGCGCCTTGGTAACCATAATTTAATGCTCTCTTTTTTGCAGGCTCTAACCTGTCAGAACGATAATTAACTAATGAGCGAGCAATATCTTGATTAAACACCAGTAAGGGTGGAAACATCCAAAGTTCAGTGTCCCAAAATATATGACCATTATAAGGTGTTTGTAGTGAGAGCCCCATTGGTGCGATACTTAAATCCGAATCTCCACGACCAAAAGCATACAAATGATATAATGCTAATCGAACGTCTAGTTGCGATTGTAAATCTCCTTCAATAATAATATCTCCTTCCCATAGATTACTCCACTGCGCTTTATGCTGGGCTAGCAGTACTTCTTTTGAATTCAATAAATTGAAGATTACCATTCTTTCTGATTCAGATTTGGGGTCAGAAAAATCTTTAGTAGTACATTGAGCACCAGTCCATGCGAAATCTAAATTTTCATTTTTCATAATGTTATAATCAAATGATAACGAGTTTTCGTAGTCTGATATAACGTTGTGAGTTAATTCTGGTCGTTCATGTTCTCTAGAAGAATTTATTTTGTGCCATATGAATGTGCCTGATGTACTGACAAGATGTTTTTCAAAAGGACTTTTAGCAACGGACTGTAAAATTGGCATTGTGGTTTCAACATCTTTTAATATTTGAAATGAATTTTTTGGAGTTTGATACTCTTTAGGTGTTATTATTTTTCCAGTAACTTTTACCTCAATTTCTTTATTAGCCTGAACACTAATATCTATATAACCAGTAAACTGTAAATTGCGAAGGGCGTAAACCGTACAAGAAATTTTTGCTTTGTCTTTAAAGTTAAAATCTGTAGTTAAGGCAGCACTTTTCATATCCATTGTTTGCTGCCAATTAGAGATATTATCTTCTGTAATTTTTTCGCCATCAATGTACATGTCAAGATTGCCGAAATTCATTCCATGAAGAATTTGGCTAACTTTTAAGTTTGGGTCAACATCATAGACATTGTTTAGTACAACGTGCTGTATTTGAAGAGGCTTAGAGGAACTAAGCATTCCTATTCTACCATTTGCAATGGCAATACCTGTATAATCTGAATTTTCATTTGTACTGATATGCCAGCCGTCATTTTGAGCAGTTATTATAGATCTTGACATAATTAATACAAGTAAAAATATTTTTTTCATTACTGTTTGTTTGTATTATACTTAAATAGGTTGACTTTTTTTTGGTCTTTTTTACACGTTCAAAAGATTTTTTTAGCCGTTTAGAAGGCAAAAAAATAATTTGAACTAGGTTCGTTATTAAATCATTAGTTCAGGTAAATTTACATTATTTTTTCGATAGGATTTGTATTTGATATTAGGATTTAAATGTACGTCTGCAGGTTTACGTAAATTAAGACTAAAATGCGTTCTAAGGTTGTTATAAATATAGACTGCTTGCTGTGTCATTTTTTGCGCTAACTCGGTGCTTTTAATAGTTTGTTTTAAGCCGTATTCATATTTAAGAGTTCTGTTAATACGTTCAGCCACAACGTTTTCGTATGGGTCGTATTGTTCAGTCATACTCATTGTAATTTCATTACTTTCTGCAAACTCGGTGTATTTAGGATTGCAATATTGAAAACCTCTATCAGAATGATGTATGAGTTTTTTGTTAGGGTATTTTCTATTTTTAAATAGATATTAAAAGCTGTAGTTTTGTTAAACTACTTTAGTTATAAATACTCCTAAGTTTTGTAAGTTTTGCTTTCCAAGTGTCTAGCTCGGTTTTATGGTTTGTAATGTTTTTGTGTACGGTTTTTACAAGTGGGTTATCTGCTTTTACATTAGAGAAAAACTGTAAATTATTTTCTAATTGTGTAATTTCAGACTGTACATCGTCTATTTTTTTACGGATAAATGTTACTTCGTTGTCTAGTAACTGAGTGTCGTTTGTGTTAGAAAAACTTTCTAGTTTACTCTCAAACTTAACCATTTCTAATTCGGCTTTGTCCATTTTTAGATTATCAAAAGCAGTGTCTATGGCTTTATAAAATTTACCATCAATATAGCGTTTGTTTTGTGGTACATGCCCAATAGATTTCCATGTTGTAATGGTATCTTGTATCGTTTTAATATTGGCTTTATTATCGTCTGTAAATGTTAGGGTTTTAATGGTGTCTAAAAACTTTGTTTTTTTATCATAGGCATCGTAAAGCTCTTGATTTTCTGCTTTTCGTTCGTTATTAATACGGTCAAAATAATGGTTGCAGGCGCTTTTAAATTGTTTCCAAATTTTGTCGCTATCTTGTCTTGGCACGTGTCCAATAGCTTTCCATTCATTTTGTATTTTTTTCATTAAAGGTGATACCGTTTCAAAATCTTCACTATCCTTATTGGCTTCTGCAATTTCAATTAAGGCTTTTTTCTGTTTAAGATTTTCAAATTGGTCTTTCTTTAGGTCTTTGTAAAACGCATTTTTACCTTTGTTAAAGACACTTAAAGCATCTTTAAACTTTGCCCATGTTGCTTCATTTACTTTAATTGGTACTTTACCAGCATTAAAAAAAGCTTCACGTAGATTTTCTATAGCTTTAACTTTTTTCTGCCATGCATTGTGTGCATTGGTTTTGTCTTCTGTTATAGCTATAATTTGTGTAATGATGTTTTCTTTCTTTTCAAGATTTTTTTCATAATCTTTATCTAAAGTTGCAAAGTGTGCTTGGCGTTTATCATGTATGGTTTTGGTAGCGTTACTAAAACGTTCCCAAATTACCTCACGGTGTTCTTTGGCAACAGGTCCTAATTCTTCTTTCCAAAGTTTGTGTAAAACTTGCAATTCTCTAGAGGCACGGTTGGTGTTTTCGTCTTGCGCAAGCTCTTCCGCACGCTCAATAATTTTTAATTTTTTATCATAGTTATGCTTAAAATCCATATCTCTCAAATCATTATTGAGATGTAAAAAATCATAAAAACGCTCTACATGGTGGTGGTAGGTATTCCAAGCATTATTGTAACGGTCTTTTGGTATTGGACCAGCGTTACGCCATTGATCTTGTAAATCTTTGAAGGTTTTATAGGTAGATCCCATATTTTCTTCAACATTTAATAAGTCTTTAATTTGTTCTATAATAGAAAGTCTATTTTCTAGATTTTGTTTCTGGTTTTGCTCACGTGCTTTATAGTGCGTGTTTATAGATTTTTTATAGTCTTTACTAAGAAGATTAAAAGCTTTTTTAGTGTCGTTGGTGTAGTAAAAATCAATTTCATTTCCACCATCTGCAATAAACTCCTCTTTTTTTTCTTCTAAAAGTAGCGTATATTTAGCATTAAATTCAGTTTTAATACCATTGACGTTTTTAGAAATGGTTTGGATTTTAGCATGCTTAAGTAGGGCACTAAATTCACTTACAAGCTCCTCTAGTGACATAGCTTGGTAATCTTTTTCTTCTAAATTATGATGCTGTGCATTTGTTTCATTTTCAGTATCTGCTGCGTTAGAAACTTCAATTTCGTTAACATGAGTTTCTTCTTCCATAGAAGATTCTGAGGAAGTTTCAACATTTTCTTTGGCTTCTACTTCAGTTTTAATTAATTGTGTTTTTCCATCTGCATTTTGCAGGTTATCATTCTCAGACATAAGTCAATTTATTTAAAAATTATAGTTTCAAAGATAATAACAAGTGTATAATAACCAAGTATTATTGATTTTTATGAATTTGTTATTGCTAATCTGTTATTTGCGATTCCATATTTCCCAGGATTTTTCAGCCTGAAGTTGAAGCATTTTTAAACCATTTATGGTAGTAGCACCATTTTGTTCGCCGTATTTTAAAAATTTAGTTTGCTTTGGGTTGTATATTAAATCAAATAAAATATGCGAATTGGTAATGGCTTTGTATGGAATTTCTGCACACGCATTAACATCTGGAAACGTGCCCAAAGGTGTACAGTTAATAATAATTTGATGTGCTTTAATAATGTTTTCCGTAAGTTCTGAATACACATAAGTTATTCCCTTTTTTTTGCTTCGCGAAACATAGTTAAAATCAATATCTAACTGTTTTAGCACATAAGCAATGGCTTTAGATGCGCCACCAGTTCCCAAAATTAAAGCCTTTTTATGATGTGCTTTTAAGTATGGTTTTAAAGCATTTTTGAAGCCATAACAATCTGTATTATAACCTTTTAAATTTCCTTTTTTTGAAATTTTAATTGTGTTTACTGCACCAATTGTTTTTGCTTGTTTGTTTAGTTTGTTAAGTAATGGTATAACGGCTTCTTTGTAAGGAATAGTTACATTTAATCCTTTTAAATTTTCGGTGTTTTTAATAATGGTATTAAGATTATTGATAGTTTCAATATCAAAGTTAGCATAGCTATGAGGTAGTTTTTCTACTGTAAATTTTTCTAAAAAATAAGCTCTTGAAAATGAGTAGGCTATTGCTTTACCTACTAATCCAAATTTATATATTTTGTTGTTTTGTGAGTTTTCCATACCATTCTAAACCTAAAACTATTAATATTCCTATGGCAATATAGCCAATTGCAGTAAAAGTTTCGGTGTTAAATTCTGGTAAAAAGCGTTGGTAGTTTTCAATAATTTTTTTTCCAGAAATATCGAGTAGTAAAACACCATCTGAATTAGTTTTGTAAAGTGTTGTTTTCCAAGGCCAAACCACACCAAGTGACCCCACAATAAAGCCAGATAGTGTTGCTATTGTAATGTTTTTGTAGTGTTTTAAAATAAAATTTAAGAGGTGCGAAAATGAAACCAAACCGGTTACTGATCCTAGGGTAAATACACCTAAAACTTTTAAAAGTCTTACTCGTACAGTATTTTGAATAAAGCTAAAGTCTCCTTGAAATACATCATAAATGGTGTCGTAAAGTGCATTTACAGCATCTACAAGTAACAATACATAATTGCCAAGTAAAATTAATATGAAAGAGCCTGAAAGCCCAGGAAGTGTCATACCACAAACACTAATAATACCACAAATAAACACAAAAAATAAGTTGTCGTTTTGTGTGGCAGGATCTAAAAAACTGATGCTAATGCCTACCGTAATTCCGGTAATTAAAGCTGTTATTGTTTTTTTATTCCATGCTTTAAAATCTTTGGTAATATAATAAATTGAGCCTAATATCATTCCGAAAAATGCAGACCAAACATAGAGTTGATAATGTGAAATAAGGTAGTCTAGTATTTTTGAAATGCTAAAATAACTAATTAGCATTCCTAAAAATAATAGCGATAAAAACCCTCCATTCACGTAAGTATAGAAACTTCTGAGTTTTAAAGTCACTAAAAGTTTAATTGCTGTTTTATTAAAACGTTGCAGCGAAAAAATAAATTCTTCATAAAAACCAGCAACAAAGGCAACCACACCACCAGAAACTCCGGGAACTTTATTTGCAGCGCCCATAGCCAAACCTTTAAAAACTAAAAAAATGCATGCTTTTAGTGATCTTGAAGCTGGCATTAGTCTTGTTTTTTGTGCTGTCCTAAACGTTCAATTAGTAATAATGTAGTAAAACCAATTGTTATAAACACTAGGGCTAAAATTAATTTTTGATCACCATCAAAAGAAGATGGTAAAATGCTTTTGTCTAAAAGAGTTACTTCTTCACCGTGAGAATTAATACGAGTTTTTAGTACTTTTTTCCAAGGCCATATTTTGTTTAAAGAGCCAATCATAAAACCTGTTAATATGGCCAAGGTTATATTTTTCTGATGCTTAAACATCCAGTTTAATGCTTTAGAAAATACTTTTAAACCTATAATTGCACCAGCTCCTATGAGTGTAAATTTTAGAAATGCCGTTTTAAAGAGTTCAAAATTACCAGTTGATAAGCCTTCTATGAGGTTGTTAATAGTATCTATTGCAGTTTGGTAAGCTCCTAGAATTAGTAAAATAAAAGCGCCAGAAACTCCTGGTAATATCATAGCTATTATTGCAATAAAACCACAAAACAACAAATAAATAGGGCTGTCTGGTGATGCAAAAGGTTCTGCACGTGTTATGGTGTAAGATAAAATAGCGGTTATAAGTATAGCAATTATAATTTTAGAATTCCATTTTGTTATTTGTTTTGAAATATATAAAATACTTGCTAATACTAAGCCAAAGAAAAATGACCATAATAAAATGGCTTGGTTAAGCAATAACCATTCAATGAGTTTTGCTAATGATAATATGCTAATGGTAATACCTAAAAAAAGGGCTGATAAAAAACTGCCATTTATAGATTGCCATGCGGTTTTAAATCCTTTTGTTTTCCAAATATTAAAAACTTTAAAGTCAATTTTATCAATGCTTTCAATAAGCTCTTCATAGATGCCAGAAATAAAAGCAATTGTGCCACCAGAAACACCTGGTACTACATCTGCAGCACCCATTGAAATTCCTTTTAAAGTAATAACGAGGTAGTCTAAAAAACGTCTTTGCATCTTATACTAAGATTTTGAGTGTAAAGGTATGTTTTTTAAGATTTAGAATTGTTAAAATTTAAAATAATAGCTTGTATTTTTGGGTTATCTTTTAATTGAGGAAATAATTCTGAAATAATAAAACTATACTCAGCGTCTAAACATAAGCCATTTTTTAAATGAAAGCATCCTTTTTGGATATGTTTAGTTTTGAAATATAAGCCACTTAAGCGATATTCTATTTCTGCATTTTCAGGAAAAAACTCTAAAGCTTGAATAAGGTTAAAAATAGCAGTTTGGTACTCTTTTAAGGCTATTAAAATATCTGTTCTATGAAGCCAAGTTTCCAGCTCAAAGTTACCTAAATCTAAAACACGTTTAAAAGCGTATTCTGCTTCCTCTAAATAGTTAAGACGTTTGTTTACAGTGGCATACAATTTCCAATAGGCAACATTTTCTGGGTCTATACTTACAGATTTGTTACTAAAAGACAGTGCGTTTTCATAGTCTAAGCGTTTCATATAAAATTTAGTAATAGCAATCCAGCCTTTATCTAATAAAGGGTCTTCCTCAACGGTTTTGGTGTAAAAATGAAGCGCTAATTCGTCATTTTTTAATTTATCGTAACAATGACCAATTCGTAATAAAGCATAAGATGTTGGGTCTTCTAATGCTAATGTTATTTTGTAATTTTCTATAGCAGCCTCATACTTTTTCTGTTTTTCTAAAATCTTACCTTTTTCAATGTAGGCTCCAACAAAAGTATCGTCTGCGATAATTGCAAAATCAAAAGCAGTATAGGCTTTTTTATATTTTTTTAGCGCTACATATTGTTGTCCCAATTGATGCCAAGCGACTTCGCAGTATGGATTTTTGTCTAAGAATGCTGTAAGAAATGAAACTGCTTCTTGGTTTTTTTCTAAAAAATCAAAACAGTATATGATGTTGTGTAACGCCGAGTAATCTGTATGGTCTATTTCTAAACATTTTTTGAAATATGTAATGGCATTTTCAAAAGCATCAATAAATAAATATTCCATGCCAATAAGCGCATAAAGATCTGAATCTGAATCTGGTGTATTAGAAAGTTCTATGGCAATTAAAAGTGTTTCTATAGCTTCTTTGTGTTTATCTTGTTTGGATAAAACATTTGCTTTTTGAATGTATATTTCTTCGTTTGTGGGCTCTAGATTGTGTAAATATGCTAAAATTTCATCTGCTTTTTTAAAATTATTTTCTAAGATTAGAGTTTCAACTTCAAATAATTTTAAATTTATAGAAGAAGGATGCTGTTGCAATCCAAATTTTATAGCACGTTTTGCACGAGATATTTTCCCGTTTTCAAGATAATGGTGAATGATATTTTCGAATTCATCAGAGTCAAAAAACAAGATATCGTTTGTTTTTAACATGGACTCAAATTTTGAAAGTGATATGTTTTCCTCTTCTGAACTTAAATGCATAGACCTTTTAATGATTCATTAAAAATAAAAATAAGCTACCTGTTTTAACTAGTTTTGTTTTTTTATTAATGTTTTTAACAAAGTAATGAACATTTATTAAGTAAAATTATTTAAACAACTTGAAATCAGCAATTTAGTGTTGTTTAGCATTTAAATACCATCTAATATAGAGTAGATAATATCGCAGCCTTTTTTAATTTCTTCTGAAGATATTGTTAATGGTGGTGTTATTCTTACCGCTTTTGGTTCAAAAAGAAGCCAAAACAAAATAAGACCTAGGTCTTGTGCTTTTAAAACAAGTGAATTAGCCCGTTCTGGCGTGTCTAAAATTAAAGCTAGCATCAATCCTTTGCCTCTTATTTCTGTAATGTATTTGTGTTTTAATAGTGTTCTAAATAACTGCTCTTTTATTAAGGTATCTGGGATTAAATTAGAGTTAGTAATTTCTGTAAGTGTTGCCAAGGCCGCCGCAGCAATTACTGGATTGCCTCCAAATGTGGTTATATGTCCTAGTTTTGGATTGTCACTGAGGTGTTGCATTATTTTTTTTGAAGTTGTAAAAGCTCCAATTGGTAAACCACCACCTAAGCCTTTACCAGTAACCACTATATCTGGTAGGCAGTTGTAATGTTCAAAGCCAAAAAGTTTACCAGTGCGCCCAATTCCTGGTTGAATTTCGTCTAAAATTAAAAGCGCACCAACAGCTTTACAACGTGCTGCAACGTTTTCTAAATAGTTGGCATTTGGTTCAATAAAACCAGCGCCACCTTGTATAGTTTCTAAAATTACACCTGCAGTTTTTTCTGTAATTTGCTGTAAACACCACTCACAATTAAAGCTAATATGTTTAATACCCGGAATTAATGGTAAAAAGGGCTGTTTGCGTTCTTGGTAATCCATGAGGCTTAAAGACCCCATGGTATTGCCATGATAGGCGTTTTTTGCAGCTATAATTTCTGATCTGCCTGTAAATCTTCGAGCTAATTTTAAACTGCCTTCAATGGCTTCAGTACCAGAATTAACCAAATAGGTGGTTTCTAATGGCTCTGGTAAGTGTTTTGCAATTAGTTGGCATAAGGCAACAGCTGGGTCTTGGATGTACTCGCCATAAACCATGACATGCGCATATTTGTCTAGTTGTAATTTTACTGCAGCATTAATAATTGGGTTGGAGTGACCTAAAGTATTTGCTGAAACTCCCGCTACAAAATCTAAATATGATTTGCCGTCTTTAGTATATATGTATGTGCCTTTAGCATGGCTAATTTCTAGAGCTAAAGGATGAGGTGTGGTTTGGGCTTGGTATTTAAAAAAGTTATGTTGCATAAGGTTTTAATTCCCTGTATTGCTTTTAATTAAGTTTTTTTTAGTTGTATTTTTTAGTGGTATAATATTACCTTTATTGGGAGTTGTTAAAGTCTTTTTTGGCAAATTGCGCGCCGCTTTATTTACTTTTTTAGGTGTACCGCTACCAGCTTTTACGATGCGTTTTGTAACCTCTGGGTTTATAAAATCTTCTTGTGGTACATAATCTTTTAAGCCTTTTATTACAGGTAATTCTAATGGTGGGTCGTCTTTAAATAAATCTTCAACAGATAATGGCCGTTCATCTTCACGCCAATCAAAACCTCTAAAGCGTTTTGCACCTTTTGGAAATTCGTCCTCTGGTATAACCTCACCATCAATTTGTTTTATTAGACGCATTTCTTCAATTTCTTGGTCTGTAATTTTTATATTAATGCTGCCAGACTTGGACTTATCTATGCCAATAAGTTCATTTGTTTCGTTTCTGAGGTAATATAGTTTTTCGGCATTTTTTATAATATCTACGTTGTAAAGTTCATTGTTTTTAAAAAGCCCAATTAGTGTTTTTCCTTTTACTTGATTGTAATTGTCAATACCTAGTGAGTCTTTACTTATTAAAAAAGCGTTGTTAAAAACTAGAAGCGAATCTAATTGTTCGGTTTTTGTATTTGAAATTAAATGAATGGTGTCGCCTGTCATTTGATTGCCAAGATTCCATAAGATAGGTTTTCGTTTTACTGCAAAAGCATCCGTAGAGTTAAAGCGTTTTAGATTTATTAGCTTTGTAAGTCCGTTTTTTTGGTTCACATACACTGAGTCTGCTTTGCCAGCAATATCACTTTTAAATAATTTTACATTGTAAAATGCACGTGTAATACGCTCATTTGCTTTGCCAGTAAGCATTAGCGTATCTGCATGTATATAAACCGAATCTTTTTCTTGTACTGTAATTGCCAAGGCACGTTTTGTAATAAACACGGAATCTTTTTCGCGCCAAACTTCTGCATAATGCCCTTTTACTAGGCTTTTATTTATGGTGTCGGTTACGGTTATATTATTGGTGGCAGAGGCAAAGCTTTTAGCGCGGTCAAAATATAAACTATCTCCTTCAACGCTTCTGTTGTTGTAATCTATTTTTGCGTTTTTCTGAAAATACCCAGTATCATTATTGGTATTATAAAAGCCGCGTTCACAATACACCGTATTATTTTTGCCAACTATAGTAGAAGGCCCAAATAAATAGGCATGCCCGTTTTCTGTATAAAAATCTAAACGCTCTGTATTTAAAGTATACTCTGGGTTTACAAGTATAACGTCTTTAACAAATTGGTATTTTTTAGCAGCCATATAATAACGACCAATTTGGCTGGTTATGGTGCCAGAAGAATCTCTTACTACTTTACCTTTGCAATCAAAATAAGCTTGTTGGCGTACTCTATCAAAACGCAAAGTGTCTGTGGTTAAGGTAGATTTTGGTTCTTTTAAAACAACGTTTCCACGGGCAAAAGCAAGTTGTGTTTCGCCACTGTATTCTACATATTTTGCAACCATGTTTATGGTGTCGCCTTGCTTCATTACCACATTACTAAAGGCTTCAATAAAATTTTGATCTTCATAATATATAGCCTTATCGCACCACATATCAATACCTTCATGTATAAAATGAACCTGTTGAGATTTGTTTCTTAAAAAAACTTTTGCACCAGCTTCTAGTTCAGAATCTACAATAAGCTGACCAGCTTCTATCGTTATTTTTTGATTTTGCTGACCAAAAACTGCGTTTGAAACCGTAAAAAGAATTAAAGTTAAAGTAAGTGTTCTGTGAAAATTCAAAATAAAAAATTTATACAAATGTAACGACATATATTCAATTTGATTATATGCACAATTAATAAAGCTATGTTAAAATAAATTTGCAATTATAAAGTGACTATTTTGTAAATTGTGGGTCTAAAATATATAACTTTTAAACCCTAAATATGTTTTCTAAAAAAATACAAGCACTATTAGTATTACCATTAGTTATCTGCTCTTGTGCTACAAACCCTTTTACAGGAAAAAAAACAATGGCATTTCCTGGTACTGAGAACAGTACATTATTTCCAGCGGCTTTTTCACAATATAATCAAGTACTCACTGAAAATAAAGTGATTACGGGCACTCAAGATTCTGAGATGATTAACCGTGTTGGGCAACGTATTGCTACTGCTGCAGAACGTTGGTTAACGGCAAATGGCCATGCGGGTTATTTAAAAGATTATAAATGGGAATATAAACTTATACAATCCGACCAAGTAAATGCATGGTGTATGCCTGGCGGAAAAATAGCATTTTATACGGGTATTTTACCAATAGCGAAAAACGAAACAGGTGTTGCCGCTATTATGGGGCATGAGGTAGCGCATGCATTGGCAAATCATGGTCAGCAACGTATGAGTGCTGGTATGATGCAACAGGGTTTAGCTTTGGCAGGAAATGTTGCTTTAGCTAAAGATGAAAAAGCATTAGGTATTTTTAATCAGTCCTTTGGTATTGGGTCTAATGTTTTAGGTATGCTGCCTTTTAGTAGAAGTCATGAAACCGAAGCCGATAAAATTGGATTATATCTTATGGCAGTAGCTGGGTACAATCCAGATGAAGCATCTGAGCTTTGGAAGCGTATGAAAGCAAATAGTGGTGGGCAATCTCAGCCAGAATTTATGAGCACACATCCAAGTAATGATAGTAGAATAGCTAGTTTAAAAGCGTTAGCACCAACAGCAAAAGCTGAAGCCAAAAAATTTGGTGTTACATCATTTAGACCTATAAATTAATATACTCAAAATATTTACTTATTTTCGAAGCTGCTCTTTTAGGGCAGCTTTATTTTTATGTACAAGTGTAAATTTTTTAAAAAAAGTTTGTTAGTCATAATTAAATGTTTAATTCAATATGTTGGTAAAGCAGTTTTTAATTTATAATTGTATTGTAATAATTTTTAAATTATGAATACATATAAAAAAGGGAGTAAAAAGTTATTAAATGCTTGGGCATTTTACGATTGGGCAAACTCAGTATATACCCTAACTATTGCCTCTTCTATTTTTCCAATATTTTATGCCAATTTATTTTTAGACTCAGAGGCACCAGTAAATGCCTTTGGTTTTGAAATGAAACAAACGGTATTAATTTCTATAATAACCGCATTTACGTTTTTAGTGGTTACTTTTTTGTCACCATTACTTTCTGGTATTGCAGATTATGTGGGTAATAAAAAAAGCTTCATGAAGTTTTTCTGTTATATGGGAAGCATTGGTTGTTTTGGTCTGTATTGGTTCAGTTTAGAGCATATTCATATCAGTTTGTTGTTTTATTTTATGGGTTTATTGGGGTATTGGGGCAGCTTGGTGTTTTACAATTCGTATTTGCCAGACATTGCTTTCGATCACCAACAAGATGCCGTGAGTGCCAAAGGATTTTCTTGGGGTTATATTGGAAGTGTAATTCTGTTACTTTTAAATTTAGCAATGGTAATGTTTCCAGAGTTTTTTGGTTTTGATATTAGTATTTCAGAAACATTACAAGCCACCGGAACTGAGTTGGAAATTACAGAAGCATTAGCAAAAGCAAAGGGAGCAGCCTCTATGGAAGCCATGCGTATTTCTTTTATAACCGTTGGTTTGTGGTGGATAGGTTTTAGTCAATATTCTTTTTATGTATTGCCAACAGGTGTGTCATCTGGGCATAAAGTTAACAAAGCAGTTTTGCTTAACGGTTTTAATGAGTTAAAAGCAGTTTGGCAAGAATTACAGGGTAATTTAAGATTAAAACGTTACCTAAATGCCTTTTTTGTGTTTAGTATGGCGGTACAAACCATAATGTTAATGGCAGTGTATTTTGGTGAAAAAGAAATACTTTGGGGTTCTGATAGTGAAAAAACTACAGGGTTAATTTTAAGCATTTTAATTATACAACTTGTTGCTATTTTAGGAGCTTACATAACTTCTAAAGCATCAGAAAAATACGGAAACATTAAAACTTTAATTGTTGTTAATGCTGTATGGATGTGTCTGTGTGTTTATGCGTATTTCATGGCAACACCATTACAGTTTTATATTGCAGCAAGTTTGGTAGGTGTGGTTATGGGTGGAGTACAATCTTTAGGGCGTTCTACGTATTCAAAATTTTTACCAGAAACTGAAGATACAACCTCATATTTTAGTTTTTATGATGTAGCAGAAAAAATTGGTATCGTTATAGGTATGCTAATTTTTGCAATAGTAGATCAGATAAGCTCTATGCGTTACGCCATTTTGTTTTTGTTTGTATTCTTTTTAATAGGTATAGTATTATTATTTAAAGTGCCAGAAGATGAAGCTTAGCATTGGGTTTGTTTTGAAAAAAATCTGATAGACAAACAGTTACATCTTCTAAAATGATTTCTAACCACGTAAATGACACTCTAAAAACCAATCTACAACGAAGACGGACAAACAAAATCACTCATGGGTAAGTCTGTGTTTTTTATAGCACCAAAACCACCAGCAACATCTATTAAGTGCTTAAAACCATTTGCTTTTAAAATAGAAGCAGCAATTACAGACCTATATCCGCCAGCACAATGTATATAGTAGGTTTTGTCTTTAGAAATACGATTTAGGTTTTGGTTTATAAGCTCTAATGAAAAATGTTCAGAAGCGTCTAAGTGCATCGCTTCATACTCACCTTCTTTCCGTACATCTAATATGTTTATAGTATCGGATTTTGCTTTGTCAGCAAATACTTCTGCAGTTATAGACACTAATGTTTCTGTAGTTTTACCAGCCGCAATCCATGCAGAAATTCCGCCTTCTAAATACCCTAAAGCATTATCATAACCTACACGAGATAGTCGTGTAACGGCTTCTTCAGATTCTCCTTCTGGCACTACCAAAAGAATAGGTTGTTTTAAGTCTGTAATTAATGCGCCAACCCAAGGTGCAAAACTACCGTTTAAGCCTATAAATACAGAATTTGGAATATGACCTTTTATAAATTCGCTTTGTGGTCTTACATCTAAAATTAAGATACCGCTAGTTTTAGATAACGCTTCAAATTGTTGAGGGTTTAGAGGATTATTTCCATTTTCTAAAACGGTATCAAAAGCTGTGTACCCCATTTTGTTAAGCATAGCATTTTTAGCAAAATATTGTGGAGGTGGAGCAATACCGTCTAAAACTTCAGCTACAAACTCTGCTTTAGTCATATCTGCACGTAAAGCATAATTGGTTTGCTTTTGCTCGCCCAAAACGCCAACGGTTTCTTTGCTTAAGCTTTTACCACAAGCAGAGCCAGCACCATGCGCAGGATATACAATAATATCGTCTCCTAAAGGCATTATTTTTGTTCTTAAAGACTCAAATAAAAGTCCAGCTAAATCTTGTTTTGTAAGATCAGATTTAATAGCCAAATCTGGTCGCCCAACATCTCCTAAAAATAAGGTATCACCAGTAAAAATGGCATGGTCTTTTTCGTTTTCATCTTTAAGTAAATAGGTTGAAGACTCTAATGTATGACCAGGTGTGTGCAATACTTTAATGGTAATTTTACCAAGTTTAAATGTTTCACTATCTTTTGCAGAATACATATCGTAAGCTGTTGATGCATTGGGGCCAAATATTATTTTAGCGCCAGTTTTTTTGGCTAAATCTATATGACCAGACACAAAATCGGCATGAAAATGTGTTTCAAAAATATATTTTATTGTCGCGTTATTTTCTTCCGCTTTATCAATGTATTGTTGTGTTTCACGCAGCGGATCAATAATAGCGACTTCACCATCAGATTCAATATAATAAGCACCTTGTGCCAGACATTTGGTGTATAATTGCTCTATTTTCATGATCTATTGTTTACAATTACAAAGTTACAAAACTATAATTTTTTATATGACGTAAAATGTTAAAATAGCAAGGTTTATGTTATTGAAAGTTTACTAGGCTTAATTATTTAACTGTAACATGATACTTTTAATTACTTAGCTCAAAAATAAATTAGGACATACATTCGTTTAATTATAGATTTAGTTACTTTGCAAAATCTATGAAGAAGGGATTTTTTTGTATCTTATTTACAGTATTGGTACTGCCATTATCTGCGCAATTGGGTGGCGAATCTACATACCAGTTTTTAAACTTAGTATCCTCGCCACGTCAAGCTGCCTTGGGTGGCAAAATAATTACAAATTTTGACCATGATGTTTCTGAGGTGCTATACAATCCAGCCTCATTAAACAGTGAAATGCACAATCAGCTTGCGGTTAATTTTTCTAATTATTTGGGTGGAATAACTTACGGAACAGCAGCATATGCCTATACATGGGATAGGCATGTGCAAACCTTTCATTTTGGTGTTACTTATATCAATTATGGTGCTTTTGATGGTTACGATTTAAATGGAGTTTCTACAGGTGAATTTAACGGAAACGAAACCGCAATTTCTGCAGGTTACAATTATCACATTCCTTTTTCAGATTTCTATGTAGGTACAAATGTTAAGATAATCACTTCTTTATTAGAACAATATAATTCTATTGGTGGTGCTTTAGATTTTGGAGTGATGTATATTAACGAGCGTTTAGATTTTCATGCAGCACTTACGGTAAGAAATTTAGGTGGGCAATTTACAACCTATGCGGGGCTAAATGAACCACTTCCTTTTGAAGTAAACTTTGGGATGTCTCAAACTTTAGAAAACGTTCCGTTAAGATGGCATTTTACCCTAGAAAATTTACAAAAATGGCCAATAGGAGTTTCTAATCCAGCTCGTGTAACTACAGATTTAGATGGTAACCAAACCCAAGAAGAACTTAGCTTTTTTAATAAAGGGTTAAGGCATTTAATTATGGGTGCAGAGTTGTTTCCAGAAAGTGGTTTTAATATCAGAATGGGTTATAATTTTAGAAGGGCTGAAGAGTTAAGAATAGAAAACCAAAGAAATTTTTCGGGACTTTCTTTTGGTATAGGAATTAAACTCAATAATTTACGCTTCAATTACACACATGCAAGATATGCAGGTGCTTCTAACACCAGTTTTTTTGGGCTTCAAATTAATTTGGATAGATAATCGGTTATGTAATTTAAAATACAATGCAGAACACTAAAATTATTATTGCTATAGATGGGTTTTCTTCAACAGGAAAAAGCACTATTGCAAAAAAAATTGCCAAAAAACTCAACTATATTTATGTAGATACTGGTGCAATGTACAGGGCGGTAACACTTTACGCATTAACACACAAAATGATTGGTGATGGTTTTTTTAATACCGAAGCATTAATTACTAAGTTAGACGACATAAATATTACCTTTAAATTTAATGAAGAGTTGGGTTTTGCAGAAGTTTATCTTAACAACAAAAACATTGAAAATCAAATTAGAACTCTAGAAGTTTCTAGATATGTGAGTCCGGTTGCAACCTTATCTGAGGTTAGAAAAAAACTTGTGCAACAGCAGCAAATTATGGGTAAACACAAAGGTATAGTTATGGACGGACGCGATATTGGAACCGTAGTTTTTCCAGAAGCAGAGTTAAAGTTGTACATGATAGCTTCCGCTGAAACTAGAGCAAAACGACGCTATAAAGAATTGTTAGATCGTGGGCATGACTTAACCTATGAAGCTGTTTTAGAAAACGTAACTACTAGAGATCACATAGATTCTACAAGGGAAGATTCACCTTTAATAAAAGCAAAAGACGCTATTGAGATAGATAATTCTTTAATGGGAATAGAGGAGCAATTAGAGCAGATATTAAAGTTGGTAAATGCAATTATTTTAAACTAAAAAAAGCGACTAAATAGCCGCTTTTGTGATTTATAGATTCCTAAAATTACAAATTAGGAATTACTAATTCTTGATCAGGATGAATAACATCAGGATTTTTTAATACATCTGTATTTGCTGCAAAAATCTCTTTGTATTTCATGGCATCACCAAAATAGTGCTTCGCTATTTTACCTAAAGTTTCACCTTTGGCAACGGTATGTCTTGCATATACAGTATCATCTGCAACAGATATGTTTGCTTTTATGTCTGTTGGTTCTGCACCACCAATTTCTTTAATTTTATCCCAAAGCGCATTTTTTACGTAAGGAGTTGCAGCAGTACCAACTACTTTTAATACCCCATTTTCTTCAGTTACGTTTCCGTCTTTAATGCTTAGAGCTTCACCTAAGTCTAATACAGCCTGGTATTTAGATTTCACCATAATAAATTGTTTTTTTTAGTTAATTGATGTAAATATATTGTTTTTATTTTTTTTAATGACCATAAAATGAACTTTACTTTTCACAGTGTATTTTAATTAATCAGCAAGAAATAATAGCTTAATTATCCGCTAAATTTATTAAAAGATACCTAGTAAATAAAAATGCTATATAAATAAGACACTAAAACACATTAAAAGTCACAATTTATAAAGCGATTTTACTTCTATTTGATTTAAAATTAGCAATAAATATGAATCAAACTTTATAACTGGTTTATAAAGGGTAAGACTCTATAAAAATAGTTTTGCTGTTCTTATGTTTTATTGTATTTTTGCAAACCTTTTTGGAGAAGTTAGAGAGTAACTGAAAGGAATCAAAACAAACAAAACACACTTCTGTAGGCAACTTCATTATCTTTCAATGGCTACGGAATACAAATTTTAATTCAGCACATGTCTGAAAAAGAAACAACAAACGCTGAGGTTGATGCAACCGAAGCAACACAAGTAGATGCTCCTGTAATTTCAGAAGCACAAGCAAATCCAGAGAAATTTTTAGCAGATTTTGACTGGCATAATTACGAAGAAGGTATTGAGCAAATTGACGACACTAAATTAGAAGAGTTTGAAAAATTAGTATCTGAAAACTTTGTAGATACTTTAGATGATCAAGTTGTAGAAGGTACAGTAATAACAATTACAGACCGTGATGCAATTATTGACATCAACGCAAAATCTGAAGGTGTAATTTCACTAAACGAATTTCGTTACAACCCAAACTTAGCTGTTGGTGATAAAGTAGAAGTTTTAATTGATGTTAGAGAAGATGCTACAGGTCAATTAGTATTGTCACACAGAAAAGCTAGAGTAATAAAAGCTTGGGATCGTGTAATTAATGCGAATCAAACTGGCGAAATTGTAAACGGTTTTGTAAAATGCAGAACTAAAGGAGGAATGATTGTAGATGTATTTGGCATTGAAGCATTCTTGCCAGGATCTCAAATTGATGTAAAACCAATTAGAGATTACGATCAGTACGTTAATAAAACTATGGAATTTAAGGTGGTAAAAATAAACCACGAGTTTAAAAACATAGTTGTTTCTCACAAAGCTTTAATTGAAGCTGATATTGAAGAGCAGAAAAAAGAAATCATTGGTCAGTTAGAAAAAGGACAAGTATTAGAAGGTATTGTAAAAAATATTACCTCTTACGGTGTGTTCATAGATTTAGGTGGTGTGGATGGTTTAGTACATATTACAGATTTATCTTGGTCTCGAATCAATCATCCAAACGAGATTGTAGAATTAGATCAGAAATTAAACGTTGTAATTCTAGATTTTGATGAAAACAAATCTAGAATTCAATTAGGTCTTAAGCAATTATCTAAGCACCCTTGGGAAGCTTTAGGAGAAGGAGTTAAGGTAGGTGATAAAGTAAAAGGTAAAGTTGTAGTAATTGCAGATTACGGTGCTTTTATTGAGGTAGAAGAAGGTGTAGAAGGACTTGTTCATGTTAGTGAAATGTCTTGGTCAACGCATTTACGTTCAGCACAAGATTTTGTTTCCGTAGGAGATAAAATTGAAGCGGTAATCTTAACTTTAGATAGAGAAGATCGTAAAATGTCACTTGGTATTAAGCAAATGACTCCAGATCCATGGACAGATATTACATCTAAATACCCAGTTGGTTCTAAACATAATGGTATTGTACGTAACTTTACAAACTTTGGTGTTTTTGTTGAATTAGAAGAAGGTATTGATGGGTTAATTTACATCTCAGATTTATCTTGGACTAAGAAAATTAAGCATCCTTCAGAATTCTGTAACGTTGGTGATAAGCTAGATGTTGTAGTATTAGAATTAGATGTAAAAGGACGTAAATTATCTTTAGGACACAAACAAACTAATGATAATCCATGGGATAAATATGAAACTGAATTTGCATTAGGTACTAGCCATACAGCGGCAATTACTGAAATTGTAGATAAAGGCGCAACAATAGAATTTAACGAAGATATTGTAGCATTTATTCCAGTACGTCATTTAGAAAAAGAAGACGGATCTAAATTAGCTAAAGGAGAAGAAGCAGAGTTCAAGATTATTGAATTTAATAAAGAATTCAAGCGTGTTGTAGCTTCTCATACTGCAGTATTTAGAGAAGAAGAAGCTAAAATAGTGAATCAAGCTGTAAGAAAGCAAGAAGCTCAAGCCGCTGAAGCTAAACCTACTTTAGGTGATGCAAATGATGCATTACAAGCTTTAAAAGATAAAATGGACGGAAAATAATTAGTTTCCCAAGTTTTTTTAAAATAACTAAAGCCTTTCAGAAATGAGAGGCTTTTTTTTAGCTTAATTAAATTAGTCTATTAATCGATATTCTTTTAAACTTAGAACGCAATTGCCTTTATTTACCAATGCATATAACAATGATTTTGAAAAAAGATTTTTAAATAAATAATTTATTACTTCAATATCCCTAACTTTGTAAGGCAATAAGGTTTAAAATCATTATGAGTCAAAAAATATTACTCAGCGCAATAGAAGTCAATATTACACTACATAGATTGGCTTGTCAACTTATTGAAAACCATAACGATTTTTCTGAAACCGTACTTATAGGCTTACAACCACGAGGTAAGTATTTAGCCAATCGTTTGGCGGTAATGCTATCTGAAAACTATAGGATTAAGGGTATAAAACTAGGACATTTAGATATTACATTTTTTAGAGACGATTTTAGGCGTGGTAATAAACCCTTAGAAGCAAATACAACAGAAATTGACTTTATAGTAGAAGATAAAAACGTAGTTTTTATTGACGATGTTTTGTACACAGGCAGAAGCATAAACGCTGCGCTAACTGCAATTCAATCTTTTGGTCGTCCCAAAAATGTAGAATTATTAACCTTAATAGACAGACGTTTTAGCAGACACTTACCAATTCAGCCAAATTATAGAGGCCGACAAGTAGATGCCATAGATCATCAAAAAGTAAAAGTAAATTGGTTAGAAAACGAAGGGGAAGACACCGTTTACTTAATTAATAAATAAGGAGACTGAAATAAATTTTAAGTTGAACTAAACTAAACATAAGTACAGAAAATTGTTTAGGGCAATGATTAAATAGCTAAAAGCAAAACATATGAGTGCATTAAGTGTAAATCACTTATTAGGAATAAAATATCTAATAAAAACAGATATAGAGCTTATCTTTGAAACTGCAGATCAGTTTAAAGAGGTCATTAACAGACCCATAAAAAAAGTACCTTCCCTAAGAGATATTACAATTGCAAACTTATTTTTTGAAAATTCTACACGTACAAAACTTTCTTTTGAGCTGGCACAAAAACGCTTATCTGCTGATGTTATAAACTTTTCCGCAGCACAATCTTCAGTTAAAAAAGGCGAAACACTCATAGATACTGTAAACAACATATTGGCAATGAAAGTAGATATGGTGGTAATGCGCCATCCAAACCCAGGTGCAGGTTTGTTTCTGTCTAAGCATGTAAAAGTACCTATTGTAAATGCTGGCGATGGTGCGCATGAGCATCCAACACAAGCTCTGTTAGACTCCTATTCCATTAGAGAAAAACTAGGCGCTGTAAAAGGCAAAAATGTAGTTATAGTTGGCGATATTTTACACAGTAGAGTGGCACTATCTAATATCTATGCCTTACAAATGCAAGGTGCTAATGTTATGGTATGTGGTCCAAAAACATTGTTACCTAAGTATATCAACGCTTTAGGAGTAAAAGTAGAAACCAATCTAAAAAAAGCATTGGAATGGTGCGATGTTGCAAATATGCTACGTGTGCAAAACGAGCGCATGGAAATAAGCTATTTTCCTACAACACGAGAGTATTCACAACAATTTGGTGTTACCAAAGAATTGTTAGACAGTTTAAATAAAGATATTGTAATAATGCATCCAGGACCTATAAATAGAGGAGTAGAAATTACAAGTGATGTTGCAGACTCCAAACAAGCCCTTATTTTAGACCAAGTAGAAAATGGGGTAGCCGTTAGGATGGCGGTTATTTACCTTTTAGCCTCAAAAATAAAGCAATAATATGCGTATTAGCACAGACACTACTATTACGACAATTACTATAGAAAACGAAACACTTCATAATTTTGTAGATGCTATAGAAACAGCCTACAAAACGTTTTCAGACAAGCATATAATTATTGACATTTCTACGTTTAGTACTTTAAATTCAAAAGATATTACATTGTTTTTAGAGCTTAGCAATACCCACAGCGCTATTAAAAAATCTTTTGTAATTGTAACCAATAGCATTAGTTTAGAAGACATACCAGACGAATTAGTTATTGTACCTACCTTACAAGAAGCTTACGATATTATTGAAATGGAAGATATAGAGCGTGATCTGGGGTTTTAATTATAAATTTTTCATAATAAAAGTTAGCTACAATTTGAATGAACATTAAGATAATAATTACAATCGTCCTGACTTTTATATTTTTTGAATCAAATTCTCAAAATATATATTCGGCATTACATCACGATAGACCAATTGATTTAAGAGAAAATTCGAATGTTTCACAAATTACTTCTACAAATACATTTTATAACTCAAATGGAATTGAAATACATAAGGAAGTCACTATAATAAACGAAAAGCAAAGACTTGTTTCAGAAATGAGATATGACGAAACGGGAAAATTAAAAGCAAGGCTTTCCTTTAACTACGACTCGACAAAATTAAAAAGCACTTCAAGAAAATTTGAACGTTGGAATAAATATAACGGTTACACAACCGAAATATCCACTTTTAAATATGATGAAAAAGGATTTTTAATAAAGGTTAGTAATAGAAATAAAAACAATATTTTATTTAGAGAAACTTTCTTGATAAATAATGAAAACGGTCATCCAATTGAATTAAAACTAAAAGAGATAAATTATAATTTTTCGGGAAAAGAAGTTGCTGAATATGATTATATAAACAATATAGCAAAAACCAAAGTCGTTAACGAAAAAGGAAAAATTATTTCAACAAATAAAAGTCAAATTGATTTTTCCATTAAAAAATATCTAAATTCAGAATATAATGAACTTGGAGATTTGATTAAATCAGATAACTATGAGTATGAATATAAATACGACAAACATTCAAACTGGACTAGACAGACGATTTATAAAATAGTAAATGGAAAAAGAGAAAAGAACCGAGTGTTTAAAAGGAAAATAAAATATCGAAAATAAAGCCAGTTGCTAAAACCGTCTAAAATTAATGGCTGGTTTTAGCTAGTTTACAATAATCCATGTAAAATAATCTATACCTGGTTTATTCTCTAACTTTAGTACATAGTAATATATGATGTTAATTTTACAGCCTAAAACCATTATTTAAGAGTACATGAAGTTAACCATATTAGGTTGCCACAGCGCAACACCAAGAGTAGATGCCAATACCACTTCGCAAGTTTTAGAAATTAAAAACCACATGTTTTTAATAGATTGTGCAGAAGGTACACAAGTACAATTACGACGCAGTAAAATAAAGTTTTCAAGAATAAAACGCATATTTATATCACACCTTCATGGCGATCACTACTTTGGTTTGGTGGGTTTAATTAGCACATTTAGACTCTTAACTCGTGAAACCGAACTTCATATATACGCGCCAAAAGGTCTGAAAGAAGTTGTAACCCTTCAATTAAAACTATCCGATTCTTGGACTAACTACCCCTTAATTTTTCATGAACTTACCTCAGATAAATCAGAATTAATTTTTGAAGATGATAAGGTTGAAGTACATACAATTCCTCTAAAACATAGAATTTACACCAACGGTTTTCTGTTTAAGGAGAAAGAAAACGAGCGTAAACTAGACCTAAATGCGGTATTAAATGCTAACATAAACGTAGCATATTACCGCAAAATAAAACAAGGTTTTGATGTTGAAAGCGAAGACGGTATACTTATAAAAAACGCATTAATTACCAAAGATCCAGAACCGCCAAAAAGTTATGCCTTTTGTAGTGATACGGTTTATAATGAGGCAATGCTACCCATTATAAAAGATGTTTCTGTACTGTACCACGAATCTACCTTTTTAGAAAAAAATGCAGCACTATGCCAACCTACAAAACATAGCACAGCAAAAGAAGCCGCTACAATAGCCAAAAAAGCCAATGCAAAAACGCTTATTTTAGGGCATTATTCTTCGCGTTATGACGGCTATGACGGTTTTAAAACTGAAGCCGAAACTGTTTTTGATAACGTGTTACTTTCAAAAGACGGTAAAACCTTCGATTTTTAAAATATTCCTATAATTTAAATTATCTTTGAATCTATGGAAAAAGACTTAGGTAATTACAGAAAATCGTACACCAAAGGGGAATTGTTGTTAAATAACGTTCCGCAAAATCCTATTGAATTATTCAGGAATTGGTTTACAGAGGTAGATACTCATTTTAATATAGATGAAACTAATGCAATGACGGTTTCTACAATTGGTTTGGACGGATTTCCAAAAAGCAGGGTTGTACTTTTAAAAAAATACACCCATGAGGGTTTTATTTTTTACACCAATTACAACAGTGAAAAAGGAAAAGCAATTGCAGCAAATCCTAATGTTTGTTTGTCTTTTTTTTGGCCCAGTTCAGAGCGTCAAATTTGCATTAAAGGTAAAGCTGAAAAAATAGCCTCAAACTTAAGTGATGGTTATTTTGAATCACGACCACACGGTAGTCAACTAGGTGCCATAGTATCTAACCAAAGTGAGGTTATTAAAAATAGAGCAGTTTTAGAAAATAAGCTCAAAGCATTAGAAGTAGAATACGAAGGAAAGCAGATAACCAGACCAGAACATTGGGGCGGTTTTATGGTAAAACCTGTAGAAATTGAATTTTGGCAAGGCAGACCCAACCGATTACATGATAGAATACGTTATAAATTACAAAACGATTTCAATTGGAAAATTGAGCAACTAGCGCCATAATTTTTAGTTTTAAGATGAAAGAATTAGTATTAGTAAGGCATGCAAAATCGTCTTGGGAACATCCATTACCAGACATGGATCGCCCACTAAGCCAAAGAGGAATTACAGATATTGCTTTGGTGGCGCATCACTTTCAGCAAAAAAATGAAGTCCCTAATGTAGTTTATTCTAGCCCTGCAAACAGAGCGTTAACCACGTCTAAGTTGTTTTTAAAAACCTGTGGTATTTCTTCAGAACGTATTCAAATTGAATCTCAATTGTATGATTTTGGTGGAAACAAAGTATTACAATTTATAAAACAGTTGCCCAACTCCATAAATAGTGTGATGCTTTTTGGACATAATGAGGCATTTACAGCGTTAACAAATAGTCTTGGGAATAGTTATTTAGATAACCTTCCAACCTCTGGTTTAGTAAATATTTCATTCTCAACTAAGCATTGGGAAGACATCATAACAGGCAGTACTAATTTTATAATCACTCCAAAGGGTTTAAAATAATGAATAAGCAAAAAAATAATTATATAAACAGAGAAATAAGTTGGCTGCAGTTTAATGCACGTGTATTGCAAGAAGCCGCAGACGTAAATGTTCCGTTAATTGAGCGAATGCGTTTTTTAGGAATTTTCTCAAATAATTTAGACGAATTTTTTAAGGTAAGATATGCTACCGTAAAGCGAATATATGAAGCTGGTAAAGCTGGTAAAAGTGAATTAGGAGGTTTTAAAGCTAGCGACTTATTAGAGCAAATTACTCAAATTGTAATACAGCAACAAACCGAAAGCCTCGCTATATTAGACACCATTGTAAAAGCCTTAAAAAAAGAAAACATACACATTATTAATGAAACTAATATTAGTGAAGTAGAGCACAACTTCATAAAAAATTATTTTTTTCAAGAAATTAGTCCAGCGCTCGTAATCATAGTTTTAGATGAACATGTGGCATTACCAGAGTTAAAAGATACCGCTGCATATTTAAATGTAAAAATGTCTAATGCAGATGGTAAAAGCACATATGCACTTATAGAAATTTCTAGGGCTATGAATCGTTTTGTAGTATTGCCAAGGGTAAATGACGCTAATTATATCATTATGGTAGATGATATTATTAGATATTGCTTAGAAGACATTTTTAATATTTTTAATTACACAAGTATTACTGCCCACATGATTAAAATTACCAGAGATGGTGAGTTAGATTTTGAGAGTGACCTTAGTAAGAGTTTTATAGATAAGTTGTCTGATAGTGTAAAAGACCGCCAAAGTGGTGACCCAGTGCGGTTTGTATATGATAAAAGTATTGATAAAGATTCTCTAAACTTTTTGTTAGAACGTATGGGTATTGAGGCAAAAGATAGTATTATACCTGGCGGACGTTACCATAACAGACGCGATTATATGGGTTTTCCTAGTTTAGGAAGAACAGATTTATTATACGACAAAATAATGCCCTTACCCGTAAAAGGGTTGAGTTTAAAAGATAGTATTTTTAAAACCATTGCCCAAAAAGACTACCTTGTTTACACACCATACCATACGTTTTCTTACATCGTAAAGTTTTTAAGAGAAGCCGCTTTAGATCCAAAAGTAAAAACTATAAAAATCACGATATACCGACTTGCGCAAATTTCTCACGTTGCAAGTTCTTTAATTAATGCTGCAAAAAATGGTAAAAAAGTAACCGTATCCATAGAACTTAGAGCACGTTTTGACGAAGAAGCTAATATTAATTATGCAGAACAAATGCAAAACGAAGGCATCAACTTACTTTTTGGTGTTACGGGTCTTAAAGTGCATTGTAAAATGTGTGTAATAGAGCGCAAAGAAGATGAAAAATTAGTACGCTATGGGTTTATAAGCACTGGAAATTTTAATGAGTCTACAGCTAAAATTTATACAGACTTTACGCTTTTAACCACAGATCAAAAATTACTAAAAGATGTCAATAAAGTTTTTGATTTTTTTGAAGTCAACTATAAAATTAATCGCTATAAACATATTATTACTTCTCCACATTACGCCAAATCAAAATTATTTAGCCTTATTGATAAAGAAATTGATAATGCCAAACAAGGTAAGCCAGCTTATATTAAATTAAAAATGAACAGTATAAGCAGTTATAAAATGATTGATAAACTCTATGAAGCTAGTAATGCTGGTGTAAAAATACAAATGATTGTTAGAGGTTTATGCTGTTTAATACCAGGTATAAAAGGTATGAGTGCTAACATAGAAATTATTAGTATAATAGATAAATTTTTAGAGCATACACGTTTGTATATTTTTTCAAACAACAATTCGCCAAAGGTTTACATATCATCAGCAGATTGGATGACGCGTAATATTGAAAATAGGGTAGAAGTGAGTTGCCCTATTTACGATAATGGAATTAAAAAAGAGCTTCAAGATTTGTTTGAAATATGCTGGCAAGACAATGTTAAAGCACGTATTATAAACGAAAATCAAGATAATAAGTACAGGAAAAATACAAATAAAAGTGTTCGCTCACAGTTTAGTACTTATGACTATTACCTCAATACATTAGACCATTAACATGCTAAAAATTCAGAAATACGCAGCTATAGATATTGGTTCTAATGCCGTTAGATTATTAATTTCCAATATTATAGAACAAGATAGTATTGATGTGTTTTTTAAAAAAAACGCACTAGTACGTGTACCCATAAGGTTAGGGTCAGATGTTTTTGTAAAAGGTGAAATTTCTGAATACAACAAAGAGCGATTGCTAGATACCATGATGGCTTTTAGTTTACTTATGAAATCTCACGGTGTTGTGCGTTACAAAGCTTGTGCAACATCTGCAATGCGCGAAGCTAGAAATAATAAATTTATTGTAGAAAAAATAAAAGAAACCTGTGGTATTACAATTGATATTATAGATGGTGAAGAAGAGGCTACAATTATTGCTGCAACAGATTTAAATACATATATAGATATTAATAAAACCTATTTATATGTTGATGTTGGTGGCGGAAGCACAGAGTTTTCCATACTTCATAATGGTGAAAAAATAAAATCTAAATCCTTTAAGATTGGAACCGTACGTTTGTTAAATGATATCGTAAACAATGAAACTTGGCTAGAGTTAGAAACCTGGATTAAAGAAAATACATTGCATTATGATAAAATTGCCTTACTCGGAACTGGTGGAAATATTAATAAAATATTTAAAATTTCAGGGAAGCCAATAGGTAAACCCTTGTCTTACTTCTATTTAACTAATTATTATAAGATGCTTCAAAATTTTTCTTATGAAGAACGTATTACTAAATTAAATCTCAATCAGGATAGGGCAGATGTAATTATACCAGCTACACGCATATATTTGTCTGCCATGAAATGGAGTAATGCTAAAGATATTTATGTGCCAAAAATAGGGCTCTCAGATGGGATTATAAAAAGCGTTTACTTTAATACAGTAACGAGTAAAAAATTATAATAGATTTTATTTAGCATTCAAACTCCAATCATAGTCTAAAAAACGTTTTGTTGCAGCCGCTGAAATTTCTAAAGTTGAAAACTTATTTAAAAAATCAATTAAGCTACCATTAGTTTTAAAATCTTTTTCAAACCACTTAAATATTTTTGAGAGTTTAACATCTTCTTTAGAAATATTATTTTTAGTGGTATCAGCTAAAAACGCTTTTGTGAGTTTTGTTAAATCAGCATCTAAAGTACTTGCTGTAAAGGCTTTGTTATAAAGTTTAGGGCACGATTTTGCAGCACAAACTATGGCAAAATGAATTCGAGGTTCATTTAATTTTCTAAGAATGTTATGTTCAATGTCGTTAAGGTTTAACCATGTATTGCCAAATTTCCAGAAACGTTGTTCCCAAGGATTTTTGATGTCTTTTATGCTTTTTAAAGGGTAGTTTCTAATAATTAAATCTATGGTTAATGCGTTGTAAGCGTTAATCCAATATGCTAGTTTTTGCTCCTTATTTAATTCATCTCTAAAATCATAAACTTTCTGTAACACAGTTATATAGTCTAGAAGTTTTTTATAATCGTCTTTAAAACCTTTATAATCTACATTACCATCTATAGACACATGCTTTTGTAATAAATTATTAAATAAATCGTGAAGATCACCTTTACGTTTACTCAGTTTTTGATGAAAAGGTAGTGAGTCGTTTTTTGTTTTTTCAATTTTTAAAGTAGGCGTTTCTTCTGTTTCAACTTTAATTATGGTTTCGTTTTTTGAGTCAGTTATTATAACCTCTTTATTTATGTATTGCTTAGATTCAGAATTTTGTATGGCTTTTTTACCTCCAACACAAGATGAAAATAATATGAATAAAAATAACACTAATGACTTCATTTTTTATGTAATGGGTATAATTCCTGTCTGATAAAATCATTTGGAAACTGTTCATCACCTTTAAAACCCAATTCAATATCTCTACCACTATGAGGTACGTGTGCTGTTTTAAAGATATAATCCCACAGGCTTAGGGTTAATCCATAATTTACACCATAGCTTACATTTTTTGGTAATGCTTTAGCATGATGCCAAATATGCATTTTTGGATTGTTAAAAATGTATTTAAAAACACCATAATCCCAACCTAAATTGGCGTGATTAAGGTGGCCAACTGCAATTGTAAAAAAGTAAACAATAGCCACATCTTGTGATTTATAATTGGCTATTAATGCCAACGGTATGTATAATAAAGACTTGTAAACAACAGGTTCCATCCAGTGGTAACGTAAATGTGCCGCAAATCCCATTTCCTTTACAGAATGGTGTACTTTATGAAAATTCCATAACCAAGGTATGCGGTGTAATAACCGGTGTGTATTCCATTGCACAAAATCTGAAACTATAAAAAAGAGTACTAAGCCCAACCATTTTGGTAAATTTTCTGCATTAAAAAGTTGAAATTTAGATACATAAATTCCAACAGAAGCTAAAGCATCGTTAAATAAAGTGGACACTGTATTTGATAATGCAATTAGTATAATGAGATTTAGTAAAAAGAAGTTGAAAAACATGTAAAAGGTGTCTAACCAAAAATCTTTTCTGAATAAAGCTTGCGTTTTTCGCCACGGAAATATAATTTCTAATCCCCAAACTAATAGTGAAATTAGGACAAGTCCATAGAAAAAGTTGTTCCAATGGTTGAGGTCAATAAGTTCATATTTAAGATAGTTCCAGTAACCAGAATATGAATTTTTAATAATATCTATGTATTTTTCCATACTAAAGCGTCTAGACCTTTCAGGTTTTTAAAACCTGAAAGGTCTTTGTTTTCATAACCTGAAAGGTCTTACTCAAAGGTTAAATTTTTATCATCAAGATATACTTTTCTTAAAACATGTGTGTCTATAAAATTTATTCTATCGTTAAAAAAATCAATAACACTTTTAACTGCTATTAAAGATGTGTTATCTTGTATTATATCTATATAAGAAGAATACTTATAATCTTGAAAGTTTTCAGCTAAGTTATGATGCTCTGGATTAAGATGAATGTATAGCACTAAGTTTAAAAGATAATTTTCATTTGTAATTCTAATTCGTTTAAAAGGCTTTTCAAAAAATACTTCCAGTTCTATTAAAACGTTTATTAATCGCTTTTGTATATGCATTCATTAAGTTTGATAATCCTTGGGATGGATTAATTAAATTATCATTAAACTTTAAGACTAAATGAAAATGATTAGATAGTAAACAATATGCATAAACTTTTGCAATTGGTGATATGTGTTTTTCTAATAGCTTTATAAAATAAATATAGTTTTGATCTTCAAAGAAAATATTCTGTTTATTGTTACCTCTATTATAAATATGATAATAATGTCCTGACTCTATTTTTTCCATCTTTTTGGTTTCATACCTTTCAGGTTTTTAAAACCTGAAAGGTCTTGATGTATAATCACATTTGAATCATTAAAGTTTTAGAACCTATCTTTTTGGTTTCAGGCCTTTCAGGTTTTTTAAAACCTGAAAGGCCTAAGGTTTTAACAACATCCACCACCATCATAATGATATGTAGATTCACTAATAAAAATATCGGCTCTGCCTAAATCTGCTATAGCTCCAGCGGTTTTATCACAAATGGCTAAGGGCTGATTTTTAACTAATACATGTCCTTTTTTATCATCAAAGAAATCTTCTTCACCATAATAAATTGCAGCTTTTCCTGTAAAAATACATGGGCCATCTTCTGGCATAGGGTCTTTAATAGCTGCTACTTCTATGGATTCGATATAAATTAATTGATCTGTAGGATAGTTTTTTGGATCTAAAATACGGTAAGGTTTTCGGGCTCTAATTTCAATAGTACCAAAGCCAGCATCTGTTAATGCTTTTACATACTCTGCAATAGGTAAGCTTCCGCTTAGGCATAATGCACGTAAGCGTTCGTCGTTTCGCAAGGTCTCATTCATAGGTTGCTCACAGGTAGGATCGCTCATTACTAATTTGCCGTGCGGTTTTAATACGCGATACATTTCGGTTATGGCCTTTTTTAAATCATCTGCTTTAAATATATTGAACAAACAGTTTTGTGCTGCTACATCAATGCTGTTATCTTCAACAGGTAAATTCATGGCATCACCTTTTTTAAGGTCAACAAATTCTGATTTAAACCAATCGTTTTGCGCTTCAGCTTCTATAAAATTTTTACGTGAGGCTTCCAGCATTTCATCAACAACATCAATACCTATAACACCGCCTTTTTGACGATTAAAATATGAGAATTGTAGTAATTCCATACCACCACCTACGCCAACATAAAGCATTTTGGGGTTGTTGGTTAAATCACGTGCATGCACAGTTGAGCCACAACCGTAGTTCATTTCTTGCATTATTTTTGGAATTTTTAGCCCTGGTAGTTCCCAAATAGGATTTGTGGTACAGCATAAACCAACATCTGGTGTTAGTGCGGCTTCTTTATATACGTTGTGTGTGGTGTCTAAGTAACTCATTCTTTTTTTGTTTTTTACCTTTTAGGTTTTAAAACTTAAAGGTTGGTGTTTTTTTAATTTTAGTTTCGTTTTTTGTTGCGTTAAGGATTGAAGCGGCATCCTTTTATTTTGGTAATGTAGCTGTTGCGGAATTACCAAAATAAAAGATATAGCGGAAAGCCTGACCCTTGGGTAACGCACATATTTATATTGTTTTTATTAATTCTTTAAATAGGGTAATCATATTAGGTTCTGCTTTATGTGCCATGGCTATAATTTCTGCAATATCTACAGGTTTTAAATCGTCTGGATTACACTCATCTGTTAACACAGAAACGGCTGCTACTTTTAAATTTAGGTGGTTGGCTACTATAATTTCTGGCACGGTACTCATACCAACGGCGTCTGCTCCGATGAGTTTTAGCATACGATATTCGGCTCTGGTTTCTAATTGTGGACCAACAACGCTAGCGTAAACACCTTGGTGTAAGTGTATGTTATTCTCTTTTGCAATTTGAATAAATTTGGTATTAATATCTAAATCATAAGGTGCACTCATATCTGCAAAACGTTCGCCTAAAGCTTCAACACCTTTAAATGCTAATGGTGAGCTACCTTGAAGGTTTATATGATCTTCAATAAGCATCAATTCACCTTTTTTAAAATTAAGGTTGATGGCGCCAGATGCATTTGAAACTAAAAGGGTTTTGATGCCCAATTTTTCCATTATACGTACAGGATAGGTTACATCTTGTAGCGTGTAGCCTTCATAAAGATGAAAACGGCCTTGCATTACAATTACTTTTTTGCCTTCAAGTATGCCATAAATAAGCTTGCCTTTATGAAATTCTACGGTGGCTGTTGGAAAGTTAGGTATGTGGTTATAGCTCACTTCTTTTATAATTTCTACATGCGCTAGAAGCTGTCCTAAACCTGTGCCTAAAATGATGCCAATTTCGGGATTGTCAAAGCCTTTGTCTTTGAGATAATTAGAGGTTTCATTTATGTATTTAATCATTTTGTAGTGTAATATTTTTTTAGTTCATTGTAATGTTTCATATCTTCAAATGTATCAATATCATTTAATTCTTTTAACAAATGAACGGAACTATTTTTTAAATCGTTAATGGTATCTTTTCTTACAGTTTCGGTTCCCCAAATTTTATTTTTAAATATAGGAACTTCCATTTTTTTTAATCCTAAAAGATAATAACCACCATCTTTTGCAGGCCCAATAACCACATCTTTAGCGTTTAGTTTTAAATATGCGTCTTCAATAATTTCAGGACTTAAGTCTAATAAATCGCTACCAATAATGATAACTTTCTCGTAATTTGAATTTAATAATTCTTGAAATGCATTATGCATACGTTCTCCTAAATCAATTCCGTTTTGAAGTTTCTTTTTGAAAAATGCCTCGTCCCAAATATCATTGTTTTGAATGGCTTCGGAATAAAACACAAAACGATCTGTATTGACTTGTTTTGAAATATTTGCAGTATGTTGTAATAGGTATTTATATATGTTTAAAGCTGCTGAGTCACCAACTGTTTTAGCTAAACGGGTTTTACATTTACCGAGTTCTGGGTTACGAGTAAAGATGATTAGCGCGGTTTTCAAACGGATTATTTAGTGTTTTTTAATTCCTTTGGTAAGCCATACAGACCATTCTTCCGAAAACACATGAACGTTTTCGGTATCTTTATCTTCGTTATTATACACTTTAAAGCCTTTGTTTTTCCATTCAAAAATGCCTCCGTAAAGATTGTAAACGTTGTTGTAACCTGCTTTTTTAATTTGAAGTGCTATGGTTTCAGAACGAATACCTAACGAACAATACACTACAATAGTTTGGTTTTTGTCTTTTAGCGTTTTATTAATAATATTTAAATCAAAATCATTAAAACCAACATGAATAGCGTTTTTAATATGGCTTGTATTGAATTCTTTTAACTCTCTTGCGTCTAAGATAACGGCATCTGTTTTTGGCATAGCCAACTCTTTAACTGAGTAATAGGGAATTTCACCTGAGTTGTGTTTTTTTAATAACTCGCTTAGTGTTTGTTGTGCGCCACAAACACAGAATGAAAGTATAAATATGTATAATAGGGTTTGTTTCATAAGTATAAGATTCCTGCTTTTACAGTAATTTAGGCTACGGTTCCTTGACAACTACTACCTGCACCAGCAGTACAACCATAACAATGTTGCGAAATAACGATGTTTCTGCCTGCTAATAAATCTTCATTATAATCTGAAATATGTTTGACTTTACTATTTACAGGTAGGTTAAGCATTTGGTTAAAATCACAATCGTATAAGTAACCATCCCAACTTACAGATAATGTGTTGGTGCACATTACGTTTGCTACTGCAGAGGGATTATAAGCTTCTACAAGTTGATACATGTAATCTTCATAATTTTCTGAGGCAACTAAATAATCTAAAAATCTTGAAATTGGAAGATTGGTAATAGCAAATAAGTTATGAAACTGAATATCAAAATCTTCAAGCAATGCTTTTTTGAAATCTTTTTCCATTGCCATTTGGTCGCCTGGTAAAAATGCACCACTTGGGTTATATACTAAATCTAGTTTTAAATTACTATTTGGCATGCCATAACCTACTGCATTTAGATCTTGTAAGGCTTTTATAGATTTGTCAAAAACTCCATCGCCACGCTGTTTGTCGGTTTTTCCGCGGGTCCAATGCGGCATTGAACTCACCACGTGAATATTGTGTTTTTTGAAAAATTCTGGTAAATCGTAATATTTTTTGTTAGCACGAATAATGGTTAGGTTAGAGCGTACAATAAAATCTTTAATACCAATTTTTGAGGCCTCTTCTACAAACCATCTAAAATTAGGATTCATTTCTGGTGCTCCACCTGTAAGGTCTAATGTATGTGATCCAGTAGTTTTTATGACCTTAAGAATTTGATTCATGGTATCTTTGGTCATGATTTCCTTTCGGTCTGGACCAGCGTCTACATGGCAATGCTCACAAACTTGATTGCACATATACCCTACATTAATTTGAAGAATTTCTAACGGTTTTGCCTTTAACGGAAATTGATTGCTTTCGGCAATTTTTTTTGCAAAAGTTGGTAATTCTCCATTTTGAAATATACCATTAGACAGAAGTTCTAACTGACGTTTTGTATTAGCAAGTTCGCTTTCGCGTTTTTTTAAAGATGTTGTAGCCATTATGATGTCATTATCTTTTAAAATTAATTCTAAAAGTTGTTTTTAAATATTGAAAAAAAATAAAAAAACGTTTAACCATCTAACTTATTCACTATATTCATCATTTGTAAACCGTGCACAAGCGTTGCACCACTTTTTATAGCTGCACCAACATGTATGGCTTCCATCATTTCTTCCTTAGTAACCCCACGTTGTAGGCCATCTTTGGTGTAAGCATCTATACAATAAGGGCATTGCTCGGTGTGTGCAACTGCTAAAGCTATTAGAGATTTTTCGCGGGCAGTTAGTGCGCCCTCCTCAAATACCTTACCATAATAATCAAAGAATTTGTTACCAAGTTCTTCATTCCATTCTGTTATTTTTCCAAATTTCTTAAGGTCGGCAGCATCATAATAATTATTTGACATAACTTTATTTTTGTATTAATTTAGATTTTTGTCGAAGATATAATTAATAGATTACAGATAAAAGCAAAATTTTTTAAAACCAAAAAACCCGATTCAATGAATCGGGTTTTTGATGGTGGTGCCTCCAGGAATCGAACCAGGGACACAAGGATTTTCAGTCCTTTGCTCTACCAACTGAGCTAAGGCACCATTTGTTTATTTAAGCGGATGCAAATATATACGCATTTTTATTATTCGCAAAAATAAACTTGTAAAATTTGATTTTATAAATTTGCAACTTACTTAATTGCTTATGAATCTTATTGTAGATGTTGGAAATACCTTTATTAAATTAGCTGTTTTTGAGGGTTTTAAACTAATTTATAAAAAAAGTTTTAAACTTTTAGACTTTAAAACAGCCTATGAATTTTTTAAAAAAAAATTCCCAGACCTTGATAGTGCCATAATCTCGTCTGTTGCAAGATTACCAAAATCAGACCAAAACTTAATAAGCTCAGATTTTAAAACACTAATACTCAGCGCTAATACAATATTACCATTTGTAAATCTCTACAAAACACCAAAAACATTGGGTGTAGATCGCTTGGCTTTAGTTAGTGCTGCATCACATCAATTTCCAAAAAAAAATGTTTTGGTTATTGATGCAGGCACCTGTGTTACTTATGATTTTATTAATACAAATAATGCGTATTTGGGCGGAGCAATTTCACCAGGGATACGCATGCGCTATAAAAGTTTAAATGCTTTAACGGCTAAACTTCCTCTTTTAGAAACAACTGAAATAAAAAATTACATTGGGGATACCACAGAAACTGCAATACATTCTGGTGTGATTAATGGTATTGTTAAGGAAATTGATGGAGTTATTACTGAATATAAAGAAAATCATTCAGATTTAACAGTTATTTTAACAGGAGGAGATGCCATTTTTTTGTCAAACCAATTAAAAAATAGCATATTTGCCAACTCTAATTTTCTGTTAGAAGGATTAAATTTTATACTACTTTACAATTCAAAATAATGGTAAAAAAACTCATTGTAATATGCATTATAGCAATTAGTGCAGTGTCAAACGCCCAACAAGGCACATCCTCACCATATTCTTTTTACGGCATTGGAACATTAAAGTTTAAAGGCACTGTAGAAAATCGCAGCATGGGAGGCATTGGCGTGTACTTAGATAGCATCCATATAAACCTTAGAAATCCTGCAGCATACGTTAGTAAAAATGTTGAATCTTATCCTTTTGAAAACGAAAGCAGACCAGTAAAATTTGCTGTTGCTGGTACAATGACCAATTTAGAATTGCAAAATACAACAGAAACACAGACTGCCAACAGTTCTTCTTTTGATTATTTAGCAGTATCTATACCAATTGGTAATTTTGGTTTTGGTTTCGGACTTTTACCTTACACATCTGTTGGTTATTTACTAGAAGATATTGACGTTGATGGTGATTTACAAAACCGCTTTAGAGGAAATGGTGGTGTAAATAAAGTTTTTGCTGGTTTTGGGTACCAAATTTCAGAAAAACTTAGTGCTGGTATAGATATGCAATATAATTTTGGAAGTGTTGAAAATACAGCCATTGCAGTTAAATATAATGAAGATGATGGTACTGTTGTTCAATATCAAAGTAGAGAAAATAACAGATCAGATTTAAGCGGATTAAATATTAACTTAGGCTTGGCATACAAAACCATGATTACAGATAAGTTAGAGTTATCTGCTACAGCAACATATTCTCCAGAAGCTAATTTAATTTCTAAAAACGAACGTTCGTATTCTACAGTTACCATTAACAATACAAATACTAACGAATTTGTGGTTAACACAATTGATGCTGTTATAGCAGATTCTGAATTAACATTACCATCGCGCTTAGCTTTTGGTGCGGGTATTGGTAAACCAAAATCTTGGTTTTTAGGAGCGGAATATACTATGCAAAATACAGCAGATTTTTCTTTATCTAGTGCAGCCAATTCCATAACTAATTTTGAAGATGCCTCACAAATTTCTGTTGGCGGCTTCTATATTCCTAACTATAATGCATTTTCTGGTTACTTTAAACGTGTAGTTTATAGAGCCGGTTTTAGTTTTGCAAATACAGGTTTGGTTATAAAGGATGAATCCATAAAAGAGTTTGGCATAACTTTTGGACTAGGATTACCAGTTGGCAGTCGTAGTTTATTTTCAAACGCTAATTTAGGGTTAGAAGTAGGACAGCGCGGAACAACTAATCAAAACTTAATCCAAGAGAATTACATAAACTTTAATGTAAGTTTATCATTAAATGCGAGATGGTTTCAAAAGAAAAAATATTACTAACACTAATTACTATTTAACATGAAGACGAAAATTACAATATTATTAGTTGCACTTTTTGCGAGTTTTAACATTGGTTTTGCACAGCAGAATGAAGAATGTATGAACAATTTATCCATTTTTAATGACTACGCAAAAAACAATAAATATGATGAGGCTTATGAGCCATGGATGAAAGTGCGCACAAAATGCCCTAAATTTAATAGAGCAATTTATGTTAGTGGTGAAAAAATTCTTGAGCATAAAATTGAAAACGCTGTAGGTGCAGACAAAGTTGCTTTTGAAAACGATTTGTTATTATTAAATACGGAATATAATGAGCATTTTTCAAGTAAATATGCAAACTACAAAATGCTTGAGGACAACGCAAATTTAAAGTATAAGTTTAGAGAAGATTTAGGCTTATCAGATGCAGATTTGTATCCTATTTTTGACGAAATTTACAAAACAGAAAAAGAAAATTTTAAAGACCCCAAAGCCTTATATACTTACTATTCTTTAATGGTTAGCTTGTATGATGCAGGTGCAAAAACACCACAACAATTGTTTGATAAGTTTGATGACGTATCAGAAAAAATTGAAACTGAGGTAGAAAAAGCTACTGCAAAACTTAACGTGTTGTTAGCAAAAGAAGAAGCTGCCACGACTTTAACTAAGAAAGAAGAAAAGTATAAACGATTTTATCAGCAAACGCTTGAAGCCTACGAAACAATTTCTGATAGCATGGACAAAATTACAGGGCAACGTGCCAATTGTGAGGTGTTAATACCATTGTACCAAAAAGATTTTGAAGCATTCAAAAATGATGCAACTTGGTTACAACGTGCCATGAACAGAATGTACAATAAAGGTTGTAAGGATGATCCTTTATTCTTAAAACTAGTTGAGCAAAAAAACAGGATACAACCAAATGCAGATACTGCATTTTACTTGTACTTACTTACAAATGAGCAAAAGTATTTTGACCAAACCATACAGTTAGAGTCAGATCCTTTAAAGAAAGCTAAGTTATACAAAAAATTAGCTGGTGAGTTTAAAGACAAAGGAAGTTATGGAAAAGCAAGACAATATTATATGGAAGCTTTAAAATTAAACCCTTCTGACGGAAGACCATATTTGTCTATTGCTGCAATGTATGCTAAAAGTGCAAACAGCTGCGGTGATAGTAACTTTAACAAAAGAGCTGTATTTTGGTTAGCTGCAAACGAAGCTGCAAAAGCAGGAAATGTAGATAGTCGTTTAAAAAGTGCCGCTTCTCAAACAGTTGCTAACTATAATTCAAAAGCACCTAGCAAAGCAGATATATTTAGTGCTGCAAATTCTGGGCAAACAATAACAATAGGATGTTGGATAGGACGTTCAGTTACTGTACCAAAATAATACATGCAAAAAATAAACATACATATCCTAAAAAGCGCAGTTACAACTTTAGTTGTAATTGCGCTTTTTTCATGCACTAATAATTTTAAAGCGGTGCAAAATGTTGGTATATTACAAAACCAGCCAATTAGCGAGGCTTATAATATTAACTTAAAATATACGGAGTATCAAAATAATGATAGCCTTGTAAAATTAGTAGCCAATTTAAAAGGCACTGAGATGTTAGATTTTGGAAATCGCCCATTTGGTTATACCGCTTTTCCAAAAGGTATTGAATTAATTATTTATGGTGATGCCAAAGAAACAACCACAATTTTTGCAGATTATGCGGTATCTTTCACCAAAACAGGACTTTTAGATTTACAAGGAAACGTTAGGGTTATTACCCACAACAAAGACACCCTTTTTACGGAGCAATTGTATTATAACCAAAAAGAAGAATGGGTATTTACTAATAAACCTATTTTATTTAAAGGTACAGATGGTCCAATAAGCGGCTCTGGTTTTGATTCTGATAAAGATTTTAAAAACTATCAGATATTAGATATGGGTGGCGATTTTAAAATAGATAATTAATTGCCTTTATTTAATTACTTTTGGTTTATTAATTTAGAAATATGAAACTATTACAGATTTTTCAGTACGGTTATCTAGTTATTGCATTTTATTTTCTTTACGATGGAATTTCTGAATGGAATACTAATCGTAATGCTGCTTATTTGCGTTTATTTTTTTCAGCATTAGCAGTATTTATGTTCTTCTTCAAAAGACGTTTCAGAAAAAAAATAGAAGACCGTAATAACAACCGCTAAGCTATGACACTTAGTTTTGTTATAATTGTTACTACACTTATACTTTCCGCTTTTTTTTCGGGTATGGAGATTGCGTATGTGTCTTCAAACAAAATTCATATCGAATTAGAGAAAAAACAAGGAGATTTTTTAGGTAAAATATTAGGTAAACTTACCGCTAAACCCTCAAAATATATTGCCACAATGCTTATTGGTAACAATATTGCTTTGGTTATTTATGGTTTTAAAATGGGTGAAGTGCTAGTACAATGGTTTCAAACCTTAGTTCCAACCCAAAACGCAACTTTAACGTATTTGCTTACAGACTTTCAGTTACTTAGCCAGACAGTAATTTCTACATTAGTTATTTTATTTACGGCAGAGTTTTTACCAAAAGTTTTTTTTCAAATTTATGCCAACACATTACTTAAGGTTTTAGCAGTACCTACTTACATTTTTTACATTCTCTTTTATTGGGTTTCCGATTTTATTATATGGATTTCAGATGCGGTTTTAAAATACGTGTTTAAAGCAGAAGATAAAGATGCTGTTTTAGCAATGACCAAAGTAGATTTAGGTAATTATATAAGCGAACAAATGCAAGCGGTGCAAGATGACGACGATGTAGATAGTGAGATACAAATTTTTCAGAACGCCCTAGAATTTTCAGAGGTAAAGGCACGCGAGGTTATGGTGCCACGTACCGAAATTACAGCTGTTGACATCTCAAATTCAATAGAAAATTTAAGTCAGCTTTTCATACAATCTGGACGAACAAAAATTATAGTCTATAAGGATAATATTGATGATATTTTGGGTTATGTGCATGCGTTTGAACTCTTTAAAAAACCTAAAACTATTGCCTCTATTTTAGTACCTGTTGGCTTTGTACCCGAAACAATATTAATAAAAGACGTGCTCAATATTTTAACCAAAAAACGTAGAAGCATGACGGTTGTTATTGATGAATACGGTGGCACATCTGGCATTATGACCATTGAAGATATCATTGAAGAATTATTTGGTGAAATAGAAGATGAACATGATACTTTAGATCTTATTGAAAAACAAATAGACGAATTTAACTACATTTTTTCTGCACGTTTAGAAGTCGATTATATTAATGAAACCTACAAGCTTAACTTGCCCGAAAGTGAAACCTATGAAACCTTAGGCGGATTAATTGTAGCAGATACAGAGGAAATTCCAAAACAAGGAGAAGCAGTTTTAATAGCTAATTATCAGTTTATTATAAAAGAAGTATCCTCAACCAAGATAGATGTAGTTTCATTAAAAGTACAAGACAAAGACTTCTAGTTTTTTAAAGGTTATAAAAACTAAATATCTACTTTCATTATTAAGTATAAAATACTATTTTCGCAGACTAAATTTACACAATAATTTTACAGTAATTATGGCAGTTTTAAATAAAATTAGACAACGCTCTTTAATATTAATATTAGTAATAGCACTAGCTTTGTTTTCATTTGTAATCGGGGATTTGTTTAAAAATTCAGATGCACTTACGGGCGGTGACCAAACTGTGGTTGCCTCAATAAACGGTGAAGATATAGACCGTGTAGCGTTTCAGCAAAAAGTAAAAAATTACCAAGATAGAAATCAAGGTAGAGTAACTTCTACACAGGCTATGAATGCTATCTATAATCAAGAGCTTAGAAGTATAATTTTTAAGACCGAATTTGAGAAGTTAGGACTAACAGTAGAGCAAGAAGAAATGCGTGATTTGTTAAAAACCAGCTTTTCTAACTACGCAGAGTTTCAAGACGAAAATGGCATTTTTGATGTTAATCGTATGAATGCATTTATAGCAGACTTAAAAGAAATAAGTCCAGATACAGGTGTTTTAACCGCAAATGGACAAAGTATTAGAGTTAACTATGAAAGCTGGATTACAAATGAGCAGAATATTGCTGTAAATGCCGCAAACCAAAGCTATTACAATATGATTAAAGCTGGTGTTGGTGCTACATTAACAGAAGCTAAAGAAGATTATCTTGGTGATGCTAAAACGGTAGATGTACAATATGTGCAAATTCCTTACACCAGTATAGCCGATAGTTTAGTTGAGATATCTAAATCAGATATCAAAAACTACGTTAAATTCAACTCAGAAAAATTTAAGGTTGAAGCCAGCAGAGCACTTGAGTTTGTTGAATATAAAGAAGAGGCTTCAAAAGCAGATGAAGATGCAATAAAGGCAAAATTGTTAGCTTTAAAATCTGACCGTATTGAGTTTAATACAAATAGTAACAATACAGACACTATACCAGGTTTTAACTCTACAACAGATTACAAAGCGTTTATTGATTCAAATTCTGACATCAAATACAACGATACATTTTTTATAAAAAGTCAGTTGCCACAAGAGGCTGCAGATTCTCTAATAAAGCTTAATAAAGGCGAATACAGTTCATTATATAAGGCTTTTGGATATTACAATTTATCTAAAGTTGTAGATGTTATGCAAGTAGCAGATTCTGTAAAGAGTAGTCATATTATTATACCTTACGCGGGCTCTGACCGTGCGGTTGGTGTTACAACCACTAGAGATGAAGCTTTTAAAATTGCCGATAGTTTATTCCCATTAGTAGCTAGCAATAAAGCAAAATTTAATGCTGTAGCTTCAGAAATTAATACAGATGGCTCTAAAGCTACAAACGGTGAAGTAGGTTGGACACGTTTGGCTACCTTTAACCCAAATTCTTTTGATATAGATTATGCAAATTATATTTTTTATACACCAGTTGGTTCTGTAGAAATTGTTGAAACTAAATATGGAGTTCACATTATTAGAATAGATGAAGCAAAAAATTATGAAAAAGCTGTAAAGTTTGCAACCTTATCTAGAAAAATTGAACCTTCAGATGAAACACTACAAGATGTTTTTAACAAGGTATCTAAATTTGAAATTGCTGCTCAAGATGGTGATTTTGATGCTCTAGCAAAAGAGCGAGAGCTTACTTTAAAGCCAGTTACAGTAAAAGAGCTAGACGAAAACCTACCAGGATTAGGTAGTCAAAGAGATATTGTAAGATGGGCTTTTAATGAAGATACTGAAGTTGGGGATTTTAAACGTTTTGCAGTATCAAATTTTGGATTTGTAGTTGTTAAACTTAAAGAAAAAACAGCTAAAGGGTTAATGTCTGTAGAAAATGCATCTGCAACCGCTTTACCACAAGTAAGAAAAGAAAAGAAAGCTGAACTTATACGCAGTAAAATTTCTGAAACAACATTAGATGCTATTGCAAAAAACCAAGGAGTTTCTGTAAAAACTGCAGCAGCTGTTAACATGAAAAATACAACATTATCTGGTGCTGGTGCAGAGCCAAAAGTAATTGGTGCAGCATTTGGTTTAAAAGAAGGAGAAACCTCAAAACTTATTGACGGTGATCGTGGTGTATATCTTATAAAAGTAACTAAGGTAAATGAAGCAACAGAACTTGAAAACTATAATGCTATAATGAATCGTTTAAGTGGTACACTAAAAAATGGAGTGCAAACTAAAGTGTACTCAGCACTAGAAAAAGCTGCTGATATTGAAGACAATAGAGCAAAAACGGTTTTCTAAACCATTCAAATTATAAATTAAAAATCCAAAATTAAACTGAGTCAGTTTAGTTTTGGATTTTTTTGTTTAATACTGTTTTTAAATATGATTTTGATTTAAGATTTCTTAGCTATGGGTTAAATGCTGCATTAGTGTTATTAGCTTATTTAAGGTTATACTGTATGAATTTATTGTGTGGTTGCGCAACTAAGTAGGCTAGGACTAGCCATAAAATTTATACGAGGTTGTAGCCAGTTTTTTTTATTCAATTCAAATTTCAATTTTTTCTATTATTCAAGTCTAAAGTTAGAGTCATTTCATCAGGACCATTTATTTTTATATCGCATTTTATTCTATTTTCGTTTTGATAGAAATAGAATGAATAATTATGGTCGTGCCAATTATTTGTTTTGAAGTGTCTAAATGTCTCAAAGTATTTCCCATCCTAGGATAAATGCCAATCATTTTCCCGTTAAACTTTTGGCATTTTGTATTCAGAGTTTTCTTTAATTTTTTCCACATTATTATAATCCGTAACAGAGATAGATAATTCAATTTTTATAAGTTCTATATTTAGTTTTTCGTCTGTACTAACTTCAACTGCGATTTGGTTTACAAAACGAGCAATTCCCTAAATATTTTTTGGTATAAAGTATTTTGAAATAATATATACTAAGGATAAAAATAGTATTGCGAATAATATAATTTCCTAACTTATAATTGGGTTTCTCAAATTGATTACAACTTTCTTTATACCCATTTCAGTATCTACTGAAAATTGCTTTTATGCTACTGTGGTTAATAAAACATTCAACCTTCATAGCTAACTTACTTTTATCAAAAAAAACTAATCAATATTTAAAGCATCAATATGCATTTCTTGTTCAAACTTAGGAATAAAAACAGAGGTGTCAACAGTTTTAAGTGTAAATGTGTTTTCAACGCTAAATCTTCCAGTCCCTGTAATACTTGCAATTGCAGCTGCTAAAAGTGGTTCGTTTTCATCACCTAAAACACCTAAAGTGCTTGGGCTTTCAGAAATTTCAATATCTGGCACTAAGCCATCTGCAGGTACAAGTACGTTTTGAGAATTAGTAGAGTTAGCCACTAATGGCTGCATGGCGTAGGTATGACTTGGGTTTACATTTTGAGTAGTAAATAAGCCTGGCGAGTCGTAAACTACTACAGATGCTTGGGTTTTACCAACGGTGTTTTCACCAATTACAATCACATCTTGCACATAGGTAGATAGGCTATTTATTAAAAGCTCGCTCGCAGAGGCTGTTCTTCGGTTTGTGGTGAGTACATACACTCTAGTTAAATTAAGACTGTTAATTGCTCCAACTCCTTCAATGGTGTCTGTAAACAGAAAATTTCTGTTATTGGATTCTAAATTTTCGTTATAAAATAATTTTGAATAGATCTCGCCTGTGTATTGCCCTGTAACCATGCTACCAAGATATGCGGCAGTTTGTACAGAACCTCCACCATTGTATCTAAGGTCTATTACCAAATCTGTAACACCATTAGATTTAAAAAAACCAAAAGCATCATTTAATTCGCTGTTAAAACTACTATTAAACCCATTGTACATTAAATATCCAATAGTTGATGTTGGTAAGCTTATAATTTCTGCTTTATGTACAGGATTTTCAGTGTAAGTGACAGCTGTTAATGCAGTGCTAGTTCCGTTTAATGTTATGGTGTCATCATCAGTTTCTACGGTGCCATTGGTATTATAGTCGGCAAAGTTAAGGGAATAACTGTTAGGTGTTAGTAGTTCTGTAAAATTAGCTTCTGTAAGGTTAATGCCATTTACAGCTCTAAAAATTTGACCACGCTGTAATCCAGCATTATCTGCCACACTATTGTTGAGAACTAAGGTTATGGCTCCAAAAACTTCGGTACTGCTTCCGGGAACAAAGTATAGGTTAAATTCTATGCCCTTACTAACACTTGTACCTTGTTGGCTGTTAATTAGATCAAAATAATTGTCTGTTATTCTGCTAAATCTATCAACTGTAGAAGGCTCGTGCTTTAAAGTTTCAAACAGAGCTTCTGGGCTGCTAAAACCATTAAGGTAACCAATGTAGTCTTCATTTGATGTAAATCTGTCATTTGCTAAATCTGCCACATCCGCCTTATAAAGATATACAGCATTCATGCCTTTCCATACAAAATCATTAATTTCAGAAACCGCTACAGCATTGTCATCCAAGTCTTCGGCACAACTTGTAACTGTTATTAGTGAAATAATTAAAAGCCCTATTGTTTTTATTTTATAAATCATAGTTGTTTTTTTAAGCATAAACGCTATGTAGTTTAAGTATATTATATTGATTTAAATTTACGCAGATTATATCTAATAATGAAATTGAATGTAACAAAATCTAAAGTGTGTCGTCGTAATATTGAAAGCGGATATCACCAACCGCAACACCAATTAAAATTAAAATGAAAGAAGCAGATTTCACAAATCTTGTATTACCGTTTAAGGACAAGGTATTTCGTTTAGCAAAACGATTACTGATTTCTAGGGAAGAAGCCGAAGACGCTACGCAAGAAATTTTGTTGAAATTATGGAATAATAAACAGAAAATTAGTGGTTATAACAATGTAGAAGCCTTTTCAATGACCATGACAAAAAATTTTTGCTTAGACCGATTAAAATCTAAACAAGCTCAAAATTTAAAAATAGTACATAGTAATTATACAGATACGAATGCGTCATTACAAAAACAAGTTGAAGCCAAAGATAGTATGGCTTGGGTAACCAAAATAATAGAAGATTTACCACAACAGCAAAAAATAATAATACAGTTAAGAGATATTGAACAGTACACGTTTTCTGAAATTTCTAAAATGTTAGACATGAATGAAACCGCAATACGCGTAGCCTTATCTAGAGCCCGAAAAACAATACAACAAAAATTAACCAGCACCCACAAGTATGGTACAACATAATATAGAAGATTTAATAGAAAAGTATAACAATGCTGAAACAACTCTTGAAGAAGAAGCTACCTTACAAGCCTATTTTACAAGTGCCACAGTAGCACCGCATTTGGCACATTATGCCATATTGTTTCAATACGTTTCACAATCACAAAAAGAACAGTACACTAAAGACGTTCCATTACACGCTAAAAAAACAACACGATTGTACCAGTGGATTTCTGTTGCAGCAGCTACCGTTCTTATTTTTGGATTAACCGTTCCTCAATTTTTAGGGCCTTCAGATCAAAAAAAACAAGACGCACTTTTGGTGTACAACCAAACCATGGAAGCTTTAAGTTTAGTGTCTCAGGGTATTAATGAAGGGAAATTGCAACTATCCAATTTAACTTTGGTTACAGAAAACATTAATCAAGGAGCGCAACAAGCACTTAAACTTGGTGCTTATACAGAAATTACAAACCGAATATTAAAAAAAAATAACAATTAAAACAATAAATTATGAAATCTAAAATTCACAAAAACAAAACAAATAAATTAAGCATTATGAGTAAAAAAGTAGTAATAATTACATCCCTTTTATTAGCGCCAATAGTAACCTTTGCACAAGGTATTTTTGATAAGTTTGAAGATAACGAAGAAGTAACTTCATTTGTTATTAACCAAAAAATGTTTAGAATGCTTGCCTCAATTGATATTGATTTGGATGATGCAGAGGATCAAGAATTTCTAGAAATGGTTAAAAAAATTACAGGCTTAAAAGTTTTTACAACTGGAGACGTTGCAATTGCTGCCGATATGAAATCTACTGTAAATACCTATCTAAAAAGCTCTAAACTTGAAGAATTAATGCGTTTTAAAGATGGTGAACAAACCATTAAATTTTATGTAAAAGAAGGTAAAGATGAAAACCATGTAAAAGAACTATTAATGTTTATGAATGGTATTAAAGAAATGACAAAAGACCAGGATATAAAAATTAATGGAAAAAAGCGTGAGTTTGAAACCTTAGTGCTCTCATTAACTGGTGATATAGATTTAAGACAGGTGTCTAAATTAACAAGTAAAATGGATATTCCTGGTGGTGAGCAATTAGAAAAAGCAGGAAAAAACAAAAAGTAAAACCATGATACAAACCATCCAAAAAACACTAGTAATGTTACTCTTGGTTATAGCTTTTACAAGTTGTAACCAAGGGCCAACATTACAAACTTACTTCGTAGATAACGAGTTAAAACCGGGTTTCACATCTTTAGACATACCTACAAGTTTTTTAAATGTTGAAGCAACTAACTTAACACCAGAGCAAATTGAAGTTTACCAATCTGTAAATAAATTAAACATGCTTGGTTTTAAGTTAGATGAAAACAATAGCATACAATTTAAAACTGAGCTTATTAAAATAACAGCCATTTTAAAAGCTGATAAATACCAAGAACTAATGCGAGGAGGTAATAGTAAAGATGGTAAGTTTATGATTAAATTTATTGGCGACCCAGAGCGTTTAGATGAGCTTATTGTATTTGGAAGTGCCAATGATAAAGGTTTTTTGGTATTAAGAATTTTGGGTAATGATATGAAGGCGGACCAACTTGTAAAACTCGCCATGTCTTTAGATAAAGCAAGTATATCGGATAGCCAAGTAAAACAATTCATGAATTTTTTTGAATAAACGCTGAACCCGTTGTTTGAAATGTTATGATTAATCGTTTAAATTAATTTTTAGACGATTTTTTTGTTGATATAGGTTAAATAAATAAGGCTAAAAACTACTAACAATAAAATTTTAAGGGGTTTTAATTTTAATTAGTAACGTTTTAATGGCGTTATGTTTTTTTCCATTTACAATAAAATTTTCAATGCGCAAAATAGAAACATAATCTCCAGAATTTGAAAGTTCTGCTAAGGCCTTTGCTTTTGAGTTTAGAGCAATTCCTTTAATAGCAATAGATTGGTATCCTTTGAATTTAATTATGAAATTGTCAATTCCAAAGGCTGTATCATCAAAAAAATCAGGGCATTTAAAACGCAGTGTTTTTGCAGTGAGTTGCGCAGTAGTCATTTCTAAAGTGCAGGTGGTGCTTTTTTGCTCAAAAGTTTTAGAGTCTTGACTTTGTACTCTTAGTAAACTTAGACATAATATCACAAATAATTTTAATTTCAAGGGTTTTGTTTTTTTAATAAACGTATAAACTATGACTTAAATTGTGTAAATAATGTAAAGCAAAACTAGCTAAGCCATTATTTTGTTTTTACGTTACCCATATCTAAATTTAAAACTAATAATTTATGTGTTGTTGGTAATTGTGCGCCGCTCGTTGTGGTTATCCAGTTATCCCAAGTAGCTGTTAAGCCTTTTATAGGTAAAATACTTACCCACATTTGGTAGCTTACAGGTTTGCCGTTTTCATTGAGATGCCATAAATAGGAATCTCCAGGTGTAGTTCCGCCAGTTGTGTAAGTGACTAAGAGTGCATTTTTATTAGAATCAGTTTTAACTTTACGGCGTTCTACACCATAATCAAAAACCTTGTAAGGTGCCACCAGCCAAAAACTATCATTATTAAAATAAGATTGTGCTTTAGAAATTAAGTCTTCTTTTTCGGTGCCATTGTAAGGTTGTTTGGCAACAAATACTTCTGAATTTTCAGGGGTTTTTAAATCTAAATTAACCTTGTAGGCTTTCCAATACACCTCGCATCTGTTTTCAGACTTAAACCATTTATAATGATGCGCACCTTTAAACGTCCATTCTAAATATGTAGTTGCATTATACGCATCAACATCTAAAGCGTTTAACATGTTTTGCGCTAGCATATCTGCTTCAATACCTTGTTTTCCGGAAGGTAAATCTACATTGTATTTAAAGTATAGGAACCCAAAAAGTAGAAGCGTTGGTAGGGTTAAAAAAATAAGTGTACCAATAGTAAACTTTAAAATGCGTTTTAAGGGCTTTGCTTTAGCCATAGTTAGAGTTGTTTTTTATATATTATAGACAGAATTAATAGGTTTAAAAACCAGCAGCGGCATCATCACCACGTTGGTCTGCGCCAGCTTCCAATGTGCCGTTATCTAAAACCAAAATACCATCTACTTTACCAATAACTGGAGATCTGGTTTGGTTAATAGAATACCCTTTTGCCTTTAATTGTTGTATTATAGTTTCAGAAAACCCATGAGGTTCCATTCTAATTTCATCTGGTAGCCATTGGTTATGAAAACGAGGAGCATTTACAGCCTCTTGCATGGTTAAATTAAACTCATAAACATTAAGTATGGTTTGTAACACAGAGGTTATTATTGTAGAGCCACCTGGAGTGCCAACAGACATGTAAAGTTCACCGTCTTTTTCTACAATTGTTGGTGTCATAGAGCTTAGCATCCGTTTTTCTGGTGCAATACTGTTGGCCTCTGCACCAATAAGGCCATAATAATTTGGTGTGCCAGGTTTACTACTAAAATCATCCATTTCATTATTCAGAAAAAAGCCTAGCGACTCACAATAGAGCTTGGAGCCATAACCACCATTTAAAGTTGTGGTAACCGCAATGGCATTTCCGTAGCTGTCAACAATAGAATAGTGTGTGGTTTCATCACTCTCATAACCTATTACTTTACCGTGCTTAACTGAATCTATAGGCGTTGCTTTTTCAAATGAAAAATTAGCCATTCGGTCTTGTAAATACACCTCGCTAGTTAACGTTTTTGTAGGTATGCTTACAAAATCTGGATCACCTAAATAGTAACTTCTATCTGCATAGGCGCGTTTTTCAGCTTCGGTAATAACCTGAATGGTTTTTAGTGAATTATGCCCATAACTTTTTAAGTCAAAATCAGCAATCATTGTCATAATTTGGTTTAAACAAATGCCACCAGACGATGGAGGAGACATGGAGGTAATGGTTAAATCATCATACATAAACGAAATTGGTTTTCGCCATTTTGCCTCGTAAGCTTCTAGATCTTTTAGGGTTATAATACCATTATTTTCAGTAATAAAATTAACTAAAGTTTTAGCGGTTTCGCCAGTGTAAAACTCGCTTTTACCATATTTAGAAATACGTGTTAATGTATTTGCAAGTGCTATATTATAAAGCGTATCTCCTGCTTTTAGTGTGTTGTTTAATAAAATGGCTTTACCGTTAACCGCTTTAAAAATACTATCGTAATCTCTTATTCTTAGGGCTTGTTTTTCTGTGATTACAAAACCGTTTTTTGCAAGATTAATAACTGGTTTTAAAATCTCTGAAACTTCTAATTTTCCAAAACGTTTTTGAGCTTCAAAAATACCAGCAACTGTGCCAGGAACACCAACCGATAATCCACCAATGGTACTTTTACCTGGAATAATTTCTTTACTGTTAATATCTAAATACATGTCTTTGGTTGCTGCCAGTGGAGCTTTTTCTCTGTAATCTAAAGCGCCTTTAGTGCCATTTGCTAACCTATACACCATAAAACCGCCTCCACCAAGATTACCCGCATACGGATATGTAACTGCTAAAGCCATCTCAGTAGCCATCATGGCATCAAAAGCATTGCCTCCTTGTTTTAAAATGTTTTTACCTATTTCAGAAGCTTCTTTTCTGGCACTTACAACCATAGCTTTTTCTGAAATTAATCCTCTTTTATAGTTTTGGGTAATATGGGTTTTGTTTTTTTTATTACAAGCAACTAGTGTAATAGTTACTAGTGTAATTAGCAAAAGTTTACGTTTCATCTGTTGGTTTTTAGTAATACTAACGTGCATATACACGAATTTACAAATTAAATTGCTGTTCTATTTCTAAGCGTTTTTTTGTGCTAAAATTAATAAGTTCATTAAAAAACTGTGTAAAGTCTGTTTCAAATTCTAAATAGTATAACTCCAGCTCATTAGTTGCATTATGCATTTTAGATTTTCCATTTGTACGTTTGTTCATACCGTTTAAAACTAACTGAATACCACTTATAGAGGCATAACTTAGTAACCAATTGTCTTTAATCATAATTGGTGTTAATTTTTTAAAACGTTCTGGCAATATAGATATGTTTTTTGTTAAAGTGTTGTAAAAATTATTAATGTAAAACTCTAATGGTATTTCGGAATAATGAGCCCAATTTTTAGCTAAAAAATGATCGTAAAAAATATCTACAATAATACCACTGTAATGTCCATAAGTTTTATGAAGTCTTTTGGTACTTTGCCTTACAATGGCATGTGAGTCTGTAAATGTATCTATTTCTCGATGTAACATAATACCAGCTTGCATGGCTGTCGGGTAATTTTTATAATACTTACCTTTTACACCATCACCAGCAAAATTGCCAATGGTTAAAAGTTCTTTGTCTCCTGAAAGAAAAATGTGCGCCAAAAAATTCATTAGTCGAATTTACAAATTCGTAACCACAAAATAAGATTTACTATTTATATTTGTTGAAATTGAAAAAAAGCACATGACACTTATAAAATCAATATCTGGAATCAGAGGAACAATAGGAGGTAAAGTTGAAGAAAACTTAACACCTTTAGATACTGTTAAATTTGCTGCCGCTTATGGCACGTGGCTAAAACAACAACGCAAAAAAGAAATTTACCGTGTTGTAGTAGGAAGAGATGCTCGGATATCTGGTGAAATGATTCAAAGTTTGGTAATGCAAACTCTGGTAGGTATGGGAATTCATGTTATAGATTTGGGTTTATCTACCACTCCTACTGTAGAAATTGCTGTTCCATTAGAGCATGCAGATGGTGGCATTATTCTTACAGCAAGTCATAACCCTAAGCAATGGAATGCGTTAAAATTATTAAATGCTAAAGGTGAATTTTTGAATGGAGAGGAAGGTAAAAAAATATTAGAAATTGCCGAATCAGACGCTATGGAGTTTGCAGAGGTTGATGACTTAGGTAAAATTACAAAAAATGAAGCGTATATAGATTTACATATAGATGAAGTTTTAAACCTTCCTTTAGTAAACAAAAAAGCTATAGAGGTCGCAAATTTTAAAGTTGTTGTAGATGGAGTAAATTCTACAGGTGGTATTGCAATCCCATTATTATTAGAGCGTTTGGGTGTAGAAGTTGTGAAATTATACTGCGACCCTACAGGCCATTTTCCACATAATCCAGAGCCTTTAAAAGCGCATTTGGGGGATTTAGCAAAAGCGGTTGTAAACGAAAATGCCGACTTTGGTATTGTTGTAGACCCCGATGTAGATCGTTTGGCATTTATGGATGAAACTGGTGAGATGTTTGGAGAAGAATATACCTTAGTAGCTTGTGCAGATTACGTTTTAAGTAAAACCCCAGGTAATACGGTTAGTAATATGAGTTCTACAAGAGCACTGCGTGATATTACAGAAAAGCATGGTGGCACCTATGAGGCTAGTGCTGTTGGTGAAGTAAATGTTGTAGCCTTAATGAAAAAAAACAACGTGGTTATAGGTGGTGAAGGTAACGGGGGTATTATTTACCCAGAATCTCACTACGGAAGAGATGCTTTGATTGGTGTAGCTTTATTTTTAAGCCTACTAGCAGAAAAACAGATGAAAGTAAGTGCGTTACGTGCCTCTTACCCTAATTATTTTATGAGTAAAAAGAAAATAGAATTAACACCAGAGTTGGATGTTAATGTCATTTTAAAAACCATGGGAACTAATTATAGTCATGAAAAACTAACAACTATTGATGGTGTGAAAATTGATTTTGAAAACAGTTGGGTACACTTAAGAAAAAGTAATACAGAGCCAATTATTAGAATTTACACAGAAGCACCACAGCAAGATTTAGCAGATGCTCTAGCAGATAAAATTATTGCAGAAATTAAAATTATTGCGGGAATTTAACCGCTTGTTTTAACGTGTTTGGAATTTGGTTTTTATGTTTCCAGCGTTTGTGTGTCCAAAGATAATATTCTGGGGCTTCATGTATTTGTTTTTCAACCAATTTAAAATATAGATCTGTTATTTCATAGTTATTAAAACTATTTGGATGTTCTGTTATGGTTTCAAAAGTTGTTTGATAATACCCACGTTTAATACGTTTAACAGCAAAAAAAACCACTGGCATGTCTAATGATTTTGCTAAGAATTCTGCACCAGTATGCATTGGGACTTTTATCCCCATAAAATCACCCCAATGATAAGCTTTGTCTAATTTTGGAGTCTGGTCTGATATGAAGCCATTAAGAGATAATTCGCCTTTTTCACAACTTGTTTTTAAAACGTTTAAAGCTTCTTTGTTAGAAATAAGATAGGTATTGTATTTGGCACGTATTCGTTTAACTAAGCGATCAAAATAAACGTTGCTCAGTTTTTTGTATACCGCATGTCCTTTATAATTAATATAACGTTGTGCTATAAAAATCCATTCCCAATTGCCATAATGCGCGCACATTAAAATAATGCTTTTTTGTTTTTTTTCAAAATCATTAATAAGCTCAATATTAGTAAACGTGTATCGTTTTTTTAATTCTTTTTCAGATATGGTAAGCGATTTTATGGCTTCTAAAATCATATCGCATAAATGGTGGTAAAACTTATGTGTTATGGTTTTAATTTCTGTATTAGTTTTGTTTGGAAAAACGAGTTTTAAATTGCTTGAAACGGTTTTTTTTCTGTAGCCAAACACTGAGTATAGAAAAAAACAAAACACATCAGAGATACCATATAAAATTTTAAATGGCATTATGGAAATAATCCAAAGTAATGGATAGATAAGTATATAAGCTAATAATTGCATTAATTTAATAATTATTTCTTGGTACAAATATATAGTATATTTGGGGTTTAAGATTAGAGTTTATGTACAATTTAGATCCTGTTACTATTGCTATTATAGCTGTAAATGTATTTTTTTCTTTAAAAGGTTTTGATAACCGTTTGTTTTTTGATCTCTATAAATTTAATGTTGGACACGTAAGACGTGGCGAGCATATTAGAATTATTAGCTCAGGGTTTTTGCACGCAGACCCCAAGCATTTGTTATTTAATATGCTAACGCTTTATTTTTTTGCATCTCCTGTGGTGTTTCAATTTGGTACAGTAAACTTTATAATTATTTACATGGCAAGTTTAATTTTTGGAAATTTATTGTCATTGTATTTTCATAAAGATGAACATTGGTATAGCGCTATAGGTGCAAGTGGTGCAGTTATGGGTGTGCTGTATTCTGCAATTTTAATAGATCCAACGCTTACCATTAATTTTATTCCAGGATACATTTTTGGCATTGGGTATTTATTGTATTCAATTTATGGAATGAAAAATAGAGTAGGTAATATAGGGCATGATGCACACTTTGGTGGTGCTGTTGGTGGTTATACCATAACCTTAGTTTTGTTACCAAGTCTATTTAATACAAGCTTAAGTTATATATTGGTACTAGCTGTGCCAATTATTATTTTATTTGTACTCTATAAAACGGGAAAGCTAAAGTGAAGATATGAGCAATTAAACCAAAAAATGTAGATTTTATAAAAAAGGACACCCTGAATGCTAGCGCATCCTTTTTTAGCATATTATAGTAGTTTTAATACCTACACAGCGTTTAATTGGTAACTTTGCCAGAGCCTAAAATTTTAGTGTCTTTATGTGTAGGTTTTCCTGAGTAAATAACATCTCCAGAGCCAGTAATTTTAGCATCTAAAATACCATTACAAATTACGGTTGCAGATCCGGAACCTGTAATTTTTGCACTAACATTAGTACTTTCTAAGGTTTTTCCGTTAAAATCTCCAGAACCAGTAATTTTTATGTTTATATCTGTTGCAGTTCCATTAAGTGCAATGTCACCAGAGCCAGCAATACTAGTTTCAATGCTTTTAGCAGTTATGTTTAGATTAATATCTCCAGAACCTGCAATTGATACTTTAAAAATATCTGCTTCTATGGTATTGTTAGTATAAATACTACCAGAGCCTGCTAAGGAAACACTTTCTAAAGATTCATAAGGAATAGTAATTACAATAGTTTCCGTAGGTTTAAGAGAAACGCCATCTTTTAATTTTACATATAATTTATCGTTTTTAACTTCAGTAAGAATGTAGTCTATTAAATTAGCATCTGCTTTAATTGTAATGTTTCCTTCTTTGCCTTCTATTAAATTAAAATCCATAGAACCGGCAGCGTTAATTGCATTATAACTATTTGTGGATCTTTTAATAGTTGTAACATCGCCATTACCTTTAATTTTTTTACCATTTGCCAATTGTGCACAAGATAGTGCTGTAGTTAATGTAAAGGCAAGGATTGAAATTGATTTTAATATGTTCATAATTGTTTATTATTTTAGGAGTTATTGTTTTTTAAAGCTTACACTTCCGTGTTGCGAATCTATTTTTAATGTGTTGCCAGAATCTTTAGTTCCGTAATAGCCTTCATATTTTTTGCTGGTGTGTTTTACGTCTTTAGAAATGAAATTAAAACCACTGGATTCTCTAAGTGATCCAAACGCAAAATTTAAGTCGAAATTAAAATTGAAGCCTTCATCATACCCAATTGTCATACTTGTAAATTTTGTGTTTATATCTATTTCACTGGCATTTTTTTCTATTTTAAGGATTTTTAAATTGCCATGATTTCCGGAAATTTTCAACATTTTATATAAATTTCCTATTCTTAAATTAAGGTGGTTGCCTTTGCCTACAAAGCTATTAACGTTATCTACTTTTAGAGATCCAAAGTTACAGTTGTAGTTTACGACTTCTGCAATTTCAATATCAGATTTGGAGTGATTTGCATTTATGGTTATTGACTTTGTTTTTGCAACTGTAAAACTGCTATGGTTGGTGTTAATTTTACCGTTATTTATGTATTCAAAAAAATTATCTTGGGCATGATTAAAACTAATGTTATTAGAGTTAGACATTAACTCTTTAGTTATAATTTTACCGTGATTACAGCTAATTTTACTGCTGCCTTTTAGTTGGTCTAATGTAATTGTTCCAAATTGGTTTTTTAGATCTACATTATTACTTATTGGCATCTTTATAACATAGTCTATTTCCATTTTTAGGTTCATTTTTTCACCCCAATTCCACCAGTTTTTTTCATTTTTTTCAATTTTTGTTAATGCGGATACAAAATCTTTTGTTGCGGAAAAATCAATGTCTATTTTACTAAGACGCTCTTGTATTTTTTCTTCATCATTACCCGTAATTTTTATGGTAATATCAAATTCAATTGTGTTTTGATCCCAAGTAATAATGTTTAAATGCCCAAAGCTATTGGTTACTTTTAAGGTTGCATTTGGGTTTACATTATACGATTTTTTAATGTTACGTTGTTTACTTGTTTTAAGGCTTGGTAACTCTGTATTAGCAAAAGTTATAATAGGAATTGCAATTGCTAGGAGTGCTAGTTTAAAATGTATTTTCAGTTTCATTTGTAATAGTATTTAAGTTTTTAATGGCATCAATGTCTTTTAAGACAATGTTTAATAGGTCTATTCGATTTTGAAAGTTTGTAATCATGGCATATATAATGCGTTGGTCATTTCCACTTTCGGTTAACTCTAATTTTAATTGAGCATAGTCTTTTTCAAGGCCTTCTAATTGTTTAATAGCATTAGTGATAATTGTTTCGGTAAGTGGTGAGCGCGCTTTGTTAAGTTGTTTTAATTCGTTTTCAATGGTTGTTGTAAAAAAATCTTGAGTTTCTGAGAGTTCCGGTGATATATTTGCTAAATCCAAAACTTCATTAGACCTATTATTTGAAATAAACACGCTAAAACATAAAATTATTGACGCCGCAATAGCTATAAAAGATTTCCAATTGTAATTAGATCTTTTATCAGTTTTGATGGACTCTAAAGCGTTTAATTTTTGTAAAAACCGAACTTCGTGTCCGTTTTTAGGTGTGTGTGTATCAAAATTGCCACTTAAATCTTTAAATAAGCTGTCTAAATTATGTTGTTTCATTTTAGCTGTTACTGTTAATTAATTTTTTACGCAAACTTTCTTTAGCTCTAGAAATTAAGGTTCTGCAATTGGTATAAGATATGTTCATTATCTCACCAATTTCTTCATAATCATACCCTTCAATGAGGTGCAATGTTAAACCTAAACTATAGTTAGGTTTTAATGTTTTCAAGGTATCTAAAATAGCTGCTACTTTTTTAGTGTTTAAACTACATTCATCTATGCCTGTGTACTCTTCAGTTTTATATAAAACAGCCTCTAAAGGCACTTCTTTAAGCTTAGATATTTTATTGTAATACGCAATACTATTGTTAACAACAATTCGTTTTAACCATGCTCCAAAAACATTACTTTCTTTTAATGTGCTTAATTTTGTAAATGCTGTTAAAAAAGACTCTTGCATAATGTCTTCAGCTATAAAAGAATCTTTAACAATTCTAATAGCTGTATTGTACATTGCTTTGCTATATCTGGTGTAAATTTCCAATTGTGCACGTTGGTTACCAGTTTTACAAAGCAAAAGTAACTGTTCTGTATTTTGATTGGTTAGTGACAAAAACATTTGCTTTGGTATAAAGATGCTAACTTTTTTTTAATGTTACAGTTTTATATTTTTTTTGCAGCTTTATGTTAATGGCACAACAATTGAAAATAGTAATGTGTATATATTAATTAATAGTATACAACTTACTGATATTCAGTATTTTTAAAGCGTTAACACAGTAATACAAATGCTATTCAGAGATCTAAAATGACAGAATGGCTCAAAATATTTATGGGAAAATCTAATTTTATAAACCTTGACAGTTTGTCATTTCAAGATTTTGATGAAAATTCAGAATTAATTCCGTTAATGACACCAGAGGACGAAGAACTAATAAACAACGAGCTCTTACCAGAATCGTTGCCAATTTTACCTTTACGAAACACAGTTTTATTTCCAGGTGTTGTAATTCCAATAACTGCTGGTCGTGATGCTTCAATTAAGTTAATTAATGATGCCAATAAAGGAGGTAAAGTTATTGGTGTAGTATCTCAAAAAGATGAAGCTGTTGAAAATCCTTCAGAAAAAGACATTTATAAAACAGGTACAGTTGCACGTATCTTAAAAGTTTTAAAAATGCCAGATGGTAATACAACGGTTATTATTCAAGGTAAAAAACGTTTTGAGATTAACGAAATTATCTCTGAAAAACCTTATTTAACAGCAACAATTTCAGATTTAGACGAAATAAAACCAGAAGCTAGTAATGAAGAGTTTAGTGCAATTATAGATTCTATTAAAGAATTAGCATTAGATATTATTAAAGGCAGTCCAAATATACCATCTGAAGCATCTTTTGCTATTAAAAATATTGAGAGTAGCTCGTTTTTAGTAAACTTTGTGTCCTCAAATATGAATCTTAAGGTTGAAGAAAAACAGGCCTTATTAAAAATTAATGATTTAAAAGCACGCGCATTTGAAACTTTGAAATTTATGAATCTTGAATTTCAAAAGCTAGAACTTAAAAACGATATACAATCTAAGGTTCAAAATGATATGAACCAACAGCAACGCGAGTACTTTTTACATCAACAGATGAAAACTATCCAAGAAGAATTGGGTGGTGGTTTATCTTCTGGGGAAGAAATTGAAGAATTAAGAATACGTGCAAAAACAAAAAAATGGAATAAAGATGTAAAGGAGCATTTTGAAAAAGAATTATCCAAAATGCAACGCTTGAATCCGCAAGTTGCAGAATATTCCATACAACGTAATTATTTAGATTTGTTTCTAGACTTACCTTGGAATAAATTTAGTAAAGATAAGTTTGATCTTAAACGTGCTATTAAAATTTTAGATCGTGATCACTTTGGCTTAGAGGATGTTAAAAAACGAATCATTGAGTATTTGGCAGTTTTAAAACTAAGAAACGATATGAAGTCCCCAATTCTTTGTCTTTATGGACCTCCAGGTGTTGGTAAAACCTCCTTAGGTAAATCTATTGCGGTAGCTTTAGGAAGAGAATATGTAAGAATTTCATTAGGAGGTTTGCGTGACGAATCTGAAATTAGAGGTCATAGAAAAACCTACATTGGTGCTATGCCAGGCAGAATTATACAAAGCTTAAAAAAAGCAAAAACTTCTAATCCTGTTTTTGTATTGGATGAGATTGATAAGTTATCTGCTGGTCATCAAGGCGATCCGTCTTCTGCAATGTTAGAGGTTTTAGACCCTGAACAAAATTCAGAATTTTACGATAATTTTTTAGAAATAGGATACGATTTATCTAAAGTAATGTTTGTAGCTACCGCAAATAGCTTAAATACGATACAACCTGCTTTAAGAGACCGTATGGAAATTATAAATGTTACAGGCTATACTATTGAGGAAAAAGTTGAAATATCTAAGCGCCACTTATTACCAAAACAATTAAAAGAACATGGTCTTAATAATACATCTTTAAAAATAGGTAAACCACAATTAGAAAAAATTGTAGAGGGTTATACCAGAGAATCTGGTGTTAGGGGCTTAGATAAGCAAGTTGCAAAAATGGTACGTTATGCAGCCAAAAATATAGCGATGGAAGAATCTTACAATGTTAAAGTTTCTAATGATGATATCATTGAAATTTTAGGAAGCCCAAGATTAGAGCGCGATAAATATGAAAATAATGATGTTGCTGGCGTTGTTACAGGATTAGCGTGGACTAGTGTAGGAGGTGATATTCTTTTTATTGAATCTATTTTATCTAAAGGGAAAGGTGCGTTAACTATTACTGGTAATTTAGGAAAAGTAATGAAAGAATCTGCTACCATTGCCATGGAATATATTAAAGCTAATGCCGATGAATTTGGTATTAATTCAGAAGTGTTTGAAAAATATAATGTACATATTCACGTGCCCGAAGGTGCCACACCAAAAGATGGTCCAAGTGCTGGTGTAACTATGTTAACTAGTTTAGTTTCTCTGTTTACACAGCGTAAAGTAAAAAAGAGCTTGGCTATGACTGGTGAAATAACATTAAGAGGAAAAGTATTGCCCGTAGGTGGCATTAAAGAAAAAATCTTAGCTGCTAAACGTGCACGTATTAAAGAGATATTACTCTGTGAAGATAACAAAAGAGATATAGATGAAATTAAACCAGAATACATTAATGGTCTAACGTTTCATTATGTTAAAGATATGAGTGATGTTATAAGATTAGCCATAACAACACAGAAAGTAAAACACGCAAAGCAGTTGTAATAACTAAATTATTGTCAAATAGTTTGAGCATAATTTATATATTTGTATTATATTTGCACCCACAAAAAAAGGCCTCGTGGCGCAACTGAATAGCGCACTTGATTACGGCTCAAGAGGTTACTGGTTTGAATCCAGTCGAGGTCACTAATATTAGTAAGGGTTTCAAGAGATTGAAGCCTTTTTTGTTTTACTGTTTGCAGAATATTTGCAGAATATTTTGTTTTTAACAAAAGAAAGTTATGCAACATTCTTAATTTATTTTTGTTTTATTTCTTGTAAGCAAGATTGTTAGTTATTGGTTTTTATATATAATTAAGGTTAATTTTTTTTTTAATTAACGAAATATGACTTTTTTTAGAACTGATTTTTAATGCTTGTTCAAAATGTGGTTTGAAGTTTGGTTGTGGGACTTATTAGTTTAATCTCCTGTTTGTTTCAGTTGGTACAAATTACTTTTTGAAAATGTAGATGCTCCACTATAAAACATATCATAAATTACATTTATGCAATAACGCTTCTGCAATGATAATCGAATACGAGCAGTTTGTTTATTAGGCTTACCTGATACCATAAGAGAAGGTGCTAAATGTTCTGGTAAGAATTTTTGTGCTTTACCATCAATTATATCTTTTCGTAATTCATTTACAACACCCATAAAATTAAATACTAATTCTGGATATGGATTAAAATGTTTAACTTCAAAAAAAGATATTAAATCTTCATTATTGACATAAGAAAATGTTCTTTTAGTATCGTAGTATTCCGTTGAATATTTACAACTATTAGATAGTATTACTACTATATCTGGATTAGTAAACAATTCTTCATCTTGTTATGATTGTACCGCTAAATTATGTTGTATTTCAAATTCGTAATCGATTCCATCAACTGTTTTTGATACTTTAAAAAATGAATAATTAGATTGAATACCGACACTATCCTAAAATCTGTGTAAGTTTAAAAACTCAGGATTAAATTATTTATAGTTTAATCCTGTTTTCAAGTATAGCTAAAAATTGATTTAGTATAATACCCCAATTTCTAATTGGCATAGTACCATTATTTACATCTAAATCTGAATAGCTTATGAAGGCTTCATAAAGACTTGAGGTAAATAAAACTTGGATATTTCGATTTCGCTCAATACAGGCTTTAACAATGGTTTTGTGCAGATGAATGAGATAACTAATATTAATTTAGAGCTTTTTTATTTTTACTCCTAAAAGAATATATCAAATACATTATAAAGAAATAACACAAGTAATCGACATCAAAATCATCTTCATAAATTAATACTAATGATTCTTTATCCAATACTTTGTTAATGAATCTTTTTGTATCAGCGGGCTTAATAAAATCGTGATGCCTATACTCATCATAATTAAAAACCTCATCAGTCATTTTTAGTTCTAACTCATCATAATTACCATTTGTAAAGCGATTAGCAAGTTCTCCTTTACTGAAGGCTTCCATTCTACCCCATTTATCATCACCTTGCCAAAACTGTAAGATTTGAAAGGTTTCTGATAATGTGAATGCTCTATTATTTGATAAGCCAATATTATTTATGTGCTCACCAAAATACTTATTAAAAGTGCCTTTATCTTCTAAACCTGTTAATTGACGTAAATCTTTTTTAGGTATGTATTTTTTATTTGCTGTTAGTTCAAAAATTATCTTTAGTAGAAATTCTTTATTTAATTTATGGCTCTTGTTTTTTAAAAACTCGTGAGGTATAATATTACACATATAGAATATGTAAATAATTTGTCTTTCAATACTTTCTATTTTTGAACAAAATAGTACTGAAAGAATAAAGCCAGCATTAACGCCATTACTTGCTTTAATATAATACGGTTGGAATATCTTTTCGTCGAATATCATTAAATTAAAAACATCTCACTATAAGTTATAAATATAATGAGATGTTAATATAGAAAATTAATTAATAATTTTAATTTTCTTCTCTTGAATGATGGTACTCATCATTGTTTGAATTAAGCTGATTTGCGTGATTGTCTAAATCTGCTTGTGTGTACTCGTAATCTTTGTCTAAAGCCATAATAAAAGGTTTTAAAAATTAATAAATAATTGAATGACAAAGCTAAATAAGAGACAATACTGTGTAAAAGAAATATTCTACGATAGCAAATATTTTGTTTGAAATTCCAATGTGAGCGTGGGATAAGCGGATATTTTACATAATACCAGTTATAGCTACGAAAATATAAGAATACTACGTTAGCAAACCCTTTAAAGGATTTTTGCTACTATAACTTGTATTATGTAACTTAGCTTTGGGTTGGTTTTTATGGCGTAATAGTTGTTTGAGCGTTGGCAATGGCTCTTTACTTTTTTATTGTACCAATTTAATGAAATAGATACTTTTAAATAAAAAAGGAATGTGCCATTAGAGCGTTGGTTACAACTATTATGACATAAAAACCAACTATGCGGTGGGGCGCGGAACAACACAAAAGACAGAGGATTTTTTTAAAAACACAACTATCTAAAATTATTAATTGTTTTTAAAAACAACTGGGTTTTGGGTTGTGGGGGCTTTGAATTGATAGATTAAAAAAATATTAGACTTTAAGGTTTGAACTAAGTGCGCTTTTTGTGAAGATGAGCTAATAGATACTACCTCTGAACCCAATTTATAATTTTTTTGATTTCAGTAATATCATTAAATAAATTAGCATTCGTATCATAATTTCTAACATCTAAATTAACACCAACTTTCCCAGGTTCGTTAACACTATAACCTGTTTTTGTTAAGTTTATAAATATTTGTTCTGGAGTTAGATTTGGCATTGGAATAAATGAACTTATAACAGTTTGAGAATACTCCGTACTTAAAGTAAAGACGTTAAATATTGATTTTGCACCACTATTCATAACATAGTAAGAACCTGAATTATTTATTTCTAATTGCTTACTTAAAAATATATGACTTTCATATCCAACATTCATATCCCTAATTTGGTTTCTAATTGGATTGAAAAAATCATCTAACAGAAAAATATAACCAAACTTTGAAAAGGTTATTATATAACTTGTCTTGAGTAAAGCTAGATTAACTCTTTCTGAGTTCACTTGATAGTCTTTAGGTTCTAAATTAAGAAAAGGACCTACTGTTTTGTTTTTTATACCGTACACAAACTTATCTAATAACGAAGGATTATTATTTTTTGATTTATGAAATACTCTAAGAGTACCATCTCCATTTGAGGTTATTTCAGCTGTAATGTTTTGTCCTTCAAATTCAATATTTCTGTATTGCTTTGTTCCTTTATAAAAACTATTTTCATCATTTTCTCTTATTCTATTTACAAGATGATTATCTATTTGATGTCCCGCTGTTGAATTGCAATCTTTACAAGTTAATACAATTCTTTTACCTCCCAATTTAGCAGGTGGTGCGTCTTCTTCTGTTAGAAAATTTGTAGAACTTGAAATAATATCTTTTTCTTGAAATTGATCTAAACAGATAGGGCATATATAAGTCTTATCAAATTTTAAATCAATGTTGATTAATCCGTTTTCTTTTAAAAGATGCAATTGATTTGAAAACTTGTCAAATAGTTTTTTTCTACTCTCTAATTTAGTACCCATATTTTTAAATAAATAACCATTAATATTAAAGTTAGGATAAACTAAACCAAACTATATTCTAACTTTGTTTTCCACTTTTTCCAATCGGGCATTATTTTTACTTGTAATTCATAGAATGCTTTGGTATGGTTGTGATGCACTAAATGACATAGTTCGTGTATCATTACATATTCAATACTTCCTTTTGGGGCTTTGATTAGTTCTGGATTTAATATTACTTTTCCTTTTACTGTGCAACTACCCCAACGTTTAGTCATTGAGCGTATTTCTACTAAAGGTTTTTCAATATCATATTTAGTAAAGAGATTTATTTTTTCTTCAAGAACTGAATTAAAATGTTCAATTGCTTTTTCTCTATACCAATTTTTCACAACAGATTCTACCTTAGTATTTGATTTGTGCTGTACAACTAATTTACCTCTGTATGCCTTTACTTGATTTATTTGACCTATTTCTGATTGTAAAATATATTGTCTGCCAAGATACAAATGTGTTTCTCCATTAATATACTTTCTAGCTGGTGTTAAAGGATGATAGGATAAAAATTCATTTTGTTGTTTTAATATCCAACGTGCTTTTTCCTTAACTTTTTCTTCAATTTTATCATTACTTGTATCTGATGGAGCATATACCTTTACTGAACCTTCTGGAAATACTTTTATACCTAATGTTTTTCTATCTTGAAAAATTAGTTCATAGCTTATTTCTTTCTTGCCGTACTTAATATTATTGGTTTTTACTATCATTATACAAATTTGATTTTTGCAATATTTAATCCTTGTTCTACTAAATCATCTATTTGTTTGAATTTAATCTCTAAATCATACTTAGCTTTTAAATCAAAAATGTAATCATCAATAGCAATTTTAATTTTACCTTCAATATCGGTTTTGTTTTGCCAATCAATAATTAATATATTATCTTCATAAACAATTGAACGAATGATAGCATCTATTTCTACTGCGATTTCTATTGCGATTTCTGTTTTAAAAACTAGCTCTTCTTTAAAAATTTCTTTTACTAAGTTATAGATTGCAATACCCGTATCATTACCATTTAATTCATCTGGAACATTGTTTCTTTTACCACTTAAAAATTCAGCTTCAAACTCTTTAACCTTTCTTAAATATTCTGCTTCTGTAATGCGTTCTAAACGATATGTTTCAATTGTTTCACGTATTAATGCCGATAAGTTTTTATAATAAATAGGGTCTTCATTAACTTTTACATTAATTGCTCTAATTGTTCTACTAGCTATATGGTCTGCTTTTGCTGCCTTACCTGTTAGCTTTTCAACTTCTGCTTCTCTTTGTTCTTTATCGAAAATGTTTACTAAATCTGTTATCCTTAACATATCACCTTCAGTTGTAATATGCTTGTCTATTAGTTTTTGTATTTGTGGTTCGTAAGAGGCATAATCTGCTTCGTCAGAGTATCTTCTTTTAACTGAAATTCTTAATTCTAAAAAGAATTTTAAATCCTTTTTGTATTTGGCAATTACTTTATCAGGTGTTTTAGTTTCAAACTCATAACTTGATAATGCTAATTTTAGTAACCTTGCAAATATTGATACCTTTTCATAAAAGTTATGTCTGATTTCTTCATCTACTAATAATACCTCATAAGCTGGTTCGTCATACTTATTAGCTACATTTTTGAAAATATCCCAAACTTCTGAATGTGCTTGCGGAAGTTTCTTTATTTCATCATTGATATTAGTAAATGTACCCGCTAAATCTTCTTCATCATAAGCATTATCACCTGAATAGGTTTCTAAAGCTTTGTCTAAGTTTTCAAGATTACCATAATAATCAATAATATATCCGTAATCTTTACCCGGATGTAATCTGTTTACCCTTGCAATGGCTTGTAATAATGTATGCTCTCTTAATGACCTTGTAATATATAAAACAATATTTCTAGGAGCATCAAAGCCTGTTAATAGTTTATCTACTACAATAATAATTTCGGGTGTATCTTGTTTTTTAAATGCACTAATAATTGATTTCTCATACTTTTCAGTAGTACCATATTTATCCATTTTAGCTTTCCAAAATGCTTTTACTTTATCATCGGCTTTATCAAATGCATCTTCTTCACCTTCACGTGTATCAGGTGCTGAGATAATTACTTCGGAAGTTACTTTTCCTATTTCATCAAAATATTCTTTGTACTTAATTGCTGTTGCTTTGTTTGGTGCTACTAATTGTCCTTTAAATACCGTTCCTTGCCAATTGTCTACAAAATGTTCAACAATATCCCAAGCTCTTGCATAAATGATTTGGTCTGCCTTATTCAGCATGTTCTTACTACTATACTTTCTTTTTAAAGCTGCTTTTCCGTAAGGTGTTAATGGTTCAGAGATTTTATTAAAATAATTGTCAATTGGATTGTCATTTACTTCAATTAAATTGTGTCTTCCCTCATAAAGTAAAGGAACAACAGCACCATCAGCAACCGCATCATTTATAGAATAAACATCAATTAAACCACCAAATTTATTAGCTGTACTTTTTTCTTTTTTCATTAATGGTGTTCCTGTAAATGCTAAAAAGCAAGCATTTGGGAATACTTGTTGCATTCTTACGTTGAAAGAACCATATTGACTACGATGTCCTTCATCTACCAAAACAAAAATTTCAGAAGATAGAAAAGGTGTAACCGAAGCATCTACCGCTGCTTTGAATTTGTGTATTAAAGTAGTAATTACAGCATCACCAGGTTCTGCAATAAGATTTAATAAACTTTTGTCTTTTTTAAGTTTTTCAAATTCTTTATCAGATAGTTTTTCTCCTTTTAATTTCTTAATTATTTCTTTTGATGCTCCAACTTCTGCATTTTCTACAGGAAATTGACACTTTTGAAATGTTTCTGTTATTTGACTATCTAAATCTATACGATCAGTAACTAATATAATTTTAGGATTTTTAATGTTTGGATGTGCTGCAATCAATTGTGCTAACATAACCATTGTTAATGATTTTCCGCTTCCTTGCGTGTGCCAAATTACACCACCTGTGTATTTGTTATTTGTTTTAGTATTTAAACGTGCTAATGTGTTTTTAATCCCAAAGTATTGTTGATACCTAGTTATTTTTTTTACTCCATCATCATATACTATATAATTGAACATTAAATCTAATATTCGTTTTGGTTGGCAAAAACTGAAGATTAGTTTATCTTGTTCAGTAACTGTTTCTGAATTATCGACCACATTAGCAATAAACTCATTTCTTTTTTCGTGCCAATCAATTAATTTATTCCAATCGTCTTTGTTTACTGATTTTGTTTTGATGTCTGAAATACTTTGTTCCCAAAGTGCTTGCTCTTCTTTGGTTTTAAATAATTCTTTCCAAAAACTCCAAAACTCTTTTGGTGTTGCAGTCGTTGCAAACTTTGCATCGTTTACCGCAATAGACATTACAATATTACTGTAAAGATATAATGAACGTATGCCATCATCTTGTTGATTGCGTAAGTGTTGTTCTATTCCTTTATCTATAGGTTCTTTAACTATTGGACTTTTACATTCAATAACTACCATAGGAATACCATTTATAAACAAAACTATATCTGGACGATAATGGTCATTTCTTTCTGAACGTAATACACTAAATTCTTCGGTAAAATGATAGGTGTTATTTTCAAGGTTTTTCCAATCAATATATTGAAAAGAGAAACTCTTTTTGTCGCCTAAAACTGTTTGTTCTAGACTTTTTCCTAATGTTATTAGTTCATAATAAGCTTTATTAGCTGCAATATATCCATCTTGAACAGGTAAATCTCTTAATGCAAGTAAACCATTACTTATATTTGCATCTGTAAATTCAAACTCTTTTTGCTTGTATTCAATCTTGTTTATTTTACGCAATTGTTCTTTTAGAATATCTTCTAATAAAACATTAGAAGTCCTATTGCCTCTAGCTTCAAGAGCTTCATCAGGAGTAAGGTATTGCCAACCTATATTCATTAAAAGTTTTAATGCGGGTAGTTGTGCTATGTGGTCTTCTATAAAAGATGGAGTACTCATATCTATTGTTTTATCTTTAATAATTGCATTATTTTGTTTATAACTATTGACTTTTGTTTATAAAGTTGTATATTTGTAGTGTCAATGCACAAAGTGTAAAGGACGTGGTTGCCCACAGAACCGTAAATGTGGATTGTATTCTTCGAAATACAATTTAAAATATAAATTGAGTTTTTCTCAATTAAACAAAAAAAGGATTGGGATTTTCCCAGTCGAAAGATAAGTCGACTTGGTTTGAACCGCTTGTTTAGATCGGGCCGCAACAAAATCCTCGGTTTTTGAACCGAGGTTTTTTTATTTTCTAACAATCCCAAATTCATCATTTTTACTTGCTTTTTTTAATAATATAGTATCTAATTTTTGGAATTGATATTCTAAACCATATTTTTTTAAACTTCCTTTCGGGTATTCTTTTCTATATAAAGAATGAGCAATCATGTCAACGGTTTGAATAAAATAGGAATGATGAGATGATCTTGAAAAAGTATCTTCTAAAATACTATCTATAGGAGCATTATAAGTTCCAACATCAAAATGTGAAGGAGTTGGGTTGTATACACGCATTTTACGCTGTAATGACATCAATTTTAAACTATCTGTATCATCTGCAACAACAATGCCTTTATCATTTGCAACTTTTTTAAGAAATGTATCATAGCGTTGTAAAAGTCTGCTCCAGCCTAATTCAAAAATATCTACTCCTTCAGGTTGTTCATCTATTTTTATACAAATATTTATAACAGTAGCTGTATCAAAAATTAATGGTATTTGTGTACAAAAGTCTTTGAATATTGCCATTCTTTTTGATTTGTGTATGGCTTTATATTCTTGCATTTTATCAACTCTTATCAATTCAGAGGCATGAATTTCTGTACGCTGATTGAGGTTGTATTGTGCCTTTAATGACTTTCGAAAAGCTTTTAATCGTAACAGGTATTTGTCCCAATGATTTTGAGAAACAATTAATCCCGATAAAATAAAATGAGGTGAGCTGTTTGGATGTCTACCTGGGTCGCCACTTTCATCAACATACATTATATACATATTTCTCTATTTCTTATTTTACATTCACTCTTATTTTTCCTGTTAGCAACTGCTGCATTAAACCTTTCTTTTGTAACTGTAATGCTTCTAGCTTGGTTTCATAGCTTTTTAATTCTTGGTCTGCTGTCTCTAATACTTTAGCTATTGCATTTTGTTCTTCAATACTTGGAAGACTAATTTTTAACTTTTTAAACAAGTCATACCATAAATAGATTCTTACACCACCTTCACCATATCTTTCTATATCGTGTTTAGTTTTTTCGATTTTAAGCCATTCGATAAAGTATTGGTTTGTTACTCTTTCATTTGTTTTAAAGCAAACATAAAGTGAACTAATAACTCCTATTTCATCAGTAAAAAAAGCAATTGATCCAACATTTATTCTAGCAGGATTATATGCAAATTCATTTTTTCTTATAATTTTATAATTTGTCAAGTCATCACCTGCAACCTCTCTAGAGAAGTGATCGGATTGATAAACGAATCCATTAGAGTTAGTTACCGAATATATTCTCGCATCAATTAAATCTTTGTTTCTGTTTGAAAAGTTTTTAGTAATCTGCTCAACAGTAGTTTCTTCCCATTTTTCACTAAACTCACTCAATCTTTTTTTACCCGTAAGTAATTTTAAAGCAAGTCCTTTGTTTCTATCTCTTATTGAATTGATAGTTGTTTTACAATTTGCAATAGCATCATCCCAAGTAGAAAGTATTTCAGCTATTTTTTTTTGTTCGGGTAATGGTGGAATTGGTAATTGAATAGTCTTTAAATCAGATGCATTATAAGCTGGTAATGCACCTGTTTGAGCATATTTAGATAGTCTAATATAATCTAAGTAATATTTTAAGTAAATAGATGGTGTTTTTGGAACGAAAGCCATCATGTTATTATCTATTAAAAAATTTTGTGCAAACCTTTTTCTTTCCAAAAAAATTGCGGCACCAACTTTTGCAAATATTATGGCTTCATTTTTAATAGGTTTCATTTTCAGTTTTATTACCTGCTCTTCAGAAATATAATTATTACTAATTGTCATAGACACTTCATTTTCTGGCAAATTCATATCTGAAACTTTATAAAAAGGAATTCCGTCATTTCCTCCTTGTTCGTTGATTGGAAAACCACTACCTGACTTGAAATCTCCTAAATCTCCTAAATCTGTAATTTCCCAATCCACAGGAATAAGACCAATAGCAGTTTTTTTATAGCCCTCTGGTGCTGTTATATTGGTATTGTTATTCATTGCCTAATTTTTTAATAGTTGCATTAGACGAAAGTGCTTTTAATTGACGTATTGCCATTTGGTTTAGTTCTATTAAACGTTTTGATTGTGATAGTCCTAAACGTATTAATTCGGCATTAATGCTTTCAATATTAGCCATTACTAATAATTGTTCTATGGTTGCGTAATCGCGGATATTTCCTTCTAATTCAGGATTTTCTTGTTTCCATTTTTTAGCCGTTTTGCCAAACAATGCCATGTTTAACACATCTGCTTCTGAAGCATATACAATACCTTGTTCTTTTGCTGATAATTCGGGTGGTATTACATAATTTTTTACAGCATCGGTATGAATACGATAGTTAATTTTAGATAAAGTTCGGTTTAAGTTCCATTCTTGCGAAAGGCGAAGCATTTCTTCATCTTTTAGCCTTTGGAATTCTTTAATTAAGTACAATTTAAATTCTGGACTTAACCAAGAGCCAAATTCAAATGCAATGTCTTTGTGTGCATAAGTACCGCCATATCTGCCAGCACTAGCTACTAAACCAATAGCATTTGTAGTTTCAATCCATTTTTTAGAAGATAGATAAAAGCTGTTTCTTCCTGCTTCATTTTTAATTCCCTCGAATTCTAGGGAATTAAAATTCGGGTTATTAATTTGTTCCCAAACTCCAAGAAATAATACAGTGTCTTTGTTTTTTAACCAATTCTCAATCAATGCACTACCGCCATCGAAACTTTTTGTCATATCTGTTAGAGATATGAAATCACTTTCTTTTTGAGAAAGAATGGATATTGCTGTTCCTTGAACATTAATTTTTGCTATTTTGTCTTTTGCCATAATGTTAAGTATTAAAATCCTAGTTCAGTTAAATATTTATTCATTTTTTCTTCTACTACAACTAGCTCACTTTTTAAGGTTTCAATAGTTTTTTGAGTAGCCTTTACATCAACTGGTTCTTCCTCTTCAAAAGTATCCACATAACGAGGAATGTTTAAGTTATAATCGTTATCTTTTAAATCTTTAATCGTTGCTCTAAAAGCGTATTTATCTTCTATAACAATACCATTTTCTATATTTAATGTTTCAGCTTTCTTAAAGACAAAATAAGTTTCTACTATTTTTGTAATATCAGATATACGTATTTTGTTTTGATTTTTTCCAGCTTCATAACCTTTACTTGCATCTATAAACAACACATCTGTATTATTTCCTTTTGCTTTGTTAAAAATTAGAATTGAAGCCGGAATACCTGTGCCAAAGAATAAGTTTGCTGGCAAACCAATTACTGCTTCTAAAAGATTTTCTTCTATTAATTGTTGACGAATTTTACCTTCGCTACTTCCACGAAACAAAGCGCCATGAGGCATAATAACCCCAACACGTCCTGTATCTTCATAAGTAGTCTCAATCATGTGGCTAATAAAAGCATAATCTCCTTTACTTTTTGGAGGAACTCCTCTATGGTAACGGTTGTGCATATCTGCAATAGCAGTTTCAGCACCCCATTTGTCAAGCGAAAATGGAGGATTTGCGGTAACTATGTTGAACTTCATTAAATTATCTCCTTCTAATAAACGAGGATTGTTTAAAGTATCTCCCCATTCAATAGTAGCATCGTCTATCTCGTGCAAAAACATATTCATACGAGCTAATGCCCAAGTGCTTCCGTTTACTTCTTGACCATATAAAGCAAAATTATTACTTCCTACTTCTTTTGCCATTTTTATTAATAGCGATGCACTCCCACATGCTGGATCACATATACGGTCTCCAGGTTGTGGGTTTAATAATTTTGCTAATAGTGTTGATACTTCGCTAGGTGTGTAGAACTCGCCCGATTTCTTGCCTTCTTCACCAGCAAACATCGAAATTAGATATTCGTAAGCATCACCAATAATATCATTACCATCTAAATGAGAAGGCTGTAAATCCATTGCTGCAAAATCAACCAATAAATTTTTAAGTCTTCTGTTTCTATCTTTAGTTTGTCCTAGATTATTTTCGGAATTAAAATCGATGCTTCTAAAAACTCTGTCTAATTTACTTCTGTTAGCATCTTCAATACGTTCTAATGAAGTGTTGATTAGCTCACCTAAATTAGGTTCGTTTCTGTTTTCAAAAAGAAATTCAAATGTTGCGTTTTCTGGAAGTTTGAAACGCTCATTTGCTAAGGCTCTTTCAATACGAGCTGTGTCACCGTTGTATTTTGTAGCATAGAAATTCTTTTTGTCTTTCCATACATCAGATACATACTTTACGAATAACATAGTTAATACATAATCTTTGTATTGATTGCTGTTAAGCACACCTCTAAAAGTGTCACAAGCTTTCCAAACGATTTGATTAATTTCTTTTTGTGTGATTTTATTTTCCATAGTAATCTATTTTACGATTTTATTAATTATACCTTGAAACAAGGCCTTTTTATGTTCTATAATTTGATTTGATAATTTTATTTCTTCTGAATGTAAGGCACTAATTGTAGCTATATTATTTTGTATTTCTAATTTTGGTATGTCAATTATTATACTTTCTAATTCGCCTTTTCTAATAGATGGAATAGAACTACCAGCACCCATACTTTGAAACTGACTTTGGTATTTTTGAGAGTTAAACAATGTTGTAATATAATCAGGATTTACTTTTTGTTTATTTGGTCTAATAACATAGAATATAGAAGAAGCAATGGCTGGTCCCATGGATTTGTTGTAAGTCCAAGCAAAGTTTCTAAATCCTTTACCCACAAAAAGCACATCACCATCTTCTAAAAGGTGACTTTCAATTTTATTGTCTATATTTACAAATGCATCTATATCACTTTGAAGATTTCCATAATCGTCAAAGTTTTTAGCCTGTAGGTACTTCGCAAAACCTTTTTCAAGTGGTTTTACATAAAGTCCAAACTTCATATTTGCAATATCTTTTAACTGTTTCTGCATCTATACTATTTTGTAGAATGTTTCAAAATTTTGACAAAGATATAATAAATATTTAAAATTCCTAACAAATAATTTTGTAGAGTTATTCAAAATTATAAAACTTTATCGTAAAACCCAGTTTTAGGTTGTGTTAAGTATTTACCTAAGCATGATTTTAGAAAATTACCCACTAAATACTTAATATCAAACTTTTCATTAATTTCAATAGCTCTTTTTCTCTAGAGCATGAGACATTGTTTTTGTGCTTTCTAAAATTAAGTGAACTTTATAAGACAATCTAAAATGGTCAACCTATTTCAGGACAAGACATTAGAGAGTATAAATATTATAAATTTTGGCAAAGCAGATGTTTTTGTAAATGGCTTTTGTCTTAAAGGCTCATCTAAAAAGAACAATTTAGAGGAAAAAGATATTTATTCAATTAAAGCACAATCTGCACCACATAATAAAGAATTGAGTTTTAAGATAGCTTTTATACACTCTAAAAAAAAGCATAATAATGTTATGGTTGTAAGTGATACTTTGGAGTCTTTAGTATAGTGTCATTTGTAGTATCATTTTACAGCAATTTTTTGTATCATGTTAGTATTGAAAGTAATTGCATTATCCGCTAAGCAGAATTGCCCACCGACTGAAATAGTGAAAGTAGTGAAAGGACAATCTTCCTATCACAATCAAGGCCTATCTCTTAATAATTCTGTTGGTGTGCTGTTGTTATTTTAATGTTTTTTTTATATTTGTATTGTCTTTTAATCGTCTGACTTATTGCAATTAGAGCATGTAGTAACGGATTAAAAGGCTTTTTTTATTACTATTTTTAATACTTCTAGTTATAATTGTTCATAAAATCAAATCAAAAACATCAAAACTAATTAGTACCATAAACGATGATTTTGAAAAATTAATATGCAATTTATGTTATGATCTGTTGCTTACTAAATGACACTATCCTAAAATTTCTTTTTTGCAATGTTTTTGGGTTGTCTAAAGGTGTTGGTTGTTAAGTTTTTTGGTGGTGTTTTTGGTGGTGTTTTGGGTGGTGTTTTGTTTGTTTTTAGCTTGTTGTTTTAATTTTCTTAGTTATATTTGTGCTTTGTTATTTCCCCTATGGCAATTGTAGCCTGTGGTAAGTGAAAAACAATTTTTATTCAATGTGCTTTCCCCCTATGGCAATTAGAGCCTGTGTGTAAGTGAAAGTCATTGATTATTAAACCTTTTAATCGTGTGACTAAATGCAATTGAAGCATGCAGTAACAGATTAAAAGGTTTTTTTATTTAAATATGTTACGATACATTTTTTATAAGTGATTTAATATTCTATCATTTTGGACAAGTTTTTGTGATGTTGTTTGTTTGTCTAAAATTGGTGTTTGGTGTGTTTTTAGACTAGTTTTATGGTGTTTTGTTGTTGCTATACCGTTGTTATCTCTTGATAATTCTGTTGCTGTTGTGGTTTATATCGTAGTTTTTAAGCTGCTTAATTGTTTCTAGGTAATTTTTAGGTAAGATTAAATGTATTACCATTTTCATCTACTAAGTCTAATACATTGATAAGTATGCTTAAGTTTTGATTTTTGCTATTCAATTTTGAAGCTATAACATCTGCTTGAGATTTTATAGTATTAATATTATTTGCCAAACGATTAAACGTGTTTTTTTAGAAGCTTTTTTTGGTGTTTTTGCAGTGTTTGTTGTTTTTTGGTTGTGTTTTGGTGTTATTTTTAGTGGTGTTTTTATTATTGATATACTGTTGCTATTGTGGTTTTTGTAAGTGTTTTGCTGTGTTTATAGTTGTTTGGTTTAGTTATAGGTGTGTTTATTGTTGTTTTCCGCTCTATATAGATTTGAGTGTTGCGTAAAAAAAATGAACATATTTCAGATTGATTATTTTATTATGTGTGTTCTGTAATACAATTACGGTTGTATTACGGTTACTATTTTGTTGAAGTGATTATTATCATTTGCTTTGTGTGCTTTTGTTACGGTTATTACAGTTAGATGCTATTGTTTTTTTAATAAATTATTGAATTGTTTTTTTGTGTTTTTATAGGATTTATTTGCCCTTAGTTATTTTTAACTGTAACAACTGTAATAAAATAATATAAGCCCACTAAAACCAAGCTATAACCATATGTAATAATCTGTAATTTTAATTTTAACCAACCGTAATGATTACAGTTGGTTTTTAAAAAATAAGAGTTTTCATTTTTATAGCTTAATTATCCATTTTCTATTAGATTGTTTATAAGTAAAAGGCAGATTGTGATGGGCGATATATGTGTTAATAAGAGACTTTAAGCTTTTGTGTGTAAATAGTTTTTGGTATTTAAGCGGATTATCAAATGCTTCATAGCATTTTAAAAAATCTGTTACATTAAATCCTTTTCTATTGTCATTTATAAGATTAAAAACCCTTTCAAATTCGTTTAGTAAAACATCGTTATTAAAAACGGCTTTAAAATTATCCTCTTTTTTGTTATATGGGATACGCTCTAATCCGTCATTTAGATATGAACCAACACAGTAATACACAAAATTATAAAACCTATTCCATTCTTGGTTATCCCAGTCATTAAATAATAAGTGCCCAAAAACATCTAAAGGTGTATTATTAATATTAAAGAAATCTGTAAATTTAAACTCAAAAAAACGTCTATTTGTAGATGCATCATCTTCATTGTACCTTACAGACCAATTACTTGTAATAACAAACTTTGGTGCTTTTGAAAAAGGAATTTCTATGGCTTCTGTTCCTTTTGGCTGGCAACTTATACTGCCACTTATATTTGTGTAAAGTTCATTGTAATTAAAAGAAGCTGGCACATCGTCAATAATATAATTGCGTGTGTTTTTCTTGAGATCTGCAAAATTATGAATATAGCTTGGATTAAACTCGTTACCAGCTTTTATAATAGATGGTTGTACGTGTTGAAGTGCATTAACAAATATGGTTTTGCCACGTCCGCCATTTCTAGAAATATCATTTGCACCTTGGTCTGTTAAAATAATTGCTGGACAAAAGGCACGATTTTTATATGAGTGACACAAATAACCAAACATTTTACAAAATTGTTTGAAAATAGCGTCTTCATATTCTGTTAAATTATCTTTTTTTATGTCTTTTTTTACAGATACCATTACAAGATATCTTTGAAATTCACTTAAATCCTCTGATATTGAAAAAGTATGTTTCTGAGTTCTATGGGGTGTAAAAAATGCGTTAACACTGTCGTATTTTAATTGTTCAAGCTCATTTTTAGTAGCATTGTATTGAAAAAAACCGTTTTTGAAAGAAAGCCCAAATTGGTTATTGTTATCTGTGTGATATTCTATGTTTTTAGAATCTAATAACAAATAACCTTGGTTTATATGTGTGTTGTTTTCTTTTGCAATACGATTTTCAATTTCCTCAATTGAAAAATCTGTTTCATTTATCTGTGATTTTAAATATTTTACAGTTTCTGTTTTATAATTAAAAGGGGAAACAACATTATTAGTGTCTTTGAAAACAATTAATTTGTCGTTTCCATCTTCACAACCTCTAATAAATTTTTCTTGTTTAAAAAAATCTGCATAAAGTTTTGGGGACGTTATTAAGTTATTAGAACTATCATAAGTATAAAACTTAATTTTATCATTTTCAATTCTTGGCTCTAAACACCTTTTTACGGTAAACTTAACATCATTAAAGGTCATTATATTTGCTTCTGTTTCATCTAACACAAAAATTCCATCGTGTAATCTGGCAAAGTTTTTAATGTTATTTGTGGTAACAAATTCTTCAATTGCTAGTTTTTCATAGTGAACCATATCTCTAAACATTCGTCCTTTTTCGTTAAAGCGTGTTTCGGTAATAACCTCATTTACACGTTTGCCATAAATAGGTGTCAATGCATTTCTTACTTTACCAATATTTGAATCTTTAACGCTAATGTTTTGGTTTAATAATGTGTTAAATTTCACTTTATCCATTAAGGTATAGATATCTTTTTCTCTGTTTATTATCTTTAATTCTCTGTCTATAAAAGTTGGGTAAGCTCTTGCGATATCAAACTCTTTAACCTTAAACGGTAGGTTTGCTCGCAATACAGATGGTATTTTACTTAATGGTGAGTATTCTCTGAAATCAACTGTTTTAATATTGAATATAGCGTTATATTCTGTTTTATAATGTCCATTTAATTTTAGCATCATATATAAAACATAGTCATTGTAATTTGAAAGACTAAATGGATTAAATTTAGGATTTGCCTCTATTTTTCTGTAATAGGTTTGTAGTTTACTAACGTTATTTTTAAAGTATTTTTGGTCTAATTTACGTCCATTAAAATAAGAATTTACATACTTAAAATAATCATTATTTTCTAATGGTCTGCTTTTAATAAATTTAACGTACTTAATCATAAGCTTGTCAAAGTCTGTGCTAAATAAATCTGAGCGTTCTACGGCATCATTAAAAGTAAATACGGATTTTCTACTTTTAGATTTTGTGTAAATACGTTCTTTAAACTCTTTCTGCCAATTGGTTGTTATAGAGTTTAACATTAGTGACTTTTTTTTCTTTTAGATAATAAAGCATCCGTATCTGCTTCTACCTCATTATTGGTTTTTTTCTTTCCTTGTTTTATCCAATCAATTATTTCAGATGTGAAGAAGAAGAGCCTACCATTTTTTTTATGATGCGGAATGGTGTTTTTTTGACAATATCCATAGAGTGTTGGTTTTGTATAACCAGTTAACTCCGATATTTCATCAATTGACTTTGGATAGTCTGTTTGGGGTTGTTTTTTAGCTTTTTCATTTAGTAAAGCTTTTAATTCTTTGAGGTCTTGTTTTACCTCTGCAACGTCTTGTTGTGTTTTTTCAAATGGTATCATATTTACACTATTTAATTATTAATAGTGCAATAGTATTTGTTTGTTGAGGAGTTAAAAAAACTTCCGTAAAATCCGTACTCAAATACGTAAATCCGTATTCACTTCCGTATTAATTACTTGTTTTTAGCGAAATTATCTATAACTTTTTTAGTTGTAAAGCCTTCAAAAAATTCGCCCAGTAGTTTTGCATATTTTGTTTGAGTACCGTGTGTGATTTTTGCACAACTCCAATATTCATAATAAACTTTTGTGATGTTTCCTATATGTTTATTTGAAAATTTTAATTTTTCATTTGGTGTTTGTGGTTCTTTGTTTTTAAATGCTATTACTAAATATTTTTCTAGTTGTTCTATTGTTAGAAATTTTTTATCTACTAAATTTTCTTTAAAGTAATTATAAACAAAAGATGGTTCATTGGTGTCAAATTTATTTTTAAATTTAAAATCCTTTTTATCAGTTGATTCATCAATTTCATCAATGCTTAGTTTCTTTTTAATATCGATTTTGTTGGAGTATGTTTTTTTTAGCTTCTTTAATAATTTTAATTGAGGTTTAAAGGTGTCATAAAGTTCTCTATTACATGTTTTTGAAATAATTTTTTGAGTTTCTAACTCTTCTATAGCTTCATTTATTTCATGAAATGCTTTAGTAGAATCCATAGATTTAAAATTGTTTCGTATTTCGAATAGTTGATGAGTTATTAATAGATTGTCAAAACGTTTTGCGTTTAGTTTTAATTCCCCATCTTCAAATAATAAACTAGAAAAATATTCATGTGTTAATTCTTGTAGTAATTCTTTTGGTTTAAGTATATTTTTGTTTGATTCTACTGTACAAACATACATAGCAAAATAGTTGATAAGATTTAATTCAGCTATAAGCATGTAATTTTTACATGCTTTATCGTCTTCTAATTTGCTGTTTCCTTTACAAAATTTGCAAAAGTCTTTTTCTTCATTGGGCATGGACAGGTGTAACTGATGACCAATATATGCGAGCCAATCATTATATAGTTTTTCGTTACCTAAGTATGTTATTATGTTGCTTTTGATTTTTTCAGCTTCTCTTTTTAAATCTATATCCGTATTGATGTTACTTAGAATTTCGTCAATAGAAAAACTAAAGCTATTATCTATTTTATTTAACATTTTTTAATTTTTAAAAGTCCATTATTGAGTTGGCAAATTCTTTTTTAGCTTCATCTTCAAATCCTGCAAAGTAATTTTTAGTTACACTAAGGTCGCTGTGATTTAAGGCTTCACTTATAAATTCCATACTTGCACCTTTTCTAAGTGAATTTGTTGCAAAACTATGACGCGCCCAGTATGTTGAGATATCGTTAGGTAAATTGTTAGCAATGGCTATTCGTTTTATATGGTCGTTTATATACCTCGTGAAGTTTTTAATTTTTTTATGCTGAGTTATGACATCGTCATCGTTATTAATAATATCAAAAACGAAATCTTTTTTACTATTATTTCCATATTTAGAAATAACACCATTAGTAAAGTCTGTAAGATAAATAGTTATTACTGTTTTTTCAGATGATTTATCAAAGGTTTTAGCTCTGTAATAGGTAAACTTATCGTTATCAAAATCTGAATATTTTAGAAGTGCAATATCTTTTAGGTTCATTCCGTTACAAGCAAAACTAAAAAACCAAAAATCTTTGGCTTTAGTTTCGTTAAAGTTTGTTGGTTTAGCGTTGAATAGTATTTTTAATTGACTAGCATTTAATGCTTTTTTTACTTTTTTTGTTCTTGGTATTTTATATAAGTTTTTGCCAAAAGGGTAGAGGTCATTAATTATATCGTTATTCTCAATAGCAATATTAAAAACGGCTCTTAATGTTCTTAGGTAAATTGCTATGGTTGTAAAGCTTTTACCTTTATTTAGCATAAAATTTTCATAGGCTTTAAGCCAATCTACATTTATAGTACTGAATGTTAACTTTTCGAGTTTACAATTCTTTTCGTTTTCGCTAAATTCTTTTAATGAATTTAATGTGTATTTGTAACTTTCCGCAGTACCTATTTTATTGTCCTTAATTTTAGTGTCAATAATAGTGTCAAAATAGTATTTAACACTGTTTTTGTCTGTGGATTTTCTAAACAGTTTTATTTCAAATTTATTAAAATCGAAAACAGTCATTTTTTTGGCTTCCTCATTAGCTCTAGATTCTATAGTTTGAAGTTTAAGGCGAATTTCTTTATTAGCACCTCTTAGTTTTTTATTATCTGAACTTTGCCAAATAGAGTTATAATCTTTTTCAGTGAGGTCTATACCTAAAGTGTACCATTTTTCTTTTTGATTCTCTTTGTTGTAAGCTCTAAGTTTAACAGGATATTTGCCGCTTGTTTTTTTTCTTCTGTTATCTAAGCGTATGGAAACTATAAAGCTATCTTTGTTTAATCTGTTAGTTTTATCTGTTGTTGTCATATTCTGCAAATATATAAATTTGCAGAAAATTTGCAGAATATTTTACGTATTAAACATATAATAGATATTAATATAACGGTATTGTAAACGCTATATCACTTATTAACAGTAGTATTAAGTAATAAACAAGTAATGTTAATATAGTTGTTTTTTTGATTACGGCTCAAGAGGTTACTGGTTTGAATCCAGTCGAGGTCACTAATAAATGAGAGAAGGTTAAGAGAAGTTGAGTTTACTCAAAGTTTCTCTTAACCTTTTCCTATTTTCAGAGCGTAGCTCTGAAAGATGCGCAAAGCGAATCCTACTTGTGATAATTAATTATAGAATTGATATCACGTTTTAAAAAGTTTGAATTATATCCTTTCAAGGTTAATAGTATCTATAAGGGTTTCAAGCGATTGAACCTTTTTTGTTTAGTTTTAAAAATAATACAATATAGGTGAAGTAATTAGATTTTTTTGTAATTAAATTTTTTAAAAGTAGAATTACAAAACCTCAATCCGTGAGTATTAAGTAATGATTTTATTATTATTGTTTTATTGTAAATCAATATTTAACTTGCATTAATGAGGCAATTTATCTTTTAAGATACCATATAAAAAAGTGCCAAGTAATGCACCAGCAATAACTACTAAAATAGGAATAAAACCAGCTCCTATAAGTGTAAACATTGGGCCTGGGCAAGCACCCACTAATGACCAACCAAGACCAAAAATAATACCGCCAATTATGTAACGACTAAACGTTTTTGTTTTTGGATTAAATTGAATCTGTTCACCATAAAAAGATTTAATCTTGAAACGTTTAATAAATTGAATAAAAACAATTCCCAAAATTAGTGCTGAACCAATAATACCGTACATATGAAAGGCTTCAAACTTAAACATCTCATAGATACGAAACCATGATGCAGCTTCAGATTTAAACATAATAATACCAAAAAGAATTCCGATAAATAAATATAGTAGTGTACGCATAGATTAAAATATTAATGGAAAAATGAAATGAATCATAATAAGGCCTCCTATAAAAAAACCAATAACAGCAATTAATGAAGGTAATTGAAAATTACTTAATCCAGATATGGCATGCCCTGAGGTACAACCACCAGCATATCTTGCGCCAAAACCGACAAGAATACCACCAATAACCAGTATTAATATTGTTTTTAAATTAAGTAAAGCTTCGGTTTCAAATAATTCTGAAGGCAAATAGGTTTTTCCGGCACTATTAAACCCTAATGTATTGAGTTCACTTACAGTTGCGGGGCTTATAGTAACTGCCATATCTGAGGTTAAAAAATTAGCAGCTATGTAACCACCAATTATTGCACCCATAACCACAACAAGATTCCATTGCTGGTCACGCCAATTAAACTTAAAGAAATCTGCTTTTTTATCTGCACCACATAATGTACATATTGTTCTGAGGTTAGCAGATATTCCAAAATTTTTACCTGCCATTATTAGTAAAAACATAATAAAAGCAATTAAAGGCCCAGAGATATACCATGGCCATGGGTTATAAATCCAATTCATTTTTTTGTTATAATAGTTTTAAATTTATTTTAGTTTTCCGGTTGCGCAGCTAATAATTGATTTTGCTTTTAGTAAAACACCGTTATCATCATTAATAGATGGGTAGCCTAATGTTGCTAATTTTTGTTTTACAATTAAAGTGTTATCAGATTTTTCTGTTGAAAATGTAATTATAGAACTATCTATATCTACGTTTATGTCTGAAATGTTTGGTATTTCTGATAGTTTAGCAGTAATGGTATTAGCGCAACCACCACATCTTAAATTTTGAACTTTAATATATGTTTTCATAGTTATATAAATATAGTATTACAATAGTAATTAATGTAGTTAATTTTTAACGTAACATAGGTTACATAAAAAGCGGCTGTTAATAACAACCGCTTAGTTTTCTATTTTAAGTATTAGTAAATTGGGGGAAATTTTTTTTTAGTTTATTTTTTTGCTTTTACAAGCTAAAAAAAACCGACAATTAAATTATATGTTTAATTAACGTACAGCGAATGCTCAATGAGCTAATTTTATATTAATTCAGTAAAGATCCTTGTTCGTTTTGAATTGTATTTTCATATTTTAACTTTATAATGTTGATGGACATACAAATTTAGATATTTTAGCACCTGCTTGTTTTAATGCTTTAAAGCCACCTTTAATATCAATAAGGTTATGAATACCTCGACTTTTTAATATTGAAGCAGCAATTACACTTCTGTATCCTCCAGCGCAATGCACGTAGAATGGTTGCTCTGGAAATTCGGCTAAATAATTATTTAAGAAATCTAAAGGTGTATTAATAGCATCTATAAGGTGTTCAGAATTATATTCACTTTCTTTACGCATATCAAATACTAGAAATTTATTTTCAGCTTGCGTTTTCTTAAACTCATTTGCAGTTAAAGCATTTATAACATCGTATTTTTTTTCTGCTTTTATCCATGCGTTAAAACCACCTTTTAGATAGCCCAGGGTATTGTCAAAACCAACCCTAGAAAGTCTAATTATAGCTTCTTCCTCTCTGCCAGGTTCTGTAACCAATAGAATAGGGTGTTTTACATCTGCAATTAAGGTACCTACCCATGGCGCAAAACTTCCGTCTAAACCTATAAATATTGACCTGGGAATGTGGCCTTTAGAAAAATCATCTTGGTGTCTAACATCTAAAATTATTGCAGCTGTTTCATTTGCAGCAGCTTCAAAAGCATTGGGTAATAAAGCATTTGTACCTCTGTTTATAATGTCTTCAATATTAGTATACCCTTCTTTATTAAGTTTTACATTTGCAGGAAAATATTGTGGTGGGGGTAATAATCCATCAATCACTTCAGTGATAAATACCTCTTTTGTCATGTCAGCTCGCAGTGCGTAGTTTGTTTTTTTTGATTACCTAGCGTATCTATGGTTTCTTTCATCATATTTTTTCCGCATGCTGAACCTGCACCGTGTGCAGGATAAACGATGACGTCATCTGGAAGTGGCATTATTTTTTTGCGTAAGCTATCGAATAAAAATCCGGCTAAATCTATATCTGTTAGTTCACCCATTTTTTGGGCTAAATCTGGTCTGCCAACGTCTCCTAAAAATAGAGTGTCACCGCTAAAAATAGCATGGGCTTTTCCGTTTTTATCACGTAGTAAATAGGTTGTGCTTTCCATGGTATGACCTGGTGTATGTAAAGCAACAATTGTAATATCGCCGAGCTTAAATTGTTGTTCATCTTTGGCTATTAGGGCTTTAAAAGACGGATTTGCATTTGGTCCAAAAATTATTGGAGCTCCCGTTTCTTTTGCAAGTGTAACATGACCGCTTACAAAATCTGCATGAAAATGTGTTTCAAAAATATATTTAATTTTTGCTTTGTTTTTTTTTGCTTTTTCTAAGTAAGGTTTCACCTCTCTTAATGGATCTATAATAGCAACTTCGCCGTTGCTTTCAATATAATATGCACCTTGAGCTAGGCAACCTGTATAGATTTGTTCAATTTTCATTTGTATGCTATTTAAAGAAAGCTTGTAAAATTAATAAGCGTTTTTAATAATGTTTGTAACAAAGGCTACATAGCTAATTATTGCTTAACAAAAAATTCCATATAAAAAATAAATATTGCCATTATGAAAATGAAATATCCAAACCCCCTTTTTAATTTTTCGCCATTTATAAAATTACTCAAATAGCTGCCTATAAAAATTCCAATTAAAGAGAGTCCGGTAAAGATTGTTAAGAACGTCCAGTCAATATCCATAGTTAAAGCATCACCGAGAAAAAAGCCAAGAAGGGATTTAAGAGCTATAATAATTAATGAAGTGCCAACCGCAACCTTCATTTCTATATTTGCTAAAATGACCAAAGCTGGTATTATTAAAAAACCACCTCCAGCACCAATAAAACCGGTTATACCACCAACAAGTAATCCTTCAACTAAAATTAGTGGGTAGTTATATGTAATATGTTCTTTTTTAATGAAGATTTCACGTTTATTAAGCATTGAAAATGCTGCAGGAATCATTAGTATGGCAAATAGACCAAACATGCCCATTCTTCTAGTAAAAATAAATTCACTTACTGTAAATAGCGTGTCTGGTAATGCTGGGACTATAAATTTTCGTACTATAGTAACACCTATAATTGCAGGACTTCCAAACACTATTGCTGTTCTCCAATCTACATAGCCTTTGAAGTGTTGTTTTAATCCTCCAACGAAAGCACTAGATCCTACAACAAATAAAGAGTAAGCTGTAGCAATTTTTTCGTTTATAGAAAATAAATATGCTAAAACAGGAACTGCCAAAATTGAACCTCCACCTCCAATGAGACCTAACGATATTCCTATAACGAGGGAACTTGCGTAGCCAAAAAACTCTAAAAGTTCCATTATGTAATTTTATTTTTGGACGAATTTAGAAATACTTTTATTGTCTAGGTGTAACTTTAGTTACATAGTTTATTTAATATTAATAATTTCAATGTGATTTCTGTGTAACGCAATATTACCTCTGTTCTCTAACTTTTTTAATAGTCTTGAAATTACAACTCTAGAGCTATGTAACTCATAAGCTATTTCTTGGTGTGTATTATTAATGCTTGTACTGTTGTTAACTCTCCCTTTTTCTTTTAGGTAATTTATGAGACGTTGATCCATATTATCAAAAGCAATGCTATCTATGGTATTTAGCATTTCGTTTACTCTGTTGTGGTAACTTTCAAAAACAAAGTGTCTCCAAGACTTGTATTTAGAGGTCCATAATTCCATTTTTTCAACAGGAATCATAATGAGTTTAGTATCGGTTTCTGCAATGGCTCTAATTTCGCTTTTGGCTTGTCCCATGCAGCAAGTCATGGTCATGGAACAGGTGTCCCCTTTTTCTAAGTAATATAAAAGTAGCTCGTCTCCATTTTTATCTTCTCTTAATATTTTTATGGCACCAGATATAAGAAGCGGCATACCTTTAATATAAGATCCAATTTCCATTAATTTAAAGCCAGCAGGAACGTCTTTATAGGTGCCAACTTGGAGTATTTCATCTATGAGCAGGTTTTCAAATTGTTGTCCATAATTGTTTTTTAGTTCCTTGATCATACTTTGTTTTATGTAGTAATAGAGCTACTATTAAGTTAAGTTTTTAGGGGTTATAAGTTAATTTAATTAATTGTAAAACATAAGATGCCATACAAGTAAAGTTAGGAAAAATTAGTCTAAAGCATTTTTGGTTACAAAAACGCGCCAACCAAATATAATGAGTTGCGTTTTTGTAGCTTTACTTAAATCGAGTTGTTTTTTTGTATAAGACGGAAGTATTGCTTTATTCAGTTTAGCTAAAACTTTAAAGAATTTACTTTTCATGTTTAATTATTTAGTCTAAAACAAAAATAGTAAAACTTACTCTAGAATTAAGTTTTACATTTTTTTGATACAATAAATTTAGAATATTGAAATGATAATATCAATAATCAATTTTGCTAATGTCATCATAATTTGTTGGTTTTAAAGGTTAATAAATAGATTAATAAATTAATTGAGTTATCAATATATAAACTCAACATGTTATCTTACAAGCTTTTAATTATAAATTAATGATTTTAAATATTAATTTATAATTAAAATAATGTGATTTATTATAATTTTATGTGACATGTCTATATTAAAGTTATACTTTTAAACCATAATAGGTTTATAAGATTATAAATTAATATAATTGTAGAGCTTTTTACAGTTGTTTTTTTTATGTGTAGAGGGATGTTGTGTTTAAAACCTTAGTTTTACAGCAATTGGTTATTTGGTTTCGTTTTCGTTAAAGCTAAATAAACTGAAATTGTATTTTAAACCTCTGAGTCAAATTTCTTCATTGTAAAAAGTTATATTCGTACAAAAAATAATGAGAACGTTCAGTTTTATTTTTCTTTTCATTTTTTGCAAAACCGTATTAAGTCAAGCACTTATTATTAATGAAATTGATCCAGATTCACCTGGTGTAGATACTAAAGAGTTTATAGAGTTAAAATCTGTAACGCCAAATTTTTCAACAGACGGTTATATTCTTGTTTTTTTTAATGGTTCAACAGATGGAGGGGATTCTAGCTATCTTAAAATAGATTTACAAGGCTTTGAAACAGATATTAACGGATTGTTAGTTATGGGTGCGCCAGAGGTAACACCATATCCTCAAGTTGTAATTTCAGAAAATAATATTCAAAATGGAGCAGATGCTGTGGGTATTTATTTTGCTTCGGAAGCCGATTTTCCGGCAGGTACTTTAGCTACACAAACCAATTTAATTGATGCGATGGTGTATGGTACAAATGATTCTGAAGACACTACATTACTAACATTACTTGGGCAAACAGAACAATATAACGATAATGGTACTACAGCCAATCCAAAATCTATTCAGCGTTTTGTAGATACTATGGGTGTTATTACTTTTACTGCAGAAATACCAACACCAAGACGAGAAAATGATGCCTCTGGAATACAAGTAAATCCCATAACAATTTCTGTAGCGTCAACAGCATATACAGAAGGTGAAACTTTTGATATTACATTTACAGCAGAAACAAACGTTACATCAGATTTAAATTTTTCTGTAAGCTTATCTAACTCAGGCTTTAATACAAGTGATTACTCTGGTAATTTAAACCTAACTATACCAAGCGGTCAGAATAGTACAAGCACCACAATTACTACTACAGACGATACTGATGATGAAGGAGATGAAGTTATTAAAATTACATTTTTAAACCTGGTTGAGCCTGTAATTCCTTTTAATAATAATGTTGAAATAAGACTTGTTGATAATGATTTTACAATAGCACCTTGGGGTACACCAATAAATCCCACAAACGGTATTGTGCAAGGTACACAACCCTTTGATTATTATAACAGTTTAAATGGATTAGCAAATACCGCTTTAAGGCAAGCATTACAAGATATTATTGCAAACCCTACAACGGTAAGGGCACAAACCTATGCTGATGGTATTGATATTTTAAAAATAGCCGATCAAAATCCTGAAAATAGTAATGAGGTTTGGTTGGTTTATTCTGAAGAAGGACGATCTAAATTAGAGTTTCAAACCGGTTCTAACAGTGCTGGTAAATGGAATAGAGAGCATACATTTCCTAGATCTAGAGGTGGATTTTTTAGCATAGATGATGACGATATCCCAAATGGTATAGATATTTTCTGGACAACCAAAGCAGATTCTTTACGTCACGGTAATTCTGATGCGCATGCTTTACGAGCCTCAGATGCCTCTGAAAATAGCACAAGAAGTAATAAACATTACGGCGATTATAATGGGCCAACGGGTAATTTAGCCAGTTTTAAAGGCGATGTAGCACGAAGCGTTTTATATATGGAAATTAGATATAATGGTTTGCAAATTGTTAATGGTTTTCCTTCTCTAGAAAATCCAACTACTGGTGATTTAGGTGATTTAGCAACCTTATTAGACTGGCATAGAAATGATCCGCCAGATGATTTTGAAATGAACCGAAACAATATCGTTTATCAATGGCAAAAAAATAGAAACCCTTTTATAGACCATCCATTGCTAGTAGAATACATTTGGGGTTTACATATTGGTGATGTTTGGAACCAAACACTTAGTGATTCCTCAGTGATATTTCAAGATATTAAGATGTTTCCAAATCCTGCAAAATCTAAGCTTTTTATTTCGGGTTTAAAAGAAGCAATTACTATTGAGGTGTATTCAATAGAAGGCAAACTTCTTAAAACTTACACTAATATTTTAAATGAAGTAGATTTAGATTTGAAAGCAGGTATTTATTACTTAAAATTGAAGCGTAAAAACCAAACACTAACTAAAAAAGTAATTTTAATTTAGTTTTGAAATTAAAAAAATAGAACTTAATATTATATTGAAGTTATCTCAAAGCTAACAAAACATAAATTGAAGTGTATTTAAACTTAGAAACCGAAAGGTTATTATTAAGGCCAATAAATTTAAAAGATGCCGAGTTTATTATTGAGTTGGTAAATTCAAAAGGTTGGCTAAAATTTATTGGTAACAGAAATGTTTCGGATAAAAAAGATGCTGAAAATTATATACAAAGGATACTTGATAATTCCAATTTTTATTACAATGTTTTTGAATTAAAAAAAACTCAAAAGGCTATAGGAATAATTACATTTCTTAAGCGAGAGGATGAAAAGTTTCCTGATATAGGATTTGCACTATTACCTGAATTTGAAAAAAATGGATATACCCTTGAAGCAAGTAAATGTTATCTAAAAAAAATAGAAAATTTAAATAAGTATAACAATATCATAGCCATTACAATACCAAACAATAAAAAATCAATTAACCTGATACAGAAACTTGGGCTAAAATTTACAGGTGATTACAAAAAAGGAGAAGAGATTTTATCGTATTATAGTTTAAAAACTAATAATCACGCAGTTGTTTAGTTAGAAATTATGAAATGGTTGGACGCAATTACAGATTACGAAAATTATTTAAAAATTGAACGCGGGCTATCTCACAATTCAATAGTAAGTTACGTCTTAGATATTAAAAAATTATACAAGTATTTAAAGTCGCATAACAGTAATAGCTCACCAATAGATATAGATAGTAGTATAGTTAAGCAATTTGTTTACAGTATTTCTAAAACCTTAAGTCCTAGGTCTCAAGCTAGGCAAATTTCTGGACTTCGTAATTTTTTTGATTACCTTATTTTTGAAGATTACCGTACCACAAACCCACTAGATTTAATAGAGACACCTAGAATAGGACGCAAACTCCCAGACACACTTTCTGTAAAAGATATTGATGCACTTATTGCTGCAATAGATTTAAGTTACAGTTATAATAATGTAAATTTAGGCGAACGCAACCGTACCATAATAGAAACATTATACAGTTGTGGGCTAAGAGTTAGTGAGCTAATTGACTTAAAGATTTCAAATTTATTTTTTGATGAAGGCTTTATTAAAGTTACAGGAAAAGGTAATAAGCAACGTTTTGTGCCTATTGGCAAAACAACCAAAAATTATATAGAAATTTGGTTAACCATAAGAAGTCATATCAATGTAGAACTAGCCTCTAAAGATCATGTATTTCTAAATCATAGAGGTTCTAAACTTACACGAGCCATGGTGTTTACCATTATTAAGAAAACTGTCAAAGTGGCAGGAATTCAAAAAAAAGTATCACCGCATACCTTTAGACATTCATTTGCAACACATTTACTAGAAAACGGTGCAGATTTACGAGCCATACAAATGATGATGGGGCACGAGAGTATAACAACTACAGAAATTTATATGCATGTTAACAGAAAGCATTTAAAAGACGTCCTAGATGCATTTCACCCAAGAAATAAATAATTTGGTGTAACATTATTACGTGTAACAATACTAATAAGGTAAAATTAATTCTTATGGAAACAAGCTATAACAGTCTAAAACGAACGGATAATCAGTTAATATTAATAACACACCTGTCTCAATTACTTAATTATATTACAGGTTTTGGGGGCTTAATAGCACCTCTAATAATTTGGGTAACTCAAAAAGAAAAAGTTAATGGTATGGATTTACATGGTAAGGCCATAATAAATTTTCAGCTTAGTATGTTGTTATATAGCCTTATCAGTGTCCCTTTAATACTTGCCTTAGGATTAGGATTTATAATGCTTATAATTATAGCAATTATTGCTTTTGTTTTTCCTATTATAAATGCGGTTAAAGCAAGTAATGGTGAGCTGCCTAGTTACCCTCTAAGTATTAATTTTGTGAAGTAAAAAATTAATAGTAACCTAAATTGCAGACAATCAGTGCCATAAAAAATAGAGCCATGGCACTATATACAATTTTAACTATTGGTTCTTTTACTAAAACGAATCCAAAAATTGATAATAATGTTAAAAAACCGGTTTCTAAACGCGTTAAAAAAACACCAATAATTAAAGCTATAAATAAAACATGTGTTAGTAGATGTTTGGGTTTAAATAAAATTAAAATCGCAGCAAAAATTTCATAACTAATAGTAATCCAAGAAAATAATTTAGTAAAGGATTTAATTTTATTATGTATTGGCTCTAATTTAATAACTTTTAGTTCATTAGGATTTGTGAGTGCTAAATCTTTAATTGCTGTTGTATTCTGGTTTATAATTTCAGAAAAAGACGGAATTCTCTTTAGTATTGGAGTAAAAAACTTGCCAGTATTTATCATATAATAATAATAATCTCCATTTAAAAATTCTGTTGAAAATAATTTTTGTAATCCTGCAAAAAGTAAAACTATAGCCGTTAGACATTTAATATTTGTTTCTACTAACCTGTAGGTTAGCCAGTTTTTTAGATAAAAATAAATAACAAGCGTAGTATATAACAGTAAAAAATGGTGGTTTGCTATTTTAAAATACCCAACTCTTAGATCAATTAAAAACAGTATAATTAATACGCTCCAGAGGTAGCTATTTTTTGTTTTATTTTCTGAAAAAATAAGTATTGCAAACGCTATAAAGATAAATATACTTTTAAAATGTGGGCTATTAGTATTAATACTACTACCAAGAATTATAATACTAATTAATGCAAAAGTTAAATTAATAAAAACACTTTTATTGGTAACATAGGACTGTATAAATGGTTTAATTGCTTTCAATTAATACGATATATTTTGTTAATTAATACACGTGTGTATTTAGAATTTTCAATGGTAGTTTTTGGTTTCCAAACCTCAATTTTTATGGTATCTTTTTTACTTTTCTCATAAAAAAGATTGGCAACTTTGTTTAGGTTTTTAGTATTTGGTGTCAATTTTAATTCTTTTATAGCTCGGCGTAGCGTTTTGTTTTCATACAAAGTGTCAGTTTCTATGTTTTTGTTATTTATCCATACTTCATAAAACACAAAATGCGTTTCTGTGTACATACCAAAACCACCACCTTTCCATTTAGAAACGTGTTGTGTTTTCACAATATATACTTGTATTGCAATTACAATTAGAGCAATAATAGGCACTATTAAAGCAAATTTATATTGTGAACTGCGTTTCATTTATAATTTTTAAATAATTTTTTTTATAACCCTTAATTTGTGGGTGTGTTTGTTTTTATCCACATTGTAGATACCAGAATGATCTAACCTATCAATACGTACTTGTCCATGCGCATGTATAATGTAATTTTCTTCCATAATAATGCCTACATGCGTAATATTACCTTCGTTATTATCAAAAAAAGCTAAATCTCCTGGTTCACTTTCTTCAATAAAACTGAGTGCTTCACCTTGTGTAGCTTGTTGTGATGCATCTCGTAGTAGTTTGTAGCCATTAAGTTTATAAACCATTTGGGTAAACCCAGAACAATCAATACCAAATGGTGTTTTTCCTCCCCATAAATAAGGTGCGTTGAGGTAAATTAGCGCAGTTTTTACAAGTTCAGATTTTGAGCTCTTGGTAGTTATTTTTGCACCCTCAAAATTATGGTTTAGTAAATTTAAACCGTTAAGGTTTGCACCTATTGTAATAGGGTAGAGGTTATTTTTATTGTCAGAAACAAAGTCAACTAAGTCTTTAGATAGGTTGAGATGTTGCTTAGAAAGTAGTTTGTAATCTTCGGTTTCTATTAAATGGTATTGCTTATTATCTATCCAACCTTCGTAATTATCAAAAGCAAATCTCACACGACTCCATTTTTTTCGTAGTTCTAATACTTTAAAAACATCGCCATATAAACCCTGAGTTACCATTTCACTGGGGTCATTGGGATCTTTTCTAACGGGAATTATACCAAGATTACAAATGCCGTATTGCATAAAAATTTAGAGTTCGCGTTCAAGTATCATTGCAGATGCTCCACCACCGCCATTACAAATTGCAGCAGCACCAAGCTTAGCATTGTTTTGATGAAGTACATTAATTAAAGTTACCAATATCCGAGCTCCAGAACAGCCTAACGGATGTCCTAAGGATACCGCACCACCGTTAACATTTACATTTTTAGCATTAAGCCCTAAGAGTTTCATATTTGCTAAACCAACCACTGAAAACGCTTCATTAAATTCGAAAAAATCAATAGCATTAATATCTAAGTTAGCTTTTTCTAAGGCTTTTGGTAATGCTTTAGCAGGGGCAGTAGTAAACCATTGTGGTTCTTGTGCTGCATCTGCGTAACTTTTTACAGTTGCTAGAGGTTTTAAACCCAATGCTATTGCTTTGGATTTTCGCATTAAAATTAATGCTGCTGCACCATCATTTATGGTTGAAGCATTTGCTGCTGTTACGGTACCATCTTTTGTGAAAGCGGCTCTTAATTCAGGTATTTTTTCTAATTTAACATTAGTATATTCCTCGTCTGTATCTACTATTATAGGCTCTCCACGGCGCTGAGGTACTTCAACCGGAATAACTTCATCATTAAATTTACCACTATCCCAAGCTGTTTTAGAACGCTCATAAGATTGTATAGCGTAAGCATCTTGATCTGCTCTAGAAAATTTGTATTCTGTAGCACATTCATCAGCGTAAACGCCCATAGCGTGGTTACTGTATGCATCTACTAAACCGTCTTTTTGCATGCCGTCTTCTAGTGTTGCTGGCCCAAATTTTGTAGCACTGCGTGCATGGTAATAATGTGGAATTAAACTCATGTTTTCCATGCCACCAGCAACAACTATTTCTGCATCACCAAGCGTAATGGCTTGTACAGCTTGCATTACGGCTTTCATGCCAGAGGCACAAACTTTGTTTATGGTTGTACAGGGTACTGTATTAGGTATGCCAGCGTAAATAGCTGCTTGCCTTGCCGGCGCTTGTCCAGTACCAGCTTGCACTACATTACCCATAATAACTTCATCAACTAAACAAGGGTCTAATTTTATTTTATCTAAAGCGGCTTTAATGGCTGTAGCTCCAAGCTTTGGTGCACTAACAGTAGATAAACTGCCCATAAAACTACCAATTGGTGTTCTAACAGCAGAAACAATAACAATATCTTTGTCCATATTTAAAATTAGGTTAATGTCACGAAATTAATCATTTTTCGTAGAATTTATAATGAATTTATTAAAATTGACCTTTAAAATTTTATTATGTATTACATTTGATTACTATGAATGCATTTCTTAATAAGTGGTATAAAAATCATGCTTTAGTATATAAGGTATTATTGTTTTTGGCAACTACACTTTTTATTGTGTATTTATTTCCTAAAACAGGAAAGTTTAAATACTCCTTTGAAAAAGGCAAACCATGGCAATCCGAAAATTTATATGCTCCCTTTAATTTTGCCATTAAAAAAACAGAAGCAGAAATTAATGAACAACAAAATGAGATTGAACAAAATAACCCTGTTTATTTTAATGTAGATGTTACGGTTAAACCGCGTTTGCTTTCAGATTTTAAAAACAAATTAACTGAAGCTTTTTCTGATACTCCAACCTCAGATATTACAGTTACTCTTCTTTATAAAACTGGACAATCTTTTATAGAAAACATATATACCTATGGTGTTTTAGATGTGGATTATAAATATAAACCCAACAAAACCCTAATATTAGTAGCGTCTAATACTATTGAAAATAAAACTACTTACGTTAATTTATTTAAAATAACGGCACTTAAAGCTGCCATAGAAAAAGAGTTTAAGTTCCTTAATAATGAAGAAGATTTACGTAAAGTGATTTCTGTTTTTTTTGATATTATAAAACCTAATGTTACGCTAAATGAAAATTTAACTCAAAAGGCTTTAGAAGAAGAATTATCTAAAATTTCATTAACCAGAGGAAGTGTAGAAAAAGGAACGTTGATTATATCTAAAGGTCAGGTTGTTGAGGCAGAGCAGTATCAGATATTAAATTCTTTAAAATCTGAGCGCGAATCTCAGTCATGGAATACAGCAAACTACAATTGGGTATTGGTTGCCTATACTTTGCTAGTAGCCTTAGCACTTTTAATGTTGTTATTGTTTTTAAGAAAGTATAGATTAGATGTGTTTTTAAATACTACTAAGGTTACGTTTATATTTTTTAATATAGGTTTAATGATTTTTTTAACAACACTAATCATTAACTACAATTCGCAATACATTTACGTTGTACCGCTATGTATTTTACCATTAGTATTAAAAGCTTTTTTTGATGCCAGATTAGGGCTTTTTGCACATGTACTCACCGTATTATTATTGGGTTTTATAGTGCCAAATAGTTATGAGTATATGTTTTTGCAAATAATAGCAGGTATTGTTACAATTCTTACAGTTTCTGAGCTTTACAAACGTGCCAATTTATTTATATCCGTTGGGCAAATTACATTTATTTACATTGTGGCTTACTTTGCATTTTCTGTTATACACGAAGGGCAAATAACAAGTTTAAAATGGGAAACTTTTGGGTTATTTATGCTTTGCGGTTTGGCTACTTTATTTGTGCAACCATTAATTTATATTTATGAAAAGATTTTTGGATTGGTATCGGATGTTTCGCTTTTAGAACTCTCAGACACCAATACAAAATTACTTAAAGAATTATCTAACACAGCACCAGGAACATTTCATCACTCTTTAAATGTTGCAAATTTAGCAGAAGCCTCAGCAAACGAAATTGGTGCAAATGCCATGTTAGTGCGTGTTGGAGCTTTGTATCATGATATTGGTAAGATGAAAAATCCAACATATTTTACAGAAAATCAAAGTACAGGTATAAATCCGCACAACGAGTTATCTAACATAGAAAGTACAGATATTATTATAAACCACGTGCGCAATGGTATTGAAATTGCCAAGAAAAATAAACTGCCAGACCGTGTTATTGATTTTATTAGAACGCACCACGGCACCAGTTTGGTCTATTATTTTTATAGAAAAGAACTGGCTGAAAACGAGCGGGTAAATACTGATGATTTTTCATATCCTGGTCCAAAACCATTTAGTAAAGAAACCGCTATTTTGATGATGTGTGATAGTGTTGAAGCGGCATCAAAAAGTTTAAAAGCCCCAACAACTATAAAAATTAATGATTTTGTTGAAAACATTATTAACAAGCAAATGGAAAGTGGTCAGTTTTTAAACGCAAATATTACATTTAAAGAAATACAAGCCATTAAAAAAGTGCTTAAACAGAAACTAGCAAATATTTACCATTTACGTATTGAATATCCTGAATAGGATTATTTAGTTTTTTCTATATAACGTGAGCAGTATATTATAATGGGTTAGTAGTTAATTTTATTTTAATGAAAATGCTTGTCATTCTGAGGTAAGCGAAGCGACGAAGAATCTCAATATTAACAATTAAGAGATGCTTCTTTGCATTAAGCATTACAAACACAACATAATTCTGTTGAAGTATGAGGAAATGTATCTCTATTAATGAGATTTAGCTAACGTGGAACCTATAGGATTCTGGTTTCTCTTTCGAAGTTCTGTCTAAATTATGAATATTAAGAAAAATCAATACTATAAACTAAACTTAATGCTTAGGGTTATATCTAACTCACATTACTTACCAAGTTTGTAATTACTTTAGAAATTTTTAATAGTTTTATTAATAGTTGAAAAGATTGTAGCCAAGACGAAAGCTCTACCTAAGTTAAAAGCCCTCAAAAACACCAAGTCCAAAGAGCGCAAAATCATATTTCACAGGGTCTGTAGGGTCTAATTTTCTAAGTGCATTGTCTAATTCTAACAATGCTTTACCATCGTTTTGTTTCCGTTTAAGCAAGCCAAGTTTTCTGGCTACATTACCAGAGTGCACATCTAATGGGCAGCTTAATTGCGATGCAGATATGTTTTTCCAAATCCCAAAATCTACACCATTTGTGTCATTACGTACCATCCAACGTAAATACATGTTTATTCGTTTTGCAGCTGAATTTTTTAGAGGATCACTCACATGTTTTTTTGTGCGTTCTAAGTGTTCAATTTCAAAAAAAATAGATTTAAAATAATGAATGTTTTTTTGCAGCGACGAGGTTTCAGTATATTTTGAAAATACAGCTTCAAGACCGTTGTGAGATGTGTAAATATGTTTCAGACTTTTTATAAATTGAATAAAATCATTACCATTAAAAGTACGATGTACAAAATGTTCTAAAGTTTTTAAATCCGAATTTTTATGCTGCATTACAAACTCAAAAGGTGCGTTGTCTAGCAAATTCATCATGCGGTTTGCATTTGTAATGATACTTTTACGATTTCCCCAAGAAATGGTTGCGGTTAAAAAGCCAGCAATTTCTATATCTTCTTTTTTTGAGAATTTATGTGGTATTTGAATAGGATCACTCTCAATAAACTTTGGGTTGTTGTATTGGTTCGCCTTTTCGTTTAGAAAAAGTTTGAGTTCTTTTTTGGTTAGTTTTGCCATATATTTTGTAAAAATATTGAAACATTTTTTTAAATTGAGAAGTGAATAAATATTTTATAAATAAATAGATACTAATGAAAGTTACCGATGAACATAATGAGCGTGTTGCCAAACTAATTTTTGGATCCATATATCCACATTATTTAAGTAGAATATTAAAAAATGGTAGAACAGAAGCAGAGTTACACCAAGTTTTAGAGTGGTTAACAGGTTACAACAGTGAAAAATTGCAAGCCCAAATTGATAACAAAGTCACTATTGAAGCTTTTTTTAATGAAGCTATCTTGCATCCAAACGCGCACCTAATAAAAGGTGTAATTTGTGGTTATCGCATTGAAGATATTGATAATGCATTAACGCAAAAAGCACGTTACATGGATAAATTGGTAGATGAATTAGCAAAAGGCAGAAAGATGGATAAAATTTTGCGACAGTCAAAAAAATAGTAAGCACTTACTATATCCTAAGTATTAGCATGCCAAATAGGAACATCTAAAAATGCGCTTAAAATGGAGGCATCGTTAATTATAGCTTTTAAGTTTCCATGGTCAATTACATTTTTTCGGGTATTATTATCTAATACCAAATTGAGCTCAAAACTTTTGTAATTGCCATTATCACTACTAATATGTTCCCCAATAATTTGAAGAGCGATAATGTTTTTTAATCGTATGACATTGTTTTTGTTTTTAGTTGCTTTGGAGTTATGCAGCTTAAAATTATAACTTTCATAAAATAAACCTAACTGTTTGTCAAAAACAATAGGTTTGTAAAATTGGTATACCATAAAACCACCAGCAACCGCAAAGCATAATCCAAATAGTAGCGGCATCCAATTATCTAGAGTAAACTCAAAACTATTCTGATAATTTTTTAACAGGCTAAAAAAGAACACTCCCAAGCCAACTGCAATAAATACAAAACAAAAAAGACCAACACTAATTGTGGGTTTATATACTAATTTTGATGATGATTTTTGTATTAAAGTATTAGTTTTAAAGTTTGCACCACCATATTTTAAAGGTGTTACAGCAACTTCGTTTTTGTGAGCATCTAAGCTTTTGTGAATTGTATTTTCTCTTGCTTCAATAACTTCGTTATGAAACCCTTTTGGCAATTCCATGTGTTTATAGTTTTGGCTTTAAGTATTTTGCGGTTACAGATTTTTTCATTTTAATAATCTCTTCTGGTGTACCAGAGGCAACCAGTTTACCACCGTGTTTTCCACCTTCAGGACCTAAATCCAAAATGTAATCTGCACACTTAATTAAATCGATATTATGTTCAATCACAATAATAGAATGCCCTTTAGCAATTAACGCCTGAAATGACGTTAATAGTTTTTGAATATCATGAAAATGTAACCCAGTTGTTGGTTCGTCAAAAATAAAAAGCGCGTTATTATTATTACTGCCTTTGCCCAAAAAAGTGGCGAGTTTAATTCGTTGCGCTTCGCCACCAGATAGGGTAGAAGAGGACTGTCCCAATGTTACATAGCCTAAGCCAACATCTTGAAGTGGTTGTAGTTTGTTTTGTATTTTAGTTTCATTTGCGTTTTTAAAGAAATCTATAGCGTCATCAATAGTCATGTTTAGTACATCGTCAATAGATTTGCCTTCAAACGTAACTTCTAAAACTTCTTTTTTAAAGCGTTTACCAATACAGGTGTCACAGGTTAAATGCACATCTGCCATAAACTGCATTTCTATAGTTACTTCTCCTTCACCTTTACAGGTTTCGCAGCGTCCGCTATCTACGTTAAAACTAAAGTGCTTGGCTTGGTAATTTCTAATTTTACTTAGTTTTTGAATCGCAAACAAGGCACGTATATCGTCATAAGCTTTAATATAAGTTACAGGGTTAGAACGCGACGATCTGCCAATAGGGTTCTGATCTACAAACTCTACATGTTTTATAATGCTGTAATTACCTTTTAGTTCTGTAAATTGGCCTGCTTTATCACCAAAACCAGTGAGTTGTTTTTGAATGGCAGGAAACAGTATTTTTTTAACCAGAGTACTTTTTCCACTTCCAGAAACACCTGTAATAACGGTTAGCATTTCTAAAGGAAAACTAACATCTATATTTTTTAAATTATTTTCGCGAGCTCCAATAATTTCAATGTTATATTTTGAAGTTCTACGTTTTTTTGGGACTTCAATTTGTAAATTACCATTTAGGTATTTTGCGGTTAAGGTATCCGATTTCAAGATTGTTTTATAATCGCCAGCAGCAACAACTTCGCCACCAAATGTGCCAGCCTCTGGGCCAATATCTATAATAGCATCGGCGGCTTTCATAATATCCTCATCGTGCTCTACAACAATAACGGTATTGCCCAAATCTCTTAAAGATTTTAAAACATCAATTAAACGTTCGGTATCTTTTGGGTGTAGTCCAATACTTGGTTCGTCTAAAATATACATAGAGCCAACCAGACTGCTACCAAGTGATGTAGCTAAGTTAATGCGCTGACTTTCTCCACCAGAGAGTGTGTTGGATTTTCGGTTTAAGGTTAAGTAGTTTAAACCTACTTTAGATAAAAACTCTAAACGCGTATTTATTTCTATGAGCAAGCGTTTTGCAATTTTTTCGTCGTGTGTATTGAGTGTTAAATTACTGAAAAAAGCCGTTAATTCGTCTAACGGTAAATCTACCAAATCTGTAATTGTAGCGTCGTTAATTTTAACATAGCTAGCTTCTTCTCTCAGACGTTTACCTCTACAAACATGGCATTTTGTTTTGCCACGATAACGCGATAACATTACACGGTTTTGAATTTTATAGGCCTTAGCTTCTAATTCTGAAAAGAACCTATCCAAGCCTTCAAAATAAGAATTACCAGACCAAATTAAAGCCTTTTGAGCTTCTGTTAATTCGAAATAGGGTTTGTGTATAGGAAAGTTGAATTTATGTGAATTATTAACCAACTGGTCTCGGTACCATTGCATACTTTCACCACGCCACGGAAAAATGGCGTTTTCAAAAACAGAAAGTGCCGTGTTAGGAATTACTAAATCTTCATCTAACCCAATAACATCACCATAACCTTCGCATTTTGGGCATGCGCCGTAAGGATTGTTAAAACTAAACAGATGTGTATTTGGTTCTAAAAACCGCATCTCGTCCAATTCAAATTTATTGTTAAACGCCTTTTGTGTTTTTGTATCAAGTGCTTCAATAATACAAGTGCCAAGCCCTTCAAAAAATGTAGTTTCTATGGCATCTGCTAATCGGTTTAAAAAATCGTCCTCGTTTTTAAATATAATTCTGTCCACCACCAAAAATAAATCCTTAACGGTTTTAGGTAACGATTTTAAGGCCTCATCAATACGCACCACATCGTTTTTAACTTTTAATCTAGAGTAGCCTTGCTTTTGAAGTGTTTGTAGTTTGTTTTCAATGGTGCGACCTTCTTCAAGAATTAGCGGTGCTAAGAGTAAAAGTTTTGTACCTTCTTTAAAACTTGAAATATAGTTTATAACATCGGTTACTCGGTGTTTTTTTACTTCGTCACCAGAAATGGGTGAGTAGGTTTTTCCAACTCTAGCAAAAAGTAGTTTTAGGTAATCGTAAATTTCTGTTGTTGTACCAACTGTAGAACGCGGATTTGTTGAGTTTACCTTTTGTTCAATAGCAATTGCTGGTGCAATACCTTTTATGTAATCTACTTTAGGCTTGTTAAGTCTGCCTAAAAACTGACGTGCGTAACTAGATAAGCTTTCTACATAGCGACGTTGACCTTCGGCATAAAGTGTATCAAAAGCTAAACTAGATTTTCCTGAACCGGATAAACCCGTAATTACTACTAATTTATTTCTAGGAATAACTACATCTATATTTTTAAGATTATGCAATTTTGCACCTTTTATGATGATGTTTTCTTTTGGGCTAACGTCTAAATTTGTAGTGCTCATTAAAATTATTAACTGTGATTTCGCAAAGATACCACAAGTATTTCAGCTTATAAAGCAGATTATTTTATGTTTATATGTTAAATAGCGTCTGTTTTTTTTGATTATTTAGAATGTTTTTGTTTATTTGTTTATTGATAATAAATATATAACTGCTTATAACATAATATTACTTTTTTAAATTTTATATAATCCTAAGTATATATTTCTAGAAATAGATTTATAACTTATTTAAGAAGTACTATTATGAAAAAAAAATTTATCAAAGACGCTGTACTTGTAAGTAATTATATTAAAGGCGATGAAGCTGCACTTTCTATGTTAATAGAAAGGCATAAACAAAAAATATACAGTTTTATTTACTCCAAAGTTTACGACAGAGCTGTTACAGAAGACGTTTTCCAAGACACATTTATTAAAGTCATTAAAACCTTAAAAAGAGGTAAATATAATGAAGAAGGTAAATTTTTACCATGGGTAATGCGTATTGCTCACAATTTGGTTATAGACCATTTTAGAAAAAATAGCAGAATGCCAAAGTTTAATAATACCGATGAGTTTAGTATTTTTTCTGTACTCAGTGATTCTAGTTTAAATGCTGAAAAAGCGATAATAAAAGGTCAAGTAGAATCTGACATAAGACGTATTATTGAAGAATTACCAGAAGACCAAAAACAAGTACTTTTAATGCGTATGTATCAAGACATGAGTTTTAAAGAAATATCTGAACACACTGGTGTTAGTATTAATACAGCTTTAGGCCGAATGCGCTATGCGCTTATTAACATGCGTAAAGTAATAGCTGAGCATAATATTGTTTTAACAAATTAATACAATAAAGTATTTTTTTTTCCGTTTGTACATAACAACCAACCTAAAACTGTATAAATGGCAAAAATTTACTCTAAAGAAACTCCTAAACACTTAAATTTAAAGCCTAAAGATTGCACTGTAAGTTTTCTATTAAATTATTCAAAGGCTTTGAAAGTTATTGATTACAAAAAAATTAAGTTTGAACTACTTCTTAATTAATTTGAGTTTTAAAAATCCTGAAGAATTTCTTCAGGATTTTTTTTCAAAATAAAGTTCGTTGTAATTGCTTGTATTAAGGTATTGTGCTTTCATATTTTTAAGATAGTTAATAATCTCAGATTGTTTAGGGTGGTTATCTAATAAACAATTTTTAAGTGCATTATCATAAACTGTTAAAATAATATACCAATGGCCTTTTCTTAAGGTGTAGTTGTTTTCAAATAGAGGCTCATTTCCGTTTGAACTGCGTTTTAAATCTACTAAGACTAATGGTAAAACTAAATTTTCATCTGTACGCTCTACTTCATAATAACTGAGGTAATAAGTTTCTCTATTGCTTGTAAAAGGGGTTTTTACTCCTACATTTTTATGGTTTAAATTAAATTTAGCATTAATATAATCATAAAATTCGTTTGCTTTTTTGGGGTCTTCAAAGACGAAAGATGTACGATTATCTAATTTTTTATGGAACTTTTTCCCTTTAACTATTTTGTACCCTTGATTGTTAAATTTTGGAGCAATTTTATAAGGAATACAAGATGTAAATGCTATTAGTGTTGTTAAAAATAGTAGTGTTTTCATTAGGTGTTAGGTTTCTCTAATAAGTCTCAATAATTATACCGGTATCTTTATCCCTTCTTTTTGTAATAATTATCCAAAACCGTCTTTCTACCAACAGTTTTTGTAATAATATCTTTGTCTAAATCCCAACCACGTGCAGGAGAATATTCTCTGCCATACCATATAATTTGCAGGTGTAAATCGTTCCATAGTGCTTTTGGAAACAAGCGTTTGGCATCTTTTTCGGTTTGTACTACATTTTTTCCGTTGGTTAAATTCCAACGGTACATTAAGCGATGTATATGCGTATCTACCGGAAACGCGGGTATTCCAAATGCCTGAGATAATACAACAGCGGCAGTTTTATGCCCTACGGCTGGCAATGCTTCTAAAGCCTCATAGGTTTTTGGCACTTTGCCATTGTGTTTGTCTATAAGTATTTGTGATAAACCGTGTATCCCTTTACTCTTCATTGGAGATAAACCAACAGGTTTAATAATAGCTCTAATCTCTTCCACAGAGAGTTTTATCATATCATATGGATTATCTGCCTTTGCAAATAATAATGGAGTAATTTGATTAACACGCACATCTGTACTTTGTGCAGATAATAGTACTGCAATTAAAAGCGTGTAAGGATCTTTGTGGTCTAACGGAATTGGGATTTCTGGATAGAATACTTTTAACGTATTTATAACAAATGTAACCTTTTCTTGCTTTGTCATGTATTGTATTTTTACAAAAAACAAATTTACACAATATGACGCATTTAAAAGTAGGTGATAAAGCACCAGATTTTACAGGAAAAGACGAACAGGGTAATACCATTACTTTAGCAGATTACAGTGGAAAAAAACTAGTGGTTTTCTTTTATCCAAAGGCAAGTACGCCAGGTTGTACAGCAGAAGCTTGTAATCTAAATGAAAATTATGATCGCTTTAAAGCTAAAGGTTATGAAATTCTTGGTGTAAGTGCAGATAGTGCAAAACATCAATCTAATTTTAAAAATAAATATGAATTTCAGTATCCATTAATAGCCGATGAAGATAAAGCCGTAATTGAAGCTTTTGGTGTTTGGGGACCAAAAAAATTTATGGGAAAGGAATATGATGGTATTCACAGAACCACATTTGTAATAGATGAAAATGGTATTTTATTAGACGTAATTACTAAAGTTAAAACCAAAGCACACACAGATCAAATACTTGTAGATTAACCTTATTTTAGTTAGACATAAATAAGTTCTAGACTAAATAATAAAGTTATATTAGATTTAAAACTTTGCAGAAACTCTAATATTAAAAACACGTGGTGTTAAATAGTTTGGTATTGCAAACTGATTTTTAGAATACACATCTCTAACCCATGTGTTAGTAATTGAGTTTTGGTTGTTAAACATGTTATAGATTTCAAAACCTAGGGTTAAATCGCTAAATGCTTTTTTCCATTTTGAAGTGTATTTTTTTTCAGCATCAACCAAAACGTAAGAAATTCCTAAATCTGCACGTCTATAATCACGCAAACGTAATTGGTAATTATAAGGATCTGCATAACTTGGTGAGCCACCAGGCACTCCAGTGTTGTAAACCAAATTTAGGTACATTTTTAAATCAGGAATATTAGGTACATAATCTTGAAACAATACCCCAAATTTTAAGCGCTGATCTGTAGGTCTTGCAATATAACCTCTATTGTTTATGTTTTCTTCGGTTTTAAGATACCCAAAGCTAAACCAAGATTCTGTACCAGGAACAAATTCACCATTTATACGCATGTCTAGTCCATAAGCATAGGCTGTTGCACTATTATTAGCACGATATCTAATTCTTACATTTTCAATAGTGTAAGGGTTAACATCTGTCATGTTTTTGTAGTAAGCTTCGGTAACAAGTTTAAACGGACGATCCCATAATTTAAAACTATATTCATTGCCCAACACAATATGAGTTGATTTTTGTGCCTTAACATTGGGTTGTACCACACCAGAAGAATCTCTAAGTTCTCTGTAAAAAGGGGGCTGGTAATAGAGTCCGCCAGCTACTCTAAATAACATGTCTTTGTCCCAATTTGGTTTTATAGCAAACTGTGCTCTAGGGCTAAAAACGGTTTGTGTGTTTGTATTTCCAATACCTTTACCACTAACAGACCAGCTGTGGGTGCGTAAACCTGCGTTGTAATAAACAGAGTTATCTCCCCAAGTTGTGCGTTTACTGAATTGCGCAAATGCTTGCAATCTGTTAATTTGTACACTATTGAAAGCTCTAACATTTTGAAACGCTTCTAGTGGTCCAGAAAACGGCGTGTAAGGCTGGTAATTTGGCTGTGCAAATTGAGGTGGTCTTATGGAAAACCCTGCAGAATCAATAACTTCATATTCAACCAAACGGTCTCGTATATCTTCATTTGTATATTTTACAGACCATTCTAAAGTAGTTTCATCGTTAATTTCATAATCGCCTCGGTGTTCTGCATTAACAATAAAAGCATCCAAATCGTTACGGGCATGAGTGAGTTGTGAGCCAATACCTTCGCTAAATTCAACTTCGCCCAAATCATCGTCACCAATATTTGTGTTAACTTCACCCAATCGATATTGCGCAAAAATATCGAAATATTCCTGTTCTGTAGCTTGGTATGCAGATGCTATAAGCTTTAAGGTTAAATCTTCATTTACAAAATAATTGGCTTTTAATGCACCAAAATAGGTTTGATATTGTGTTTTTTCTTGACCGTCATAAGCTACTAATAATGCAATAGGTGAATCTATAGTTCCAAAATTAGTTTGTCGGTTTTGAGGCTGAAAATTATAGTTGTTAACAGAAATATTTCCTAAAAAATTTAAATGAAATTTACTAGTAAAACGGTAGGTTAAATAGGTTTGAGCATCTGCAAAAACGGGCTCTACATTACCTTGAGTTTCTAAACTGTTTAAAACTAAACTGTTGTCTCTGTAGCGAATACCTGCAATTCCAGAAAATTTACCATCCTCAGAAACAGTTTCAGCCGAGATACTTCCGCCAAGTAAACTTAAATCTGCACGCATACCAAAACTTGCAGGGTTGCGGTACGTAATATCTAAAACAGAGGATAATTTATCTCCATATTTAGCTTGAAATCCTCCAGCGGAAAAATCAACATTTTGTACCAAATCCGTATTTACAAAGCTTAAACCTTCTTGGTTACCAGACCGAATTAGAAATGGTCTATACACCTCAATTTCGTTTACGTAAACTAGGTTTTCGTCAAAATTACCACCACGTACTGAATATTGTGTACTTAATTCATTAGAAATATTAACACCAGGAAGTGTTTTTAAAATATTTTCTATACCAGGCTGTGCACCTTTTATGGTGCGTATTAATTTAGGGTTTATTGTAGTAACTCCTTCAACGGATTGCCGAGTATTGCTGTTTATAACTACCGTTTCTATCTGAGCAATATCGGTTTTCATTACAGGATTATACTCTATCTCCTGACCGTTTTTTAAACGAAATTTAGCTTCAATTGGTTTGTGAGAAATATGAGTAAACGTAACACTAACTTCCGTATTGGCTATAAGTTTAATTTCGTAAAATCCATTTTTGTTTGTTGCACTACCCTCACCAGAGCTTACATAAATATTAACATCTTTTATGGGCATATTAGCTTGGTCTAAAACAACACCACGTACAATACCATTTTGTGAAAACGTAATTTGACTTATAACTAAAATAAATAAAATTGTTAGTGCTGTAGGTTTCAAATGGTGATAGTTTTCTGTGTTAATTTGAAATTAAGAGTCATATTTATTTTCTAAAAAAAGTTGCTTCAAAAGTAGAACTATTTCCTACATTATCTGTAACAATGAGTTTAAATTCATTTTTAATAGCAATAACGGCTTTATCATTAAAATCGTATGTAAGGCTATTGGTTTTATAATCGTATTCCATTAAAATCCATTTTCCATTTATAGTAGCTCTGTACTTGCTAATACCAGAAAGGTTGTCTGTGATTTTAAGTTCCAAATAGCGGTATTTGCTAATCCATTTTTTATCAGTAAAATTAGTAGGCGTTATTTTTGGTGACTCAGTATCTAATGTTAATGCAAAAGTGCCAAAAGTTTTAGCCCCAGCGGTTAGTATATTTCCTTTTCGCTTGGTATATATGTAATAGGGTGTTTTGTATTTACCATATAATTGCGCAATAAAAAGTTTGTTTTTGTCTGCTTTATTGTAATTACTAATATCGTAATTTATATAATAATTTTTTTGAAGCGGTATTTTATCTTCGTGCAAGTGTAAAGTATCACTATTAACTTCAAAGTTAATAAAAGAGTCTTCGTAAACGGTGTTTTTATTGAAATTAACGGTTATTTTTCCTGCTTTTAATTCTGTGGCTTCACCGTTATATATTATGGTTTTGTTAGATTGGTCTGTTGGTGTATTTATTAACGTTGGGTCGTAGTTGCCTTTCACAGGAATATGTACCCAAGCTTCATTTTTGTTGAAATCTAGAATTCTGACTTTATAGACAGATGCAGTACTGTCTTCAACCTCAATGTAACCCTCATTATCAACGTTTTTAAATAAACTTAGAGGATTATTTTTTTGAATGAATAACTTCTGAATATTAATCTTTTCATTTTTTTGGTAATCGTAATCTACAAACCTTTTTATGTGTTTTGATTCGTTAAAACTAAAGCGTTTAAAGTCAATTTCCAAACATTTATTACCATTAAAGTAACTGGTAATATGGCTAACACCGTTATTGTTTGGTGCTAAATCTTGTTTATCGTTTGTAACAACACCAAAACCAATTGTGCCATACGCTGCTATTTTTTCAACTTCATAAATATTATCTTTTTTGGGAATAAGTCGCAGTCTAACCCTTTCCGATTTACCATTAATATGTGCGTTTTTACTAATAGGATATGCAAAAACACCTGTAACATAAGGTGCTGTTGTATCTTTAATGTTTAAACCAAATAGCATTGGATTTATTGGACGTTCTGCATTATCTCTAATTTCAAAATGCAAATGTGGTCCACCAGAATCACCAGTATTACCAGAGTATGCAATTATTTCATGAGGTTGAATAGGAAGCTCTTGTGAATTTGGAAATACTTCAATTTCAAAACTTTCTTTATCGTATTGGCAATTTTTAATGTAGGTTTCTAAACGATTAGAAAATTTTTGAAGATGTGCGTACACTGTTGTATAGCCATTAGGATGTGTAATATATAGCGCTTTACCATATCCGTAATGCGAAATTTTTATTCTACTCACATAACCTTCTGCGGCGGCATACACTTTGAGACCTTGTTTTTGCTGTGTTTTTATATCTAAACCAGAGTGAAAATGACTAGATCTTAATTCCGCAAAAGTACCAGATAATACTAAAGGGATATCTAACGGTGCTGTAAAATAATCTTGAGGATATTCAGTTTGCGCAGCTAAAGTAAAGGATGTTAAGAGTGAAAATATTAAAAATTTCATAGGCTATTAATCATAGCTAATTTATTAATTTGTTAATGAACTGCAAATCTTAACGCAGTATATTTTCTAAAACTAGAATTTATATTTATGTGTTAATTAAAATAATTGCAAAAGAATTGTGTTTTTTAATAAGGTATGTTAACTTTGTTAATAATAGTATTGAATTACTTTAATGAGTAAAATTGAAGATGTTGTAAATGCTTTAGAGCACAAAATTAATATTGTTCTTGATAAGTATGTAGCCCTAGAGGAAGCTAATCAAAAACTATTAAAAAAAATAGTTATTCAGCAACAACAACTTAGTCAGTATAATATAGCACTTACTAAGTGGAAAGATGATTACAACACGCTCAAAATTGCAAATTCAATGCTTGGTAGTGACGCTAATAAACGAGAAACCAAGCTCAAAATAAATACATTAATTAGAGATATTGACCATTGTATAAGTCAACTCTCAGAATAGGTGTTAAAATTAGAGACCATGTCTAATCAATTAAAAATTAAACTTTCTATTGCAGATAGGGTTTACCCTATAACAACTCAGCCAGAGTTAGAGGAAGGTTTAAGGAAAGCTGCAAAAAAAATTGAGGCTATGATTGGGCAATTTGAGCAAAGTTATTCTGTTAGAGATAAACAAGATGTATTGGCAATGTGTGCCCTACAACTTGGAGCTCAAGTAGAACAAAAAATAATAAACAATGACCAAGTAAATACAGATTTAAAAGATCAATTAGATGCTTTAAATCAACGTTTACAACCTTTTGTTTAACTCGTACGTTCTTTAAATACTAAAAGTTACTGCCTACATTAGTTATTTTTTTGATAAACTCAACGTTATTTCTTTTAAAAAGGGTGAGTTTAAGTTGTAAAATCGTGCTGCTATCGGTTATGTATTAAATCTATTTTAATATTTTAGCCTTTTAGGCAGATTTTTGATCAGCTTGTTAACCCTAAACTTTAATAAAAAGGAGTTTATACAAAACCAAAAACAAGTGTAGGCTTTTTTATGACATAAAATCAATCAATTAAAATGGATACAAACACAATTATATACGCCCTGGGAGGCATTGTTTTAGGGGTAATTTTAGGCTTCATTATTGCTAAATTTCTTGAAAAAGGTAAAGCCTCAAAACTGATACAAAATGCTGAGTTAGAATCTAAATCTATTCTAAAACAAGCTACACTAGAAGCAGAATCTCTCAAGAAAGATAAAATTTTACAGGCTAAAGAAAAGTTTATAGAGTTAAAATCTCAACATGAAAAAGTGATTTTATCTCGCGATAAAAAAATGGCTGAAACTGAAAAACGAATAAGGGATAAGGAATCTCAAATTTCAAATGAGCTTTCAATATCTAAAAAAACAAATCTTGCACTAGAAGATAAAATTAAGGACTACGATTTCAGATTAGAGTTTCTTGAAAAGAAGCAGCAGGAATTAGATAAAGCACATAAAAATCAAATAAAACAATTGGAAGTGATTTCTGCATTATCTGCGGAGGAGGCTAAAGCACAATTAATAGCATCACTTCAAGAAGAGGCAAAAACAGATGCAATGGCATTTGTGCAAGATGCCGTTGAAGAGGCAAAGTTAACAGCGCAACAAGAAGCTAAAAAGATCATTATAAATACCATACAACGTATAGGTACAGAAGAAGCTGTGGATAATTGTGTTTCTGTTTTTAATATTGAATCTGATGATGTAAAAGGACGTATTATTGGTAGAGAAGGTAGAAATATTAGAGCAATTGAAGCCGCAACCGGTGTTGAAATTATAGTAGATGATACACCAGAAGCTATAATTTTATCTTGTTTTGACTCTGTAAGACGAGAAATTGCACGTTTATCTTTGCATAAACTTGTAACCGATGGGCGTATTCATCCAGCACGTATTGAAGAAGTAGTAAAAAACACTCAAAAACAAATTGAACAAGAAATTATTGAAGTTGGTAAACGTACCGTAATAGATTTGGGAATTCATGGACTTCACCCAGAGTTAATTAAAATGGTTGGACGTATGAAATACCGTTCTTCTTACGGTCAAAATTTATTACAACACTCTAGAGAAGTTGCAAAATTATGTGGTGTAATGGCCGCAGAATTAGGTTTAAATCCAAAGCTTGCAAAACGTGCAGGATTACTACATGATATAGGAAAAGTTCCTTCTGCTGAAGCAGATATGGAAACACCACACGCTATATTAGGAATGCAATGGGCAGAAAAACATGGTGAAAAATCAGAGGTTTGTAATGCTATAGGTGCACACCACGATGAAATTGAAATGACAACGTTATTATCACCAATCATTCAAGTTTGTGATGCCATATCGGGTGCAAGACCAGGTGCAAGACGCCAAGTATTGGATTCTTACATACAACGTTTAAAAGATTTAGAAGATGTAGCCTTTGGTTTTTCGGGTGTTAAAAAAGCGTATGCCATACAAGCTGGTAGAGAATTGCGTGTTATTGTAGAAAGCGAAAAAGTTACCGATGAAAAAGCGGCAAGTTTATCTTTTGAAATTTCTCAAAAAATACAAACAGATATGACCTATCCTGGGCAAGTAAAAGTAACTGTAATACGTGAAACACGTGCTGTAAATATAGCTAAATAAGGTGTTTTAATTTCAATATTAAAAAAGGAGAAAACGATTTCTGTTGTAGTTATCGTTTTCTCCTTTTCAGTACTTAGTTTACATAAAACTAAACAGCTTAAAAGTATTTATTACTTAACAGCAATCATACTTATTTCTACATTTACAAATTTTGGTAAGTTGGCAACCTCAACAGTCTCTCGTGCTGGTGCAGTAGCTTCATCAAAGTAAGTGCCATAAACTGAATTAATTTTAGAAAAACTATGCATATCACTTATAAAAATTGAGGTTTTAAATACGTTTTCAAAGGTCATATCAGCAGCTTCTAAAACAGCTTTTAAGTTTTCCATCACTTGTTTGGTTTCAGCTTCTATTGAGTCTAAAACAAGCTCCATAGTTTCAGGATCTAGAGCAATTTGTCCAGATGTGTATAATATATTACCAATCATTACAGCTTGGTTGTATGGGCCAATTGGAGCAGGAGCTTTACTAGTTTGTATTATTTTTTTCATGGTTAGGTAGGTGTTTTTAGAGATTTATAAATTTATATATTTTGAATATTTTTAAAAAATACTATGTTAATTACCTAGACGTTGATCGGGTTGGCGGCGTTGGTCGTATTTTAAATCTTTTAATAAGTTAGAGCTTATGCCAATAAAAAAGTTCCATGAGGTACGATCGCTAAAAGGAACCCAAGTGAAATTCATGCGCCAGCTTAATAAATCGCGTTCAAAACGCAGCTGTGTAAAGGTAAAACCGCTGTTTAAAATATCATAACCAGAAGATGCACCAACACTCCAACGCGGTGATAGTTCAATATCGCCTGAAAACATTAGTGAGTGTGAAGAAATTGTATTTTCTCTACGTGTATTTGTGTAATTAGCAGTGTAAGCCAAGCGCAGATTCCAAGGTATTTTGTAGTTGTAAAAATCATTGTTTTCAGAATCGTCTTTGCCAGTCCTATCTTTATCATTTAAACGCCTATCTGCAAAATCTTCATTTTTTCCAAATAAGCCATCAGTTCTACCTCCAGACCTTGCGGCTTCTTGAGATGTTTCAGATTCTGTGTTATCTTCTTTTGAGCTTTTCCCAGAAAAACTATCATTAGACAAAGAGTAACTCATATTAATATTTGCAGAAGTTAGCCTAAATAAACTACCACCATTGTTAACATTAAAAGTGTTAATTTTTGTATTATTGCTATTTAAAGCATAAGGATCTAGAGTCATTCCAAAGTTAATACTCATTTTTTTATTTAAAATTTGTGTACCACCAGTCATGCGTACGGGACTCCATTTTAAGGAATCGGCGGCAATATTATAAGAGGTAGAAAAGTTTAAATTATTAAGAATAAACACTTTTTCAGATTCTGTTTTGGTAGAATCTTTAGCCCTTAGTTTTGCTTCCAAATTATTTCCAACAGAAATACCCACGTTGCTAGAAAAACGGTTACCAGGTACTCCAAAAATAGAGTTTTCAAATCGGGTGTAATCTTCAGTTGTAGTTCCGTTGGCGTCTATAACTTCATAGGTTTCATAATATTGGTCAAATGCTGGCGATATACTGTAACTTAGAGATGGTCTTACAACATGTCTAATGGCTTGTATTTTTGGGTTTCTACCTTCTTTTTTAAAATCATACATACCGTAAATAGTTGTGCCAACACTAGCGCCAACGTTATAGGTTAAAAACCTGTCGAAACCATTTTGATCTAAAGTAATTATAGCATCTGTATCACTATCATAAAACCGTTTTATGGTTTTTATTGTCCAAGTTTCTTCCAAATTAGCATTTGCACTAACGCTAAAATGGTTAAAGAGTTTAAAATTTGTGGTAACAGGTATGCTATGTTTCATGCCTGTTAATGCGTCATCAAACATTTCACTTTTACCAAATAAAGAGTCTGTGGTGCTAATTCGGTATTCGCCTCTTGTTGAGGCTTGAAAATTTATATTCTGAATAGCCCCTTTTTTTGTACCATTTTTTGGTGCAAATGGAAACACTCTACTCATAGATGCTTGCAATGTAGGTAGCGTTAAATCTACATTTTGAGTATTTGTATTTTGCCTGTGAGAAGCTGTTAAATTAACATTTACTTGTGGTTCACCTTGAAATGTTTTAGAATAAGATACCGACGATGCTAGGGTGTTATTTAAAAAATTACCTTGGTTTAATTGGTTTACAGATTGTTGAAAATAATTACTACTTCCTAGGTTTACTGAGGCCGAAAATTTTGAATTTGGATTTGCTTTAGCATCTTGGTTGTGAGACCATCTTATGTTGTAAATGGTGCTTTTTGAAAAATCTGGAAATCCACGTTCGCTATTTAGTAGGTTTTCATACCTAAAACTTAGATTACCTCTAAATTTATAGCGTGCCGCATAATTATTTTCAATACGAATACCATAACTGCCATTGGTGTAATAATCTCCTAAAACGGCTAAATCTAAGTAATCGCTTATAGCAAAATAATAGCCTCCATTTTGCAGAAAATAACCACGATCACTACCAGTGTCTTCACCAAAGGATGGAAAAATAATTCCTGAAGTTTGTTTTTTAGACATTGGAAAAAAGGCAAATGGCATTGCTATTGGCGTTGGTACATCATATATATACATTTGACTAAAACCAGTAACTACTTTTTTACCAGGTACTATTTTGGCTTTATTCATTAAAATATAATACTCTGGGTCGTCTAAATTTTCTGAGGTTGTAAACTTTCCTTTTCCAATAAAATAAACAGAGTCATTCTCCTTTTTTGTGCGTTCGGCAATAATGGTTCCACCACTTTGCTCGGTAACAGAATTAAAAATTAATGCCTTTTTTGATTCGGTGTTAAAAATTATAGAATCGGGCTCAATAATGTTAGCGCCTTGTTTAAATTGAGGTTTTTGAGAATACCCTGTAGAATCTTTTAAGCGTCCAGCATAAACTAAGTTTTTGCTGTAATCTATAACAATAACTCCAGCGTTAATTTGCATATCTTGATAGGTAACTTGTGCTTCGTTACTTAAAAATATTTTTTGTTTTTTCTGGTTTATAGCTACGTAGTCTGTTGCTTTATAAGATACAATACCTTTAAGAAAACTATCTGATTTTTTTATAGAGTCTTTTTTTGTAGAATCTAATTCTTTGGTGTTAAGATTTTTTTCAGTTAAGATAGAGTATTTAGTAATGCTAATAGAGTCCTTTACAACTTCTGCTGGAATTTTAGAGTTGGCTTTTGGTAGTTCTTGAGCGAAGCTAAACATGTTAATAAACACTGTAAAACTCAAGGGTATAAGTATGTTTAAACAATAAGTACGCAACGCTTTTAGATGTATTTTTGTAAAAGTATGGCTCGGTTTTTGAAAAGTCAAAAATACAGTTATTTTTTAGTGATTATTTTATAATAACAATAAAGTTTTAAAATAGGTTTTACTTAATTTTAAATACTTTTATAAGTCCATTAGCCGTTAATTAATTATGCAAACGAAACCTAAAAGTAAATTAGTATTACTACTCCTTATATTTATAACTTCTTTAACAAATATTGGATTTTTGACTGCGCAAACCAATAAATTTGTGGTGGTTTTAGATGCTGGTCATGGTGGTGGAGATTCTGGTAATAGAGGTAATGGTTACAAAGAAAAAGATATAGCATTAAATGTAACTTTAGAAATAGGTAAAGCTTTAGAAAAAAATAAAGCTATAAAAGTTATTTATACACGTAAAACCGATGTGTTTGTGCCGCTTCACAAACGTGCATCAATAGCTAACAAAGCAGATGCAGATTTATTTATATCTATTCATTGCAATTCTGTAGCTAACTCTGAGCCACATGGTACAGAGACTTGGGTTTTGGGTGAAAGAAACACAGACCGTAATTTTGAGGTTGCCAAACGCGAAAATGAAGTTATTTTTCTTGAAGATAACTATGAGCAAAATTATGCAGGCTTTGATCCTAGCTCACCAGAATCTACAATAGCCATAGGTTTAGAGCAAGAAGTATATGTTGAGCAAAGTATTGTACTTGCTCGTAAAATCGAAGACTATTTTACCAGTAAAGCCAACAGAAAAAGTAGAGGTTTAAAACAAGAAAGTTTATTAGTTATAAGAAATACTTACATGCCAAGTGTTTTGGTTGAGCTGGGTTTTTTAACCCATAAAAAAGAAGGTGCATACCTAAATACAAAAGCTGGTCAATTAAAAATGGCAGCTGCTATCAAAGATGCAATTTTAGATTACAAAAAGGAATTAGATCAAAATGTGGGTAATTCTATAACTAATTCAGCCCCTTCAAACTCAAAGACTTTAATAGTAAAAGATGTTACATTTAAAGTGCAAATAGCAGCAAGCAAACGTAATTTAGAAACTAAACCCTACAATTTTAAAGGCTTAAAATCTATAAGTAAGCAAAATTTTAATTCACTTTACAAATATTTTTATGGGAGTACCTCAGACTACAATAAAGCAAAACAATTAAAAACTGAAGCGATAAGCAAAGGATACAAAGAAGCCTACATAGTGGCTTACAAAGCGGAAAAGCAAATAACGGTTACAGAGGCTTTAAAAGATGTTGTGAATTAATACAAATACATACAAAAAATATTGCTAAATTTGTTTGTAACCAAAGCTATTTGCATTGAAACTAACAAGAGAAATTAAAACAGCAATACTTGTATTATCTGGCATTGCGCTATTTATATACCTATTTACATTTCTAAGAGGTGATGATGTGTTTTCAAATTCAGACAATTATTACACTCATTTTGATTACAATGCGCTAAGCGAGTCGTCTGCAGTAACCATAAGTGGTAATAAAGTTGGTAAAGTAGAGCGCATTAAATATGATTACGATACCGGAAAAACTGTAGTCTATTTTTCAGTAGATCCGTTATTAAAATTTTCTAAAAACAGTAAAATAAGACTCTATCAAACTGGACTTATGGGCGGTAATGCCTTAGCAATTATTAACGCTAAAGATGAAAACTTGGCAAATCCAGGAGATTTTATAGCTTCAGAAATAAAACCAGGATTAGTTTCAACTTTAGAAAAAGATTTTTCAGGTATTAGTTCAGATTTAGGCGCAACGTTAAAAAGTTCGGACACCTTGCTAAATAATTTGAATGCAATGGTGCTGGACGAATCTGATAAGGGCTTTAAACAAACCATTTCAGAACTAAACGCCACATTAAAATCCTATAAAGCGTTATCGGAATCTATACAAGGAGTTATTAAAGCTAATGATCAAAAAATAGCACAAGTTTTAGAAAGTTTTGAAAAAACAAGTGCGGAATTAGCAACATTAACAAAAAGTTTAAATGAAGCCGATATTTCTAAAACCATTACAAATTTTAACACAAGTTTACTTAAAATTAATACTTTAGTGAGTGGCTTAGAAGCTGGTGAAGGTACAATGGGTAAGCTGTTAAAAGATGAAAAACTTTACAACAATATTGAAGCTGCCACTAAAGAAATGGAACTTTTACTTTTAGATATAAAACTTCATCCTGCACGTTACAGACGCATTTTATCTAAAAAAGAAATTCCTTACCAAAAACCTACCGCAGACCAACTAAATAACTAGACTAAAACTATGGACTATTTAACGCAAGCACTTTTTGCCATAATCCTAACTTTAGGTGTTGGCTATTTTGTTTTAAATATTAAAAAACTTATTAGAAACATTAAATTAGGACAATCTGTTACTGTTAATGATAACAAACCGCAACGCTGGAAAAACATGGCGCGTATTGCTCTTGGGCAAAGCAAAATGGTAAAACGCCCTATTGCTGGTATTCTCCACATTGTTGTGTATGTAGGGTTTGTAATTATAAATATTGAAGTTTTAGAAATTATAATAGACGGATTATTTGGAACACATCGTATAGGTTTGGAAGTTATACCAACTTCAGTGTATGGTTTTTTAATTGGTACGTTCGAAATTTTAGCAATACTAGTATTAATTACAGTTGTTGTGTTTTGGGTACGAAGAAATGTTATAAAATTAAAACGTTTTTTAAGTGCCGAAATGACAGGTTGGCCCAAAAATGATGGCAATATTATTTTATATTTTGAAGTAGTGCTTATGTGTTTGTTTTTGGTAATGAATGCAACTGATGTTTCATTTCAAAATTTACAATCTGGTAATGTAATATCACAATTTATAGCACCATGGTTTCAAGGATTTTCAGATACAACATTACATACCACAGAGCGCGGTGCGTGGTGGTTTCACATTGTTGGTATTCTAGTATTTTTAAATTATTTATATTTTTCTAAGCACTTACATATTTTATTGGCTTTCCCAAACACTTATTTTGGAAATCTTAATCCAAAAGGGCAGTTCACAAATAATGCTGTAGTTACCAAAGAAGTATTGTTAATGTTAGATCCTAATGCAGATCCGTTTGCTGCTCCAGCCGAAACTGATGCAGATGAAGAACCATCAAAATTTGGTGCTAGTGATGTTATGGATTTAAACCAAATTCAGCTACTAAATGCTTACACTTGTACAGAATGCGGTCGCTGCACTAGTGAGTGCCCAGCAAACCAAACCGGTAAAAAGCTTTCGCCTCGTAAAATTATGATGGATACCAGAGACCGTTTGGTGGAGGTTGGTAAAAATATAGACGCAAATAAAGGCACTTTTGTACCCGATAATAAACAACTGCTTGGAGATTACATTTCGCATGAAGAACTTTGGGCATGTACCACATGTAATGCCTGTGTAGAAGCTTGCCCAGTTAGTATAGACCCGTTATCTATTATCATGGAAATGCGCCGTTACCTTGTAATGGAACAAAGCGCAGCACCAACCGAGCTAAATACAATGATGAGCAATATTGAAAACAACGGTGCGCCTTGGCCTTATAACCAACAAGACCGTTTAAATTGGGTTAATGAATAGGTTTTTTAAGATAAAAATTGAAAAGTTGAAAAGTTGAAGAATTGCAACAATTCGAAGTTTAAATAATTAACAAAAAAATCTTTAGCTAAAAAAGAAACACATCAAAATGAGCGAAAAATTAATAGTGCCAACCATGGCAGAACTTTCAGCCGAAGGCAAAACACCAGAAATTTTATTTTGGGTAGGTTCTGCAGGAAGTTATGACGATAGAGCAAAAAAAATATCTCGTGCTTTTGTGAAAATTTTGAATAAAGCCAATGTAAACTTTGCCGTTTTAGGAACCGAAGAAAGTAATACTGGCGATGTTGCTAAACGTGCAGGAAACGAATTTTTGTTTCAAATGCAAGCGGTTATGAATATTGAAGTATTAAACGCTTACAACATAAAACGCATTGTAACCTGCGATCCGCATTCATTTAACTGTCTAAAAAACGAATATCCCAATTTAGGTGGTAACTATGAGGTTATTCACCATACACAATTTATAGAAGAATTAATTACTTCTGGGCGTTTAACCGTTGAAGGAAATACCTATAAGGGCAAGCGCATTACATTTCATGACCCTTGTTATTTAGGTAGAGCAAATAGTGTTTATAATGCACCAAGAAATGTGCTTAAAACCACCAACGCTACCTTAACCGAAATGAAACGTCACAAAGCTACTGCCTTATGTTGTGGTGCTGGTGGTGCGCAAATGTTTAAAGATGCAGAACCAGGTACTAAAGAAATAAATGTTTTAAGAACAGAAGATGCTTTAGAAACCCAACCAGAAATTATTGCAACAGGTTGCCCGTATTGTAATACCATGATGACGGATGGTGTTAAATTTAAAGAAAAAGAAGGCGAAGTTAAAGTTATGGATATCGCAGAGTTAATTGCTAACGCATAATCATACACGGCATTAATTATGAAAAAATACTATGTATCTGCCATAATTTCTGGGCTCGTTTTTACAACATTTATGATTGCGTTTGATTATTTTACACAAAGTCCAATGCCAATTTTTAAATATGCTTTTCAAGGTCTTTTTTTTGGAGGTGTTATGGCTTTTATAAATTATAAAGCCAATAAAAACCGAAGCAATTCTGATAATTTTAAATAACAATTCTCAAAATAAAATGCCAACATTCTCTAACACCCAAATCGCAATAGATACACTTCCAAAATTAGAGGATATAGAATTAGACGCCATCTCTCCTAAATATTTTAAAATCATAACAATTAACACTGTTTTTGTTTATTTAGTAGGTATAGCACTTTTAATTGCAATGCACATTTTTGTTGAAGACACTGTTATTAATACTATATTTTGGTTTGTTTTAGGTGCACTTTTGCTGCTGTGTGTTCTTACTTTAGTGTTGTATAGACTAGGGTTTAAAAAGCGAAAATATGCTTTGAGAACCCATGATATTAGCTATGCTGAAGGTTTTTTTAATTACAAATTAACTACCTTGCCATTTAATAAAATTCAGCATATTGAGGTTTCACGTTCAGTATTGCAACGCAAATTTGAACTTTCTAGTTTAAAAGTATATTCGGCTGGAGAATCTGGTGGGGATTTGGTAATAAAAGGCTTATCTAAAACCACAGCTCAAAAATTATACAACCACTTAACGTCTATTTTAAATGCACGCGTATAATTTTAATACACCTTCAAGGCAATCTTTAAAAGGTATTATTGTCATTTTTGGAGTCAGTATTTACAAAGTTATAAAAGCGTTAATTTTAGTTTTTGCAGCCCTACTTTTAAAATACCTGCAAAGCGATAAAAGCATTAATCTTTGGAGTCTTAAATTTAGTTTACCAATCTTAGGTGTTGTTATTTTCTTTTTGGTAATAGCCATTTTACGTTACAGAAATTTTCGATTTCATATCAACGCAGATTATTTCATTTTACAAAAAGGTATTTTCAATAAGGAAGAAGTTTCCATAGCAAAGTCAAAAATTCAGAATGTTTATATAAAACAAAACGTATTACAGCAACTAATTAATGTGGTTTCTTTAGCCATAGAAACTGCTGGAGATGATAAAACCGAAATTGAAATTACAGCCTTAGAGCGCCCCAAAGCAATTGCCTTAAAAACAAAATTATTAGAATTAAACACTGAACAAGATATTTTAGAAGAAGTTGCAACAGATATAAAACCTGTATCAACAGCTACTGATAATGTTTTTTTTAAAGCCTCAATTAAACAACTAATTTTAGAAGGTGTTACAGAAAATCACTTTAGAAGTTTTGGTTTAATATTAGTTTTTATAGCAGGTTTGTATAATGATTTTGAAGAATTTTTAGTGCAATTTAAAATTGAAGACACCTTACAAGATTGGTTTCAAAAAGACCATGGTTCTTTTTTAGTGGGTTTGATTTTTAATCTAATTATATTACTGGTCTTATTGGTACTATCTTTTTTTGTTTCTGTTGTAAAGGTAATGATTCAGAATTTCGATTTAAAAGTAATACGTACTACTAACGGTTTAGAAATTTCTAAAGGCTTGTTTAACAAAATTAATCTGAGTTTAAAAGCCTCAAGAATTCAAACCACAACATTAACCACAAATCGTTTTAAACAGGCTTTAGGTTTGTTTCAGTTACGCTTTACACAAGCAATGGTTAATAAAAAACAGCGCCAAAAATTTAATATTATTGGGTTAAATTCTTCTAAAATTAATGAACTTTTAGATGTGTTTTATCCAAATTTAAATACTAAAACAGAAATCCATAAACCACATAAGTACATGTTTATTAGGATTTTATATATTTTAAGCGTGCCAGTGTTAGTGTTTAATGTATTATTTGTAATTTTTCAGAATAGCTTATTGCTTTTAAATATTCCAATAGTTTTACTTTTGGCACTTAACGCTTGGTTTCAGTTTAAAAAAAAATATTACAGTATTGACGATACTTACATTACTATAGGTGGTGGCGGCTTAATTAATACCACCAAAAGTTTTTTAGAGGTGCATAAAATACAAGGTGTTGCAGTGATTCAGACCATTTTTCAAAAAAAACGAAACTTAGCCACTATTAAAATATATTCGGCTGCAGAGGCTTTAGAAATTCCACATATTTCATTTGCTTCGGCACAAAATATTGCTAATTATCTTTTATTTAAAATTGAATCTGAGAATAAAGATTGGATGTAAATCTTTATTTTTGAATACTCACAAAAACATTAAAAATGCTCGTAGATTTTAAAACCTTACCAGAAGATGCACGTGTGTGGATTTATCAATCCAACCGTTCGTTTTCAGAAACAGAATTAGAAGCCATAACGTTAAAATTAACGGCGTTTATAACCTCTTGGACTGCACATGGTCAAAATTTAGAATCTGGTTTCGAAATTGTTTACAATCGTTTCATCGTTATTGCTTTAAATCAAAGCATAAATACCGCAACGGGCTGTTCTATTGATGCATCGGTACATTTTATTCAGCAATTAGAAAAAGAGTACGCTGTAGATTTAATGGATAAAATGAATGTATCCTACAAACAAGGAGAATTTATAGCCTATAAAACGTTGTTAGATTTTAAGAAAATGGCAAAAGATAAAGCGGTTTCTAAAAACACCATTGTTTTTAATAATTTGGTAAATACTATTGCAGAATATAACGAACATTGGGAGGTGCCTGCAAGTGAGAGCTGGCATAGTAGGTTTTTGTAACAGGTTTTTTAAGCTAATTAAACAACACAAAATTGACAACAGATATTTTTTTATTTAACATCTCTGGACAAGACAAACCAGGATTAACCTCAAGTTTAACCGCTGTTTTAGCACAATACGATGCTAAGGTTTTAGACATTGGCCAAGCAAATATTCACGATACATTATCTCTGGGAATTTTATTTGAAATTGAAAAAGGAGAAAAATCTGCAGCTGTACTCAAAGATTTATTATTTAGAGCTTACGAGTTAGGAATTCAGGCAAAATTTTCACCTATAACTCTAGAAGATTATGAACATTGGGTAACGTTGCAAGGGAAAGACCGCTATATTGTTACCATTTTAGGCGAAAAATTAGCAGCACACCAAATATCTGAGGTTACTAAAATAATTTCAGATTTAAATCTAAATATTGATGCGATAAAGCGTTTAACAGGACGTTTGTCTTTGGTTAAAAAAGACACGTATCCGAGAGCTTCAATTGAATTATCTATTCGTGGAAAAATTGAAAATAAAACATTGCTAACCGAAAAATTTTTACAAATTTCTAAAACTCTAGATGTAGATATTGCCTTTCAAGAAGACAATATTTTTAGACGAAACAGACGTTTGGTCTGTTTTGATATGGACTCTACATTAATTCAAACTGAAGTTATAGACGAGCTTGCAGAACTAGCCGGTGTTGGTGCAGAAGTAAAAGCCATTACAGAATCTGCTATGCAAGGCGAAATAGATTTTAACGAAAGTTTTAAGCAACGCATGAAGCTTTTAGAAGGCCTATCTGAAGATGTATTACAAAATGTGGCTGAAAATCTTCCCATTACAAAAGGCGCAAAACGTCTTATTGATACTTTACACAGCTACGGTTTTAAAACCGCAATTTTATCTGGTGGTTTTACCTATTTTGGTAATTATTTAAAAGCGGTTTTGGATATTGATTATGTGTATGCCAACCAACTAGAAATTAAAAATGGTAAACTAACAGGTCATTATTTAGGCGAAATTGTAGATGGAAATAAAAAAGCAGAATACCTTCAATTAATTGCCAATGAGATGGGTATAGATATTGCCCAAACCATTGCTGTTGGTGATGGAGCTAATGATTTAGCAATGTTAGATTTGGCAGGTTTAGGTATTGCTTTTCATGCAAAACCTAAAGTAAAGGATAACGCTCAAAGTTCAATATCTAGTATTGGTTTAGATGGGATTTTATATTTATTGGGGTACCATGATAGGCATATTGATTTGGTAGATTAGTTAGACGTTTTATTTTAAATTTCAATTTTAAACTATCCAAAAACATAGCTTTTGATATTCAAATTAATCCTAAAACTCAAAGTTATAAATCTGTCCTAATTTTTTTTTACTTCTTATTAAATGTGTTAATTTGGCATAGTATTCGTTATTGTTGTAACGAACCAAATATTCTCAAATGCGCTATACTTTACTCTTTATATTTTTTATTTTTTTTCAGACTTCAAAAGCACAAATCCAAAGTACTAATCCGTTACAAGCCAAAGATGCCGTTGCGCAACAAAAATGGGTAGATAGCGTGTACGCTAATATGTCTTTAAAAGAGCGTATTGGACAATTATTTATGGTTCAGGTTTTTTCTAGTGATGATGCCAAAAAAAACAATACCATTTTTAATTTGATTAAAAATCAGCACATTGGTGGAGTTATCTATTCTAAAGGAGGTCCAATACAACAAGCAAAACTAAATAACCGCATACAAGCTGCGTCTAAAGTACCGCTTTTAGTAGGCATGGATGCGGAATGGGGTTTGAGCATGCGCTTAGATTCTACATACGCATTTCCATGGAATATGACGCTTGGTGCAATTAAAGATCTTACGCTAATTGAAGATACTGGCTATCACATTGGTGAACATTGTAAACGTTTGGGTGTGCATTTCAACTTTGCACCGGTTGTAGATATTAATACCAATCCTAAAAACCCCATTATTGGTAATCGGTCTTTTGGCGAAGACCGTGATGCTGTTACCGCCAAAAGTTTAGCCTTTATGAAAGGCATGCAAAATGCAGGTGTTATGGCTAATGCCAAGCATTTTCCTGGTCATGGAGATACCGCATTAGACTCGCATTTAACATTACCAACCGTTAATTTTAATGCCAAACGTATAGATTCAATTGAGCTTCATCCCTATAAAACACTTATTAAAGAAGGATTGTCTAGCGTTATGGTTGCGCATCTTAATATACCAAGTTTAGATGCAAGACCCGGAATTCCGTCTTCACTGTCTAAAAACGTAGTAACCAATCTACTTAAAGAAAGATTAAATTTTAAAGGTCTTATTTTTACAGACGCACTAACTATGAAAGGTGCCGCAGATTACATAAAGAACGAAATTGACGGATCTTCTTCCAATAAAACAACTCTTAGTGGCGAAATAGATTTAAAAGCTTTTTTAGCTGGAAATGATGTGATGTTAATGTCTGAAAATCCTATAAATGGTATTGCTAAACTTGTTGAAGCTTATACTAATAAGTTAATTTCAGAAACCCGTTTAGCACATTCTGTAAAGAAGATTTTAATGTCTAAATACAAAGTTGGTCTTCAAAATTACAAACCCATTGCAACGCAAAATTTGGTAGAAGATCTTAACCGTTTAAAAGACGATTTATTATACGGTAAACTAATGGAAAATGCCATTACAGTTGTTAAAAATAAAGCTGCTGTTTTGCCATTTAATAATTTAGAAACAAAAAAGATAGCTTATGTAGCTTTGGGAGATGATACGGGATCACATTTTTTAGAAACCCTAAAAAAATATACTAAAGTTACAGAAGTTAAAGGTAAAACTTTAGATGAAGTAATTACAAAACTTAAGACTTATAATACTGTAGTTGTTGGTTTTCATAAATCTAATGCAAGCCCTTGGAAAAGCTATAAGTTTTCAGAACGCGAAATGACTTGGCTATACGAAATTGCACGAACCAATACGGTGGTATTAGATATTTTTGCTAGACCATATGCACTTAATGATTTAAAATCTTTTGAAAATATTAATGCTATTGTAGTGAGTTATCAAAATAGCGTAATTGCACAACAAAAATCTGCCCAGCTTATTTTTGGTGCAATAGCAGCTAAAGGTAAACTTCCAGTTACGGCAGGTATATTTCCAATGGGTACAGGTATTAGTTATGAAGATACCACTCGACTAAGTTATGGTTTACCAGAAGCGGTTGGTATGGATTCAAAATTACTTTCTAAAATAGATTCTGTTGCCAATTATGCAGTTGCTAATAAAATGACACCTGGCATTCAATTATTAGTCGCTAGAAAAGGAAAGGTTATTTACAATAAAAACTTTGGCTATCATACCTATGCTAAAAAAAACAAGGTTGATTTTGACGATATTTACGATGTTGCTTCACTTACAAAAATATTAGCAACACTACCTGTTTTAATGGAACTTGAAGAACGAGGAGCAGTAAAATTAGACGCTAAACTAGGCGACCTCTTACCAGAATTTAAAAACAGCAACAAAAAAAATATTACCATAAAAAAAATGCTTTCGCATTATGCGCAACTAAAACCTTGGGTACCTTTTTATTATAAAACATTAGACTCGGTAACTCAAAAACCAGATTCTAAATACTACAGAAAAAAAAGAACTAAAGGTTTTACAACACCGGTTACAAATACTTTGTATATGCGCAATGATTATAAAGATTCCATTACTAAAATTATAAAGGAAACCGATTTATTGACAACATTACAATACCGTTACAGTGATTTGCCATACTATATTCTTAAAAAATATTTAGAAGACTTTTACGATAAACCTCTCAGTGAAATAGCGGAAGATCGGTTTTACAAATCACTTGGGGCAAATTATACCACTTACAACCCTCGTGAAAAATTTAGCTTAGAGCAAATTGTACCTACAGAAGTAGATGCGTATTACCGTTATCAAAAAGTACATGGTTATGTGCATGATATGGGTGCAGCCATGCAAGGTGGAGTAGGTGGCCATGCGGGTATTTTTAGTAACGCTAATGATGTTGCTAAGCTTATGCAAATGTACTTGCAAAATGGATTTTATGGGGGTAAACGCTATTTAAAATCTGAAACAATAGATACTTTTAACACTTGTTATTATTGCGAAAATGATAACAGACGAGGTGTAGGTTTTGATAAGCCACAGTTAAAAGAAGAAGGTCCAACCTGTGGTTGTTTATCTATGAAAAGTTTTGGACACTCTGGGTTTACAGGTACTTATGCTTGGGCAGATCCAGAAGAAGAAATAGTATATGTGTTTCTTGCCAACAGAACCTATCCAGAAGCAGGAAAAAACTTATTATTAAGGGAAAATATTAGAACTAATATTCAGCAATTAATTTATGATGCTATTATAGACTAACAGTATTTAATCTTTATAATAATTAATAAAAACTAAAAAATGAAAATAGGCATAGTGTGCTATCCTACCTATGGTGGCAGTGGTGTTGTAGCAACTGAGTTAGGATTAGAATTGTCTAAACGTGGGCATGAAATTCATTTTATAACCTACAGTCAACCAGTACGATTAGAGTTGTTAGGTAGTAATTTACATTTTCATGAGGTCCATGTTCCAGAATATCCATTGTTTCAGTACCAACCTTATGAGTTGGCGCTATCTAGCAAACTAGTAGATATGGTAAAGTTACACAACATAGAGTTGTTGCATGTACACTATGCCATTCCACATGCCTATGCAGCATATATGGCTCAAAAAATGCTTAAAGATGAAGGTATTTCTGTGCCAATTGTAACCACACTTCATGGCACAGACATTACACTTGTTGGCAGCCATCCGTTTTACAAACCCGCAGTAACGTTTAGTATTAATAAGTCGGATGCTGTGACTTCGGTTTCAGAAAGTTTAAAAAACGATACCATGCGTTTGTTTAACATAAAAAAGCAAATCCATGTTGTACCAAATTTTATAGATTTAGAAAAACACGACCACGGTTTTAAAGATTGTCAACGTGATTTAATGGCAAAACCAGACGAACGTATAATTACTCACATTAGTAATTTTAGACCTGTTAAACAAATACCAGATATTATAAATATTTTTTATAAAGTACAACAGCAACTACCTGCAAAATTAATGATGGTTGGTGATGGTCCAGAAAAAGAAACCGCAGAGCGTTTGGTAGAAAAATTAGGAATTCAAGATCGTGTTGTATTCTTCGGAAATAGTAATGAAGTAGATCGCATTTTGTGTTTCAGCGATTTGTTTTTATTACCTTCTAAAACAGAGAGTTTTGGCTTAGTAGCACTAGAAGCTATGGCAAGTGGTGTGCCAGTAGTTTCAACAGATACAGGTGGTTTACCAGAAGTTAATAGTCATGGATTTTCAGGGTATCTAAGTCCTGTTAATGCTATTGATGCTATGGCAGAAAACGCGCTTAAAATACTCACGGATGTAAATACCTTAAATACATTTAAAGCCAATGCAAAAGAACAAGCTAAAGCATTCGATTTACTTAATATAGTGCCAATGTATGAATCTATTTATAAAGACACATTACAGTCTTTTTTAGAAGAAAATGCCTAATCTATTAGTTTTAAAATAGTTGTAAAACCATGTGTTTTTTTATTATGATTAGATTTTGTTTCTGAAAAGGCATTTAATTAAGCCTATATCTTAAAAATTTTTCATTCTATTTATGAAAGTTTATTAATTAAGATTTTCCTGAAAAGACTACTTTACTCATAACGTAACGATTCAATAGGATCTAATTTTGCAGCTTTTGTTGCTGGATATAAACCCGAAACAACCGCTACAACAAACGCAATGCTTGTAGCACAAATAATGGCAAACCACGGTGTAGAAAATACCAAACCAAAAGCTGCAGAAATGCCCCAACCAATTAAAATGCCCAGCAAAATGCCAAGAATTCCACCAAGTTGGCCAATAATTACGGTTTCCATAAAAAACTGAAATGCAATAGTTTGGCGTTTAGCACCTAAGGCTTTTCGTACACCAATTTCGCGTGTACGTTCGGTTACAGAAACTAGCATAATATTCATAAGTGCAATGGTAGATCCAAAGATGGTAACAATACTAATAATCCATGCGGCAATGTATAGGTAAGATGAAGTTTCGGCAACCCTATTTAGTAAATCGTCACTACGTTCTATACCAAAATCGTTTTTTTCAACAGGGCTTAAACCTCTAACATTTCTAAACGCAACAATAGCATCATCTTGCGCACCTTCAAGCATGTCTTTTTTATCAACTTTTACACTAAGTGTGTAGTTTATATTAGGGTTAGTAAAAATAGAACGGGCTTTTTGTATGGGCATAATTATACGTAAATCTTGATTATTACCAAACGTAGATCCTTTTTCTTTTAACACTCCTACAATCTTAAATTTAGAACCTCTTATGCTAATTACTTTGTCAATAGGATTTTCTTCAGGAAACAACGCTTTTTGTAAATCGCTACCAATAACACAAATGGCATTACTGTTTTCAATATCAAAAACATTAAGAGAGCGTCCGTTTTCTATTTCTAAACCAGAGTTTTCAATAAAATTTTCGTTAGCACCCAAAACCCTTACTTCTGGGTCTGTTTTATCGTTTTGGTATTTAACCTCGGCACTAAATGTACCGTAAAAAGAAACCGCAACTTTGGTATAAGGATAGTTGTAATTATCTATAAAATCTTTAACATTTCTGTAGCTTATAATGGGGTTTATTTTTTGACGTTCTCTACTACTTTGTCGTTGCGCTGTAAACTCATACTGCTGAAAGTTAAAGGTATTAGAACCCATAGAGGAAAAATCGCTAGAAATGGTATTTTCTAATGCCGCCACACCACTCAATATGCCAACCAAAGCCATAATACCAATAGCAATAATGAGTACGGTGAGTATGGTTCTTAAAAGTTGACTTTTTATAGCCTCAAAGGCAATTTTAATATTCTCTTTTGCTAATGAAAACATAGTGTGTGTAAAGTTTGTTGTTCTATCTAAAAGTATAAGACGACCTATTCTTTATAAAGTTACTATAAAATTAAGATAACTAGCCATTGCCTCTAAAAATTATAATATTTTTGTGAGGAATTTAGCTGTGATAATAGTTGGCAGTAATTTGAGCATCAGAACTAATAATAATAATTAATACAATATTAATATGGGAGAATGGTCGAAATCCATTGGAGAAAAAGGAGAGAAAATTGTTAAATTTGTTTTCGAAGATATTTTAGAATTCAATTCTTTAATAGAAAATTCTTCAATAGATTGTATTAAAGGAGAACAGCATAAAGACAAAACGGCACAAAAGAATAAAAGTACTCACGGAATAGATGGTTTAATTTATCTTGAAAGTCAAATAGAAGATGCCTTACTTGATACTGTTGTCATTTCTTCAAAATACACTACGAAATATCCCCAAAATCCAAAATCTCTTTTTAAATCCCATTTAAAGGATTTGGCATTTACAGTAGAATGCTTTAAAAATTCAAAAGTAAATAGCGATATAAATCAAAAATTCAACTCTGTAAATAAAACAGAATTGACTGGGATTTTAGTTTGGTTATCTAACGAAGATGATATTGATTTCGATTTAAACTCGAAAGTTAATAGTGTAACTATTGATAGTGAGTTGATTTTTGATAAAATAATTCTACTTGACAATAGCAAAGTAAACTTCTTATTTCAAAGTATCTATCGAGTTAAAGAAGTTTATGGCAAAGAAAATGTTTCATTTGTATATCATAATTCAAGTCTAAATTTTAATTCCCTACAATCATTTACATACGGAAAAACATTTCCAATAAATTATTTTTATTCTGATATTATCCCAATGAGAGTAGAAAAAGGAAATAGCGTTTATTTCATATTATTTATAAACGATGATTTTTCAATAGAAAATTTTTCACAAATTTTGTCATTTGCTAAAACATTTGACCATTTGAACTCTATTGAAAAAACTATTATTAGCTATAAAAATTTTGACGACCTTAATAACGAAAAGTCTATAAAAGATGTTTTAGTTAACTTTCAAAATTATTCTTTAAATAAAAATTTACTTGTAAAAAAATTCCCAATCGATTATAGAAATAACTAAATTATGAATAGAGAATTTTTACCCCAAGGAGATAACATCAGGCAATTATTAGTAAAATCAAATATTTCTCAATCTAACATTAATTTGTTATTGAGAGAAAAAGGTGTTTATCTCGGACATTCCGAAAAGAACAATTCTGTTCCTCTGTTAATGAAAAGTATAATTAGTCCGAATGACTTTGAGACCTTGTATTCTACTCAAAAGACAAAGGAAGATAGTATTAAATACAGAACAGCTTCAATTAAATGCAGAACAGATTTTAATGTTGCTTCTGTTTTTTCAGGTACATTAGATTTAAATCAATCAGTTTTAGAAAAACATACTTATAAGCCTAACTACAAAGTTATAGGAAATCCAAGTTTTTATTTTGAAAACGAAAACACAGCTATATTAGAATATAAAATTGAGAGAGAAAATTTGCTTAATGATTGGAGCAATAATAAAACTTACCATAATGGTTCAGTTGTTTTAAAAAAAATGAGCGATGAAAGTGTGCAAATTACAATTCATCAGAATTCTACATCTAAAGAAACTCTTGAAGTCAATAATATTATAATAAATAATATCAAAAAATTATTGAATCAAAATTCGATAATTCAAAATCAAGAAGACTTTATTACAATCAAGTTTAATGATTTTACAAATTCTGAACGAATCAGATTTTTATATTCATTTACAGCACAATTCTGTATTTATTTAGAATTCAAATCGATAACTGATATTGATTTATATCTTGACCCAGATGTTCAAAGTCATCAAGATGTTAGGACTTTTTTAGAAGAAATTGATAATCTCAAATTAAATGGTAAAGGTTTGCAGAATCACATATTACTAAATAATGATATTTACTATCCAAAATTAATTTTTGGTTCAATAAAATACAAATACAAATTAAATTGTAGTGGTTTTGAAGGTATAGCAACTTTAAACTTGTCTTTCCCTGAATATATAAAGAGTAATCAAGAAAATTCTGAATTTCAAATAACAATAGATTTGTTGCTAAACAAAGAATATAGAAATACAAGAACGGAGAATGAAGTCAGAAAGAAAATATTGGATTTTATTGAAAAGAAGAAAGTCGAAAGTTTTAACCAATTTAGAAAATAAAAAAACTACTGCCAACACCGTATAAAATTAATGGCTAGTTCTCGCCTACTTACGAAAATCCTCGCGGATTTTCTATCTGGTGTTTATTTGCTAAATTAGGTGCTTAAACACGCCACTAATCTTATACATAAACGTTGGCAACATTTGACCAATGAACAAAATTTTAACCTACATATTAATATTTCTGACTTTCAGCTGTGTTGAGAAAAAGAAAGAATCTAAATCTGACATTAAGGCTGAGAATAAAGAAATAATTTCAATTGAGACCGATTCAACTGAATTGAAAGCTGAACCGATTGTTGAAATTAAAAAATCTGATTCTCTATTTATTAACCCAAATCATTTCAAATACTCAAACCTTAATGAATTTGATTTAAGAGGTTGGTATTATGGAAAAATTGTAGATAGTCTTAAATCGTTCTCATCAAAAGAAAAGTTAGTTGAATATTTTCAAAACGATAGACTCAAAGGAGATAATATTTATCCTGTAAATTATCAATACTTTTCAATCCAAAAAAATGACAAATCTGAAAAAATAATTACAATCATAGAAGGAGACGAAAGTTGTTGCCACGATTTACATTATTTAATTTACAACTCTGAAAATAAATTGTTGAGCGATAATATCGTTGCAGGAACTGGTGGAGATGGAATGTGGGGATATGACCAATATGGAAAATTTGTAAATGATTCAACTTACATCTTGACCCGAATTGATATGGAAGAAATTGAATTAGAAAATGGCGGAACTGAAACTCAAATAGATTCTGTAATTACAAATTATAGATTTTATAAAAACAAACCATTTGAAAAATTGACTAAACAAAAATTTGAAAAAGTAGAAAAACATTAAAAAACGTTGCTCAACACAGTATAAAATTAATGGCAAGTAAAAGCCAGTTTAAGGAAGTTCACTCGGAGGTTCTATCCTTGATTTACTTGCTAACTTTAGTGCTTAAACATGTAATGAAATCATTCACACCCTTTTTTTCAACAAAAACCATTAAATTTCACCTAAAATAATCCTAAAATATAGAGTTTCACTAAAAAATAATTCTGTTTTAACAGAAAAAAAATATGGCACAAAAACCAAGCATTCCAAAAGGTACAAGAGATTTTAATGCAGCAGAAGTTGCAAAACGGTCATATATTATGGAAACTATAAAGCATCAATTTCAGGTGTTTGGGTTTCAACCTATAGAAACCCCAAGCTTTGAAAACTCTGAGACTTTAATGGGGAAATATGGCGAGGAAGGAGACCGCTTAATTTTTAAGATTTTAAATTCTGGAGACTATCTCAATAAAATATCTGAAGATATCTACTCTTCTAAATCAGAAAAAGCCATTACACCAAACATATCAGAAAAAGCATTGCGTTACGATCTTACGGTGCCATTTGCACGTTACGTTGTACAACACCAAAACGAGATAGAGTTTCCGTTTAAACGCTACCAAATACAACCGGTTTGGCGTGCAGACCGTCCGCAAAAAGGACGTTTCAGAGAGTTTTACCAGTGCGATGCAGATGTTGTAGGTTCACAATCCTTGTTACAGGAAGTAGAATGTGTTCAGCTTTACGATGCCGTGTTTTCAAAATTAAAATTAGATGGTGTAACTATTAAAATTAACAATCGTAAAATTTTATCTGGTATAGCAGAAGTTATTGGGGCACAAGATAAATTAATAGATTTTACGGTGGCTTTAGATAAGTTAGATAAAATTGGCGAAGCCAAAGTAAAAGACGAAATGCGACTTAAAGGCATTGCAGAGGCTGGCATTGCGAAGCTTCAACCTTTATTTACATTAACAGGCGGTTTTGGAGCTCAAGTAGAAACTTTAAAATCTATTTTAATAACTTCTGAAATTGGTTTAAAAGGTATTGAAGAATTAGAGTTTATAAACACCGCCATTACAAACTTAGGCTTAAAAACCGCTAAACTACAATTAGATGTTACCCTAGCCAGAGGCCTTAATTATTATACGGGTGCTATTTTTGAAGTTGCACCACCACAAGGCGTTGCCATGGGATCTATAGGTGGTGGCGGTCGCTACGATGATCTTACAAGTATTTTTGGGTTAAAAAACATGAGTGGAGTAGGTATTAGTTTTGGTTTGGATCGTATTTATTTGGTGCTTGAAGAATTAGGATTGTTTCCAGATGCAATTACAGAAGCCACCAAAGTTCTGTTTATTTTTTTTGGTGATAAAGAAGCGTTAATGAGTTTGAATGCCATTACCAAACTACGAAATAGTGGTATTAAATCTGAATTATACCCAGATGCCATTACCTCAAACAAGCAAATGAAAAAACAACTTACTTATGCTAACCGACGTCATATTCCATTTGTGGTTTTGGTTGGAGAAGAAGAGTTACAAACAAAAACTTTTACCCTTAAAAACATGAGTAATGGCACACAAGAAACCTTTAGCTTTGAGCAATTACAGGAGGTATTAGCTTAGTTACTGATTTTTTTAGAATACACAAAAAAATTACGATCTACGGTTATTTTAGTGCTGCTTACAGGTATGGTTTGCCAATTAGCATCAGGATAAAGCCATTGGATAGTATCACCAATAGTCACTTTTAAGGGCATATTAAAACCGTCAACAACATTTGTATAGCGGTATATAAGTTCGTTGTCTTCTATTTTAAATTCAAAATAAGGGATTCTAACATTACGTAAGTATTGATTAAAAAATGCTGATAAAACTAAATTGGTAGTTTTACTAATGTACGTTTCAATCTCTTGTGTTGTTACAGTTTTATGGTAAAATTCAGAATTTAAACCACGTAAAACTTGTCGCCATTTTTCATCATTATCTACAAGTTGGCGTAGTGTATGCAACATGTTTGCACCTTTATAATACATGTCGCTAGAGCCTTCGTTATTAACATTATACTGCCCAATTAGTGGTCTGTCGTTTGCAATGTTTCGTCGGGTGCCAATAACATAATCAGAAGCAGCAGTCTTACCATAATAATAGTCTAAGAATAGATTTTCAGAATAAGCAGTAAATCCTTCATGTATCCACATATCTGCAATATCTTTATTCGTAATATTATTTGCAAACCACTCATGACCAGCTTCATGGATAATAATAAAATCAAATTTTAAACCCCAACCAGTTCCAGATAAATCATTACCAAGATAGCCTTTTTTATACTGGTTGCCATAGGTTACAGAGCTTTGGTGTTCCATACCAAGATAAGGCACTTCAACCAATTTAAAACTATCTTCATAAAACGGATACGGTCCAAACCAATGCTCAAAAGCTTCCATCATTTTTGGGGCATCTTTAAAATGCGTTTTTGCCTTTTCTAAATTATAGGACAACACCCAATAGTCTAAATCTAAATTTCCGTTTTCCCCCTTATAGAGTTCAGAAAAATTAACATAATCCCCAATATTTATATTAACCCCATAATTATTAATAGGGTTGGCTACAAACCAATGCGAGGTTACCGTTTTGTTAGGATTATCAACTAATTTTCGTAGCCTTCCGTTAGATACATTAGTTAAGCCTTTGGGGTGCGTTACAGAAATAAGCATGCTATCTACCTCGTCATACATGTGGTCTTTATTAGGCCACCAAACACTTGCACCTAAACCTTGACAAGAGGTGGCAATAAAGTGTTTACCATTTTTATCCTTTTTCCAAGAAAATCCGCCATCCCATGGAGCATTTTTTGCAGCTTTAGGTTTACCGTTATAAAACACCTCTATATTATTTACAGCACCAACAATTTGTGGTGTTTTAAGCTGAATAAAATGCGCATTTCCATCGTGTTTTATCTCTAATTCTTCATTGTTTTGAAGCACTTTAGTAATGCGTAGTGGCGGTTGCAAATCTATTTGCAGTTCTTGTTTTTGTTCTAAAACGGTATATTGTATTGTGTTTTTTCCTGTAATGTATTTTTCATCGGGTACGACTTCAATATCTAAATGGTAGTACGTTAAATCCCACCAAGCACGCGCCTCTGTAATGCTGCCTCTAAGAGTGTCTTGTTTTGTAAAGTTGTTTTTTTCTGAAAGTAAACCTTGACCATAACCATGTAAAATACACAGAGTAAAGATAAATAAGCAGCTGTATTTTTTCATTATAAGTAATTTATTCAATAAAAATAAGTAGTCTAATATAAGCTAAATGATTGGATTTTAAATTTAGAATTAATAATGCTTTATTAAGACTTAAAAAAATATTAAAGTTTTATTTTGAAGTACTTCTTAGTGTACAAAAGCGTATTTTTATACTGCAATGAAAAAGAAACACAATTATAAAAAAGGCTTTGTTTTTAAAAGCTATGAACCTGAAAGTAAATCGCCTTTTGAAACACTTTTTGAGATTTTCAAGGAATTAATTACACATACGTCTGGCGATTTTGATGAAGCCATAGATTGGTTACGTCAATTAGATGTAGAATACGAACTTACCACACCAGACTATACTATTGATGATTTTATTGAAGACCTAAAGGACAAAGGTTATATCCGTGAAGAAATAGACCCAACAGGGAAAGGTGATGGTAATATTGAGATTACTGCAAAAACTGAACGTGCTATAAGACAACAAGCCTTAGAACATCTTTTTGGAAACATTAAACGCAGTGGTAGTGGTAACCATAAGAGTAAAGGTGTTGGTCTTGGCGATGAGCATACTGGAGATTTTAGAGCCTATCAGTTTGGAGATGGCTTAGATAAAGTAGCGCTAACAGAGAGTATTAAAAACGCCCAAATAAATAATGGAGTTGGTGATTTTAGTTTAACCGAAGACGATCTTGTAGTTGAAGAAACACTTCATAAAAGCCAAATGAGTACGGTTTTAATGATAGATATTAGCCACAGTATGATACTTTATGGCGAAGACCGCATTACACCTGCCAAAAAAGTTGCTATGGCTTTAGCCGAATTAATTACCACACGTTATCCAAAAGATACTCTAGAAATATTGGTATTTGGTAACGATGCTTGGCCTATAAAAATTAAGGAATTACCCTACTTAAAAGTTGGGCCCTACCATACCAATACGGTTGCAGGTTTACAACTGGCTATGGATATGTTGCGACGAAAACGCAATACCAACAAACAAATTTTTATGATTACAGATGGTAAACCAAGCTGTTTACGAATGCCAGACGGTCAATACTACAAAAACAGCAATGGTTTAGATCCTTTTATAACCAATAAATGTTACGCAATGGCACAACAGGCAAGACGCTTACACATTCCAATTACTACATTTATGATTGCAGAAGATCCTTATTTAATGCAATTTATAAAAGAATTTACCCAAGCTAATAGGGGCAAAGCATTTTACACAGGTTTAAAAGGTTTAGGCGAAATGATTTTTGAAGATTACGAAACCAACAGAAAAAAACGAATTAAAGGATAAAGATTAGTTGTTAGCTTTTAGATATCAGCTCTTAGCACCATAGAGCTTACTAATAGCTAAAGGCCATAAACTAAAAGCTAAAAAAGCAAAAAGAAAATGAAAAATATAAAAACACTAGGCGAATTAAAAAAAGCAGGTTACCATTCTAAATCTATAAAAGATGAACTGCGCGATAATTTAATTGAAAATATAAAAAATAAAGTCACTACTTTTGAAGGTATTCATGGGTATCAAAACACGGTAATTCCTGAGTTAGAACGTGCTATTTTATCACGACATAACATCAATTTATTGGGTTTACGCGGACAAGCAAAAACACGCTTAGCCCGAAAAATGATTGAATTGTTAGATGAATACATCCCTGTGGTTGAAGGCTCAGAAATTAACGATGATCCACTTGCTCCAATTTCTAGATTTGCAAAAGCCTTAATTGCTGAAAAAGGGGACAATACACCAATTACATGGTTGCACCGCAATGACCGTTTTGCTGAAAAATTAGCCACACCAGATGTTACCGTAGCCGATATTATTGGTGATGTAGATCCTATAAAAGCAGCCAATTTAAAACTAAGTTATGCCGATGATCGTGTTATTCATTACGGAATGATACCACGTGCCAACCGTTGTATTTTTGTAATTAATGAGTTGCCAGATTTACAAGCACGTATCCAAGTTGCACTTTTTAATATTTTACAAGAAGGAGATATACAAATTCGTGGGTTTAAGCTGCGTTTACCTTTAGATATGCAGTTTTTGTTTACTGCCAATCCAGAAGATTATACCAATAGAGGGAGTATTGTAACACCGTTAAAAGACAGAATTGGCTCTCAAATTTTAACGCACTATCCAGAATCTATTGAAATTGCCAGAACCATAACCTCGCAAGAAGCCAAATTAGATGCCAGACAAACACAAACCGTTTACGTGCCAGAATTGGCTAAGGATTTGTTAGAGCAAATTGGTTTTGAAGCCAGAAATAGCGAGTTTGTAGATGTGAAAAGTGGTATTAGCGCACGTATGAGTATTACCGCTTTTGAAAACTTATTAAGTACCGCAGAACGACGCGCTTTAATTGCAGGCGAAACTAAAACTACTGTAAGACTAACAGATTTTATTGGGGTTATTCCGGCAATAACAGGTAAAGTAGAATTGGTATATGAAGGTGAACAAGAAGGCGCAGACTTTGTGGCAAATGCGTTATTGGAAAGTGCTATAAAAACCCTATTTCCACAGTATTTTCCAAAAGTAGAAAAGCTTAAAAAACAAGAAGAAGAAACCCCTTATGACGATTTAATTTCGTGGTTTTTTAATGGCGAAGGCTTTCAGTTATTAGATGATTTTAATGATGAAACCTATAAAGCTACCTTAGATGAAGTAAAACCTTTAGACGCCTTAATAGCAGATTACCAACCCGAATTAGACCCTAGAGATGTCTATTTTGAAAAAGAATTTATTCTTTGGGGACTCACTCAGTTTAAAAAATTAAGTAAATACCGTTATGCCGAAGGTGTAAATTTTAAAGATCCTTATGGCAGCTATATTAGTGGATTGTAAGCTGATTTTTTAATTAAATAGTGTTTATTATTCATGTTTCTAATTATAAATGGTGTTTTAATTAGTGCTATATAATTTGTTTAATCAAATGGTTGCTTTATATTAAAAAAATGAGAGTTGGCTATAGACACACCACTTTTATTTATATAACGTTGGCTTTCGTGTTGGCAAAAAAATGAATATGTTGTTTTGTGTTGTTCTTTTTAGTTTGAATGTTAAATTTTATCACATTTTCGCATTATGCACAACTATTTTTAGAATGTATAACAATAAATAAGCATTACCCATGTATAGTTTCTTTTTTACTTAAATCCTTCATTATTTCAGCTTCATAATTTAGTAGGGCTTGCCATTTTTCATCTACTATTTTTCGGTCTTCGTATTGGCGCGCAAAGTTTAAAAACATGGTGTAGTGTCCAGCTTCGCTAATCATAAGCTTGCGGTAAAACTTGCCTAGTTTTTTATCCTGTAGTTGTTCTGAAAGTAACCTAAAACGCTCGCAGCTTCTGCCTTCTATTAATGCAGCATAGAGTAAGCGGTGCACAAGTTGCGTGGTGCGACTACCACCTTTTGGAAAAAATTTTAGTAAGGCAATAACATAATCGTCTTTTCGGTCTCTACCTAATGTCCAGCCGTTTTCTAAAATTAAATCGTGTACCATTTTAAAATGGCTCATTTCTTCCTGAACCAAATTGGTCATTTCCTTAACCAATTCTGTGTATTCAGGAAAACTAACAATTAATGAAATAGCAGTACTTGCTGCTTTTTGTTCGCAATAGGCGTGGTCTATTAAAATATCTTTAATATTTTTTTCTACAATATTTACCCATCGTGGGTCTGTTGGTAGTTTAAGTCCAAGCATTGTTTTTTATTTAATTTAAGTCTATGTTTAGTATTTAATAATAAGCTAAAGGTTTACACATCTAAGCCAAAGGTTTGTTTTAAAAGTTCAATATTTGGGTTTTTTTCTTTAAGCTTATTATATTTTTCTAGAGGAGTAAAGGCGTATTTTTTTGCAATTTCTTCGTTTACAGAAATATCAAGATGTAAATCGTAATTTTTTAATGTTTTATGTAAAAATGCTAATAAGGGATACTGAGCACGCTCTACTTCAATTTTATTTGTATGATTAGAGTAGGTGATACAAATGGCAGTGTCTTTAAGTTTTGGAAATTCCATTTCTAAAATAGACGCCATTATTTTTTCACCTTTATTGTGTAAAGTTTTAATATAAGTATTCCAGGCGTTAAGCAAAGCATCTTGGGTTACAGATTCTTTTGGTAAATTACTTTGATCTGTAACAACATCTAATTGTTTGATTTGATGCTCTTTTTTACGTGCAATACTTTTAATTGATAATCCGGAAGTTGCTCTAATAGGATTGTTTATAGATATTTTAGGAATTTCTACAGGTTTAACTTCTGGTGGATGATTTGTAACTGTATTTGTGTTTTTGGCAACAGGAATAGCAGTTTTAGTTGCTGCTACTTTTTTTTCAATAGGAATTGGAGTAATGCCCTTGGCTTTAAAATACGAAGGCGGAATTATAAAGTGCCTAGCGTTTTTTTTTTCTCCATCAAAAGTGATAGAGGCTAATTGCATTAAGGCTAATTCTACAAGTAATCTTTGATTTTTACTGGCTTTATAATTAAGGTCGCATTCGTTGGCTAACGCAATGCCTTTCATTAAAAAGGATAGTTCAGTTTTTTGAGATTGCAGTTTGTATTTTTCTTTGGTTTGGTCTCCAACTTCTAAGAGCGTTATGGTAGCTTCGTTTTTACAAACCATAAGGTCTCTAAAATGCGATGCTAAACCAACAATGTAGTGATGCCCATCAAAACCTTTTGCTAAAATACTATTGAATTGTATAAGCAACTCTGGAATTTTATTATCTAAAATTAAATCTGTGCTGGTAAAATAGGTTTCGTAATCTAGGACATTTAGGTTTTCTGTAACAGCTTCACGTGTTAGGTTTTTCCCTGTGTAACTAACCACACGATCAAATATAGAAAGTGCATCACGCATAGCGCCATCTGCTTTTTGAGCTATAATATGAAGCGCATCGTCTTCAGCATTAACACCTTGTTCTTCAGCAATATATTTTAAATAATTTTTAGCATCTGTAACGGTAATACGTTTAAAATCGAAAATTTGACAACGCGATAAAATTGTTGGTATAATTTTATGCTTTTCTGTGGTTGCTAAAATAAAAATACAGTGTTTTGGTGGTTCTTCTAAGGTTTTTAAAAAGGCATTAAAAGCAGCTTGAGAAAGCATGTGTACCTCATCTATAATATAGACTTTGTATTTGCCAACCTGCGGTGGAATGCGTACCTGGTCTGTAAGACTCCTAATATCATCTACAGAATTGTTAGATGCGGCATCCAATTCAAAAACATTAAACGCAAAATCTTCATCTTGTGTTGTATTTTCGTCTGTATTTATGAGTTTTGCTAAAATACGTGCGCAAGAGGTTTTACCAACACCACGCGGTCCAGTAAACAATAAAGCTTGTGCCAAGTGGTTATGTTCTATGGCATTAACCAAAGTATTTGTAATGGCTTGTTGCCCCACAACATCCTTAAAGGTTTTGGGTCTGTATTTACGAGCCGATACTACAAAATGTTCCAATTTTTAGCGCTTTATTACTTTACCCAAATGTAATAAAAAGTAGTGTCTTTTTTAAAAAGTCTTATTGGTTTGTTTTTTTTAGTTATTAACAGATTTGAATTTTAGATTAAAAAAGAAAATACATTCAAGTTTAAATTCTAATTCAAAATTGTAATTTTACACCCAAGTAAATTGCCTTATCGATTCTAAATGTATTTAGGGTAGGAAAGTCCGAACACCAAAGTGTAAACATAGTGGTTAACAGCCACCAGCCGTGAGGTTAGGAAAAGTGCAACAGAAAGTATGTACAGGTAATGCTGTAGTGAAACCAGGTAAACTCTATGTGGTGCAATGTCATGTAAACTAGTGCTTGAGCGTACACGCGCGATGCTAGAGGGTAGGCAGCTAAAGTTTGCTGGTAACAGTAAACGCAGATAAATGATAAGGGTGTTTTAGCTTAATTTTAAGTTTAAAACTAACAGAATTCGGCTTATAAATTTACTTTTTTAAACAAGCCTTTTGATACTTTCAAAAGGCTTTGTTTTTAAGTCCATTCAAAAAAACTAAAACAATTGCCACCATAACTTTTTTGAAACGAAAAGTATTGTAGTGTACTTAAATCCGTGTGTTTAGAATGTTCAATAATTAGTAAACCATCGGTTTCTAAAAGTTGGTTTTGAAATACAAGATTTGGAATTTCAGAAAAAGCTTCGTTATCAAACGCATATGGGGGATCAGCAAAAATGATATCGTGTTTTTGTGTGCTACGCTTTAAAAAATCAAACATATCACCTTTTATGGTATTTATAATCATTTCAAAAGTTTCGGCCGTATCGTTTATAAATTTAATACATCCAAAATCAGTATCTAGAGCGGTAATGTTTTCGGTGCCTCTAGACGCAAATTCATAGCTAATATTTCCGGTGCCAGCGCATAAATCTAACACAGAAATACTATCAAAATAAAAGCGGTTATTAAGTATGTTAAATAAGGCTTCTTTTGCCATATCTGTTGTTGGGCGCACTGGTAACTTTTTTGGCGCGGTAATGCGTCTTCCTTTGTATAAGCCAGATATTATTCGCATTAAAAACTATTTAAAATTAAGTTAAATTTATGAAGTGTTTGAGCGTCAATACTATCTGCTAATTTAAAATTGGGTTTCACAAATGTAATATGCCTTATGTAGGTATATAACATTTGATACAAGGAATCCTCTAATTCTATCTGTCCGCTAAGTACAAGTTCTGTATTTTCTGTATCTAATTGCAGTTGTTCAAAAATATTGAGCACGTAATAAATAAAGTCTTCTTTTGTGGAATAATCAAATACATTGTAAAGTGCTAATTTTTTGTTTTTTAGTACTGTAATTTCAAAAGTAGTTGTGTTTACATTTAAAAACACGTTAGCAGCAACTGGTTTTGTCTCAATTCTTAAAGCATTTTCTATTAATACGGTTGAGGAGTGTTTGTAAGTAAACTCACCAAAAGAATCAAAAATATAATTATTAATATTTACGTAAGGCACATAGATGTTTACGGTGTTATTTGCCGTAATATGATCTTCGGTAATAAAATCTGTTTTAAGAATTTTGGCATTAAATTTCAGGTAATCTACTTTGTGGTTTGGGTCGTACAAAGTTTCAGGTACAAGTGTTGCTAAGTTATTTTGATGAATAACATTTACAGCATTAAAGTGATCAGAAAAAACAGTATTGGTACTTAATTCTGCTTTTAATAAATTTAAAACCTCATTAGGTGTGTGTTGTTTTTCAAAGTGTAATGCTTTCAGAAATTCAACGGTTTGTGAAGTTTGATTTAGAATACAAAAAGAAAGTCCATTCAAATGAACTTGAATGGACAATGCTTTATCTATATGTTTAGCCAAAATTATTGCTCTTTAGAAAGATCTTTACCCCAATTTCCGTTGGTGTTAACTTCTTCCATAGATCCAATTTTTACTGTTGGACCTTTAACACCAGCAATAGAGAAGGCTTGTTTTTCTTTTTCGATAAGGTATGGTTCTTCACCATCTAATATTAATGCTTTGTCAATACTCGCTTCAAAAACAGGAATATTATCTAATTTACCAGCTTTTAAAGTAAATTTAGAGCCTGCTTTACCAACATTAACATCCATCATTTTTTTGTAACGCGTATCTCCTTTAAAAATAGAATCTTTAATAGTGTAATATCCAAGTGTATCTGTTAATGTTATCGTTTTAAAAGTTTCAACACCACCAAATAATTTTGTTTTTTCTTTATCTAAAACCGTAGAATCACGACGTTGTGTAATTGGAATTTTACCGTTTTCAACAAAACTTATTAAGCTATTAAAGTTACCAGCATATTCGCCCTTAACTTCTTTATACCCCAATTGTGCGTTTCTAATATCTATAAGCTGCTTTATAACAACTTTATAATTTTTCTCTTTTAATTGGTTAAACTGTATTTCTTTATAAACAGACATAAACGTAATGTAACCTAAAACAAAAATTAAAATCCATAACGTAATGTTAATTACTGGTTTTAATTTTTTAGGAACAAATTTGTCAATAACCCAGACAATACCAATAGTTAATAATATGATAACAACAACAGCTATAATTACACTCAACATATTTTTGAATTTTATTTTTTGTACTATCGCAAATCTACAATTTTTTTTTGTTCGTAAAAATTATCTAATTAAAAATCATTTAAAAAAAACTTACAATATTTAAAGTCTTCTTTATTAATAGTATCTTGCTGCATATTTTTTTTTATGATTACTAATGCATCTTCGTTTTATTCACTTTTAAAATCTAAATTTCCGTTTACACCAACAGAAAAACAAGATGTTGTGCTTATGCAGTTATCTCAGTTTGTTTTTGATACTGCACCTAATGTTATTTATTTACTAAAAGGATATGCTGGTACTGGTAAAACGAGCATTATTGGATCACTAGTTTCTAACTTATGGCAGGCAAAAAAAAAAGCCGTGCTTTTGGCACCAACAGGCAGAGCCGCTAAAGTAATTTCTAATTATTCCAAAAAGGAAGCGTTTACTATTCATAAAAAAATATATTTTCCTAAAAAAGACAGTGGAGGTGGAGTTAAATTTGTAATGCAGCCCAACAAACACCGTGATACAATTTTTATAGTAGATGAGGCTTCCATGATACCAGATACACCAACGGATTCAAAATTATTTGAAAACGGATCACTTTTAGACGATTTAATGCAATATGTGTATTCTGGGCACCAATGTAAATTACTTTTAATTGGTGATAAAGCACAATTACCACCTGTAAAATCTGATTTAAGTCCGGCTTTAGATGCCGATAAACTTGATTTAAACTACAACAAAACAGTTAAAAGTATAGAGTTAGACGAAGTTGTAAGACAAGAGTTAAACTCTGGTATTTTAAATAACGCCACAGCATTAAGAGCCGTTTTAGAGTCCCAATTTTATGAGTCTTTTACATTTAATATAAATCCATTTAAAGATATTGTAAGACTTATAGATGGTTACGAAATTATAGACGCTATAAATGATGCATACAGTCTTAACGGTTACGAAGAAACTGCCATAATAGTGAGAAGTAACAAACGCGCCAATGCCTACAATAAGCAAATTAGAGAACGTATTTTGTTTAATGAAAGTGAACTTTCTACGGGGGATTATCTTATGGTTGTGAAAAATAATTATTTCTGGGTGAAACCAAACTCAGAAGCCGGTTTTATTGCCAATGGCGATATTATTGAAGTTTTAGAAATCTTTAGTTTTAAGGATTTATACGGTTTTAAATTTGCTGAAGTAAAAGTAAAAATGGTAGATTACCCAAAAATGAAACCATTTGAAACCGTATTACTTTTAGATACCATTGATGCAGAAACGTCTTCTCTTAGCTACGAAGAATCCAATAAATTATACCAAGAGGTTTCTAAAGATTACGAAAACGAAAGCTCAAAATACAAACGCTTTTTAGGGGTTAAAAACAATACTTTTTTTAATGCGTTACAAGTTAAATTTTCTTATGCCATTACCTGCCATAAATCTCAAGGCGGACAATGGAATACTGTGTTTGTAGAGCAACCTTATTTGCCAAATGGTATTGATAAAGACTACATAAGGTGGCTTTATACCGCAATTACTCGCGCCAAAGAAAAACTATATTTAATTGGTTTTAAAGATGAAATGTTTACTGAAAATGAATTGGATTAAAAATTTAAATGTTTTTAGGTAAAGTTGTATTTTTGATATCACTATTGAAGCTAAATATTACTAATGAAAATTATAGCAATGATACCTGCTCGTTACAGCGCATCGCGTTTCCCTGGAAAACTGATGCAAGATTTGGCAGGTAAATCTGTGATTTTAAGAACTTATGAAGCTACTATAAAAACTAACTTATTTAGTGAGGTTTTTGTGGTTACAGATAGCACAATAATCTTTAATGAAATTGTGACACATGGCGGTAAAGCCATAATGAGTAAGAAAACACATGAATCTGGAAGTGACAGAATAGCCGAAGCTGTTGCAGATGTAGATTGTGATATTGTAGTTAATGTACAGGGAGACGAACCCTTTACCGAGCGCGAAAGTTTATTTAAAGTTTTAGAAGTATTTAAAAACGATACAGGTAAAAAAATAGATTTAGCATCTTTAATGGTTGAAATTAAAGATAACGAAGAAATTAACAATCCAAATACAGTAAAAGTAATTGTAGATCAAAATAGTTTTGCACTCTATTTTTCGCGCAGCCCAATACCTTTTCCAAGAGATACAAATGTTGGTTCACGTTATTTTAAACACAAAGGTATTTATGCCTTTAGAAAACAAGCATTGTTGGATTTTACAATTTTACCTATGCAATTTCTTGAAGCTTCAGAAAAAATAGAATGCATTCGTTATTTAGAATATGGCAAACGTATTAAAATGGTTGAAACTACAATTGAAGGTGTAGAAATTGATACGCCAGAAGACTTGGAAAAAGCCAAACGCTTGTGGAATTAATTTGTAGCATTCAACAAAATTAATTTAAATAAAGTATAATAAATAAAAACATTGTTTTTATTTTTAAAAAATTATAAATAATTAGATGGTGTATAAAAATTATCCAATGGTATCCAACGTTGTTTTTGGACGTGGTAGTTTCAATCAACTCGATGAAATTATAGCACCCAAACGCAAAAGCCCTAATGCACCATTTATATATTACATTGATGAGGTTTTTAAAGCTAATTTTAAAATTTCATCAAGACTTAACCTAGCTTACAACGACAAGATCATCTACATAACTACAGAAGAAGAGCCAAAAACATCTCAAATAGATCAATTAGTAGAAGACATTATTGTTAACTATAAAGAATTACCATCTGGGATCATTGGTATTGGTGGCGGCAGTATTTTAGATATTGCTAAAGCGGTTTCATTAATGCTAACCAACAAGGGCGAAGCTAAAGATTACCAAGGATGGGATTTGGTTAAAAATCCAGCAATATATCACGTTGGTATTCCAACATTATCTGGTACAGGTGCTGAAGTTTCTAGAACAACAATTCTTACAGGACCAGAACGTAAACTAGGAATTAACAGTGATTTTACACCTTTTGATCAAGTTGTTTTAGATCCAGAACTAACACAGAATGTACCAAAAGATCAATGGTTTTATACAGGTATGGATTGTTTTGTGCATTGTATAGAATCTTTAAATGGTACATATCTAAACGCTTTTAGTCAGAGTTATGGAGAAAAAGCTTTGCAACTCTGCAAAGCGGTTTTTTTAGAAGATAATTTAACTATAGAAGACGCTCAAGATCAGTTAATGATGGCATCTTGGCACGGAGGTATGAGTATTGCATACTCACAAGTTGGTGTGGCACATGCGCTTAGTTATGGGCTTAGCTATTTGCTAGGCATAAAACACGGTATTGGAAATTGTATTGCTTTTGAGCATTTAGAGACTTACTACCCAGAAGGTGTAGCACTTTTCAAACAAATGAAAGCAAAGCACAATATAATACTTCCAAAAGGTGTTTGTGCAAATTTGCAGCCTCATGAGTTTGATACTATGATTGGTGTAGCCTTAAGCTTAGAACCTTTATGGGAAAATGCGATTGGTAAAGATTGGAAAACAAAAATCACAAGTTCTACACTATTAGAACTTTACAAAAAAATGTAAGTTGTTTTTACTAAAAATTTAGTTTTAAGTATTCATTATTTCACTACTCTAAAAATATGCGTCAAATTGCAAAATTTATATACTTCAAACTTATGGGTTGGAAAATTGTTGGAAACACCAATTTTTCAAAAGATAGCATCAAAAAAGCAGTAATTATAGCTGTACCTCATACCAGTTGGCATGATTTTTTTATTGGATTATTCCTAAGAAAAATAACCGCTGTTAAAACTAATTTTGTTGGTAAAAAAGAGTTGTTTAAATGGCCATTTGGATTGTATTTTAGAGCCATTGGAGGTAGAGCTTTAGACCGAACTTCTGGGCAAAATAAAGTTGAAGCCATTGCTAAATTATTTGATAACGATGAAGAATTTAGGCTTACTCTAGCTCCAGAAGGTACCAGAAAAAAAGTAAAAGAATGGAAAACAGGCTTTTACTACATAGCTAAAAAAGCCAATGTGCCTATTATTATGTTTACATTAGATTTTAAAAATAAACAAAATAAAATTTCAGAACCGTTTTATCCTACTGATAATATAGAAGCTGATTTTAAATACATGACCTCTTTTTTTGAAGGTGTACAAGGTAAGATTAAAGCCTATTCTTAAGGCCTAAATGTTTGTAGTGAATTAAGAAAAAGACTCGTTTTGCATTGAATAAAATCTAATAAATTTAATGCTTTTTAGGGTTAATTTTTTTATACGTTACCCAAAAAATTATAATAGCTCCTAACAATTTATTTTGATCTATTGAAAGCTTTAAGTTGCATTAACACCATAATCATTTAAAAACAACTCTTCTATTTCAATATCTATTTCGTTTAAAAATGTTATTGATGCTTCAATATGGTAATGTAAAACTTCATCAGATTTTATAAACGGAACTACCTTTCTGTATTCAGCTAAAAATTTCTCTAAAAACGGTGAGGTTTTTAAAGGATTTCTAAATACTAAAGCTTGTGAGGCATTCATGAGTTCTATGGCTATAATGCGTTCCACATTTTGTACTAAGGTATAAGCTTGTGTGGCGGCATTAGCTCCCATACTTACATGATCTTCTTGTCCGTTAGAAGACACTATAGAGTCTATACTTGCTGGTGTTGCCAATTGCTTATTGGCACTAACTATACTGGCAGCGGTATATTGCGGAATCATAAAACCAGAATTTAATCCAGGATTATCAACTAAAAATGTTGGTAAACCACGTAAACCAGATACGAGCTGAAATGTTCTGCGTTCAGAAATATTACCAATTTCAGCCATAGCAATTTTTAAATAATCTAAGGCTAGTGCTAAGGGTTGACCATGAAAATTTCCACCAGAAATAATTAAATCTTCCTCATGAAATATATTTGGGTTGTCCGTTACAGCATTAATTTCTGTTAAAATTACGTTTTCAACAAAATCTAAAGTATCTTTTGTTGCGCCATGAACTTGAGGAATACAACGAAACGAATACGGATCTTGAACATGTGCTTTTTTTCTGGTAATAAGCGCACTACCTTTTAAAAAAGTATTTATTCTGCGTGCCACTTTACGTTGCCCAAGATGCGGTCTTACTTGGTGAACCAAATCATGAAACGGATCTAATCTGCCATCAAAAGCATCTAAAGATATACAGGCAATTAAATCTGATAAATAGGATACTTTATGAGAGATTAATAATAACTGCACTCCATAAGCACTCATAAACTGCGTACCATTTAGCAATGCTAAACCTTCTTTAGCTTCCAGTTGTATAGGTTTCCAATTAAATTTTTCAAGTAAATCTTTAGCCTCATACACATTATTTTGGTGAATTACTTTTCCTTTACCTAATAATGGTAATGCTAAATGTGCCAATGGTGCTAAATCTCCAGATGCACCCAAAGAGCCTTGCGTGTAAACTATTGGAAAAATATCATTATTAAAAAAGTCTATAAGTCGGTTTAAGGTCTCTAATTGCACACCGCTATGACCATAACTCAACGACTGTATTTTTAGAAGCAACATCACTTTTACAATAGATTCTGGCACCGTATCACCAGTTCCGCAGGCATGAGACATTACTAAGTTTTCTTGTAATTTAGTGAGATCTTTTTTAGATATTTTAATATTATACAAAGACCCAAAACCTGTATTTATGCCATACATTGGTTTTTTATGTGTTGCTAATTTTTGGTCTAAATACGCTTTACATGCTTCAACATTTTTAATTACGGATGCTGAAAGTTTTAATTTTTTCTTCGATTTAAAAATATTATAAATGGTAACAATATCTAATTTTTCTGAAGAAATAGTATGAAAAGTAGCCATGGCTCTAATTTTTATGTTTTTTCAAATTTGATAATAATTTTGGTTAATACAAGGTATTGTTAATAATTATATGAAATCATAATATCGTATTTAGATTGTTTATTTTTGTGAGTAATTAGGTAACCAATAAAATTTTTTATGACTTTTAAAAACACAGTAATGAAAACATTATTAATTGTATGCATAGCGCTTTTAGTACTTAATTGTAAAGAAGAAGCACCAAAAGATTATGTTACGCTATCTGGAAAAATTGAACATCCGCACGAAAGCAAAACCTTAAGAATTTTTAAAGGACGCCTCTATGAAAAAGTGATTACTTTGGAAGAAGATGGTACATTTAAAGATACACTTAAGATTACGGAAGGTAATTATTCGTTTCAACACGGCAATCAAGATGGCGATATTTTCTTAAAAAACAATAACGTATCAACCCTTAACACAAATTTTGAAGATTTTGATAATGCCATGACGTTTGGTGGTGATGCCGCAGATGTTAACAACTTATCTATGCAAGCCTATCTTATTTCTAACATTCATTTTGATGATAAACTTATAAGCTCTGGTGTTAAAAAAGATTTAGATAAAGCTCTTGTTGACTATAAAACGGCTTATGAGAATTTAAAATCTAAATATCCAGATGTAGATTCTACGCAAGTAGCATTAATTGATAGAAATGTAGCGGTAACGTCTAGTCAAATTTCTAAATATATGGCCTCTAAAATTGCCATGCGTGAGGCTTTTCCTAAAGGAAAAAAATCGCCAGAATTTAATGCTTACGAAAACTATGCAGGTGGTAACACGGCTTTAAAAGATTTAAAAGGTAAATATGTATATATAGATGTTTGGGCAACATGGTGTGGGCCTTGTAAAGCTGAAATTCCGTCACTTAAAAAACTTGAAAAGCAATACGAAGGTAAAAATATTCAGTTTGTGAGTATTTCAGTTGATGAAGGTCGTGGTTATAATGGTGATGCTTCTGCAGCTTACGAAGGTTGGAAAAAAATGATTGCCGAGCAACAATTAACTGGTATTCAACTTATGGCAGATAATGGATTTAGATCTCAGTTTATACAAGATTATAAAATTAACGGAATTCCTAGATTTATTTTAATAGATCCAAATGGGAATATTGTAGATGCAGATGCACCAAGACCATCTAATCCTCAATTAATTAGTGTTTTTGAGGATTTGAATATATAATGTTATAGTGTATTTGAACAAACAGAATGGATTTAAACGAGATTAGAGAAAACTACAAAAATTTTGAGGATTGGAAAATTGAAAAAATTGCATCTGAAGAAGCTGGTTCTCTTCGACCAGAAATTCTTGATATTTTAAAATTAGAAATTAAAAAAAGAAATCTGAAACGAAACTTAATAGATAGCGTTGATTCACAAACAAAGGAATTAACTGAATCAGAATTTAATGAATACAGTAGGATTTTAAGAAATCATCCTTGCCCGAAATGTAAATCTAAGACTCAAAAAATAAATGTTACTATGGTTGGTCGAGTAGTTAGTATATTAATAATGACAAACTACGAGAAGTCCTTAAAAGTTGCTTGTTCCAATTGCCTTGATGAAATGCATAGTGAAGCAAATATGAAATCCGCATTATTAGGTTGGTGGGGAATTCCTTGGGGACCAATTCAAACAATTAGGTCGTTTATGTTTAACTCAAGTATGAAAAAAAATAATTGGACTGAAATCCCGAATGAATTTTTTTCGAGTTTTATAGTTAGTAACATCGGGATTATGGAAAAAGCGAAAACTGAACCCGAAAAACTAACTGAATTTATTAATCGGACAAATAATGCAATATAAAAACGTGTGTTAACAATTTATAAAAATAATTGTTATATTAGTGTTTAAACAAAATTGTAACTATTCTTACACGAGATTGATATAGAGAATTAATATGACTAAACCACTTATTTAATTTTAAAACCTATGCTGTTATTTAAAAGCCTTCTTATTCTTTATATGAGAAGGCTTTTTTTATACTTCGGCATCTTCTTCTGTAACCTCTGGCTGCTCGGGTTGCTTAAATAAATCAATATAAGCTTTGCCTAAATTTTCAATAATATGGCTGGCTATTAAACTTTGGTATCCATAATCTTCCACGGCAATATCTCCAGATTTTCCATGTAAATACACACCAAAAATTGCAGCTTGTAATGCCTCGTAGCCTTGGGCTATTAACCCTGTTATAATACCAGTAAGTACATCTCCAGATCCTGCGGTAGCCATACCTGGATTTCCTGTAGAATTTATGTGCAGTGCATCTTTATAGACTGTTATGGTATTTGCTCCTTTAATGACTATTATAACATTATGAGTATTTGAGAATATTTTGGTTTTTTCAAGTTTTTCAAAATCATTAGACCACACTCCAATTAAACGCTCTAATTCTTTTGGGTGTGGTGTTAAAATGGACTTAGAGGGCACTAATTTTAGTAAATCTGTATGATTTGCAATAGCATTTAACGCATCAGCATCTAGTACTAAAGGTGTTTTATTGGTTTTTAAAAACGCTTCAAAAGCCTCTAAAGTTTCTTTTTCTTGACCCATACCAACACCAATTCCTATAACTGTTGGTTCAATTTCAAAGTTTATTGAGCTAATAACCGCATCATTGTTATCGGTAATTACCATAGCTTCTGGCAATGCAGTTTGTAACGTATGGTAACCACATTTTGGTGTGTAAGCTGTTACCAATCCTGCACCAACACTTAATGCCGCTTTACTTGCTAAAGTTACAGCACCAATTTTGCCGTAGCTACCACCAATAATTAGAGCATGCCCAAAACTGCCTTTGTGACTAAATTTTTCTCTGGGTTTATATAATGGTAAAACTTCTAGTTTAGAGATGAGATGTGCTTCTGGTATAGTTTTCATCAAATAGTCGCGATCTATACCAATATCTAAAACTTCCCATTGTATGGTGTATTTTGCTGTTTCTGGAAGAAAAAACACCAATTTTGGGGATTGAAAACTTAAGGTATAACCTGCATGTACAACAGCTTCTGGGTTTTCTACTGGCGCATCTGGATAAAGCCCTGATGGAATATCTACAGCCAAAGTAAAGGCTTTTGAAGCTTTAAGCTTTTGAAATAAATGCTGTACCCAATCTACAGGTGTTCTGTTTAAACCAATTCCAAAAACAGCATCAACAATAATATCACGTTCTTCTATAATGATTTCAGAAAAATCACGGTCACAACTTAGCATTGCAGGCCATTCTTTTGTTGTATTTTTTATACGTTCGTAATTAATTAAGAAGTCTTTAGAGCGTTTTTCACTACAATTTACAATGTAGGTTTTTACATTATAACCATGCGTAATAAGATGTCTGGCTAATACTAAACCATCACCACCATTATTACCTATACCACAAAATACATGAATTGGCACTTGGGCACCTTGCATACGCATGTGCATCCAATTAAAAATCTGAATCCCTGCACGTTCCATTAGTTCTGTGGAACTTATGTTTTGTTTAATTGCCGTTAATTTATCACCTTCATATATCTGTTGTTTTGAAAATATTTTCATAGAATTTATTTATGTGTTTCAATTTAACCTAATAAAGTAATATCAGTAAAACTTGGTTTTTAATGAGGTACTACGGATTTGGGTGTATTTTCGTTGCGTATTTAGGTAACTAAATTAGTAAATAAAAACTGAATAGAAAATCCGCGAGGATTTTCGTAAGTAAGCTTGCACTAGCAATTAATTTTATACGGTGTTAGCTACCGTATTTTTCTATCAGTTTTGGTAATTTTCCTTTCAAGAATTCAATCTGTTGTTCAATTCCATTTGGTGTATCGTGATTGTGGGTTGTAACAATAATCAGTTCTTTATTTGGAATCATAATTATAAATTGTCCGCCATAACCCATTCCGTAATCAACTTTATTTCCTCTAAATTCAGATTTGTACCAACAAAACCCATGCTTGGAATTTTGTAAACCCCATTCTGTTTTAGATTTTTCATTTTCATCAAATAATTTTTGAATCCATTTCTCTGATACTATTTGCTCTCCATTCCAAACACCATTTTTTTCTAATAGTTGACCTATTTTCATTAAATCAATTGGTTTCATTTTAAGACCAAGTCCGCTACCATCATAATACCCTTTATTCCTTTTTTGCCAATCCACTAGGTTTGTATTCAAGGGTTGGAATAGAACTTCATTTGCAAATTCCAAAGTTGTCTTTCCTGTGGTTTTACTTATAATTACTGATAATAAATGTGTAGCTCCAGAATTGTAATTATAATTTTCGCCAGGTTCATTTTCCAAATCCTTTTTTAGAACAAAAGAAACAGGGTCTTCGCTATTCAGCCAATCCTCGTGTTCTAAATACCCTTTCCAAGATAGACCAGATGTTTGATTTAAGATGTGCCTAATTGTAATAGCTTTCTTTTTATTGTCCGCTAAATTTTTAAACTCGTTCGGGAAATACTTTTCTATGGGTTCATCTACGCTCTTAATGTATTCTTTGTCAATTGCTATACCAATAAGAATGCTAATAATTCCCTTTGTCAAAGATTGAACATCACAAAGACTATCATTCGTTTTTCCATTATAATATTCTTGAAAGACAATTGTTCCATTTTTAGAAATCAGAGTAGAGAATATGTTATCTTCTTTTGGCAAGATTTCTTCAGATAATTCTGTTTCTTTAGATTTCTCTTGTTTGATTTCTTTGCAGGAAATAACTCCAAATATTAGGGTTATTAATAAAAAATGAAGCTTGTTCTTTGTTGTCATTCAGTTATTTGTTTATATGGTAGCTAACGTCTAGTATAAGCGTAGTGCGGGATTAGTAGCACTTCACTTTCAGTTTGGCGATATTTTTTTTAATGTTCAATACGTTTAAATTTAACACTTTCGCCCGCATTACGCTTATACAATGTTATGCGGTCGGCTTTCTATTTTTTCTTGATTTTCGATATGGTCTTTCCAACTGATTTTGTCGGTTTGTCCATATCTTTTATTGCAAAGTCAATCGCTTCTTTAATCAAGGCTTTCACTTTGGGGTTTCGATAGTCTTTCGGGTTCTTTACGTCTATATGTCTTATTAAATTTCCTGTTCCGGTCAGCAATTTGTTTGGGTCTTTTAAGAGTGTTCCTTTGTTAAATCCCAAATTTAAATGATTGGTGTAAATGGGCAACATACAAAATGCGTCCGATAGTTTTTCGGAAATTGAAAAAACGGCTGTCAAAGCGTGTGTGTGATACAGAAGTTCATTGCTGTCTGGATACAGTTCCAAAATAAATTGTCGCAAGTCGCTGAACAGGTCAATAACTTCCTGCTCTTTAAAGTCCAACAGGTATTGAAAGTCGGGATGTATGGTTCTTGGTTTTGTCATCTTGAATTGTTGTCATATTGCATTGCACAAATCAGGTTGCCTTCCGTGTCCAAAAATTTTGCAATCCAACCCACATATGGAATAGCTGTTTTTGGCATCAGGACTTGTCCACCATTGTTTTTTACACGTTCCACAATTTCGTCTAGATTCTCAACTCCAATAGTACACTCCAAACCGATTATTTTTTCGGGAACAGGAGAGTAATTTCGTGATTGTAAAGCCCCTATGAGTTCTCCGTTTTCTGTTTTGTCGGCTTTAATTTGCAGAAAATCAGATTGTCCGTATGAATTGAAACCCCAATCAAAAACTCCGTCATAAAAACTCTTTGCACGTTCAATGTCGTCAATGTGAATGGCAAAATGTGTCATTTTATTTTTCATATCGCTGAATTTTAATTGTTACAGTGTCGTTTTTCAAGCTGCCGCATAACAAGTGAATATAATGCCTTTTATGCACTATATTTCGATTGTAACATTTTGCTT
>CAYGUF010000007.1:0-152781 GCA_964353125.1 uncultured Flavobacteriaceae bacterium
GAATAGTTGCAATACCACCATTGCATGTTGGGCTTATTGTAAAGGTTGCGTCTTCTAAAGGAAGTGAAGTAAAATCTATAGTTTCTGATGCAGGGCATAATCCTGTTGTTGTATAGGTTATACTATAGGTTGTGTTTGGTGTACCGGCAGTTACTTCACCTGTGCTACTGTTAATTACTGCATTATCGTTTGGTAAATTATTAAAACTAAATATTCCACCAGATGTTCCATTAATACTTGCCATGCCACCATCGCAGGTAGGTAGCATTGTAAAGCTAGCATTGTTTTGTGGATTTACGTTAAGCGTAAATAAAGCATTGTTTGAAACTGTATTGCAACTTGGGTCATTAATACTTTCAATTCTTACAAAGATGTCCTGTGGATTTGTTGTGTTTGTATAATTTAAAGGTAGGGCGGCAGTATTTGAATCCGCATCGATAAAGCTTGTGTAATAAGTTACTATATAATCTGAAGCTGTTTGACCATTTAGTATAGTGTTTGTTTGACTACCTAAATCAAATTCAGTAAACCCATCATTTGGTAGAGTATCACAGTTTGCCATGTTGGGTGCAGTATTAATAACCGGTAATATTGAAACTGAAAGCTGAAATGATGTGGTGTCAAAACAATCTTCATTATTTGTGTTTTGAATTCTAGCAAATAAAGTTTCAGGATTACTGGCATTTGTGTAAGGGCTAGAAATAGCGTTGTTACCAGATTCGGCATCTACTAAACTTGTATGATAACTTATTTCAAAATCTGTAGCAGACTGAGTATTTAAGATATTAATATCATTATCAGTAAGTATAAATTGTGCAGTACCTGTTGCGTTACAAACTGACAGATTTTGAGCTGTATTAGCAATAGGTAATTCATATACTGTTAATTGTTGAGTACCAGAACAGCCATTATCTGAATTATAAGTTATGGTTGTTGTTCCTGAAGCTAATGTTGTAACTGAGCCAGAAGAATCTATGGTAGCAATAGAAGTGTCTGAGGATGTCCAAGGTAGGTTGTTTGCAGGTGTTCCAGATCCAATAAGTTGAAAAACATCTCCTAAACAAACGTCTGAAGGCCCTACAATTGAAACTAGCCTAATAGTTAAGGTTATACTATTACTTTGAATACAATTATCAAGTGATTCAATTTGAATTCGGTACAAAGGACTTGAAGGTATTCCTGCGGGAATAGTACATTGTATAGTAGTGCTAGTGTTAGAGGTTACTGTGCCTATAACTACAGCATTTGTAAAATCACCATTTTCATCGCTTAATGTTGCAGTAAACTCAGTATTTGCAGGAAATGAACCTGAAATATTAAACGGTATATCAAATGTGTCTCCAGGGCAAAATGATAATGCGGGATTTGGTTCTGGAATTTCAATATTATTTAATAAATTTTCATAAACAGATACAAATATTTCACCATTAGCTTGATATGTTACAACAACATTATCTGTAATTGGGCTTCTAGAAATATTATGACTATCTCCTTGCGCTACCAAAATAGGGGCGTTAAAATTTTCGCCTTGATCAGAACTTACATTAATAAACAAACCACCACTGTTACTTCTGTAGCCATCAATTAAGGTGCCTTTATTATCAGCGTAAAGCGTCCTACCTTGTGATGTTGGGTTATTTCCAAAAGTAATTTGTGTAGCATTACCAGTATTCACATCTATTTTGTAGCCAATAATGTCAGAAGGTGTTAGATCTCCTCCAGCAACAAAAATAAAAGTTCCGCAAGGACCGTCACTTAGCGCATAGCTAGAAAAGAATACTTGAGAATTAGAGGGGTTAATTGTGGTTTCTGTTAAAGAATTTCCTTGGTCTGTACTTTGAAACAAACGCAGTGTTGGGTTATCCATAGGTGCGTAAACGCTACCGTTTTGATCTGTTAAAACATCTGCATAAACCATTGAGATATTAGTTGGTGTAGCATTAAAAACTCCAATACCACTATTAGTATTAGAGTAGACGTTTTGCCCTTGTTGATCAATTAAATACACATTATTATTATACGTTGACATATGAATATTGCCACTCACAAAGTTTGAAATTGTTGTTTCAGGCTCAAAGCTTACTCCATTATCTGTACTTCTTGTAAAAAGATAACTACCGTTAGCAGACCAAGCAACCATAACTATATTGGCGCTATTAATAGCTAATTCGGGTTCTGAACCTCCAATGCTTGAAACTAAAACACTTGGCAGAAAACTCTGACCACCATCTGTACTTTTTGCAATACGTATTTCATTAAAATTAGAATATACGACATAAATATTACCGTTTTGATCTACAGCAACATTTCTACTTGTATTCGCACTTCCTATAGAATTGTTTGTACCACTGTCACTTACCAAAATATCTGCAAATAACGGAGTTTGAGAAAATACATCGAAGCTAGTTGTGATTAAGCTCAAAAAACTTAAGCATATTATAAAATTTAAAAAGTGATTTTTACGATGTACCATAGTTTTTTTATTCAAATAGATGTTTATTGTGTCTCAAATTTAGATATTATAAATTATAAAATGAGGCTAAGCTCCATTAAATTGGTTCATTGTAATATCTACACCAGCTAGAACAAATGCGCTAATTAATGCCGCAGATTTTGGTAAGCGTTCTATAAGCTGCGAATCTTCATCCTTAGTCCATTGTCCCAAAACATAATCTACTTGTCTGCCTTTGCCAAAACTATTACTTATTCCAAATCTAAACCTATTATAAGTAGTGGTTTGTAGTTTATCTTGGGTGTCTTTTAACCCGTTATGTCCGCCAGCACTGCCTTTAGTTTTAAGACGAATAGTACCAAAATCAAGATTTAAATCATCTGTAATTACAAGAAGATTGCTTAGCGGTATGTTTTCTTTAGCTAACCAATATTTAATCGCTTTTCCACTTAGGTTCATGTACGTGCTGGGTTTCAAACAAACAATAGTTTTACCTTTTAGCTTTGATCTACAAATTGCGCCAAGTTTATCACTTTCAAAAGTAGCACCTTGTGCTTCACAAAAATAATCAAGTATCTTAAACCCAATATTATGCCTTGTGTTTTCGTAATCTTCACCAATATTACCTAAACCAACTATTAAATATTTTTTCATGTTTGGAGGTGTTTTTCTTCTGAAACCAAAAAAATTAAACATGTTCAGTGTTTTAAAAAATGGAAGCAAATGGATTTACTTTTAATATTTCAGCAAAAGTAAAATAAAGATTTAAAAAAATGTAAATTTACACCATAGATGATTGTTTTAGATAGTTGAAAAATGAACGAAAACTTAGATCCCACAAACACTAATTTTGATGATGAAGCCTTAGATGTTGAAAAACAATTACGCCCACTTACATTCAATGATTTTACAGGGCAAGATCAGGTTTTAGAAAACTTACTGGTATTTGTTCAGGCAGCAAACTTAAGAGAAGAAGCTCTGGATCATACTTTATTTCATGGGCCGCCAGGTTTAGGAAAAACTACTTTGGCACATATTTTAGCCAATGAATTAAATGTGGGTATAAAAGTAACCTCTGGCCCTGTGCTTGATAAGCCCGGTGATTTAGCAGGTTTACTAACCAATTTAGACGAGCGTGATGTGCTTTTTATTGACGAAATACACCGCCTTAGTCCTATTGTAGAAGAATACCTGTACTCTGCAATGGAAGATTATAAAATTGATATAATGATTGAATCTGGCCCAAACGCACGCTCGGTTCAGATTAATTTAAATCCATTTACTTTGGTTGGGGCTACCACAAGATCTGGATTACTAACTGCGCCAATGCGTGCACGTTTTGGAATACAAAGCCGTTTGCAATATTACAAAACCGAATTGTTAACCACGATAGTGCAGCGAAGTTCGGCTATTTTAAATATGCCCATAACCATGGAAGCAGCTATTGAAATAGCAAGTAGAAGTAGAGGTACGCCAAGAATTGCAAACGCATTATTACGACGTGTAAGAGATTTTGCCCAAATAAAAGGTAATGGTAATATTGATATAAAAATTGCAAAATTTGCTTTAAAAGCACTTAATGTAGATGCATACGGTTTGGATGAAATGGATAATAAAATTTTAACCACAATCATAGATAAATTTAAAGGTGGTCCAGTAGGAATTAGCACCATTGCTACTGCTGTAAGCGAAAGTACAGAAACCATAGAAGAAGTATATGAACCATTTTTAATTCAGCAGGGTTTTATAATGCGTACACCACGAGGTAGAGAAGTAACTGAGCAAGCCTATAAACACTTAGGCAAAGTAAAAGGCCCAGTACAAGGTGGCTTGTTTTAAGTTAAAAAAAGCCATTTTATAATGATTAATAATACCGCTAAATACACACAATTAATTAAAACCGAAGCCAAACGCCTCGGTTTTTTATCTTGCGGTGTTAGTAAAGCTGGTTTTTTGGAAACCGAAGCACCACGTTTAGAACAATGGCTAAAAAACAATGCTCATGGAAATATGCAGTACATGGAAAACCATTTTGATAAGCGTTTAGACCCAACAAAATTAGTTGAAGGCTCAAAAAGTGTGGTGTCTTTATTATTGAATTATTATCCAAAAGAAACCCAAACGACAGATAGTTATAAGCTTTCAAAATATGCTTATGGTAATGATTATCATTATGTTATAAAAGATAAACTTAAATCACTTTTACATTATATAAAAGATACAATTGGTGAAGTTCATGGTCGTGCTTTTGTGGATTCTGCACCAGTATTAGATAAAGCCTGGGCTGCAAAATCTGGGCTTGGCTGGATTGGAAAACACAGTAATTTATTAACCCAAAAAGTAGGGTCGTTTTATTTTATAGCCGAACTTATTATAGATTTAGAATTAGAATACGATTTTGCAGTTACAGACCATTGTGGTTCGTGTACGGCTTGTATAGATGCCTGTCCAACCGAAGCAATAACAGCACCTTACGTTGTGGATGGTAGTAAATGTATATCGTATTTTACTATTGAACTTAAAGAAAATATACCATCAGAGTTCAAAGGTAAGTTGGACGACTGGGCTTTTGGATGTGATGTTTGCCAAGATGTCTGTCCTTGGAATCGGTTTTCTAAACCACACAATGAGCCCTTATTTAATCCGCATCCAGAATTGCTAGATATGACCAAAAAAGATTGGGAAGAGATTACAGAAGACACGTTTAAAAAAGTATTTAAACACTCAGCAGTTAAGCGTACAAAATTTTCTGGCTTACAACGCAATATTTTATTTTTAAAAGATGAAAATTAAACCGTTTTAACTGTGTTTTTTTGAGAAGATTCTCTAATAATTAATGCTGTATCAATAATAAGAGTTTGTTGGGTTATGAGCATACCTTTTTGTTTAGTTTCAATTTCACTAAAAAGAATTTCAGCAGATTTTGTACCCATTGTAAAAGCATTCTGATCAATAGAAGAAAGGGTTGGTGATGTTATCTGAGTCATAAACCAATTACTAAAACCAAACAATGCAATATCTTTAGGTACTCTAATATTTTTTTCATTAAAATATTTTAAGGCACCAATGGCTATAAGGTCATTTACCGTAAAAATGGCATCAATGGTGTTGCCGTGATCTTGTATGAGTTTTTCTGCATGGTTGTAACCATCATTAAAGTCAGAATTACTGTTACATATATACACCAAACTTGCATCATAAGCAATGTTGTGATCTTGCAGTGCTTTTTTATAACCCAAAAAGCGGTCTATTGAGTTTTGAGGATTTAGTTCGCCTCTAAAATGTGCAATACGTTTACATCCATTTTTTATGAGGTGTTCAGTAGCATTATAAGCCGCTTTCCTGTCGTCGATAATAACTTTAGAACAATTAACGTTTTTAGCAATTTTATCAAAAAGAATTAAGGGAATATTTGCGTCAATAATTTTTTCTAAATGTTTGAAATTATTTGTAGCGTTGGCTAAAGAAATTAAAATACCATCAACTCCTTTGTTAATGAGTAAGTCAACCTGTTTTTTTTCTAAATCATAACTTTCGTTAGACTGCATTAAAACAACCATATAATTTCTACGTTCAGCCTCTTTTAAAACACCATCAATAATATTTGAAAAAAAATAATGCACCATAGACGGTATAATGACGCCGATGGTTTTAGAAGCATTGGTTCTTAAATTAACAGCAAACGCATTTGGGGTGTAGCTTAGGTTTTTAGCATGGGTTTTAACTAAATTTTTAGTTTTTTCACTAACATCAGGGTAATCATTTAAAGCTTTAGATACAGTGGCTACAGATATACCTAAAGTTTTAGCTATAGATTTTAAACTTGCTTTTTGCATTATTAAACTAAGTTTGTTAAGAATAAAAATCTAAAAATACACTATTTAAATTATTGAATTACAAAAATCATAAGCACGAATATATTAATTACATATAATTTAAGTTTTAAAATTACTAAAACTGTAAATTTCGAAAACGTTTTCGGTTAAATATTTTCGAAAAATGCGACATGATTTTTTGAAAGCATAATATTTTGCTATAACATTGTTAACGATAAATTAACATTTTAGCTAGGCATAAAATATTGATTTGCCAATTAATTAACTTAAAAAATATTAAATATGAAACAAAGCTTCATTAAAAACATTGCATGTAGTCTCTTCTTGCTTTTTGGAGGATTACTTATGGCTCAGACTGTTACAGGTACAGTATCAGACGACACAGGCCCTTTGCCAGGGGTTAATGTCATTGTTAAGGGAACCTCAAATGGTGCTCAGACAGATTTAGATGGGAAGTACACAATAAACAACGTTTCCAATGGCGATGTTATTGTGTTTAGTTACTTAGGGTTTGAAACTCAAGAAGTAGCCTACACAGGTCAATCGTCTTTAGATATTACTTTAGAAGAAGGTAATGCTCTAGATGAAATTGTTGTAGTTGGTTATGGTAACACAACTAAAAAAGAAGTAACATCAGCGGTTACTACGGTTAGTGAAGAAGACTTTAACCGTGGTGCTATTAATGATGCTGCAAGCTTACTTCAAGGTAAAGTTGCAGGTTTAAGTATCTATAACAGAGGTGGAAACCCAAATGAAGATGCCGTTATTAGATTGAGAGGTATTTCAACAATTGGTGCAAACTCACAACCTTTAGTTGTTATAGATGGAATTATTGGCGCGTCTTTAGCAAATGTAGATCCTAGTGATATTGATACCATGACGGTTTTAAAAGACGGTTCTGCAGCTGCAATCTATGGTACACGTGGTTCTAGTGGTGTAATTATTGTAACTACCAAAAGAGGTAGATCTGGGGAAACTACGGTATCTTATAATGGTTCTGTAGCTTCGGCATCTATTGCGAGACAGGTAGATAATATGACAGGAGATGAGTTTGTTGCTGCTGGCGGTACAGACTTAGGTAGCCGAACAGATTGGATAGATTTAGTAACACGTAATGCCATTACAAGCATACATAACGTTGCAATTGCAGGTGGTTACGAAAACACAACATTTAGAGTATCTGCTAACTTTAGAGATGGTGAAGGTGTATTACAAAATTCTGGTTTTAATCAATTTAATACAAGACTTCAAGCATCTACTAAAATTTTAAACGACAAATTAAAAATAGATTTTAACGCTTCTTATACAAAAAGAGATAGTGAGATAGGTTTTAATGAAGCATTAAGATATGCTGTACTTTACAATCCAACAGCTCCAGTTTTTGGTGCAGATTCTCCTTTTCCTTTTAGTGCAGCACCTTACGGTGGTTACTTTGAAACTTTAGGTTTGTTTGATAGTTTTAACCCTGTCTCTATAGTTAACCAAAATACAAACAATAGCGATAGAAATGAATTTACCTACGGTGCTAACTTTAAGTACAGTTTTACGGATAATATATCTTTAAATGCAACCTACTCTGAACAAAATTCTAAATTTAACCAAGGACAATATTACAAAACCACATCGCTTTTTAGAGGTAATGCTACTAGTCCTACGCGTAAAGGTTTAGCACGTTTGTACAATAGAGACGAACGTTTTAAGTTGTTTGAAATGTACGGGGACATAAATTTAGATCCAAGTGATAAATTAAATGTTAAATTTACAGGAGGTTACTCTTGGCAAGAAGAACAGTTTAACGATTATTTCTTAGAAGCTGGTGATTTCCCTAATGATAATTTAGCATATATTGATGCTTTAGAGTGGTCTCAAGACCAAATTAATGGCGGTAGATTATTAAATATTGATAGTAACAGATCTCCAGAGCAAAGAATTATTGCATTTTTTGCAAGAGCCAACGCTACTTTTGATGACGCCATATATTTTAACGCTTCTGTAAGACACGAAGGGTCCACAAAATTAGGAGTAAATAACCAATGGGGTACATTTCCTGCTGTTGGTTTAGGTGTAGATTTAAATAAATATTTAGATCTAGGTAACGTAAACTTATTTAAAGTAAGAGTAGGTTATGGAGTAACAGGAGCCTTACCTCAAGATTACGGTTTAGCACAAAGTGGTTACAATCCTGATGGAAATTTATTGTCGTCAGTTGCTTTTAGACAAGCTAATCCAGATTTACAATGGGAAGAGAAAGCTGAAACTAACTTCGGAGTTGAATTTAACATGGGGCGTTTAGGAGCTACATTAGATGTATATTCTAGAAAAGTTTCAGATTTTATTATTAATAGACCAATTATAGCTGGTGAACTTCCTAGTGATGTCGATCAAATCGCTCAGAATTGGTTTGCTAATAGTGGTGAATTAACAACAAATGGTTTTGAATTAGCTGTAAATTATGATATCATTAAAAAAGATGATTTCAGGTATAATTCAGGTTTAATTTTCTCTACATATAAAACTACTTTAGATGAGTTTGGACAAACAACATTTAGAGGGAATCTTGGTGCACCTGGGCAAAATAATACAGCAGTTGTTTTAGTAGCACCAGGTGAAGAAATAGGTCAAATTTACGGCCCGGTTTGGGATGGTACAATTACAAATGGTGCACAAAATTTTGTTGATATTAATGGTGACGGAACTATCCAAGCAAACCAAGAAATTGGAAATGCTATTGACGCCGATGACGATGGAGTTATAGATGGTGACTTAACTAAATTAGGTAAAGGTATTCCAGATTTTGAATTAAGTTGGACACATGCCATAGCTTACAAAAATTGGGATGCTAACATCTTATTTAGAGGTGCATTTGGCCATAGCCTTGTAAATAACTTTAGAGTATTTTATGAGCCTAGAGTAGGTAGCCAAAGTTCTTATAACTTTATTAACACAGATTTAGCGGAGCCAACAATAACAAATGCTCAATTTAGCTCTTTATACGTAGAGAAAGCAGATTTTGTAAAGTTAGACAACTTACAAATAGGTTACACATTTAATATAGCAGATGATAATAAATATCTTAAGAGCCTAAGATTATCATTAACCGCTCAAAATTTATTTACAATAACTGGATATTCAGGAGCAGATCCAGAACCCGCTTTACAAGACAGAGGTTCTGTAGATAATGGTGGTTTCTTAGCACCAGGATCAGGAGATCCATTGACTCCAGGTATTGATAGAAGATATAATTATTTCCAATCAAGAACTATAACTTTAGGTCTTAATGCAAACTTTTAAAAAAAAACTATGAAAAATATTTTTAAAATCACTTTAATGTGTGGTGCACTTGCTTTTATGAGTGCATGTACAGATTTAGAAGAAAACTTACTAGGGGAGGTTACAACCCAGTTTGACGGAGAAGAGCCTGATTTTGGTAACTTTGACGGTGGTGGCTCAGGACCATCAGATGGTATTGCGTCTGCATTTAATCAATTAAGAAACGCAGGTTCAGCAAATCATGGCGGTTATTTTTCAATTCAAACCGTATCATCGGATGAAGCTGCAATTACCCAAAAGGGTGGTGACTGGTTTGATGGCGGTATTTGGTTAGATATGCACAGACATACCTATACCTCTACTAATGGGCCAGTTACAGGTACATGGGCTCAACAGTATGATGCAATAGGTGCATGTAATACATCTTTATCGGATGGAGGTTTAGACGCAAATCAAGTTGCGCAAGTAAGAGCATTACGTGCGTTTTTCTACTACCGTTTATTAGATTTATACGGAAGAGTTAAACTTGTTACAGAGTCTAATAATAACCCACCACAATCAACAAGAACAGAAGTGTTCAATTTTGTAGAAAGTGAATTGTTAGCAGCCTTAGGTGTACCTGCAGTATCAATGGGTATGAATTTATCTGCAAGCCCATTAACTACAGAGCAGAATCCTTACAGAATTAATCAGTATGCAGCATTAGGGTTGTTATCTAAATTGTACTTAAATGCAGAGGTTTATACAGGTACTGCTAGATGGTCTGAAGCTTCTATAGCAGCAGGTTATGTGATTGACAATGGAGGTTACATGCTATGTGCTGATGGCTGTTCTGTTCCTAATCCTGCAAGAAGACCAGCGGTTGCATCTGACCCAGAATTATTAGAAGGTTATGCAGCAGTATTTGCACCAAATAACCAGAATAACCCTGAAATGGTTTGGTCTATTGCTTATGACAATGCATCTGGGCAAAACATGAATTTTGCACAAATGACATTACACTACTCTAGCCAATTTACTTGGAATATTGCCAGCCAACCTTGGAATGGCTACTCTGCGTTAGAAGATTTTTACAACTCTTATGAAGCTGGTGATAAGCGTAAAGCGGCAAACTTTATTGTTGGACCACAGTTTGATTACGAAGGCACGGCAATATTAGATTATGCAGCACCTGCAGATGAAATTGAATTAACATATTCTGTTGATATTAATGAATTAGAACCAAATGCATCTCGTAAAGGTGGTGCACGTATGGGTAAATTTAGTTTCCGTCAAGGACAACAAGATAATATGGATAACGATTACCCAATTATACGTTTAGGTGATATGTATTTAGTACGTGCTGAAGCAGACGCTAGAGCAGCTGGTAACTGGAACATGGCGTTAAGTGATGTAAATACTATTAGAGCTAGAGCAGGAGTAAGCGCGTTAATGTCTTTAACTGCTGATGAATTTTTAGCAGAACGTGGTAGAGAAATGTTTATGGAAGTTACGCGTCGTCAAGATTTAATCCGTTTTGGTAAGTTTAATGACGCTTGGTGGCAAAAGTCTGTATCAGACCCAACACGTAATGTGTTCCCAATTCCACAAGAGCAAATTGATGCTAGTAATGGTACATTAACTCAAAATCCAGGATACTAATATTTTAATATTAAGTATTTTATTTAATAAAAAAAAGGGATACTTTTAGTATCCCTTTTTTAATGAGCACATGTGTACACATTTTACAATAATGAAAAAAATTACCATACTACTTTTTATTGGATGCGTTTTGTGGGCTTGTCAAATTAAGAAGCCTGAAGCAAAGCTTTTTGTAGCGCATGGTAAAGACAGCGGCATTACGTTTCAAAACACATTAGCATATACGGAGGCACTTAATCCATATACCTATAGAAATTTTTATAATGGTGGAGGTGTTGCCTTAGGCGATATTAACAACGATGGACTTCTAGACATCTATTTTACGGGCAACTTAGTAAGCAATCAACTCTATTTAAATAAAGGCAATTGGCAGTTCGAAAATATCACTAAAACTGCTGGTGTTGCATGTGATACTGTTTGGTCATCTGGTGTAACGTTTGTAGATATTAACTACGACGGACTTTTGGATATCTATGTATGTAAAGCTGGTCCGCCAAGTGACAAAGCCAACCGACACAACGAATTATTTATTAATAATGGAGATTTAACATTTACAGAGCAATCTAAAGCTTATGGTTTAGACATTGTAGGTTTAAGTGTACAAGCCAATTTCTTCGATTATGATAAAGATGGAGATTTAGACTGTTATTTACTAAATAATTCTATTCGCGCAGTCGGTAATTTTGATTTTGTAAAAGACCAAAGAGAACAACCAACTAAAAGTGGCAACAAGCTATTTAGAAACGATAATAATTTTTTTAAAGACGTTACTACTACTGCTAAAATATATTCAAGTGCTATAGGCTTTGGGCTTGGCATTACTGTAAGCGATTTTAATAATGATACTTGGCCAGATGTATTTGTTTCAAATGATTTTTTTGAACGGGACTACTTATATATTAACAATCAAGATGGTACATTTACAGAAGATTTAGTGCAGCAATTTGGTTCTATATCAATGGGGTCTATGGGTGCAGATGCTGCGGATCTTAATAACGATTCTTTTACAGACATAATGGTTACAGAAATGTTGCCCAAAACCATACAAAGGCAGCGCTCTAAAACACTATTTGAATCTTGGAATAAGTACAGTTTAGCAACAAAAAAAGGCTATCACCACCAGTTTTCCAGAAATGCTTTACATAGAAATATGGGGGATAATTCTTTTTTTGAAGTCAGTAGATTTTCAAATGTTTCTGCAACAGATTGGAGTTGGGCAACTTTACTTTTTGATGCTGACAACGATGGCTTAAAAGATATATTTATTAGTAACGGCATTTTTAAAGATCTTTTAGATAGAGATTATTTGACCTATATGGCTAATGAAGACAAAATAAAAGGAATGCTAAAAACTGACAAAAAAATTATGAATAAGCTTGTAGATATGATGCCATCTCAAGCAGTTTCTAATGCAGTTTTTAAAAACCAAGGCGAGTTTAAATTTTCTGAAGTATCTAAAAACTGGGGTTTGGCAAGTCCAAGTTTTAGTAATGGAAGTGCTTATGGGGATTTAGATAACGATGGGGATTTAGACTTAGTTGTAAATAACGTAAACATGCCTATATTTTTGTATGAAAATAAAACGGATTCCATTATTAATAAAAGTATAACACTTCGTCTTAAAGGAGATAAAAAAAACAAATTTGCTATTGGTGCTAAAGCAGAAATATATTACAATAAAAATAACTACGGAAGTCTAGAAAATTTTCCTTCAAGAGGTTTTCAAAGTGCAGTTTCACCGCAATTAATATTCGGTACAAATAAAGCAAAGTTTGTAGATAGTCTAATAATTACGTGGCCAACAGGTACAAAAGAACGTCATTATAATCTAAAAACGAATACAGCATACACATTTAGTCAGTCCCAACAAGAATTAGTGGAAAGCACATTAATTATTCAAAATAAAAGCCCATTTATTAAAACTGCTTCATTATTTAATTTTAAGCACAAAGAAAATACCACTGTAGATTTTAACAGCGCACAATTATTACCAGAAATGGCTAATAACGAAGGTCCAGCTTTAGCATCTGCAGATCTTAATAAAGATGGTGTTTTAGATATTTATATTGGTGGTGCTAAAGGGCAAACTGGAGCTTTATTTTTATCAGAAACTAACGGTTTTTTTAAAAAAATTACCACGCCATTCAAAGTAAATGCGAGGTCAGAAGATACTGATGCAGTTTTCTTTGATAGCGATAATGACGGTGATTTAGACTTGTATGTAAGTAGCGGCGGCAAAGCTTTTTCTAAATACGATTTTGCATTAAATGATAGATTGTACATTAATGATGGCAACGCTAATTTTAAATTAAGCACAACGGCGTTAAAGTTTTCTGTACCAATGAGTACAGCAACAATTGCTGTTAATGATTATGATAATGATGGTGACCAAGATATTTTTATTGGCGAACGTTTTAAAGTTGAAGCTTATGGCATACCTGCATCTGGATATATATTAAAAAATAATGGTAATAATACATTTGAAACCCTTACGCCACTTCCACTTCAAAATCTTGGTTTAATTACAGATGCGTACTGGGAAGATTTAAATAATGATAACCAAAAAGATTTAGTTGTTGTTGGCGAATGGATGCCAATTTCAATATTTATAAACACAAATGGACAATTAACAAACCAGACCAAAAGCTATGGTTTATCTGCTACTTCTGGATTATGGAAAACACTTGTAATTAAAGATGTTAATAACGACGGTTTGCCAGATATAGTTGCTGGTAATAAGGGTACTAACACCTTTTTTAAACCCAATATGCGAATGTATGTTTCAGATTTTGATAATAACGGTGCAATTGAACAAATTATATGTTACAAAAAAGACGGTAAATATTACCCAATTGTAGATAGAGATGAGCTTATTGCACAAATTTCTAGTCTAAAACAAAAGTTTTTATATTACAAAGATTATGCAGACGCCTACATGACCAAAATTTTTAGCCCTGAGCAACTGAATAAAGCTATTTTTTTTAACGTAAATATGCTTAATTCAGCACTTTTTATAAATAAAAATAAGACTTTTGTGATTCAAAATTTACCACCAGAAATTCAATATTCAAACGTTTCAGCAATTACGGTTTTGGATGTAAATAAAGATGGAAATCAAGATCTTATTTTTGGCGGAAATCAATACCTTATAAAACCACAGTTTGGTAGGGATGATGCCTCTAAAGGTTGGTTAGTATATGGGAATTCTGAAAATGATTTTAAAACCCCTATTTCTCTAGGCATAAATGGACAAATAAGAGATTTTAAAGTAATTGATTTAAATAAAGAACCCGTTTTAATGGCGGCTATAAATAACGATAGTATTAAATTTTATAAATATTTAAATAATAAACCTACAAATGAAAATTAGTGTTAATAATTTAATAATGGTGTTTCTTTTCATTTTTGTAAGTTCTTGTCAATCAGAATACACAAAACTTGTTAAAGACGAACTCGCAAAAGGTATTAAAAACGATTCTGTGTTTTATGAACTAAAATTTGGTCAAACAAAAGCTGAATTCTTCGATATTTGTAAAAAATACAATCAAAAGCGTATTTTAACTCATGGTCCAAACAATAGCTATGTTCAAAGTTTTTTGTACCCAAAAGACACAACAGATACTACCCACAAAATGCGAATGTTATTCTACGCAAAATTTAATCCAGAACAAAAAATAGTAGCTATGGATATTAAATTTTCTTATGTAGCTTGGGCGCCTTGGAATGAAGATTTACATGCAGATGCTTTATTGCCAAAAGTTAAAGATACATTAATGAATTGGTACCCAGGTAATACATTTATTTCGGTTAAAGACAATATTTTGGTTAAAGTAGATGGTAACCGCCAAATACAATTAAAACAAGAAAGTAATAAAGATGTATCTGTACTAATAGAAGACCTAGAATACAAATATAACACCCTAAATAATTAATTAAATGCCAAGGTATTTTAAAAGCGTTTTAGTTTTATTAATTATATGTTCTTGTACGCCAGATAAGAATTCAATAATAGAAAACAATCAAAACTCACAATTTCAATTATTGACTGCAGAAAACACGGGCATTAATTTTAGAAATGATTTAGAATCTACAGATAATTTTAATGTGTATAATTATCGTAATTTTTATAATGGTGGCGGCGTTGCTATAGGGGATATAAATAATGATGGTTTAGTAGATATTTATCTAACAGCCAACCTTAAAGAAAATAAGTTATACCTTAATAAAGGTAATTTTAAGTTTGAAGACATTACCAAAAAAGCAAATGTAGGTGGTACAAAAGCTTGGGCAACAGGTGTTGCTATGGTAGATATTAATGCCGATGGCTTTTTAGATATTTACGTTTGTAACTCAGGAGATGTAAAAGGTGATAATAAACAAAACGAATTCTTTATTAATAACGGCGATAACACCTTTACAGAAAAAGCAGAAACACTTGGCCTTGCAGATAAAGGGTTTTCTACACACGCTTCTTTTTTTGACTATGATAAGGACGGAGATTTAGACGTCTATCTTCTAAATAATTCATACCAATCCATTGGAAGCTTTAACCTTACTAAAAATGAACGCCCAATTAGAGATGTTTTAGGTGGTGATAAACTTTTTGAAAACAGAGATGGTACATTTGTAGATGTTAGTGAAAAAGCTGGTATTTACGGGAGTGTTATTGGTTTTGGATTAGGCGTAACGGTTGGCGATATGAATAATGACGGCTGGCAAGATATTTATATATCTAATGATTTTTTTGAGCGCGATTATCTATACATAAATCAACAAGATGGCACGTTTAAAGAATCTTTAACAACATCTATAAAAGCCATAAGTGGTGCGTCTATGGGTGCAGATGCAGCCGATATTAATAATGATGGTTACAACGATATTTTTGTAACCGAAATGCTACCCAGCGAATACCAAAGACTGAAAACTGTTACTACTTTTGAAGATTGGAACAAATACCAATACAATCTCAAAAACGATTACTACCACCAATTTACAAGAAATACATTACAGCTCAATAATACTGATTTAACTTTTAGTGAAGTAGCCCGTTTTAGTGGTGTTGAAGCCTCAGATTGGAGTTGGGGAGCGTTGTTTTTTGATATGAATAACGATGGACAAAAAGATTTATACATTGCCAATGGTATTTATAAAGACCTTACCAATCAAGATTACTTAAAATATATTTCTAATCAGGAGGTTATACAATCTATAGTCTCAAAAAACACTGTAAATTATAAAAAACTAATAGACATTATTCCATCTCATAAAGTTACAAATCATGCTTATATTAATAAAGGCAATATGGTGTTTTCAAAGACCAGCAATGGTTTAGACACTAAAGGGTTTTCTAATGGAGCTGCCTACGGTGATTTAGATAATGATGGAGATTTAGATGTGGTTGTAAATAACGTAAACATGCCCCTATTTGTCTATAAAAACACACTAGATAATCCTGACCATAAGTATTTAAAAGTTATTTTGAAAGGTGATAGTTTGAATAAAAACGCTATAGGATCAAAATTAAAACTAAGCACTACTGACGGAGATTATTTTCTGGAACAGCAACCCGTAAGAGGATTTCAATCGTCAATGGATAACAGACCAAATTTTGGATTTAAAAACACAGAAACTATAGCATTAGAAATTACCTGGCCAACAGGAAAAATTTCAACTCTTCAAAATATAAAACCCAATACCACCATAACCGTTTCTGAAAAAGACGCAATTTTAGTTGAAGCAAATAATACGAAAAAAAATAATATTGTTCTATTTAAAAAAGACTCAAAGACTATACAGTTTAAACACAAAGAAAATAATTATATAGATTTTAATACCGAACGGTTATTACCATTTATGCGCAGTACAGAGGGCCCAAAAATGAGTATTGCAGACATTAACAATACTGGTAATCCTTCAATTTATATTGGCGGATCTCGCAATACAGCTGGTAAATTATTCATAAAAAAAGGCAACCAATTTATAGAAACAACCCAGCCTTATTTTGAAAAAGATAAAGCAGCAGAAGACGCAGAAAGTATATTTTTTGACGCTAACAACGATGGTTTCTTAGACCTTTATGTTTGTAGTGGCGGTATTGAGTTTTCAAAATTTAGCCCTAATTATTTAGACCGTTTATATATTAATGATGGCAGTGGTAATTTTATAAAATCACCTCAAAATTTACCAACCACATTAGGGTTTCATAGTAGCAGTACGGTAACAGTTGCAGATATAGACAATGATAACGATATAGATATTTTTGTTGGCGAACGTGGTGTGCCAAACGCATACGGAAAAGCAGGTTCTGGGTTTTTATTGCTAAATGATGGTAATGGTAATTTTACGGAAACAAAACTACACGGTGCTAAATGTTTTGAGGCCTTAGGAATGATAACGGACGCTGTTTTTACAGATATAAACAATGATAATTATAAAGATCTAGTTGTTGTTGGGGAATTTATGAGTGTTAAAGTGTTTAAAAACACCAATGGTGTGTTTTCAGAAGTACACTCAGAGGTGATAGAATCTTTGAAAGGCTGGTGGAATACCATTACGCAATCCGATTTAGATAATGATGGTGATATGGATTTTATATTAGGCAATCATGGCACTAACAGCAGGTTTAAAGCCTCAAAAGAAAATCCAATACTATTATATGCCAATGATTTTGATGGCAATAATTATACAGATCCAATTTTAGCATTCACAGCAGAAGATAAAAAGCAATACCCATATGCGCTAAGACATAATCTAGTAGATCAGTTAAAATATTTAAACAAGAAATTTCCAGATTACGAAACTTTTAAAACGGCTACAATTCAAGATATATTTACTAAAGAGCAGTTAGCAAGCAGTACAAGATTAGAGGTTAATACCTTAAAATCTGTAGTTTTAATTAATAATGGTAACTTTAGTTTTGAAGTTAAAGACCTACCCTACCAAGCACAATTCTCACCAACATATGCTATTGCAACTAAAGATTTTGATAATGATGGTGATATGGATGTGATTGCCGGTGGAAACCTATACGGAGTAATGCCAGAGTTTGGACGTTACGATGCGTCTTATGGGTATTATTTGGAAAATTTAGGCAACGCTAATTTCAAATACCACACTACAAAAAGCGGATTAAAAATTGATGGCGAAATAAGAGCTATAAAAGTACGAGATCAACAAGTATTTATTACAAAAAATAACGACTCTCTAGAAGTCTATAATTATTAAACATGGTAAATAGAATTCTTTTTTTAATATGCATACTAATTGTAAGTTGTAACAAACAAAATAACTCACAGACAAACAAAGAATTACCAGAGAATGCGCCTTTTAGTAGTATAAATTCTCAATTATCTGGGCTAGAATTTTCAAATGATTTAGTAGATACAGGCGATTTAAATATCATAGAATACCTCTATTACTACAATGGTGGTGGTGTGGCATTAGGCGATATAAATAACGATGGTTTAGATGATATTTACTTAACTGCAAACCAAAAACCAGATAAACTCTACCTTAATTTAGGCAATTTAAAGTTTAAAGATATCTCGCTAGAAAGTGGCATAAGCCAAGAAAAATCATGGTCTACAGGCGTTACCATGACTGATGTTAATAACGATGGGCTTCTAGATATCTATGTTTGTAAAGTTGGTAAATACAAAACGTTACAAGCTAAAAATGAACTTTACATAAATACAGGTAAAGGTGTTTTTAAAGAATCTGCGGAGGCTTATGGGATTGCATTTTCAGGCTTTTCAACACAAGCAGCTTTTTTTGATTATGATAATGATGGCGACCAAGATATGTATTTACTTAATCATTCCGTACATTCCCCATACGCTTATGGTAACATTAAATTGCGTGATAAACAAGATGCTCTTGCTGGCGATTTATTTTTTGAAAACAAAGCATCTAACGGCACATTTAAATTTGAAAACGTAACAAAAGCTTCCGGTATATACAGTAGCGCTTTAGGTTATGGGCTTGCCATTGCAATATCAGACATTAATAACGATGGGTTTTTAGACATCTATGTTGGTAATGATTTTCATGAAAATGATTACGTATACCTCAATAATGGTAATAAAACATTTACAGAATCTAGTGCGGCTTATTTTAGTAACACTTCACGTTTTACAATGGGAGTAGATATAGCAGATATTTCTAATGATGGAAAACCAGATATTGTAACTTTAGATATGATGCCATTTAATGCAAAGGTGTTTTTAAAATCTGGAGGTGAAGATTCTGATAAAATTAATAAGATTAAAAAAACATTTGGCTTTCAGCAACAATATGCGCGCAATCATTTACAAATTAAAGAAAATAATCACTTTATAGATGCAGCATTGTTTTCTAATACCTATGCTACAGATTGGAGTTGGTCTCCACTTATATTAGATTATGATAATGATGGTTTTCAAGATATATACATCACTAATGGCATTTATAAAAGACCTAACGATTTAGATTATATAAACTATTTAAGCACTGTAGATTTTGGAAACTATTCCAAAACAAAAAGCGATACCATAGAGCAAAAATTAATTGAAACCATGCCAAAATTAAAACTTTCCAATGTGCTGTTTCAAAACAAAGGACAATTAATTTTTAACAAATTAAACCCTATTAAAGATACTGAAGGAAGTTATTCTAATGGCGCGGCATATTCAGATTTAGATAATGATGGCGATTTAGATATTGTTGTAAATAATATAAATCAAAAAGTAAGTTTATTAGAAAATAAAACTACCAATAACTATTTGGTTGTTAATCTTAAAAGTGCTAATAAGCCAGAACATATATTAGGTTCTAAACTTTATTTATATGCAAATAATAGGGTTATACACAAAGAACACACTACGGTTAAAGGCTTTTTATCTAGCTCTACAAGTGCAGTACATTTTGGGTTGGGTACTACTAAAACAATAGATTCCTTAAAAGTAATATGGCAAGACGGTTCTAAAACCATACATAAAGATGCAAAGGTTAATACCTCAATTGTAATTTCAAAAACAGAATCAACTCCGCATAACTATAGTATTAATTCGGACACTAGAAGTACTAAATTTGAGTATTCACACAAGGAAAACACCTATTTAGATTATGAGCGCGAAGCTTTAATACCTGAAGTATTATCTAAAGAAGGCCCTTCAGCTGTTTACGAAGATTTTAATGCCGATGGATTAAAAGATTTATTTATTGGCGGTGCTAGAGATCAAGCCCCAGAGCTTTATTTTCAGACTAAGGACGGTAATTTTAAAAAGAAATCCTCAGATATATTTACTAATGATGCAAAATATGAAGATGTAGATGCCGTAGCTTTAGATATAGATAATGATAACGATTTAGATATTTATGCTTTAAGCGGTGGTAATGATTTTCCAGAGGGACACCCACTGCTAGAAGACCGTGTGTATATAAATGATGGTAACGGTAACTTTAGTAAACTTCAAGCTAAACTAATTTCAACAAACGGAGGCTCAGTTTCTAACTATGATTTTGACGCCGATGGTTTAGACGATTTATTTATAGGTAATAGAGCTATACCAAGTGCTTATGGACTCTCACCTTTTAGTTTTATTCTAAAAAACAAAGGAAATTATAATTTTGAAATTGCGGCTAAAAGCAGAATGGGTATGGTTACAGATAGCCGTTGGGCAGATTTAGATAACGATGGTAATATAGAGTTAATTGTTGCTGGAGATTGGATGCCAATTACAGTACTCTCGCATACTAAACCTGGTAAATTTGAAAATAAAACTAAAGACTTTGGCTTGCAAGACACCAATGGCATGTGGAATTGTATTGAAATACAAGACATAGATGGTAATGGAACTTTAGATATTGTTGCAGGAAATACAGGACTCAATTTTAAATGGAAAGCATCCAAAGCCAAACCAGTAACATTATATCTAGATGATTTTGACGCTAATGAACAATTAGATCAATTAATTTTCTATGATTTTTTTGGTAAAAATATGCCTTTTGCATCTAAGGAAAAATTAGATAAACAATTGCCATATTTAAAAAAGAAGTTTCAAACATTCAAGCAATTTTCTGAGGTGCAATCTATTAATGATTTAACAGATAAATCCATAAAAGATATTTTAGAGGTTAAAAAAATTACAGAATTAAGATCGTTACTCTTTTTAAATAACGGTAGTGATTTCAAAATAAAACCATTACCATACCAGGCACAATTAAGTACTATAGAGGCTATAAGTATTCATAATAATACTATTGCTTTTACTGGTAATTATAAAGGTTTTGTAACAGAGTTAGGTAATAGTACAGCCAATTCAGGAGGTATTATAAGTATTGATGAACACGCTAAATTTTCATACAAATCATTAGATTTACCAAAGGAATTAAATGGAAGAAAAATTATTAATATAAAACCAAATACCTATTTAGTAATTTCTAATAATGGAAATTCTTTTATAGTTGAAACAAAACATTAATATACAAAATGAATTTTTTAAAAAACACTATTTATACGTTACTAATAATTGGGCTAAACTCAAGTTGCTCATCGCCTTCAGAACCAATAGTAGTAACACCAGATGTATTTCATTTGTCAGTAGACAAAGTTATGGAAATACAAGTTCATGATATTTTTTCACCACCAGTTGCTAGCAGAGTATTTGCCTATCCTAACATTGCAGCTTATGAAATTTTAGCACAAAACAAAGCAACGTTTAAAAGTTTATCGGGTACTTTAAATGCTTTAGAGCAAATTCCTGCAGTGCCAACAAACAAAAATGTAAACTTAAAATTAGCCGCATTAATTGCACATATGGAATTAAGTAAATATCTTATTTTTTCTGAAGACAAAATGGAAGTTTTAAAAGATAGCTTATACCAAAATTGGAGTGAAACAAATACTAAAGAATTTGAGCAGTCTAAAAGTTACGCACTTTCTGTTGTAGCATATATAAAAAGTTGGATGGATGCAGATAATTATAAACAAACGCGCACCATGCCAAAATTTACTGTAGATACGGACAATCCTTCACGTTGGCAACCTACGCCACCTGCATACATGGATGGTATTGAACCACACTGGAATAAAATTCGCCCATTTTTACTGGATTCTGCACAGCAGTTTAAACCCAAAACACATCCGAAATTTTCATTAGATAAAAAATCTGTTTTCTTTAAACAATTACAAGAAGTTTACGATTTAAGTATGGCAATTACTAAAAAAGGTGATGCCTCAGAAGAAATAGAAATTGCTCAATTTTGGGACTGCAATCCTTTTGTGTCAGTAACTAGAGGTCATTTTATGTTTGCTAAAAAGAAAATATCACCAGGTGCACATTGGATTGGAATTACTAAAATAGCCTCAAAAAAAGCCAACTTCAATTTTGAAGAAACAGTAAATGCTCACACTAAAACAGCTATTGCAATCGCTGATGCGTTTATTAGTTGTTGGGACGAAAAATACAGGAGTAATTTAATTAGACCAGAAACCCTAATTAACCAAAACATAGACCCAGATTGGTTGCCAATTCTTCAAACACCACCTTTTCCAGAGTACACCAGCGGGCATTCTGTAGTTTCAGGTGCAGCATCACAAGTGTTAACAGCCATTTTTGGGGATAATTTTCAGTTTAACGATGATACAGAGGTACCTTACGGTTTACCAGTTAGATCATTTAATTCTTTTAATTTAGCTGCAAAAGAAGCTGCAATAAGTAGATTGTACGGTGGTATTCATTACAGAGCCGCTGTAGATGAAGGGCTTGTGCAAGGTGTGAAAATCGGACAGTTTGCTGTAGAAAAACTAAATACGTTAGAGTAAGTTGTTTTTTTAGATGCTATTAATAGTTAATTACGAAAAGGATTTCGATTACAGATATCACATTTTGTGGTCTTAAAATTTTAGTTTTCAGTAAATACCTTTAATTTTCAATACCATTTTAAAGCTCTTAATACATAAGATTTTATAATTGGTAAAACAACTAAATCCTGCAGTTAAGTTTTATATACACTTTATTAATAAAAAATATCAGGTTTAATCTTACCATTTTTTGTATGAATGCTCACAAAAATTTAAACACCATAACACAAGAAATAGACCAAACTTCAATAAAAAATTCCGCTAAAAAATGGTGGAAAGAAGGGGTACTTTATCAAATTTACCCACAAAGTTTTAAAGACAGTAATGGGGATGGATTTGGAGATTTTAGAGGGGTTATAGAAAAATTAGATTATATTAAAAGTTTAGGTATTACAACTGTTTGGATGAATCCGTTTTTTCAATCTCCATTAAAAGATAATGGCTATGACGTAAGTGATTATAAGTGCATTCATCCAAGATACGGTAGCCTAGATGATTTTCAAGAAATGTTAGATGGTTTCCATGCCAGAGGTATTAAGTTTGTATTAGATGTTGTTGTAAATCATAGTAGTAACGCCCATAAATGGTTTCAGCAATCTAAAAGTTCCAGAACTAATGCGTACCGCGATTATTACCACTGGTGGCCAGCAGAAAAGGGCACACCTCCAAAGCGTTTTAGTCTTTTCGATCCTAATGGCGGATGGACGTATGATAAGCAAACAGACGCCTACTACCTTCATACATTTGCAAACGTTCAGCCAGATTTGAATTGGGAAAACCCAAAAGTCCGTCAAGAAGTTTATGATATTATGAAATTTTGGGCAAAAAAAGGGGTAGATGGATTTAGAATGGATGCTTTTCAATACGTAAGTAAAGATACCACATTTCCAGAATGGCCAGAAGGTCATGAAAACGAATTTGATAAATGGTATGGTATGGGGCCGCATATACACACCTACTTAAAAGAAATGTATATTGAGGTTATTGAACCTTACGATGTGTTTGCGGTTGCAGAAGGTGCAGGTACAACGTTTAAAGATGCACACGATTTGGTAGATGAATCCAGAAAAGAACTACAGGTAGCCTATCATTTTGAGTATACAACATTATCCAAAACAACAGATGGCTTTAAACTTTCAGAATTAAAAGATGTATTTACACGTTGGGATGCTGCATTTGAAACCGAAGGTTGGCTAGCCATATTTTTGTCCAATCATGATAATTCAAGATTGGTAAATCGTTTTGGTAACCCAAATGAAGCTTTTAGAACGGTATCTGCACAACTCCTAAATACCTTTCTTTTAAGTATGCGTGGCACACCATATACCTATAATGGGGATGAATTAGGAATGACAAACATCGACATGCCTACTATTGAAGAGTACGTAGATGTATCGGCTATTGGCGATTACGAAAAAGCAAAAGCCAAAGGCGAAGATTTGGATGTGTTTATGAAACAGTTAAACTATTATTCCAGAGAAAACAGCAGAACGCCAATGCAATGGAACGCTACAAAAAATGCTGGTTTTTCTGAAGTAAAACCTTGGAAACGTGTTAATGAAAATTATAAAACATTAAATGTTGAAGCTCAAGAACAAGACCCAAAAAGTGTTCTAAATCATTTTAGAAAAATGGTAAAGCTAAGAAATGAGAATGAAGTCTTGGTATATGGTAAATATCAAATTTTACAACAAGAGCACCCAGAAATATACGCATATACAAGGGTTTTACAAGACACAAAGTTTTTAGTGCTTTTAAATTTCACAGCTTCAGTGTCACAAATAACACTACAGCAATTAAGTTACACTAATCACGTACGTATTAATAATTACGATGCCTTTAAAATTAGTAATGGTACTGTGTTTTTACAACCCTATCAAGCTATTATTACACAACTAATCAATTAAAATCCACACATGAAAATCAAAAAACCAAGTTTAACCTTTTGGCAAATCTTAAATATGAATATTGGATTCTTAGGAATCCAGTACAGTTTCGGATTGCAGCAAACGGCTATCAATCCGATTTTTTTGTACTTAGGTGCAGAAGAATCTATGATTCCAATATTGAATATTGCAGGACCCATAACAGGTTTAATTATTCAGCCTATTATTGGCGCTATGTCTGACAAAACTTGGTCAAGCCGTTGGGGAAGACGAAAACCCTATTTTTTAATCGGGGCCATTATTGGTAGTATCTGTTTGTTTGCTTTTCCGCATAGTTCATTACTTTGGTTCGCCGTTGGTTTATTATGGATTTTAGATGTAGGTAACAATATGGCAATGGAACCATATCGTGCATTTGTAGGTGATAAGTTACCAGATAGTCAATTAAGTTTGGGCTATCAAATGCAAAGTCTATTTTGTGGCTTAGGTATTTTATTAGCAACGGGTTCTATTGTACTATTTAAATATCTTTTTGGTGAAGAATCTGATGTTGCTGGTGAAATTCCGCAATGGATTTATTATTCATTCTATATTGGAGGTATATTATCTATAACAACAATTTTATGGTCTGTATTAAAAACCCCTGAAATTCCACCATCAGATGAAGAATTAAAAGGGATAAAAGCATACAATCACGGTAAGCCACACCCTGTGGTTCAGTTTTTTAGTGTATTATTTATTATTGCATCCGTTCCATTAGCTTTAGGATTTGCCGCTGCAGAACTTTACAGTTATTTGTACGAAAATTACAATGTATTAGTACTGCTAGTTATTGTATTAGCATTTTTATGGTTGTGGTTTTTATACACACAAATAAAAAAGAATCCTAATAATTCATTCCTTAAAAAAACAGGTGATTTATTAATGCCTTTTATGGAAACTGCAGAGGCTTTTAGCGATATGCCAAAATTTATGTGGCGCGTAGGTGCAGTGTATTTATTTCAATGGTATGCTTTGTTTATTTATTGGCAATTTTCAACACCGCTTTTCATGAAAACCATGGGTTATTCTATTTCAGAAGCTGGGTCACAGTCTGCTGCAATGAGCTTAACATATAATACGGTTACCATGTTAGTTGCATTAATTTTAGTGCCATTAACCTTAAAGTATGGAGGAAAAAAAATATATGGTGTAAGTTTAATTGGTACTGCGATAGCGCTGTTTTGTATCCCTCATATATCAGATCCGTATTTAGTCTTAATACCTATGGTTTTATTTGGTATTGGTTGGGCAGCAATGATGGGTATTCCTTACACCATGGTTTCAAAAGTTGTACCACAAGAGCGTCGTGGAGTTTACATGGGCATTTTAAATATGATGATTGTAATACCTATGTTTATACAAACTGTAACTTTTGGTCCTATTTATGAATTTTTATTAGGTGAAAATGCAGTTAACGCCATACTATTTGCGGGTGTACTTTTCATTATAGCAAGTTTATTTGCATTTCGTTTAAACGCATCTAAATAAGCATATTATGAAAAATATAGGTATAAAAATAGCACTATTTCTCAATTATTTTGTGTTCGCTATTTTGTTAAATAGTGTTGGTATTGTTATAGCAAAATCAATAAAAGTATACGGAGTAACAGAATCACAAGCCTCAGTTTTAGAGGCGTTTAAAGATATGCCTATAGCTATAGTGTCTTTTTTTATAGCATCCTTTTTGCCAAGGTTTGGCTATAAAAAAGCAATGCTTACTGCGTTAGCGATTGTGTTTTTTGGCTGTTTATTTATGGTATATGGAAATACGTTCTCTTATACAAAAATTTTATTTCTATGTGTAGGAGTAAGCTTTGCATTAATAAAATTATCAGTTTATTCTTTAATAGGAATTGTTACAAACTCTAAGTCCGAACATTCCTCATTAATGAGTTCTATTGAAGGGGTTTTTATGGTAGGTATAGCCTTAGCTTATATTTTGTTTCCTGCTTTTTATTCTAACGATCCTAATGGTTGGCTTAATGTATATTATGTGCTTTGTGGTTTAATTTTGGTATCGTTTTTATTCTTAGTATTTTCAAAAGTGGAGTATACCGTTGAAGCAGCAGGCACAAACTTAACAGAAGATATATTAGCATCCTTAAAACTTATGATAGTTCCGTTGGTTTTGGTATTTATAATTTCGGCATTTTTTTTTGTGATGATAGAACAAGGTATTATGACTTGGCTGCCTAGATTTAATGAAAAAATATTTCAATTTTCAGAAAAATTAAGTGTACAAATGGCAGTTATTTTTGCACTGTCTTTAGCTGCAGGACGTTTTATAGCAGGGTTTTTAACGCGACATATTAATTGGGTTATACTCGTTACAATTTGCATCATTTTTTCTGGGGGCATACTTATCTATGTTCTACCCCAATTAGAAGAAGATACAGATGTATTGGTTACCATAATAAGTATTTCAGATATCCCAATGTTAGGTTTTATATTACCTCTAATAGGCTTATTTATTGCGCCAATATATCCGCTTTTAAACTCAACAGTTTTAAGTTCGTTACCTAAACGTTTACACTCACCAATGTCTGGTCTTATAATTATATTTTCAGCATTAGGAGGTACAATAGGGTCTAGAATAGTTGGCGAGTTGTTTGAAAGTATTGGTGGTGTTAAGGCGTTTTATGTGCTGTTAATTCCAATGGTTTTACTCATCGTTTTTGTACTATTAATAGACAGAATGTCTAAAACAAAAATGGCTTCAAATTAATGCAATTCCTACTAAACATAGTACCCACTCTACAAGCACTATTACAGCAAGAAGATACTGATGGAGATAAAAAAATCACCATAGAAGATACAGGGCCTAAAGCCTTTGAGATTTCAGCAAGTAATGGTGAATCTTATATTGTAAAAGGCACATACTACCTCTCTAATTTGTTGCAAGAACTAGTTATACAAAAACAACAAGGAAAAACTATTGCAGAAATTCCACTTCACCATATAGAAGAATTACCAGCCCATCGTGTTTCTCGTATGATAGGCGATTATTACTGGATTGGGCTTACTAGAAGCATGGACAAATCAGGTATTGAAACCTTAATCTCCGATACCAAAAACGAAACCCTAACCGCTAAAACGCTTCCTGTTTATGTACCATTTTCAGATTCGTTAGCCTATAATTATTACAAAAAATTAGAGACTGAATTAACTATTAAAACTATAAAACTTCCAGAGCATATTTCACCAGAATTTGTAAAATCTATCAATAATAAACCTGGGATTTTAAGCCTAAAATTAGAAGCGCAAAATGGAGATATAAAAGGTGTACCATTTGTAGTGCCAGGCGGACGTTTTAACGAAATGTATGGTTGGGATAGTTACTTTGAATCCATAGGATTAATTTGTGATGGCAAAGTGCATTTAGCCAAAGCTATGGCAGATAACTTTCAATATCAAATAGAACATTATGGTAAAATTTTAAATGCCAATCGCAGCTATTATCTCACCCGAACACAACCACCGTTTTATACCAGTTTAATTTCAGAAGTATTTAAGATTACTAAAGATAAAGACTGGTTAGCAAGCCATTTAGAAACAGCAATAAAAGAATACCAAACCGTTTGGATGGTAAAAGGCAAACGCCTCACAGACAACGGACTTAATAGATATTATGCCGAAGGTATTGGTATTCCGCCAGAAACAGAAGATGGTCATTTTGATGCAGTACTTACAAAATACGCAAAACATCACCAACTTTCTTTAGAAACGTTTATTAAAAACTACCAATCTGGAGCTATTGACGTTCCAGAATTAGACCTTTATTTTACAAACGACAGAAGTCTTCGCGAAAGCGGACACGATACTTCATGGCGTTTAGATAATTGCTGTGCAGATTTAAATACGGTTGATTTAAATAGCCTACTCTACAAATACGAAATAGATATTGCATTTCTAATAGATAATCATTTTGACGGAGAATTTGCTGGCTATCACGATACGTACTGGTATTCAGTTGCTACAGAAAGAGAAGAACGAATGCATGAATTGATGTGGAATAAGGACAAAGGACAGTTCTTTGATTACAATTTTAAGACCAAACAGCAAACTCATTTTGAAAGTGCATCTAATTACCTTCCGCTTTGGGCAGGTTTAGTTAATGTTAACGATGCTACATTAATAGTGAAAACACTAATAACTCAACTTAAAGAAAAAGGCGGAATTGCAGGGACATCAAAACAAATGAATGCTAAACTTCCAGAAAATGCCATACAACGCCAATGGGATTATCCAAATGGTTGGGCACCACATCAAATCCTCATTTGGGGAGGGTTAAAAAGACATAGTTTTAAAACCGAGCTGCAAGAATTGGTGTATAGATGGCTGTATATGATTACCAAAAATGCAGTAGATTATAACGGTACCATTCCAGAAAAATATGATGTTGTAGCAGCTACACACAAAGTCTTTGCAGAATACGGTAACGTTGGTACCGACTTTGAATATATTACCCAGGAAGGTTTCGGTTGGATGAATGCATCCTATCAATACGGGCTTTCATTACTATCCAAAACACAAATAAATTATTTAAACCAATTAAAAAACCCAGAAGAATTATTTATAAACTAATACATCATGAAAATAAAAATTTTAATTTTAGGCATACTCTTATGTTGTTCTTCTTGTAAAGATAACACTAAAACAAATACCCTATCAAGCCAAGCAAAAGCTCTGGAGGTTTTTACGCCAATTACAGATAGTATTTTAGAAAATGCAGTTATTTACGAAGCAAATATTAGACAATATTCTGTGGAAGGCACATTTAACGCATTTTCTAAAGACATTCCAGAATTAAAAAAACTAGGAGTTAAAGTGATTTGGCTAATGCCTATAAATCCAATTTCTGAAGTAAAACGAAAAGCCACAGATGGGTCTTTTACAAGCGACATAAAAGACGAAACAGAACGAAAAAAGTACCTAGGCAGTTACTATTCGGTTTCAGATTATAAAGCTATAAACCCAGAATTTGGCAATAAAACAGACTTTAAAAATTTAATTGACACGGCTCACAAAAACGGAATGTATGTTATTGTAGATTGGGTGCCAAACCATACAGGCTGGGATCATCCATGGATTACAGAACACCCAGAATGGTACACTCAAAACGAGAACGGTGACATTATAGATCCTATAAACCCAGATACTGGCGAGTCATGGGGATGGACAGATGTTGCAGACTTAAATTATGATAATCAAGCCATGCAAAGCGAAATGATTAACGATCTTAAATATTGGGTAGTAAACTTTAATATAGACGGTTATAGAATGGATGTGGCGCACAAAGTACCACCTAAATTTTTTAATAAAACAATTACTGAACTCAGAAAAATAAAGCCATTATTTATGTTGGCAGAAGCCGAGCAGCAAAACTTGTTTAGCAACGGTTTTGAAATGCAATACGCATGGGAAGGCCATCACATATTAAATGAAATTGCAAAAGGCACTGCAAATACTACAGCGTTTGATGCTTACATGAACAAGCAGAATGATAGCTTAGCACCAAAAGATTTTAAAATGAATTTTGTAACCAATCACGACGAAAATTCTTGGAACGGCACAATTAAAGAACGCCTGGGAGATGCCAACGAAGTTTTTACAGCTTTGGTTTACACAATGCCAGGAATGCCTCTAATTTATAGCGGCCAGGAATACGATTTGTGTCACCGTTTAAAATTTTTCGAAAAAGATAGCATTCCAAAAACTAAAGGTAAAACATGGGATTTATTAGTAAAATTAGGGACGTTAAAAAATAATAATTTGGCTTTAAGTGGAGCTAAAAATGCGGCAGCATACAACAGATTATCCACTAATAACGAAAGTGTATTGGCTTTTAAAAGAGCAAAATCTGAACACGAAATTTATTTTTTAGGAAATTTATCAAACACAGTACAAACTGCAGAAGTAGTTTTAGAAGGTAATTTTAAAAATGAGTTAACAGGCGAAACAGTCCACTTTACAACTAATACATTAAAATTGAAACCTTGGGAGTATTTTATACTAAGTAAGTAATAAAACATATACTTACTAATATAATGAAAATAATTTGGGCACTTATTTACCTCGTAATTTTGGTGTCTACAGATGCATTTGTACAAACAGAATTTGTTTTAGACCCCAATCAAAGTATGCTAATGACTGGTAAAGGTCTTGGGCAAGACGCTACTATAAATCCTTATTTAGGAAAAGACTGCTATGTGCATAAAAAAATATAGGTTTAATGGAATTTTTCGTTAGAATACAATAAAAAGGCAAAGTCATAAACCAAATAATCATCCAAGTGGGTGAGACTAAAAAAATAAGGCTTTTAAGTAATTACCAGTTGTACTTATACCCAAACCCTAATAGTGAAACTAAAGCTTGTGGCAATTATCATAAATTAGAGCACAAATAACACCAAATTAGTTCCAATATTAAAATGAATTTACGAAAACGATTTAGTTTGTTTTAAATCATTTTTGTTCCTTATAAGACAAAACACTGTAAAGTTTTTTATTTAAATTTAAATAATCTTAATTATAAATGCATACCAATACAGTAAATAGTATTAGGTGAACATTAATTATTTAAAAGTTAATTGGTAACAAAAAGTCAATGTTAGTAGTTTAACATTGGCTTTTTTTATTTGAAGTCTTTAAAAAATATGAAAAACATTGATGTACTATGTGTTGGTGAGGTATTAATAGATTTTATTGGTCACCAAGCCGAAGTTCTTATCAATAATACAAGTGATTATCACCGGTATTTAGGAGGGTCTCCAACCAATGTGGCTATGAATATCTCTAGACTAGGGCTTAACACTACCTTAGTGGCAACCGTAGGTAATGATGGTTTTGGTGAGTATATTTTTAACCGTTTAAACACCGTTAATGTAAATACAGAAGCAATAGCAAAAATTAATAACATTCCAACAAGTGTAATTTTTGTTTCAAAAACCACAGGAACACCAGATTTTATACCTTACAGAGCCGCAGATTGTTGTATTTCTGAAACCCAGATTACCTCAGAACTTCTTTCAAAAACAAAAATATTTCACACCACCTGTTTTGCATTAAGTAAAAACCCCGCACAAACTACAATTCTTAAAAAAGCGGAGGAAGCCTTCAAAATGGGTTGCATATTGAGTATTGATGTAAATTATGCTGATGAACTTTGGGAGAATAAAACACAAGCATTAAAAGTTATTAAAGCATATTGTAGCTACAATCCACTTGTTAAAATAAGTGAAGACGATATGTTTAGACTTTTCGAAAGCTATTTGCCTCACCAAGATATATTCGATTTTTTTCATGAATTGGGGGTTGAAACAGTATGTTTAACTCTAGGCAGTAATGGTGTAAAATTAGCTCAAAAAAACAAAGCAACTATAAACTTACCAGCCATAAAAATTGAAAAAGTAATGGATGCCACAGGTGCTGGAGATGCGTTCTGGTCTGGATTTTTATTTGCATATATAAAAGAAAAACCTCCAACGGAATGCTTAGAGGTTGCACTTAAATTAGCTGCGCTTAAGCTTCAACATGTAGGAAGACTACCAAATAATATTAATATTCTATCTCAACTTTTATAACCCCTTTTTAACTTTAGCATTATGAGTAATTCAAACAAAACTAGCGGTTATAAAGGTGTTATGTTTAATGCCTACCCAGATAGTATTGGAAATACATTAAGCGATACTGTAAGCATGCTTCAAATGCCAGCATTTAAAGATGTATTTTCTTTATTCTATATTTTGCCAACCTTTTTTAATAGCGACTTAGACCGTGGTTTTTCAATAATAGATTATAATCTGAATAAAAATTTAGTTTCAGAAAAAGATTTAGTTGCTTTAGGGCAACTTAATATAGCCTTAAAATTCGACATTGTTTTAAATCACCTGTCCGTAGCATCTCCGCAGTTTAAAGATTTGTTAGCTAATGGCGAAGACTCTAAATACAAGGATTTTTTTATAAACTGGAATGCCTTTTGGGATGGTCACGGTGAAAAAAACGCAGACGGTATTGTAATTCCAAAAGCTAAGTTTCTTAATAAATTATTTATGAGAAAATCGGGTTTACCTATACTTAAGGTGCCTTTTAAAAATGGTGCAAAACAGCCCTATTGGAACACGTTTTATCAGCAAATTAGGTATCAAAACATTTCTGAAAACGATCTAGATTCAATAAAAGGCTTAACATCAAATGCTAAAAAAGAAATTGTAAGATATGTTAATAAAGCTATAGAAAACAAAGTGGATATAGATAGTTTAGAGTTTAATAATAACAAACAGTTTAAATCTCAAATTATTGAAGCTATTGAAAAAAAATGCTCTTATTTAGGACAAATGGATGTTAATGCAAAATCTGAATTGGTTTGGGATTTTTATGAAGAAACTTTAGCCAATCTAAAGCGTTTTGGGTGCAAAATATTAAGATTAGATGCTTTTGCATATTTACATAAAGCAGTTGGTGAAACTAATTTTTTTAACACCCCAGGAACTTGGCAACATTTAGAGCGTATTAATAAAATAGCCCAAAAAAATGACCTTATTTTATTGCCAGAAATTCATGCAGAATACGGACTAAATCTCCATGATGAAGTTGCAGAAAAAGGCTATACTATTTACGATTTTTTTCTCCCCGGGTTAATGATTCATACCTTAGAAAATAGATCAAACAAAGCGCTTTATAAGTGGCTAAATGTCATAATTACTAAAGGCTACAAAACTATTAACATGCTGGGTTGTCACGATGGTATACCGGTTTTAGATCTTAAAGGGAAAACTATAAACGGTGTTTATAAAGAAGGCTTGCTAACTGATGTTGCTATTGAAGCTATCATGAATACAATAATAGACCGTGGCGGTCGCGTAAAAAATCTTTACGACCCATCGGGCAAAAAAATATCGTATTACCAAGTTAATGCAACCTTTTTTAGTGCTTTAGGTGAGGACGAGGACAAATTTTTACTCGCCAGAGCCATACAGCTATTTATACCAGGGATTCCGCAAATATGGTATCTAGATCTTTTTGCAGGAAAAAATAATTATGAAGCTGCAGATAATGCAGGAGCTGACGGTCATAAAGAAATTAACAGAACTACATTAACAATAAAAGACGTTGAGGACAAGCTACAAACTACCCTCGTAAAAAATCAGTTGCAACTTATTAAATTAAGAAATACCTCTCAAGCATTTTCAGGAACGATTAAGGTTATCGAGTCTTCTGAACAAAAAATAGAAATTATATGGACAAACAAAGCAGATTTTGCACACTTACAAGCAAATTTACAAACACAAAAATTTAATATAATTTATACTGAAAATAATATTGAAAAAATGTTAAAATTCTGACTATATGTAATGTTAAGTCTTTAGTTAACAATACTTAAATACATTTAAAAATGTAAAATCTAGCATTATTACCCCCAGTTATAAAGCTTTTTTTACAAAAAAGATAATTCAAAAAAGATCAATATTAGCAGGTACTTATTTTTTAAAACTAAAGGCGCATAAGAGCCAGTTTCATTAGTTATATTTGTGCCTTAAATCATTCATAACATTATGAGTAAACAAAGTAAACGTAGAGAAGCTTTAGTATATCACGCAAAACCAACACCAGGCAAAATAAGTGTTGTTCCAACAAAGAAATACGCCTCTCAACGAGACCTGTCGTTGGCATATTCGCCAGGTGTGGCAGAGCCTTGTTTAGAAATTAAAAAGGATGTAAATAATGTTTATAAATATACAGCAAAAGGGAATTTAGTAGCTGTAATCTCTAATGGTACCGCAGTTTTAGGTTTAGGTAATATTGGCCCAGAAGCTTCAAAACCTGTAATGGAAGGTAAAGGCTTACTATTTAAAATATTTGCAGATATAGATGTGTTTGATATTGAGGTTGATACGGAAAATATTGAGGAGTTTATTGCCACTGTAAAAAATATAGCACCAACCTTTGGTGGTATTAATTTAGAAGATATAAAAGCACCTGAAGCTTTTGAAATTGAACGTCGTCTTAAAGAAGAATTAGATATTCCTGTAATGCACGATGATCAACATGGTACAGCAATAATTTCTGCTGCCGCACTTTTAAATGCTTTAGAATTAGCAGATAAAAAAATAGAAGATGTTACAATAGTGGTTAGTGGTGCTGGTGCAGCGGCCATTTCTTGCACACGTTTATACCAAGCCTTTGGAGCTAAGCGCAAAAATATTGTAATGCTAGATAGTAAAGGTGTTATTAGATCTGATAGAGCGTCACTTTCTAAAGAAAAAGCAGAATTTTCTACACATCGTAAAATAGATACATTATTGGAAGCCATGGAAAGCGCAGATGTTTTTATTGGCTTATCTATGGCAGATATTGTAACGCCACAGATGTTAAAAGTAATGGCGGCAAATCCTATTGTATTTGCTATGGCAAATCCAGACCCAGAAATTAACTACCAACTTGCCATAGATACACGTGATGATATTATAATGGCTACAGGGCGAAGCGATCATCCTAACCAAGTAAATAACGTACTGGGCTTTCCGTTTATTTTTAGAGGAGCGTTAGATGTAAGAGCTACTAAAATTAATGAGGCTATGAAAATGGCTGCTGTTAAAGCGTTGTCTAATCTAGCAAAAGAGCCTGTGCCAGAGCAAGTAAACATTGCTTATGCAGAAACCAGACTTACATTCGGTAGAGATTACATTATTCCAAAACCTTTTGATCCACGTCTTATTGCTGAGGTGCCTCCTGCGGTTGCAAAAGCAGCTATGGAAAGTGGTGTGGCACAAGCACCCATTGAGGATTGGGACAAATATAGAGATGCACTTTTAGAACGCTTAGGGTCTGATAATAAATTAGTACGATTACTTTTAAGCAGAGCACGTACTAACCCAAAACGTGTAGTTTTTGCAGAGGCAGACCAGCTTAGTGTATTAAAAGCCGCTCAGATTGTGTATGAGGAAGGTGTGGCACATCCAATACTTTTAGGAAGACGAGATACCATACTTGATTTAATGAAAGAGCTCGATTTTGATGCTGCTAATGTACTCATTATAGATCCTAAATCTGATGAAGAATTAGAACGAAAAAACCGCTATGCACAAGCTTATTGGGAGCAACGCAAACGAAAAGGAGTGACTATGTACGCTGCCAAAAAAATAATGCGAGAGCGTAATTATTTTGCTGCTATGATGGTTAATGCAGGCGATGCGGATTGCTTAATTACAGGATATTCTACAAGTTATCCTTCAGTTGTAAAACCAATATTAGAACTTGTTGGTATGGCAGAAGGCATTTCAAGAATAGCCACCACTAATGTAATGATGACGCAACGTGGGCCAATGTTTTTAAGTGACACTTCTATAAATATAGACCCTACAGCAAAGGATCTTGCGAAAATTGCACGGATGACTTCTAGAGTAACTAAAATGTTTGGTATAGAGCCAGTTACAGCAATGATTTCATATTCTAATTTTGGATCTAATGAAAACCCTAGGGCAGAAAAAGTAAAAGAAGCTGTTGACTATTTACATAAAGTCTACCCAGATATGATAGTAGATGGTGAGTTGCAAGTAGATTTTGCTTTAAATTCAGAAATGCTTCAGGAGATATTTCCGTTTTCAAAACTTGCTGGTCGTAAGGTAAATACCTTAATTTTTCCAAACTTAGATTCAGCAAACATTACCTACAAATTATTAAAAGAATTAAATAAGTCAGAATCTATTGGGCCAATAATGATGGGATTAAACAAGCCTGTGCATATACTACAATTAGGTGCTAGTGTAGATGAAATTGTAAACATGACTGCGATTTCGGTAATTGATAAACAAGAACGAGAAAAAAAGGAACAAAATAGAATAGATGCTTAAGCCCAATCCTTGATGCATATTTGTAAATTATTTTATTACATTTGATTTTTAATTTATAATATTAAAACACTTAAAAAAGTACCACCTAACGGTTATTATTAATCGAAATAAAATGTTTTATACTATTGATTTATAGATAAATAAAACAAGATATATAATTTAAAAATGATTACACACTTAGAAGGAAAACTTGTAGAAAAAAACCCTACAAATGTAATTATAGACTGTAATGGTGTGGGTTATTTTATTAATATTTCATTACATACATTTTCTAATATCCCTGATATTGAACACTTAAAGTTATACACCTATCTTCAAGTAAGAGAAGATGCCCATAGCTTGTATGGTTTTACTTCAAAAATAGAACGTGAGCTTTTTAAACTACTGCTTTCTGTAAGTGGTATTGGAGCTAATACCGCACGTACAATGTTGTCTTCCTTATCACCAGATCAAGTAAAAGAAGGCATTGCTGGAGGAGATGTAAGTCTTATACAAAGTATTAAGGGTATTGGTATAAAAACGGCACAACGTGTTATTATAGATTTAAAAGATAAAGTCTTAAAAATCTATGGTATCGATGAACTTTCTTTGAAGTCAAACAATACTAACAAAGATGAAGCGTTATCTGCTTTAGAAGTTTTAGGATTTAATAAAAAACAATCAGAAAGAGTTATAGATAAAGTGTTACAAGCTCAACCCAATGCCCCTGTAGAGCAAATTATAAAAGAAGCTCTAAAAAATTTATAATACCATTGAACACAATTAACCGTAATAAACGATATAAATTTGGATTTTATACTGTTTTAGCATTTTTACTGCTAACCTTTAGCACTATACAATCTCAAAACACAGAGCAACCACAAGATTCTGTAAAAACAGGTTATGCTCTTGGAGAATTAAAAATGCCAAACCCAAAGAGTATAGAGTCTAAATACACTTACGATCCTATATTAGACCGCTATGTGTATTCAGAAAAATTGGGAAATTTCAATATAAATTACCCTATTATTTTAACACGCTCTGAGTTTCAAAAGTTAGTTTTAGAAGAACAATTAAAAGCCTACTACAAAAAAATGGCTGATGCTGCAGCTGGTCAAAAAGAAGGCTCAGAGGCAGACCGAAAAAATTTATTGCCAGAGTATTACATAGATTCAGATGTATTTGCTACCATTTTTGGAAGCAATACCATTAATGTAGTGCCACAAGGTTCTGTAGATATTGATTTGGGTGTGTTGTATTCCAGACAAGATAATCCTGTTATTTCACCACAAAACAGATCTAATTTCACCTTTGATTTTGACCAGAGAATTAGTTTAAGTTTATTAGGTAAAATAGGTACACGCCTGCAAGTAACCGCAAATTACGATACAGAGTCAACTTTCGATTTTCAAAATTTAATAAAACTAGAGTTTGATCCGGCAGCGGCACTCTTAGATGAAGCCTCTAAACAAACAGGTAAAGATCTTGGTAGCCTATCTGGTAAAGCTAGCGATTTTTATAATGAAGGTAAAGAAGTATTAAATGGTAACGGCTCTAAATCTGTTGGAGGTAACGAAGATTCTATAATTAAAAAAATAGAAATAGGTAATGTAAACATGCCTTTAAACAGCTCGCTAATTACAGGTGCGCAAAGTTTATTTGGCGTTAAAGCCCAATTACAATTTGGTAAAACAACGGTAACTGCTTTATATTCTGAGCAACAATCACAATCGCAATCTGTTGTAGCTCAAGGAGGTGGCACTTTAGAAGAGTTTGAGTTTTTTGCAAGAGATTATGATGAAAATCGACATTTCTTTTTATCACATTACTTTAAAGACACCTATGATAAAGCGTTATTACAATATCCTTTTATAGATAATAAAGGTCTTCAAATTACAAGAGTAGAGGTTTGGGTAACCAACAGAAACAACCAAACGGAAAATGTAAGAAACATTGTAGCACTTCAAGATTTAGGTGAGTCTGAAATACAGAATATTGGAATTTCTCCTTTACCAACAGGCTTTGTTAACAATCCATCTGCACTTCCAGATAATTCTAATAATAATTTTGACCCAACACGCATTGGGTCAGGATCTTTATTAAACGAGAATATTAGAGACATTACAAACGTGCAAGCAGGTGTTGGTGTCTCTGTAAATGAAGGTTTTGATTACGGTAAATTAGAGGCCGCAAGAAAACTACAAGAAGGGCAAGATTATTTTTTACACACAGAACTTGGTTATATATCTTTAAATCAACGCTTACTTAACGATGAAGTTTTAGCAGTAGCCTTTCAATATACTATTGGTGGTCAGGTGTTTCAAGTAGGTGAATTTGCTAATGATGGTGTAGATGCTACAGTTGTTGACGCTAATAACACATCAACAAATCAAACGGTAAGCAATCAAAGTTTGGTTTTAAAAATGCTAAAAAGTGCAGTTACAGTTGTAAATCAGCCAATCTGGGATTTAATGATGAAAAACATCTACGATACAGGAGCATTTCAACTAGATCAAGAAGATTTTAGATTAAATATTTTTTATACCGAAGCATCTCCATTAAATTATATTACACCAGTTGAAGGTACTGCATTTCCAACATTTGATAACAATACAGCATTTGATACCGATGACGATACACAAATTACAGAAACCCCTTTAATTCGTTTATTTCATTTAGACCGCCTCAATTTTAACGGTGACCCTCAAGAACGTGGGGATGGTTTTTTTGATTATGTACCGGGCGTAACTGTAATTACTCAAAACGGTAAAATTGTATTTACAAAAACAGAGCCTTTTGGTAGCTATTTATTTGATGTCTTAGATGATGGTAGTACATCGGATACTTATGAACAAACAACAGCTTATACAAACCCTAACTTAGAAAAATATGTTTACGATTTACTCTATAAATCTACAAAAACTGCTGCTTTAGAGGAGGTCGAAAAAAATAAGTTTCAAATTAAAGGACGTTTTAAAAGCAATAGTGGTGGTAGCGGAATTCCAATAGGCGCGTTTAATGTACCTCGTGGATCTGTAAGAGTTACTGCTGGAGGCAGGTTATTGGTAGAAGGTATAGATTATACGGTAAATTACCAAGCTGGTCGTGTAGAAATTTTAGACGAAGCTTTAAAAGCATCAAATACACCAATAAATGTTTCTGTAGAAAATAACGCAACCTTTGGTCAGCAAACACGTCGTTTTTCGGGTATTAATATTGAGCATCAATTTAATGAAAACTTTGTATTAGGTGGTACATTATTAAATCTTAACGAGCGTCCAATTACCCAAAAAGCGAATTTTGATACCGAACCTATAAATAATACCATTTTTGGATTTAATGGAAATTACTCAACAGAAGTTCCTTTTTTAACGCGAATGGTAAATAAGTTACCTAATATAGATACTGATGTACCCTCAAATTTATCGGTTAGAGGTGAATTTGCCTACTTATTACCAGGCGCACCAAAAGGCACGGATTTTAGTGGCGAAGCTACAGCGTATATAGATGACTTTGAGGGTACGCAAGGTGCAATAAGTTTACTAAGTCCGCAATCATGGTTTTTGTCAAGCAGACCGTTAAACTTACCAAATAATTACCCTGGTAATGATAGTAACGGCATACAAAACGGTTACGGTAGAGCTTTATTAAATTGGTACACCATAGATCCTATATTTTATGGTAATCAGCGTCCAGCTGGTATTACAGATGATGATATTTCTAGCCCATATACCAGACGTGTAACTATTGATGAAGTATTTCCAACCGTAGATATTGTGCAAGGACAAACTTCAGTTTTTAACACTTTAGATTTAACTTACTATCCAACGGAACGAGGTCCATATAACTTTGATCCCTCGGCAGCAAATACATCATTAAATCCAAATACGAGTTGGGCTGGTATTACACGTCAAATAACATCTACAGATTTTGAACAAGCTAACGTAGAGTATATTGAGTTTTGGGTGCAAGATCCTTTTTTAGATAATCCAACAAGTTCTGGTGGAAAGCTAACCATTAACTTAGGTAATATTTCCGAAGATGTTTTAAAAGATGGTAAAAAACAATATGAAAACGGATTGCCAGAAGACGGGAATATAGACTTTTTACAAAGTTCACCACCAAATCCAATTTTACCTTATATTGTGCCACAAAACCAGTCGTTAATTTACACATTTGCCACCACAGGTGCAGAACGTGATAACCAAGATGTTGGTTTAGACGGTTTTGATGATGCTGAAGAATTAGCAATATTTGGATCACAATTTGGGGAAGATCCTTCAAAAGATAATTACAACTATTATCTGAATGCAGAAGGAAGTATTTTTGAACGTTACAAGCAATACAATGGTTTACAGGGTAACTCTCCAGATGTTTTTACAGATACCAATCGTGGGTCTACAACACAACCCGATGTAGAAGACATCAACAGAGATAATACCATGAATACTATTGATAGTTATTTTGAGTATGAAATCCCTATAAATCCTAATAACCTTAACGAAAATAATGCTCAAATAAACGACATCAAAGAGCGTAACATAACCCTGCAAAACGGTGACCAGCGTACAGTAAAATGGTATCAATTTAGAATACCAATTAATGAGCCAACAAATGCTGTAAATAATATTGCAGATATTAGATCTGTACGTTTTGCACGTATGTATTTAACAGAATTTACAGAGCAAACCGTATTGCGTTTTGCATCTTTAGATTTAGTACGTAGTGATTGGAGACGTTATACTTCAGACTTAGATAACGATACCAGTAATAATAGTGCTAATGCAGAGTTTAATGTTGCCATTGTTGGTTTGCAAGAAAATGAGGGTAACTATTTAACACCGCCAGGAGTACAGCGAGAAGAATTAAATAATAACAATAATATTATAAGACAAAACGAACAATCATTAGTTTTAGAAGCTTGTAAATTAGAACAAGAAGATTCACGTGGGGTTTTTAAAAATATAAATTTAGACATGCGTCAGTACAAAAAACTGCGTATGTTTTTACATGCTGAACCACAGGATGGTAATACTCTAGATTCTGGTGAATTAGTAGCATTTATTAGAATGGGTAATGATTTTACAGATAACTTCTATCAGATTGAAATTCCATTATTGCCATCAATAGGAACCACTACAGCAGAAGATATATGGCCAGAACTCAACGAAATAGAAATCCCTTTAGAATTTTTACAAAAAATTAAAGCCCTTGGGATTTCAGAGGGTACACTAGCTAATCCAGATCCAACATTTTACAACGTAGTAGATGGAGTTTTGGATGAAACACCATTAGTAAATGGTAATGTTTCGTTTTTAGATATTGAAAGTAATGCAAAGCAACAGCGTGTTTCAATTAAAGGCAATCCAAATTTTGGTGATGTAAGAGTATTAATGGTAGGTGTTAAAAACTCAGGTGATACTAGTAATGCAAGTGCATGCGGTGAAGTTTGGTTTAACGAGCTGCGCATGTCCGATTTAGAAAACGAAGGAGGTTGGGCTGCTGTGGTGAGTATGGATTCTAAAATTGCAGACTTTGCAGATGTTAGCTTGGTAGGTAGACGCAGTACTGTTGGTTTTGGCGGTATAGAGCTAGGCCCTAACCAGCGTAGTAGAGAAGATGTTAAGCAATATGATTTGGTAACTAACGTGCAAGTAGGACAAGTATTACCAAAAAAATGGGGCGTACAAATACCATTTAATTATGCACAGAGCGAAGAATTAGTTACCCCAGAATACGACCAGTTTTACAACGATTTAACATTACAATCGCGAGTGGACGCTGCTGAATCTGCTGCAGACGAAAATAGAATTAGAACACAATCTGAAAGCTATACCAAACGCAAAAGTATTAATTTTATTGAGGTAAGAAAGCAACGTACTGGTGAGGCAAAACCAAAGTTTTATGATGTAGAAAACCTAACGTTTAATTACTCAAATAACAAAATTGAGCATCGCGATTTTGAAATTGAAAACGCTTTAGACCAAACCGTGAGAGTTGGCGCAAATTATAGTTTCAGCTTTAATCCATTAAAACTTGAGCCTTTTAAAAAGAACGATTCACTTTTTACTGGTAAATATTGGAAAATTCTTAAAGATTTTAACCTTAATTTATTACCATCAAATATTGCAGTAAATACAGATATTAATAGACAGTTTAGTAGTCAAAAGTTTAGAGCGGTAGAATTAGGTGGTAATAATATTGCTATTGAAGAATTATTCAGAAGGAATTACACCTTCGATTTTCAGTATGCCATTAACTATAACCTTACTGATGCTTTAAGCGTTAATTTTTCAGCAGCAAACACTAATATTGTTCGTAATTATTTTATAGATAACCGCATTAACGGAAGGCAAAATCCAGAATTAGATGTTTGGGATGGTTTTTTTAATGCAGGAGATCCAAACCTACAAACACAGCAGCTTCAAGTTAATTATGAATTACCGTTATATAAAATACCTATTCTTAATTTCTTAAGGGCTTCGTACACTTACAACGGAACTTTTCAATGGCAAAAAGGTTCAGATTTAAATGAAAATCTCGAGGTGGCTGTAGATGATGATAATGATAGTAATACTCCAGATATTCTTCAAACTTATAGATTGGGGCATTCTATACAAAATTCTAATACGCATAATATAAATTCAACCTTAAGTATGACCACCCTATATAAAACCTTAGGTTTGGTGAAAAAAGGTAATGCAAGTCGTGGCCCTAGAAATAGAAGTACTTTAAAACGTGATAATAAAGAAGATCAGTCTAAAACATCAGCTAAGACTGTAAAAAAAGACCCAAGTAAGTTAAGTGTTGGTAAAAAAGCATACAATACATTAATAGATGTTATAACCATGGTAAAACGTGTGCAGTTTGGTTATACAGAAAACAACGGTACGTATTTGCCAGGTTACTTGCCAACACCAGGTTTTATTGGCACACTAAGGCCTACACTAGGTTACACGTTTGGAAGTCAGCGTAATATTACAGATTTGGCTGCTCGTAACGGTTGGTTAACTATTTTTCCTAACTTCAATCAGCAATATACCGAGGTTAAAAATACATCTTTAGATTATTCAATTAATTTAGAGCCAATGCAGGATTTAAAAATAGATCTGATAGGAAACAGAACGTTTTTAAGAAACACAGCGCAAACCTTTAAAGCTAATGATATTGACGATGATGGCTTAAGTGACGCATACGAGGATTTAATTACAAATGCCTTTGGTAATTTTAACATTTCAACCGCATTAATAAGAACAGCTTTTAGTCCTAGTAATGAATTGCAATCTGAAACTTTTGATGATTTTAGAGCCAACCGTTTAATAATTGCCAACAGATTAGCGCGCGATTATTACGGAAATACCACCTATGCAACAGATACAGAAGGTTATCCAGAAGGTTTTGGTAAAAACAGTCAGCGCGTATTATTACCCGCATTTTTATCGGCATACCATGGTTCAGACGCAGAGGGTGTTTCAACTGGGGCTTTTAGAGATATTCCAATTCCTAATTGGACACTAAAATATACAGGGTTAATGCGTATAAAATGGTTTAAAAAAATGTTTAGACGTTTTTCAATACAACACGGCTATCGCTCTAGATATACAATAAATCAATTTAGAACCAACTTAGATTACCAAGCGCCAGACGCAACACTGGCAATAACAAACCCTAATAATGAAAATGCATTAGATGCATCAGGAAATTTTAAAAGTGAAACATTATATAGTAACATTAATTTAGAAGAACAATTTAGCCCTTTAGTTCGGTTAGATTTTGAAATGAAGAATTCTGTTAAAGTATTAGCAGAGATTGCTAAAGACCGAACCTTATCTTTAAGTTTTGATAATAATTTAATGACCGAAATACAAGGCATGGAATACACTCTTGGTTTAGGTTACCGTATTAAAGATTTTAAAATAAGAAGCAAATTAGCAGGGCCAAAACAGGTTATAAAGAGCGATTTGAACATGCGTGCAGATGTATCTGTTAGAAATAACAAAACAATTATAAGGTATTTAGATTTAGAGGACAACCAAGTTACAGCTGGCCAAACTATTTGGGGTATTAAATACATAGCAGACTATGCGTTTAGTAAAAATTTAACAGCGTTATTGTATTTTGATTATGCGTTTTCAGATTTTGCAATTTCAACATCATTTCCACAAACTTCAATAAGGTCTGGAATCACACTACGTTATAATTTTGGAAATTAATTATAAATCTAGAATTTAAAAAATTACTTTTGTTAGAATCATTTTAAAAATTAAAGACTATGAACATACCTGCAGAATTAAAATACACTAAAGACCATGAGTGGGTTAGGATAGAAGGCGATATAGCTACTGTTGGTATAACAGATTTTGCACAAGGTGAGCTCGGCGATATTGTTTATGTAGAAGTAGAAACTTTAGATGAAACTCTACAGGCTGAGGATATATTTGGCACGGTTGAAGCTGTAAAAACAGTCTCAGATTTATTTTTACCATTATCTGGTGAAATTATTGCGTTTAATGAAGGTTTAGAAGATGCGCCTGAAACTGTAAACGCAGATCCCTATGGCGAGGGTTGGATGATAAAAATAAAATTTTCTGACGTTTCTGAGATTGAAAACTTATTAACAGCAGAAGATTACAAAGCTATTGTTAGTATCTAAAAATTTAATTCTGTTTGGAGCTATAAGCTACACCATAGCGCTTATAATAGTAAGTCTTATAGATGTTAATCAAATGCCGTCATTAGGCTCTTCCTACGATGATAAGCTTTACCATTTTATAGCCTATTTTGGTTTTGCTTTTTTATGGAATACATATACAAAAGGAATAAAAATAAGCAAATACCTTAGAGTTTTTGTAAGTTTAATATGTTTTGGTATTATTTTAGAATTGATACAGCATAACATAAATCCCAACAGAATGTATGAGCTTTATGACCTATTAGCAAATTGCTTAGGGGTTATAATTGGCACATTAGTTGCATTAAGATTGCATAAAATAAAATTAAAATAGAAGAAGGTTTTGCTTTTTCTACTATTTTTTAGTTAAATTAGCAACGTTATAATTAATACTATACTATGGAACCTAAAAAGAATCCAAAATCAGATGTAAGTCGCAACAGTTCAATATACTTTGCAGTAGGACTTGCATTAATGCTAGGAGTAACCTATTTATCAATAAATTATAAAACTTATGATAAAATAGATATTGCTCAGGACACACTTAATTTAGATGATGATTTAGAAGAAGAAGTGCCAATTACAGAACAATTAATTACACCACCACCACCACCGCCACCGCCACCAGCAGCACCAGAAATTATTGAAGTTGTTGAAGATGAAGAGGAAGTTGAGGAAACTGTTATAGAATCTACAGAAACTGAAATGGATACAGAAATTGTTGAAGTTGAAGAAGTTGAAGTTGAAGAAGTTGAAGAAGATATTGAAGTCCCTTTTTCTGTAATTGAAAATGTACCTGTTTTTCCTGGTTGTGAAAACGAAAAAGGAAACGCAGCTAAGAAAAAATGTATGTCAGAAAAAGTGAGTAAGCTTGTAAATAAAAAGTTTAACGCTGATCTTGCTAGTGATCTTGGTTTACCACCTGGGCAGAAAAGAATATTTGTGTCTTTTAAAATTGATAAAAACGGAAATGTTGTTAAAGTTGGTGCTCGTGGGCCTCACCCAGGATTAGAAAACGAAGCTAAACGTGTTATTGGTTTGTTACCAAAAATGAAACCAGGTATGCAACGTGGTAAAGCTGTAGTTGTACCATATTCATTACCTATAGTATTTCAAGTACAAGATTAATTATAAAGTCTTATCCAAATAAAAATCCCGTTCAAAATTAATTGAGCGGGATTTTCTTATTTGGTATGCTTATTGTGACTTTATCATAATATTAACATTTAAAACATATATTATGAAAAATTCAAAAGAATTTCTTGGAGGTACTGGTCAGAGTACAGCCAACGTAAAGCCATCATCCAAGCATGATGCAAATTTACAAAAAAATTCAAGCCTTTATTTTCAAATAGGTTTGATTCTTTGCTTGCTGGGTACTTATGCACTTTTTGAAATGCAATTTGTGTCTAAGCACATAAGCATGCCAACGGAAACTGCTTACACAGGTCCTATTACTTTAGACTATGTTAAACCTTATGTAGTTGAGGTGGTTAAGCCTGAGGCCCCAAAACCACTACCAAGTGTAGATTTAATAGATGTAGTTAAGGTCATTGATAATGACGCCCTAGATGTAACTAAAATTATTAAAACTACTGAAGAACCTGTAGTTTTAAGTAAACCTGCTACTGTAGGTGAAATACCAAAAATTGAAGAACCTATAGAGGATATTGTTGTGGATTTTATAAGGATAGAAAAAGTGCCTGTATATCCGGGCTGTGAAAACCAAAAAACTAATGAAAAGCGCAGACAATGTATGTCTGATAAAATTTCTAAACTTGTAAGTAAAAAATTTAATGCAGATTTAGCAGCTGACTATGGGTTAACGGGTAAGCAAAAAATTTTCACACAGTTTACTATTGATAAAACTGGTGCCGTAAACAATATTAAAATTAGAGCTCCACACAACGCATTAGAAAAAGAAGCAAACCGTATTATTAATAAGATACCACAAATGCAGCCAGGTATGCAACGTGATAAACCAGTGGGTGTAGTTTATACATTACCAATTGTATTTGAAGTACAACAGTAATTTAAAGTTTTTAGGTTAAGTAAATCGTTCAGAAATTAATTTTTTGAACGATTTTTAATTTTACGTATTCTTTTTTTTTCTGAATTTTATTTTGTATGAGATCTGTAGTATTTAAATCTAAGGATTGGTTGGTCGTATTCAATTTTCAAACTATCTTTGCAAAAGCTTAATAAAGCAGAAAAAGTAAAGCGTTGAGTTATACAAAAGTAGTAGTGTCTAAACCCTCTTTAATCACAGATTTTAAAGAACTCACTAAAATGGGCTTATCCATCAGTGTTGTTTTTTCTTCTGTTGCTGGGTATTTGTTGGGTGCAGAAACTATAGACCTTAAAATTCTCTTCTTACTAATACTTGGCGGTTATTTTATGGTTGGAGCATCTAATGCCTATAACCAAATTATTGAACGCGATCTAGACAGCTTAATGGATCGAACTAAAAACAGACCTATCCCTGCTAGGCGTATGTCTGTAAATACCGCTTTTATTATAGCAACAGTATTTGCAATTTTAGGATTAACTATACTCTACATTATTAATCCTCAAACAGCAATGTATGGTGCTATATCTATATTTTTATACACTTGTGTTTATACGCCATTAAAAACAAAGACTCCACTAGCTGTTTTTGTTGGAGCTTTACCAGGTGCAATTCCGTTTTTATTAGGTTGGGTAGCTGCGCGTAATGATTTTGGTATAGAATCAGGAACGTTATTTGCAATTCAGTTTTTTTGGCAATTCCCACATTTTTGGGCAATAGGTTGGTTTTTGCATCAAGATTATAAAAAAGGAGGCTTTTTTATGCTCCCAACAGGGAAGCCAGACAGAGGAACCTCAGTACAAATTATATTTTACAGTGTCTGGACAATTATAGCATCTCTAATACCCGTATTAGGTTATACAGGAGACCTTAAAATTTCTATAGTTGGAGCAATATTAGTTTTTGTTGTTGGAATAGTGATGCTATATTATGCCATAAAATTATTTAAAACACATAGTATTAAAGTAGCTAAACAATTAATGCTATCAAGTGTTTTTTATATTACGATGTTGCAAATTATATATGTTGCCGATAAATTTTTGAGATAAATGGATTTAACACAAGGAACACCACAAGAAAAAAATGCACGTTCTAAAAAGATGATGCTTTGGTTTGGTATAGGGTCTTTAATAATGTCATTTGCAGGCTTAACTAGTGCTTTTATTGTAAGTAGCAGACGCGAAGATTGGTTACACCATTTTGTAATGCCAAACGCATTTATTATAAGTATTTTTATAATTGTAGCAAGTAGTTTTTCATTCATTTTAGCAAAACGCGCCTTAATTCAGAATAAAAATAGCAACGTTATGTTATTTTTAGTAGTAACATTAGGGTTAGGTTTTGCATTTATTTTTAGCCAATTTCAAGGGTTTAATCAAATAATAGCACAAGGCTATAATTTTACAGGCCCAACCAGCAACATTACAATGACCTTTATTTATTTAATAGCAATGTTGCACATAGGACACGTTATTGCTGGGCTAATAAGTATAATTGTTGTAATTTATAATCATTTTAAACAAAAGTATAATACCAACAATATGTTGGGTTTAGAACTCGCTGCTAATTTCTGGCATTTTGTAGATATACTTTGGCTTGTGCTCTTTTTGTTTTTATATTTTTTTAGATATATAATTTGATTATTTTTGCACAATCATTAAATTTTAAATAAAATCTATGGATACTACAGTAGAAAGCACTGGTACTGAAGGTAAAATTTGGGGTGGGGGCAATGAGCCTCTAAAAGCTAGTTATGGGAAAATGATGATGTGGTTTTTCATCGTTTCTGATGCCTTAACATTTTCAGGTTTTTTAGCAGCTTATGGTTTTTCAAGATTTAAATTCATTAAAGAATGGCCAATTGCTGACGAAGTGTTTACACACGTGCCATTCATACATGATGGTGTAGATAGACCAATGATTTATGTGGCCTTCATGACGTTTATATTAATAATGTCTTCTGTAACCATGGTTTTAGCCGTAGATGCTGGGCATCACATGAACAAAGCAAAGGTTACTATTTATATGTTCCTTACAGTTATTGGTGGTGCAATATTTGTGGGTTCTCAAGCTTGGGAATGGGCAACATTTATTCAAGGCGATTATGGTGCAGTTCAAACTAAAGGGGGCAATATTCTGCAGTTTGGCGAATATGTAACTGAAGATGGTGAGGAAAAATTTAAGCGTATATCTATTGATGATTTTGCAATTAAAGAAGAAAGCCACAGAGTACAACACGAACGTAAAAATGGGCTTTGGTTTACCGAAGAAGCTTCATTACCACCATACTCAGTTAATGAAATTTATAATGGTTTAGCTGCACACGAAAATATTTTAGTGCGCTCTCAGATTATTAATGAAGATGGTGAAAAAACCGTACTTTCTAGAGCCGAATCTTTAAAGCAAATTAAAACTAATGGTAAGTTAGTTGTTAAAGGTGCAAATCTTAAAGTCAACGAATATGGAACTTCACTTTTTGCAGATTTCTTTTTCTTCATTACAGGTTTTCACGGATTTCACGTTTTTTCTGGTGTGGTAATTAACATCATTATTTTCTTTAATGTGATTTTAGGAACTTATGAGCGTAGAGGAAGTTATGAAATGGTAGAAAAAGTAGGACTTTACTGGCACTTTGTAGATTTAGTTTGGGTATTTGTATTTACATTCTTTTACCTAGTTTAAAAATAAGATTTTTCAAAAACATGGCACACGAACACAAATTAGAAATATTTAGAGGTTTAGTAAAATTTAAATCTAATACCAGCAAAATTTGGGGAGTTTTACTTTTCTTAACAATTGTTACAGCTGTAGAAGTTGTATTAGGTATTTACAAACCAGATATATTAATGCATATATGGATGGAACCATTTGAAGGTGGCTTCTTTGCAACTCTAGGGAATATTATATTTTCACCAATTGTTTATATGAAGCCTTTAAATTTAATATTTATAGTGCTTACAATTGTAAAAGCCTATTACATTACTTGGGATTTTATGCACATGCGTGATGAAACAGGAAGTTTAAGAAAAATGGTAGTTTGGACTGCAGTTTTCTTAATATGTTATTTAGTTTTTATACTGCTACAAGAAGGTGGTTATGTATTTGGAGTATACAATGCAGAAGACGCTATAATTAAGCGTGATTTTTAATATTAAGGCATATAATTAACACATCGTTTAGTTGTGTTAAATCCTTACAAAAAAGGTGGTTTTTAAAACCACCTTTTTTATTTTTGTATTATGGAAATAAGTAACAGGAAGCGCAACTTTGTTTTAAGTATTTTATTTTTTCTACCAGTAGCATTTGTTATAATAATGTTACTATCAAAAGACAATTATAATACTTTAGATATTGTTAAAACTGAAGTCCAAGAACTACCAAATAATGAAGCCAATATTACATTAGATGGGCATATTACCGTATTATCCTTTTTAGGAAGAAATCCTTATGATAATGCCACTTCTGCACTTAATCTAAAAGAACTTGTATATGATAGGTGCAAAGGTTTTAAAACATTTCAAGTTATTGCATTGGTCCCGTTTGAGGCTAAATCCGAAGCAGAAAAACTTCTAAAAGAAATAAAATCCTATGAAGACTTAAGATTTTGGCATTTTGTATATGCAGAAGATTTTGATATTTTATCGGTTTTTAGCAGTTTAAAATCGGATACAAACTTAGATGGAAACTTAGCAACCACTAAAGTTTTTATAGTAGATAGAGATAAAAACCAACGTGGAAGATTAGATGATAGAACCGATAAAGAAATAGAAAAGCAACACCTTGTTTATGGACTTTACAATTACAACTGTGTAGAAGTTGCCGAGCTTAAAAACAAAATGTCTGCTGAAGATATGCGTATTCTTTTCACAGAGTACCGACAAAAACGCAAAGGTAAGTTTGATAATTCTAACAACAGACGTGCTAAAGATTTAAAGTAAATTATGGCTAAAAAAACCAATTATTCCTACGTAGGTGTAGTATTTATCATCTTAGTTTTCGGAATTATATTCATCCCAAAAATTATAGACAGGGTTGGCTCTGGTGACATTACTAGGGCAGATGAAAGCAGAAGTAATAACGCTTCTAATGCTAAAAAAAACACCCTTTCAGATTTAGAGTTTATAAACATCAATGGTGTTCCCAAAAAAGTACCCGCATTTAGTTTTACAAATCAAGACGGCCAGTTAATAACAGAACATTCTTATTTAGGAAAAGTATATGTGGTTGAATTTTTCTTTACAACCTGCCCTACCATTTGCCCAAGAATGAATCGTAATCTTATTCAAATTCAAAAAACTTTTGAAAACAACAAGAATTTTGGTGTGGCTTCATTTACCATAACACCAGAAATTGATATACCACAAGTTTTAAAAGCTTATGCAAACACTTATGGCGTAACAAACCCAAACTGGCACTTAATGACGGGTGATAAAACTGCAATTTTAAACCTAGCCAATGTAGGTTTTATGATTTATGCTGGAGAAGATACAGATGCAGAAGGTGGCATGGCGCATTCCGGCAATTTTGCGCTGATAGACAAAAACGGATTTATCCGTTCTCGCAAAGATGCTTTTGGCAATCCTAAAATATTTTATAAAGGAATTGTTAGTGAAGCAGAGCAAGTAGAAGACGGAGAAACCGAAGAAATTTCAATATTAAAAGAAGATATTGCTAAACTATTAAAAGAATAAATTATGAGTGCAGTAGAGTTAAAAGACGAAAAAAAATACAATATATGGATTGTTATTTTAGCCATTGTAATCCCTATTGTTGTGGCAATATTATCACGTGTCAAGCTTCAAGACTTTGGTATTAATGTAGCACCTTTAAATTTTTTACCACCAATCTATGCCTTTATTAATGGGTTAACGGCTGCGGTTTTAATTTTAGCTGTAATAGCCATAAAAAAGAAAAACAGAAAACTCCACGAACGTTTAATGAAATTTGCCATTGTACTTTCGGTGTCATTTTTAGTAATGTATGTGGCGTATCATATGACAAGTGATTCTGCTAAATATGGTGGGGAAGGAGTTATAAAATATCTGTATTATTTCATATTAATATCTCACATTCTACTATCTATAGTTATAATTCCTTTCGTATTAATTACGTATGTCCGCGCCATCACAAATAATATAGAACGTCATAAAAAAATTGCAAAAATTACTTTTCCAATGTGGTTATACGTTGCAGTTACTGGTGTTATAGTATATCTTATGATTTCACCATATTATTAAAAAATGAAAAGCAGAGTACTAATCATTATTTTTTTAGTAATCATTACCTTAAAAAGTAATGCACAATGTGCTATGTGTAGAGCCGTATTAGAAGGTGAGGAAGGTCAAGGTACTGCGCAAGGTATTAATGATGGTATTGTGTATCTAATGGTTATTCCGTATGTATTAGTTTTCGGAATTGCTTTCTTCATATACAAAAAATACAATACAACAACAAAATCAAATTAAATACAGCTTTTGTGTAACATATTTAGTTTTAAGTCGTCTTAATATTATAGAGCATCTTAATTAGTCTTAACAATTTATTGGGACGTTTTAGTTTAAGATATTCTTAAAATTGTGGACGCTAATTAACCTAACTATGATTAACATATCCAATTTGCATAAGTCTTATCACATGGGTAACAATTCGTTACACGTGTTAAAAGGCATTAATTTTAAAGTTAAAGAAGGAGAATTAGTTTCTATAATGGGGTCTTCCGGGTCTGGTAAATCTACACTTCTAAATATTTTAGGAATGTTAGACGAAGCAGATGTAGGAGATTATATTCTAGATAATGTACCCATTAAAAACCTAAACGAAAAAGTAGCTGCCAAATATAGAAATCAATTCCTAGGCTTTATTTTTCAATCGTTCAACCTTATTAATTATAAAAGCGCATTAGACAATGTGTCTATGCCGCTTTATTACAAAGGTGTAAAACGAAAAGAACGTACCGAAAAAGCCATGCATTATCTTGAAAAAGTTGGCTTAGCAGATTGGTCGCATCATTTACCTAGTGAATTATCTGGTGGTCAAAAACAACGTGTTGCTATAGCAAGAGCATTAGCAAGTGAACCAAAAGTTTTATTAGCAGATGAGCCAACAGGTGCTTTAGATACCAAAACTTCGTATGAGGTTATGGAACTTATACAGGGTATTAATGACGAGGGTAAAACAATTTTAATAGTAACCCATGAGCCAGATATTGCGCAAATGACCAAGCGAATTGTAAACCTTAAAGATGGCCTTATAATAAACGACAGTAAAGTAGAACAAGTAAGAGCCTCGATACATGTTTAATATAGAGCGTTGGCAGGAAATATTTGAAACTCTAAGCAAAAATAAATTACGTACGTTTCTTACAGGATTATCCGTATTTTTTGGAATATTTATTTTGGTAATACTACTAGGTGTAAGTAAAGGCATAGAAAACGGAGTAAAATCCCAGTTTGAGCAAGATGCCACCAATCTAATTACGGTTTGGACAGGTGTTACCACAAAAAGTTATAAAGGCTTAAATCCAGGACGATATATACAAATGAAAAATAGCAATTTTAACGCTATTTCTAAAAAATATGAAGATTATATTGAGTACGAATCTTCAATTTATTCAATATGGGGTGCGCAAATTACCTACAAAAATGAATCTGTAAACTACAGGGTTAGAGGTACTATGCCAGATCATCAGTTTATAGAAAATGCAGATATCATTTCAGGTAGATATGTAAATTTTTCAGATTTAGATGATAAACGAAAAGTTGCAGTTATTGGAAATCGATTAAAGCAAGATTTATTTAAAAACGAAGACCCAATTAACAAAAACATACAAATCTTTGGTGTGAGTTTTAAAGTTATAGGTGTTTTTACAGATCCTGGAGGAGAACGTGAAGAGCAGCAAGCCTACATTCCGCTTACTACTTCTCAACAAGTATTCAATGCTGGGGATAATATTAGAAATTTATTGTACACGGTTAAAATGTCTGATAATTTTGACGAAGCAGTAGCGCTATCAAAAGGCATGTCTACTGCTATAGAAGCAGATCTAAAATCTATACACACCGTTTCTCCAGACGATACTAGCGCCATACGCGTATTTAATACCTTGGAAGAAGCCAAACAAATATATGGTCTCATAGCCATGATACAAGCTGTGTTTTGGTTTGTAGGTATCGGTACAATAATAGCAGGCATTGTTGGTGTAGGTAACATTATGCTAATTATTGTTAAAGAACGCACAAAAGAAATTGGTATAAGAAAAGCATTGGGTGCATTACCATTATCCATTGTTGGTATGATTTTACAAGAAGCCATTTTTGTAACCATGTTTGCAGGTTTATTTGGTCTAATTTTAGGACTTGGTTTATTAGAACTTGCAGGTCCAAATATTGAAAGTGATTTTATAAAATACCCTCAAGTAGATTTTAAAATAGCACTTACCACAGTATTTTTATTAGTATTTTCTGGTGCTTTAGCAGGTTTTATTCCAGCTTATCGTGCAGCAAAAATAAAACCAATTGTAGCACTAAGAAACGAATAGTATGTTTAGCAAAGACCGTTGGGACGAGATTTTAGAAGCTTTAAATGCAAACAAACTTAGAACTGCTTTAACAGCATTTGGCGTAGCTTGGGGCATATTTATACTCGTAGTATTATTAGCGCTTACAAATGGCTTAAAAAATGGAGTTTTAAAAGATTTTGGTGATTTTGCTACCAACTCAATGTTTATGTGGACACAAGGCACTTCTAAGCCTTATAAAGGTTTGCCAAAAGGACGGTATTTTAATTATAAAATAGATGACGTAGCGGCTATAAAATCGGAAGTCACAAACTTAAAATATGTATCACCAAGAAATCAATTAGGTGGTTTTAGAGGAAATAACAATGTAACAAGAGGTACAAAAACAGGTGCTTTTGAAATCTATGGTGATTATCCAGAATATATAAAACAGCAACCATTAGATATTCTTCAAGGACGATTTATCAGTTATTCAGATATAGACGCAAAACGAAAAGTATGTGTTATTGGAACAGGTGTTGTAAAAGGGCTTTATGATAAAGGTGAAGGCATATTAGGCTCCTATATTAAAATAAATGGTATTAACTTTTTGGTTGTTGGTACCTTTAAAACTAATAATAGTCAAGGTAATGGAGAGCAAGAAGCAAGTACAATATACACACCATTTACAACCTTCGGGCAAGCATTTAATAGAGGTGATAGTGTAGGATGGATGGCAATTACAGCTATAGACGGTATTCCAATCACCACCATTAAACAACAGGTTTTCGACTTAATGAAATCTAGACACAGAGTGCATCCAGAAGACGATAGAGCTATAGGTCATTTTGATTTATCCGAACAATTTGAGCGCGTAAGTGGCTTATTTGCAATACTCGCATTTGTAGGCTATTTTGTTGGTGTACTGGTCTTAGCCTCAGGTATTATAGGCATTAATAATATTATGCTCATTGTTGTAAAAGAGCGTACAAAAGAAATTGGTGTACGAAGAGCATTAGGAGCTTCACCATGGATGATTAAAGGACAAATACTACAAGAAAGCTTAGTACTTACAATTTTATCTGGTATGGTTGGAGTTACTTTTGCGGCATTTATAGTATGGGCAATCAATAAAATTTTAGATAGTGCTGGTGAGGTAGAAAATTTTGCCAATCCAAGCGTAGATATTTCAGTAATCATAACCGCATTAATAATTTTAATAGTTTCAGGGTTGTTGGCAGGCTTAATACCCGCAAATAGCGCCACAAAAATGAAACCAGTAGATGCTTTAAGAATAGAATAATTGATATAATAATATACTCATGAAAAGAACACGAACAGTCATCATCTTACTCGTAATCGTATTTGGCTTCTTTGGAGCCCTATATTTCTTCTGGTTAAAAGGTCAGGAAGATCCTATAAAATACACATCAGAAACTCCATCTGAGCAAACTATTGTTGTAAAAACAGTAGCAACGGGGAGCATAGTGCCAAAAGAAGAAGTGCTTATTAAACCAAACATTTCTGGTGTAGTAGAAGCCGTTTTTGTTGAAGCTGGCGAATATGTAAAACAAGGTGATCTTATTGCTCAGATTAGAGTAATTCCAAATGTATCAAATCTAACAAGTGCCAAAAATAATATTGCTAGCAATACCAATGCATTGCAAACTGCAGAGATTAATTTTAAAACTCAAAAAGCAATCTACGACCGTCAGAAAGAATTATTTGACAAAGGTGTAATTGCAGCCAACGAGTTTGACCAAGTAAACAATACGTTTTTACAAGCCAAACAAAGTGTAGAGCAAGCCAGAATTAACGTTACGCAATCGCGCCAAAACTATGATATCATTAAAACCGGTACAACATCTGGTCTTGGTAATGTGGCGCAAACACAGGTTAGAGCAACAGTTTCTGGGATGGTTTTAGATGTCCCTGTAAAGGCAGGAAACCAAGTTATTGAAGCTAATAATTTTAACGAAGGTACATCAATAGCGTCATTAGCAGATGTAACGCAAATGATTTTTGAAGGCAAAGTAGATGAAAGTGAAGTTGGTAAAATAAACGAAGGCTTACCTTTAGAAATAAGCGTTGGTGCAATAGAAGATAAAACTTTCGATGCTGTATTAGACTATATAGCACCAAAGGGTGTTGCAGAAAACGGTGCTATTCAATTTGAAATAAAAGGCACGCTTCAAAAAATAGATTCCACATTTATTAGAGCGGGTTTAAGCGCAAACGCCTCAATTATTTTACAAAAAGCAGAAAAAGTTTTGGCAATAAAAGAAGCTTTAGTTCAGTATGATACTGATACAAAAAAGCCATTTGTAGAGTTAGAAATTGGAGATCAAAAATTTGAACGTAAAGACATAGAAATTGGCATTAGCGATGGTATTTTTGTTGAAATTAAAAAAGGAATTACTAAAGACGATAAAATTAAAGTTTGGAACCAAGTACAAGCATTACCAGATTATAATAACGGAAATTAATTGCAGTATTTTGTAACAAACTAAGATATCCCTAGACTTATAACATATATTATGAAAAAATCAATCCTCATAGCATTAATACTTTTAGGAGCTATAATGCAAGCGCAAACTAAAAAATGGACGCTCAAAGAATGTGTAATCTATGCTTTAGAAAATAATATTTCTATAAAGCAAAGCGAGCTTAATTTAGAGCTCGCAGATATTGATAAGCTTACCGCTCAAGGCGCTTTTTTACCAAGTTTAAATGTAGGTGGTAATGTGTCTGAAAACACAGGGCTTAGTTTTAATCCGGTAACTAATGATGCGCAAACTACCACATTTTTATCTGCTTCCGGTAATATAAATGTTGGCTACACCGTATTTAATGGTCTAAGAAATATAAGGACCTTACAGCGTGCAGAACTTTCTAAATTAGCTAATCAGTATAGTTTAGATAAAATGAAGGATGATATTTCTTTATTTGTGGCAAATGGGTTTTTACAAGTCATTTTAAATAAAGCAAATCTTGAAGTGCTTAATTCTCAAAACGCTGTAACTAATGAACAAATTAATAGAACCAACGAGTTAGTGGATGCTGGCGTATTACCAAGAGGAGATTTACTAGAAATACAAGCAACAAATGCTAGCGAAAAGCAAGCTATTATAAATGCAGAAAATGCAGTTCAGATTTCATTAATTAACCTTGCACAATTATTATTAATTAAAGATTATCAAAATTTTGACATTATAGATGAAGGTTATGATGTTATCGATGGCGGAATTGCAGATAAATCTATTGCGGATATTTTGAAAAGTGCAAAAGAAGCGCGTTCAGAAATTAAAATAGCTGAACAAAATGTAGCCCTAGCAAACAAAGATTTACAAATTGCAAAAGGTGCTAATTACCCTACAATTTCAGCCTTTTTTGGATACAACACAAGATATACAAACGCTCCATCATTTACACAAAGTATAGATCCAGATAATCCAACTTTTACACAACAAATTGGGGTTGTAGATGTTACTGGCCAAGCTGTAATTGGAGAATTTGCAAATACAATAACTAACCAGGTTGGTGCAGATCCTTTAATAGATCAATTATATCTTAACGATGGTATTGCATATGGTTTATCTTTAAACATTCCAATATTTAACGGTTTTACAACTAAAGCGAATGTAAAGCGTAATAAAGTGAATTTAGAGCGTACTAAATTTCAATTAGAACAAGCAGAGTTAGATTTAGAATCTACAATATATCAAGCTTATGTAGATGCAAACGGATCTTTAAAATCCTATGAAGCTGCAAAATTAGCTTTAGAGTCACAACAATTAGCATACGATTATGCTAAAGAACGTTATAGCGTAGGTTTAACAAATGCTTTCGATTTTAGTCAATCTAAACTAAGATATGACAATTCTAAAATAGAGGTTAATCGTGCTAAATACGATTATATTTTTAAGTTAAAGGTTTTGGAATTATATTTCGGTATTCCAGCAACTGAGTTAAAATTTTAATTATGAACAAAACAGTAAAAATTATTATAGGTCTTTTTATACTTGGGTTAATCCTATTAGTAGTAGGGTCTAAAATGGGATGGTTTGGTAAAAAAGGCAATTTTAAAGAAGTTACTATAGAAGCAGTATCTCTAAGAGATATTGTTGAAAAAGTATCTGCAACAGGAAAAATTCAACCAGAAGTAGAAGTGAAAATATCTTCAGAAGTTTCTGGAGAAATTTTAGAATTACCGTTTAAAGAAGGCCAAGAAGTAAAAAAAGGCGACTTGTTAGTAAGAGTGAATCCAGATTTAGTGCAATCTGCATTAAACAGATCTCAAGCAACCTACTCTAATGCACAAGCGGGTTTACAACAAGCTGAAGCAAATTTAAAACAAGCCAAAGCAGATTACAACCGAAGCAAAACACTTTTTGATAAAGGTGTAATTTCTAAAGCCGATTGGGACCGTGCCGTTGCAACTTTTGAGTCTGCAGAAGCCTCAAAAAACTCTGCATATTATAGTGTTAAAAGTGCTGGTGCTACTGTTAATGAAGCTAGAGATAATTTAAATAGAACTACAATATATGCTCCAATGAGCGGAACTATTTCAAAGTTAAACGTGGAGTTGGGTGAGCGTGTTGTTGGTACACAACAAATGGCAGGTACAGAAATTTTGCGTGTAGCCAACCTCAATAATATGGAGGTAGAAGTAGATGTTAATGAAAACGATATTGTAAAAGTAAATATTGGGGATGCTACAATTGTAGAAGTAGATGCTTATTTAAAGAAAGAGTTTAAGGGTATAGTTACCGAGATAGCAAATTCAGCAGCAGGAAACCTTGCAGCAGATCAAGTCACTAATTTTAAAGTTAAAGTTAGGATTTTAGAAGACTCTTATGCAGATTTAACTAAAGGCAAGCCAACTACATATTCGCCATTTAGACCCGGCATGACTGCAACTGTTGACGTAATTACTAAAACTAGAAAAGATGCCATTTCAGTACCTATTAGTGCCATAGTAATTAAAACGGATACTAGTGCTACAAAAAAATCGTATACTGAAAGAAAAACAGAAGAGGCCAACACAAAAGATGAAGAAAAGTTTGAATGTGTTTTTGTTAATGATAAAGGTAAAGCTAAGCTAAGAGTTGTAAAAACAGGTATTCAAGACGATTCTAATATTGAAATTTTAGAAGGACTTACCAAAGACGATAAAATTATTACCGGACCTTACAACATGGTTTCTAAAACACTGAAACCTGGAGATGCCATTGAAGAAAAAGGCGATAAGCCTAAAAATTCTGAAACTAAAGCGGAAGAATAACGTTACGTTACTTATGGCATTAATTCTAAATATAGAAACTGCTACCACAAATTGCTCAGTCTCTCTGTCTAAAGATGGAGAGACTTTGGTTTTAAAGGAAGACAATAGCCTTAGTTATTCTCATGCAGAAACTTTACACGTTTTTATTGATGAGGTGTTTAAAATTGCAAAGTTAAAACCTTCAGATATTGATGCTGTAGCCGTAAGTAAAGGCCCTGGGTCTTATACAGGTCTTCGTATTGGTGTATCTTCTGCAAAAGGTTTATGTTTTGCTTTAGATAAACCACTAATTGCTATAGATACTTTAGAGAGTTTAGCACACCAAGTAACTATAAAAGATGGTTTTATTGTACCCATGTTAGATGCCAGACGTATGGAAGTATATTCAGCCGTTTTTAATGTTAAATTAGAATTGCAAAGCAATATAAAAGCAGAAATTTTAACAGAAGATAGTTATAAACCTTTATTAGAAACCGCTAAAGTTTATTTTATTGGTAGTGGAGTTGAAAAAACCAAAACTTTAATTCAGCATCCTAATGCAATATTTATTGATGAAAAATTACCGTCTGCAAATGAAATGGGTTTATTAGCAGAAATGGCCTATAAAAAAAACGACACCAAAGATGTCGCTTATTTTGAACCTTATTATTTAAAGGATTTTGTAGCTTTTAAAAAGAAGAATTAGATATCTTTTTGGATTTCAACAGCATGTGGATAAGGAATTTCAATTCCAGCAGCATCTAGTGCTACTTTAACGTTTTCATGTGTGTCAAAATAGACATCCCAGTAATCTGCAACTGTACACCAAGGTCGTACTGCAAAATTTACAGAACTGTCGGCAAGTTCAGAAACATTTACACTTGGCGTAGGTTCTTTTAAAACTTTAGGATGATCTGTTAAAACTTTCAGTAATACTTCTTTTGTTGTTTTAATGTCAGAATCGTATCCAACACCAAAAGTTAAGTCTACACGTAATTTACCCTCGGCACTATAATTAGTAATATTACCGTTAGATAATGTGCCATTGGGTATAATTACTAACTTGCTGTCTGGGGTTACAATTTTAGTAGTAAAGATTTCAATTTCTTTAACAACTCCAACTTCACCTTGAGCCTCAATTAAATCCCCAATTTTAAATGGTTTAAAGATCATAATGAGTACACCACCAGCAAAATTTGCCAATGAACCCTGTAAAGCCATACCAATAGCTAAGCCAGCAGCGGCAAGTATGGCTGCAAAAGAGGTGGTTTCTACACCAACGGTACCAAGTACAACTACAATTAAAACAATTTTAAGAATCCAACTTACTAAGTTGGATAAGAATTTTTTTAAGCTTTCATCATAATCGCCTTTGTTTAATATTTTTTTAATGCTTTTGGTGATTATTTTAATAATCCAGCTGCCAATAATCCATATTAGTATTGCAGTTATTAGTTTTGGACCATACTCTAGTAACAAGTTGTAACCTTCATCAATCCATTTTTCTGTGTTCATTTTTAGTTTATTTTAAGTTAAAATACGTGTTAAATTTAATAATGCATTCTTAATTTTTCAAAAGATATTTTTTTATTGCTTTAATGCTTGCGAAAAAGATGTTCATCAACAAAATATTATGAATTAAAGTCATTTTTATTCAAAATAGTACTATTCGCTTGCGCTGTTGGAAACACTAAAACATCTGCAATGGTAACATGTGCGGGTCTAGATATTGTAAAATAAATAATGTCTGCAATATCCTCAGGTTGTAATGCATTATAACCTTTATATACGGTATCTGCTTTAGCATCACCTTTAAATCTTACTTGAGAAAATTCGGTTTCTACCAAACCAGGATTTATAGCAGTTACTCTAATGCCAAACGGATTTAAATCTATCCGCATACCTTCTGTAAGCGCTAATACTGCATGTTTACTGGCGCAATACACATTTCCTTTTGGATACACTTCTTTACCTGCAGAGGAACCAATATTGATAATTTGCCCAGATTTCCGAGCTGTCATTATTGGTATTATAGCTTTACTTACATAAAGCAATCCTTTTACATTAATATCCATCATAGCATCCCAGTCCTCAAGATTTCCAGTGTGTATTGGGTCTAATCCGTGTGCATTTCCGGCATTATTTATAAGAATATCAATGTTTTTAAATGCTTCTGGTAGTGAGGCAATAGCAGTGTTAGTTTTTTTAGAATCGCGGACATCAAAATTTAAAGTGTAAACACTAGTGTGTTTAGAAAGTTCTTTTTCAATAGCATCTAAACGTTCTTGTCGGCGTCCACATAAAATTAATTTAATACCATGTTTTGCCAATTCATAAGCAGTGGCTTTACCTATACCACTTGTTGCGCCTGTAATTAAAGCTGTTTTTTCCATATAATAAATTGTGGTTTTTAAAATCTGCTATTAAACTTGAGCTTTTTTTTAGGTTGAAAAAATGAAAATAAATAAGGATATTAAAGAGTTGTTAAGGTACTTTATGACCTTGACTTGCCACTAAAATTAAGAACCAGTCTTCTAATTCTAAATCTATTTTTGAAGCTAGCATTGCGTTTTTGAGTCTAAGTATATCTGTTGTACCTACAACTGGCACAATACCTGCGGGATGTTTTAATATCCATGCTAGTAACAATTGATCTTTACTTGCATTGTATTTGTCTGTTAACGTTTCAAGTTGTTTGTGTATGCGTTGTGTTTGCTCGGTTTTGCTTTTAAAAACCGTACCTAACGGTGACCATGCCATTGGTTTAATAGCATTATTAAGCATATAATCTAAAGTGCCATTATGCATTGCTGTATGCTCGGTAACTGAAAATTCAATTTGATTAACATCAATTGGTATGTGCTTTTTAATAAGTTCCATCTGCGAAATGGTAAAGTTAGACACCCCAAAGTGTTTAATTTTACCGTGTTCTTTTAGTGTTGTAATTGCCTCAGCAATGTCTTGAGGTTGCATTAACGGACTTGGTCTGTGAAGTAAATAAGTATCTAAATAGTCTGTGTTTAAGTTTTTTAAAGACTGTTCTGCAGACCATATGATGTATTTTTTACTGTAATTGTAATGTTTTACAGTATTGTTTCTTGCATCACAAACATATTGAATACCACATTTTGAAATAAGCTGAATAGCATCTCGTGAAATATTAGAGCTTTTAAAAGCAGCACCAAACCGCGATTCAGTAGAATACGCACCGTAAATATCTGCATGATCAAAAGTGGTAATGCCATTATTAACACAATGTTCCATTAAAAGCGTCATCTCTTTTGTAGAAAATTCTTTGCCCCATTTGCCCCAAGACATCACACCCGCAATTATTTTAGATGTATTCATATTTTGAATTATAATATTGGTTATTAGACTAATTTATAACGCATAATTAACAAGACATGTCCGCTACAATTTTCCAGTTTCCATTAATTTTTTTAAAGATAACAATGAAAACACCACTAGCATCACCAATTTTTCGCTTTAAATGATATTCTCCCATAACCCAATAGTTAGCGCCTTCGATTTTAGAAATATCTTTGATTACAAATTTTAGCGTACCACTTTCTGCCTTTGTAGGATAGCTTTTTTTGTAGTTAGCTAATGTGTTTTCCCAACCCAGAGTTAAACCATTGCTACCATAAAACTTTAGGTTATTATTTTTCCAGTAGCCTTCCATAAAATCGTCAAGGTTGTGGTTATTCCATGCTAGCTCTTGATTGTGTAATACTTTTTCTATGGCAGCTTTATCAGCTTCAAATGTAGTTTGTTCTAATTTTACATGCGAGTTACAATTCAATACTAAAAATAGAAAGATGTATACATAGTTTTTCATAATTACTATAATTATTTTTTAAAAAGTTCAGTAAAATACTTGTAAAACCAAGGAATTGTTTCAATACCTTTTAGGTAATTCCAGACCCCAAAATGTTCATTTGGCGAGTGTATGGCATCACTATCTAATCCAAATCCCATAAGTATGGTTTTACTTTTTAATTCCTGTTCAAAAAGTGCTACTATTGGAATGCTTCCGCCGCTGCGTTGCGGTATTGGCGTTGTTCCAAAGGTTTGTTCATAAGCTTTTGAAGCAGCTTTATAGCCAATACTATCTATTGGTGTTACATAACCTTGCCCACCATGATGTGGTGTTACTTTTACTTTGACGCCAGCAGGTGCAATAGCTTCAAAATGGGATTTGAATAATTCCGTAATGTCTTCCCAATTTTGGTTTGGCACTAAACGCATTGACATTTTTGCATACGCTTTACTGGCAATTACAGTTTTTGCGCCTTCACCAGTGTAACCTCCCCAAATCCCATTAACATCTAGAGTTGGTCTTATTGAGTTGCGTTCGTTAGTGGTGTAATTTTTTTCACCATAAACCGCTTCAATATCTAAGGCTTTTTTATAGTTTTCTAATGAAAAAGGGGCTTTTGCCATTTGTGCGCGTTCAGCTTCAGATAAGTTTTCAACTTTATCATAAAATCCAGGAATAGTGATGTGATTGTTTTCATCATGAAGGGATGCAACCATTTTAGCAAGTATATTTATAGGATTTGCAACAGCGCCTCCGTATAAACCGGAGTGCAAATCACGGTTGGGTCCGGTAACTTCAACTTCAACATAGCTAAGTCCGCGCAGGCCTGTTGTAATAGAGGGCACATTGTTAGCAATCATGCCTGTGTCTGAAATAAGAATTACGTCGTTTTTTAATTTTAGTTGGTTTACTTTCACAAACTCAGAAAGGTTAACACTACCAACTTCTTCTTCGCCCTCAATCATAAATTTCACGTTACAAGGCAATGTGTTTTGAGTGGTCATAAACTCTAAGGCCTTAACGTGCATGTACATTTGCCCTTTGTCATCACATGCGCCGCGGGCAAAAATAGCGCCCTCGGGATGTAATTTTGTATTTTTAATAACAGGTTCAAAAGGAGGTGAATCCCAAAGATTTAAAGGGTCTGGTGGTTGTACATCGTAATGGCCATAAACTAAAATGGTTGGTAATTTTTCATCTATGATTTTTTCGCCATAAACGATAGGATAACCTTTGGTCTCACAAATTTCTACATCGTCACAACCTGCGTTTTCTAAACTTGTTTTAATAACATCTGCGGTTTTTAAAACGGCATCTTTGTAGGTAGAATCTGCGCTTACAGATGGTATTTTTAAAAGTGCTATGAGTTCGTTTAGAAATCGTTCTTTATGTTTAGCAATATAATCTGTTATGTTTTGCATGATTTGTGTTTTGGTAAACAAAAATAAGAAAAACAGATCCTTTTATTTTCTTAATCTAGCAGTTTGAAATATGAAACTATTGTTTATATTTGCAATCCAATATTTAAAATTGGAAACTACCTGCGGGCGTGGTGGAATTGGTAGACACGCTAGACTTAGGATCTAGTGCCGCGAGGTGTGGGAGTTCGAGTCTCCCCGCCCGCACAAAAGCTGAAGTTTAATCTTCGGCTTTTTTTATGCGTTAAATTTATTAAATGCTTTGGTTTAAGTGATGTGTTTTAGCTTTTGTAACCTTTAAACAGTGTATTTACGGTTTTTAAAGCTTCTTCTGTTTTGCTATAGGTGAGTTGGTAAAATTCTAAATTACCTAACCAATTCAGAAATTTTTCAGCATAAATTGGATTGTGTTGTAACCAAGAGTCTGGAATTAAGGTCTCTAAAATATCCTGAATATTTGCTTTGTCTAAGGCTGTTTTAGCATTAGGTTGGTAATTAACACTAATAATGGCTTTACAGGGATAATGCAGTTTTGTTTGGTTTGTAAATGGGACGTATTTAATAAACCCTTTTTGAGTGTTAAACATCACTGCTGGAAGATTTTCAAAATTAGGAATTAAGGGTTCTAAAATTTTAAACGCCCCTTTTTTTACGGATATTGCAGAAGGATTATTATAAATTTCCATGTTTTCTGCTAATAATGGAGATACATCATCTGTAACCAATTCTAAACCATGTGCGGCTAATAATGTAGTTAGTGTGCTTTTGCCTTTGCCAGACAAACCTACAAACATAATTGCAGTATTGCCATCTGCTATTGTTGAGCCATGAAAAGTGCCAATCCAGTCGGTTTCTTTTTTATGATGTATAGCGCCAAAAATATAGGTTATAAATTTCCCTTGAAGCAAATGATAGTCCTTATTAGGCACACAGGTAATAAGATTACTGTTTTCGTATAAAAAAAGCTTCTTGTCTTTAGTATAAACGTCGAAAGTAATATCAATTTCTTGAGAAGCCGAAGGTGCTTCTAAATGCGCTAAAGCGGGATGTACTTTATCCATAACAGGTGCTATATCATAATTTACTTTTAGGGTTGTGTTATGAATGCGGTACGTTTTTGTAATATTTTGTTTTGAAATATCTAAAGGAATTGCTTCAGGTGTTTTATAGGGTTCAAATGCATTACAGTTTTTTAGGTAATTTGTAATAGTGGTTGTGAGTTCACTGTGATTTTCTTCATCATAAACACCATCTATTTGCAGTGTTTTTTTGAATGATTCCGGTGACTCAGACTCAATAAAAACCGTTAATAATAGTTCAAATCCACAATTAACAACACTATATGTATTTGATGTTTTAAACCATAAAATCCAGTACTCTCCAATTTGTTTTTTGTATGTTGGGGCTAAGTTGATAATCATAGTTGCTGTAAATTATAATAAAACCGAAATTATTGTTTTTTAAATTTTATAATTTTAGACTTAAAAACGCTAGTTTTTAAAAATCAAAAGTAATAGTTTTAAAATTTAAAATAAGTTTTTAGTCTTAAAGTATTAGATTCACTAGTGCTTAATGTGGTTATAAGTTTAGTTTTTTTACTTTTGTTTTAGTGTATTTTAAAAGCAAATAATGTCAAAATCAATTTTAATAACAGGAGGTGCGGGTTTTATAGGATCTCATGTAGTACGTTTATTTGTTAATAACTACCCTGATTATAAGATATATAATTTAGATGCTTTAACCTATGCGGGTAATTTAGAGAACTTAAAAACTATTGAAAATAAACCCAATTATACGTTTCTAAGAGCAGATATTACTGATGAAGACACCATTATTTCACTTTTTGAAACGTATAATTTTGACAGTGTTATTCATTTAGCCGCAGAATCTCACGTAGATAGGTCCATTACTGATCCTTTGGCATTTGCTAAGACCAACATATTAGGAACCATGGTTTTGTTAAATGCCTTTAAACAAAAATGGCAAAATAATTGGCATGGTAAACGCTTTTACCATGTAAGTACAGATGAGGTTTATGGTACTTTAGGGGCAACAGGTTTATTTACTGAAACTACAGCTTATGAGCCAAACTCTCCCTATGCAGCCTCTAAAGCAAGTTCAGATCATTTTGTACGTGCTTACGGTGAAACCTATAATTTACCTTACATTATAAGCAATTGTTCTAATAATTATGGACCAAATCAATTTCCAGAAAAATTAATACCGTTGTTTATAAATAATAGTATTAAAAACAAACCGTTACCTGTTTATGGTGATGGAAATTATACAAGAGATTGGCTTTATGTTAGTGATCATGCGAACGCCATTAATACCATTTTTCATAAGGCTGAAATTAAAGAAACGTATAATGTTGGCGGTTATAACGAATGGAAGAATATAGATTTAGTAAACCTACTTTGTGAATTAATGGATGAAAAATTAGGAAGGCAAAAAAACACGTCTAAAGCGCTTATTACGTTTGTTAAAGATAGGCCAGGTCACGATTTACGGTATGCTATTGACGCAAGTAAATTAGCTGCTAGTTTGGGCTGGAAACCCTCAGTTACCTTTAAAGAAGGGTTGTCTAAAACCATAGACTGGTATTTTGAAAACACAGAGTGGTTAAACAATGTCAATACTGGTAAATATAAAAACTACCTTAAAAAAGAACAAAACTAATTTATATGAATTTTATACCTACAATTCTTGAAGGGTGTTTTGTTATTGAACCAAAAGTGTTTGAGGACCAACGCGGTTATTTTTTTGAAAGCTTTAATAAGAAGCAATTTTATGAGCATACAAATATTGCTGTAAACTTTGTGCAAGATAATGTTTCAAAATCTAGTTACGGTGTGTTAAGAGGTATGCATTTTCAGACCGGTGAACATGCGCAATCTAAATTAGTGTCTGTTGCTCAAGGTAAGGTTTTGGATGTGGTTGTAGATTTGAGGAAAGATTCAGAAACTTATGGAAAATCTATAAGTATGATTTTATCTGACGAAAATAAAAAACAACTTTATATTCCTAAAAATTTTGCACACGGTTTTTTAGTATTAAGTAAAACGGCAGAATTTAGATACAAATGCGATAATTTTTACAACAAACCTTCTGAGTACGGCATAAATTATAAAAGTTTAGATATAGATTGGATTATTGCTGAAAAAGATATTATTATTAATAATAGAGATGGTAACCTACCGCCATTAAAAGAATTTATGAAACACTAATGCAAAAGCAAGTACTAGTTTTTGGATCAAATGGTCAGTTAGGGAAAGCCATAAAAAGTGTAGTAGATAATTTTGACCTGCAATTTTTTAAATTTATATTCTTAGATAAGCACGAAGGAGATATTACAAACACCACCACATTAACTACTGTTTTTAGTTCATACAACCCAGCATACGTAATTAATTGTGCAGCGTACACCAAAGTAGATTTAGCTGAAAAAGATAAAGAAACTGCAAACAAAGTAAATGGCATTGGATCAAAAAACTTAGCAGAACTTTGTAAAAAAAATAATTGTATTCTCATTCATATTTCTACAGATTTTGTTTTTAAAGGCAATACGTTAAAATTATTAACTGAAACCAATGCGGTTAACCCTATAAATTATTATGGAGTTTCTAAATATAATGGTGAGTTGGCTATAGAAAAGGAACTGCCTACGTATTTTATTATCCGTACAAGTTGGTTGTACTCAGAGTTTGGGTCTAATTTTGTAAAAACTATGCTGCGTTTAGCTCAAGAAAAAGATAGTTTAGACGTTGTATCGGACCAAATAGGTACACCAACGTATGCTGTAGATTTAGCGAGCTTTATAATACAGATCATACAAACCAAAAGCACATCTTATGGTATTTATCATTACAGTAATGAAGGCTTATGTTCTTGGTATGATTTTGCGAAATCAATTTTCGAATATGCTAACATTGCTGTAAACGTGAGTCCTGTTTTATCAACAGCATATAAAACCGTAGCCAAACGCCCAAAATTTTCGGTTATGAGTAAAGCTAAAACAAAAGCTACATTTTCTATTAGAATAAATCATTGGAGAACAAGTTTAAAGCAGTGTTTAGAGGAATTAAAATAGACATATTAATAGTGCATTCATAATGAATAAGGTGTTGTAAAATAAAATTATTAATAACAACACATGCGCAAAAAAATATAAAATACATGAAAGGTATTGTATTAGCAGGAGGTTCAGGTACACGATTACACCCAATAACCAAAGGGATTTCAAAACAATTGTTACCTGTGTATAATAAACCCATGATTTATTACCCTATATCTGTTTTAATGTTGGCTGGGATAAGAGATATTTTAATTATTTCAACACCAGAAGACCTTCCTAATTTTAAAAGATTATTAGGTGACGGTAGTGATTTTGGGGTGCAATTTTCATTCAAAGAACAGCCAAGCCCAGATGGATTGGCACAAGCATTTATTATTGGCGAAGCATTTATTGGTTTAGATGATGTTTGCTTAGTACTAGGGGATAATATATTTTTTGGACACGGATTTACAGATTTATTAAAGCAATCCCTTAAAAATTTAAAAGACGAAAAAAAAGCCACTATTTTTGGTTATTATGTAAGTGATCCAGAGCGTTATGGTGTCGTAAATTTTAACAAAGAGGGTAAAGCCCTTAGTGTAGAAGAAAAGCCTGAGCAACCAAAAAGTAATTATGCCGTAGTAGGCCTTTATTTTTATCCTAATAATGTTATAGAGGTTGCAAAAAAAATAAAACCTAGTAGTAGGGGAGAATTAGAAATAACAACCGTAAACCAACATTATTTAGATCAAGGAAATTTAAAAGTAGAGCTCATGGGAAGAGGCTATGCGTGGCTAGATACAGGCACACACGAGTCTTTACTTGAAGCTTCAAATTTTATACAAACCATAGAAAAGCGTCAAGGCTTAAAAGTAGCTTCGTTAGTAGAAATTGCATCAGCATTTGGTTGGATTTAATACTATTGTAAGTCTTAAAAAACGTATGTTTACCTTAAATGTATATTAAAACATTTTTATACTACATATTAATAAGCGAAATTTTAATAGTATTGCAAACTAAAATTTGCTATAGTAAGTTTAAATATTGTACAAAGAATTTATACAAAATACATGAAAAAAATTAATACAATTTGCTGTATTGGAGCTGGTTATGTAGGTGGGCCAACAATGGCCGTAATTGCACAGAAAAACCCAGAAATTAAAGTTACAGTTGTAGATTTAAATGCAGACCGTATTGCAAATTGGAATGCAAAGGATTTAACAAAACTTCCTATTTATGAGCCAGGTTTAGATAAAGTAGTTGAAGAAGCTAGAGGCCGAAACTTATTTTTTTCTACAGATGTAGATGCTGCAATAATTGAAGCGGATATGGTGTTCATATCTGTTAATACCCCAACAAAAACCTATGGTGCTGGTAAAGGCATGGCGGCAGACTTAAAGTATGTTGAGCTTTGTGCAAGGCAAATTGCACGTGTAGCAACCTCAGATAAAATTGTTGTTGAAAAATCAACACTTCCTGTAAGAACAGCTGAGGCTATAAAAAGTATTTTAACCAATACAAGCACCGGTGTAAATTTCCAGATATTATCTAACCCAGAATTTTTAGCCGAAGGTACAGCAATTTCAGATTTACATAATCCAGATCGCGTATTAATAGGTGGAGATCAAACAGAGAAAGGTATAGAAGCCATAGAAGCTTTAGTAAATATATATGCCAGTTGGGTGCCAAAAACACAAATTTTAACTACTAATTTGTGGTCCTCAGAATTATCTAAGTTAGTAGCAAATGCCTTCTTAGCGCAACGTGTGTCATCTATAAATGCAATTGGAGAGCTTTGTGAAGCTACAGATGCTAATATTGAAGAGGTCGCAAAAGCCATTGGTATGGATTCTAGAATTGGATCAAAATTTTTAAAAGCATCCGTGGGCTTTGGAGGCTCTTGTTTTCAGAAAGATATTTTAAATTTAGTTTATATTTCTAAGACATTAGGCTTAAATGAAGTCGCGGATTATTGGGAGCAAGTCATTATTATGAATGATTACCAACGTACACGTTTCACAAAAAAAATAGTAAATACATTATATAACACCGTATCAGGAAAAAAAATAGCGTTTTTAGGATGGGCGTTTAAAAAACAAACTAATGACACCAGAGAATCTTCAGCAATTTATGTAGCCGACCAACTCATAAATGAGCAAGCAAATATTCATGTATTTGACCCTAAGGTGACTGCTAAACAAATGCAATTAGATTTAAATTACTTAAACACTAGAACCACTGAAGAAAATGCTGCTTACCTTACTACAGAAAAAGACCCTTATGAAGCATGCAAAGGCGCACATGCAATAGCTATACTTACGGAATGGGATCAATTTATAGACTATGATTGGCAACGCATATATGATGCTATGGAAAAACCAGCATTTATATTTGATGGCCGTAATATTTTGAATTCTGATGCTATTGAAGCTATTGGTTATACATATATAGCTACAGGGAAATAATAAGCGGTTATTTAATTTATAAGCAAATAACAATTCGTTGCTATAAACTTTAATGAATTTTCGGTTAATAGTTTAAAAACCAATAATAACTTTAGTTTATAACGTTTTTAAGATTGGTATGAAGTGAATTGTAATAATTAAAATATATTTGCAAATATATTTATAAATGCATATACAAATAGTTTAGATAAATTAATGAGTGTTCAAATTTCAAATCAAAAAATATTAGTAACTGGAGGTGCGGGTTTTATAGGGTCTAATCTTTGTGAAACTTTACTTAATACTAACAACACTGTTGTTTGTTTAGACAATTTTGCAACCGGAAAAAGAGAAAATGTAATAGCTTTTAAAGATCATAAGAATTTTACTTTAATTGAAGGTGATATTAGAAATTTAGACGATTGCCTAAAAGCAACATCTGATGTGGATTATGTATTGCATCAAGCAGCATTAGGTTCTGTGCCACGCTCTATTAAAGATCCAATCACATCAAATGAGGTTAATGTATCAGGGTTTTTAAACATGCTAACAGCTTCAAGAGATAATAACATTAAACGCTTTGTATACGCAGCAAGTTCTTCAACCTATGGAGATTCTGAAGCATTGCCAAAAGTAGAAGCTGTTATTGGCAAACCACTTTCTCCCTATGCAATAACAAAATACGTTAACGAGTTGTACGCAGATATTTTTTCTAAATCCTATGGTTTAGAAACTATTGGTTTGCGTTACTTTAATGTTTTTGGAAGAAAACAAGACCCAAACGGAGCGTACGCAGCGGTAATTCCATTATTTGTAAAACAACTTATGAATATAGAATCACCAACAATAAATGGTGATGGTAATTATTCTAGAGATTTTACTTACATAGATAATGTTATTCAGGCCAATATTTTAAGCCTACAAACTAAAGATATAAATGCCCTAAATACGGTATATAACGTTGCTTTTGGGGATAGAAACACATTAAATGATTTAATGGGACATCTCAAAGCATACCTTTCAGAATATAACCCAAAAATAAAAAATATCCCCGTAATTAATGGTCCAAATAGACAAGGGGATATACCACATTCGCATGCTAGTGTGGATAAAGCTAAGAAATTATTAAACTACAACCCACAGTATTCTTTACAAAAAGGCTTAAAAGAAGCCGTAAAGTGGTATTGGGAAAATTTATAAAAAATGAATCAACCAAAAATTGCTATTATTGGACTAGGCTATGTGGGTTTGCCTTTAGCACGGCTTTTTGCAACTAAATATGCTGTAGTAGGTTTTGATATTAATCAAAATCGTGTTGCAGCATTAATGTCTGGTTCAGACGCTACATTAGAAGTGGAAGATGAAATCCTCCAAGCTGTTCTTTTAGACAGCCCTGGTGAAGCTAAAAATGGCTTGTATTGTACTACTAATGTCAATGATATAGCGAGTTGTAATTATTACATTATTACGGTGCCAACTCCAGTAGATAAAAACAACAGACCTGTTTTAACCCCTTTAATAAAAGCAAGCGAAACTGTTGGTAACGTGCTTAAAAATGGTGACATAGTTGTTTATGAATCCACAGTTTATCCTGGGGCAACAGAAGAAGAATGTATTCCGGTATTAGAAAAAATTTCTGGATTAAAATTTAATACGGATTTCTTTGGGGGCTATTCACCAGAACGTATAAATCCTGGTGATAAAGAACACACCGTCGAGAAAATATTAAAAGTAACATCGGGTTCTACTCCAGAAATTGGAAAAAAAGTTGATGCACTTTACAAATCTGTAATTACTGCAGGGACGCATTTAGCTCCAACGATTAAAGTTGCTGAAGCTGCAAAAGTGATTGAAAACTCCCAACGCGATATCAACATTGCTTTTGTTAATGAACTTGCTAAAATATTTGGTTTAATGGGTATTAATACCCATGATGTATTAGAGGCAGCTGGTACAAAATGGAATTTTTTACCATTTAAACCTGGCTTAGTTGGTGGGCATTGTATTGGCGTAGACCCTTATTATTTAGCACAAAAAGCTCAAGAATATGGCTATCACCCTGAAATTATTTTAGCAGGAAGACGATTAAATGATAGCATGGGAGAATATGTTGCTAATGAGGTTATTAAACTCATGATTAAAAAAGACATTAGAATTAATCAGGCAAACATTTTGGTATTAGGTATTACATTTAAAGAAAATTGTCCAGATGTAAGAAATACTAAATCCATAGATGTTATTAGAGAGCTTGAAGCTTTTAGCACCAATGTTACCGTTTTTGATCCGTGGGCTAATAAAGAAGACGTAATCCATGAGTATGACTTAGAGATTTGTAATACACTTCCAAATCAAAAATTTGATGCCATTGTTTTAACAGTAGCCCATAACGAATTTATGGAATTAGATTTAAAATCTATTGTGAATACAAACCGTGTTATTTATGATTGTAAAGGTGTTTTGGTTAGTGATATTATAGATGCGATATTGTAGTTTTTTATTGTATAGTCCTATTGTTTTAAATATATTAGGTGTTAATTTAATTTCGCTACTAATATTATTTAAGCTTTCTTTTTTCAGTAAAATAATCTTTCCGAAGTGCGCTACTGCTAATAAATTTTATACCTACTAAAAAACTAAACCAGGTGTTTTTAATAAATTCTAAAATCCGTAATTCATAATAACTAAACTTTATGTGTAACAACTTAAATAAAAAGTATTTAGTTTTTAGTGATTTATGAGTTGTATTAGGTTCAGTTAATATATGAAGCTTGTTAAAATAATCTGTAATAAATTTATTTTTTGTAGCTAACATATCATTTACCAAGTGTTGTTCAGACAAGAGAAATACATCAAAGACACTTCTTAAAGATATAGTATTGTAATAATAGCCAAAGTCATTAAGTTGGGAATTAAAAATAACATGCAGTAACAGATTTTTTCTACTACCAATACATATGCCATTTGTAGTTACTTTTGTCTTTAAATAATTTTCAGCATTAAACAGCTTGTTTTCGCCTTTATATAACAAGCGTTTATGTAATTCAATTGCACCTATTTTATTAGGATGCACAAGACGTGCAGAATGATGTGCATTAAGATGTTTATACGGAATATGAGATTCAATAGCTTGATAACCAATGTTTAGTAATACTGAGTTGGCGCGTTCTATCTGGTTTTCAGGTATCAGTACATCAATATCGCCAACCATACGTTCCCCACTATGTGTTAGGTAATTAGAAACTAATACTGCGGCACCTTTAGTAAACACATAATTAATATTGTTTTTAGTGAAGCGTTGGCTTAAAAATTTTATTTCATTAATAAGTGTATTATTTCTTTGGGTATTAAGCTGGGCTATTTCGTGGAGGTATGCCACAAAATCTTCTGGTAATTCTTTTAATATTTTTTTTTCTTTAAAAGCAAAGTAAATAGCTGGCACAATAAGTTCTGCACTAGCATATCTAACTAGCATTTCAAAATCAATAGCATTAGAGCTTAAAATACTTTTTAGTTCTTCTAAAGAAAACTCAGAATTTAGAATTTTTGCAATGTTTATAAAAGTTTGGTATTTCATTAAGTTAGATTATTATAAATTAAAAAGAACTTACTAATATTACTGGTTTTAATTTATAGTTTTAATTTAAATAGAAAGTCTTTTAGTCAATTTAACACCGTCGATGATCTATATTACTACAATAGGGAAAGTGATTATTGATTTTATTGTTTAGTAAAAATGATATAGAACATTTATATAGTATTAACATAAAACAACGTAAAGTTAGTTATTAATAAGCGCAATAATCAAGAGCTGTAAAAAATCTTTGTAGTTTATATAATTCAAACCAAAGCTATAGTGCTAGTCAATTTTTAATTAGATTTGTAAAGTTAATTGAAATACAAACAATTGAAGCTTAATTATGTCAACTAAGAAATCACTACTAATGATTAGTGGATCAAAATTTTATAGCAAGTTGCATATTATTTTTATAATATTGTGATATGACATAAAACTCTCAAGGAAAACATTTTTTTAATAAAGCTTTTGTTTTTAGAATATGAAGTCATATTTCTTAGGGTTTACCTTCATCAATTTGTGTGGTTGATAATTTTTTAAGACAAGCCTTCAAACTATTGATGTTTTTAGGTTCATGTTATTGTTAATAAAATTCTTCTCACGAATTTAAATATTTAATCTATGCCCAAAAATTATAAAGCAAAAAAGATTTAGAAGTGCAATAAATTATCATTTATTAAGAGCTTTATTTTTAGCGAAAGTTATATTTAATTAAAAATCAAAATGAGTAAAAATTTAAATTATAAAATTTTGTCTTTAGGTACTGGTCAGTCAAATTTTTTATCAACACTTTATGCTGATTTAAAAGCGATTATGCCTAATTTAGAAATTGATATTGACGGGTATTTTGATATATCTAAAGAAGTAACTGTACAAAATGATAAGACATTTACTAATTACAAGAATTTTAATCAATTTGAAGATTTAAAACTTAAGTCTTTAGTAATTTCGTTCATAACAATATGGTTTTACTCTTTTTTTTGGAAAGTTTTTATTCACGAAATCTTTACTAAAAAAAAAATCATACATAAATTTAAAATTGTTATAAAGCAAGTATATTATTTAGCTACTGTTAAAAATAAAATTTTACCATTAAAACATGATCTTTATCATTTTCAATTTTGTAAATCGTATAATTTGCGATTTATTCATTACCTACCATTAAATAAAAAAAGTATATGTAGTTTTTGGGGTTCAGATTTATATAGGATGAACCATAAAGATGATATTTTTTACGTTAAAGAAGCTTTAAAAAAAACAGACATAATAACAATACAAACCCCAGAAATGGGATATGATTTATTAAAAAAATACGGTAATCAATTTAAAGATAAAATTACTTACGCTCAATTTTCCTTAGATAGAAATATTTTCGAATATATAGACTCAAATAGTAATAATGAAATTAAACAAAACGAACTTAAGACTAAGTTAGGGATAAATAATAAAAATACTGTAATTACCATAGCTTATAATGCATTTGAAGCTAATAATCATTTAAAGATTATAGAACAATTATCATTACTTCCAAAAGAGATTAAATCTAATTTGTCAATTATACTACCACTAGCATATGGTAAATCTAATACATATTTAAAAAAAATAGATAATTGTATTTCTCAAAATAAAGACTTACACATTATTAAATACGAAAAATTTTTAAATCAAAACGAAATATCCATACTTAGATTGATAACAGATATCCAAATACAAATGCCTGTAAGTGATGCTTTAAGCAGCTCAGTTACAGAAGTAATGTATGCAGGTAATATAGTATTGGCAGCTTCTTGGTTGCCTTATGATATCTTTGAAAGATTAGGGATTTATTTTAGAAGAATAAAATCATTTGAAGATATAGTGCCTGAAATTAAAACTATACTATCCCAAATTGGGGAAAAGAAAAACTATAAAAAAAACAAAAAAATAATACTCGAAAATTTTTTCTCAGATGTTACAATAAAACCTTGGGTAAAAATTTATAAAAGTTTACTCAGTCAATAATTATTTAAAATACAATAATAAAAAATAATAGTAATTTTTAAAATATTGACGTTAAAAAATTAATGGAAAACCTAAATACAAAAATTAAATCGGGATTAAAATGGAATATTCTAAATGAGATAGTTTCAAAAGTTGTTTTTGTTGGGTTTAGTTTCTATTTAGCAAGAATTTTAGGACCAAAAGTATATGGCATACTTGCTATTTTAATGATATTTTCAGGCTTAGCAAATATGTTAGTAGATTTTGGTTTTTCTTCTTCTATAATATATTTTAAAGACTTAAATCATAAAAAAAAATCTACAATTTTTTGGATGAATTTATTTTTGTCCATTATAATGTATTTTGTTTTTGTTTTTGTTTCTCCACTTATTTCTAGTTTTTATGATAATCCAGATTTGACTTTCTATATAAGATTAATAATGATTGTTTTAATATTTAATGGTTTAGGAGCTGTTCAAAATGCTTTATTATCAAAAGAAATTAATTTTAAATCAAAAATAATTGGATCATGGATAGCCACAATTTTAAGCTATATAGCTGCATTTATTATGGTTTATTATAACTTTACTATTGAGAGTTTAATTGCCCAAGTTTTAGTATCTAGTTTTTGTAATACTATTTTTTTATGGCTAATAACTAAATGGACACCACTGTTTCATTTTTCGTTTACAGATTTAAAACATGTTTTTGGGTACAGTTCTAAAATACTGTATGCTAATGTGTTAAATTATTTTGTAAGTAATTCAGATAATTTTATTATCAGCAAAATGTCTGGCGATACCGCTTTAGGGATATACAACAGGGCTTTTACTACAGTAGCTATGCCAATAACAAGTGTAGCTGGTGTTTTTAATAAAGTGTTGTTCCCTACTTTTTCAATAATTAATAATGACATGCCAAGGTTTAGAGCCTATTATTTAAAAACTATTGGCTTAATTTCTTTTATTATGTTTCCTGTAATGATAGGGCTTTATGTAATAACTGAAGAATTTGTTAACCTAATTTTAGGCACTGCTTGGCTAGATATTATTCCTATAATGCAATTGTTTTGTTTAATGGGTTTAGTAAGGTCATTGCTTTTTGTTAATGGCATTATATATAATTCTACAGGTAATACAAAACTAGCTTTAAATATTCTAATAATAACAAATGTGATTTTTATAATAACCTGGGTAACTTCCCTCTATTTTTTTGATTTAAATACTATGGTTATTATATATTGTATTCTACAATTTTTAATTGCTTACCCATTATTAAAAATAACATTGTCATTAATTGATTTAAAATTATCATTAATGTTAAAAGAACTTATAAGACCCTTAATAGGATCCCTTTTATTTTTATTGGTCAGTTATATTTTACATTTAACACTAAATGATAGTAGTTATACTTTTTTATTAGTTATTAAATTAGTCCTTTGCGCTACCGTATATTGCATATACACTTTTTTTTATCAGAAAAAGCAATTAAAGATTATATTAGGTTTTATAAAAAAATAGTATGTTAAATTTTAGTTTTTACTTATATAGGGTTTTATTTAGAATTAAATACAGTTCACTTTGGGATATTAAACACTCATTACAAAATAATTATAACAATAATCTTGCACACTATTATAACATTCTTTTATCAAAAGGTGGAAATTACATAGGTTATACTTCTACTTTTAAGAATATCCCAGTGTTTCCTCATGGTTTAAATGGTGTTTTCATAAGTGGAGGAGCTGTTATAGGAAAAAATTGTGTTATTTTTCAACAGGTTACCATAGGGTCTAATACATTAAAAGACAGTAATATAGGTGCGCCTAAACTTGGTGATAATGTTTACATAGGGGCAGGAGCAAAAATTATAGGAAACATAACAATAGGAAACAATTGTCGTATAGGTGCAAACGCTGTGGTATATAAAAATATGCCGCACAACTCAGTTGCTGTTTGTGCAACTACCAGAATATTACAAAAAGAAAAATTGAATAATAGATTCTACAAAAAGATAAATAATAATTGGTATTATTACGATAATGAAAATTGGATAAAGGATGAAATAGATTGATTAAAGAAAAATTTTAATGAGTTTTTTGTCATACCTGAAAGTATTTAGAAAATATATGATAAAGTTTTAGTTTTAAAAAGAGGATAATAAATAATTTGCTTGTCCGTAAAATGTTATAAAACAAAAAAAGTACGTCATTCTGAATTTGATTCAGAATCTCATATCTATGTCAATCAAACCTGTATATGAGATCCTGAAATAAATTTAGTATGACACTGTATCTATTAGATATAAAGCAGATATAAAATATAAATAATCATGGTTATGTTTTATAATATTGTAGAAATTTATTATCTTTAAAGAAAGATATTAATTATGGATTTACAGCATATTATAAGCGAATTGAATGAAGATCAAAAAAAAGAGTTAGCTCACTTACTGAATCGCGATTTGAATGTTCCAAAACTAAATCAGCTCATATCAGACATGAACAAATACCGCCCAATCAGTTGCCCACATTGTCAAGGCTCTGATATTTACGGTCATGGGGTTTATAAATCTCGCAAACGCTATAAATGTAAGTCCTGCGCTAAGACCTTTAATGACCTCACAGGGACAGCTATGGATGGGATAAAAAAAGTAAATAAATTTCAGGATTATCTAGTTCTGATGATTCAAAGCATGAGTATCCGTAAAGCCTCTAAAAAGCTTGGTGTTAATGTTAAAACTATTTTTGATTGGAGACACAAACTACTATCGTGTTTATCGATTTTGAACGGTGAAGAGTTCACAGGAATTGTTGAGTGTGATGATAAGCAACTTGATATAAATAACAAAGGGAGTCGAGACCTTCAAAGAAAACCTTACAAAAGACCAAGCGATAGACAAACTAAAAGAGGTGTGAGTAACGACAAAATCTCTATAATCGTTGCTACAGACAGAAATAACAATCCGTTGATGCGCATAGCTAAGATAGGTAGAATTGATACCGGTAGTATTGAAAACACAATAGGCACCTTAATTAAACCTGAAAATGTACTGTGTTCAGATTCTCATCCTTCAATAATTAAATGGGCGAAAGAAAAAAAAAATAGAGCATCATACTTTTATAGCGTCAAAACATATTAAAAACAAATGCTACCACGTGCAACACGTAAACTCAAGAGACAATCGTTATGAAAGATGGATAAAACCTTTCTATGGTGTATCAACAAAATATTTAAGTGGTTATCTAAACTGGTTTGTATTCTTGCAAAAGATTAAGAATTCTAGCTCTCAAGTAGTTGATCTTGCTAAAGCTATGATAAAAAATGTGATGGCTATAAATATATATAAATCAATTGAAGAAAATTACGCAGAATTAAATATTCCACATTATTCTAAAACATAACCATAATCATAAAATGCATGAATTTTATTTGTTACATAAGTAAAAACATTAACGCCTATATAAAAAAAGAAAATGACTTTGAAAAAATATTCAAATCAGGTAGCCTTTGGATAGGCTATAATTCAAATAATAAATTTGAAGATGATAAATTATTTTTTGAAGACGACAATTGTTTTGTTTTTTTAGATGGGATTATCCTTAACAAACAAGAGTTATTGTTAAAAGAGGGATTCAAAAATTTAAAAGACTTTTTTTTGAATGTCATAAAAAATGAAGATAATTTTATACCAAAATTAAAAGGTAGTTTTGTTGGCTTAATTTATGATAAATCTAATAATAGTGTTCAGTTTTTTAATGATCATATAGGGTCAAAATCTTTATTTTACTCTAATATTAAGGAGAATGAATTTATTGTGTCCTCTAGTTTAGATTTACTTTATACACATAAAAAAAATAATGACTTAAAAAATAATTTATCGCTAAATGGTGCATATATGTTATTAAGTTATGGCTATCTAATCCATGACTTTACTTTAGATAAGTACACAAAAAAACTTTTGCCAGGCTCATACCTAAACATTAATAATTTTTCATTAAGCATTACAAATTACTATAAAATATCATTTAGCTATAATAATACTAGTAATGAAGATGAATTAATAGAGGAGTTAGACCAACGCTTTAAACATGCCATAAAATTGGCTTTTGATAAAGATCTTGAATATAATTACAAACATTTATCTGGGTTAAGCGGTGGTTTAGATTCTAGAATGACGGTTTGGGTAGCAAATAAAATAGGTTATAATGAACAGCTTAATTTCACCTTTTCACAATCTAATTATTTAGATGAAACAATTGCAAAACAAATTGCAAGAGATTTAAAACATGAGTGGCTTTTTAAATTCTTAGATTTTGGACATATCTTATTACCTATAGAAAAAAACATGAAAATTAATGGCGGTAATACTTCATATTTTGGTGTCTCCCATTCCTCTGATTTTTATTCTAATTTTAATTTTAAAAATTATGGAATAGTACACACAGGGCAATTAGGCGATGCAATAATAGGTGCAGCAGCATATTACATCAAAGATAACATAAAACAAAAACTAAGTAACATAAATTTTATTGACAAGATAGTAGATACAAATTCTATATCAGATAAATACAATAATGCCGAAGAATTTTTTATCTATAATAGAGCTATAAATGGAGCAAACTCTGGGTTAAATTCAATATATAATTTTACCGAAACTTTTTCCCCTTTTTACGATATAGATTTCATGAATTTTTGTTTTAGTATTCCGCAAGAAAAAAGGATAAATCATAATATATATAAAAAATGGATAATAAAAAAATACCCAAAAGCAGCAAACTATATTTGGGAGTCCTCAAAACAATTAATAACTAAAAATAATCTTACTATTAAGTATAAAGGGAACGACCTGAGTGTTAATGATGTTTTTAAAATAATGAAAGCCAAATTCATTAAAAACCAAAATTCAAATCATATGAATCCAGTTGATTATTGGTATAAAGAGAACAAAAAGTTAAAATTGCATTTAGATGATTATTTTAATGACACTATTAATTTAATAGAGAATACTCAATTAAAAGATGATGCGAGTTATAAATATAAAAACGGAAAAGTATCTGATAAGCTCGAGGTGGTTACACTTTTAGCTGCAATTAAAAATTATTTTTAATTATGTTAAACTTCATAAAGATTATTTACAAATTTCTGAGAATAAATAAACCCGAAGTAAATAAAGTAAAGTACAAAATTGGGAATAGAAAAGCCCATAATTCTATAATAGATACCTTAATTCCACAACTTGTTGAAATTGGTGATAATTTTATTTCAGCCCCAGGTTCAATTATTTTAGCACATGATGCTAGCCTTTTTCTTCATATAAAGCAGTATCGTTGTGAAAAAACAATAATAGGTGATAATGTATTTTTAGGCGCAAATGCTATAATTTTGCCAGGTCTAGTGGTTGGAGATGGCGCAATAATTGGTGCGGGCTCAGTAGTCACAAAAAATGTAAGCCCAAATGTAGTAGTAGCAGGAAACCCGGCAAAGTATATTTGTACTGTTAAAGAATACATTGAGAAAACTAAACTTAAAGGCAGCTTATTTACACCACCAGACTCTTTTATAAAATCTTTTTATGAAAAAAAAATTGAAGCATACCAAATTGAAGATTTTCAAAAAGCAGTATTAACAAAGATAAACAACAAATGAATCTATCCATTATAATACCAGTATATAATTGTGCCAATTATTTAAAAAAAGGATTTGAGCAATTAAAACCATTATACGCTTCTAAAATAGATTTTGAAATTATATACGTAAACGACGGGTCAACAGATCATAGCTTGGAGGAATTAAAAAAGATTGAAGCTAGTAATAAAAATGTTTTAGTCATTTCTCAAGAGAACAAAGGCTCATCAGGAGCTAGAAATACTGCAATAGATGTAGCAAAAGGTGATTATATACAGTTTTTAGATTCTGATGACATCATAGAAATTGAAAACCTTATTCTTTTGTTAGAAGAAGCTATTGATTTAAATTTAGATTTAATAGGGTATAGGCTAGATTATGTAGATGATAACTATAAACAAATAGGAGTAAGACCAAAGCATCCTATACCATACAATAAGTTAATGTCTGGTGCGGAGTGTTTAATTGAAGGCTATCAACCATCCTCAATTTGTGTTTTTCTTTTCAAAAGAAAAATACTGATAGATAATAATCTACGCATTTATCCTAAAATTACCCACATGGATGTTGAGTTTATGTCTAGAGTAATGCTAAACGTTAACAACGTAATTTTTAAAGACCAAATTATATATCATTATTTACAGCGGCCAGGTTCTATAACCAAACCAAAAACACAGGAAAAACTTCAACAATTACGTTATGATGAAGTAAAAATCGCAAAACTTATTAAAGATAATATTAAAAATTATAGCCTTACAGATAGTAAATTAATTTATTCCATAAAGGCAAATTATAATACCATAATATGGAATCTTTTATGGCAATTTATATCTAAACCTAAGGAGTTAAATATAGATTTCAAAAAAAAGTGCATAAATCAATTAAAACAAGATGGTCTATACCCAATAAAAGGGCCGTTAAAAACAAGTTTTCAAAAATTAACAAGACTGCCATTTCAAATATGGCTTAAAATTAGTTTATAATCCAATATAGTATTAGATGATATTATCAATCATTATTCCTGTTTACAATTCTGAAAACACCATAAATCGGTTAATAGCGTCTATTACTTCGCAGCAATCTCACTTGTTTGAATTAGATGTTGTAATTATAAATGATGGATCAAAAGATAATTCAAGTATTTTATTAGATGAAATTTCTAAAAATTATAATTTTATAAATTGCTTTCACACAGAAAATCAAGGCGTATACAAAGCCAGAAACTTTGCGTTAACAAAAATTAAAGGCGATTATGTTTGGATGTTAGATGCAGATGATTATATAAGTGCCAATGCTTTTGAAATAATAGATAATAATATAAAACAACAGTTAGAGGTATTACATTTTGGTTATTTTTTAGAAACAAAAACCAATACATATTTTAAACAATTACCACCATATACAGATGCTATTATAGATGGCATAAGTTTTTTACAACGAAATGACGGCAGACTATACCTCTGGAACAACATCTATAATGTAGCTTTCTTAAGGGAAAATAGTATTAATTTTTTAGCAAAATCAGTAAGTTTAGAAGATTCGCTATTTAATATTGAAGTGTTTTCAAAAGCCAAAAAAGTTAAATATATTAATGAGGCATTATACACTTATGCGTTTGAAGAAAATTCTATTTCAAGAAAAAAAAGCTTAGAACATCTCATTAAAAAAGGGACTAGTTCTTATAATGTACATACGAATGTCGAAAAAATAAGGGATAATTTTCCATTAGATAGTATTGCTTATGATGTTATAAAAAATAAATTATCACATACAATACTGGGTTTTTTTTACAGTTTAATTGTTGAGCGTTACCCATTAGACTATATAAAAAAAATACACCTGCTGTATAGCCAACAAAACTTATTACCAGTAAGCATGAGTAATACACCACTTAAGCTAAAGGTTTTTAAATATATTTTAAATAAAAAAAATTTATTTATAATGTGTTGTAAAATTAACCTGCTTTTTAGAGGAGAAATAGCATCTTAATTATGAGATTAATATATTATATATGTATACATATTTAGTCCTTTTTGCAATAGCATCTGTACTTTATTTTTCTAAAAACAACAATCTAAAAGGATTGTTTGTGCTATTTGCAATATTAGCCATTTGCATTGCCGGTTTTAGAGACATGATTGGAGGCTATGATGTTTATATCTATGCAGAGGTCTATGAAAAACTTGATTTAATACAAGATGTAGGTCTTTTGTTTGAGCCTGGTTTTATCATTTATTATAAAGTATTAAGGTTTATTAATGAAGATAGGCATTTTATGTTTTTTATAAGCGCAATTATAATTTTGGGCTTATATGGATATTATTTAAAAAAAATAAGCATCGCTTTTTATTTTTCTCTTTTTATATTTTTTTGTAAATTTTACTTAATGTCTTTTGTGTATCTCCGCCAAGGTTTAGCAATGGTTGTGGTCTTAATTTCATTGTATTATTTACTTTTAGATAAAAAAAAATGGGCTATCATATTAGCCATAGTAGCATTTTTAATTCACAAATCAGCAATCCTATTTCTTCCTTTTGTTTTTATGGGTAATATTAAGTTTTCTAACCTACAAATTATTTTAATAGTTGCCTTTATTGGGCTTTTAAGCTTTTCGCCCTTGGGTAGTTTTTTATTAACTGGAATAGGGGATACCGTAAATGAAGAGAAAATTACATCGTATGCTAGTAAATCAGGCACTATAAATATTTTTTATGTGATTGAAGGTGCTTTAATAATAGTGCTAGCCTTAGTGTTTAGATCTAAATTTTATGCAAATAAAGCTACAGTTGTCTATTTTAATGGCATTTTGTTTTATGGTTTTATAATTGTATTTGGTATTACTAATGCAACTTTTATTCGGTTAGGATGGTATTACTTTATGTTTATATGTTTAGGTTTGCCATATGTGTATTATTTTATAGATTTAAAGAGTACTAAAAGTCTTTTTAAAACTGCTGTATTTGTTTATTATACCGCAATATTTTTAAGGTTAATGACTGTATATGATGGTGGAGACTTTATGCCTTACAAAAGTATTTTTCAGGATTTTGACAGAGGTTCAATATGGAAGCACATGGAATACAGAAATTTTAGAGATTACTAATTATGCTAATATCTATTGTGACACCCTTATACAACAGGGCAAATTTTTTAACTACAATTTTTGAATCATTAGTAAAACAGAATGATACTAATATAGAGTGGATTATAGTTGATGATGGGAGTAAAGATAACCCCATACAAACTGTAAATCTGTTAATTAAAAAAGCCTCTTTTAACATTATAGTTCACAGTCAAGTTAATAAAGGCAAACATTTTGCATTAAATAAAGCTTTAGATATCGCTAAAGGAGAATTGTTTTTTATTCTAGACAGTGATGATACTTTAGCAAAAGATGCTTTAAAGAATTGTCGTTTTTATTATGATAAAATAAAAAATGATAATGAAATAGCAGGTATAGCAGGTCGTCGTAATTTCAAAGACGGAGAAATAGTAGGCAATCAAACTTTTAGTGAGTTAATTTCTAATTCACTTGATATTAGATATAAGCACAAAGTTACTGGTGATTTAGTAGAAATCTATAAAACCAAAATAATAAAAGCTGAAAAATTTCCAGAGATAGAAAACGAAAAATTTTGCCCTGAAGCATTAGTTTGGAATAGGATAGCTCAAAATTACAATTTATTGTTTTTTAATATTGGCATTTACACAACACAATACCTAGAGGGCGGACTTACCGATAAAATTGTTAAGATAAGAATGACATCTCCCATAGCATCAATGCTTACATATAGTGAGTTAGCATCCTACCAAATACCAGTATTACAAAAAATTAAAGCCTATATTAATTTTTGGCGCTTTGCATTTAATTCTAAAAAATCATTTCCTGAAAAATTAAAATTTTTAAAGGTTAAAGCCAGTTTACTTTTAATGCCAATAGGGTATGTGATGTATCTAAGAGATAAAAGAAAAAACGTATGAAAATACTTCATGTTATAAATAGTTTAGATGTAGGCGGTGCAGAAAAATTACTTTTAGACACTATACCTAGATATAATGCTAAAGGAATACCTGTAGATATACTCGTTTTTAAATCTTCTAAAAGCCCATTTTTAAAGAAATTAATAGATTTAAACTGTTGTAATGTTATTGAATTAAAACAAAAATCGGTGTATTCACTAACTACAATCTATAAACTAGGGAAATATTTAAAAGAATATAGCATAGTGCATGTGCATTTGTTTCCTGCACTCTACTTTGTGGCTGCGTCTAAGATAATATTTAATTTTAAAGCAAAATTAATTTTCACAGAACATAATACCACCAATAAGCGTATTTCTAACATAGTGTTCAAACAAATTGATAAATTAATTTACTTAAAATATCATAAGATTATAGCTATAAGTAAAGAGATAGCTTTAGTGTTAAATCAACAATTAAAAATTAACGATAATAAAATTACAATTATTCAAAACGGTGTAGTAATTTCAGAGATTTCTAATGCCAAACCAATAGAATTAAACATAGAAAAGATTAAGCCTTCAGATAAAATTATACTTCAAGTATCTGCATTTAGAAAGCAAAAAAATCAAGCCACAATAATTAATGCGCTAAGTAAATTATCTAGTCATATAAAATTGATTTTAGCCGGGGAAGGAGAGCAAATTGAAGCTTGTAAAAATTTAGTCAAAGCGTTAAACTTACAAGAACGCGTTTTTTTTCTCGGAAACAGATCCGATGTGCCTAATTTACTTAAAACAGCAGACGTTATTGTGTTGTCATCCAAATACGAAGGCTTATCTTTATCTAGTATAGAAGCTATGGCAAGTGGAAAACCATTTGTTGCTAGTGATGTGCCAGGACTCAGAGATATTGTAAAAGGAGCTGGTGTACTTTTTAAGCAAGGCGACAGCCAGCAACTAGCCAATGAGATTAAAAAATTATTAGCCAATGAAGACTATTACAACACAATTGTGAAATCGTGTTTAAATAGATCGAAACAGTATGATATTTCTATAATGATAGATAAGCATATATTGCTTTATAACTCCATATAATCTTACAGTAGTAATGAACCAAAAAAAAATATTTTTACCTGGTCTTAATGGTATTAGGGCATTCGCTGCACTTTCAGTGCTCTTTTCCCATTCCATTTTAGCGCTTAAATCATTTAATATTAATTATGCTGTTTTTGGGTTAACAGCTGATGGTTCACCTAAGGGTTATAAATTGGCTGAACATGGTGTAACTATATTCTTTGTATTGAGTGGTTTTCTAATTACATACTTGCTTCAGTTGGAGATTAAGAAAACACGACAAATAAACATAAAAAAATTTTATATAAGGCGAGTGCTTAGAATATGGCCACTGTATTATCTCTATTTTTTCATTGTATGTATAGTAATTTATTACTTAAAAGACTTTACAAATTTTAAAACAGGATTTTACTACATATTTTTTGCAGCAAATATCCCTTTTATTGGTAGCTTTGGAATGCCTTTACTTCATCATTTTTGGTCTATCGCTGTTGAAGAACAGTTTTACCTATTTTGGCCATTAATAATGAAATTCAAAAAAAATTTAAAAATATATTTAATAGTATTTATACTAATATACAATATAATAAGAGTTGGTGTATGGTATTTTTATCCATTCACCAAAATTTCCACATTTTTAATGGTCAATAGGTTTGATTGCATGATTATAGGTGCTATTGGTAGTATTTTATACCTAGAACGAAATGTTGTTTTTTGTAAAATATTTTGTAATAAAATTTTACAGTATGTGGTAATTATTTTCTTTATATTACTTATTTTAAATATTTACCATTTTAACACTATAATTGATACATTTATTGTTGCTATAAGCGCTTTAGTTTTAATTATTGGGCAAATCAATTTAAAGGCTAGAGTTGTAAATTTAAATAAAAACATTCTCGATTATTTAGGGAAACTTTCTTATGGGATTTATGTTTATCATCCGCTCATAATTTATCTTTTATCTTTTTTTATATCTGACTTGAATTTTAATATTTATATTAAAATTTTTATAGTTATTGCATCTATATTAATTATAACCGTGTTGGTGTCTCACATATCATATAACTTTTTTGAAAAAAAATTCATAAAATTAAAAGATAATTTTGCCGTAATTAAAAGTTCTAATTCTAAATTTATTGAAAAAAACTAAAATCATAAGAACCTCTACTATTGCACTATCTTTAAATGTACTATTAAAAGGGCAATTAAGGTTTTTAAATAGTTATTTTACGGTTATAGCACTATCTGGTAAAGATGCCAACCTTATAGAAGTTGCACAACGTGAAGATGTTAAAACTATTTCCGTATCAATATCTAGGCCTATTAGGTTATTTAAGGATATAACATCATTAATTAATCTCTACTTAGTTTTTAAAAAAGAAAAACCGCAACTAGTACACTCAATAACACCTAAAGCAGGCTTACTTACCATGATAGCGGCTTATTTTGCAAAAGTACCCGTAAGAGTTCATAGTTTTACAGGGCTTATTTTCCCGTCAAAAACGGGTGTGTTTCAAAAACTATTAATAGCAATGGACAAATTATTATGTTACTTTGCAACACATATCTATCCCGAGGGTGAGGGTGTTAAAAAAGATTTGTTAGCATACAGCATAACAAAAAAGCCTTTACAAATAATAGCAAATGGAAACATAAATGGCATTGACACCACATATTTTAATGCCAACAAGTTTACTAATAGTGAAAACACTACCTTAAAAAAAAATCTAAATATACAGCCAACAGATTTTGTTTATATTTTTGTTGGACGTCTTGTAAAAGATAAAGGCATCAATGAGCTTGTAGAGGCTTTTGTTCAGCTAAACAAAGCACATGTAAAATTACTTCTTGTTGGGCCATTGGAGCAAGAATTAGATCCGTTAGCGCCAAAAACTTTACAAAAAATAAAAGACTCAGAACATATAATTACAACAGGCTATCAAACCGATGTTAGGCCCTATTTTGCTATAAGTAATGCATTGGTGTTTCCAAGTTATAGAGAAGGATTTCCAAATGTGGTTATGCAGGCTGGTGCTATGGGATTACCAAGTATTGTTAGCAATATTAACGGCTGTAATGAAATTATTAGTGAAGCCAAAAACGGATTAATTATTCCTTCAAAAAATAGTGACAAATTATATGTAGCCATGTCTAAACTTGTAGCTGACAAAAGCTTGTATAAAAAATTGGCATCTAACGCTAGAAATATGATTACAGAACGGTATGAGCAAAAGTTGGTATGGAATGCCATTTTACAGGAATACAATAATCTACTAAAAAACTATAATGTATAAAAAGGTGTTAAAACGATTCATAGATTTCATGAGTGCGGTACTGGGTTTAATAACTTTAAGTCCTGTTTTTATTTTAGTTGCTGTTGTTTTAGCCATTCAAAATCATGGAAAACCTTTTTTCTTTCAAGTTAGACCTGGAAAAAACGAAAAACTATTTCGTATAGTAAAGTTTAAAACCATGAATGATAAAAAGGATAACAAAGGCAATTTGTTACCCGATGAAAAACGCCTCACCAAAGTTGGACAATTAATACGAAAAACATCTTTAGATGAAATACCACAACTTATAAATGTTATTAAAGGAGATATGAGTCTCATAGGGCCTAGACCACTATTAACAGAATATTTGCCATTGTATAATGACTTTCAAAAAAAGAGACACAATCTAAGGCCAGGTATCACCGGTTGGGCACAAGTTAACGGGCGCAATGCTATTTCTTGGCAAGAAAAATTTAAATTTGATGTATGGTATGTAGATAATATCACATTTGCTTTAGATTTAAAAATAATAGCTATGACAATTAAAAAAGTATTTAAATCAGAAGGTATTACAAAACAAGGAGAAGCTACAACTACAAAATTTAAAGGTAATGTCTAAGGTCTGTTTTATTGGTGCTGGCGGCCACAGTAAGGTCATAAAAGATGTTGTTTTAAGTCAAAATTTAAGTGTACAAGCTTACTTTGAAGACCGTCCAATAGTAAAAGAAATTAATGGTGTTAGCGTATTATCTTCAGATAAAATAAGCGATTATAAAGACACTGAATTTATAATAGCAATAGGTGCTAATGCTATTAGAAAAAAAATAAGTGTACGTTACAAAATTCAATATAAATTAGTAACACACACATCAGCAATTATTTCAAGCTCAGCGGTATTAAAACAGGGTACTGTTGTTATGCCAAATGCAGTAATAAATGCAAATGTACAAATAGGTTTTCATTGTATAATTAATACTGCCGCAGTTGTAGAACACGATTGTATTTTAGAAGATTTTGTACATGTTTCTCCAAATGCAACGTTAACAGGTGGAGTTTTTATAGGAGAAGGTACACATATTGGTGCTAATGCTGTAATTTTGCCAAATATTAAAATAGGAAAATGGGCAACCATAGGTGCCGGATCTGTAATACTAAAAGATGTTCCAGATTTTGCAGTTGTTGTTGGCAATCCTGGGAAAATAATTAAATACAATACGGATGTCTAAATCTAAAATATGGTTATCATCTCCACATATGGGAGGTGGAGAACAAAAATTTATAAAAGAAGCTTTTGATACCAATTGGATCTCTCCATTAGGGCCAAACGTTAAAAACTTTGAAGAAGATTTAAAACAAGAACTAGGCAATACCCATGAAGTTGCTTGTTTGTCCTCCGGAACAGCAGCCTTGCATTTAGCTTTAATTTTGTCGGGTGTTGGTTATAATGATGAGGTTTTGTGTCAAAGTTTTACATTTTGTGCATCTGCTAACCCCATAAAATACCAAGGTGCACATCCTGTTTTTATAGATAGTGAAACCCATACCTGGAATATGTGCCCTATAGCTCTAGAAGAAGCTATAAAAGACAGAATTAAAAACAATAAAAAACCTAAAGCAATTGTAGTTGTGCACTTGTATGGGATGTCTGCTAAAATTGATGACATAGCGCAAATAGCAAAAACCTACGATATTGCCTTAATAGAGGACGCCGCAGAAGCTCTAGGTTCTACGTATAAAGGGCAAAAATGTGGCACTTTTGGTGATTTTGGGGTATTATCTTTTAATGGAAACAAAATTATAACAACCTCTGGCGGTGGTGCTTTGGTTTGTAAAACAAAAGCAGCTAAAGAAAAAGCTATTTTTTTTGCAACACAAGCTAGAGATGCAGCTCCGCATTATCAGCATAGTGAGATAGGACACAATTACAGAATGAGTAATATTGTAGCAGGTATAGGACGCGGACAAATGGAAGTTTTACACAAACACATTAATCTAAGAAGAGAAAATAATGCATTTTATCAAGCCTTATTTCAAAATGTAGAAGGTATTACAGTACATAAAGAAACGTCTGATGATTTTTATGCCAACCATTGGTTATCATGTATTACAGTTGAAGAATCTGTTTTTGGAAAATCCCGAGAAGCCATTCGTTTGGCATTTGAAAACGAAAATATAGAAACAAGACCTTTATGGAAACCCATGCACTTGCAACCCATTTTTAAGGACGCTCTATATTTTGGAACTACTGTTTGTGATACGCTATTTGAAAACGGATTGTGTTTACCATCGGGTTCCAATTTAACAGATGCAGACAGACTACGAATAGAAACCTGCTTCAACCAATTAAAAGTCAAATAATTAGCGATATGAGTCATAAAATTATTGTTACTGGTGGTTGTGGTTATATTGGTTCTCATACGGTTGTAGAATTAATAAAGCATAATTTTGAAGTGGTTATTTTAGATGATTTATCTAATTCTAACGCACAAATCATAGCTGCTTTAGAGCAAATAACAGGTGTAAAACCAACGTTTATAAATGTTGATCTTAAAGATAGAATAGCCACCCAAGAAGCTTTTGAGACGCATTCCGATGCAAAAGCCGTTATTCATTTTGCAGCTCACAAATCTGTTGGCGAGTCTGTTGAAAACCCACTAAAGTATTATCAGAATAATTTATATGCTTTATTAAATACATTAGAAGCGCAAAAATTAAACGGAATACATAATTTTATTTTTTCATCCTCTGCAACAGTGTACGGTACTCCAGAACATTTACCAGTAACTGAAAAAGACAAAACTCAGCGCCCACTATCTGCATATGGTAACACAAAAAAAATAGGTGAAGAAATTTTAGAAGAATATGTAGCCTCTAACGCAGATTTTTCTTGTATAGCGTTAAGATATTTTAACCCTATTGGTGCACATCAATCTGGTCTTATTGGCGAAATTCCAAACGGAATACCAAATAATTTAATGCCTTACATCACTCAAACTGCAGTTGGGTTAAGAGAAAAATTAATGGTTTTTGGTGATGATTATAATACAAAAGATGGTACAGCTATTAGAGATTATATCCATGTTGTAGATTTAGCAAAAGCTCACGTAGCTGCTGTTAGGCGTTTACTAAACAATGAAAAAGAGATGCCTTTTGAAATATTCAATTTAGGCACAGGCACAGGGTATTCTGTAATGGATGTTGTTACTACTTTTGAAAAAGTTACACAGGTAAAACTTAATTATGAGATTACCACAAGGAGAAAAGGAGACGTCGCAGAAATTTATGCCGCAACAGCACTTGCAGAATCCAAACTAAAGTGGTCTGCCGATAAAAATTTAGAGGATATGATTGCATCGTCTTGGTTATGGGAACAGCATTTTAGAAAAGCTAAAAAATAGTTTAGCTTTAAATTTTTATATTAGCATACAATTATTGGATTTATGATTAACAAATACATAAAGAAAAAACTACATAAATACGCATCTCCATGGGTAGTGCTAGCCATTGATATGCTATTAGTTATTAGTGCCTACATTGTTGCAGCGTTTATAAAATATGCTTTTACATTATCTAGTAATTTTTATTACACAATTTATCAAATACCAACTGTTTTTTCTGTATTTCTAATTGTATTCTTAATTACAAAATCTTACCGTGGAATTATAAGATACAGTAATATTAAAGACATGATACGTGTTTTTATAGCATTAATAATTGGGCTAGTTGTGCTATTAATTATAGACCTGTTTTTAAATCAAAGCTATCATAACACTCCATACGACTTTAAACGGAGTACATTGTTAATTCACTTCTTGCTTAGTGCAAATGTTATGATATTTAGCCGATTGTGCTTTTCTTTTTTATTTAATAGAATAGTTCATGAACCTGTTGAATATGTTAATGGAGTTATCTATGGTGCTGGTGAAATGGGTATTGCGGTAAATAACTTGTTATCCAATGAAAAAAATATAAAGATTAAGGCTTTCATAGATGATAATAAGTATAAGGCTAGAAAAAGAATAAATAATTTAACGATTATTCATTCAAAAAAAATAAATAATAAATTCATAAAAAAGCAAAACATTAAAGTTGTTTACATAGCTATTAATAATATTCCTAAAGATAAAATAAAAGACATAGCAGAAAAATTCTTGTCTTATGGCGTAAAGCCAAAATTAATACCACCATTTCAAAAATGGGTAGACGGTGTTTTGGAGACCAGTCAAATCAAAGATATTAAAATTGAAGATTTATTATCTAGACAGGCAATTAAGTTAGATACAGCGTTATGGGCTTCAAACCTAACAAATAAAGTTGTTTTAGTTACGGGTGGTGCAGGTTCAATTGGAAGTGAAATTGTAAGGCAACTTTCTAATTTTAAACTTCAAAAAATTATAGTTTTAGACCAATCTGAAAGTAGTTTATATGATCTACAACAAGAGTTAAAAAGAAATGGTTGCGTAAATTCAATTTGTATTGTTGCTAGTGTTTGTGATGCTATTGCTTTAGATTTAGTTTTTAAAACGCATAAGCCAAACCTTATATTTCATGCAGCAGCATACAAACATGTACCGCTTATGGAGCGTTTTCCTAAGGAAGCTATAAAAACTAATGTTGGTGGTGCTAAAATTGTTTCAGATTTAGCAATAAAATACGAGTCAGAACGCTTTGTTATGGTTTCAACAGATAAAGCTGTTAATCCTACAAACGTAATGGGTGCAACAAAACGTGCTGCTGAAATATATATTGGTTCTTTATCTAAAACACGCACTAAAACTAAGTTTATGACAACACGTTTTGGAAATGTATTAGGGTCTAATGGCTCAGTAATTCCTTTATTTCGAAAACAAATCGAACAAGGTGGTCCATTAACGGTTACTCATAAAGATATTATTAGATATTTTATGACGATTCCAGAAGCCAGCCAGCTGGTTATCGAAGCTGGTATAACTGGTAAAGGTGGTGAAATTTTTGTTTTTGATATGGGGAGACCTATCAAGATTTACGATTTAGCTCTAAATATGATAAAACTTTCAGGATTTAAATATCCTGATGAAATGGATATTAAATTTACGGGTTTACGTCCAGGTGAAAAGCTCTACGAAGAGCTTTTACAAACTGAAGAAGATAGTATTAAAACACATCACAACAAAATAAAAATTGCCAAAGTGAATATCACAAATCATAATCAAAATATTACGGATATTGAAGCGTTAGTTAATACTGTGCAAGATGATGAAATTCAAGATTTAATAATTAAATTAAAACGGTTAATCCCAGAATACATCTCAAAAAATTCACCATTTCAAAAATTAGACAACAATTAAGTTGATTTTTTTAGAACGTAACACCCTTATGAAATATAAAATTATAATTCTTCTATTGCTTATAAATTCTTGTGCACTGCGTAAAGACATCGTTTATTTACAAGATTTAGATAAGGCACAACAAACCAAAGTAAATTACCAATATGCAGCTATCCAACCCAACGATGTTTTAAGAATTACTGTAGAAAGTCTGCTAGAAGAAGCTGCAATACCATTTAATAGAGGTAATTCTAGCGGTAATGGTAATCAACAAAATATGTTATTAGAAGGCTATTTGGTTAGTAAAGATAACACTATAAACTTCCCCGTTCTAGGCGAAATAAGTACAAAAGGAAAAACAATAAAAGAGTTAGAAAAACATATAGGTAACTTACTTATTGATGGTGAGCTTATATCAAACCCAATAATTAATGTACGGTTAATTAATTTTAAAATTACCATATTAGGAGAAGTAGCCAGTCCAGGTACGTACAGTTTTACAGAACAAAATATTTCTATATTACAAGCTTTAGGTTATGCGGGTGACTTAACTATTAACGGACAACGTGATGATATAATGGTAATAAGAGAGGTAGATGGCATAAGAAGAATAGGACATATAGATATTACAAATTCTGAATTTATGAATTCTGAATTTTACTTTCTAAAACCAAATGACAATATTTATATTAAACCTAATAATCCTAAAGTAAAAAAAGCGGGTTACATTGGTGATTTAGCAACTTTATTTGGTGTGGTATCATTCGGTTTAAGCCTTATACTACTAACAACAAGATAGATTTATAACATGGAAAATAGTGTGCTAGATACAAATAATGCAATCCAAAACGAATCTTCTAGTTTTGATATTAAACAGGAACTTTTTAAATACCTTAGATTTTGGCCTTTTTACATCTTAGGAATAATCATAGCTTTATCTATAGCTTACACCTATTTAAGATATACGCCAAAGATCTATCAAACAAATTCAAAAGTTAAAATTCTTGACAAATCAGATGGGTTAGAATTACCAACTGCAGGGTTTGTTATTAAACGGTCTAATATAAATTTAGAAAATGAAATAGAAATTCTAAAGTCTTATATCGTTTTAGAGCGCGTTGTAAAAGAATTAAATTTAAATGTTACATTTTCTGATAAAGGAAATTTTCTAACGACACCCTTAGCAGATTTGCCTTTAGATTACAAGCAAATAGTTAATAACGATAGTTTAGTAACTAATTACAATTTTGAAATTGAAACTACGGACAATACACTCAACATTAAAAATTTAAAAACAGAAAAAGTATATAAATTTCCAGAATTTTCTACTTACAGTGTTAAAAATGATTTGCCATTTCAATTAAAATTAAAAGAGGGATTAAGTAAACAAAAAATAAGTAATCGCACTATTAACCTCACTATTGGCTCTATTAGAAATGCTACATTAGGTCTAAAATCTAGAATTAGTATAACACCAGTTGGGGAAAGAAGTAATTTGCTAAACTTATCAATAAAAGGTCAAAATAAGATCATATCAGAGCGTATTTTAAACGCATTAATGTCCAATTTTAATAAAGATGGCATCTTGGATAGGCAAAAAGTTTTTGAACGCACCATAGATTTCATTGATGAAAGATTTGTCTATTTAGCAAAAGAACTTGAAGATGTAGAACAAAACAGACAAAATTTCAAACAAAATAAAGATATAGTAAGTTTAGAAGTAAATACAGGACTAAATTTAAGCGCTAGAGCAGAATCTGATGAGGCACTATTTAATATTGAAAGTCAATTAATGCTCGCTAAAGCATTAAAAAACACGATTAAAACTAATTTTTTAAATGATGAATCTGTGCCAGCAAATATAGGCTTAGATAATGACGCTATAAATAAACTTTTAACGGGCTATAACGAAATTGCTTTAAACAAAAAACGCTTTAGAGACAACGGTGTAGGTATAAAAAATCCAAGTTACCAAGCAGTTGAACAAGAACTCACTACCTTAAAGGGTACTATTACAAGAGCATTAAATTCTTCAATTACACAATTAGAGACCTCAAAGAAAAATTTTGAAGTTAAAAACAAAAAATACGCTAATAAGATATACAGAACACCTGAAGATGAAAAACTTTTAAACTCTATTGAACGTCAAAGAGTTATAAAAGAAAGTTTGTATATTTTGTTATTACAAAAACGTGAAGAAGCTGCTATAAACTTAGCAATTACAGAACCCTCAATTAAAATTGTTGAATACGCCTTATCTAATGGTGCACCAATTTCACCTAAACCAAACATAATTTATTTAGGCGCTTTGTTAGTTGGCCTATTAATACCATTTGGTATTGTATATCTATTGTTTTTATTAGATACTAAAGTACATACCAAAGAAGATATTTTAAAAATAAACACTACGGTTCCTGTAGTTGGGGAAATTCCATTTATAAAAGAAGGTGAAAATATGCTATTTGATAACCCAAATAGTAATAATATTTTAGCGGAATCGTTTAGGATTTTAAGTTCAAATGTTAACTTTTTATTACCACAAAATAATGATGGTAAAGGAAAAGTTATTTTGAGTACCTCTACTATAAAAGGTGAAGGTAAAACACACATAAGTCTTAACCTCTCTTTAGCGCTTTCCAGTATCAACAAAAAAGTATTACTTATAGGCTCGGATTTAAGAAATCCTCAAATACATTCCAAAATTAATTTAGATAAAAATGTTGATGGGCTTTCTAATTACTTGTACGACGCTGAATTTAATTGGAAAAACGCAGTAATTAAAGCGTTTGACAAGCATAATCATCACCACATTTTGTTGTCTGGTAGTATTCCGCCAAATCCTACGCATTTACTTACCAACGGACGTTTTGAAAAACTTTTAGAAGAAGCAAAAGATAGCTATGATTATATAATTGTAGATTCTGCACCTACTATTTTAGTAACAGATACATTGCTTATTTCTAAATTTGCAGATGCCACAATATTTGTAACACGTGCAGGGCATACAGACAAAAAATTATTGAATTTTTCTAAAGATTTAAATGATGGTGGTAAATTAAATAATATGGCTTATGTATTAAATGGTGTTGGAGAAAATAAAGGCTACGGTTATAAATATGGCTACGGTTATGGCTATAGTTATAACTATGGTTACGGTTATGGTTATAACAGTGACGAAAGTGAGAGTTAACGTGTAATTTTAAATTATACTTAAAAGCGGTTTAGATGTTGTTAGGAATCTAAACCGCTTTTATATTGCAATCTATTAAAGTTATAGATTGGCTAATGTTTTTAGTTCACTAATGGTTAGTAATTGGTTTTGACTTTTAAAAATATGACTACCAGCAACAAAAGTATCTGCGCCAGCCTCAACAAGTTGTTTTATATTTTTGTCAGTAACACCTCCATCAATTTCTATTCGTGTTTGCAAGCCTTGGTCACTAATCATTTGTCTTAAATTTCTGACGCGTTTGTAAGTTACATCTTCAAATTTCTGTCCACCAAATCCCGGATTTATAGACATTAATAATACCATATAACACTCAGGTAAAATATCTTCTAAAACATTTAGAGGCGTTGTAATATTTAGTACAACACCTGCTTTACAACCAACGGATTTTATTAATCTAAGCGTACGGTGTAAGTGTACTGTAGATTCATAATGAACCGTTATAATATCTGCACCAACATTTGCAAAATCTGCAATGTAGCGCTCTGGTTTTTCAATCATTAAATGCACATCTAATGGCTTTGTTGCATGTTGTTTAATGGCTTTTATTACAGGCGTACCATAAGAAATGTTTGGTACAAAGTGGCCATCCATAACATCAATATGAAACCAATCCGCTTCACTACGATTTACAAGTTCTGTGTCGCGTTGTAAATTGCCAAAATCAGCGGCAAGCATTGAGGGTGCAATTAAATTTGAGGCCATTTTTTTAGGATTTAAGATTTGCGCAAATATAATACGTTTTGAATATATTGTGTTTTATAAATTTATATTCGTTTTTACTGTATTTTCACTCAATAATTAAAACAAAAAACGAGAAGCTCAAATAATGATACTTCTCGTTTAAAAAGGTTTTTATAAGATGCAGTTAAGTTTCTTACATCATTCCTGGCATACCGCCTCCCATAGGTGGCATTGCAGATCCAGATTCTTCTTTAATATCAACTAACGCACATTCTGTGGTTAAAATCATGCCGGCTACAGATGCTGCATTTTCTAAAGCAATACGTGTTACCTTCTTAGGATCTATAATTCCAGCTTTTAGCATATCTACATACGTTTCAGATTTGGCATCATAACCAAAGTTCTTTTTACCTTCTAAAACTTTATTGATTACTACAGAACCTTCACCACCTGCATTTTCTACAATAGTGCGTAGAGGAGCTTCAATAGCTTTTGATACAATCTGTACACCTGTTGTTTCATCTAGGTTTTCAGTGGTAATTTTTTCTAAAACCGATTTTGCTCTAACCAAAGCAACTCCACCACCTGCTACAATACCTTCTTCTACCGCAGCACGTGTTGCATGTAATGCATCATCTACACGGTCTTTCTTTTCTTTCATTTCTACTTCAGAAGCCGCACCAACATAAAGTACTGCAACACCACCAGCTAATTTTGCTAAACGCTCTTGAAGTTTTTCTTTATCGTAATCCGAAGTTGTTGTTTCTATCTGAGCTTTTATTTGGTTTACTCTAGCTTTAATGTTTTCTGCATCACCTTCACCATTTACAATAGTTGTATTGTCCTTATCTATAGTTACAGTTTCTGCGGTACCAAGCATAGTTAAATCTGCATTTTCTAATGAGAAACCACGTTCTTCTGAAATAACAACACCACCTGTAAGTATAGCAATGTCTTCTAACATGGCTTTACGTCTGTCCCCAAATCCTGGAGCTTTTACAGCTGCAATTTTTAGTCCACCACGTAATTTATTTACTACTAATGTTGCAAGTGCTTGGCCATCTACGTCTTCGGCTATAATTAATAAAGGACGTCCAGATTGTGCTACAGGTTCTAGTATTGGAAGTATTTCCTGAAGATTTGATATTTTTTTATCAAATAATAAAATGTAAGGATTTTCTAAATCAGCAATCATTTTATCGGCATCGGTAACAAAATAAGGGGATAGATAACCACGATCAAATTGCATGCCTTCTACAACCTCTACGTAGGTTTCCATACCTTTAGCTTCTTCAACCGTAATTACACCTTCTTTACCAACTTTACCAAAGGCTTTAGCAATAAGCTTTCCTATGGTATCGTCATTATTTGCAGATATTGCTGCTACTTGCTCAATTTTGTCTGAATTATTACCTACTTTTTGAGATTGTTTGTCTAGGTCTGCAATAATTGCTGCTACGGCTTTATCAATACCACGTTTTAAATCCATAGGGTTGGCGCCCGCTGCAACATTTTTTAAGCCTTCTTTTACAATAGCTTGGGCTAATACCGTTGCTGTTGTAGTACCGTCGCCTGCTAAATCATTAGTTTTGGAAGCTACTTCTTTAACCATTTGAGCACCCATGTTTTCTATTGCATTTTCGAGCTCAATTTCTTTTGCCACAGAAACTCCGTCTTTTGTAACTTGTGGTGCACCAAAAGATTTACCAATAATTACATTACGTCCTTTTGGACCTAGAGTTACTTTAACTGCATTTGCTAAAGCATCTACTCCGCGTTTTAGCCCATCACGAGCTTCAATATCAAATTTTATATCTTTTGCCATTTTTTTATTGTATTAGTTTTTAGCTTTTAGCATGCGGCTTTTAGCTAAATGAATTAATTTATAATTCAATTCCGTTTATTGTTTTTTGAACTAAAGGCTAATAGCCTAAAGTTAAAAAGCAGTTTTTAAATAATTGCCAATATATCACTTTCACGCATCATTAAATAGTCTGTGCCCTCAAGTTTAATATCTGTTCCGCCATATTTACCGTAGAGTACAGTGTCTCCAACTTTTACAGTTAAAGGCTCATCTTTTTTACCGTTACCAACGGCAACAACAGTTCCTTTTTGTGGTTTTTCTTTTGCATTATCTGGAATAATAATACCGGAAGCTGTTTTAGTTTCAGCTTCAACTGGTGCAACAAGCACACGATCTGCTAAAGGTTTAATGTTTAAACTCATGTTAGTATAAATTAATTAAATTAATAAATTTTTATACGTATTAATGGTCTAAAATTATGCCAATACAAACGCACTGACAAAGTTTCAGGGTATAAAAAAACCAACTGCATTGAGTTGGTCTTTTTGAGAGAGATATTTAAATAAAATACTAGTTTTCCGTTTCAGGTGTTTCAGGTAATGTTGGTAACTCTGTAGTTTGCTCAGTGTCTAAAGCTTTAGATTCTAAATCGTCACCAGAATCTACTGCTAAATTAGATACTAAAATTAAGATGATTAATGCTGTTGCTAAAAACCAAGTACTTTTATCTAAAAAGTCACCTGTTTTCTTAACACCACCTAATTGTTGAGTGCCTCCGCCACCAAATGAAGATGATAGTCCGCCACCTTTAGGGTTTTGCACCATAATTACTACAATTAATAAAAAAGCAACTATGATTATTAATGCTAAAAATATTATAAATGTGCTCATGTGTATTTTTGTTTATATTTCTTGTTAAAATAATTTTAAACTTAAATCTAATGACTATGGTTTGTATTCTAAAGATTTTATCATTTTAATTTGGTCTGCAAAGAAACTACTTTTTTCTGGATATTTCAAACTTAAAATTCGATATGCTTTTATGGCTTTATCATAATTTTTCTGTTCGAAGTAAATTCCAGCAAGTGTTTCAGTCATTATACTGTCCGAAACATTATCATTATTAACTAACTTAGGTTTAAATGGGTTGCTATTAACAGGCTTTATTTTTGGATTTTCACTAAGAAACTTGTCTATAATAGCAAGTTTGTTGTCTATAGGCGAAGCATTATTAGATTCAGATTTAATAACATTATCTTCAATCTCTTGGACTTTACGGTTAATGGCTTTGATATTAGAGGTTTTTAACCAATCTGAGAATGAGCGCTTATCTTTGGTTTTTAATTCTGAAGTTGTATTTGTATCTATTTCATCTAAGGTAGCTGCTACAACAGTTTCAGTTTCATCAAAAACGATTTGTTCTTTTGGAAGAAATAAATCTGAATCTAAAATACCCTCTGCTGCTTTAATATGTTTGTTTAGTTGATTATCTATGGCTTTAGAACCAGATGAGGTGACGGTTTCAAAATTTTGAATTTCAATAGTGTTTAAAAGGCTTGTGTTTTGTTTTATAAAATGTGATATCTCGTTTTGATTAAATTTTTCTGCAGTTATAAAATCAAATAAAATACTTCGATCTGCTGTATGTGCAGCTGTTTGCTTTAAAGCTAAGTTGTATTTGTAACTTCCTTTTTGCTTTAAACCTTTGAGGTAAAGTGCTTTTAAGGCTTGAAAATAAGGATACTTTTCTATTTCTAGAAATAAAGCTTTTGTTTGTGATTCTGAAATAGATTCTGGTTTTTTTAGTAAATATGTGAGTTCTTGGATTTGCATAAAATTACCAATCTGCTAAAGTTGCATTTACAATATCTTGTGTTATGCGTTCAAAAATTTCTTCATGTGCAGTCTCTTTTAAACCACCTATTAATTGAGATTCTGCTGGGTAGTCATAAAAAAACGTAAAGCGTTGCTCTTTATCTTTTTCTTCGTTTTTACTATTAATATATCTTACATTAACACTAATTGTAAGACGGTTTTGTGCAGCGGTGTTTTCTGCTGTTGCTGTCATTGGCGCAATTCTGTATTCTGTTATTTCGCCTTCGTAAATAACTTCGCCGCCAGTATTTACCAGTTGTGCACTACTTTGGTTTACAATAAAATCTTGTAATAGATTAGTAAACTGTAGGTCTAAACCTGGTTCTACCAAATCTGCATTATTTTGAAAAAAATTAACTTGAAAACTTTCTGGTGCTTCTGTAAGTCCTGTAAACGAGTAGTTTACTTTGCAATTTAAAACGCTTAAAAAAAGTATTAGTATGAGCGTATATTTCATTTTTTTCATTTTTTATTATTTTTAAGTTAACGCAAGGTTACAAATCGTATTGTTTTATTTTACGGTAAAGTGTGCGTTCGCTTATGCCAAGTTCTGTTGCTGCTAGTTTACGTTTTCCTTGGTGGCGTTCTAAGGATTTTTTTATGAGTTCCAATTCTTTATCATGTAAAGATAAGGTTTCTTCTTCTTCAATTTCTTCAGCAAAATGATATTTATCTTCTGTGTCTTTTGTGTTGTAAGTTTTAGATGCTACATGTTCTGGTATGGCTAAAAGTTCTAATTTTTCAGATGGTGTTTTAGTATATGTTTCTGGTTTTGGTTCGCCATAAATTTTTTCAATTAAATGCTCATTGTTTTTTTGTACTTCGGTAGCATTACCATTTTTCATGAGTTCCAAGGTAAGCTTTTTTAAATCGTTTAAATCGGCTTTCATATCAAAAAGTACCTTGTATAGTATTTCACGTTCGCTACTAAAATCACTTTCATTTTTTGATCCGCCAACAATTGCTGGCAATTGGCTGCCGTTTTCTGGTAAATATTGCTGAAGGGTTATAGTATCTATATTTCTGTTGTGTTCTAAAACCGAAATTTGTTCTGCTACATTTCGTAATTGTCTGATGTTACCATTCCAGCGGTATTTTATAAGTTTTAAAACAGCGTCATCAGTGAGTTTTACAGTAGGCATTTTGTATTTTAGAGCAAAATCACTAGCAAATTTCCTAAATAAAATAGGAATATCGTCTTTGCGCTCGCGTAGTGCAGGTAAATTTATTTCAATAGTACTTAGACGGTAGTATAGATCTTCTCTAAATTTTTCTTTTTTTATGGCTTCAAACATATTAACGTTTGTTGCGGCAACAATACGCACATTGGTTTTTTGCACCTTACTAGAGCCAACCTTTATAAACTCACCATTTTCTAATACACGTAATAGACGTACTTGTGTGGTTAGCGGTAATTCGCCTACTTCATCTAAAAAAATAGTGCCACCATCGGCCACTTCAAAATAACCATTTCTGGTTTGCGTAGCGCCAGTAAAAGCTCCTTTTTCGTGACCAAAAAGTTCGCTATCTATAGTGCCTTCTGGTATTGCACCACAGTTTACTGCAATGTACTTTCCGTGCTTTCTGTGGGATAATTGATGTATTATTTTTGGAATACTTTCTTTACCAACACCACTTTCACCAGTAACTAAAACTGAGATATCGGTTGGGGATACTTGTATGGCTTTTTCTAAAGCTCTGTTAAGTTTAGCATCGTTACCAATGATTTCAAAACGTTGTTTAATGGCTATTATTGACTCCATGATAATTACTATAAATCAGTTTTAATTATTTTTTGAATATCCAATGACATCACCAATAAGTGTTGCGCTTGTACACGATTTTATGTGTACGTTTACCAGGTCACCTATGTTATAGTTTTCTTTTGGAAAAACGGCTACTATGTTTTGAGATGTTCTGCCAGACCATTGTTGGTCGGATTTTTTGGATTGGCGTTCAATTAAAACTTCAACACTTTTATTAATATATGAAGCTGTATGCTCTGCGCCATGCGCTCGTTGTAATGTCACAATTTCTGCTAAACGTCTTTTTTTTGTGGTTTCTGGTACATCGTCTTTTAACTTTCGAGCAGCCATAGTTCCGGGACGCTCTGAATAGGTGTACATAAAACCAAAATTATATTTCACACGTTCTAACAAGCTTAGTGTGTCTTGGTGATCTTGTTCAGTTTCTGTTGGAAAACCAGCAATTAAATCTTGGCTAATAGCACAATCTGGTATTAGCTTTCTAATATTATCTATAATTTTAAAATAGTCTTCTCGCGTGTGTAAGCGGTTCATTTCCTTAAGAATACGATTGCTACCACTTTGCACAGGCAAGTGGATATGGTTACAAATATTGGGGTATTTGGCAACAGTTTCAATAACATCTAATGTAAAATCTTGAGGGTTAGAGGTTGAAAAACGAATACGCATTTTTGGCTGAGCAAGTGCGCATAATTCTAATAAACTTGCAAAATTCACAGCAGTTGTTTTTTGCAGTTCTGTTGCATTTTTGAAGTCTTTTCTTAAGCCACCGCCATACCACAAATAACTATCCACATTTTGACCAAGCAATGTAATTTCTTTATAGCCTTTTTGCCATAGATCATTAATTTCTTCAACAATACTTTGCGGGTCTCTGCTGCGTTCTCTACCGCGCGTAAAAGGTACTACACAAAATGTACACATATTATCACAACCACGTGTAATAGATACAAATGCGGAAACTCCATTGGTGTTTAAACGTACAGGTGCAATATCTCCGTAAGTTTCATCTTTAGATAATATAACGTTAATAGCATCTCTACCTGCATCAACTTCTGCTAAAAGGTTTGGTAAATCTTTGTAGGCATCTGGCCCCACTACTAAATCAACAATTTTTTCTTCTTCTAGAAATTTTGTTTTTAGGCGTTCTGCCATACAGCCCAAAACACCAACTTTCATTTTAGGGTTTATACGTTTTACAGCATTGTATTTTTCTAAACGTTTTCTTACGGTTTGCTCTGCTTTATCTCTTATAGAACAGGTGTTAACTAATACTAGGTCGGCATCTTCAAGATTTTGGGTGGTGTTAAAACCTTGGTCAGATAAAATTGAAGCTACAATTTCACTGTCGCTAAAATTCATAGCACAACCATAGCTTTCTATAAAAAGTTTTTTGGTGTTATCTTTTTTAGCTTTGATTATAAGGTGTTTACCTTGTATAGTTTCGTCTATAAATTTTTCCATGGCATTTCACGAACAAACGTGAATTTCAATAATTTTGTTATTACAATCTCAATAAGTATGCAAAGATAATACTATTTAAGAATTATGACAAACTGGCAGATACTTTTAAAATTTATGCTAATGTTACAGCGTATTAATTAATGTGTTGTTGTTTTGATATAAGCATTGTATTTTAGTCAAATTAGGATTGTATCTCAAATTTCTTATACATTTGTAAATTCAAAATATAAAAGAATGCCAAAAAACCTTGTTATTGTAGAGTCACCAGCCAAAGCAAAAACTATAGAAAAATTTCTAGGAAAAGATTACAAAGTAGCCTCCAGTTTTGGGCATGTTGCAGATCTTCCATCAAAAGAATTAGGTGTTGACGTTGAGGGTGATTTTATGCCTAAATATCAAGTAACTGCAGACAAGAAAGATGTTGTAAAAAAATTAAAAGAATTAGCTGATAAAGCTGAAATTGTATGGTTGGCTAGTGATGAGGATCGTGAGGGTGAAGCTATAGCATGGCACTTAGCCGAAACTTTAAAATTAGACAAAGCGAAAACAAAACGTATTGTTTTTCATGAAATTACAAAAACAGCTATAAATAAAGCTATTGAAAACCCAAGAAGTATTGATTATAATTTGGTAGATGCTCAACAGGCTAGACGCGTTTTAGACCGTATTGTGGGTTATGAATTATCTCCAGTTTTATGGCGAAAAGTTAAAGGTGGTTTGTCTGCGGGGCGCGTGCAATCTGTATCTGTACGTTTAATTGTTGAGCGCGAGCGTGATGTTCAAAACTTTAAAGCAAAAGCATCTTACAGAGTTGATGCTGTTTTTAAAACAGATTCTGGAGCATCTTTTAAAGCTAAATTGCCAAAAAACTTTTTAAACAAAGCAGCGGCAGAAGCATTTTTAGATAAAAATATAGCAGCAAAGTATGAGGTTTCAGACTTAGAGAAAAAACCCGTAAAAAAGTCGCCTGCACCACCGTTTACAACATCAACTTTACAACAAGAAGCTTCCAGAAAATTAGGCTATTCTGTAAGTAGAACCATGAGTAACGCACAACGTTTGTACGAAGCCGGACTTATTACATACATGCGAACAGATAGTGTTAATTTATCTGATGAAGCAAAAAAAGGTGCTGAACAAGAAATTATTTCTGCCTATGGCTCGGAATATAGCAAAGTAAGAAACTACAAAGGAAAATCCAAAGGAGCGCAAGAAGCTCACGAAGCCATTAGGCCAACTAATTTTTCCACACATTCTGTAAATGCAGAACGTGACCAAGCAAGACTATATGATTTAATTTGGAAACGTGCCATAGCCTCGCAAATGAGCGAGGCAAAATTAGAACGTACTAACGTTAAAATTGGTATTGAAAGCAAAAAACCTGTTAAAGAACAATTTGTTGCTAATGGAGAAATTATAACTTTCGAAGGGTTTTTAAAAGTGTATTTAGAAGGTAATGACAATGAAGATGAAGAACAGTCTGGTTTGCTACCAGATTTAAAAGTAAAAGACCTATTATTAAGCGAGTATATAACAGCAACGCAAAGCTTTACAAGGCCGCCAGCACGTTTTACAGAAGCTGCATTAGTGAAAAAATTAGAGGAATTAGGTATTGGAAGACCTTCTACTTATGCACCAACAATATCTACAATTCAAAATAGAAATTACGTAGAAAAAGGGACAGTAGATGGTACGGAGCGTAATTATATACAATTAGTATTACAAGAAAATAAATTAAAAGAAAAAACTTTAACTGAGCGAGTAGGATCAGATAAAGGAAAACTTGTGCCTACAGATATAGGTATGATTGTAACCGATTTTTTAGTTAACCACTTTGAAAGCATTTTAGATTATAATTTTACTGCCAAAGTAGAAGAAAGTTTTGATGATATTGCAGAGGGTAAACAAGATTGGCGCGCAACACTTAAAGATTTTTACAAAGGCTTTCATCCACAAGTAGAAGATGTAAAAGAAAATGCTGAGCGAGAGTCTGGTGAGCGCATATTAGGCACAGACCCAAAAACAGGTAAAACAGTTTTAGTGCGTTTAGGTAAATTTGGACCTTTGGTGCAATTAGGAAAGCCAGATGATGAGGAAAAACCCCAGTATGCTAGTTTATCACCAGACCAACAGTTAAACTCAATTACTTTTGAAGAAGCTATAGATTTATTTAAATTACCAAAGTCAATAGGGCATTATAACGAAGAGGAACTTACCGTAAATAATGGGCGTTTTGGGCCCTATGTTAAATATGGCTCTAAATTTGTATCCTTGCCAAAAGGTGTTGATCCTTTAAGTGTAGAGTATGATGAAGCACTTATATATATTAATGAGAAAGAAAAGGCAGATGCACCCATATACATTTATAAAGATTTAGAGGTTACCAAAGGCAAAGGACGTTTTGGGCCATTCATAAAATGGAATGACATGTTTATTAACGTAAACAAAAAATATGATTGGGATAATTTATCAGATCAAGATCTTGTAACGTTAATAGAAGAGAAAATTCAAAAAGAAATAGATAAAGTTATACACAACTGGGAAGATGAAGGTGTAAGAATAGAAAAGGCACGTTGGGGGAGGCATAACATTATTAAGGGCAAACAAAAAGTAGAGTTGGCAAAAACTGTAGACGTTTCTAAAATTACACTAGAAAAAGCCTTATTACTTTTAGAAAAAAACGCTCCTAAAAAGAAAGTTGCCAAGAAAAAAACAGATGTTAAAAAGAAAACTACAGCAAAAAAAACAGCTACTAAACGCAACCAGTAAAAAAAAATAAAGATAAATGAGCTTTAGTTTTTTAACACCAGTATCAGAAGCTGTTGAAACATTTACTGTAAACCTTGCAGCACAAACTCTAGGGCACAAAATTAAAATACATACTGAAGCTCAAGGGATTCCAGATTTAGAAACTGTTAATATTGCTATTATAGGTGTTTTAGAAACAAGAAATAGTGTCGATTCTTCAGGTAAAGTTGTAAATCTAGAACATGTTAGAAAAAACCTTTACGCACTGTTTCCAGGAAATTGGCATACAAATATTGCAGACCTAGGCGATATTATGCCTGGCGAAACAGTGAAAGATACCTATTTTGCGCTGCGTACGCTATTAAAGACCTTATTAGAACAAGGTGTAATTCCAGTAATCATAGGAGGTAGTCAAGATTTAACATATGCAAATTACCGTGCATACGATGCCGTATTGCCTATGATAAATATTGTAAATGTAGATGCTAAATTTGATTTAGGTGATGCAAATCTTCCAATAAAAAACAACAGTTATATAGGTAAAATCATAGTAGAATCTCCTTACAATCTCTTTAACTACGCCGTATTAGGTTATCAGACTTATTTTAATTCACAAGAAGAAATTGATCTTTTAGATAAGTTGTACTTTGATGCTTGCCGTTTAGGTGAATTTTCTGATCATATTAAAGGGGTTGAACCTTATATGAGAGATGCTAATTTGGTATCTATAGATTTAAAATCTGTAAGAGGTTCATATATAGGTGAAAACCAAACATACTCTCCAAATGGATTTTCAGAGAAAGAAATTTGTGCCATCAGTAGGTATGCTGGTATTAGTAATAAAGTGTCTTCCTTTGGAATTTACGAGTATAATAACTCTAATTCTCTAACACCTATGCTTGTAGCGCAGATGATTTGGTATTTTGTAGAAGGTGTAAATTACAGAATTAAAGATGATGATTTCTCAAAAAGTTCCACTTACAAAAAATACAATGTCCTCATAGAAAATGAAGAACTTATTTTTTATGAGAATAATAATACTGGGCGTTGGTGGGCAGAAATTCCTTTTTTACCAAATGTTAATAATAAATTAAAAAAGCATACGTTATTACCATGCATGCATTTAGATTATTTAAACGCTGTTCAAGGAAAAATACCTGAACGTTTGTATAAAGCCTATAAAAAAAATAGTTTTTGATCAAAATTTTAAATAATTCATTAAAAAAAAAGCTTTAAAATTAGATTTGATATTAATTAGTTTTAAGGCATTAAAAATATAAAAAAAGTTGCTTTTTAAGGAATATATAAATATGTTTACGTTCTTAAATTTTTTGAGGATAAAAATTTAACTCTGAGTTATTATGAATATTAAGAATTTTATTGTGTTAATCACTATGCTAATTATGATTTCTAGTTGTAATTCTGGTGATCGTGGACAATTAGTTGGTGTTAAAGGCAAAAAATGGCATCCAGAAAAACCATATGGTATGACATTAGTTCCTGGTGGAGCTTTTATTATGGGTAAATCTGATGATGATTTAGCTGGGGTTAATGATGCACCAACTAGAACTGCAACAGTTCGTGCCTTTTACATGGATGAAACTGAAATCACTAACAGCGAATACCGTCAGTTTGTAAATTGGGTTAGAGATTCTATTTTAAGGTTGAAATTAGCTGAAATGGCTGATTTAGAAGGGAAAACACCCGGTAGCGGAGATATTGGTGAGTTTGCATACAAAGATGCAGATGATTCTGATCTAAATCCTTACGAGACCTACATGAAAAACACCTATGGGGATGAGCAACGTAAAATTAATAACGATGTAGATTTGTATTTTGATACAGATGATTACCCAGACGAATTGTATGCTGAGGTTATGGACGGTATGTATTTACCTTTAGAGGAATCTTACAACGGACAACGGACATGGGATGTTGCCCAGTTTAAGTTTCAATACACAACTATGGATATTCAGAAAGCTGCCCGAGATAAAAACATAAAACGTTCTGAGGTTATTTCACAAGAAGAAGTAGAAATTTATCCAGACACAACAGCTTGGATTAGAGATTTTGCATATTCTTACAATGAACCAATGCACAACGATTATTTTTGGCATGATGCTTATGGTAAATACCCAGTGGTTGGTGTGTCTTGGAAACAAGCTAAAGCTTTTTGTCAGTGGAGAACATTATATCATAATGCTTTTCAAAAACAAAAAGGGAAACAACCAATAAATACCTACAGATTACCAAATGAAGCCGAATGGGAATATGCTGCAAGAGGTGGTCTTCAGGGAGCTTCTTATCCTTGGGGTGGGCCGTATACAAAAAATGACCGTGGTTGTTTTTTAGCAAATTTCAAGCCATTACGAGGTGATTATGCCGCAGATCAGGCTTTATATACTGTAGAAGCAGACGCTTATGAGCCAAACGATTTTAATTTGTATAATATGGCTGGTAATGTTTCAGAATGGGTAAATGGCTCTTATGATCCTGCGTCATATGAGTTTATGTCTACTATAAACCCTAATGTCAACGATCCTGCAAATAACCGTAAAGTGGTAAGAGGCGGATCTTGGAAAGATGTAGCCTACTTTTTACAAACAAGTTCAAGAGACTATGAGTACGCAGATTCTGCAAGAAGTTATATAGGTTTTAGAACCGTACAAGATTACATGGGCACAGAAGTTACCAAAAATGCAGCTACAAATTAAATTATGTAGCCTTTATACCCTTTTCAAATTTAAATTAATTAAAACTAAAACTAAAACTTAAATTATCATGGCAAAAAAAGGAAAAATGTCAACAATGAATTTCGTATATGGATTCGGAGCAGCAATCGTTATTATAGGCGCATTATTTAAAATTCAACACTGGCCTTATGGTTCTTTAATTCTAACTATTGGTATGATTGTAGAAGCTGTAGTGTTTACAATCTCTGCTTTTGAAAGACAGCAAAGTGATTTAGATTGGTCATTAGTGTATCCAGAATTAGCAGGCGGACAAGCCAGTGATAAGCCTGCAAAAGAAGTGCCAGCAGATGCTGAAGGCTTATTGTCTAAAAAATTAGACGATATGCTAAAAGAAGCAAAAATTGATGGTGCACTTATGGCAAGTTTAGGGGACAGTATCAAAAATTTTGAGGGTGCTGCGAAAAATATTTCACCAACAGTAGATGCTATGTCTGCTCAGAAAAAGTATGGTGAAGAATTATCTCTTGCAGCTGCACAAATGGAATCTTTAAATAGTCTTTATAAAGTACAAATGGAATCTGCAAACCGTCAAGCTTCTATTAATGAGGAAGCTGTAGAAAATGCTGCAAAATTAAAAGAACAAATGCAATCTTTAGCGTCTAACCTATCGTCATTAAACGGCGTTTACGGTGGTATGTTATCTGCAATGAACAAAAACTAATTAGTTTTTATTTCAATTTTATTAATTAACTAAAAAAACTAATTACTATGGCAGGAGGAAAACAATCTGCAAGGCAGAAAATGATTAACTTAATGTATCTCGTATTTATTGCGATGATTGCAATGACGATGTCAAAAGAGGTGTTGTCAGCATTTGGGTTAATGAATACAAAATTTGTTAGTGCAAATGAATTGGCAGCTGTTTCAAATGAAGGTATTCTTTCACAACTAAACTCACAAGCTGAAGAAAAACCAGAAGATTTTGCAGTTGCAAATGAAAAGGCAAAGCAAGTTAGTATAATATCAGACGAATTCTTTAAATTTTTAGAAAATCTAAAAGAATCTGATGTTATAAAAAAGGGTGGTTTTGAAAGAGAAGAAAATGGCGATCTTCCATTTGAAGAAATGGACAAAGGTGATATGCTAGATGAGCTTTGGTTTACAGGCGATCGCTATACTAAAAGAGGCGATGAAGTTGTAGCTAGAATCGAAAAATATAAAAATGATATTAAGGATGTTTTGCCAAAAGAAGGTAAATGGATACCTGTGATTTCAAGCATAGAAAAAAGATTTAGTCTTGAAGACGTTACCGATGGTGAAGGTGTAAATAAAAAGTGGTTAGACTACCATTTTCAAGGTTTTCCTGCTATTGCGTCTTATACTAAATTAACTGCTATGCAGAATGATGTAAAAGCAACTGAAACTAATATCTACAATGGGTTTTTAGGTAACTTAGTTAGCGATGCTACGTCATTAAAAAAATATCAAGCAATTGTTTTAGCTGACAAATCTGCATTTTTTGCAGGTGAAAAATTTCAAGGACGCGTTGTTTTAGGTAAATATGCTAATGTTACTCCAACTAAATTAACAGTTGGTGGTAAAGAAATTGATTTAACCAATGCTATTGATTCTACAGGTGCTGCTAAGTTAGACTTTAATGTAGGTAATGTTGGTGAGCATGAAATAAAAGGAAAGTTTACTTTTCTGGAAGATGGTAAGCCCCTAGATATCCCAATTATAGGTAACTATGTAGTAGTTCCAAGACCAAATACAGCTACCATTTCTGCTGACAAAATGAATGTGGTTTATAGAGGTGTAACAAACCCAATGACAATTTCTTTTGCTGGTGTACCAGATAATAAAGTTAGTGCTAGTGCAGCCGGCTTAACAAAAAAGGGTAATGGTAAATACGAAATGAGGCCTACATCTGGTAGAGAAGTAACAATTAACGTTACAGCAACTTTGGATGATGGTTCTAAAGCAAGCGATAAAAGTACTTTTAGAATTAAAGATTTACCAAAGCCAATTGGAGCATTTAATGGTCAGGAAAGCGGTTCAAAATTACCTAGAAATAACGTAGAAATTGGAAAAATATCTGCTAGTTTTGGTGATGACTTTGATTTTGCCTTACCTTTAAACGTTACCTCGTTTACATTTAAAGCACCAGGTAAACCTTCTGTTAACGTTTCTGGAAACCGTTTAAACTCTGCAGCAAAAAATGCTTTGAGCTCTGCTAAACGTGGAGACATTGTACAGTTTATCAATATTAAAGCTAGTGCGTCTAACAACCCTATTAAAATTAAAACGCCTACTGCTGTTTCTATTGAATTAGCAAATTAAAATAAGTACCTATAATTTACGTTATTTTATAAGTACAATCAATATCAAAAAAATGAAGTTAAAGCAATTAATAGTATTCTTTATCGGTAACATTGCGGTTAATGTTTTATTTGCCCAGTCTAATATCCTTAGCGCAAAAATACCAGAAGAGATAGGCATGAAAACTGAAGGTCAAATGCTTTTAGACAATGATCAGCCTTTAGAATATGGGTATGTTGGTGATAGAGATATTTTATATTCAAAAATGACCTGGGAAAACATTGTATTAGATGAGCGTGTTAATTTCCCGTTTTATTTCCCTATTGACACCAATAATATCGGTAAAGATCGTATGCCATTATACTATGTTATTAAAGAAAACATAGATAATGGTATGATATCTAAAGTCTATGCAGATTCGTATTTTAGAAATGAACTTTCTAAAAAAGATTTAGACGCTTCACTAAAAAAGATTGATACTTTAGACATTGGTTTTGATCAGTTTAATTCTGACGGATTTATAGATCCAGAATATATTACCGAAACTACCATTGATGCTTACGATATTAAATCCTATTTAATAAAAGGCTTATGGTATTTTGATAAAAGACAAGGTGAGCTTAAATACAGGCCATTAGCTATAGCTCCAGCTGCGCCAGATGTTAACTTCAAAGACTCTGATGACGAAACTAATAAAGTGCCAATAGCTATGTTTTGGGTATTTTTCCCTGAGATTAGAGATATTTTACACGAAGCAAAATCTTTTAATAATAAGAATAGTGCTATACCAATATCATTTGATCATTTAATTAATAGCCGTCGTTTTCATGGCATGGTCTATAAAGAAGAAAATGTTTATGGCGATCGTGAGATTAAAGAATATATATCTGAAAACGCACTTATGCAACTTCTAGAGTCTGAGCGTATTAAAGACAAAATACGAGATTTTGAGCAAGACATGTGGAGTTATTAATACTAAATATGTTTTAAAATATTTAAAAAAACGCCTATCTTAATGGGTGTTTTTTTTATGCTTAATTTTTTAACTAACCTATTTTTGTTAACATGAAAGAGATAGATTATATCGTTGTTGGTTGCGGTTTGGCAGGCATTGCGTTTTGCGAAACATTACGAAAAAATAATAAAACCTTTATTGTATATAATAATATTTCGCAGCAATCTTCTATAGTTGCTGCAGGTCTTTATAATCCTGTAATATTAAAACGATTTTCTGCTGTGTGGAATGCTAAACAACAATTAGATTTAGCATTACCAATGTATTGGAATATTGAAAAGGAATTAAATATTAAAATAGACTATAAGCTTCAGATTTTAAGACGTTTTACTACAATACAAGAGCAAAACAAATGGTTTACAGCATTAGATAAACCAAATTTAGAACCCTTTATGTCACTCAAACTAGTAAAAAACAATAATCTATATATTAATGCAGATTATGGTTTTGGTGAAGTTTTACAAGCCGGTCGCTTAGATACAGAAACGTTAATTTTTAATTATATTAAATTCTTAGAAGCCAACACATTACTAATAAACGCTACTTTTAATTATAGTAGAATCTTATTTAATGATAATACTATAGAATACGAAAATATAAAGGCAAAACACATTGTTTTTGCAGAAGGTTTTGGTGTAAAAAACAACCCCTATTTTAATACAATTCCTCTTACGGGTTCTAAGGGTGAAATTCTTACCATTAAAGCACCTCAATTAAATATTAATTATGCTATAAAATCTTCTGTTTTTGTTATACCACTTGGAAATGATCTCTATAATGTAGGATCTACCTATAATAATGAGGACAAAACAAATACACCAACAGAAGCCGCAAAAGAAGAGCTTATTAGCAAACTAAAAGCCTTTATAACATGCGATTTTGAAATTATTAATCAAAAAGCTGGTGTTAGACCAACAGTAAAAGACAGGAGGCCTTTAGTAGGGCAGCATCCTATACATAAAAATCTTTATGTGCTTAATGGTTTAGGTACAAGGGGTGTGATGATAGCACCTTATGTGGCGCAGCAATTATTTCAGAATATAGAAAATGATGCAGATTTGGACCTAGAAATCGACATAAAAAGATTTAATTAACTATTCTGTAAATCGCCCTTTTATTTAATAGCATTTTTATTGTAACTTATAAATAAGTTTATCCAAATATTACGAGACCAACGCATAATAACAGGCATAAAGGCTACTAATGTTAAAATAATTGCAATAAAAGCAACTACTAAAGACGTTTCAAAAACAACAAAACTTAAAATAAAAGCTGCAACAGCAAAAGCAATACCAACCCCATAACTCACATACATTGAGCCGTAAAAAAATGAAGGCTCAATCTCATATTTTGTATTGCAATGTGAGCATTTAGATTTCATTTTTATTACGTCATTAATAATGTATGGATTTTTATTAATATACATGGACTCTTCATGGCATTTAGGACATGCGCCAAATAAAATACTATAAAGCTTGTTTCCTTTTATCATCTTAATTAAACCTTTACTTTTGTGGATTAAATTTAATAACACTACAAATATAGTATACAATTATTATTTGTTTTGTAACAATTGTAACACTCAAAATAACGATGCTAAATATCCATAATTTGTCCATAAGTTTTCAAGGAGATTACCTTTTTGAAGAAATCACTTTTAAACTTGGCAACGGAGATCGCATTGGTCTTATTGGTAAAAACGGTGCTGGAAAATCTACCATGCTTCGTATTTTATCTAAAGAACAAGAGCCAGATGCTGGACAAATTGCTGCAGATAAAGATTTAAAAATTGGATTTTTAAAACAAGATATTGATTTCGATTTTGGGAAAACAGTTTTAGAAGAGTCCTATGAAGCTTTCACAGAAATTAAACAATGCGAAGCTAAATTAGAAGATATTAACACGCAATTATCAGAACGTTCAGATTACGAAAGTGAATCGTACAACCAATTGATGATAGATTTAAATGATATTCAGCATCAATACGAAATTCTAGGAGGTTATAATTACCAAGGAGAAACAGAGAAAATACTTCAAGGTTTAGGCTTTAAACGTGAAGATTTTAACAAACTTACGGATACATTTTCTGGCGGATGGCGCATGCGTATAGAATTGGCAAAACTTTTACTTCAAAATAACGATTTATTACTTTTAGATGAGCCTACAAACCATTTAGATATAGAATCTATTATATGGTTAGAAAACTTCTTAAAAGGGTACACTGGCGCTGTTGTTATTGTATCGCATGATAAAATGTTTTTAGATAATGTAACCAACAGAACCATAGAAATATCATTAGGGCGTATTTATGATTATAATAAGCCTTACACCAAGTTTTTAGCCTTGCGAAAAGAAATGAAAACACAGCAATTGGCTGCGCAAAAAAATCAAGAAAAACAAATACAGCAAACCGAAAAACTGATTGAAAAATTTAAAGCAAAAGCATCTAAAGCCACAATGGCACAATCTTTAGTTAAAAAACTAAACCGTATGGATAGGATTGAGGTAGATGAAGATGATAACGCAGTAATGACATTAAATTTTCCGGTATCCATAACTCCTGGTAAAGTTGTTGTTGAAATGGAAAACGTTTCTAAATCTTACGGTGAACTTCAGGTTTTGAATAACGTTAATTTAGCAATTCCAAGAGATATAAAAACAGCATTTGTGGGGCAAAATGGCCAAGGAAAATCAACTTTGGCAAAAATTATGGTAGGCGATTTAGAGCATAAAGGCACCCTAAACATAGGGCACAATGTGCAAATTGGATATTTTGCACAAAACCAAGCTGAATATTTAGATGGCAATAAAACCGTTTTAGATACCATGATTGATGCGGCAAATGAAACCAATCGCAGCAAAGTAAGAGATATTTTAGGCTCGTTTTTATTTAGAGGCGAAGAAGCTGAAAAGTACGTAAGAGTTTTATCTGGTGGCGAACGTAATCGTTTAGCTTTAGCAAAACTATTACTGCAACCATTAAATGTGCTTATCATGGATGAGCCTACAAACCACTTGGATATAAAATCTAAGAATGTTTTAAAAGAAGCGCTAAAAAAGTTTGAAGGCACATTAATATTGGTGTCTCACGACAGGGATTTTCTTCAAGGTTTAACAGATACGGTCTATGAATTTAAAGATCAGAATATTAGAGAATATTTAGGAGATATCGATTTTTATTTAGAACAACGTAATCTTGAAAATCTTCGGGAAGCTGAAAAACGTACTGTTACAGACAGTAAGCCAAAAGATAATAATAAACAAAACTATGAGTCTCAAAAGAAATTAAAATCACTCAACAATAAATTAAGTAACATCGAATCTAAAATTAATCAGTTAGAAAAACAAATTAAAGCAGACGATGTTAAGCTAGCTACAAATTACGATGCTACAGCTGCAGAGCCAAAGTTTTTTGATGATTATCAAAACAATAAAAAAGCATTAGAGCAATTAATGGAAGATTGGGAAAACGTGCAAGAACAAATAGACACCATTAATAATTAAGATTAATTTAACGATTAGCTTTCGGTTTAAGGGTAAATTTGCAACTTAACATCCAGCCAAATTACAATGCGAAAAATTATTTTAGCCTTATTAGGTGTACTCCTAATTGTTGGAGCTTATTTTGGTAGTAACTATATTGCTAACACAAAAAAGAAAAAAAGACCAACACCATCTAAAGTTGTAAAAACCGTTTTTACAGATACGGTTCAAAATACTACAGTACAAATTGTTATACCAGCAAACGGGAGTTTAAAAGCAAAACGCCGTATAGAACTGTATGCGGAGGTTCAGGGTATTTTTAAGCCAAGTCAAAAATTATTTAGACCAGGGCAAAATTATGTAAAAGGCGAACGTTTAATAAGTATTGATGCCTCAGAGTATTACGCTAGCGTACAAGCTTCAAAAAGTAATTTATACAACGCAATAGCTGCAATAATGCCAGACTTACGCTTAGATTTTCCAGATATTTTTCAAAAATGGCAAAACTACCTCTCTAGTTTCGATTTAAATAAAACCACACCAAAGTTACCAGAAATGACCTCTGAGAAAGAAAACTATTTCATTACAGGTCGTGGTATAGTCTCTAGTTATTATAATGTAAAAAATTTAGAACAACGCCTTTCAAAATTCACAATAAGTGTTCCGTTTTCAGGTATCTTAACACAAGCCTTAGTTACAGAGGGTTCGCTTATAAGAAATGGTCAAAAATTAGGTGAATTTATAGACCCAAGCGTTTACGAAATGGAAGTAGCATTGGGTAAAGCCTATGCAAGTTTGTTAAAAGTAGGTGAGTCTGTAGTCCTTAAAAGTATTGATAATTCTGAAAATTATTTAGGCAAAATATCTAGAGTTAATGGCAGCATAGATGCTGCAACACAAACTATTGCGGCTTATATAGAGGTTATAGACAAAAACTTAAAAGAAGGTTTGTATTTGGAGGCTAATTTAAATGCTAAAAAAGAAACCAACGCTATAGAAGTAAATAGAAGCTTGGTACAAGAAGGTAACCAAATTTTTGTGGTTAGAGATAGTATTTTAGATCTAATTGAAGTTAAACCTGTTTATTTTTCTGATACTAAGGTGGTGCTTAAAAATGTGCCAAACGGCACAGTTATAGTTTCAAAACCAATTCCAGGTGCCTATGCAGGTATGTTAGTAAAGCCTTTTGAAAGCACTACTAATACAAGTGGAGCATCTACACAAAAAGCAAACTAAAGTATGAGAAAATTAATTGCTTTTTTTATAAGATACAGTGTTCCTGTTAATGTTGTAATGTGGTCGTTTCTTATTTTCGGTTACTTTGGCGCTAAAGGTTTAAAATCGTCATTTTTTCCGCTTATAGATTCAAAAAACATTAGTATAAATGTAGCTTACCCTGGTGCATCACCACAAGAAGTAGAAGAAGGTATTGTTCTAAAAATTGAAGATAATCTTAAAGGATTAAATGGAGTAGAACGTGTAACATCTACTTCAAGGGAAAACAGTGGTACTATAAATGTAGAAATTGAGAAAGGGAAAGCTATCGATTTTATGCTGCTAGAGGTAAAAAACGCTGTAGACCGTGTACCGTCCTTTCCAGTTGGCATGGAGCCGCTTATTGTGTCTAAGCAAGAAGCCTCAAGACCCACAATAGCTTTTGCAATTAGTGGTTCTAAAATACCGTTAGCAACATTAAAACAAATTGGACGCCAAGTAGAAAACGATTTACGTGGTATAGATGGTATTTCTCAAATTCAAATTACAGGTTATCCTGAAGAAGAAATTGAAATTGCATTAAACGAAACCAACCTATTAGCCTATAATATAACATTCACAGAAGTTGCTCAGGCCGTAAATGCATCAAGTATTATTACAACTGGAGGTATTATAAAAACCAATGCAGAGGAGTATTTAATTAGAGCAAATTCTAGAGCCTATTATGCCAATGAATTGTCTAACCTTGTATTAAAAGCAGATGCTTCTGGTCGTATAATTAAGCTTAAAGATGTTGCAGCGGTTAACGATCAGTTTTCAGAAACACCAAACGCTAATTATTTTAATAGAGATTTATCTATTAATATTACCATAACCAGTACTAATACGGAGGATTTAATTTCTACAGCAGATAAAACAAAAGCGTATATAAAAGATTTCAATCATAAATACGAAAACGTACAACTTAACGTTATCAGAGATCTTTCTACAACGCTGGTACAACGTAAAGCGTTACTTACAGAAAACGCAGTTATAGGAATGCTACTAGTATTGCTGTTTTTGTCTTTATTTTTAAACACACGTTTGGCATTTTGGGTTGCCGTTGGTTTGCCAGTTGCATTTGCTGGTATGTTTATGTTTGCGGGTTATTTTAATGTTACTATAAATGTGTTATCGCTTTTTGGAATGATAATCGTTATTGGTATTTTAGTAGATGATGGTATTGTAATTGCTGAAAATATTTACCAACAATACGAAAAAGGAAAATCGCCAGAAGATGCAGCTATAGATGGTGTAATGGAAGTATTGCCAGCAATTGTTTCTGCGATATTAACAACTATTTTAGCCTTTGGAATTTTCTTATTTTTAGACGGACGTATAGGCGAATTTTTTGGTGAAGTTTCCGTTGTTGTAATGCTTACATTAGTAGTGTCTTTAGTTGAAGCGTTAATAATATTACCAGCGCATTTAGCACATTCAAAAGCATTACGAGCAGAAAATCCAGTTCAGAAAAGTGGAATATTAGGCGTTTTTCAAACTTTATTTTCAAAATTAAGATATATTAACACGTTTGGCGATTTTATAATGCGTTGGTTACGCGATAAAGTTTACAGTCCAATACTTCGCTTTGCATTAACGCATAAATTTTTGACATTTTCTATTTTTATAGTCTTTTTTATGCTTACAAATGCCAGTTTTCAAGGAGGTATTATAAGAGGCGCATTTTTTCCAAGAATAGCAAGTGATACCGTAGATATTGCTCTAAGTATGCCAAATGGAACTAATGAAAAGGTTACGGATAGTATAATTTCTTTTATAGAAGCTAAAGCCATAGAAGTCACCAATGAGATTAACGAAGAATTTATTGGTAATGATAGTGAGAAGCATCTTGTTGAAAATATGATTAAGCGTATTGGCCCTGGGGCTTCCGCAGCATCATTAACCATTAATTTGTTGCCTGGTGAAGAGCGTCCAAACGCCATTACAACAGACTTAGTTACCAACAGATTGCGTGAGCGTGTAGGGCCAGTTATTGGTATAGAAAGTTTGGTTTATGGCGGTGGTGGTAACTTTGGTGGGCTTCCGGTTTCTGTATCTTTATTAGGCAATGATATTTCAGAATTAAAAGCGGTAAAATCTGAATTAAAGCAAAATTTAGAAAACAATGTGTTACTTAAAGATGTTACCGATAATGACCCAGCAGGAATAAAAGAAATTCGTATAAAACTAAACGAAAGTGCTTATGCGTTAGGTTTAGATTTACGAACTATAATGACGCAAGTACGTGCTGCTTTTTTTGGTACACAGGCGCAGCGTTTTCAGCGAGGGCAAGATGAAATTAGAGTTTGGGTGCGTTATGATAGAGCCAACAGATCTTCTATTAATAATTTAGATAATATGCGTATTACCACGCCAAACGGACAAAAAGTGCCTTTAAAGGAAATAGCAAGTTATACTATTGAGCGTGGAGACGTTGCTATAAATCATTTAGAAGGGCGTCGAGAAATTCAGGTTTCCGCAGATATAAAAGACATTAAAAAAACAAGTCCTACAGATATTATGGCAGAAATAAAAGACGTAATTATGCCAGAGATTTTATCTAAATATCCTACAGTAACACCGTCTTACGAGGGGCAAAATAGAGAGCGTTTAAAACTTTTTAAATCTCTTGGAGTAGGGTGGATTGTTTTAGCTTTAATATATATTGTTATAGCTTTTACATTTAGAAGTTATAGCCAGCCACTACTATTGTTATTACTCATACCATTGAGTTTGCCAGCAGTAGCTTGGGGTCATTGGATTCACGATTTCCCTTTAAACATACTATCTATGCTTGGTATTATTGCCTTAATAGGAATTATGGTTAACGACGGCTTGGTACTTATAAGTAAGTTTAATAGCAATTTAAAAGACGGTTTAGATTTTGATACGGCATTATATGACGCTGGCAGATCACGCTTTAGAGCAATATTTTTAACCTCTATTACAACGGTTGCAGGTTTAGCTCCCTTAATTTTTGAAGAAAGCAGACAGGCACAATTTTTAATACCAATGGCAGTTTCAATAGCTTATGGTATTGGTTTTGCAACAGTTTTAACATTGGTAGTTTTACCCATATTTTTAGCGTTTAGTAATTTTATTAAAAAAAATATTAAGTGGTTAATCTATGGAAATACGGTTACAAATGAAGAAGTTGAACGCGCTATAAAAGAGTTGAATTCAGAAGTGCAAACTAAAAAATTGACCGTTAAACAACAAATTACTAGTACAAATGAAAACATATAACGTTCGTATTTTTATTTTAGTTATTACGTTGAGTCTTTCATTCAAAGGGTTTTCACAACGTGTTTTACAAAAATCAGATGCGGTAGCTTTAGCATTAGAACATAATTTTGGAATACGTGTTGCTAACAATTCCATAAAAACTGCCGCCAACTCTAAAAACATATTAAATTCTGGGTACTTACCATCTGTAACTACAACTGCAGGTGCTAATTATCAATTAGCAAATAGTGTTACTGGTTTTGGGGGTGCTATAAACCCAAATACTGGTGATCCGCGTACTGATATTGAAATTAGAAATGCAGAAACGCAACGCTACAATGCATCTATAAACTTAAATTATACCTTATTTGATGGTTTAGGCCGTTATTACAATTATAAAAGTTTAAAAGAACAGTATAATTTAACAGAATTACAGGCCAGAGAAACTATAGAAAATACTGTTTTACAAGTATTTAGTGTGTATTATGAAATTGCCAGACTTGCTCAGAATTTAGAAATTTTAGAGCAAACACTAAAAATTTCTAAAGACCGATTACTTAGAGCCAATTACCAATTTGAATATGGGCAAAATAATAAGTTAGATGTTTTAAATGCTAAAGTAGATGTATCTACAGATAGTATAAATATGATAAACACTAAACAACAATTAAAAAATACAAAGCGCGATCTCAATGTTATTTTTGCAAATAAACTAGCCGCCGATTTTGAGGTAGATACGGATGTTAATTTTATTTCAGAACTTATTTTAGAAGACTACATCAAAAACGCTAAAGCAAATAACGTTACACTTTTACAAAATAACAGTTCTGTTTTAATAAGCCAATACGACTTAAAAGTTAACAAGTCTGGGTATTTGCCTACAATAGGTTTAACAGGTTCTTATGGTTGGAACGAAAATCGTAATCCAGCATCTGCCTTTTTTCCAGGTAACGTTGCAGACTCTTATAATTTAAATGCTGGCGCAAGTTTAACTTGGAATCTTTTTGATGGTGGAGGCACTGCAACACGTGTAAGAAACGCTAAAATAGCATTAGAAAATCAAGAGTTAGCAAAGGCTCAAATATCTGTAGAAGTAAACAGAGATATTGCAAATGCATTAGGTAATTATAAAAATAGCCTTGAAGTATTTAAAATACAGCAGCAGAACGTAATTACAAATCAGAATAATTTTGAGCGCTCACAAGAACGCTTTAAGATAGGTCAAATTACTTCAATTGAATTTAGGCAATCGCAAATAAATTTAATATTGGCTCAAACCAATTTAAATGCAGCAAAGTTTGATGCAAAATTAGCCGAGTTGCAATTATTACAGCTTACAGGTCAGTTATTAAATGTAGATTTTTAATTTTAGTTACTATGGACGAACATTTTTTTCAATGTCCCTACTGTTGGGAAGAGGTGTCCATGTTATTAGACACCAGCGTTTACAAACAAACTTATATAGAAGATTGTGAGGTGTGCTGCAATCCTATTCAGATAAGCACACAGTTTGAAGATGCAAGCTTAGTTTTTTTCGAAGCTTTAAATATTGAGCAATAATTTTTATAAAATACTTGTTAAAGCTAAAAAGGATTGTATATTTGCAGTCCTTAAAATAATGTATCGTCATTATGAACCGAAAGTTAAAAGCTAAGTCATTATTTTAAGAATTACATCGCGGGATAGAGCAGTAGGTAGCTCGTCGGGCTCATAACCCGAAGGTCACAGGTTCGAGTCCTGTTCCCGCTACTAAGTTTAAGTAAATAAAAATCAACGGTTTGTGTTCTCACAAACCGTTTTTTTATGTCTTCTTTTTTTCTACTTTTAAAATCAGTTTGGTTTTAAGTGAAGTCTAATGTGTTTAATAGCGCCAAAAACAGTACCTATATTTTGAGAAAATCGAAGTTCTAGTTTTTATAACGCTTCTTTGTTATAAGAAAAATGAGGACAATTTTTTGTGTAACCAATTCTAATTTTTATAAGACATGAGCGATAGTATTACAAATTATAGCCCAGATTTAATCAAATTTTGAGCGATAAATTAAATTTTTATCGCTCAAATAGTATTTTGAAAAATAGTAGTTTTTTATGCTTTAAAAATATTTTAAACTTAAGCTCATAAAAAAAAGCCTAGCAGAACTAGCTGCTAGGCTTTTTTTTAATAGATATTATTTGATTTTGTTACCATTTTTGTCATAAAAATGATATTCAAGATAAGTGTAAGCATCTCTGGGTAAAATCTTCACCCATTTTTTATGTTCAAAAAACCATTTTGAACGTATTGATGGATACCCTTTGGTTAGAAAGGCAGCTATAAAAGGATGTGCATTTAAAATCACTTTTTTATAGTCTTTTTTTAGAAGGCGTTCCAGATCTTGGTTAATACGCTCTATAACTTTTATTGGTGCTTCAATTTCTGCACCACCTATTGCATTAGGATTTGCTTCTTTAGTTTTAATATTACGTTCTGGCCTTACGCGCTGTCTGGTTATTTGCACTAAACCAAACTTACTCGGCGGTAATATTTTGTGCTTTGCTTTATCGTCTTTCATCTCATCTCTAAGATAATCGTAAAGTTTTTTGCGGTTTTCCGCACGTCCCATATCAATAAAATCTACCACTATAATTCCACCCATATCACGCAAACGTAGTTGCCTAGCAATTTCCTGAGCAGAAATTAAATTTACCTCTATAGCGGTATCTTCCTGACTTTTTTCTTTGTTAGATCGGTTACCACTGTTTACATCTATTACATGTAAGGCTTCAGTATGTTCTATTACCAAATATGCCCCTTTTGCCATAGAAACTGTACGGCCAAACGATGTTTTTATTTGACGTTCTATGCCGTATTTTTCAAAAATAGGACTAGTGTTCTTGTGGTACTTTACAATAGATTCTTTGTTGGGTGCAATTTGATGCACATAATCTTTTACTTCTAAATATAAGTTTTCATCATCTACAATAATACCAGAAAATGAATCATTGAAAATATCTCTCAAAATTGAGGATGCTTTGGTCATTTCTCCCAATACTTTTGTAGGGTGATGTGCCTTATATAATTTTTTACACATTGCTGTCCATCGATTCAGCAAATTATGTAAATCACTATCTAGCTCGGCAACTTTTTTGCCTTCTGCTACAGTACGAATAATAACTCCAAATCCTTTTGGGGTAATACTTTTAACAAGTCGTTTTAAGCGGTCTTTTTCTTCCTGAGATTCAATTTTTTGAGAAACAGAAATACGATTAGAAAAAGGCACTAAAACAATGTATCTTCCTGCAATAGACAATTCTGAGCTAAGGCGAGGTCCTTTTGTAGATATGGGTTCTTTTACAACTTGTACTAAAATAGACTGATTAGATTTTATGGCATTTACAATTTTACCATGTTTTTCTAACTCTTTTTCTAGCGGAAAGTCTTTGAGGTTGTAGTCTCTTAATTTTCCTGTGCTTACACGTTTAATGAATTTTAAAAGAGAAGGCATTTGCGGTCCTAGATCATGATAGTGTAAAAAACCATCTTTTTCGTAGCCTACGTTTACAAACGCAGCATTTAAACCGGTCATAACTTTACGTATTTTGGCTATAAAAATATCGCCTACGGCAAAATCATTGTCGTCTTCATCTTTATGCAATTCAATAAGTTTTCCATCTTTTAATAAAGCAAAATCAATAATATCTGAACTGGATCTTACGATTAATTCTTTGTTCATATCATTAATTTATATCTCAATTTACATTGAAATGGTTATTATTAAATTATTTTTTGACACAGGTTCTCCAAAAATAATTGGAGATTCCAGCAAATTTTAATGCACTCTATTAGATGCAATCAAAATTTTATATCAAAGAACGTTGGTTTTTAAAACCGAAAAAAGCAGCTATAAAACTACTTTTTTGGTTTATTTTTTCTTGTGGCGATTAGCGCGTCTGCGTTTTTTTCTTTTGTGTGTCGCCACCTTGTGTCTTTTTCTTTTTTTACCACTTGGCATAATAAATAATGTTTTTTATTAATATTAATTTATGTAATTATTTAACCTTAACTTTAGTTTTAACACCTTCAGAAAATATTTTTGCAGGTTTAAAAGCAGGTATATTGTGAGCTGGTATTTTTATGGTTGTATTTTTTGAAATATTTCGGCCTGTTTTTTCTGCTCTTGTTTTTACTACAAAACTACCAAAACCTCTTAAATATACGTTGTTACCATCCTCTAAAGAAGATTTTATTTCGTTCATTAATGTTTCTACTGTAGCTTGTACATCGCCTTTATCGATACCCAATTTGTCAGATATTTTTGCTACCAAATCAGCTTTTGTCATTGATTTATAAGTTTTGAAAATGTTATAATTTATTAGGGCTGCAAATATATGTAATAATATTTCAATATTTCAAACGTAATTAATTAAAATTAAATAAGATAAACATTTAGATTTGTAACATGATTCTAAAGAAAAAATGACGTTCTCTAAAAGTATAATTAATTGGTATTCAGTTTACAAAAGAGATTTGCCATGGCGAAACACTAAAGACCCTTATTACATTTGGCTTTCAGAAATTATTTTACAACAAACGCAGGTTAAACAAGGGTTACCATATTACAATGCTTTTATTGAAAATTACCCTTCAGTTTTTGATTTAGCGAATGCTTCAGAAGATTCAGTGTTAAAGCTGTGGCAAGGTTTAGGGTATTATTCTAGAGCGCGTAATTTACACTTTACAGCGCAATACATTGTGAATACGTTGAACGGAAAATTTCCCAATAATTACAAAGATTTATTGCAACTTAAAGGTGTTGGAGATTACACGGCTAGCGCTATTGCTTCTATAGCATTTAATGAAGTTGCTGCCGTTGTAGATGGTAATGTTTATAGGGTTTTATCGCGGTATTATGGGATTGCTACTCCTATAAATTCTTCCGAAGGAATTAAAGCGTTTAAAGCGTTAGCAACTCAATTAATAGATGCCAAACAACCTGCAACATTTAACCAAGCCATTATGGAATTTGGGGCAAGGCAATGCAAACCTAAAAACCCAAATTGCGTTATTTGCCCACTCAACCAAAGCTGTATGGCGCTTCAAAAAAACACCATTAGTATTTTGCCAGTAAAGCTAAAAAAGACTAAAGTTCAAAAAAAATATTTTAATTTTTTGGTATGTGTAGATACTGAAAATAATATTTTGTTTGAAAAAAGAACCGGAAATGGAATTTGGCAAAACTTATATCAATTCCCTTTAATTGAATCTGATAAAAGCTTAAAGGCTTCAGAATTTAATACTTTAAATGTGACATCGGTTTTAAATAATGCTAAATTTGATTATTGGTTGTATAACGAAAAAGACATTGTTCATAAGCTATCTCATCAACACTTATTTACAAAATTTTGGATATTAGAAACAAAAAAGCTTCATCATAACTCAATTTTATTAACGGAATTAAAAAAATATCCTTCGCCAGTATTGATTAGTAATTTTATTAATGAATTCGATTTTGCCGGATTTTAATTCACAATAATTTTATACTTTTAATCAGAAAAGCAAAAGCAGTAAATTTGTAACAAATATTAAATTATATATGTCTGGAACTTTAAATAAAGTAATACTAATTGGTAACCTTGGTGACGCTGTAAAAATGCATTATTTTGATGATAAAAATTGTGTTGGACGTTTTCCTATTGCAACCAGTGAAACTTACACTAACAAAGAAACCAATGAACGTATTTCTAATACTGAATGGCATAATATTGTGGTAAGAAATAAAGCTGCTGAAATTTGTGAAAAATACTTAAACAAAGGCGATAAAGTTTATATTGAAGGCCGAATCAAAACTAGAAAATGGACCGATGATAAGGGTATAGATAGATATTCTACAGAAATTCAATGTACAGATTTTAAGTTTTTAACCTCAAAACTTGACAACGAACAAGCTGTTATATCTAAGCCCGAAAATACTGTAGTTACAGCCCAAAACACACCACAAACGCTTGTAAACCCAGCCTCAACAGAAGGTAGTAATGATTTACCTTTTTAAATTCATTTAATAACTTTTAATTTTGGATCCCGAACCCACGGTTTTATTCATTTTTTTACTATCCACTAATACTTCTTTTATAATTAGTGTGTTTTTTCTTATTATACTTTTAGGCTGTTCTGCTTTAGTATCTGGTGCCGAAGTTGCCTTATTTTCTTTAACAAAATCTAATATAGACGATGGTTTAGAGGCCAACTCGGCAAGTATGCAAATACTCTCAAAACTATTAGAACGTCCCAAAAAATTGTTAGCCACAATTTTAGTAGCCAATAATTTTATTAACATAGCCATAGTGCTATTGTTTGCATTCATAGGCGAAACTTTATTTGCAAGCGTAACACACCCTTTTTTTAGATTTCTGTTAGAAGTGGTTTCTGCAACATTTTTAATCTTATTATTTGGCGAAATAATACCCAAAATATATGCCAGCAGAAATGCTGTAAAATTTTCTTCTTTTATTGCAAGACCAATAAAAGTGCTAGATGTCCTATTTTCGCCATTAAGTTTGCCTATGCGATTTGTAACTATAAAACTTCATAATAGTTTTGGTAAAAAACGCACCGCACTAAGTGTAAATCAACTTTCTCAGGCCTTAGAGCTTACAAACGAAAATGATACCACTAAAGAAGAACAAAAATTGTTAGAAGGTATTGTATCTTTTGGCAACACAGACACAAAGCAAGTAATGCGCCCCAGATTAGATGTTTTTGCATTAGAAATTAAAACACCTTTTGAAATTATTATTAAAGAAATAATAGATAACGGATATTCTAGAATTCCGGTGTATGAAGAAAGTATAGACCACGTAAAAGGTGTACTTTATGTAAAAGACCTTTTGCCTCATCTCAATAAAAAAACCTTTAATTGGACAACCTTATTACGTGAACCGTTTTTTGTACCCGAAAACAAAAAGTTAGACGATCTTATGGTAGAGTTTCAGACCAAAAAAGTACATCTTGCTGTTGTTGTAGATGAGTACGGTGGCACTTCTGGTTTAGTTTCTTTAGAAGATATTATTGAAGAAATTGTTGGTGATATTAGTGATGAGTATGACGATGACGATCTTACCTATACAAAAATTGATGCTAATAATTATAGCTTTGAAGGCAAAACACCATTAAAAGATGTTTATAAAATTTTAGAAATTGACTTAGAAATTGATGATTTTGAAGCTTTTAAAGGCGAAGCCGAAACTCTAGCTGGTTTTGTTTTAGAAATTTCGGGTGGATTTCCGCGTATTGGCAATAAAATAAAATTTAAAAATTACGTTTTTACTATTGAAGCTTTAGAACGAAAGCGCATAAAACAAATTAAGCTTACGAAAGTAAAACCCAAATAATGAATTTTTCACAACTCATAAATCTCAGCATTATATTAACACTTTTTGGTTGTAAAGATGCGCCTTTACCAAAACCAAGTGCTTATTTAAGATTAGAGTACCCAAAAGCAGTTTATGAACACACGGATACGCCATTGCCATTTTCATTTGATAAAAATAACGCTGCGCAACCTCTAACTAATATAAAACGTTTTAAAAACTCAAATACTACTTTGGGCATAGATATTAGATACCCCAAATTAAAAGGTACAATTTACTTAAGCTACAAAACAATTAATAATAATAATTTAGACAGTTTGCTTAAAGATGCACAAAATATTACCCAAAAACATACTTTAAAAGCAGACGAAATAAAACCTATTGAGTACATAAACGAGGCAAGCAGCATTTATGGGATGGTCTATGACGTTGGTGGCAATGCGGCATCCCAATCGCAGTTTTATGTTACGGATAGTATTAATCATTTTTTAAGTGGAGCACTCTATTTTTATGCACGGCCAAATTACGACTCTATTTATCCGGCTTCACAATACCTTAAAAAAGACATTACACAACTTATAGAATCTTTACGTTGGAAGAATTGACGATAGCACGTTCTAAAAGTTTATTGTTTTTTGAAATCTCAATGTATTTAATTTAGGCAGCTTTACGTTTACAAGTCTATTAATATAGATTTGTTGTGTTAAGTTATTGAATAGAACCTTATAACCTGAGTTCTATTAGTGATTTAGAAAATAAAACAATGATTTTTAGGTATTTAATACTTTTAAGGTTAATCACAATCGATTTTTTTTGAAATTTAAGCATTTCAAAAGACCTTTCGAATGCGCTCAAGTTGAAATTCCAAATGACCTCACGCTAAGCACTTCAAAATCATAACACTATTAATCGAACTCAGGTATATATGCATTCTCATTAGTCCAACGTTTGGTGTATGGTTAGTTGCGTGGTCAAGCAACTAATTTAGTAAACAAATACTTGCCAGAGAAAATTCCGAAGGAATTTTCCAGATAAGCACTAACCATAGCAATTAATTATACACGGTGTTGTGCAACGTATTTATAGTTCGTTTAACTTTAAATTCAAGGGTTTAATAATTTCGTTAAATTTCGTTTTGTCAATTTCATATGCATTTCCATTCAGGCTGAATTCATAGTAATTTGTTGAATGTCCTTTGGTCATATAGAAAGTCATATTTTCGTTTTCTGAATTGACTAAATGAATTTTAAAATTATATTCACATTTATGCGGTTCGATTCCGTATCCGTTTTCAGCCAAGTTTATAAATTTCTCAATCAGTTCGTCATTCGAAGTAGTTAAGGTATCTTTTTCGGTTTCTATAGTCAGTTTTTCTGGGTGTTTAAATTCGGCTGGTAATTCTCCATATTTTTTCCCGCAACTAATGCATAAAATTCCAATTAATGTTATGATTACGATTTTTCTCATATGTTGCACAACTAATATTATCCCCACCTTAATAACCATCCAGACTTCGTCTTAAAGCTTTCTTTTCTGAGTGTTTGCGTTTGGTGTTTAAACGTTTTTTAATTGCAGATTTCGATATTTTGGTGGGTATACGTTTTGTCTTGGTTTTTAAACCAGCTTCAATTAACCGTAAAAAACGCTCAGTAACCGTGGCTTTGTTTCTAAACTGACTGCGACTATCACTACAACTTAAAATAAGAATTGCATTTTTTGTAAGTCTTGTGCAAAAAAATAATAGCAGCTGTTGTTTTTCGATACTACTAAAAGCTTTAGAAGTTTCAAAATTAAAATGTAGCATGGCTTTAGAAGCAACCTTATTTAGATGCTGACCTCCACTACCAGAGCTGCGGGCATAGGTATAAGTGATTTCAGATTTTAAGACGTTTACATTCACAGCGTATTGTTTTGATGGGAGTGCTTCAGCAAGTCATTAACCGTTTTTACAGGGTTAAAGGTTGCCATTGGTACTTCTACAAAAATAGTGTTCCAGTATGCCATGCTGCCATTCCATAATCCAGGTAACTCTAATGCTTTTATGGGTTTACCTAGGTATGTTTTGCTGGAAATAAAAGCAGCGTTATAATTTGCAAATGTTTCTAAATCAAAGGCTTCACCTTTATAATTTCTAGTACCACAAACTAAATCTACAGGATTAAAATGCGTAGCCTGTTCTAAAGCCTGTTTTTGAGATGGAATAGCTGTGTTAATCTGTGCAGCCTCAACAATTTGAAGCGAAATTACGCCCTGTGCATCTTGCACCCAAAATGGCCCACCACCTGGCTCACCCTCATTTTTTACCATACCGCAAACACGTATTGGTCGGTTTAATTTTTCTTTTAGGTATTCAATTTTATCAGCTTCAGAATAGTTATCAAAATCATTAGAAACCTTTACATTCAATTTTTTAGTTAAAAACTCTAAAATCTGGGTAAGATCTTCAGTTTTTATAGTTTTAGTTTCAATACGATTTAAAAACTCAAAAGTCTCGTTTTGTATGCTTAATAATAGTCCAGCTAATGCTTTTTTATAGTCTGCTAATTTGTCTATGTGTTTTTTTACAACAACATTATCGATGTTTTTTATAAAAATAATATCGGCATTTAGAGCATTTAAATTTTTTAATAATGCGCCATGTCCAGAGGGCCTAAAAAGCAACACTTTGTTTTCGTTTCTAAAAGGTGTATTGTCTGAAGTTACTGCAATAGTATCTGTGCTATTTTGTTGATACGAAAACGTAATGTTAAAATTAACACCGGTATTTTTAGTAATATGCTGTTTTATACGTTCAAATTCTGATGCAAATTTAGTTTCATGGTGTTTAGAAATTGTAAAATGCACGTTTGCTGTGTTCTTTACAGTTGCATAAGCAGCGGCTTCGTATAAATGCTCTTCAAAAGCGGTGGCAATATGATTGTTTTTATAGTTATGAAAAGGTAGCAATCCTTTAGGGAAATTACCAAAATTTAATTCTGTTTCCGATAGCATTCTGTTTGCAAAACACCATAGTTTTTCGCTTTGCGATAAGGTATTAAACTGAATACCACTATTTGTAAGTGACGCTATAACTTGGTTGTAAAAAGGCAGTTTTTCTATACCTTTTATAAATACCGAAAGTGGATTTACACTGCTATTATTTAGGGATGCATCTATAGAATCTTTATCTGAGTTGTAGGTTTCTAAAAATTCAAACAAAAACTTAAACATACGTGTAGCTGCACCCGAAGCAGGTACAAATTTAAGTAATGATAAAGTTTGTTTTTGAGTATCAAAAAGGGTTACGTAATTACTAATATTAGCCGTTTTTAATTTAAGTATACCATTGCCAATTGTAGCTGCGGCTTTAATGGTTGTAAACGGAATACCTTTCTTAAAGGTATTTATTTGGCTTTCAACAGCTTTAACGGTTAGCCCTTTGGCTTCAATTTGTGCTATATCTTGAGGTGTAAAATTCATTCTGTGTCTTCTAATAATTTATCAATATGGTGTATTGCTAAATTTAAACGTTCTTCTTTTGTGCCTTTTAACAAAACATAAGGTTTATTGTGGGTTTGTAATGCGGTTTCAAAGGCATTAAACATCTGTTGTCTTTCTTGTGGTTTGTCTCTTAAATCATCTGCTTCCCAAGGCACATCAATATAAGTTAAAAAATAAAGATTATAGGTGTTTTCTTTCGCAAACTTATCAATTAAAGGGTTGCACGCACCACTATAATACGTTTCGCTATATACTTTGGTTTCTAAAATATCGGTATCACATATTAATACGGTGTCTGTTTTTTGTGCAAGGTCGTTCTCAAGTTGTAATTGCCCAATGGCAATAGGGACTAAATCTTTGGGTTCGCAAGTTTTACGTTCATTATTCCATTTATTCTGAAGGTATTCACGTGCGTATTCTGGCACCCAAACCGAATTGTAATGTTTTGCCAACTGCTTTGAGAGTGTTGTTTTGCCGGTAGATTCGGGGCCAAACAACACAACTTTTATACAGTTTGCGGGGTTTTGTTTAAGTGTTTTCTCCATGTTAAATAACCAAAAATGGCAATGATTGTAAATCCTAAATATTGAAAACTAGTAAATGTAAAACCTTTGTAGAAATACAAAGGTATAGATATGGTATTACCAACAATCCAGAATACCCAGTTTTCAATTTTTCTACGTGCCATTAACCACATACCAACAAAAAAGATGCCAGTTGTTAAAGTATCTGCGTATGCAACCCAATTGTTCCATTTATTAAAAATAGTATAAACTATATAAACAAATATTAGTGCTGCTGTAAAAATAAAGCAACTTATCTGTTTCTCTTTTAGTGTAGTTCTGGATATTGGGGTTGTATGTTTCCCGTCTATTTTTTTAGTCCAAATGCGCCAGCCATAAACACTCATAATAAAATAGTAGCCATTTATCATCATATCACCAAGCATTTGCCATTTTAGCAATAAGTACACATAAATAGCGGTACTAATCATACCCGTTGGGAACACCCAAATTTTATTCTGTTTTGAGAACCAAACGGATAAAAAACCAAAAATTACAGCTGTAATTTCTAATATAATATCTAAAGTTTGATAAGCTTGGTATTGCCCAAATAAAAAATCAAAAATGGGGTTCATAAGCGCTTCTATCGGTTTTTACAATTTTCATATTTAAAACACCAGCATCTAAATTAGAAAGGGATTGCTTTATTTCTTTTGTTAGCAATGGCATAAGTGCATCAAAATCACCAAATATTTGAGTGCTAAGTGGGTTTTCTAAAACTGTAAAGCCGAGTTGTCTTAACCGTTTTATAAAATTAATAATAGGGGTTTCGTAGTCGTTTTGCAAAGGTGTAAGTGTGAGTTCTATAGATATTTTCATTGCTTTTAAGACTGTTTTAAAAAAAAAGTTTAATGAATAAAAGATAGTTTTTACGGAATTACATATACACAAGTAAAGCCTTCAAACTCAATAAATGCGCTATTGTATTTGTATTTTTTATTATTATAATCTATCCAAGCTGAAGTTTTTAAATCTTCAATAGTAAACGGAATTACTAAAAAATGTGCTTTAAACAGCATGCCTGGTGTTGCAAATAATTTGTATAAGCTTTCTTTTACGCCCCAAATTATAGTTAATTTTCTAACATAGTCTTCAGCCTTTGAATCTAAATACTGAAATTCATAATCAATAAACTTTTTAGCTATTATTGCAATTTTTGGGCGTTGTTTTTCAATATCAATGCCAACCTCTTTATCACTAATTATCACTCCCGAAAAATTGAAAGAATGCGTAATAGAAATGTGTTTTCCGTCACTTAAATGCGGTTTGCCGTTAGCATTATAATATAAGTCTTGATCAGTATATCCAAAGGATCTTAGCAGATGCCTCACGCTCAGAAATCCACGTTGATGCAGTTCGCTTTTCATGTTTAAAACCCGTTCTAAATGTATGGGTTTTAAATGTAAAGGTTGCATTAACTCAGAATAGCTTTCTGTGATTTTCCAGATTTTAACAGTTGTTTGTGAGTTTACAGTAATGGTTTTGTAAAGCGGCATTTAATAGTTTAAATGTTATTAGTTACCTTTGCAAAGCTTAGGCAAAATTAATGGCTAAAATAACTAAAATCAAGTCTAAAACAAAAGCCTCTACCCAATATTAAAATCTAAGAACATTACTAAAATGAGCACAAAAACAAAACCTTACATTCCTTTTAAAGTAAAAAATATTGACCTTGCAGAGTGGGGTAGAAAAGAAATTATATTAGCCGAAGCAGAAATGCCAGGGCTTATGAGTTTACGAGAAGAGTATAAAAATGAGCAACCGCTTAAAGGCGCACGTATTGCGGGTTGTTTGCATATGACTATTCAAACAGCGGTTTTAATAGAAACTTTACAAGCCTTAGGCGCTGAGGTAACCTGGAGTTCTTGTAATATATTTTCTACACAAGACCAAGCTGCTGCTGCTATTGCTGCTGCTGGTACTGCTGTGTATGCTTGGAAAGATATGACCGAAGAAGAATTTGATTGGTGTATAGAACAAACCTTATTTTTTGGTGAAGATAAACAACCACTTAACATGATTTTAGATGATGGTGGTGATTTAACTAACATGGTATTAGACCGTTACCCAGAATTGTCTGATGGTATTAAAGGCCTCTCTGAAGAAACTACAACGGGTGTACATAGACTATACGAACGTGTAAAAAATGGTACGCTTACTATGCCAGCTATAAATGTTAACGACTCTGTAACCAAGTCTAAATTTGACAACAAATACGGTTGTAAAGAATCTGCAGTGGATGCTATACGCCGTGCAACAGATATTATGCTCGCTGGTAAACGTGTTACAGTATGTGGCTATGGTGATGTAGGTAAAGGTACCGCAGCCTCTTTTAAAGGAGCAGGAAGTATTGTTACTGTTACAGAAATTGATCCTATTTGTGCGCTACAAGCGGCAATGGATGGTTTTGAAGTTAAAAAGTTAGAAACTGTAGTTGGTAATTCAGATATCATTATTACAACAACTGGCAATAAAGATATTGTACGAGCAGCGCATTTTGAAGCTATGAAAGACAAAGTGATAGTGTGTAACATTGGTCATTTTGATAACGAAATTCAAATGGGTTGGTTAAACGAAAACCACGGCTCTACCAAAGACACCATTAAGCCGCAAGTAGATAAATACACTATTAATGGAAAGGATATTATTATACTTGCAGAAGGGCGTTTGGTAAATTTAGGTTGCGCAACGGGACATCCTAGTTTTGTAATGAGTAATTCATTTACAAACCAAACGTTGGCTCAAATAGAACTTTGGAAAAATAGTTCCGCATACAAAAACGATGTCTATATGCTGCCAAAACATTTAGATGAAAAGGTTGCCAAATTACACCTTGAAAAAATTGGGGTTGAGCTTACAGAACTTGAAGATTACCAAGCAGAATATATTGGCGTAACAGTTGAAGGTCCATATAAGCCAGAGCATTATAGATACTAATTAAGTATTGGTGATATTAAAAATTAAACCTTCGTTTTAATAATTAAAACGAAGGTTTTTTTATGGAAAATTTAAAAGTTAGTTCGTATTTCCTAAGAGTAGTACCTCGCTAATAACTACTTCTGTAATATAACGCTTGTTGCCAGTTTTATCCTCATAACTTCTGGTGGTTAGTTTGCCTTCAATAGCAATTTCTTTGCCTTTGGTAACATATTTTTCAATAATATCAGCGGTTTTGTTCCAGGCTATTAGATTATGCCAGTCCGTTATTGTTTGCTTTTGTCCATTAGCATCTTTGTAATTTTCGTTGGTGGCTAAAGATAGTTTTGCTAATTTTTTACCACTTTCTAAAGTAATAATTTCTGGATCATTACCAAGATTACCAATTAATTGTACTTTGTTTCTTAACGTATTCATAAGATAAGGTTTTAATTATATATTGAATATCATGAGTTCAATTCAACACTGCAAATATGTGTTAATCGTAAAATATTAATTGGTAGTTACGCACTTAATAGCGTTTGTATTCGTTTGTTGTCGTTTGTAAATATATTTTTTGTATTGTTTATTTGGTATAGTTGTGATTTGTAGCTCATACTCAGAATTATTCGTGGTTTGAAAATAAATTAGTAGATTTAAATGCATTAAAAAAAATAAATTAAACTTTTCTATTCTTCAATAAATTACAACTAAATCCAATGTTGGGCACAATTTAAAAAAAAATAAAATATGATAGATTCTTATCCTTATATGAATACGAACGGGAAAATATCCCAAATTCTTGATAAACTGAGAAAAGCAGCTGAACCTGCAAAGTTTACATATTCATTTTTAAAACAATTAGGTTTTGCCAGTACAAATGACAGAGCAATAATTCCATTATTAAAAAAACTTGATTTTATAACAGAAGACAGTTCGCCAACCGAAAAATATAAAGACCTTCGAGATACGACAAGGTTTAGATATGTACTAGGAGAACAAATAAAACAACTTTATAGTGACCTTTATGCTATTAATACAAAAATTCACGAAGCCAACGAAGACGAAATTAAAGGAGCTATTAGTAGAGTTACAGGTAAAGACGAAACTTCTGTAAATCGTTATTATTCAACTTATAAAACACTTACTGACATTGCAGAATTTGAAGAACCTATAATTGAAGAAAAACCGAATAATGAAATAAAACAAGAGCCTACAAAGGAACAAACTCACAAAACGGAACCAAAACATCAAATACCAATCATTGGCTCACCTGATTTTCATTACAATATCCAAATACATTTACCTGCAACAACTGATATTTCTGTTTACAATGCTATTTTCAAAAGCATAAAAGAAAACTTAATGTAAATGAAAAATTCTAAAAAACTCAAAGAATTTATATTTAATGGTCTTCTTTTGGATGACACATTAGACAAACTTGAAGACTCTGGAATTTCAATAAGAGAAGGACAAAAACTTAAAGGTATTAGTAGAATTCAAGAAACTGATTTTAGCCCAAAAATTATATATAATGCCACTAAAATGTCTTCTGTATTTACAGTTTTTTTCTGTTTGGAAAATGCAGTTAGAGAACTAATACAGGAAAGACTTGCCGAAAGATTCGGACCAACTTGGTGGAATGATAAAATCCCAACGAAAATTAAGGATAATGTTGAAAAATTAAAAGAAAAGGAAAAATTAAATAGATATCACGCACAACGTTCAGCTAACAATATTGGATATACTTTTTTCGGACAATTATGCCAAATAATAATAAATAACTGGGATGATTTTTCAGACTTATTTCCTGACCAACATTGGATAAATTCAAGATTTAATGACCTAGAAATGTCACGTAATATTATAATGCATACCGGAATATTACCTGAAATAGAAATTGAAAGAATTGAAAGCATTTGTCGAGATTGGATAAGACAGGTTGGATAAAAAACTGTGCCCAACAATGGCTATAAGTAATTGCTTGTTCTCGCCTACTTTGGAAATTCCTGCGGAATTTCCAACTTGGTGTGTACTTGTAAAGTTAAGTGCTAACCCACGCAACTACTCATAGCCGAGACCGATAAAATGTCTTTTACTTGCGATAACTACAGTTGTAAGCAATAAAACCAATAAACAAATGCAAAAGAACAACATTTAAAATTTTGTAGAAAATGTATGTATAGAATGTAATGTAACCTTCCCCTATAACCGAACTGTTTAAAAGTAGAATATTAATCTTAACTTTATAAATTGTAATTTGTAAAATATCATTTATGTCTATAAATAAAACTTGCCCAGAATGTGATGCTAAGATAATTGGGCGTGTAGATAAAAAATTTTGTAGCGATGGTTGCCGTAATACTTATAACAACCGTATAAATAAGGATGGTAAAAACCTCATCCGAAATATAAATAACCGGTTGCGCAAAAACTGGCGGATATTAGAAAGCTTAAATCCTGAACAAAAAACAAAAACAACCAAAACCAAACTGATTGAAAAAGGCTTCGATTTCAGTTTTTTTACAAGTACATACACTACAAAAATTGGTACTATATATTATTTTGTTTACGACCAAGGTTACTTGCCTTTAGAGGGCGATTATTACGCACTTGTAAAACGCAATTGATACGTACACAGTATGTAGAATATTAATATTGCCAGTAATTCTACACTTAAAATTTAAAACCAATACCTTTAAGATGTTGCCAATATTCTGGATAAGATTTGCTTACAACATCTGCGTTTTCAATGGTCAAATTTGTTTTTAAGGCTAGTGGCGCAAAAGCCATTGCCATACGATGATCATTATAGGTGGCAATGGATACGTTTGCTGTTATTTGTTTAACTGCACTAAGTGCTAAACTGGCTTCTGTAATGTTTACGAAGCCTCCCAGCTTTTCTAATTCGGTTTTTAAGGCTACGAGTCGGTCTGTTTCTTTAATTTTAAGTGTATGCAAGCCTGTTAAGTAACAAGAAATACCCAAACCAAAAGCTGTTACGGCAATGGTTTGAGCAATATCTGGAGCATTGCTTAAATCTAAATTCACATGAGTTTCACTTTTTACCTCGGAAGTTTTTTGAAGTGTTATAGAGGTGTCATTAAACGTTGTAGTAACACCAAAAGTGTTGTAAATTTCTGACAAAACGGAATCCCCTTGCAGGGAGTTTGCTTTGTAAGATGCCAATTCTAATTGCGTGCCAACCTTACTTAAAGCTACACAACTATAAAAATAAGATACTGAAGACCAATCTGATTCCACAGTTAATACTTGTGGCTTAAGTGTTTTATTTTGCGGTTTTACCGCTATGGTATTGTTATTAAAATGCGTGGATATACCTACTTGATTTAAAAGGTTTAGTGTCATTTTAATATAAGGCACAGAAGTTATTTTTCCTTTCAAGTTTAGTGTTAACCCATTTTCTAATCGTGAAGCTATTAATAATAATGCAGATATGTATTGGCTACTTACATTAGCTTCTAAACTAACGTTGTTTTCTTTTAAGTTTTTCCCTGTTATTTTTAATGGAGGAAAACCTTCATTTTCTAAATATGTGATGTCTGCTCCAAGTTGTTTTAAGGCATCTACCAATATTTTAATAGGGCGTTCTTTCATACGTGATGAACCCGTTAATATCGTTTCCTTTTGTTTTTGAATAGCAAAATATGCTGTTAAAAAACGCATGGCCGTACCCGCATGATGGATGTCTATTTCTAAAGCGTCTGATGCTAAAGCGTTTTGCATTAAAACAGAGTCGTCTGAGTTAGATAGGTTTTCAATGCTAATTTCTGGATATAAGGCTTGTAATAATAAAAGGCGGTTAGATTCGCTTTTTGAGCCCGTAATGTTAATTAAAGCATTATTTGAACTAATTTCTGAGTGTTGTAAATGTATAGTCATTATAAAAAATAAGGCTGTTTTAAAAATAGTGTTTGGCTAACCTTAATTTGCTTTAGGTTTTTGTGCTAATTTATTTTTAAAACAGCGGCTTTACTATTTTAGTTTGGTATTGTTATGATGCCTAGTATGATCACGTTTTGTTTTTAGATTCAATTTATCATCAAACGCTTTTTGTAAATCTATCCCTGTTTGATTTGCCAAACATAGCACTACAAATATAACATCTGCTAATTCTTCTCCTAAATCTTTATTTTTGTCGCTTTCTTTTTCACTTTGCTCGCCATAGCGTCTTGCTATAATACGTGCAACTTCGCCTACTTCTTCGGTAAGCTGCGCCATATTGGTAAGTTCGTTAAAATAACGGACACCATGATTTTTAATCCATGTGTCAACTGCTTTTTGAGCGTCTTTAATATTCATATTTAGACTTTTGTTAATATGATTTGTTCAGCTTGTTTTTCAACGTACTTGCTAAAAAAACTTTTAAAATCTTTGTATTCGCTAGGAAGAATAATAGGTGTTTTTATTTCAAAGTCTAATGTTAGCCTTAAATAATTTCCAACATTATTAATAATATATTTAAATGCTGCATTTTCTTCATTAAACACAAAAGTTTCGCTTTTTGGAAGGGCTTCTACTTTATAACCTTCTGGCAATTTGATATTAACAATATATTTGTCTTGAATGGGAATTACAAAATCTATGGGGTATTGACGTGTTTCTAATTTAAAGGGCACTTCTTTTGTAGAGAAGAATAACAAAGGATTAAGATAGAGCTTATCACCTATTTGATCTATACCATCAGAAAATTCATAATCATAAGTTACTTTCAGATTTTCATTAAGATTTTTATCGTTTTCGTAGCGCAATGCGCTTATTTCTGTACCTTCTTTATTAGTTTCAATAGCTTTTATATGTTCATCTATATCTAAATTATTATGCTTTTGTCTGTAATTCATCGCTAAATGAGCGGTGTATTGTTTTATTACATTTCCAGTTAACTTAAGATCATCATCAAAAGATACATTTAGCATTGTAGTTTCCTTAGATTTTGATTTTGGTTGTAAATTAACCCAACTAGACTTGCCGTTGTCTGCGATTTCTCTACCTTGCCAATTTAGTACACGGTAAGGTAAAATATTATTAAAGCTATATTTTTCTGTAGCATCTATTAGCAAACTAAAACCTTCGTTTTTAACTAAGCAAATTACATAGTTAAACCCATCGTGGGTTGGTGATAATGGTACACCATTATCTCTTGTGCTAATTAAAACGGGGTTTGCATCGATGCCTAAAGATCTGAGCATAGCCACTAATAAGAGGTTAATATCTGCAACATTACCATCACCTTCTTTATAAGCGGTTTTTATGCCTTTTTGGGCGTATTTGCCGTAATTTCCGTTCCACTTTACTTTAGATTTAACAAAATTTTCAACAAGAAACGTTTTTTTAATATTATCCGTAACGCCTTGTATCACTACATTTAAATCATCTTTGTAAAAATTAGATTTAGTGATTTGTCCACCAAAATCACTGCTATTATAAATATTTTCTGAAACTTGCTCCCAAGTATTAGAGAACGATTTTGTAATAATTTTGTCGTTATTTAAAATATGCGAGAGTTCTAAACTTAATTTAGATCTGTAATTACTTAAATTTCCTGCATAAGCCTCTTCTCTTAACGCTGGTATGTTTTTTTCATTAATGTTTATAATATCAATATTATATTTAAATGGTATGCTATTGTTTGAGTAAGAGGTTTCAATAGTTGGTTGGTATTCTGCTCTATAATTAGGTTGTTTTTTAAACACAAAAAACTCTGGTGTTGCTACTTTTACGTCTAACTTGTTAATTGGAATATTATATTGAAATATTAGATCATCTATCTGTATTCTTTTTGAGGTTATTTTATATCTGTACTCAATAACAGAACCCACTTTTACATTGGGTAGTGTTATTGTTTTTATATTATAGTATTCATTAAAGTTTTCGTCAAAAACACCATCGTTACTCAATTTATTTTTTTCTATTTTACCATTTACAAAATTGAAAGTTGCGGCATTAACAGCGCCAATTTTCTCAGCATCCTTGTAGAGGTAAATTTTTTTGGTTGCCCAGTCAAAACCATCTTTTGTATATATTTTAATACGTTCATGAATTTCGCGCTGTTGCATAAAACCTTCAGATTTTAAATAAAAATAGGATATTACCTCTTCTTTATATAGTACTGCGGCATCTGCTGTGGAATCTGTAGCGTGGTTTTTTTCTAGTAGTTCTTCCTCAGAGATTTTTCCAAATTTATAGTTTTGAGCTTTAGTTTGGCTGAAGGATAATATAAGTAACAATGTAAAAATAAGCTGTTTCATAATATAAATGTAGTTGAGTTTTTGTTTTAGTACTAAGCTTTTATAAGTGCAATCTTGGTTTTATCGTGCTTTACAATATTTTTTCTAAAGGCTCTAAATGCTTGGTAGTCTTCTTTTTTATAGTTGCCTTTTAAAAGTATGTATGTTCGTGAATACTTCAGTGTATTGTCTTCTAAAGCTTCTATTTTAAAACTATATGAACCAAATTTTGTTTTTAACGAGCTATCCTCTGTAATGGCTTCTATTTTAAAACCTTCAGGTAGTTTAATAACAAATTCATCAACATCTTTAAATGCGCGGTCTATTTTAAATTCTTGTTCTCGCACATTATATCTGGGCGGAATATTGGTTACTTTATTAAACATATTGGGCTCAAAAATAAGACGATCTCCACTTTTTGAAGCATAATTTGTTGTAGATAGTTTTATGGCCTCTTTATAAATTATATTTTCTTTATCATTTGTAATATTAATATCAGCAATGCTAAGGTTATTAATGTTGTCCCAATAGTTTTTGTAATGTAGTTTTTTATCGCTTTCAGTTTCATTTTCTACACCTTCATGAAGGCTATACTGAAAACCTGTTGTGGTAATATTAACATTGCCATCTAAACCGCCATTATCATTTAGCGTTACCACTGCTTTTGTGTTTTGTATGCTGTCTTCCGCATTGTAAATTTTAGTGTGTACAATTTCGCCACCTTCTGGTTTTATAACTAACACATCTCTATCGTCTGTAAAGCCTGCAATAAAACCAAAAGGGTTTGTTTGACTGGTACACTCTAGCCAAATATAATCATCATTGTTTGGTATTGCTAAGATTACATGGTTAGTTTGCCCTTGAAAAGAGACAAAGTTTTTGTCCACGTTTTGTGGACTTTTAGAGGCAAATAAACGTGTATAATAAGACTCAACGCCAACGGATTCTAAAAGTGCTTTTGTATAATTTGACAGCCCTTTACAATCGCCATACTTAACATTATCTACTTCGGTGGCAGCAATAGGTTGCATTCCTCCAATACCTTCTTGTATACTAATGTATCTTGTATTTGATTGAACGTACTTATAAATTATTTTTGCTTTTTCTATTGGGTCTTTTATATCTTTTACTAGGTTCTGAACCCGTTTTTTAGTGTCTTCTGGCAAATCAGATTTTTCCTTTAATAAATTTAAATACATCCATTCACCTTGGCTTTTCCAGTCGCCATTTCTACCTTCAACACCATTTATAATAAATTTATCTAAAGCAATAGATAATTTAGGGACTAGAAAAGATATGGATGGGCTGTAAGCTTCATAATTTAGTGGTTCTAAATTCTCGGCTTTAAAAGAAGATTTTGAACTACTTGTTATATTGAAGGGCTCAAACTTTTCTTCTTTTAGCCTTAGGTTTTCATTTAAATTATTTTCTATTTTTAATTCTGAATATTCTACACCTAAAAAGTAATCATCTAGAGGCATCCAAATTGGTATATATGATGTGCTTTTGTAATGAGTTTCTGATACAAATTCAATAGTGTAAGGATAATTAATGGGTTTGTAAGTATAAGATTTTACACGGTCGTCCGAATAGATTGTTCCTCCGCTTACAGCACTTTCATCTGTAAAATCATTTTTTTTAATTTTTTTAATTTCAATACCAAATTTGTCAAAAACCCGTGTTTCAATTTTTTTAATTTTTGTATCTTCGTTATAGTATTCCCATGTTTTTGCGTGACTATTTCCGTTTTCATTATAAACAGTAACTATTCGCTTTTTAATTAAAGTCATATCATTATAATCATTAATTATAATATGTTTATGATCATACCGTACCACAGCATTAGCCTTTTTTTGGAGAGCTTCTGGTACTGTAAGCGCATTATAAACTTCTGACGATTGAGAAAAACTACTTAAGCCTAATAGCATGGCTATGAAAGTGTTTATAGCATAAAATAGACGCATTTATTTAGGTCTTTAAAGTTAGAGTCACTAATTTATAAAAGTAAATCCATGTATTAAAATAAAATAAACCTTATTATTAAAATTCTGTGTTTTTTAATTAAGGAAATGCGAACTACATTAGTGCTTATAGTTGGACATCTGAAATAATTGGATATGAATATTTATTTGCTACAGAAACAAATCTTAAACTCTGTTTTTAGAGTCTATAAGTATTGTAATTGGGCCATCGTTTATAAGTTGCACTTTCATATCTGCACCAAAAACACCGGTTTGTATGGGCTTGCCTAAGGTGTTTTGAAGTGATATAATAAATTGATTATACAGCGGCTTTGCTAGCTCTGGTTTGGCTGCATTAATATAACTAGGACGATTTCCTTTTTTAGTGCTTGCTTGTAAAGTAAATTGGCTTACCAATATAATAGCACCATTTGTTTCTTTTATGGAGTTATTCATAACACCATTTGTGTCATTAAAAATACGGAGATTTACAATTTTATTAGATAGCCAATCAATATCGTCTTGGGTGTCCGTTTCTGTAATACCCAAAAGCACAAGCATACCTTGGTTAATAGCTGCTACAGTTTTGGAATTAATAATTACAGATGCTTCTGAAACTCTTTGAAGTACAACCTTCATGTTTTACTTAAAACTATAGCGCAAACCAAATAATATATTGCTTGGAGGCATTGGTGTAAAGCCAGTTTCAATATAATCGGCATCAAAAATATTATTTGCAGTAAGTGTAAATTCGAGAGTTTTTAGAGTGTAAACTAAAGACGCATCCCAAACATTATAGGTTTGCCCTGTGGTACGCTCTGCATATTTATGTATGATATTTTGACGAAGATTTTTTAATATTTGTGAGCTAAATCTGGTTGTAAACTGATGCTTTAATGTGTTTAAAGCGTAACGCGAAAGGTCTCTGTTTTGATCTAAAATAGTATCGTCTAAATAAGCATATCCATAAGCTAAAGTTTGTGTAAAATTATTGAGTTTAAAGTTAAAAGACGCATCAAACTCTAAACCTTTTGTAATTACCTCTGTAATATTGGTAGCTGTATAAATAGTTTCGGTTGTATTTGGTCTAATATAATCAATTAGGTTATTAGCATCTCTTCTAAAAACAGCCACTGAAACATTAAGTTTATCGTCAATATATTTTGCGCCTAATTCTTGTGAAAAAGCAGTTTCTGGTTCTAAATCTGGGTTTCCAGAAGTACGAGGATCACTGTAAAATAAGTCAGTGTAAGTTGGTATTCTATACGTGTAACCCGCATTAGCATACAGTTTTAAGTTACTGTTTAGGGCATAACCGATATCTATACCCGGAAATGCATGAAATTTAAAATCAGAAAAATAAGTAACTGCCACACCAGGTGTAATATCTAATTTATTGTCTGCAAATTTAAAACGGTGCTCTAAAAACACATTGGTCATAAATCGATTACGGTTACCGAGATTATTACTACGCAAATAAATTTTAGAAATATCTACACCAAAACCTGTAATCCCTGCTTTTGTGGTGAAAGAAGCATTAGCTTCCGCACCAATTTTATCTGAAATATGAAGATTTCTAAAAAACGAAGGATCTTCTCTTTTTAATAGAAATTCATCCTGATTACGTTTCCAGTACACACGTGGACTTATTTTTAATTTTTCAGATTTAAAAGTAGTTGTAAAAGCAATGAGGCTATTTTGAGTTTCTTCATACTCATTCCAATCAGGATTTGTGGTGTAGAAATTTTCTGCCCCAAATTTTCTGTCTGAAAAGGTGGTTAATAAGGTGATGGCTTGTTGTTTTTTGTTGAAAACACTCTTTAGAAAAACATTAGTATTGTCGTAGTCCGAATTATCTCGATACCCATCTGAAGTTAACTTTTGAACATTTACAATATGCGATGAGTTTTCTAAATCAGACCCAACAGTAACACTACCGTTAAGTTGTCCAAAAGAACCTGTTTCTGTATTTGTAGAAACTGTACTCTTTAAATTCGTTTTAGTTACTATGTTTATTGCACCATTAAAGGCATTTTGTCCAAATACGCGAGCAGCTGGGCCTTTAATAATTTCAATACGTTCTATAACTTCTAATGGTAAAGCGGCATTCATGGTGTGGTGTCCCGTTTGCGCATCGTCCATTTTAATACCGTCTATAAGTAATAGCGTTTGATCAAAACCACCACCTCTAATGTGCAAGTCGGCTTGGCTACCACCAGTACCACGGCGTCTTATATCTACACCAGCAACTTGTTGTAAAACATCTGCAACTGTAATTGCAGCACTGTTTTTAATGTCTTGCGCAGTTATTATGCTAATGGTTCTTGAGTTTTCTTTAAAGGGTAAATCTATTCGGCTGGAAGTTATGGTAATAGAGTCTAAATCTTGATCAGGGAAATTTTGCGCTTTAAGGTTAGAAACACTTAATATCAAAATTAGACTTAAAAATGCTTTTGTACGTAAAGACATATTATTTTTTTATTTGCGGCAAATGTAAAATTATTTAATGGGGAATTCAAATCCGCAATCATCACATTTATATTGATATCTGGTATGAAACGGAAGTGTACTAAAAACAAATCCTATAATAAAAGAAACAAGTGCTTTAAAATTTTGTATTGTAGTAAATAATTGAATGTGCTCTTGATTACAATTAGGACATTTTAAAGGTTTACCATTAGCATTAAGGCTATATTGTGTTATAGATTTAATAATGGCTTTTGCCGTAGTTTCATCTTCAGAATACACCTTTAATTTAACACCACCAATAGCGTTACTCACTAAAGGATCTGTATCTATGGTAATAGTATCTGTTAACATGGCAAAAACACCATCGGCTTCTAAACGGCCTTTTGCAATTTGTGCTTCCGCAGAATATTGATAACTGGCAATGGTTATAAATGTTGGTTTCATTTTTGTGATTTAGAAGCAGTATTATAATCGTTTTTAGTAATCCATTTAAAATCATTTGGAATGGTGGCGTCTAATAATTTTATATCTAGTTGCTTAGACAAATCATAACCAACAATAAAAGCATCTTGGAAATTATTTTGTTCGTATAATTTAAAATGTTTGTTTCTGTTGTACCACAAGTTTACTTCAAAACAATAACTGCCGTCTTTGAATTTTTGACGAAAAATAGAAACGTACTCATAATTTTTTATGGTTTTCCAAGCTCCAAATTTTAAAAAACCAACTTCATTGGTAGGTCTAAATCTAGAATTTTTAATATCTAAATGAATTCTTTTTATCGAAGAAAAACTTATACCAGCTAGGAATAAAAAAAACACATTTTTAAAATCTATGAGTGTAAATTTTAATTTATTTTCAGTAAACTGAAAATTAAATAGCGTATAAATTGTAAGCGCAGTAGCAAGCGTAAAAAAAAGAGCTGCAATACAAATTTGCCAAAGTGGTCTTTTGGTTTCTGAAACAATAATAGTTGGCTTCATGTTTCAAGTATAGTTATGAAAGTTAGAGCTTGTTGTTAATTTAATAACTTATCCCGTTAAAAGTAAAATTGTTTTTTTCGACTTTAAAAACTGTAAATAAATAGTATTATCCATTAACAGCATTTACGGTAATACTCTGGTCATTTAGCATTTCTTTTAGCATGTTTTCAATGCCGTTTTTTAAGGTAAATGTTGATGAAGGACAGCCGCTACACGCACCCTGTAATAGTACTTCTACACGTTTAGTTACTGCGTCATAGGATATAAATTCTATATTACCTCCATCACTAGCTACAGCAGGTTTAACATATTCCTCTAAAATGTTTACTATATTTTTAGAAGTGTCGTCTAGGGCTTCAAACTTTTGTTCAATGGCAGTTTCAGTTTTGTTTAATGTTTTTGGAGCATCAGCATTAATTATAGGTTTACCCTCTTCAACAAAAGTTCTTAAAAATTCTCTAAGTTGTACTGTTATTTCTTCCCATTCCACAATATCAAACTTGGTGATGGAAATATAATTTTTATCCATAAACACATTTTTAACAAACGGAAATTGGAATAATCCCGTTGCTAATGGTGAGGGTTTAGCGTCTTCAATAGATGTGAATTCATATAAGTTTGGTACTAGTACTTTGTTACAAACAAACTTCAGAACATTAGGGTTTGGTGTGCTCTCAGCATATACGGTTACAGCAGCTTTAGGTTTAGTAGCAGCATCTCCTACAACAACACCACCTTTAGATAGGTAGTCTTCTATCTGTGTAGCAACTTCGTTTTGTACAGCTTCCCATTGCACAATATTATAGCGTTCTATAGCTACAAAATTAGATGCTATGTAAACCTTTTTCACAAATGGCAAATGAAATAATTGTTGTGCTAATGGTGAGTGTTTAGCGTCATCAATATTACTAAATTCATAGCTATTATGGTTTGTTAAAAACCGATCGGCTTCAAACTTCAATATGGTTTCGTTTGAAGTTGGTTTTATTGATATTTTAGTGTCAGCCATGTTCTTTTTGTGCAAAAATATAAAAAATAGTTGCCATTAAACTTTAATGTAAATTTAAGTTTAGAGCTAAATTTATAGTTGTGGATAAATATAGTAAGAATTTTTAGCTTTATTAAAAAAGTAGGCGTGTAGGTAGGTGATTTACAGATTCAGATGTTCTATTAAAAAATCATTGAGTAACTGATATAATTTCATTAAATTTCCAAATCCGTTAAATACAGGAATCAAATGCATTTTTGTACGAACGAATAACAGATTAGATACTAAAACTTAATAAATTCATAATTTTGAAAAATTTATTTTACATCATACTACTTTTAAGTTCCTCCTTTTGCTTTTCTCAGAATATCTTGATGGAAAACGGCAGTTTTAACCGTTGTGCTCCAGATAAATTTTATGATTCTGGTGGGGAGTTTGGCCCTTATAATACAGACGAAAACCTAGTCACTACAATTTGTCCTCAAAATGCTAATGAATTTATAATATTAGATTTTTTATCTTTTGCTACTCAAGGTGGTGCTAATGTGGATCAAATGCGGATTTATGATGGAGATGATACAACTGCACCCTTGTTAGGTACTTATTTTGGAACTACAGCTGCAGATAATCCAGGTAATATATCAGCATCAAACACAAACACTTCTGGGTGTCTAACCGTGGAGTTTATTTCTGGAGCATCTGGAGTAACTGATGGTTGGGAAGCTGATATTTTATGTGCAACACCATGTCAAACTATCACAGCATCAATAGATACCACAGTACCTGCGGCAAACACTTCTGGTGTTGTTAGTATTTTACCTGGAGAAACTGTTGATTTTACGGGTAGTGCAACTTTTTCTGTAGATGCTACAGATGCTACTTATACATGGAATTTTGGTGATACAAATACAGCTTCAGGTACTAATGTTTCAAACACCTATACTACAGCGGGTACGTATACTGCAACATTAACTGTAACGGATACTAATCCACAAGGCTGTACAGATACTGTTTCAATAACAGTTTTTGTACTTGGGCCTAATGTAGTTGTAGATCAATCTACCTATACTGTAACCCAACTTATCGAAGATGTGCTTATTGATAGTCCTTGTGCATCTGTTTCTAACATAGTGTCTTCTACAGGCATAAATTTTAGTACTACAGAACCTAACGGTATTGGCTATTTTATTAGTGATGGGGTTAATTTCCCGTTTCAAGATGGTGTTTTACTAACTACTGGAGATGCTAGTGAGGCAAGAGGTCCTAACAACATCGGCGTTTCAGAGGGAACTACTGGTGTTTGGCCTGGAGACAATGATTTAGATACGTTATTAGGTATCAATTCTAATAATGCCACATTTATTCAATTCGACTTTACACCCTTAGCAAATTCTATAAGTTTTGACTTTTTAATGGCCTCCGAAGAATATAACGGTGGTTCTTTTGAATGTGATTTTTCAGATGCTTTTGCTTTCTTATTAACAGATTCTGCTGGTGTAACTACCAATTTAGCGGTTCTGCCTGGTACTACAACACCTATATTAGTTACTAACATTCACTTAGCGAATACTTCTTGTGGAGCAATAAATCCCCAGTATTTTGGCGGCTATACACCAAATAATCAACCACCAATAGCTTTTGACGGACGTACAACCGTTTTTACAGCACAATCTTCCGTGGTTGCTGGTGAGCAATACACCATAAAATTAGTGATTGCAGATGCTACTGATTCTGCTTTTGATTCAGGGGTGTTTTTAAAAGCAGGAAGTTTTGATTTAGGTGGAAATTTAGGTGATGATATTACCATAAATGCAGGTACAGCTCAATGTCTTGGCGAAGATGTGATATTGGATACTGGTATTACAGCAGCACAGCATGTATGGTACTTAAATGGTAATGAAATTACAGGTGAAACAAATTCCACTCTTGTTGTAACTGAGCCAGGAGAATATTCTGTAGATGTTATTTTTACCGGAATTTGTCAAACTACAGATTCAATTATAATTGAATTTAAACCTGTACCCGTTGCTAATTCTGCACAAGATTTATCACTTTGTTCTGATGATGGTTTTGGGGTTTTTGATTTAACGGAAAACGATGATGATATTCTTGGGGCTCAAAACCAAACAGATTTTATTATTACCTATCATCTTACCGAACAAAATGCAATAGACAATATTGGTGCATTAACAAGTCCTTTTACAAGTACATCTAATCCGCAGCCTATATGGGCTCGTATTGGTGAGTTATCACAAGAATGCTATGCGACTACGTCATTTCAATTGATTGGTGTCTTAGATCCCACCATCAGTACAGTTCCAGACCTAGAAGTTTGTGATGATATCAGTAACGATGGTTTTGCGGATTTTGATTTAAGCACGCAGACCTTAGGTATTTTAGGTACACAAATTGCTACGGATTATGTAGTAAGTTACC
>CAYGUF010000008.1:0-127997 GCA_964353125.1 uncultured Flavobacteriaceae bacterium
TAGAAAATCCGCGAGGATTTTCGTAAGTAAGCTTGCACTAGCAATTAATTTTATAGGGTGTTAGCTGTAGTAATTTATTCGAACAAATTAAAATCAATACTTTGTGTAATCCTTAAATCATTCGCATGTTCATTCCAATATTCTTTAAATGCTTTAATATTTTTAGTTTTTAGTTCATTCCAATATTCTGGTGAAATTGCCCAAGTTTCGATTTTAGTAGAAAATAAATCAGTCAGTTTTAATTCAAATTCTAATTTTGATAACTTTTTCCAAGAAGAAATATATTCTAATATCCAATCATCAGATTTTGAATTATGATATCCAATTAATAATGTTAGTTTGTCTTCTTGAGGAATTAAGTTTATGAAAATATAGTTTAATACATTCTCTTTATTTTTTAAAACTTCCAAAGTGTGTTCAGCTGGATTTAATGGTGAATAAGCTGCTGAGGCACATACAGGAATAAATTCAAAATCAATTTTTTCAAATGTAAAATTTTTGGTAGATTCTGAATTGTTTATTCCTAACTCCATTATGTTTTTATACCAATTTAAATCTTGGATTCCCATTGAATTGGCCTCACTTTGGGATTTTGCCATATTTATAAATTGTGTTTTAGCAGCAAATTGTCTTGAATTTTTCACTCTTTGAAATATGTCGACGTTTACCATTTTTTTTCTCACTTCTGCGCATAATGAGCGATATGAAAACAATAATTGACTGTTGTAATCTTCAAGATTATGTTCTTGTGTTTCTATAGGCGCAAATAAATTAGTATCATGCGAATTACAGAACAAAGGATAGGACATTGCATTGTTTATTCCAACCGATTTAACACCAATAATTCCGTCATTTTCTGCTTTAAAAAAATCATTCCCTTTAATTTGGGTTATGTGATTATTCGTACTTATATAATTTAAAATTCCGTTTTTTTGTAATAAATGAGAGTTAATCGATAGTTCGTCACAGATTAAACATTTGTGTTTTTTAGTTCTTGCATTTTTAAAGATTCTTTGTAGGATTTTAAAATCTTCTTTCATTCGACTATCCATAAAGTTTTGGGTTTATTACAGCTAACCTATTTTACAAGGAACTTTTTATGGTTTTCATCAAGATTTTTGAACTCTATAAGCAGTTTAAAACACAACAAGCCAGTTAAAGTTATAATATATGGTCTGTAGTATCTACATCGTTTATGTTACAATTACAGAGATTTGAGCATTAATATATTGTAATTCAAAAATTTTATAACACAGATTGCATTGCGTATTAATTAGTTCTGCTTCTGTGTTGCTCTCTGGCTAGTAATGTGTTTTTTAATAGCATAGCAATGGTCATAGGGCCAACACCGCCTGGAACAGGAGTTATAAAACTTGCTTTTTTACTCACGTTTTCAAAATCTACATCACCAGTTATATAATACCCTTTTTCAGAATCGTCTGCGACACGTGTAATACCTACATCTATAATTACAGCATCGTCTTTTACCATTTCGGCTTTTAAAAATTTAGGAATTCCTAATGCAGATATTACAATATCAGCCTGACTCGTAATTTGTGTAATATTTTTTGTGTGACTGTGCGTTAAGGTTACTGTTGAGTTTCCAGGAAAACCTTTTCTACCCATTAATATGCTCATAGGGCGACCAACAATATGAGACCTACCAATAACCACAGTATGTTTTCCTTTGGTTTCTACTCCGTAACGGTCTAATAATTCTAATATCCCAAAAGGTGTTGCCGGAATAAATGTGGACATATCTAATGCCATTTTTCCAAAATTCATAGGATGAAAACCATCTACATCTTTATCTGGGTTTACCGCCATTAATACTTTACGTGTGTTAATTTGTGGTGGTAATGGTAATTGTACTATAAAACCATCTATGTTAGGATCATTATTTAGCTCTTCTATTTTATCTAATAATTCAATTTCACTGGTTGTATTAGACATTTTAACTAAGGTTGACTCAAATCCTATGCGCTCACAAGCTCTCACTTTACTGCCTACGTAAGTTAAACTAGCACCATCATTTCCAACAATTACAGCTGCTAGGTGTGGCACTTTTTCGTTATTAGCTTTCATTTGTCTTACCTCTTCTGCAATTTCATTTTTAATGTCGTTGCTTATTTTTTTTCCGTCTAAGATTGTCATTTTTTGAGTATTCAGTATTTAGAGAGTATTTTTTTTAATGCGTTGTTATCAACTAAAAATTAGAATCCGTTAACGTGGCATATTTTTCATAGCTTGCATCATACGTTTTCCGCCACCGCCTTGCATCATTTTCATCATTTTGCTCATTTGCGTAAACTGCTTTAAGAGTTGGTTAACTTCTTGTATGGATGTGCCAGAACCTTTTCCAATTCGTTTTTTTCGGCTCGCATTTATTATAGAAGGGTTAGAGCGTTCGTCTGGTGTCATGGAATGTATTATGGCTTCAACACCTTTAAAAGCATCATCGTCAATATCTACATCTTTCATCATTTTGCCTGCACCTGGTATCATACCAATCAAATCTTTCATATTGCCCATTTTCTTAATTTGCTGTATTTGCTTTAAGAAATCGTCTAATCCAAATTGATTTTTGGCAATTTTTTTCTGAATTTTTCGTGCTTCTTCCTCATCATACTGCTCTTGAGCACGTTCAACTAAAGACACAACATCTCCCATTCCTAGGATACGGTCTGCCATTCTAGAGGGATAGAAAACATCTATGGCTTCCATTTTTTCGCCAGTACCAATAAATTTTATGGGCTTATTTACAACAGATTTAATTGAAATCGCAGCACCACCTCGTGTATCACCATCTAATTTTGTAAGTATAACACCGTCAAAATTTAAGATATCATTAAATGCTTTTGCGGTATTAACAGCATCTTGCCCAGTCATAGCATCTACCACAAATAAGGTTTCTTGTGGTTGTATAGCTTTATGCACATTAGAAATTTCTGTCATCATGGCTTCATCTACAGCCAAACGACCAGCGGTATCAATGATAACTACATTATGACCATTAGCTTTTGCATAAGCAATACCAGCTTTTGAAATAGCAACAGGATCGTTGTTGCCTTTATCACTAAAAACTTCAACTCCAATTTGCTCACCTACAACATGTAGCTGGTCTATTGCTGCGGGTCTGTAAACATCACAGGCAACTAATAATGGTTTTTTAGTTTTTTTATTTTTTAAATAATTTGCGAGCTTTCCAGAAAAGGTGGTTTTACCAGAACCTTGTAAACCAGACATTAAAATAATACTTGGATTTGCTGAAAGGTTGATGCCTTCAACATCGCCACCCATAAGCTCGGTTAATTCATCTTTAACAATTTTAATCATTAATTGCCCTGGTTGCAAAGTGGTTAAAACATTCTGACCTAGGGCTTTTTCTTTTACGCGACTGGTAAAATCTTTTGCTATTTTAAAATTAACATCGGCATCTAAAAGCGCACGTCTTACTTCTTTTAAAGTCTCTGCAACATTAACCTCTGTAATACTACCGTGACCTTTAAGTACATGTAGTGCTTTATCTAACTTTTCACTTAAATTATTAAACATATAAATAGGTATTCTAAATTCAGGCTGCAAAAGCAGATTGAATGGTTTATTAGTTACAAATTTAAGAATTTAGATGCGAGAATACCATTTGAAAACCAAAAATATAATAGATAGGTTCTTAATTTTTTATTTCAGAAAGCACTAAAGTTATTTACAACTTTTTGTGCATTGTATATTTACAGCTTTACTGAAAACCCTTACTTTCAATAGGTATTTTGAAAGTCTCTATTTTTGAAATTTAATACATTTGTAAGTAAGTTACAATTATAAAATTAATGAAGCTAAACCAGTGTTATAATTGAAATTAAAACTCTAAAATTGGTGTTATACTTCAGTTTTAAAGTTAATTTTTATAGCTTGGTATCTTCAAATTGTATGAAGTGAAAGCCCATAACCATATAACAATTAAATAAACACAATGACCGAAGCTCAATTTTATAACTTAAGATTTCCAATAGGAATTTTTGAAAAACCAGATCTTATTACTAACACGATGCTTAACACATGGATTTTAACTCTGGAAAATTTTCCAGAACAGTTAGTTGCCATCACTAAAGATTTAAATGTTGAAGCTTTAAATTTTAAATACCGACCAGATGGTTGGACAATTCAACAAGTGGTTCACCATTGTGCAGATAGCCATATTAATAGTCTTTTACGATTTAAAATTGCACTTACAGAAGACACACCTGTAATAAGACCTTATTTAGAAGACCAGTTTGCAAACCTAGCAGATTATAAACAACCAATAGATACCGCTATTTTAATTTTAAAAGGTGTGCATGCTAAACTTGGCATACTGCTTAAAAGTCTTAATCCTGAAGATTTAAAACGTGAGTTTATTCACCCAGAACACCATAAACATATTTCAATAGAGGAAGCTATAGGTATATATGCTTGGCATAGTTTACATCATTTAGCACATATTAAACAGGCGTTAGAATACAAAGGTAGTTTTAATTAATCTCCTTAAAATCTGAGGTATTAAAAATAAAGTAATTGGTTTACTTTAAGTTTTGTCTATAATAGCTGTAACCTAAGTACATTTTTTAAATTGAAGTGTATTACGATTTCACCTTAACACTTTCGGGAACTAATACCGTGTAATCTCCATTATTTCTAATTACATCTCTCACAATAGAGGATGATATATAAGAGGTGCGTGCTGCGGTGAGTAAAAAAACAGTTTCTATTTTAGAGAGTTTTCTATTGGTATGTGCTATGGCTTTTTCAAACTCAAAATCGGCAGGATTTCTTAGACCTCTTAAAATAAAATTGATGTTATTTTGTGCGCAAAAATCTACAGTTAAGCCGCTGTAGGTTGTAACACTAACTTTAGGTTCATCTTTAAAAGTGTCTGTAATAAAAGCCATACGTTGTTCTAAAGAAAACATGTACTTTTTTTCTGAATTTACGCCAATAGCAACAATAACTTGATCAAAAAGTTTAACACCACGTTTAATAATATCTAAATGCCCTAAAGTAATTGGATCAAAAGATCCAGGGAATACTGCTTTTTTCATTAGTATAGTTTTTAATTCAAGGTTCTATAAAAATATATTTTATTTTTTTAACGCCTCTTTTATGGCATTATCAAATAATGTGGCCAATGTAATGCCTGCTTTTGCTGCTTGTTGTGGTAAAATGCTTTCTTTTGTTAACCCTGGTATGGTATTAACTTCTAGTAGGTATGGTTGGTCGTTTTTAAAAATAAACTCACTACGACTAAAGCCTTTTAAACCTAAGGTATCGTATATTTTTTTTGCAACTGCTTCAGTTTTTAACTGGTAATCTTCTGAAATTCTGGCTGGTGTTATTTCCTGAGATTTGCCTAGATATTTAGCTTCATAATCAAAAAAATCATTTTCAGAAACAATTTCAGTAATAGGTAATACTGTAGTTTTGCCTTTGTAGGTTATAACACCAACAGAAACTTCAACTCCATCTAAAAATTGCTCAATAATAATTTCGTTATCTTCTTTAAAAGAATTTTCTATAGCGGCTTTTAAATCTTCGGTTTTATACACTTTAGAAACCCCAAAACTACTTCCGGCTTTATTTGCTTTAACAAAACAAGGTAACCCAACTTTTGCAGCAATGTCCTCAGGTTTAATAGTATCACCTAAATTGAGGTAATAACTTTCTGCAGTTTTAATGCCATAAGGTTTTAGGGTTGCTAATAAATCTCTTTTATTATATGTTAATGCTGCTTGGTACATATTACAACTGGTGTGTGGTATGCCCAATAACTCAAAATAGGCCTGCATGGTACCATCTTCGCCTGGTGCGCCGTGTATAGCGTTAAACACACAGTTAAAGGTTATTTTTTCTGAATTTACAGTTACAGAAAAATCGTTTTTATTAATAGGATGTTCTGCATTATCATCATCTACAAACACCCATTTATCTCTAAATATGTGAATACGAAAAGGAAGGTATGTAGCACGATCTAAAGTTTCATAAACCACATTACCACTTTTTAAAGAAATTTGATACTCGCTAGAGTAACCACCCATTATAATTGCAATATTTTGTTTCATTGGTAACACTAAAATTAATGAGGTAAAAATATCATTTATTTTTTTGTTCAATATAAGTTCTATATTGAAATTAATATAAAAATGTTGTGATATTTTCTTATGTAAATAAAATGAAGTAAAGGATATTATTCTTGTACTAAAAATCAATGCTTTTTTGTTATTAATAGAATTTAAGACGTATTGTTATATTTCAATCCATTTTCGGAAACACAAAAAGTCAAAAGGAGTTCCATATATTTGTTTAGTTTTGTAGATAATACTTTAGCTTATGAGTCTCATTAAATTTTTAACCAGTAAGATTTTTATTAAGCAACTAGCACTAGCATTGGTAGTCTTGGTTGTTGCTGCTTTTTTAATACTAAAATGGCTAGACATTACCACAAATAATGGCGAGTTTGTTGTGGTGCCAGATTTAAAAGGAAAATCTATTGCTACTGCAGAAATAGAATTAAACGATGCCAGTTTAAAAATGGCAATTCAAGATTCAGCTAATTTTAACCCAAAATACCCAAAATTTGCCGTTATAGAGCAAAACCCAAAAGCTGGAGCTCAGGTAAAGGAAAACCGAAAAATATATTTAATTTTAAATCCGTCTGGCTACCGAAAAGTAAAAGTGCCAAACATTTTAAAGCGCACCTTTAGACAAGCAAAACCAACCCTAGAAGCTTTAGAGTTTGAAGTTGGCGAAATTACTTACAAAGCATCAATTGGAGAAGGTGTTTTAGAAATGTCGCACAACGGAAAAGTAATTAAACCAGGTACATTATTACCATTAACCTCTAAGATAGATTTGGTGGTAGGTAAGGTTTCAACTAATTAAATTTTTATGCCTAACATACCAGAAGTATCTGACTCTGAAGATATGCTTTACGAGCACCATTCCTTTGTTGTAGTAAAAGGACAACAGCTGTTGCGTATTGATAAATATCTCATGAATTTTGTTGAAAATGCCACACGAAATAAAATTCAAACAGCTGCAAAAGAAGGAAGTATTTTTGTGAATGATATGCCTGTAAAATCGAGTTACAAAGTAAAACCAAACGATGTAATTGCGGTAAAATTTGCCCATCCACCACATGAAAATTTATTAATTGCAGAAGAGCTACCAATAGATGTGGTTTATGAAGACGATGCACTTTTAGTAGTTAACAAACCAGCAGGTATGGTTGTGCATCCAGGGCATGGTAATTATTCGGGGACCTTAATAAATGCTCTTATTTTTCATTTTGAAAATTTACCAAACAATTCAAGTGACCGTCCAGGATTGGTACATCGTATAGATAAAGATACCAGCGGATTACTTGTGGTGGCTAAAACCGAAGCTGCTATGGCACATTTATCTAATCAGTTTGCCAAAAAAACCAGCACCAGAGAGTATATTGCTTTAGTTTGGGGAAGCGTTGAAGAAGATGAAGGCACTATTGAAGGTCATATTGGAAGACATCCCAAAAACCGTTTGCAAAACACCGTATATTTAGATGATGATGCCGACGAAAAAGGCAAGCCAGCCATAACACATTATAAGGTTATAGAACGCTTAGGTTATGTAACCTTGGTAAGTTGTAAGCTAGAAACCGGACGTACACACCAAATACGTGTGCATATGAAACATATAGGGCATACCCTTTTTAATGATGCACGCTATGGTGGTGATCTCATTTTAAAAGGTACCACATTTACAAAATACAAACAGTTTGTAGATAATTGTTTCAAGGTTTTGCCTAGACAAGCATTACACGCCAAAACATTAGGTTTTAAGCACCCAATTACAAACGAATTTATGCAGTTTGAAACTGAAATACCAGAAGACATAGCCAATTGTATAGACAAATGGAGGCATTACGCAAAACATGCCAATGATTAATCATGGTTGTTGGTTGTAATTTATGAAAACCGAAATCAGATAGTTTAGTATAAATCTAAAAATAGTTGTTTTGAGATTTTTCATATAAGCCAATACACTAAAAGCATATTTAAAAACACCGCAAAAAATTTAATTCCAATCTTAAATAAATTTATACCATCCAACAATCATAAGAGCGTATTATAACCTTACTTATTTTCAATCTTAAAAATGTAGGTTAATTTTAAGATACCTTGTATTTTTACAAGAATTAGAAATTTTAAGTAAAAATAAAAGTATTAAACAGCTATGAAACTTGTAATATCACCCGCAAAATCTTTAGATTATGAAAGTGTTTTACCAACAGAAACGACGACCCAAGGTGTTTTTTTAGAGGAAGCACAACGTTTAAATAAGCTTTTAAAAACCAAATCTGCGGCTAGTTTATCAAAGCTTATGCATATTTCAGATAATTTAGGACGTCTTAATCACCAGCGTAATCAAGATTGGGAATTACCTTTTACAGAAGCTAACTCACGCCAAGCTATCTATGCATTTAATGGCGATGTGTATAGAGGTCTAGATGCCTATACTCTTAAATCAGAACAATTAGAAAAAACACAGGAAACCGTTAGAATTTTATCTGGGTTGTATGGGGTTTTAAAACCCCTAGATTTAATACAGCCATACCGTTTAGAAATGGGAACAAAATTGGCTATAGGTAAGCACAAAAGCCTATATGAATTCTGGAAAACAAAGCTAACTAATGCGCTTAATAATGAGCTTAATGATAATGAACTATTTTTAAACCTTGCCAGTAATGAGTATTTTAAAGCTATTGACACCAAAACACTAAAAGTTCCAGTAGTTAATATTGCTTTTAAAGAATTTAAAAACGGTAATTATAAAATAATAGCTGTTTTTGCAAAATTAGCGCGCGGTTTAATGGCACGTTACATAATAGATACAGATGCTAAAACCATTGATGATGTTAAAGGCTTTAATGTTGATAACTATGCGTTTAGTGAAGCACTTTCCTCTGAAAACGAATTGGTTTTTACCAGATAACGTTTAATTTATCGGTATTAGATAATGTTTTTTCATAAGCATCCTTACCAACCATTTATTAAAAAAGACACCAAAAAACTAATTGTTGGCACATTGCCACCTCCACGTTTTTCTTTGGGAGCATTGCTAGACAAAGATGTTAACTTTTGTTATGGCAGTTGTTATAATTCCTTATGGTTATATATTGACAAAATTCATAACTTAAATTTAAGATACGACAATTCACAAGAGGCTATCGATGAACGAAAATTATTTTTAATAAAACATAAAATTGGGGTTTGTGATATTGTTGCTTCCGCAGAACGAAAAGCTATTGACGCCTCAGATTTAGGCATGCAAAATATAAAGTTAAGAGATATTGTAAAGTGCTTAAAGCAATTTCCAAATATTGAAACACTTATTTTTATTGGTGGTAATAGTAAAAATGGCCCTGAATATTTTTTCAGAAAACACTTAAAAACGTATGGTTTAAAGTTAGAGGTATTGCATAACGATACACCAAGAGTACATCAGTTTACCTTAGAAAATTCAAACCGAATCATTAAGACCGTGTCTTTAACTTCTAGTTCTGGGGCTGCTAATATATCTATTGGAAGTTTACCTTTATACAAGCAATTAAAAGCTAAAAATCCTGAGTTTAATACCTTCGATTTTAGAGTATTACAGTACTAGGAGTATTTATAAAATTATATTTTTAATTCAGCATAAACGTTAATCCAACAGTTGGGCCTATGCCAGAGTATAAGGTACTAGGGCTGTTGGATGTTACATTTTTGGTGTTTATGTAAGGCAAAATTAATTCAATACCAAAGTTGGGATTAAAAAAATAATTTGCCCCCAAGCCAATTGTAACAATAAAAATACCACCACTTAATGTATGATGTTGTGCTAAAAATTGGCTGGAATTATCGGGATTGTAATTAATTGTGCCAACACCAAATCCTGTTTCACCAAAAACACGTAATTTTTCAGAATTCACAAAATTATTTCTCACCGTAGGTATTATTGCATAAGATGTGTAATAAGAATCAACGTTGCCAACCTTTAAATTATCTAAAGAAGAATAGGATAGGTTAATATCTATTGAGGTTTTATCTGAAATAAAGTAGCCAATGGTGGGTTTTAAAACAAAACCATTTACACCAGAGCCAAAGGCATCGGTATTTCCAATTAAGGGCAATCCGGCAACGGTAATTTTTAAATCATTTTTTTTAGATTGACTAAAAGCGCTAAATAGTGTTACAGTGAAGCATAGTAGAAATAATGTTTTATTTTTCATGAGTTTTTTTAGATAAATAAGTAACAACTACTAAGCCATTTTTAGGTTTTTAATGTTAAAGTTTAAGCTTGTTATCTTAAAAGTTTGTCAACATTTTTTATAAAAACAAACGTTAATGAAAACACTTATAATTCATTAATGTTTAGTTAAAGTGATTATTTAAATTACCTTCGTCGAAAATTAGAGGAGTAAGCCAAAGAGATAGGTGTTTGCTTCATAAAAAACAAACATTTCATGTCATTTAAATCATTAGGCTTATCTGCGCCTTTACTCAAAGCAATTACAGAAAAAGGTTATGAAACGCCATCACCAATACAAGCAAAGGCAATTCCACCAGTTTTAGAAGGTAAGGATGTTTTAGCATCAGCACAAACAGGTACTGGAAAAACTGCGGGTTTTACATTGCCAATTTTACATTTATTATCAGAAAATCCGAAAGAAAAATACAAACCTATAAGAGCATTAATTTTAACACCAACACGTGAGTTGGCGGCACAAGTTTATGCAAATGTTAAGGAGTATAGCACACATCTTAAGTTACGTAGTACGGTAATTTTTGGAGGTGTAAATGAAAAGCCACAAATAGCTAGCCTCAAACAAGGCATAGATATTTTAGTAGCAACTCCAGGGCGATTATTAGATTTAGAAAGTCAAGGTGCACTGTCTTTAAAGCGAGTAGAAATTTTTGTTTTAGATGAAGCAGACCGCATGTTAGACATGGGTTTTTTAAGAGATATAGAGCGCGTTATGAAATTAATGCCAGAGCAACGTCAAAATTTAATGTTTTCGGCAACGTTTTCTAAAAGTATCAAAAATTTAGCCTTTTCAATTTTAAATAATCCAGTACAAGTTGAAGCCACACCAGAAAATACTGCTGTTGAGGTTATAGACCAAATAGTATATAGAGTTGCAAAAGGTAAAAAAAACGGATTAATTATTAAATTAATTTCAGATGGCAATTGGAAACAAGTTTTGGTATTTACCAGAACCAAACACGGTGCTAATAACCTTTGTAAAAAAATGATAGCACAAGGCATAACTGCAGCTGCTATTCATGGTAATAAAAGTCAGGGTGCACGAACTAAAGCTCTTGAGGGTTTTAAGAGTGGAAGTGTACGTGTATTAGTTGCTACAGATATTGCAGCACGGGGTTTAGATATTCCGTTATTACCTTATGTTATTAATTATGAATTGCCTAATATTTCTGAAGATTATGTTCACCGTATTGGTAGAACCGGTAGAGCAGGCGCTAGTGGCAAAGCCATATCTTTAGTAAGTGCCGATGAAACTGTTTATCTAAGAGATATACAGAAACTAATAAATAAAAAAATACCTGTAGAAATTGTTGAAGGTTTTGAGCCAGACCCAAATGCATCCACAGATCCCATAAAACCAAACCAGAATAGAAATAAAGGTGCAAGACATTCTAAATCTAAAAATTCAAAACCTACTGATTCCAGAAACACTAATGGATCTAGAGAAAGTAGATCAAAAAATAATAGGCACTAATTTTTAATTTTGGTAGTGTTACTCATTTTATTTTTAAAATTACGAGCACCTTTTCACAAACATAAGTAAGTTTATAGTATTGCCTATTATAACTATTAGCAAAATTTAAATATGTAAATAAGGGTAAAAACTATGCGTTCTATACAATGTGTAATTAGTGGTAATTATCCTAACAAAACAAAGTATAGGTTGTTCCATTTTTTTTATATAATTTAGGACTGGTTTCAACCCGTATGAATTTAAAAATTTACAGCACACATTCTTTTTTATTACTGCTAATTCTTGCACTTACGTGCGTGTTTTACGCACCAACGTTTTCAAACGATTTTACAAATTGGGACGATCAAATCCAGGTAATTAACAACCCAGATATTAAAAATCTTTCAATTCAAAATGTAAAATCAATTTTTAGTTCATTTTATGTAGGTATGTATCAGCCTATTACTACGCTGTGTTTTGCAATAGAATACCACTTTTTTGAGTTAAGTGCAAAAGCATTTCATACTGTAAGTTTAGTATTTCATCTTATAAACTGTACTTTGGTGTATTGGTTGGTTGTAATGGTTTTAAAACGAAAAGATTTAGCACTAATTGTAGTGTCATTATTTGCTGTTCATCCAATGTTTGTAGAGGCTGTTGCTTGGGTTTCTGCAAGAAGTACACTTATATATACCACGTTTTATTTAACGGCTATTATTACGTATTTATATTATATAAAAACGCTTAAGCACCTTTATTTTAGGTTAACGCTAGGTATTTTTATTTTAGCCTTACTATCTAAGGTTATGGCAATTACATTACCAGTATTACTGTTGTTAATAGATGTGTATTATAAGCGTAAACTGATATCTAAGACTATATTTTTTGAAAAAATTCCTTTTTTTTCATTGTCCATAACTTTTGGTATTGTCGCAATTTTTGGTCGACAAATAGAAGGCCATTTTACAGAAGGATTTTCGTTTTTAGATAAAATATTTGTAATGAGTTATCAGATATTATGGTACGTGTTCAAATTTTTTAATCCCACTGATTTACATGCATTTTATGCAAATCCAAATACTGAAAATGGATATTTACCTTTATTGTATTATTGCGCTCCGTTTATAATTTTATGTTTTGGATTTTTGGGTTTCAAACTAAAAAGGTTTAGATATCCATTGTTTTTTTTAGTGCTATTTTTTCTAATACATATTGCTTTAGTTTTAAAAATAATACAAGTTGGAAACCAATTAACTACAGACCGTTACACTTATATACCCTATATAGGATTGTTGGTTTTTATAAGTTTGATTTTTAGAAATTTAACAGAGCGTAAACCAAGTAGCAAACCATATTTAGGGGCTTTAGTAACTGTAGTTTTTTTAGGTTTTGGATTTTTAACGTACAAACAAGTCAAGGTTTGGAAAAATTCTAGAAGTTTATGGAGCCATGTAATTGCCAATGATGATACTGTAAGTATAGCCCATACAAATTTGGGAGTTACTTATATAGGTGAGGATGATTTTAAAGCTGAAAACTATTTTAAGAAAGCAATTGAAGTAGATGAAATGAATGTAATTCCGTACAATAATATTGGCTATATTAACATAAATAAAAACCCTAAAAAGGCGGAACACTATTTATTTAAAGCTATGGAAGTAGATCCAGAGTACCTTTATATTTATACAAATTTAGCACAATTATATATGTATAAAAATAAAGAGAAAGCTTTAAAATATATAAAGATGGCTGAGGTTTTAAAGCCAGAAAACCATTATGTAAAGCTTAGAATTAAAACTTGGAATTCTATTTGGAATTCTAACGAAAACCAATAGTATTTTTTTGCTTAAGCACAAAATAGTTCCATACGATAGAGCTAATGTTATAATACCCCTTTTTTTTAGGTAATAACTTGCGTTGCTTTAGCACATAAGGCAGCCTTTTGTAAAACGAAAAATGCGCTTTTAAAACTGCAAAAAAATGACTAGGTTTTAATAAGAATAAAAATCTAAATGCTGCAATACCATCTAAAACCATTCTTATAAACGTTCTAGAAACTACATGTTTGTCTGTGTTTTTAACTAGCGTAATTAAACTGTTTCTAAAGTTTAAATATGTTTTTTTTGGATGTGTATTACTCAATGTTGCACCACCAACATGATATACAACAGATGTGCTCATATAGGTACTTTTATAATTACTGTTAAATGCACGCCAGCACAAATCAATTTCTTCAAAATGTGCAAAAAAGGTGGAGTCAAAGCCATTTAGTGCTTTAAATACCTTGTTTTTTATAAACAAACACGCACCAGATGCCCATAAAATTTCTTTAGAATTAGCGTATTGGTTATTGTCTTTTTCTATACTGTTAAATATTCTGCCATGGCAGTACGGATAGCCATATTTATCAATAAAACCACCTGCAGCACCTGCATATTCAAAGTTAGTTTTTTCTTTATGGTCTAATATTTTTGGCTGAATTATAGCTGTGTTTTTGTCCGTATTAAAAGTTTCAACAATTGGTTTTAGCCAATTTTTGGTTACTTGTACATCATTATTTAGTAAACATAAAATAGTAGCGTTTATGTGCTTAATAGCTTCATTATAGCCTTTGGCATAACCCCAATTTTCAGTATTTCTTATAAGATTTACAGTTGGATAGTTGTCTAAAATATAGGTTGTAGATTCATCTGTAGAGGCATTATCTGCAACATAGATTTGTGCATTTTCAGAATGCTTTATTACTGTACCTAAAAATTCTTTTAATAAATTAATGCCGTTCCAATTTAAAATAACAACAGCAATGTCTTCAGTTTTTAGCATTTATGGCTTTGTGTAGTTTGGGATATCTTTTAAAAATGAATAGCATTCACTCTTAAAATCCATCTGACAATAATAGTGATTTAAACCGTTTGTAACCATTAAATAGGTTGCTTTTAATGTATTATTGTAACGTGCAATTTGGTCAAAAGCATGTTGATTAATTTTTATGGTGTAAGATTTACATTCTACAATTAAAAAAAAAGAACCATCTGTGTTAAAAATAACAATATCATAACGCTTTTTTAGCCCGTTAATGGTAAGTTCTTTTTCAATGTTTATAAGGGATTTAGGGTAGTTTTTAGTATTAATTAGATAGTGTACACAATGTTGGCGTACCCATTCTTCTGGCTGCATTAGTACGAATTTTTTCCTTATGACATCAAAAATAGAAACTTTATTTTCAGTACTTTTGAGACGGTATTCAAATTTTGGAAAATTTAGTTTTTGCACGAGTTTACTAACAGTATTTTTTCAAAGTTACACAGAATACCATAATTCACAATGATTAAAGACTAAATTCCAAAAACAGAATTTCAGTATACCTTGGACGAGATAAAACAATTAGTTGCGACTATAAAAAATGGGGATATAAAACCTATTTATTTTTTAATGGGTGATGAAGCTTACTATATAGATAAGTTTTCAGATTTCATTGAACAAACTATTTTAGACGAAACTGAAAAAGGGTTTAATCAATCTGTACTTTACGGTCGTGATGTTGCTATAGAAGATATTGTAAGTAATGCTAAGCGTTATCCCATGATGGCAGAACGCCAAGTTATTATTGTAAAAGAAGCACAAGATTTAAGTCGTAACATTGAAAAATTAACAGCTTATGTTCAAAATCCACAACCCACAACAGTTCTTGTTATTAATTACAAATACAAAAAGTTAGACAAGCGTAAAGCATTATATAAAGCGATAAAAAAAGTAGGTGTTGTTTTTGAAAGCAATAAGTTATATGAAAACCAAGTTGGAGATTGGATACAGCGTGTTTTAGCATCTCAAGATTATAAAATTGCACCTAAAGCCTCACAAATGCTAGTTGAGTTTTTAGGCACAGATTTAAATAAAATAGATAAGGAACTCAATAAACTAAAAATAGTTTTACCTAAAGGCACACTAATATCGCCACAGCATATAGAAGATAATATTGGTATAAGTAAAGACTACAATAATTTTGAACTCAGAAAAGCTGTTGGAGAAAAAAATACTTTAAAAGCACATAAAATAGCGAAGTACTTTGCTGAAAACCCAAAAGATAATCCAATTGTAGTAACTATTGCTTTACTTTTTGGATTTTTCTCTCAACTGTTATATTTACATGGTATGGCAGATAAGTCACCAAAAAATGTAGCATCAAAATTGGGTGTAAACCCTTATTTTGTAAATGAATACCTAACTGCAGCTCGTAATTACCCAATGAAAAAAGTGAGTGCTATAATTTCAGATTTACATGAGTTTGATGTAAAAAGTAAAGGCGTAGGCTCTAAATCTGCATTACAAAGTGATTTACTAAAAGAATTACTTAGCCGAATATTTCATTAAACCTTAGGTTTTCCAAGTAGTGACTTAATACCGTTGTAGTCTAAGAAATATTGTAAACGTATTGAAAACGTATGTTGTATTGGACTGTCTAATAAATCATTTAAACTGTTAGAATAACTGTTTTCAGATAAATCATTAGAATTAAACATTTGGTTTCTGTACAATGCGGTTAAAAAACTACCTGGTGCAATTTGGCATGTATAACTTAAATCTATATTCCAAGTGCTAAAATTTATATTAGGTGAGTTTTCTACATTATCAATGGTATAACCAGATGCGTCAGTTAATCTGCCATTATCTAAAAGCGTAAATAAATTGGTGTCATAATCTACAGTATCCCAGTAATGCCTAAAAGAAAGTGCCAAACTATTAAAAGGGTTAAAAGTGTAGTTTACAGACGCTGTATTTGTTATAATTTTTCGGTTGCGTTCGCCAAAAATAGCTTCATCATTCTCTTCTGTAGCATAACCGCGTTGCCCATTAGACATATTTATATTGAGACTGTATATAAACAAAAGTTTTTCGTTAAATCGTATACGTGGACTAATTTCTAGGTTATATCCAAATAAATCTCTACCATCTTCAAAAATTTTAAAGACATTGTTTTGAAGGTCTACAGCAAAAGTTTTGTTATAGTTAGAAGAATAAAAACCACCAGCGCTAATAATATTTTCGTAAATAAAAGGCCTTCCATCTCTAGATTCAAAATAATCATATTGTTTGCCAGGTTCTACATTTAATCTAAAACCAAAACTATTGAGATTAACCGTTTGCGCGTTAAAATTCACGCCAAAATTTGTACCCGTAAAAACACCAGGATTTGCTAAATTTCTATAATTAATATACCCGTTTACACGAAAACTGTTAAAATTTCCTTTTGGTTCAAAAGTGCGGTAAGATATATCTGCACCAAAGTTGTTAAAGTTATTTCTGAAGTTTAAACCCAAATCATTGATGTTATATTTAGTATCAGCAAATCGGTGATCAAAACTATAACGTAAATTTCCGTGTACTTTTCCTACAAATAAAAAACTACTAAAACCTGTTTCTATGCCATTTTCAGGATCGTTAACCGTGCTGGTTTTTAGTTCTGTATCTATACGGTACGTGTTTCGTTTATTTATTAAGTTAGTAACTAATGCAGTGGCATTGGCGTCTCTAAAATTACCTTCGCGCATAACATTAGTATTAATTAAACTTACTGAAGAGTTACCGTTAAACTGTTGGTCAGCAACAAGAATACTATAATTTGTAAATGGTTCAATTATTGCTTTACGCTTTGTAACCAGTGAGTCTATCACTATATTGTTACTATCTGTAATATCTTCAGTTTTGGTAATTGTTGCATACGTTTTTTGAGTAATGGCATTAAAAACACCAACACCCAACCCTTTTTTTGTTCGGCCAGATAATTTTATAGCATTGAGTACTTTAGTTTCTTGGGGTATATCAGCGTTTTCGTTACTATCAAGATTTAAATTTCCACTGGGGCTATTTCCAATTCGTCTAGAAAAAAATAAATCGCCTTTAGAAAACAAATCTATACCTTCCGTAAAAAACTGACGTTGTTCAGAAAAAGTCTGCTCAAAAGGCCCAAGGTTTAGGACAACATTATCAAACCCAGCCTGACTAAAATCTGGTACAAGTGTGGCATCTAATGTAAAATTGTCAGTAACACCATACTTTACGTCCATTCCAAAGTTAAGTTTGGTTTCGGTATCGACGTTAAAACTATTAATAATACCAGTTGAAAACGGATAAAGGTTAAGTCTTACAGGTGGTTTAATGTTGTTTAACCCTTTTAATTCTCCATGATATAAACCAATATTGCCTTTGGTAGGATCTATAGCGTTCCATGAAAATTGTGATCGATTACGTCTAAAGTGTCTATGAAATTGCAAGCCCCAAACGGGGTTTTCTTGAGACGTAAATCGGAGTGTTCTGTATGGGATTTTGAGTTCTACAATCCAACCATCGTCAACAATTTTTACTGCACTATCCCAGACTGCATTCCATCCAAAATCTTCATCAACACTTGGATTTACAATAGCATCTGCTTGTGTGCCAGAACTAAAAACAAAGAAGTTTGTGTCGTTTTGAGCATCGTTATTAGGGTTAAGTACAACTGCAAAAAAATCGTTTTGCCCAAAATTATCGCGACTTGTAAATTGTCTCATAATTTTAGCAGGGTCGTCATACAAATAGGCCGCTACATAAATAGCTTGGTCGTCGAAGGTTACTTTTACTTCAGTACGTTCCTCAGGTGGTGGAGTGGTGCCAATTTCGGGTCTAAACTGAATGAAATCTTTAGCAATATTAGCATTAGCCCAAATGGTTTCATCTAAAATGCCATCAATTTTAGGGGGAATTTTTGTGCGCTTTATATGTAATGTTTTTTTAGATTTTGTTTCTGTGTTTTGAGCAATTCCGAAAGCACACAAACAAAGAAGAAATCCAAAAATATAAAAGCGCATTTTCATAAGATTTAAACCAGTTTTTTATTGTTATATAATAGTAACTTTAACACCAATTTTGAGTTGTACATAGAGTGTTTTTTGTACAAATTTAAATTTTGGAAGTCAATTAGGCTCATAATTAAACGTTAAAAGGAAAATAATTAGAGTTTATGATTTAACTTAACTTTTTAAGATGTTAGAGATGTTGGTTTGCTAAAGTGAAATTTGATTATGTTATTTGAACTTTATAAACAAACAGTAATTTTTGAAAGTATACCTAAAAAATAAATTGTTTTTTTTAAACGTTTAAGTTTAGCGGTCTCATTTAACAGTTAATCACGGATTAATTTGCGTTATTTTTGAATATACTATAGACTTTAGCAATTCGTGTTGTTTTTTGAATTAGTTTATTCTGAAGTGATTACAATTATACTTTATTGAGAACAGGCTTTATTTAATTAATTTTTAAAATCATTTATACTTATTCATTTTAATTTTTTCTTTTAAATAAGGGATGTCTAAAGTTGTTTTGCAATGTAATTAAAACTTGAGTTTTCATAAATTGCAAATTCGTTTTGTAAGCTTTAAAAAAAACATGCTGGTAACACCATTTAAATTAGTTAATTCTCCTCGCTAATTTTCTAAAGTTTTATAGTTTTTTTTTAAATAAAGTTTAGTTCTTAGATAATATAAACATAAAAAACCACACTGTTTTAAAAGTGTAGTTATTTAAATGATCTTACTAATTATTAAAATTAAGTATTAGGTAGTTTTTTCTTCAGGCGAATTTATTTTTACACTTAAAGCAGTTTCTTCCTCGTTTAAATCCATTAAAATATGATCTCCTTCATGCAATTTAGCGTTAATAATTTCTTCAGCTAAAGCATCTTCAACATATTTTTGAATGGCTCTATTTAGTGGTCTTGCACCATATTGTTTGTCAAAACCTTTTTCAGCTATGTAATTCTTAGCTTTTTCAGTTAGATTTAGGGTATAGCCTAATACTTTGATTCTTAGAAAAAGTTTTTCTAATTCTATATCAATAATTTTATTAATGTCTTCTTTTTCTAAAGCATTAAAAACAATAACATCATCAATTCGGTTTAAGAATTCTGGTGCAAAAGCTTTTTTAAGAGCATTTTCAATAACTCCTTTTGCATACTCACTTTCTTGAGCAGCTTTTGCAGACGTACCAAAACCAACTCCAGAGCCAAAGTCTTTAAGTTTACGCGCACCTATGTTTGAAGTCATTATAATAATGGTGTTTCTAAAATCTATTTTTCGTCCTAGGCTATCTGTAAGGTAGCCATCGTCTAATACCTGTAATAACATATTAAATACATCTGGATGCGCCTTTTCAATTTCATCTAAAAGCACAACAGCGTATGGTTTGCGTCTAATTTTTTCGGTTAATTGTCCGCCTTCCTCATAACCAACATAACCTGGAGGAGCACCAACTAAACGTGATATTGCAAATTTTTCCATGTACTCACTCATATCTATTCTAACAAGTGCATCTGCATTATCAAAGAGCTCTTTTGCTAAAACTTTGGCGAGTTGTGTTTTTCCAACACCAGTTTGTCCTAAAAATATAAAGGAACCAATAGGTTTATTAGGGTCTTTAAGCCCTGCACGGTTTCGTTGTATGGCTTTAACCACTTTTGCTACTGCATCATTTTGCCCAATAACACGTCCTTTTATTAGGTTTGGCAATAATGCCAATTTTGTAATTTCTGCTTGCGCAATTTTATTTACAGGAATACCTGTCATCATAGATACAACGTCTGCCACGTTATCTTCAGTTACGGTTTCTTTATGCAGTTTAGTGTCTTCTTCCCATTTTTCTTGAGCAATAGCTAATTCTTTTTCTAAACGTTTTTCATCATCACGTAATTTAGCTGCCTCCTCATACTTTTGTTTTTTAACAACAGCATTTTTAGTAGCTTTTACATCTTCAAGCTTTTTTTCTAGTTCTAAAATTTGTTTAGGAACTTCAATATTGGTAATGTGTACACGAGAACCAGCTTCATCTAAAGCATCTATGGCTTTGTCTGGTAAAAAACGTTCAGTCATGTACCTGTTTGTTAATTTTACACAAGCCTCAATAGCTTCATTTGTATATTCTACATTATGATGTGTTTCATATTTACCTTTAATATTGTTAAGGATTTCAATGGTTTCTTCAATACTAGTAGGTTCTACAATTATTTTTTGAAAACGACGCTCTAATGCTCCGTCTTTTTCTATGTATTGTCTGTACTCATCTAGAGTTGTAGCACCAATACATTGTATTTCCCCTCTTGCTAATGCAGGTTTAAACATGTTAGATGCGTCTAAGCTTCCGGTAGCACCTCCAGCACCAACAATAGTATGTATTTCATCTATAAAAATAATAATGTTATCATTTTTTTCAAGCTCATTCATTACCGCTTTCATACGTTCTTCAAACTGACCTCTGTATTTTGTACCAGCAACTAAACTAGCCAAATCTAAAGTAACCACGCGTTTGTTAAATAAGGTGCGTGATACTTTTCGTTTTACAATTCGTATAGCTAAACCTTCGGCTATGGCAGATTTACCAACGCCAGGCTCTCCTATTAGTAGTGGGTTATTTTTTTTACGTCTACTTAATATTTGCGAAACACGTTCTATTTCTTTTTCACGTCCTACTACAGGATCTAATTTACCCTGTTCTGCTAATACAGTGAGGTCTCTTCCAAAATTATCTAAAACAGGTGTTTTAGATTTTTTATTGATTTTGTTAGATTGTTCAAACGGATTTTGTTTTTCACTATCGCTTGATTCAGGATTAGGATCATCAGAAAAAGATTCAGCCTTTGGTAGCTCTAAGTAATCGTCTTCGCTTGTAATCATAGATTTAAATTCTTCTTTTACATTATCATAATCAACCCTTAACTTGTTTAAAAGTTTTGTTGTAGGGTCGTTTTCGTTTCTTAAAATACATAATAATAAATGTGCTGTATTTATTGAAGTGCTTTGAAATAATTTAGCTTCTAAAAACGTTGTTTTTAGTGCGCGTTCAGCTTGTCTAGTAAGATGTAGGTTTTTTTTCTCATTGGCACTACTACTAATATTAGGATTTGCAGGACTTAGGATTTCTACCTTACGTCTCAAATTATTCAAATCTATATCTAAAGCACTAAGAATATCAATTGCTTTACCATCGCCATCTCTTATGAGCCCTAACATTAAATGTTCAGTGCCTATAAAATCGTGACCTAACCGTAAAGCTTCTTCTTTACTAAATGCTATTACATCCTTAACTCTTGGTGAAAAATTATCGTCCATAAATATTTGTACTATACTATATTAAAAGTAATAAAAACTTAATAGATTGTTTCAAAAACTATACCTTTTTAGGTTTGTTTTACGAATTGAATGAAAATTGCACAAAAATCAAAATATAAACTAAGATATTTGTTAAAAGAGGACGTGTTTAATTGTTAATAAAAAGTAAAAAATTTGAAACTGTTTTTGGAAGCTAAAACTAGTAAATTACCTATATTAGCAGATAGCGAAAACGCTTAAAAAATTTAATTAAATTATATATGTTAGAAGGAGAAAAACTCATTCCGATTAATATTGAAGATGAAATGAAATCGGCTTACATTGATTACTCAATGTCAGTTATTGTATCACGTGCACTTCCTGATGTAAGAGACGGATTAAAACCAGTGCATAGACGTGTACTTTTTGGTATGTATGAACTTGGGGTTAGAGCAAATTCTGCACATAAAAAATCAGCTAGAATTGTTGGTGAAGTACTAGGTAAGTACCACCCTCACGGCGATACCTCCGTTTACGATGCTATGGTGCGTATGGCACAAGAGTGGAGTTTAAGATATATGCTTGTAGACGGGCAAGGAAATTTTGGTTCTGTAGATGGTGATAGCCCTGCAGCTATGCGATATACAGAAGCGCGTATGCGTAAAATTTCTGAAGACATGCTTGCAGATATAGATAAAGAAACTGTAGATCTTAAACTCAATTTTGATGATACGTTACAAGAACCTACTGTATTACCAACACGTGTTCCTGGACTTTTAGTTAACGGAGCTTCTGGTATTGCTGTTGGTATGGCAACAAATATGCCTCCACACAATCTTACAGAGGTTGTAAATGGCACTATTGCTTACATTGAAAATGATGCTATTGAAATAGATGAATTAATAACACATATAAAAGCCCCAGATTTCCCAACAGGCGGAATTATTTACGGGTATGATGGTGTTAAAGAAGCATTTCATACGGGTCGTGGTAGAATTGTAATGCGTGCTAATGCCTCAATAGAAGAGGTAAATGGACGTGAGTGCATTGTTGTTACAGAAATACCATACCAAGTTAATAAAGCAGACATGATTAAAAAAACTGCGGACTTGGTAAACGAAAAAAAACTTGAAGGTATTTCGCTAATACGTGATGAGTCTGACAGAAATGGTATGCGCATCATATACGTTTTAAAACGTGATGCAATTCCAAACATTGTACTTAATAAATTATACAAATACACCGCTTTACAATCCTCATTTAGTGTTAATAATATAGCATTAGTTAATGGTAAGCCACAGTTATTAAATTTAAAAGAACTTATTCATTATTTTGTGGAACACAGGCATGATGTGGTTGTAAGACGCACAACTTATGAATTAAGAAAAGCTGAAGAACGCGCACATATTTTAGAAGGTTTAATAATAGCTTCTGATAATATTGATGAGGTTATAGCTTTAATTAGAGCATCTTCTAATGCAGATGAAGCCCGCGACAAATTAATAGAACGTTTTAAATTATCTGAAATACAAGCTAAGGCCATCGTAGAGATGCGTTTGCGACAACTTACAGGTTTAGAGCAAGATAAGCTTAGATCAGAATATGACGCATTAATGTTAACTATTGAAGATTTAAAAGATATTCTAGACAAAAAAGAGCGTCGTATGGCTATTATAAAGTCAGAGCTTGAAGTAATACGTGAAAAATATGGTGATGAGCGCCGTTCTGTAATTGAATATGCAGGAGGAGACCTAAGTATAGAAGATATGATACCAGATGAAAATGTGGTAATCACAATTTCTCATGCCGGTTATATAAAACGTACCTCTTTAACAGAATATAAAACACAGCATAGAGGTGGAGTAGGCCAAAAAGCCTCAACAACGCGTAACGAAGACTTTTTAGAGCATTTATTTGTTGGCACTAACCACCAATACATGCTGTTCTTTACCCAAAAAGGGAAATGTTTTTGGATGCGCGTTTATGAAATTCCAGAAGGAGCAAAAACATCTAAAGGAAGAGCTATTCAAAATCTTATTAACATAGAGCAAGACGATAAAGTTATGGCTTTTATATGTACTCAAGATTTAAAAGACGAAGATTACATAAACAGTCATTATGTCATAATGGCTACCAAAAAAGGGCAGGTTAAGAAAACAGCTTTAGAGCAATATTCAAGACCTAGAACTAATGGTATTAATGCCATAACTATTAAAGAAGACGATGAATTGCTAGAAGCAAAATTAACAACTGGCGAAAGCCAAGTTATGTTAGCATTAAAATCTGGTAAAGCCATTCGTTTTGAAGAGGCCAAAACCCGACCAATGGGTAGAAATGCTTCTGGTGTTAGAGGTATAAGTCTTCAAGATGAAAAAACAGACGAAGTTATAGGCATGGTTGCTGTAGATGATATGGAAAGTAACATTTTAGTAGTTTCAGAAAATGGCTACGGAAAACGCTCCAGCTTAGAAGATTATAGAGTTACCAACAGAGGTGGAAAAGGTGTTAAAACAATTTCAATTACTGAAAAAACAGGACATTTAGTTTCCATTAAAAATGTAACAGACGAAGACGATTTAATGATTATTAATAAGTCTGGTATTGCTATTAGAATGGCGGTGTCTGATTTACGTGTTATGGGTAGAGCTACACAAGGTGTAAGATTAATTAACCTTAAGGGTAATGACTCTATTGCTGCTGTTGCTAAAGTAATGAAAGACGATGAAGAAGAATCAGACATAGAAACAACAGCTGAAACACCTATAGATACTTCTCCTAACGAAGATGGCACAAGTATTGATACTAATGAAACTAACAACTAATTATTAACATAAATTATATATTTAAAGATGAAAAAACTAATTGTACTTGCTTTATCGCTTTCTTTTACAGTTACAGTGTTTGCACAAAAAGATCAAATAAAAGCAATAGAAAAAGCACTTAATAGTTCCAATTTTGATGCTGCTCAATCTGCATTACCAGCAGCAGAAGCTTTGCTTGGCACTATGGATGATAAAACTAAAGCTAATTTTTATTTCTTAAAAGCACAGGCATTTTATGCTAAAGGAACAGGTTCTGATGAAAATTTAGACACTGTTATTGGTTCCATTAAAGAATTAAAGACTTTAGAGGCAGCAACGGGTAAATTAAAATATACAAAACTGGCAGATGAAATTTCATCTGAAATGTTAAATTCTCTCACAACAAAAGCTAATAACGCTATTAGTAGTAAGGATTATAAATCTGCTGCATCAAAGTTTACTAAGCTATATCAGCTATCACCAAAGGATACTTTATATTTATATTATGCGGCATCTACTGCGGTTAGTGTACCAGATTATGATACTGCACTTTTGCATTATATTGAATTAAAAAAACTTGGTTACACAGGTATTACAACAAACTATATAGCCACTAATGTAGCTACTGGAGAAGAAGAGAATTTTCCTAATAAAATGGCTAGAGATATTTCTGTAAAAACAAAGTTACATAGTAATCCTAAAGATGAAAAAACAACCTCTAATAAAGCCGAAATTGTAAAAAATATAGCTTTAATATATGTAGCTCAAGGTAATAACGATAAGGCATTAAGCGCTATGGCAGATGCTAGAGCAGAAAACCCAGATGATCTTGGTTTATTGCTTTCTGAAGCTAGTGTATATCTTAAAATGGGCGATAGAGCTAAATTTAAGCAATTAATGGAAGACGCTACAGAGAAAGATCCTAATAACCCAGAGTTACAATACAATTTAGGTGTTATAGCCGCAGAAAGTGGTAGTTTGGATGAAGCTAAGAGATACTACAATAAGGCTATAGCTATTAATCCCGAATATACAGATGCTTATATCAACTTAGCAGTTGCAATTTTAGGCGTTGAAGCTACTATAATAGAAAAAATGAATAACCTAGGTAATAGTGCTGCAGATAATAGAAAGTATGATGAACTTAAAGAACAACGCTCTCAGTTGTATGCAGAAGCTATCCCTTATTTAGAAAAAGCTTTAGAGTTAAAGCCATCTAATATTGATGCTGCCAAAACATTAATGAATATATACAGTTCTCTTGGTGAAATGGATAAGTTTAAGGCCATGAGAACAAAAGTAGAGGCAATGGAAGCCAGCGCTTCAGGGAATTAATATTTAAAACTGCGTAAAACTTTCAAATAAAATGAAGAGTTTTAGTGTTAAAAAAAATCCAGCAAATTTTTATTTGCTGGATTTTTTTATTTACTCTTTTTTAATAATTCTATTAAAGTAGATTCAAAATCAGTAGCATAAATATTAGCATTTGGTTTAATTATTATTGCATCTTTATCTAATATAATAGCCTTATTTACGTAATTTACTGCTAAACTTTTTAGGGCTTTTTTTGTATTTACAAATTTGTATTCATCAGTTTTAGAAAAATCATAGGTGTTAATGATGCGTTTCCATTGCAAATCGTTATCGTCATTAATGTTAATTGAAATAAAATTTAAATCTGGGAATTTAGTTTTTAATTCCTTGGCTTTATAGTGGCTATTTCTATACTGTGATTTTAAATTAGAAGACCAAAAATAAATAATTGTTGTTTTTGATATTAAGGACTTAATAGTATGTTCTTTATTATCAAAACTAATTAGATTTAAATTGGGTAAACTATTTCCTTCACTTAGGGATTTCAATGCAGTAATAAGGTTTTTTATTTCAATTTTATCTGTTTTATTAGTGCTTTTAGACGCGTAATGGTTAAAAATTTCTGCAGTTTTTTTGTCACCATGTTTAAGGTTTATAAATTCTCTAACTTTATATTTTAAAAGCGTGTTTTTTAAAGTCTCATTAGTTATAAGCTGTGTTATTAAATTTAATTTTTCTTTGTTATAATTAATTGAGTGCCTATCAAATACTGCGTGATGAGGTTTGTTTTTAAAGTACCCTTTTAGTGCTAAATTATCTATATGTGAGGATAAAAACCTATTGTAAGCTAAAAAATTACTTAAATAATTTGCGTTGTAATCTATTGTTTTTCTGTAAGCATAAAAATCTTCAGGTAAATCTTTAAAGTGAATTAACTTGTTGCTACCAAAATATGCAAAGGGGTAAATTTCTTTATCTGCAAAGGTGTTATAATTTATATTTGCTTCTATTATAGATTTAAAAAAAGTACTTTCTGGGTTAGTTTTTAAATAATTATATAAATCATTAAGTTGTTGTTGTTGCCTGGTTTCAATAAATTTCTGAAAAATTTCAGGCTCCATCTGCGTATAAGTTGTTAGTTTTTCAGTTTCAGCTTCGTTATAAAGGTAAGTTCTTATGAGGTAATTATTTTTTTTTGAACCTTTTCCTGTAAAAACTAATGACTCATCAAAAGCGTAAGTATTGATTCTAAATATTACGCTATCCTGAGTTTCTAATATAGCCATCTGATATTCACCACCATGCTGAATAGAAAACAAACTTGGTTCGGTGATTTTTAATTTATGAATAAACCTGTTGTTAGCATCTAATAAAATTGTATCACCTACTTTATTTGATGTGTTGTAAATAATAACAGATTTGTTTTTAGGATTTACAATTTCTCCACCAATATATGTTAATTCATTACTATTTGTAATAGATTCACAACCCAAAAAAAATAATAAAGCTATAAAAGCAAAGGCTAATTTTTTTAAAGCCATATAATATTGAATTAATGTTAGAAAACAAAAATATAAGTTGCTTAGATTAAGTGCTGTTAATGCAGCGTTAAATCTTAATAAAGTTGCTTTTAAGACTTTAGTTTATTAGAGGTTAACTAGGTAATTATTTCGTCTAGTGGCTTTAATTTTCTACTTTTGCGCCCTACAAAAACAAATTATTATGCTATCAGTTTCTAATCTTTCTGTTCAATTTGGAAAACGAGTGCTTTTTGATGAAGTAAGCACTACGTTTAATAACGGAAATTGCTATGGTATTATTGGTGCAAATGGAGCTGGAAAATCTACTTTTTTAAAGATTATTGCCGGTAAAATGGATCCAACTTCTGGACATGTGCATTTAGAGTCAGGCAAACGAATGTCTGTATTAGAACAAAACCATAACAAACATGATGAAGATACGGTTTTAGAAACCATTTTAAAGGGTAATAAACCCTTATTCAAACTCAAAACTGAGATTGATGCCTTATATGCTGATTACACCGATGAAAACGCGGAAAAAATTGGTGAGTTACAAGTAAGATTTGAGGAAATGAATGGCTGGAATGCAGAGAGTGATGCAGCAGCCATGTTATCTAACCTTGGTATTAAGGAAGATTATCATTACACATTAATGAAAGATTTGGATGGAAAACAAAAAGTCCGTGTTTTATTAGCACAAGCGCTTTTTGGAAATCCAGATTTATTAATAATGGATGAGCCAACAAACGATTTAGATTATGAAACAATTTCGTGGCTCGAAAACTTTTTGGCAAATTATGATAATTGCGTTATCGTTGTATCTCATGATAGGCATTTTTTAGACTCAGTTTGTACACATATTTCGGATATAGATTTTGGAAAAATCAACCACTTTTCTGGTAATTATACATTTTGGTATGAATCTTCTCAATTAGCTGCCAGACAACATGCTCAACAGAATAAAAAAGCTGAAGAAAAGAAAAAAGAATTAGAAGATTTTATAAGAAGATTTTCTGCTAATGTTGCCAAATCTAAGCAAGCAACGAGTAGAAAAAAAATGATTGAAAAATTAAATGTTGCTGATATAAAACGCTCTAGCAGAAGATATCCAGCAATTATTTTTGAACGCGATCGTGAAGCTGGAGATCAAATCTTAAACATAAAAGGTTTAGCTTCAAGTATAGAGGATGATGTATTGTTTAAAAATATAGACCTTAATTTAGCTAAAGGCGATAAAGTAGTTGTTTATTCAAAAGATTCTAGAGCTACAACTGCATTTTACCAAATATTAAATGGTAAAGAAAAGGCAGATGCTGGTGAATATGCTTGGGGAGTTACAACTACACAGTCATACTTACCACTAGATAATAGTGTTTATTTTAATAACAATTTAAACCTAGTAGATTGGTTACGTCAATGGGCTAAAACCGAAGAAGAGCGAGAAGAGGTTCATATAAGAGGTTTTTTGGGTAAAATGATTTTTAGCGGTGAAGAAGCTTTAAAAACTTCTAATGTACTTTCTGGTGGTGAAAAAGTAAGATGTATGTTAAGTCGTATGATGATGGTTAGAGCAAACGTTTTAATGTTAGATGAGCCTACCAACCACCTAGATTTAGAAAGTATTACTGCATTTAACAACTCGTTAAAAAACTTTAAAGGTACACTACTTTTAACTACTCACGACCATGAGTTTGCACAAACTGTAGGAAATAGAATCATTGAGTTGACACCAAACGGTATTATAGATCGCTATATGACTTTTGATGAATACATGAGCGATAAAAATATAAAAGAACAACGCGAAGAAATGTATTCAAAATAATACGAATCTTTAAATTAAGATAGTTAAGTTTTAAATTATTATAACACCTTTTTTGGCACTAACCCATAATAGTGTTACATAAATTAGTGAAATTTATTTTTTTGAAAGATAAAGAATTTTATTTCTAAAGCTTAATAATTTGTTTTGAGAGTATAAAAAAAGACTGCATGTTTTTGAACGTGCAGTCTTTTTTTGTGATAGAAATATTTAAGTAATCTTATTTATTCTGCTTTTTAATTAAGTTTAAAGCAGAACCTTCATTATACCATTCTATCTGTGCAGTATTATACGTATGGTTTAACGCAATTGTATCATTACTATTGTCTGCGTGTACTAGTTCTAAATGAAGTTGTTTTTCTGGTGCAAATTCATTTAAATCTATAAAATTAAAAGTATCATCTTCTTGAATTAAATCATAATCAGATTCGTTAGCAAAAGTTAAACCCAACATGCCTTGCTTTTTTAGGTTTGTTTCATGTATTCTTGCAAAAGATTTTACTATAACAGCAGCAACTCCTAGTTGTCTTGGTTGCATTGCAGCATGTTCTCTAGAGGAACCTTCACCATAATTATGATCGCCTACTACTAAAGATTTTATACCAGCAGCTTTATAAGCTCTTGCTGTATCTGGTACACCACCATATTCTCCTGTTAATTGATTTTTAACAAAGTTGGTTTTCTTTCCAAAAGCATTAATTGCGCCAATTAAAGTATTATTAGCGATGTTATCTAAATGCCCTCTAAAACGTAACCATGGTCCAGCCATAGAAATGTGATCTGTAGTACATTTACCAAACGCTTTAATTAATAATTTTGCTCCATTAATGGTGTTACCTATTGGTGTAAATGGTTCTAAAAGCTGTAAACGTTCAGATTCTGGATTTACAGATATTTGTACCTTACTACCATCTTCCTCTGGTGCCAAGTAACCGTTATCTTTTACATCAAAACCTTTTGGTGGTAATTCCCATCCAGTTGGTTCATCAAACATAACCTCTTCACCGTTTTCGTTTATTAACTTATCGGTTAGTGGATTAAAATCTAAGCGTCCTGCAACCGCTATAGCCGCTGTTAATTCTGGTGATGCAACAAAAGCATGCGTATTTGGATTACCATCTGCACGTTTTGCAAAGTTTCTGTTAAATGAGTGAACAATACTATTTTTAGGTGCATTTTTTGGATCACTATATCGTGCCCATTGGCCTATACAAGGACCACATGCGTTTGTGAATATTTTTGCATCTAAGGCCTCAAAAATTCCTAGAATACCGTCACGTTCTGCAGTATAACGTACTTGTTCAGAACCTGGGTTGATACCCAATTCGGATTTCATTTTTAAACCTTTATCTAATGCTTGTTGTGCAATGGATGAGGCTCTTGATAAATCTTCATAAGAAGAGTTTGTACAAGACCCAATTAATCCCCATTCTACTTCAATTGGCCAATCATTAGCTTTTGCTTTTTCAGTCATTGCACTTCCAACCTCAGTTGATAAATCTGGTGTGAATGGACCGTTTAAAAGAGGACCTAATTCAGAAAGGTTAATTTCTATAACTTGGTCAAAATAGTGTTCTGGATTTGCATATACATCAGCATCTGCGGTTAAATAGTCTTTAATTTTATTGGCTTCATTTGCTACATCAGCTCTATCTGTAGCACGTAGATAGCGTTCCATAGAATCGTCATATCCAAAAGTAGATGTTGTTGCACCTATTTCTGCACCCATGTTACAAATGGTTCCTTTTCCTGTGCAAGACATAGATGTGGCACCAGGCCCAAAATATTCTACAATAGCGCCAGTACCACCTTTTACAGTAAGGATTTCAGCAACTTTAAGAATCACATCTTTTGGGGCTGTCCAACCAGAAAGTTTTCCTGTTAATTTAACACCAATGAGCTTTGGAAATTTTAATTCCCAAGCCATACCAGCCATTACATCTACAGCATCAGCACCACCAACACCTATTGCAACCATACCAAGACCACCAGCATTTACAGTATGCGAGTCGGTACCAATCATCATTCCACCAGGAAATGCGTAATTTTCAAGAACAACTTGATGTATAATTCCTGCTCCTGGTTTCCAAAAACCAATACCATATTTATTAGATACAGATTCTAAAAAGTTAAAAACCTCACTACTAGTACTGTTTGCATTTTTTAAATCTGTTGCAGCTCCTTCTTTTGCTTGTATTAAATGATCGCAATGTACAGTTGTAGGCACGGCTACTTTTGGTTTGCCGGCTTGCATAAATTGTAATAAAGCCATTTGTGCAGTAGCGTCTTGACATGCCACACGGTCTGGTGCAAAATCTACATAATCTTTTCCTCTTGTAAATGCTTTATTTGGTGCGCCATCCCAAAGGTGTGCATACAATATTTTTTCTGAAAGCGTTAATGGTTTTCCAACAATTTTTCTAGCTGCATCTACGCGGTCAGTCATGTTAGCATAAACGGATTTAATCATGTCAATGTCAAAAGCCATAGTATGTTTAGTGTTTTATTAGTATATTTAAAGTTAGTAATACAAATTTAATTATTTTAATGGTATTAAAAAATGTGTTCTTGTAAGAATTTTAATGGTTATAATAAATTATGGTTTAATTATTTAATGTTTTTAAATTTAAGTAAAGTATTGCATAAGTCTAAATTAAAATTAAAGAAAGCACCACTAGCTGAAGTGTTATAAAATACTCTGAATTATTTTTTCGTCTGTAACGCCTTCTGCTTCAGCTTTATAATTTTTAATAATACGATGCCTTAAAATACCGGTAGCAATAGCTTGTACGTTTTCTATGTCTGGGGATAATTTACCTGTTGTAGCGGCATGTGTTTTTGCAGCCAATATTAAGTTTTGTGAGGCTCTTGGTCCAGCACCCCAATCTATAAATTCATTTACAATACTTGCTGCAGTATCTGTATTTGGTCTGGTTTTACTCACTAAAGATACAGCGTATTCAATAACATTATCCGCTACAGGAATGCGTCTTATTACGTTTTGAAACTCTAAAATATCTTGAGCACTAAACAGTGAGTTTACAGTTTGCTTTATATCTGTAGTTGTAGCTTTTACAACTGCAACTTCTTCTTTAAATGTTGGATATTGCAAATTAATTGCAAACATAAACCGGTCTAGCTGTGCTTCGGGCAACGGGTATGTACCCTCTTGTTCAATTGGGTTTTGTGTTGCTAATACAAAGTATGGTAAGTTGAGTTGGTATTGGTGCCCGGCAACGGTAACAGAGCGTTCTTGCATGGCTTCTAATAATGCAGCTTGCGTTTTTGGTGGTGTACGATTAATTTCGTCTGCTAAAATAATATTAGAAAATATTGGACCTTTTATGAATTTAAATTGGCGATTTTCATCTAAAATTTCACTACCTAAAATATCGCTTGGCATTAAATCTGGTGTGAATTGAATTCTTTTGAAATCTAATCCCAAAGCTTTTGCAATTGTGTTTACCATTAGGGTTTTTGCTAAACCTGGAACACCAATTAATAAGGCATGACCACCAGAAAAAATAGAAATTAAAATTTGATTAATAACTTCATCTTGGCCAATAATTACTTTTGCAATTTCTAGTTTGAGTTGGGAGTACTTTTTTACAAATTCTTCAATCTTAGTAACGTCAGACATGGGCTATTTTATTGGTTTTTTAACCAGTTACTTTGAAAATCACATGATTTATACTCGCCATTAATTTTAATGTAGGTATCTAAAATTGTTTTTTCTTGCCATTTTGCAATTTCTTGAATTTGCTTTTCTTGTAGCGCTAAATCTTTGATTTTAAGATAATCTCTTGCGTAATCTGCTTTGTGGTCGTTAATACGGTCTGTAACTGTTAAGATTTTAAACTTTATTCTATTAACACGGTCTTCATCTTGAAGTACTTCACTAATTTCGCCATCTTTTAGATCTTGAATTTGAGAATATAGCTCTGGTTCCATTTTTGTAAGTTCAAAATTGAAATCTTGTGTGGTAGGATTTGTTAGTTGTCCGCCTTCAAATTTAGTTTCTTTTTCATCACTAAATTCTCTGGCTGCGGCTTCAAAAGTTAGTGTACCGTCTATAATTTTTTCACGCACTTTATCGATTTCTTTTTTAGCTTTATCAATAGCTTCATCTGTAATTTCGGGTCTAATTAAAATATGCCTAACGTCATATTCTTGACCTCTTATTTTTTCTAAAAGAATAATATGATACCCAAAATCTGTTTTGAATGGCTCAGATATTTCACCAATTTCTAATGAAAAAGCAACATCTCTAAACTCTTTTACCATACGCGGTTGTTTTCTGTTTAATGTATACTTGCCTCCGGTTTTTTTAGAGCCATCGTCTTCAGAATAAAATAATACTTTGGTTGTAAAACTAGATCCGTTTTCTTCAATATCTTTTTTGAACCCTTTTAGTTTGTCTATAACAGCTTGTTTTGCTTCTTCGGTTACTTCTGGTATTACAACAATTTGAGCTACTTTAAGTTCTGTACCAAAGGTTGGTACTTCATCTTCGGGTATGTTGTTAAAAAATGTTCTTACCTCTTCTGGGGTTACTTCAATTTCTTCAATAACCTTTTTTTGCATTTCTTTTGCTAGGTAACTGTTTTTGTTAATCTCATACATTTCGTCTCTTAGGGCTTGCTCAGAGTCTTTTTTGTAAAATTTTAATAAACCAGCCATGTCACCTTTAGTTTGCCCTAAAATACCATTAATTTGCTGTTCTACTAATGATTGAATGTAAAGCTCGTTTACCACAACACTATCTTGTATGGCTTGGTGTGCGTACAATTTACTTTCTAACAAACTGCCAAATAATTCGCAGCGTGTGTAGCCTTCTAAGTCTGCACCTTGGGCTTCTAGCTGTGCGATTTCACGATCTAAATCAGATTCTAATACTATAAAATCCCCTACAACGGCGGCAACTCCATCAGCTTTTATTCGTGAGCCTTGGATAACGGTGTCTTTAACCTTTAAGTTAAGTTTTGGAGCTTCTTCTACAATTATTTCTTGTGCTTGAAAACTTGTTGCAAATAGTAAACCTACTATTGTATAGAGGTTTCTAATTGTAGATTTGGAATTGTTTATTTTTGATAGCATCTTTTGTAATATCATTTTCGAGTTGCTTAATGAGCTCTAATTTTCTTTTGTTAATTACAATTTTTTCAATAGAAGATTTAACAAAGCCTAGAGGTGCGTAATCATTAGTTAATTTAAAGTCTTTTACTTGCACCAAATATAGGTTTAATGAATCTTTGAGTTGTAAATAATTAGATTTTTTTAACAATTGATTTTTGTTGGACGTCTCAATTACTGGAATTTTATTAATAACGTTATTTAGTTTTACCCATGCAGAATCATTAAGAAAGTAAGATTTAAACTGTACTGATATTGAATCTAAATATTTGGCATCTTTAGTTTTAAATCGTTTGAAGCGTTTTTTAATGGTGTCTAAATCTATAGCGTTTAGTGGTAAACTAATGTATCGTATTTGTAATAAATCGTCGTTGAGTTTAAAAGATTCTTTATTTATATCATAAAATACTTTTGCTTCGTTTGGTTTTATTATTGTATCAATATTTTTTTTAACCAAAGCATCTAGATAAGCCTTTGTAAACAAATCATTTTTATATTGGTTTACAAGTTTTAAGTATTCGTTTTGGTTTTTTTCCGGAAGGTTAACTAAAGCTCCATCCATTAATAATAACTGTCTTGCCCAACGGTTTATATACGCGTTAACAATAATTGTGCTATCTTGTTTAGTAGCGTTTTCTGGTATAATTGGTTTTATGTCTTCTTTGTATAAATAGTTTTCGTTTACACGCGCAACAATATCAGAAGTGTTATTTGTACTAAAATAGTTACAACTACACAATAGTAAACAGCATAATATTGATAGTATGGGTTTCAAAAAAAATTATTTTTTAATACTTGCTTTAATTCGCTCTAGGGCAACATTATTTACCTCTATTTTATATTTTTTGTAAAGACCTTCAATCCAATTTTTTTCAACCTCAGTTTGGTAATCTGTGAGTACAGATCCTCTAGCTTCTTTTAATGTTTTTATACCTGTTGGTAAAATTGCTTTAATATCTATAACATGATAAGATTCATTGTGCTTATAGATTTCAGAAACACCTTTTTTTATTTTTAAATTTTCAGGTAGCGTAATATCGTCTTTAGAATAAATGCCTTTTGTGAAAATAATATTCTGACTTGTTTTAGTGTTGTATTTTTTTCTTAGTTCATTTTCAGTTTCACCTTTTTTTATTAATTTTTTTGCAGCTTTAATTATAGACTTGTCTGCGGATGATGCCATTACAATATCTACACGTTCTTGCCATTTATATTTAGATGCATTGGCGTTATAGTAATTTTCTAAACCAAGAGTGTCTTGTGCTGCTTTTTTCCAAATTTCTTTATCTAGAAGTTCAAACAACAATAATCCGTCTCTATATTCTTTTAGTATATCTGCATATTCTTGGTTTTCATTTTCTAAATTTTCTTCACGATATTTTAGAATGCTTTTTTCAAAAAAGTTATCAAATTCATTTTTAATAACGTTTTGTACTGTTGTATTTTTTCCTAAGTAATTACCTTGTGCTGACTTAAGATGATTGTTAAACGCATTGTATGTGTATTTTGTATTATTTATGGTAAATAATTGAACATCTTTTTTATTGTCCTCTATGGTGAGCTCCCATTTGGATTTAAAAAAAGCGTCATTAATTAAAGTTTCAAAATATGAAATGGCATCTGGGTTATAAGAAATTGTATAACGCTCTTTTAATTGGTTAACCATCGCAGTATTTATAAGTTTAGATCTGCTGTCTCTTTTTACTTTTTGTTCTAGGTTAGATTTTACAGTTTCAAAATCTGGGTTTGGAGTTATAGAAATTCGTTTTACAATATGCCATCCAAAATTTGTTTTAAAAGGTTTGCTAATAGCACTATCTTTTTCTAATTCAAAAGCTACGTTTTCAAAAATAACAGAACCTAATTCGCCTCGTTTAAAAGGTTTAATTTTTCCACCATCTATAGCAGAATTTTTATCATCTGAAAACTGCTTAGCTAAAGCTTCAAAATTTTCGCCTTGAGTTAATTTTTGATAAATATCTTTGATTCGTGCTTCTGGATCTAATAAAGAATCTTTTTGTTTTAGACCAATCATTATATGTGCAGCATTAATTGTGCCTTGAGATGCTTTACGTTCAAAAACCTTCACAACATGATAGCCAAATTGTGTTTTAAAAGGCATTGAAATTTCTCCTACAGCGGTATTGTAAGCTGCATTTTCAAATGGGTAAACCATTTTAAATGCTGAGAAATAGCCTAAATCTTCAACAAATACGGTTTTGCCATTGTGTACGTTTTTTCTTAAAGTTTCAAAATCTTCTGATAACATACGTTTTCTTAAAGCCAGTACTTTGTTATAAGCTGTTAATGTATCATTAGAGGCTTCGTCAAAACGTACTAAAATATGCGCAGCTTTTACGACTTCATTAGATCTTTGGTATGCTTCTTTTACAAGTGCATCTGTAACTTTATTTTCTGAGAGGTAATTGTTTGTAAGTTGTTTTTTGTAACGAGAAAATTCTCGCAAATATTTTGGATCTTTATCTAACTCTAAGTGTTTAGCTTCTTTAAGTTTTAATTGATATTCTGTAAATAGCTTTAAATAACCATCAATATCCTTTTGGCTATCATCTTTTACAAGATCTAGGTTTTTGTTGTAAACTCTCATAAACTCAGAAGTCATAATTGTTTCGTCGTCAACTTTAAGTAAAAAAGTATCGTTTTTTTGTGCAAACGATATGCTAAATACAAACACCAATACCAGTGAAAGTCTGTAAACTATTGAATAATTTTTAGGTTCAGATGTTATGGTTTTCATTTGAATTCTGTTTAATATGTTTATTTTTAACAAATTTTATTTTTTGTTATTTAATGTTTTTTTAAGCCTAGCAAAAATAATATAAAAAGACTACCAAACAAGTTGTGAAATCATAAGTACTGTATTAAATAATTTCTAAAATTTTAATGGCTATGCGCAAACTAAAACTAATATGGGATTTTAAAGGGCCAAATGCCAAAAAAACAGCGGAACATCATCTTATTCATTTAAAAGAATATATTACATTTAATACTTTAGATATTAATGTAACAGGTACAGAAACACTAAACGATATGCATAGTTTTGCTTATTTAGTGGTAGATGAGGCAGATATGAAACCTATTAGAGATGCATTAAAGCCGCATAGAGGGCAAGTGTATTCTTAAAAACTGTTTTAAAATTTAAAAAGAAGGGGGTTTTTAACTTTTAAACAAACGTTTTAATAAAGCTTGCGTAAAACGTTTTGGGGGCACAGCAGTTATTATTTTTAAATCCTCTAAAAGTGTAGATTCTTCATCTAGAAACTTAAAAATTGTAGTTGTATTGGCATTTTTAAAAAGTGAAGCAAATAATTTTGAACCTTCTTTATTATAATTTGCTAGTACATCTAAAAACAACACGTCATAATACCAGAATTTTGTTGTTTTATTAAATTTTAGTAAGTCTGTTTCTTGCTTTAATTGCTTAACTATTTGCTTTGTTTTTTTACTGGTAGTTTTAAAGGTGTAGCCTGTACTGGCTTTGGTCCAACCGCCGGCAGTACCAATATTAATTATATGTTTGGTGTTTAGTTTAGTAAACTTATACGAAGTCATAGGTATAGATCCTTGTTCTTTTTCTAAAATAATATAATCTGTAATACCAAGATTTTTGAGGTAGGTTTTAATAGCGTTTTCATAGGTTTCAAAATCTAATAAATCTTTAGAAAATAAAGTGTATTCAAACAATGCTGTAGTTTTATTTATAGGTAACACATACATAAAACGTGTGTTTCCGTTTTGCGGAAGTTTAAAATCCATAAATGTAGCTGTAGAAGCGTCAAAACATTCGGTTTTAGTTTTTATAAACCAACCTACAAAATGCTGCTGTATAACTGGGTATTTTTTTTGAGACGAATAAGGAGTATTTATGAGTAAACTGTTAAATAAAACATTACCTGTGTACGTGTTTTTTTTTCCTTGAACTGTTACTGCAGCATCATGTTCAGAAAAATGTGTAACAGTATCTTCAATAAAAGTAATGTTTGGTTTTAACTGAATAGCTTTCCAAAGTGAATTGTAAAATGCTTCACTTCGTATCATTTTATAACTGTAAGGTGCTATGGTTTTTGTTGCTGAATATTTTGCGCTTCCAAAGAAAATTTTAGTCCACTGTTTTGAAACCAATTGATCCCATTCACCAATCCCATTTTCCCAATAACACCATGTTCTGTCATTACCTTTATTTTTTACATTATCAATAATTAAAATGGTAGTATTGTCAAAAAAAGCATCTTGTGCCAAACGGTATGCTAGCATAAGCCCAGAGGCACCAGCACCAGTTATTATGTAGTCTGCTTTTATCATTTATAAAACTAAAAATACGGTAAAAAATATAACAATGGATATGAGTACATGCCAAGAAATAGTGGCATTACTTTTTATTTTAAAATGCTGATAGCCTATATGTGCTAAAAATGCAGTACAAAACCAGCCTATATAATTTTGAATTGGAACAATACCATTTTCAAATTCCCAAAAATCAAAGCGTGGAGCAGAGACTTCTAATATAACATCTATACCCGTCATAAGCGCAGCAGCAATAAGTGCCTTAATCCATATGTTTTTAGAAATATATTTTGCTACATCTGCGGTTGCTATGGTTAGTAAAGCCCAATTAAAACATATTAATAAGGGTACACCAGCAATTTTAACACCTAAATTATTACCATATGTATAATTGCCAAAGATTAAACCAAAATTTACGCCTAAAGCTTCAGCTACAAAACCTATAACAAAAGGAATACTCAGGGCAATTATAAACTTTAAATTTAGGGGTTTTACATGCCAAATTAACATGAAAAAACTTAACAATAAGCTTAATGGTGTGAGTGCTAAAAACCATTTTTCATAAGGCGAAAGCACACCAATGATACCAGAAAGGGTAAATAACCAAATAACAAAAATTGAAAATAAAACTTTTGGGAACTTATTTTTTTTCATTTGTAATTAAATCTGAAACTATTTTACCAGAAAGTAAGCATAACGGAATGCCACCACCTGGATGTACACTTCCGCCACAAAAGTATAGGTTTTTAATTTGTGTTTTAAAATTTGGATGCCTCAAAAAAGCAGCAAATTTATTATTACTAGAAGCTCCATATAATGCACCTTGGTAACTTTGAGTATTCTGCTCAATGCGTCTAGGGTCTAAAACGGCTTCAAAATTAATGAGCTTACTAATATCTTCGTTAAGTAATCTACTGAGTTTTGAGAGGATTTGAGCTTTCGTTTTTTTTATTATGGTATCCCAATCTTGTCCTGTATTACTGGGTACATTTACCATTGTAAACCAATTTTCACAGCCATTGGGTGCATCATTTTTTTCTTCTTTTGAAGAAATATTTGTATAAATCGTAGGGTCGTGGTAAGCTTCTTTTTTATTAAAAATGGCATCAAATTCTGCTTTGTAGTCTTTTGCAAAAAAGATATTGTGCAAATCTAACTGCGGAAATGCTTTAGTTATTCCCCAATAAAAAATTAAAGCTGAGCTGCTTCTGGGTTGGTTTAATGTTTTTTCTGGCGCCTTTTGGTCTTTTAAAAGGGTTCTGTATGTTGGTACAATATCCGAATTTGAGACCACAATATCTGCAGGAATAAAAGTAGTATTAACAGTAATTCCTGTAGTTTTTTTACCTTCAACAATAATGCGGTCAACTTTTGTGTTTAGCTTAAAATTTACACCAATTTTTTCTGCTAGCATCACTAAACTTTTTGTTATTTGATGCATACCTCCTTTAGGAAAATAAGTACCGTAGTGGTGCTCTAAATGCGGAATCATGGACATAATTCCAGGTGTTTTGTATGGTGACGACCCGTTATAGGTTGCAAAACGATTAAAAAATTGTTGCAAGCGTGGGTCTTCAAAAACGTTACTATTATAGTCTGAAAGTTTGTTGTTAATATCTAAACTATTGATACTTAATATGGCTTTTATGGTATCTTTAGACATATAGGTTTTGGCTTTGTGTAAGCTTTTTTCAAGAAATAAAGATGCTGTTAAATCGTATTTTTTTTTGCTACGTGTAAAATAATCTAAAAGAGTGCGTTGCGTAACATTAAATGTTTCTGAAGCGTTTTTTGCAAATAAAGTAACATCTGCATTTGCTGAAAATGTAGTGCCATCTTCATAAAAATAATTGCAAATGGTGTCTTTTTTCTTGTAAGTAAAAAAAGCGTCTATAGGTTGGTTTGCAATTTTAAAAAGATCCTCAATATAATGTGGCATTGTAAATAAGGAGGGTCCCATGTCAAACCGGTAGCCTTGCTCCGAAAATGCTGTGAGTTTTCCACCAGCATAGCTGTTGGCTTCATAGACTGTAACATTATAGCCCTGAGTTTTTAAACGTATTGCGGTAGCAATCCCTGCAATACCAGCACCAATTATAATAACAGTTTCTTTTTTCATTTTCAAAATCAAAGATATAATGAAACCCAATGGATACCAATTAATGTACAGAACAATAGGTTAGTTAGGGACACTTATTTTTAAGGTATCGTTTAAAATTTGTATTTCATAATGTAGCTTAGCGTGAAGTTGTGGTGCTTTAGTGCCAGTTTCAAAAGTTTTAGCACCAACAAACACTCTAGCTTCATCCCATAACGCTTCATTTATAAAGGTTTGTAATGTTTTTGAACCCCCTTCTATAATTACAGAATTAATATTTTTATTATAAAGCACATCACAAATTTGCTGAGCTATTGGTTGCTTAAAGTCTACGTTTTCTTCAGAAATAACAAGGGTTTCAGCGTCACTGTTAAATATACTAGCGTTAGTATTTAGCTTATTTGATTTATCTATAACAATCCGCGTTGGGTTATGGCCTTTCCAAGTTCTGGCAGTTAAGCTTGGGTTGTCTTCTAAAACGGTGTTGGTGCCTACTAAAATGGCCTGTTCTTCTGTTCGCCATTTGTGCAACAGTTGTCTGGAAAACTTATTGGTAATCCATACAGGTGCTTTTTTAGATTTTGTAATCGGTGCTATATATCCATTTTTTGTTTCGGCCCATTTTAAAATTATATAGGGGCGTTTTTTATTATGAAACGTAAAAAATCGTTTGTGATGTTGTTTGCATTCATCTTCCAAAATACCAACAGTTACTTTACAACCTGCGGCTTTTAGTTTAGCAATGCCTTTACCTGCTACTTCTGGGTTATCGTCTATGCAGCCAATAATAACTTCTGGAATTTTGTGCTTAATAATTAAATCTGAACATGGTGGTGTCTTACCAAAATGACTGCAAGGCTCTAACGTTACATAAAGGGTGCTTTTAGCCAAACGTGTTTTGTCGTTTACTGCATTTATAGCATTAACTTCTGCATGGTTACCACCATAAGTGTCTGTAAAGCCTTCGCCAATAATATTGTTTTTATAAACAATTACAGCACCAACCATAGGGTTTGGTCGTGTGTTACCAAGTCCGTTTTTGGCAATTTGCAAACAGCGTTTTATAAAGCTTTCATGCGTAGGCATGTCTATAATTTAAAGTTTAACTGTTTCAGAATAATCTACATTATAATCATAAGAAAAACCACTTAAGCTATAGTCAATAACACCTTTGTAGTTTACCTCTAATGTTTTGGTTTTGATACTATTTAATAGCCCAGAAATACTATTTTTATTGATAATTTTATCTGTAGAAATTTTTACAGTTAATGGTACTGTAAAATCATCTTTAACGGGTACATCAAAAGATTCTGTAACTATAGTGGCTACCTCAATATTGTTAATATAAATTTTGAGATCATCCGTTTTTAAAGTGCCACCAACATGATTTAGATTTTTAAAATGTGCATCTGCACGAAGTGTAAAGGTTTTGAAATTTTTGTCAATAACCTTTAAATTTTCGATGCCAATAAATTCTGGATGTTCAGAAACAGAACAACTAAATACCATAAGACTAATGGCTGCTAATAAAGTTAGTTTTTTAATCATAAATTTTAAGAATTTGTGTAATTTCATACCAAAATTAATTCCTGAAAAAAAATTACAAATTACGTGCACAAAGATACTATTGTTATACGAGAAATTAACCCTAAAGACGACCCTGAAATTGCCAAAACCATCAGATCTGTTTTAATAGAACTTGGCGTGCCAAAAGTAGGCACAGCATACGAAGACGCTGCATTGGATTGTATGACTGCAACCTATAGCGCAAAAAACGAAACCTATTTTGTGCTAGAGGCTAACTCTAAAATTATTGGTGGTGCAGGCATTTCACCGTTGCAAAATTATGAGGGAACAGTTTGCGAACTTCAAAAAATGTATTTTTTGCCAGAGGCTAGAGGTAAAGGTTTGGGTGCTAAAATGATGAAAACCTGTTTAGATTTTGCAAAAAGCGTTGGTTATACGCACTGCTATCTAGAAACTATGCCTTATATGAATGCTGCACAAAAATTGTATAAAAATGTTGGGTTTGAAGCCATTGCAGAACCTATGGGAAATACCGGGCATTATTCATGTTCGGTATGGATGCTAAAAAAATTATAGCTATGCGTGCATTAGAATTAAAAGCCGTTTTTCATAAAGAATTAGATGCCATCTATGGCAAAGATGAAGTGGCATGTTTTTTCTTTTTATGTTTAGAGTTTTACTTAAATTTACCCAAATTTGAGCTTACAATTAATCCAGAATTCACTATTGTTAAATCTGAATATCCTGATTTTTTTAATGCTTTAGAGGCGTTAAAAAATCAAAAACCCATTCAGTATATTTTAGGTGAAACTGAGTTTTATGGCTTAAAATTTAAGTTGAATAATAACGTTCTAATTCCACGTCAGGAAACCGAAGAGCTTGTAGATTTGGTGTTAAAAGACATAAAAGTAAAACAATATAAAACCAATGCACTAAAGATTTTAGATATTGGAACAGGCTCTGGTTGCATAGCAATAAGCTTGGCAAAACAGCTGCCAGATGCTATGGTTTATGCTTTAGATGTATCTGCAGATGTTATTAAAATAGCACAACAAAACGCAGATTTAAATGCTGTGACTATAAACTATATACAGGCTGATATTTTAGATGAATTTCATAAAAAGCCAGATTATAATTTTTTAGAATTTGATATTATAATTTCTAATCCGCCCTATGTACGTCATCTTGAAAAACCTGAAATAAAGCCAAATGTACTTAACCACGAACCACATTTGGCTTTATTTGTGGAAGATACAAATCCTTTGGTTTTTTATAAGGCAATAGCAGAACTTGCTACAATAAGTTTAAAGTCAAATGGATATTTGTATTTTGAAATTAACCAATACCTAGGTTTAGAAACCAAAAAAGTACTTACAGATAAAGAATTTAAAGACGTTACGCTATTTAAAGATCTTAATGGCAATGACAGAATTTTAAGAGGTTTAAAAGCATAAAAAAGCGTTAATGAAAAGCATTGCAGTGTTTTGTGGCAGTAGTTTGGGTAATGACCCTTTAATTATTAAAGAAGCTTATGACTTAGGTAATTTACTTGCACAAGAACGTATAACACTTGTTTATGGCGCTGCCAAAATTGGTATTATGGGTAAAGTTGCAGAAGGAGTAAAAGCTGTTAATGGTAAAATTATTGGTGTTATACCAGAGTTTTTAAAAACTAAAGAAATTGTACAAACTGAGCTTTCTGAGTTAATTATAACCACAAATATGCACAATCGTAAAGTTATTATGTACGATTGTAGTGATGGTTTTATGATTATTCCTGGTGGTTTTGGTACTATGGATGAGTTTTTTGAAATTGCCACTTGGGGGCAATTAGGATTGCATACAAAACCCATAGGAATTTTAAATACTAATGGATATTATGATGCGCTAATAGCACAATGTAAAACCATGGTTGCGCGTGGTTTTTTAAAGCAAGAAAATTTAAATGCCATTGTTATAGACAACACAATTACGGGTTTATTAGCTAAAATGAAAGCCTTTGTACCCTTACCAGCACCCAAATGGTTAAACAAAACACAGCTTTAAACATTTAAAAAATAAAAATTTTTAAACTCTTCGAAAGCAACTATATAACATAAAAACATGTAAAATTATTTTTATTATAAATACAAACTTAGGCCGCAACGCATAGATATTATAGAAATTGAAGCACTATGAACAAAGATGTAAAAAAAATAATAGCACTTCGTGAAGAACTGCGCCAACATAATTACAATTATTACAGTTTAGATAATGCTACCATTAGTGATTATGAGTTTGATATTAAGCTAAAAGCACTTGAAACCCTTGAGGCAAAATACCCAGAGCTCTATGACGCCAATTCGCCAACACAACGTATAGGTGGTAGCATTACTAAAAACTTTGAAACCGTTACCCATGATTTTAGAATGTATTCTTTGGATAATTCTTACTCATTAGAAGACCTACAAGATTGGGAAACCCGCATAAAAAAAGTTATAGATGGTAATGTTAGCTTTACTTGTGAGCTTAAATACGATGGAGCTTCCATAAGTTTAAGTTATGAAAACGGTATGTTGGTGCGTGCAGTAACACGTGGTGATGGTTTTAAAGGCGATGATGTTACCGCAAACATAAAAACCATAGCCTCTGTGCCTTTAAAATTACAAGGAGATTATCCCCAAAAATTTGATATTAGAGGCGAAATTGTTTTACCAATTGAAGGCTTTCATCGTATGAATGAAGCGCGTTTAGCTGCTGGCGAAGAACCGTATAGAAATCCTCGTAATACCGCTTCTGGAAGTTTAAAACTTCAAGATAGTGCTGAAGTTGCAAAACGCCCTTTAGAGTGTTTGTTGTACAATTTAAAAGGGAAAAATCTTGGTGTGCAAACGCAATTTGAAAGCCTTGAAAAAGCAAGAATAATGGGTTTTAAAGTTCCTAAAGCCTCGCAGTTAGCACACTCAATTTTAGAAGTGTTTGAATTTATAAAGTTTTGGGATGTTGAGCGTCATAACCTACCTTATGAAACGGATGGTGTGGTTATTAAAGTCAATAATTTAGACCAGCAAGATGAGTTGGGCTTTACCTCTAAAGCACCACGTTGGGCTATGGCTTACAAGTTTAAGGCAGCGCAAGTACATACGGTTTTAAATACGATAACCTATCAAGTTGGACGCACCGGAGCCATAACGCCAGTTGCAAATTTAGAACCTGTGGAATTGGCAGGTACAACTGTAAAACGTGCTTCTTTACATAATGAAGACCAAATTATAAAACTAAATATTCGTGAAGGCGATACGGTTTTTGTTGAAAAAGGTGGTGAAATTATCCCAAAAATTATTGCTGTAGATTTTACAAAACGTCCAGAGCATTCTCAACCTACAAAGTATATAACAAACTGTCCAGAGTGTAATACTAATTTAGAACGTCTTGAGGGCGAAGCCAAGCATTATTGTCCAAATGTTTACGGATGTCCAACACAGGTTTCTGGCAGAATTCAACATTACATATCGCGCAAAGCCATGGATATTGAAGGCTTGGGAGGCGAAACCGTAACGCTTTTAGTAAACGAAGGTTTAATAAAAGACTATTCAGATTTGTATACGCTAACTGTAGCACAGCTTATTCCGCTAGAACGCATGGCAGAAAAAAGCGCAGAAAACTTAGTAAACGGTGTAATGGCTTCAAAACAAATTCCGTTTGAGCGTGTTTTATTTGCTTTAGGCATTCGTTATGTGGGTGAAACTGTAGCTAAAAAATTAGCCAAACATTACAAATCTATTGATGCATTAATGCATGCTTCTGTTTTAGATTTAGTTACTGTAGATGAAATAGGTGAACGCATAGCACAAAGTGTTGTTGATTTTTTTGCTGTTGAAAGTAATCTAGACATTATTTCAAAATTGAAAACTTATGGTATTCAGTTTGAAATATCAGAAGCTCAACTCGCCAATCAAACCAATACATTAGAAGGTAAATCTATAGTGGTATCTGGTGTTTTTGAAACTGTTTCGCGAACTGAACTTAAAACATTAATAGAAGATAATGGAGGTAAAGTAGGGTCTTCAATTTCATCTAAAACAGCCTACTTAGTTGCGGGTGACAAAATGGGACCAAGCAAACTTAAAAAAGCAGAAGATCTTGGAGTGTCTATTATTTCTGAAGCTGAATTTTTAGAAATGCTGAAGCAATAGGTCAAACCAAAAATATCATTTTCTATAAAAAGTAATTTCATCTAGAACATGTTTTTTTAGTGTGAAATCCGTTTATAAAAAAACTGTCTAAGATAAATCCTAGACAGTTCTTAAAAATTTGGGACAAATATTAATAATGGTTGCTTAAATTAGTTGTTGTTAAACTTATCTAAGATTTTACCCATTTGTTTTCCTGCAGCTTCTCTACCACCTAATCCAAAAGAAAGTACAATGGTTAGTGCTACTGTACCAAGTGTGATACCAAAAGCAAGGTTTACAATATCATCTGCAATACCCATTGCACGTAAACCTATAGCTAAAAATATAGCAATAATTGCCATTTTTACAATAGATGTTACAAAAGCGTTGCCTTTAGTACTTAATGCTTTAGTAAACACGTTTGCTATTATTAAGCCTAAGCCTATAATTACAATACCAAATAATATTTTACCAGCGTAAGCAACTACAGTGTCTAATATTTCAGTAAGTTGCGCAAATTCTAATTTTTCAAAAGCCGTCATCATACCAAAAATCACAATTAATGTGTATGCAATATTGCTAATAATAGACGCAAAGCTTTTAGTACCAATAAAATCGGTCATATTCATTTTAGCTACAATACTATCAATATTAAGACTCTGTAATAACTCTTTAAGTAATTGTGATACAAAACGACCTACAAATACAAATACAACCATTATAATAACTGCTACAAGTATTCTTGGTATTGCAGCAAAGAAAGTACCTAACATCTCAGTTGCTGGTTCAGATATCGCTTTCATATCTAAAATATGGAATGCAGATATTAATAATGGAATAAATACAAAAATGAATACTATTTTTTTAAGTATGTTAACAATATTAATGTTTTCTGGTAATTTTACTTTTGATGGAATTAAATTGTTAATAGTATCACCAGACATTTCTACAAATTGCGATACAATATTTGCAAGCATGTAACCAATGTATGCTACCAACCCAGCACCAATGATATTTGGTATGTAATTAGTAAATCCGTTCAGTAAATTTTTAATTGGGTCTAATACTTCTGTTAATCCTAGTTTACCTAGAGCAAGCATGAAAACAAAAAGCATTACCAAAAAATAAATGAGTTTACCAACAAAAGAAGATATTTTTAAAGATCCGCCTTTTAATTTATCATCTATTCCTGTTTTTTTTATGAGTTTTTGAGTTGTACGTTTTATAAGGCCAGCAATAAACCATCCAATAACTAAAATTAGTATTGCGGCAATAACACCAGAGAAGCGGTCTCCAAAAGTTGCTGTAAGTTTTTCAAAAAATTGATTTAAATTGTCCATTATATAGTTTAATTTATTGTGAGTTTCTATAACGTTAGAAACTTAATTTTTAAAAAAGTCACAAAAATGTAGTTTTAAGAACCAGTTTTAAGACTCATATTTATTATTTATGTCAAAATAAAAAACGACAATACGGGTTTTAAGCAATTTACTTTCAGGTGTTTAAAAAATATTAATTGTTTCTTTTAGTCATGCAATTATTTTTCAAAAAATAAAACTAACCTCAAATCATATTTAGTATAAAATTTAAGCATAACACTTTTTCCAACAGTCAATATTTATTAATTTGCATGCTCTAGGGATGATTTCTTTCCCACGCTGAATTTTCGGACACAACGAAAAGATAAAGGTAGATAAGGAATGGATATTTATTCATTTATTAAAAACTTATTAAAATGGCTGTATTAGACCAATTAACTTCGCAACAAGCGATAGATTTAGAACACAAACATGGGGCACACAATTACCACCCTTTACCTGTAGTGCTATCTAAAGGCGAGGGAGTATATGTTTGGGATATAGAGGGTAAGAAGTATTACGATTTTTTATCTGCATATTCTGCTGTAAATCAAGGACATTGTCATCCTAAGATTGTAAACGCAATGACAAACCAAGCGCAAACCTTATCATTAACATCTAGGGCATTTCATAATGATATGTTGGGTAAATATGAAAAATTTGCCACAGACTATTTTGGGTTTGATAAGCTTTTACCAATGAATACAGGTGCAGAAGCTGTAGAAACTGCTCTTAAACTTTGTAGAAAATGGGCTTATGAAGTTAAAGGTATTGCAGAAAATGAAGCACAAATTATTGTTTGCGAAAATAATTTTCATGGTCGTACAACTACAATAATTTCCTTTAGTAATGATCCTGTAGCACGTAAAAATTTTGGTCCCTATACTAACGGATTTATTAAAATTGAATACGATAATATTACAGCATTAGAAGCGGCATTAGAAGCTAATAAAAACGTCGCAGGTTTTTTAGTAGAACCTATACAAGGTGAAGCTGGTGTTTATGTACCTTCTGAAAATTACTTATCAGAAGCCAAAGCTTTATGTGAAAAACACAATGTACTTTTTATTGCAGACGAAGTGCAAACGGGTATTGCGCGTACAGGCCGTTTACTTGCAACTTGTGGTAATTGTAATTGTATAGATAAAAATTGTTCTGCAACACCAGATGTAAAACCAGATGTTTTAATTTTAGGTAAAGCCTTATCTGGAGGAGCTTATCCAGTTTCTGCGGTGTTGGCAAATGATACTGTTATGAATGTTATAAAGCCAGGTAATCATGGCAGTACCTTTGGTGGCAACCCAATTGCTGCAGCTGTAGCAATTGCTGCTTTAGAGGTTGTGCGTGAAGAACAACTTGCAGAAAATGCCTATAACCTCGGAAATTTATTTAGAGCAGAACTTAATAAATATATAGAAAATAGTACCATTGTAAATTTAGTTAGAGGTAAAGGTTTACTTAATGCCATTGTTATTAATGATTATGAAGATAGTGACACTGCTTGGAATATTTGTATGAAGTTAAGAGACAATGGGCTCTTAGCCAAGCCTACTCATGGTAATATTATTCGTTTTGCACCACCATTAGTAATGACTAAAGATGAGCTTTTAGACTGTGTTGCTATTATAACAAAAACTTTAGAAGAATTTGAGGTTTAGGGTGCCAATTCTGTAAAAGGAAAAATTGGAATATTTCTAAACACCCAGAATAAAATAATTATAATAGCTATAGCTTTAATTAATGCCGATTTATGTAATAAATTCGTGTGTTTTTTAGAGCTATATTTATTTAAAAAAAATATTAATAATTGATATCCTAGCACTAAAAATAAAACTAAAAACAAATAATTATGACGAATACCTGTTAAAAGATTACCTCTTAAAATTTGATGAACTGCTCTTTGGCTGCCGCAGCCTGGACATTGAAATCCAGTGAGTCTTAAAAAAGGACATTTTGGAAAAAAGTTATATACTGTTGGATCTAAAAAAAAATATAGTGAGAGTATTCCAAGAAATACCATCACTATAAAAACAATTATAATATTTTTATGATTAAAAACCACTACTGCCAGCTATAGCACCAAAAATACCTAAGGCAAAAGAAGCAATATAAACAATAGCACCAACAACGATAGAAACAATTCCCCATGTTTTAGCATTTCTAGAAGCTTTTTCAGCTTTTTCATAATCACCAGAATCGTAAGCGCTGTTTACTTGTGTTGAAAAGATAATACTTGCTATACCTGTTGGGATACAACATAAGATTGTACTAATAATAGCTAAAGCTAAATAATTATTAGGTCTTTGTGGTTTGTTTTCCATTTTAATTCTAATTGATTAATTATATTACGCAATAATAATAATAATTTTCAACGTTTGTAAATTTCAAAATAAAAATCAATGAAAATTTCAAGAAGTATTAATTTTATAGCAATACTATTAGGTGGTGCTATTGCCATATATGCACAGGCCGAAAAACAACAAAACACCTATTTGCTTATTTTGGGAATTGTGTTACTTATGTTTGGCATTTACAGAACATCTAGAAACATACCAAGCAAAGCAGATATACACACTGTAACTTCAGTTATAGAATCAGAATCAGAAACAGCATCTAAAGATGAACTTTAAAATTGGCGATACCGTTGAAACTATTGATGATGCCATTACTGGCAAAGTCATAAACATTGAAAACACTACTATTACCATAGAAGCTTCTGATGGTTTTGAGTTTCAGTTTGCTGCCTATGAACTTATGCTTAGCGCTTATGAAACTGCTATTGATAACGCCATATACAATGCAAATATTGATGCTGTAAAACAAGAAAAAGCTTCAAAAAAAAGAAAAAATACAACGGTTAAACCCAAAGAACGTCACGCACCTAAGTTTGAAGTAGATTTACACATTCATCATTTAACACCTTCTAACAAATACATGTCTAATTTTGAAATGTTAAACCTTCAATTAGATACAGCCAAACGACAGTTAGAATTTGCCATTAAAAAGCGTATTCCAAAGCTGGTATTTATTCATGGAGTAGGAGAAGGCGTTTTACGCCAAGAGTTAGAAACCCTTCTTAGCCGTTATGAAGGCATATCGTTTTACGATGCCGATTATAAAACCTACGGTTTAGGGGCTACTGAGGTAAAATTTTTTCAGAATACAAATACTTAATCTTAATCTATTGGATACTCAAAGGTATCTGTAAATGTTCCAAAATTAATTTCAGTTGTACGTAAAATTTCTAAATCAATATTTTTTACTACAAATTTAGTGGTAACAGTCCTAAAATAGGTGTTTTCTTCTGGGTCTAAAACACCAGGTGAGCCATAGTTAACGGTTTCTAGCACGTTAAGATAATAAGGAATAGTTATACCATTAGATACAGAAATATCGTTTGTTGGGTCTTGGTCTCCGTCTTCGTCTTCTGCAATTGTAGGTACTAAATCGCCATCATCGTCTTCGTCTAAATAATTTGGTGTAGTATCGCCATCCGTATCAAGCGGGTTAGTTGTTGGGTTATTATCACCGTCTGCATTGGCAGTGTCAATTTCGCTAATCGTTTTTACATTATCATTATCATCATCTTCATCTAAATAATCAGGAATACCATCTAAGTCGGTATCTTGCGCATCAGAAAAATCACCATCTCCATTTGGATCACGACCTTCTAATTCACTTGGTACACCATCATTATCGTCATCCGCAATGGTAACAGTAACTTCAACGGTGCCGGATGTGGCTTCGTAGCTTTCAACAATATTTAAATCTGCTGGTTGTATAACGTCACATAATTCTTGGTTAATGCTTGTACTTGCAACGGCTCTGTTGTAAGTGCGGTATAAAAAACGTGTAGAAGTACCATTTATAGTTAATACTGTGGGTGTATCAACCACTGTAGGTTCAGTAAACAGCAGTTCGTTAGTAGTATTTCTGGCTATTATAAGAGAAAGCGACTCGTTTGGGTCGGTTCTTAAGTCGTAAATTAAATAATTTTCGTTATTGTTGGCACAGCGCTCTAACACTCCATCAAAATTGAGATCTACAGTAAGTATATCGCCATCATCACAAGCAGTTAAAATAAGAGCACAAAAAAAAGCATATATAAGTCGCTTCATAATTCAGTTTTAAACAAAAATAATTCATATTCTAATTTTATAACGTTGAAAGCTAAAAATAATTTTATTCTCTTACTTTTGCTTTATTTAATAAGCTGTTAAAATTTTTATCATAAATTTTGGTTTAATTTTTATTAGTTTCAGAATATAATTGTACAAAAAATGAATCACGTTTACTTAGATAATGCTGCAACAACAGCACTTAGGCCAGAAGTTGTAGCGCACATGACAGAAGTTTTACAAAATAATTATGGTAATGCATCTTCTACGCATAGTTTTGGGCGAACGGCAAAATCACTATTAGAGCAATGCAGAAAAAATATTGCCAGTTATTTTAAAGTATCTGCTGCAGAAATTGTGTTTACCTCTGGCGGAACAGAAGCAGATAATTTAGCACTTTGCAGTGCAGTAAGAGATTTAGGAGTTACAGATATTATAACCTCTAAAATTGAGCATCACGCTGTTTTACATACCGTTACGCATTTGCAAGATGCTTACGGTGTTAATTTACATTATGTAGATTTAGAACCTTGTGGTAGTGTAAATTATACACATTTAGAAAACTTATTAAAAGGCAGTAATAAGGCTATTGTTAGCCTTATGCATATTAATAATGAAGTAGGAAATATTTTAGATATTAAGTATGTTGCCAATTTATGCAAGGCAAATAATGCTTTGTTTCATACTGACACGGTGCAATCTGTAGGGCATTATCATTTAGATTTAAGTGAAATTCCTATTGACTTTTTAGCAGCTAGTGCTCATAAATTTCATGGGCCAAAAGGTGTTGGTTTTTGTTTTATAAGAAAAGAATCTGGGCTTAAACCTTTAATTTTTGGTGGTTCGCAAGAGCGCGGATTTAGAGCTGGTACAGAGTCTTTACACAATATAGCTGGCATGGCGAAAGCCTTAGAAATGGCATACGAAAAACTTGATATAGAAAAAGCCTATGTTGAAGATTTAAAAACGTATTTTATAACTGAACTGCAAAAACACATACCAAATGTTAGTTTTAATGGCGCTTGTGGCAATACAGCTGCAAGTACATTTACGTTAGTTAATGTGTGTTTGCCAATTGCGGCAGATAAAGCGGCAATGTTGCAATTTCAATTAGATTTAAAAGGTATTGCGTGTTCTAAAGGAAGTGCGTGCCAAAGTGGAAGTGGTAAAGGATCACATGTATTAGCAGCCATTTTAGACGATGCAAAATTTAAACAACCATCAGTGCGTTTTTCGTTTAGTATTTTTAATACCAAAGCAGAACTAGACTATGTGGTTGAGGTTTTGTATGAGTTTGTTGTGTAGTCGGATTTTAAAAATAAGTATTTCAGAATATAAAAGTTGCTAAATATTAAATTTCAGATAGTTAGCCTCTTGAGATTTTTTGTGAGTAATTAAGCACAGATTATACTTTATTTACGGCTAAGTAGACAAATCTTTTTAAATAATATTAAAAAAAGATAACAAAAAAAACCTTACCGTTTATAGTAAGGCTTTAAGTGATCGCACTAGGATTCGAACCTAGGACCGCCTGCTTAGAAGGCAGGTGCTCTATCCAACTGAGCTATGCGACCAAAAAATAAAATTGCACTAAATGTATTTAAATGATTAATTATTTAAAATATTTAGGCAAAAAGTCGGGGTGGCAGGATTCGAACCTGCGGCCTCCACGTCCCAAACGTGGCGCGATAACCGGGCTACGCTACACCCCGCAATGGATGTTAATACTATGGCATTATACCATAAAAAATTTGCGGAGAGACAGGGATTCGAACCCTGGGTAAGTGTTTCCACCTACGACGATTTAGCAAACCGCTCCTTTCGGCCACTCAGGCACCTCTCCAATACTAATAATGAACACATTTTTATTAAATGCGGTTGCAAACTTAGCATTTCATATTTTAGTTTGCAACAATTTTTTTAAGTTTTTTATACTAAATAGCTTTAATGTTTAGCATCAATACGTTAACGCTTTTAATTGCTTATATTTATAACATTATGCATTTTAAAAAAACAATATAATGGCTAATTACAAAGATGATAGAGCTTTTACTGATAGTGTGCATAAAAATTTAGCTTTACCTATAATTTATAAAGCTCTAGACTGGCAAAAAGTTGAATTAAAAAATGATTATGCCAATTATATTGATATGGTTAAGGGTATTGATTATGTGTTTAAAAAAAATGGTGAAATCTATACGGTGCAAGAACGTTTTAGAACCCAAGATTATAAAGCGTTTTCAGATTTTACAATACGTTATAGACGTGATTATAATAGCTTTGAAGACAGAAAAGCATCTGAGTATTATAAAATGAAAGCACATTATTTTACGTATGGCATTATTAATACATCCAAAAATGAGGTAAAAAAGGCATCAAGATTTTTAAAATTTGCGGTTATAGATTTACAGAAAGTTTATGAAAAATTAGATTCAAAGGCTATTTTTATATCTGATAATCATAAGAATACATGCTGTATTACCTCAGACAATAGACTGGAATGTCCCATAAAATACAATGCAGATAAATCTTCGTCATTTTTCCCAATAGATATATCTTATTTGGTACAACTTTGGGGTTCAGAAATGGTAGTGCTTCAACAGGGTTTTCTTTAAAGTTTAAGACATACAATAATCTGCTTTTCATTATCTAAGTTGGTTGTGAAAAAAAGATAGGTTTTGCCACCATCTTTTATCTTTAACTTTTTTCTAATTTCATGAACCGTTATTGGGAAGTTTCGGGTTGTAATATTAGCGCAAGTTATTTTTTCTTTAGCAACTATTTTTTTGTTAAAGGGAAGTATTTTTTCAATTTTAAAACGTCTTCCAGGGAAATCTATTAGGTATTCAGAAGTATATAAATGCGAATGTTTATGTAGTTTTTCAACATTTAGTTGTGTGCCAACACTATTAAAAGCACCTGTATTTAGTATGGCTGCATTGGGCTCATATAAATAGTTAAGTGGTTTACTGTAATTTGGAACTTGATGTGATTCATCTTCAAAATTAAACTCGAACTTCTGCACAATTTCTTTCAGAATATTTACTGTTTTTAGTATTGGTTTACCTTTGAAATTACGTTCTAAAACCCAAAGTAATTCTTTTACATCATTGTTTACAGCAACGCAATACACATGTTTAATGTTGTTAAGCTCTAATAATGTTGCTTTTAGATCTAAAAGCGGTGATGTTTTTATGAGTACATTTTGAGCATATTTTAAAAATAAATTCTGAAATGTTTTTATATTAGGAGTGCAATCTGCCAGTAGAAACACCTTTTTTTTATCGGCATCTCTGCGCGATGGATCTAAGTAAATCCAATCTATTTGTTTATCAATGTTTTTTATAGTGTCTATGCCGTTATTATTAAGACATGTAATATTATTAACTCCTAGTGCCTTGTAATTATGAGCTACAATTTTGGATAGTTTTGCATCAATTTCACAATGGGTAACATTTTCTATTTTTTTAGAGAAAAAATAGGCGTCCACCCCAAAACCTCCTGTGAGATCTATAAGTGAATTTCCGGAAACTAAATTAGCTTTATAAGCAGCAGTTAGTTCTGAAGAAGTTTGTGCAATATTTAATTTGTTTGGATAATATATATTTTTTGTAGTAAACCAGGTTGGTAATTTTTTTTCGCAACGTTTTTTGGCTTCAATTTGTTCAATAACAGCTTTGGTAGTAATATTTTCAAATGGTATGCTTTTGAGTAATAGTTGTGTGATATCAGATTTTAAATGGCTATTTATAAAATCTTGAATCGTATTATTTAGTAGTTTTAAATTCAATTTAAAGACCTTCGGTAAGTTTTTTTACAAATTTATAATCCGATAAAAATTCTTTTAGAATTACTTTTATAGCGGTATAAGTTGGTACGGCTACTATCATGCCTACAATACCAAATAAAATTCCAGAAATTATTATGATTAAGAAAATTTCTAATGGATGTGATTTTACACTTTTTGAAAAAATAATGGGCTGACTAAAAAAATTATCAACCAGTTGCGCAATTACAAAACCTATCATTACATAGGTAGTTTTTGGTAATATTACAGCACTAAAACTTTCACCCAAATTACTACTCATACTTAACAATAACATTAAAACACCACTAACTAAAGGACCAACATAGGGTACTAAATTTAGTAATGCACATAAAAACGCAATTACTATGGCGTTATCTATATTAAAAATAAGAAGTACTATGGTGTAAATTACAAAAAGGATTAAAATTTGAAAAACAAGCCCCACAAAATAACGTGATAGCAAATCCTTTATGGTTGTAAACGATGCTTTTGATCTGTGTTCTTTCCCTTTTGGGATAAACATCATAATACCATCTTCAAAAAGTTTGTTGTCTTTTAAGAAGAAAAATAAAATAAATAACACCGAAAATAAACCGATACTAAAACTTCCTAATCCAGAAATAAAGCTATTTAAAAAATTTGGTATTACAGATAAATCTAACTTTGCTAAAAGATTACTTTCTTTTATAGATTGCCCAACATCAATGTTTTGAAATTCAAAATAATTAATAATTTGGGTATATAAACGTTGTATGTTGTTTTCTAATTCTGTGATGTTTAAAAGTGCTAATTTTTCGCCTTGGTCTGCAATTAAAGGCACAAACATACCAAGCAAACCAATTAATAAACCAATGAAAATAAACATGGTTGTAATAACCGCAAGTGTGTTTCTAAATTTTAATTTACGTCTTAAAAATAAAACAACAGGACGTCCAATTAAAGAAATTACTGCTGCAATTGCAATGTAAACAATTACAGATTGAACTTTATATAAGAAAAATAAGACTATGGCAATACCCAAAATAATTGCAATAGCTCTTAAAATACCGTTAGAGATGGTTTTTGAATTCATACCATAAATGTATTCTATATAATTTATACTTACAAGGGTTTTAATTTAATGTAACTTTATTAAGTTGTTTTGTAAGCTCGTAAAGTGCTATTGCGGTGGCTTGTACTACATTCATACTACTGTTATTGCCATACATATTTATATGCACAATAGCATCACATTGTTTTAATATGGCATTTGAAATTCCAAAATTTTCATTACCAATAATTAATACTATTGGTAGTTTGGTTTTAAGTTGAAAATTATCCAAAACGTCACTATTTTCTGTAATTTCTAATGCAATTACATAATGTGTGTTTTTAAGCTGAAGTATTACATTATCTATAGAAGTTTCAGAACTAAAAGTTACGTATTTTTCTGTAGCACGCGATGTTTTTTTCATGCGTTTACCTAATAGAGTGGTATCTCCACAGAGTATTAATTTTTCAATATTAAAGGCATCAGCAAGTCTAAAAACACTGCCAATATTTGGTGCATTGGTAAGTGAATCACAAACCAATGTAATGGGCTGTTTTTGTTTAACAAAGTTGCTATTGTAATGGTTTAATTGACTCAAAATTTATTTCACCATAATTTTATTAAACGCACTTGTGTTTTTCTTCATTTCGGTAAAAAACCAAATAGGAATTGTACCTGTTAGTGTAGAAACGTACCCAAAATCCCATAAGAAATAGGTTGCAATAGCAGCAGCTGCCAATCCAACAATTACAAAGGTGTAATTGTCTTCAGCAAACAATCTGTTAATGTGTTTTTTTGTAAAATGACCACAGTGTTTGCAACGGTCTTTAAATTCGTTGCTACCAAGTTCTAAAAGCAACTCATGTCTATCTTTAGCTTTGGTTTTAATAAAGTTATTTTTTTTACAAGCACTACAGCGGTAACTTAATTTCATGTTGTATTACTCTTTTTATAGACTTTAGATTATATTCTACTAATTCTCAAAAGCATATTTAATAATGTTGGCACCCATTTTTAGAGCTAGTATTCTAACGTCTTCTAGATCATTATGAACTTCTTGGTCTTCCCAGCCATCACTCAAATCACTTTCAAAAGTAAAAAGTAAGATTAGTCTGTTTTCATGAAAAATTCCAAAAGCCTGTGGTGCTTTGCCATCATGTTCATGTATTTTTGGTAGTCCTTTAGGAAATGGATATGCAGTGTTAAACAGTTTATGGTCTTTAGGGATTTCAATAAGTGTTTTATTTGGAAATACTTTTTTAAGTGCTTCTGTTACGTATGGCGCCATGCCATAATTATCATCGATGTGTAAAAACCCGCCAGAAATTAAATAAGCTCTTAAATTTTCAGCGTCTTCATCGCTAAAAAACACATTGCCGTGCCCAGTCATGTGCAACATCGGATATTGAAAAATATCTGAACTTTCTGCTGTGACCGTTTCAATGTTTTCGCTAATATGAGTATTAATATTTGCGTTACAATAGCGTACTAAATTTGGCAATGCTGTTGGGTTACTGTACCAATCGCCACCACCTTTATACTTTAATATGGCTACATTTTGAGATAATAAAGCATTACTAAACAGTAATGCAAATAAAACGATATGTATGTTTTTTTTATTCATTTAATAATGCAATGGTATGGCAGGCAACAATTGCAGCAGTTTCTGTGCGTAAACGTGTATTACCCAAAGTTACAGGAATATATTGGTGTTGCAAAGCCATTTTTATTTCATTAGTACTAAAATCACCTTCTGGACCAATAAGAAGTGTAACGTCTGTATTTATTGTTAGTTCAGCTTTTAAAGCTGTTTTAGAGGATTCCTCACAATGCGCAATAAATTTTTGACTGGCATTAGATGTTGCAATAAAATCTTTAAAACTGATAGGATTGTTAAGTTTTGGTAAGTAGCATTGCAGAGATTGTTTCATTGCCGCTTGTAGTATTTTATTAAAACGCTCTATTTTCAAAATTTTTCTTTCGCTGTGCTCACAAATGACTGGTGTTATTTCTGTGATGCCAATTTCTGTGGCTTTTTCTAAAAACCAAGTATAGCGGTCGTTCATTTTAGTTGGTGCAACTGCTAGATGTACCTTTGTTTTAGGTACAGGTTTTAAATGGCTTTCTAGTATTGTAACACTACATTTTTTTGCGGTAACAGATGTAAGTTTAGCATTAAACAACCAGCCTTTTCCGTTTGTAATGTTTAAAATATCGCCGCTATTTTTTCTAAGAACTTTAGTGATATGATTACTTTCTTCTTTATCAAAATCAAAATTTTTAGAGGTTTCAGTAATATTTGGGTTGTAAAATAATTGCATGTTTTGTTACAGTTTAATGTAATGTTTTAAATTTTTAGTCTAGCACTTGCCATAATATTAAAGTCTGCAAAATCGTTTTCTAAAAATTTTAAATACCCCACAATAGCAATCATTGCTGCATTATCTGTGGTGTATTCAAACTTTGGGATGTAAGATGTCCAACCCCACTTGGTTTCCGCTTCGGTAAGTGCTTTTCTAATGCCAGAATTAGCAGATACACCACCACCAATGGCTATGTGTGTTATGCCAGTTTGTTTTACGGCAAGCTTTATTTTATCCATTAAAATACCAATAATGGTGTATTGTATAGAGGCGCAAATATCGTTAAGATTTTCACTTATAAAATTTGGATTCTTTTTAGTTTCATGCTTAATGAAATACAAAATATTTGTTTTTAACCCAGAAAAACTAAAATTTAAACCCGCAACTTTAGGTTTTGTAAATGTAAACGCTTTTGGATTACCCAATTGCGCACGTCTGTCAATTTCTGGTCCAGCAGGATAACCTAAACCCAGAATTTTTCCGCTTTTATCATAGGCTTCACCAACGGCATCATCAATAGTTTCGCCTATAACTTCCATATCAAAATAACTATTCACTTTAACAATTTGGGTATGTCCGCCAGAAATAGTGAGTGCTAAAAAAGGAAACACTGGTTTTTTATGATTAGGTTCAGTAATAAAATGTGCTAAAATATGCGCTTGCATGTGATTTACATCTATTAGCGGAACGTTTAAACCATAAGCCAAAGATTTTGCAAAAGATGTGCCTACTAATAAAGCACCCATTAAACCTGGACCTCTAGTAAATGCAATACCACTAAGTTGTGCCTTGGTAATATTTGCTTTTTTTAATGCCAATTCTACAACGGGTACAATATTTTGTTGGTGCGCCCTAGATGCTAATTCTGGTACTACGCCACCGTATTGTGCGTGAATATCCTGAGTGGCAACTACGTTACTAAGTATTTTGTCATTACATAATACTGCTGCAGAAGTATCGTCACAAGAAGATTCTATACCTAAAATATAAATATTTTCTTTTTCCATGGGCATCAAAAGGCACAATAATTGTTAATTTTACATTATGTAGTCTAACCTATGTTTTTAAGCGTATCTATAACAAATGTAGTGAAGATTTTTTACCAAAGTAAATAAAACTAATATTACGTAATACCATATCAACGTATCAAAAAAATCCTTAAAATACTAGCTAAACTTTTAGCAATACTATTGCTGCTGTTCGTCATATTGTTTTTGGTGCTTTCTATTCCAGCAGTGCAAACCAAAATGGGTAATTATGCAACCAATAGAATTAACAAGGAATTTAAAACCAATATAAACATAGCTAAAGTAGGGCTTCAGCTAAATGGGGATATTGAACTTAAAGACATTTTAATTAAAGACTATAAAAAAGATACACTTATTAGTATTGGCGAACTCAATAGCTCAATAATTAGTTTTAAAAATCTGTATTATGGTAAGCTAAATTTTGGGGATATTGATATTCAAAATTTAAAATTTAATCTAAAAACATACAAAGGTAAAACAGATACTAACCTTGATATTTTTGTAGCTCGTTTTGATGACGATAATCCGCATGTTGGCCCCAGTGAGTTTCTGTTTTCTTCAAGCGATTTATCTTTAGAAAATGGTATTTTCACTCTTACAGATGAAAATCTAGATACACCACAACTCTTTAAGTTTGTAAATCTAAATGCGAATACTACAGACTTTTTAATAAACGGTCCAGAAGTCTCAACACGAATAAACACCTTTAGTTTTTTAGACACACGTGGTGTTAAAGTTGAAAACCTAAAAACCAACTTTAAATACACATTAGATCACATGTCCTTTGATGATTTAAATATAAAAACTACAGCTTCTGAACTTATTGGAAACTTGCGTTTTAATTATAAACGAGAGGACTTAAAAGATTTTGAAGACAAAGTATCACTTACAGCACGCTTTAGAAATTCAAAAGTATCACTCACAGAACTTAACGTGTTTTTTAATGAATTTGGCACTAATCAAATTGCTAAAATAGATACCGATTTGTCTGGAACATTAAACAATTTAAAAGCGTCTAATTTAAAAGTTAGCACAACCAGAAACACTGAAATTGATGGTGATATTACATTTAAAAACCTTCTTAGTAATAAAAAAGATAGTTTTTCGCTTAAAGGTTCATTTAAAAACTTGGCTTCTAATTACGAAGATTTGGTAGCACTATTGCCAAGTTTATTAGGCAGCGCTATGCCATCATTACTCGCTGAAGTTGGTAATTTTAAAATTAAAGGCACATCATATATTACCGCTAAAGAGATAGATTCAAACCTAGAAATAGCTACAGATTTAGGCCTTATAAAATCAGATTTGATTCTCACTGATTTAGATAATATTGATAATGCCAGTTATAAAGGCACTATAGTTTTAAATCAATTTGATATTGGTAAATTAGTAAACGATACTTTGGTAAAAAACACCTCGTTAGATATTGATGTACATGGAAAAGGATTTACTTTAGACAATCTTAAGACCACTATTAAAGGAGATGTTTTTTCATTAAATTATAACGCTTATAACTATAAAAATATCACTGTAGCAGGAACACTAGGTAATAAAATTTTTAATGGTGGTATCAAAGCAGATGACCCCAATTTTAAACTTGAATTTATTGGTTTGGCAGATATGTCTGAAGTTACAAAAAAATTCGATTTTAAAGCTAACGTCGATTATATTAATCTTAATGCTTTAAATTTTGTATCCAGAGATCGTATTTCAGAATTTAGAGGTTTGGTAACTTTAAAAGCAGAAGGTAGCTCTTATAATAATGCTATTGGTAAAATAAATGTAAAAAATACAAGCTACAAAAATCAAGATAATAACTATACGTTTCAAGATTTTGCAATTGAATCTTCGTTTAAAAACCAGGAGCGTTTTATTACAATAAATTCGCCAGATATTATTGAAGGTAGTGTTTCAGGTAAGTTTAAAATTGAAGATATTATTAAACTTACCGAAAATTCTGTAGGTAGCATTTACACCAACTACTTACCGCACACGATTACAGAAAAACAATATCTGAAATTTAAATTTAACATCTATTCAAAAATAGCGACGGTATTTTTTAAAGATCTTACACTAAGTAAAAACACTTTTATAGAGGGTAAGATTGAAACTGATGAAAAAGGTTTTGAGTTTAATCTTAATGCACCAACACTTAAATTTAAAGATTATTTTGCAAATAAGATTAACGTGAGCATAAATAATAGTAACCCATTATATAACACATTTGTAGAAATAGATAGCCTAAGCACTGGGTTTTATAATGCCTCAGATTTTAGCCTAATAAATGTAACTAAACGAGATACCCTTTTTATTAAATCTGAATTTAAAGGAGGTAAACAAAATTCGGATAATTTTAATCTTAATTTGTTTTATACCATTGATAATAAAAATAAATCTGTTGTAGGTTTTAGAAAATCTGATTTGCGCTTTAAAAGTTTCGATTGGTTTATTAACTCAAAAAAAGATACTTTAAACAAAGTTCGTTTTGATAGAAATTTTAAAAATTTTGATATTACAACAGTAGCAATTAATCAAGGAAGAGAAGAAATATTGCTTTCTGGTTTATTAAACGGTACGTCTTCTAAGGATTTAAAAGTGAATTTTAAAAACGTTCAACTTCAAAAAATAACACCACGTATAGATAGTTTAGACTTAAAAGGCATTGTAAATGGCGCATTAAACATAGCTCAAACTAATGGAGTGTATTTACCAAAATCTAATATTGATATAAAAGATCTAAATATTAATAATTATAAAGTAGGTGATTTAAAAGCCAAACTAGAAGGTAATAATTCAATTACAAATTACAATTTAGAGGTATCGCTTTTAAATAAAAACATAAAAAGTTTAGAAGGCAAGGGCAGTATAGATGTTTCAGACAATAATCCTTTTATAAATTTAGATGTGCGTTTGCAATCCTTTTTATTAGATCCAATTAGTCCATTAGGGGAAGGCATTATAAGTAATATTAGAGGCTTAGTTTCAGGAAAAGCTAAAGTATTTGGAAGTCTTAACAAACCTAATATTGATGGTGAATTGTATTTGGATAAAGCCGGCTTATCAATTCCATATTTAAATATAGATTATGGGTTTGGTATAGACTCTAAGGTTTTACTAAAAAAGCAAGAATTTATTTTTGATAACATTACGCTAACCGATACCAAGTATGCTTCAAAAGGAAAACTAAGTGGTTTTATTTCGCATAATAATTTTTCAGATTGGCAATTAGGGCTTCAACTTAATACAGACCGACTTTTGGTTTTAAACACTGAAGAGTCTTTAGACGAATTATATTATGGTACAGCATTTGTGTCTGGCAAAGCAGATATAAAAGGTCCAACAGACCAGCTTATTATAGATGTAGATGGCAGAACCGCAAAAGGCACTCAGTTTTTTATACCGTTAAATGATATTGAAAGTTTTGGTGATAACTCTTTTATGCATTTTTTAACACCTCAAGAAAAAGAAGCGCGTTTAAGAGGTGATGTAAATGAAGCCATAAAAGTAAAAGGACTTACATTAGATTTTGATTTGGATGTAAATCAAAATGCAACTATTGAAATTGTTATTGATAAAGAAGCCGGTAGCACTATAAAAGGTCGTGGAGAGGGCAATCTAAATTTCTTAATAAATACAAATGGTATTTTTAAAATGTGGGGCGATTTTGCAGTTTTTGATGGTATTTATAAATTTAAATATGGGGAAATTGTAGAAAAGAAATTTGAAGTAGAAAAAGGAGGTAATATTGTTTGGGATGGAGAACCTATGCAAGCTCAAATTAACTTAAAAGCACTTTATAAAACCACAGCAAATCCATCACTACTATTAGATACACCAATAAGTCAGAGGGTTCCTGTGGTTGTAGAAATTGAATTAACAGGGCAATTAGAACAACCAGAACCAAATTTTAATTTAGAGTTTCCTAACGTTACTTCAACATTAAAATCTGAGTTAGATTACAGATTATCTGCCAAGGACGAAATGGATTTTCAAGCCCTAACTTTACTAGGAACAGGAGGATTTTCTAATGGCGCTCGTGGTTTTGATTTTACAGGAACCATTTCAGAACGTTTAAGTGGCATTGTTAATAATATTCTTGGTGGTGATAATGAGAATCTATCTGTTGGTATAGATTTTGAACTAGGACAAGACACGCCAGACCTGCAAACTAATAATAGAGTAGGGCTAACCTTACAAACTAAAATTAACGAAAAAATACTAGTAAACGGTAAGTTGGGTGTCCCTTTTGGTAATGCAAGTCAGACGGTTATTAGCGGAGATGTACAAATAGATTTGCTGCTAAATGATGATGGTACATTGCGTGCAAAAGTATTTAATAGAGAAAATACCATTAGAAATTTTGGTGAAGAAATTGGTTTCACACAAGGCGTAGGATTATCTTATAATGTTGAATTTGATTCGTTTAAAGAATTTCTTCAAATTATATTTAGTGGAAAAAACAAAAAAACAAAAGCACTAAAAAAAGCCGATGATAACCTACAAAATACTACCAACGAAAACTTACCAACGTATACCAAAATGAAAACGCTAAAAGATAAAAGCTAGTGTTAATTAGCAATTATTAAATACTTATTAACGAAAACGTTTGAAAGTAAGCAATTAACATTTTTTTTATAAATACATTATCTAATCAAAGTATTTTCTTTAGTAATTTTACGCAATTAATAATATTAAGCTAAATGTCTAAAGTAATTAAAAGAATTGGTGTAATGACTTCTGGTGGTGACTCCCCTGGAATGAATGCTGCCATTAGAGCGGTTGTAAGAACCTGTGCATATCATAATATTGAATGCTATGGGATTTACAGAGGTTACGAAGGTATGATAGAAGGCTCATTTATTAAGCTAGATGCGCGTAGTGTAAAAGGTATTATTAATAAAGGTGGTACAATTTTAAAAACCGCACGCTCAAAAGCTTTTAGAACTAAAGAAGGCAGAGCTTTGGCGCACGAACAACTAATAAAAGCAGGTATAGATGCTTTAGTAGTTGTAGGTGGAGACGGTAGTTTTACAGGTGCTATGATTTTTAATCAAGAATATAATTTCCCAGTAATGGGTATTCCTGGTACTATAGATAATGATATTTTTGGCACAACGCATACCTTGGGTTATGATACTGCATTAAATACAGTTGTAGATGTTATAGATAAAATTAGAGATACTGCAAGTTCTCATAATCGCTTATTTTTTATTGAAGTTATGGGTCGCGATGTTGGTCATATTGCTTTAAACGTTGGAGTAGGTGCTGGTGCAGAAGAAATTTTAATTCCAGAAGAAGACTTAGGATTAGATCGTTTGTTAGAATCCCTAAGACGAAGTAAAGAATCTGGGAAATCTTCAAGTATTGTTGTAGTTGCAGAAGGCGATAAAATAGGTAAAAATGTATTTGAGCTAAAAGATTATGTTGAAGAAAATATGACAGAATATGAAGTGCGTGTTTCCGTTTTAGGACACATGCAACGTGGTGGTTCACCATCATGTTTCGATCGCGTTTTGGCTAGTAGAATGGGTGTTAAAGCCGTAGAAAGTCTTCTGGAAGGTAAAAGTAATTATATGGTAGGTCTTAAAGATGATGTCATTAAACTCACACCATTTGATCAATCCATAAAAGGACAATCAAAAATTAATATGGAACTGCTTAGAGTTTCAGATATAATGACAGTTTAATACAAATATTAATAAATAGAATAATAAATAAATAATATGTCAAATTTAAAATTAGGAATTAACGGTTTTGGTAGAATTGGTAGAATCGTATTTAGAGCTACAGTAAAACGCAGCGATGTAGATGTTGTAGCAATCAATGATTTACTAGATGTAGAACATTTAGCATACCTTTTAAAATATGATTCAGTTCACGGAAGATTTGATGGTACAATAGAAGTAAAAGATGGTCATTTAGTTGTAGATGGAAAAACCATTCGTGTTACTGCAGAACGCGACCCTAAAAATTTAAAATGGGATGAAGCTGGTGCAGATGTTGTAGCAGAATGTACAGGTATTTTTACAACTTTGGAAACAGCACAATACCATATAGATGGTGGAGCTAAAAAAGTTGTAATTTCTGCACCAAGTAATGATGCACCAATGTTTGTAATGGGTGTAAATGACGATACGTTAACTGCAAATCATAATATAGTATCTAACGCCTCTTGTACAACAAACTGTTTAGCTCCTTTGGCTAAAGTTATAGAAGATAATTTTGGTATTGAAGAAGGATTAATGACTACTATTCACGCAGCAACGTCTACACAGTTTACAGTAGATGCGCCGTCTCGTAAAAATTACCGTTTAGGACGAAGTTCTATCAATAATATCATACCATCCTCTACAGGTGCTGCAAAAGCAGTAGGGAAAGTAATTCCTAAATTAGATGGTAAATTAACAGGTATGGCATTTAGAGTACCAACTGTAGATGTTTCTGTTGTAGATTTAACTGTAAAAACTAAAAAAGAAACCTCTTTAGCAGAAATTAAAGCTGCGGTTAAAGCTGCCTCTGTAGGTCCTATGAAAGGTGTTATGGGTTATACTGAAGAAGCTGTTGTATCTCAAGATTTTGTTAGTGAAATTCAAACAAGTGTTTTTGATGCAGATGCTTCAATCGAATTAAATTCTACATTCTTTAAACTGATATCATGGTATGATAATGAATTTGGCTACTCTAATAAATTAGTAGATTTAGCTCAAAAAATTAACGCACTATAATACTCTAATATCATTAAAATTTAATAAAGTTCTGTGAGATTGCGTTTTAATAGCATATTTTACAGAACTTTTAAATTCTCAATAGCTTATGATTTTAATAACAGATGGAGGTTCTACTAAATGCGATTGGATTGCAATAGATAAAAACGGAAACCAAACTGCTGAAAAAATAAGAACTAAAGGTTTAAACCCTGCAATTATTAATGAGAAGAAGCTTAGTAAAATAATTAAAAAGAATGAAGGGTTATTAGCTTTAGCAGAGGAGGTAACGCACATTTATTTTTATGGAGCAGGTTGCGGAACAGAAAAACCAAGACACTTATTAAAATTTGTATTAGAATCTTTTTTTACTAATGCTAAAGTAGAAGTTAGAGAAGATACTTATGCTGCTGTTAGAGCATGTATTAATACTAAAGACGAAGCTGCAGTAGTCTGTATTTTAGGCACTGGTTCTAACTGTAGCTATTTTGATGGTAAAACATTACACCAACGTGTAGATAGTTTAGGCTATACACTTATGGATGATGCTAGTGGAAATTATTTTGGTAAGCAACTAATACGCGATTACTACTTTAATAAAATGCCAGAAACTATTAAACTTGCCTTTGCACACAAGCACAATTTAGATTCTGATTTTATTAAATACAATCTTTACAAACAACCAAATCCAAGTGCCTATTTAGCAAGTCATGCCGAGTTTATGTTTTTGAATAAAGATTCTGAATACATAAAAAACCTTATTAAAGAAGGTATTAGAGTTTTTACTAATAACATGATTTTACAGTTTAAAAACGAGATAAAAACGGCACCAGTACATTTTGCGGGTTCTATTGCCTATTTTGCGAAAGATGAAATTATTGAAGTAGCCAAAGAACTTGGCTTTACAGTAGGAAACTTTATAAGACGACCAATTGAGGGTTTGCTTAGCTACCACATTAAAAACTTGTAAATTTTTTAAAATAAAGCTGTTAATAAATAGCCGTTTTAGTATTGTAAAATTTATTATTTGGTTATATATTTGTAATGTATAAAACAACAGACAAGCATTATGTTCGAATTTGATCAATACTTAGGATTTTTAGCATTTTTAACTATATTAACAATAGGGTTTTGGTTAATGATTTTCTTGTTAACCTTTGTTATCCCTTATTGGGTATTTGGTTCTGCAATAGAGCGTTTTAATGAAATTAAAGAAGAACGTAAAGCAAAACGTGCTTAACAATAATTATAAAATAATATATTATAAAAAAAAGAGTACTTTGTAAAAAGTACTCTTTTTTTGTTAAAAAGTAAATTAATATTGAATTAAGAATTAGTTTTAAAAACGTTTTTTTGCAATTCGGTTTTTTTCAGTGTCATAAGCCTTCCAACTTCCTGTTTGCTTGCCATTACTGTATTTACCTGTAATTTTTACAGCACCATTAGCGTGGTAACTTTTATAGCGACCATGAGGTAAACCGTCCTTTAGTTCAACGTCAAAATCTATAGTGCCATCAGTTCTTAATTTGGTATAACTATTTGCGGTAAGGTCTGTTGGGTATATTTCAGGAATTTCAAATATACTATGCGCAGCTATAGTATTGTTTGAGTCACTAATGGTTTCTGATATAGAATCTTTAATGGTCTCAGTTGTATTTTGTTCAACCTTTATCTCTAGAGGTTTTAAATCACTAATGGGCGTGTATTTTACAACCAGTTTACTTTCAAAGAATTGATCTTCGGGTGTTAATTCAAATCCAAAAGATTCAAAACAGATCATATAATCTTTATTAGCTTTTAATTGGGCTTTAGAATTAGCATCTAAAAACTCAAATAATGTACTGTACAGCTGTGGAGTATTTATATAAGTAAATATTGTAGATGAAGAATTAAATTGCTTATTAAATGTTTTAAAATCTTCTGAATGAGCTAAAGTTGTTTGTGCGGTGTAATTGTTTATGATACTTTTTAAGGTATTAGGCTTGTTGCTAAACACCACATAATCATCTATTATAGTATAATACGGTTTATCGATAGAATTAAAAAGGTTACCAATGAAGGCTTTAAAAAAACCTTTTATGTCTAAATAATTAATGTCATAACCTTTATAATTAACTGTTTTGAACTTTACTGGACTTTTTTTTCTAATCTGAGTACTTATAAAATCCAGTTGTTTTTTGGCAAGGGTTGCAGATTTAGATTTTAAAACTACTGCAACATCATTTTTGGTATTATGAATTGCAGAGTGCATTTGAATTACACCTATTTCATCTGAAATCCAACTCACAAAATGGGTTTTTAAACTAATATCCAAAAAGTTTTCAACCTTTTCTTTGGCGTCTAAATAGGCTTTAAAATCAGATGCATTTTCTTTTTGAAGTGTTTCAAAGTTTGTGTAAAATGTTTCGAAATCTTCAAACGAAAAATTTGTAAATGTTGCCGTATTTTGTGGTGCAATATTTGCAAGTGTTCTTTTATTTTTGCCAGACTTTTGTAATGCTTTAACAAAGTAAGAAGCTGTATTACTTGGTGTTGTAAAACCGTTTGCGGTAACAAGGTCTTCATCTAAATCAAAACTAAATCCACTAAAGTCAAAATTAGTACTTAAGCTATTTACAATACTGGGGCTGGTATTGCTATACACTTTTAGAAAATCATCTATTTGGCTGTGTTGTAAATATAAACGACATAAATCGTTATAACCAATAGATTTTTTTACTTCAATAAAATTTAGATTTCGGCCAATAGTTGGGTTCAAATATTCGTCTATTGAAGCTTCTAAAATACGATGCACAAAAGACACAATCATTTGATTTTTAATAAAACTAATATATATAGTTTCTCTAGTATTTTTATTATAAATTTCAGTAATTTCTTGGCTATTATAATTGCGCTTACTTACTTTAAAACCGCCACTTACAAGCGCGTTAATATTATTTTTAATAATATTTAGTTTTGCAATTTTTTGTAAATCTACGATGTATAAAAAGCTGTATTTTTTTGGTGCATATACATGAGCAGAAATTAAAACATCACGCTCACCAATCTTATCAAATAATCCCTTTTTTTCTTTAAAAAGTGTATCTAATTTATTGAGGTTTTCTGCAAGTGAATTAAAGTACGTATTTGTGTTAAGGTGTTTCCAAATAGCACTATTACTAAGGGTATTCCAATTACTAATTGGGGTTTCGGTTTCAAAAATATACACCGCATCTTTAGGTACTAAGTAAATGGGTTGTATGTTATCGTTAGTATTAAAATAGGCTTTGTAGCTAAGTATTGCAGCACCACCAATTACAATGATTGCTATTAGTAAAATGAGTATTTTTTTCTTCATAATTTATACTTGTAAAACACCCATATTAAACGGTTTTTCAATAGGAGCGTGGTTTGCGGCTTCAATACCCATAGAAATCCATGTACGTGTATCTAACGGATTTATTACAGCATCCGTCCAAAGTCTGGCTGCTGCGTAATATGGTGATACCTGGTTGTCATATCGCGCTTTTATTTTGTTAAATAATTCAGCTTCTTTTTCTGGGGTAATAACTTCGCCTTTTTTCTTTAAAGATGCCGTTTCTATTTGCAATAATACTTTAGCCGCAGAGTTACCACTCATTACTGCCAATTCTGCGCTTGGCCAAGCCACTATTAATCTAGGATCGTAGGCTTTTCCGCACATGGCATAATTACCAGCACCATAACTATTGCCAATTATAATTGTGAATTTTGGCACTACAGAGTTACTCACCGCATTTACCATTTTTGCACCATCTTTTATGATACCAGAATGTTCAGATTTACTGCCAACCATAAACCCAGTGACGTCTTGTAAAAATACTAAAGGAATTTTTTTCTGATTGCAGTTGGCAATAAAGCGAGTGGCTTTATCTGCAGAATCGTTGTAGATAACACCACCAAACTGCATTTCGCCTTTTTTGGTTTTTACTAGTGTTCTTTGATTAGCAATAATACCAACAGCCCAACCCTCAATTCTAGCGTAAGCAGTAATAATGGTTTTGCCATAACCTTCTTTATATTCGTCAAATTCAGAATTGTCAACCAAGCGTTCAATAATGGATTTCATATCGTATTGGTCGGCTCTACTTTTAGGTAAAATACCGTAAATATCTTCTTGGTTTTCTTTAGGCGTAACCGACGCTTTTCGGTTAAAACCAGCTTTACTATAATCACCAATTTTATCAACAATAGATTTTACACGGTCTAAGGCATCTTTATCATCTTTAGCCTTATAATCTGTAACCCCAGAAATTTCGCAATGTGTAGTAGCGCCACCAAGTGCTTCATTATCAATAGACTCACCAATTGCAGCTTTAACAAGATAGCTACCTGCTAAAAAAATACTACCTGTTTTATCTACAATTAAAGCCTCGTCACTCATAATAGGAAGATAAGCACCGCCAGCCACACAACTGCCCATAACAACGGCAAGTTGCGTTATACCCATACTACTCATTATAGCGTTGTTTCTAAACATGCGTCCAAAATGTTCTTTATCTGGAAAAATTTCGTCTTGCATAGGCAGAAAAACACCAGCACTATCTACTAAGTAAATAATTGGTAACCGGTTATCAATTGCTATTTCTTGAGCGCGTAAGTTCTTTTTTGCGGTAATGGGAAACCATGCGCCAGCTTTAACAGTAGCATCATTGGCAACCACAATGCATTGCTTACCTTTTACATAACCAATCTTTACAACCACACCAGCAGACGGACAACCGCCATACTCTTTATACATACCATCACCTGCAAATGCACCAATTTCTAGCGATTTAGAATTAGAATCTAACAAGTAGTCTATGCGCTCACGTGCTGTAAGTTTTCCTTTAGCGTGTTGTTTGTCAATATTTTTTTGACCACCACCATAACTTACTTTTATCAGTCTTTTTTTTAAGTCCGATAGCAATAGTTTGTTGTGATCCTCGTTTTTGTTGAATTTTAAATCCATTAACACGTTTTTATTCAGCACGAATTTACAAAAGTTTGAGATGTTTAACTTTTCTTTTTTCTAAATGAAATGTTAATATTATAATACATGGTAATATATTCCATGGGATATATTATATTTGTATCCAACAAATAAAAATTAATTATGAACAAAATAATAGCTTTCGCAGGAAGTAATAGTAAAACTTCAATTAATAAACAATTAGCAGCCTATGCAGCATCACTTTTAAAAGATGTTGAAGTAACAGTTTTAGATTTAAACGATTTTGAGTTACCACTGTATGGTGTAGATTACGAACAATCTAATGGTATTCCAGATAATGCTCATAAGTTTTTAGAACATATAAAAGCTTCGGATGGTATTGTATTATCACTTGCAGAACATAATGGTACCTACAGTACGGTTTTTAAAAATTTATTTGATTGGGTATCTCGTATAGATTCTAAACTGTGGAGCGATAAACCAATGTTACTTATGGCAACTTCACCAGGTGCTAGAGGTGGAGCTTCAGCTTTAGATATAGCTAAAAATCGCTTTCCGTTTATGGGAAGTAACATCATTGAAACCTTTATTCTACCATCATTTAACGCAAATTTTAGTGATAAAAAAGTCACGGATAACGATTTAAATTCAGTCTTATTGGAAGCCGTAAACAAGCTGCAAAAAGAACTTTAAGAAGTCTAATAAATCAATATTTTTCATTAAAAACAACTTTTAATTATGGGTGATTTTGCAGAAGAAATTAATTCTAAATTTGAAAATAATCGTACAAAAGCGGTACTAAATATTATTTACACCGCCAATTGGATTGCGAGTTATCAAAACGAATTTTTTAAACCTTTTGGCATTTCACCACAACAATACAATATTTTAAGAATTTTAAACGGTGCAGGCAGTCCTTTAAAAGTACAAACCATAAAAGAGCGGATGTTGGAACGCTCTCCAAACGCAACCCGATTAATGGATAAACTTTGTGCAAAAAAATATATTGAACGTTTGGCTTCTGATAGCGACAGACGTGTGGTTAAAATTAATATTACAACTACAGGTAAAGCGTTTTTAAAAACCATTCCTAGAAATTTAATCACGGATTTGTTTAATAATTTAACTGAAAATGAAGCTGAACAACTCAGTAATTTATTAGATAAAATACGCTAATGTTTAAAAAAAATTAAAATGAAACTCAATACAATTCAACATACCGGTAAAAGTGATTTTGTAAATATGGGCCCCATTAAATTAAGGCAACCATTACCATCACAACACTTAGATATGGTAGATCCGTTTATTTTACTGCACCATTACGGACCTTATAAAATAGACGAAAACAATAATCCTTTTGATTTAGGGCCGCACCCACATCGGGGTTTTGAGCCTATTACGTTTTTAATTCAAGGTGAACAACTTCATCGTGATTCTCTAGGCAACCAAAGTGTTGTTAAAGCTGGAGATGTGCAATGGACTACTGCTGGTCGTGGCATTATTCATGCAGAAGGGCCCACTAAAAATTTTGTGAAAGAAGGTGGTTTTTTAGAGGGTATTCAGCTTTGGCTTAATCTTCCGGCAGAAAAAAAATTAATGCAAGCAAATTACCAACATGTTAAACATGAAGATTTTAATGTTGTTTTTTCTGAAGATTCTAAAATTGAAACCAGAATTGTTGCTGGTACTCTAAATAATACTTTCGGTAAAATAAGTACACAAACTGAGGTTAATGCATTTTTAATTTCTGCTAAAACTAATGGTAAAACCAGTATTAATTTTCCTGTAACACATCAAGGCATGTTGTATTTGCTTAAAGGAAAGGTTAAGATTAATGGTGTTGAAACTTTAGAATTAAATAACAACCAATTAGTCACGTTTCAACAAGATGGTAATGGATTTTCAATTGAAGCCGCTCAAGATAGTTTGCTATTATTTTTATCCGGAGAGCCTTTAAATGAGCCTGTTTCTACTTACGGCCCTTATGTAATGAATACGCAAACCGAAATAATGGAGGCCATGCGCGATTACCAAATGGGTAAAATGGGTTTTTTGCCAGTTAGCTAATTATTAAAATATATAAATAGTTAAACTAATCCATTTATAAAGTTAGTATTAACCTCATGTTTTCCATTAAAAGGATGTATGGTTAGTCGGTTTCCAAATAAAGTTTTGGCACGGTTGGTTTCTTCAGTAATTCTGTTTTCGTTTAAATATTCGTCAGTAATACCATATACTAATTTCACTTTAGAGGTTTCATTTAAGTAATTAAAATCAGTGGCTGTCAATTCTTTTGGAATACCACCAGAATGAATAATCAGCTGGCTGCATTTCAGTTGGCGTTTTGCAGCATAACGTAATGAAACACTAACACCTTGGGAGTAACCTAATAGTATTAAATTTAAATCTCCTGGAATTTTTTCTGCTTCTAAAACCGCATCAAAATAATTTAAGATGTTCTTCATTCCAATTTCGGTTTCATCCTTTGTTAACCAGTTTGCACCAACATGCATTTTTGGTTGTATGTAAAATTTACTTGGGGCTTGTGGTGCAATGATGTAATTTTCAATAGCATTAAGATGCTTAAAATAGTTTAAAAAATACCGACTTAGGTAGCCCATACCATGGCAAACCAACCAAACCGTTTTGGTTGAAGCCGTGAGCGCATTTAAAGTACTGTAAGAATTTGTTGTTGCATAAAAAATTTGTTTTTCCACGGAATTCATATTTAATTGTGCTTTAGGTATCTTTGTGACATAAGACTAAAATAGGAAATACAATGGAAACTTCTAAAGAAGCCATGCTAAAAAAGGCAAATGCAGCAAATAAAAATACTTTAATGGAAACATTGGACATTGTAATTGTAGATTATGGCGAAGATTATTTAATTGCCAGAATGCCTGTAACTTCCAAAGTACATCAACCCGATGGTGTTTTGCATGGTGGCGCAACAGCTGCACTTGCAGAAAGTGTAGGTAGTTTTGCTACCCACATTTTTATTGATACAGAAAAGTTTTTTGTACGTGGTTTAGAAATCACAGCTAACCACCTTAAAAGTGTAGCCTCTGGTTATATTTTTGCAAAAGCAACCTTTTTACATAAAGGGCGTACCACACAATTATTAGATATACGTGTTACCGATGAGGCTGAGAATTTAATTTCTATTTGCAGATTATCCACAATTTCGCTTCCTAAAAACAAAAATTAATGGACGAAGCGTCATTTTTTAAAACCATTACAACGCAATACAACAACAAACTGCCTTTTGTAGTGTATAGCAGACCAATTAATTCTGTTATAAAGTGCTGGTTACAAAAAGATGTAACTTTACATAATACAGAAAATTTTACAGAATCTGGTTTTGTGTTCTCTCCATTCAATTTAGACAACCACAGTATTTTGTTGCCAGAAGCAAGTTGTAAACATTATATTTTAGAAGTTAATGCGTTAAATTCTTCTGCAAAAAGTAACGCAGTAATTGCAACAAAAAACGATAAACAAACCCATTTAAAATTAGTTTCAGATGGTATTGATGCTATTAAAAGCGGTAAACTTGAAAAAGTGGTACTCTCTAGATGCGAGAAAAAGACTTTAAAAAATATTGATCCTATAACACTTTTTAAAACCTTATTTAATACCTACAAAAATGCAATGGTATATTGTTGGTATCACCCCAAAGTTGGACTTTGGCTTGGTGCAACCCCAGAGTTATTATTTAAAGTTGAAGGCAAAAAACTAACCTCAATTTCGTTAGCAGGCACTAAAAAGTTTAATGATAAAGTTGCTGTAAAATGGACAGCAAAAGAATTGGAAGAGCAAAACATTGTAACCAAATACATTACAAAAACGATTGCACCACTTTCAGATAAAATTACGGTAAAACCATTAGAGACTGTTAAAGCAGGAAACCTATTACATCTAAAAACATACATTATAAGTAGGCTTAAAGCTATTGTAACATTAAAATCAATCATCGAAACTTTACACCCAACACCTGCTGTATGTGGTTTTCCAAAGGAAACAGCAAAAGCGTTTATTATTAAAAATGAAAACTATAACAGATCGTTTTATACAGGTTTTTTAGGGGAATTAAATTTAAAACACATTACACCAAGAAATACCAATCAACGTAATGTAGAAAACAATGCCTATAAATCCATTGCTATTCAATCTAACTTTTATGTGAATTTACGTTGCATGCAAATTGTAGATAACGAAGCATTACTTTATGTTGGTGGTGGCATTACCAAAGACTCTGATGCACTTTTAGAATGGGAAGAAACCGTTAACAAAACCCAAACTATTGGGAATATTTTATCATAATGGAGTTATGGTTTTTTGTAAATTTGTAGTAGATGTTATATTCAAAAATACCATTATCACAAACTGTAATTGCACTTTGCCAATTACACAATATAAAGCACATTGTAATTTCTCCAGGAAGTCGTAATGCACCCCTAACTATTGGGTTTACTAACCATATTTTTTTTAAGTGTTACAGTATAGTTGATGAGCGTTGTGCAGCTTTCTTTGCCTTAGGCATAGCACAACAATTGCAACAACCTGTTGCACTTGTGTGTACTTCAGGCTCTGCGTTATTAAACTATTACCCAGCAATTGCAGAGGCTTATTATAGTAATGTACCACTTGTAGTTTTATCTGCAGATCGCCCAAAACATCTTATTGATATAGGTGATGGGCAAACCATTAAACAAAAAAATGTTTATGGCAAACATGTGTTGTATAGTGCAAATCTTAAATTAGATATGCGAACAAATGCAATTGATAAAAAAACAGATTTTGTTTTAAATTCTAAACATCAATATTTTAACGAAAAAAAACTTTATAAAGCGTTTAAAATTGCTGCCACAAAATTAGGGCCTGTTCATGTAAATATTCCTTTTAATGAACCTTTGTATGAAACCACGGAGATTGCTACAATACATCCACAGCCATACGTTTTTGAGCCTAAAAAAATCAAAAGCTCATTAAAAAGCTTAAAGAAGTATAGTGCTATTTGGAATGCTTCAAAACGAAAAATAATTCTCGTTGGTGTATTGCAGCCCAATAGCATAGAAGAAAAATATCTACAACAATTAGCTAAAGATGATAGTGTTTTGGTGTTTACAGAAACGACATCTAATAGTCATCATCCAGATTTTTTTCCAGGTATAGATAAACTAATTGCACCTCTAGATACATCAGATTTTGAAAAACTGCATCCTGAAATTTTGATTACTCTTGGTGGGCTTTTAGTTTCAAAAAAAATTAAAGTTTTTCTTAGAACGTACCAACCCAAACACCATTGGCATATTGGTTTGACACCTGCAAACAATACATTTTTTTGCTTAAAACATCATTTTAAATGTACAATCAATTCTTTTTTAGAAGCTTTTTTGCCAACAGTAAATATTATAGAAAGTAATTACAAGCCACATTGGTTAAGTATAAGAAATAAACATCGTGCAGGTCATGCTTCATACATAAAAACAATCCCTTTTTCAGATTTTTTAGTTTTTCATTATGTATTAAAAAGCTTACCTAAAGCTAGTCAGTTGCAAGTTGGTAATAGTTCTGCTATTCGTTATACACAACTTTTTCAAATGCCAAAACATATTACAGTGTTTTGTAATAGAGGTACAAGTGGCATAGATGGCAGCACCAGTACTGCAATTGGTGCGGCTTTAGTTGCTAAACAAAACACCACATTTATAACAGGTGATTTAAGTTTTTTTTACGATAGTAATGCACTTTGGAATGCATACATTCCAAATACATTCAGAATTATTATGATTAATAATTACGGTGGTGGAATTTTCAGAATTTTACCAGGACATAAAAATACCACTAATTTTGACACTTATTTTGAAACCAAACATCAGTTTACAGCAAAACAACTTTGTGAAATGTATAATTTAGAGTATATTAGTGCTATTGACGAAGTTAGTTTAAAACACGGTTTAACTGATTTTTATGATCATTCTGAACAGCCTAAATTGCTGGAAGTGTTTACACCTTCAACTTTAAATGATGGTATTTTATTAGACTATTTTAAGTTTATAAAGTGAATGCTTTAACCCAATGTGACTTGAGCAATTTATTTGTGTCTAAATTATTAGTTTTTACAAAGATTTATTAACCAAAAATTATCATATAATGAGCAAAAGAGACGATTTAATTACAAAGTACGCAGCAGATTTAAAAGACAAATGTGGTATAACGCCAGATATGGACTTTCTAACTAAAGTTACTGTAGGTTTAGGACCATCTATCTACAATGCAGATTCTTCAACAGTATCTGGTTCTGACGAAAAAGAATTAGCAACTGTAAAAAATAATTTCTTAATTAAGAAATTAGGTTTAAGTGAGAGCGACGATTTAGATGGCGCTATTGCATCTGTTATAGAAACTTACGGTAAATCTAACCGTAATAAATACAGAGCTGTAGTATATTACATGCTGGCTAAACACTTTAAAAAAGAATCTGTTTACGCATAGTATTAGCTATTTTAAAGAAAAAAATTAAGCGTTACATTTATTTGTAACGCTTTTTTATTTGACTATTTGAAATTATTTGTATATAATATTATTGAAGTGTTAATTTTAATAGCGGTCAATAAACTTTATTTAAATTTGTATTGTGAAATTCAAACTATTATACAGATTCTTTTCGTTAGCACTAAGTTTTTTGGTGTTAATTTCTACAAGTTCTATTACCGTAGAAAAGCATTTTTGTGGTGGTAATTTAGTTGATTCTTCAATTTTTTCTGAAGTAAAAAAATGTTGGAAAACTGAAACGGTACTAAACAAAAATAAATTATCAAAAAAACCGTGCTGTAAAGATGTAATAGATGTTCTCAAAGGGCAAGATGAACTTAATACCTGTGAATTTGATAACTTTGTTACACAAACAAAATATTATTTCTGTAAATTAAATAATTATTCCTATGATAATTTATTTAAAAAGGGTTATAAAGTTCTTGTTTTAGACACATATTACATTCCACCAGAGCTCACATCAAACAAATATATTATTCAGGAAACATTTTTAATTTAGGCGTTTTGCTAAATATTAAAACCTAGACTTTTAGGTTTATAAATGATTTTAACAAAAAATAAATTGAAAATGATTAAATATATAATTACATTAAAAAAAACTAAAACACTCAAAATCAGTTTTTTTCTAATGCTTTTTCCTTTTTTAATATTCTCTCAGGATATTTTAAATGGTAAAGTTTTAGAAGCTTCAACTGCTACAAAAAAACCATTGGAAGGCGCAAGTGTGTATTGGTTAAACACTACTATTGGAACTACTACAGGTGTTCAAGGAGAATTTACAATACCATACAATTCTAATTACAAGCGCTTAGTAATTAGTTATATAGGTTTTAAAACAGATACACTTACCATTAGTTCTAACCGTTTTATTAGTCATGTTTTAAATATCACAGATAACTTAGATGTTGTAACTATAAATTCCAGAAAACAGGCCACATCAAAATCATATTTAAAAGCAGAAAACACGCTTTTTGTAAGCAGTGATGAATTGTTAAAAGCAGCGTGTTGTAATCTCTCAGAGAGTTTTGAAACCAATCCTTCAATTGATGTAAATTTTGCAGATGCAGTAACGGGTACACGTCAAATTAAAATGTTAGGTTTAAACTCACCATATATAGTAATTACCACAGAAAATGTTCCGGCAGTTAGAGGCGCTTCACAAGCTTACGGACTTAGTTTTGTTCCTGGTACTTGGGTAGAAAGTATTCAAATTACAAAAGGTGCGGGCAGTGTAGTAAATGGTTTTGAAAGTATTGCTGGGCAAATTAATGCAGAATTGGTGAAACCAATGACAGATGATAAACTTTTTGTGAATTTGTATGGAGCATCTAGTGAACGCATAGAATTAAATACACATTTTAATTCAAAAATTTCTGAAAAGTGGAGTACAGGTTTGTATCTACACGGAAACTCTCAACAAAAAAAGCACGATACTAATACGGATGGATTTTTAGACATGCCACTTTACAACCAAATAAATGTAATGAACCGTTGGCAGTACATTAACCCTGAAAAAGGTGTTGTAAGTTTTATAAATTTTAGATATTTAAATGACACAAAACAATCTGGTCAACTAAATTTTAACCCAGATAGTGATAAAGGCACTACAAATTTTTGGGGTAACGAAATAGATACAGAACGTTTTGATGTAAATACAAAACTAGGGTATGTAAATCCAGAAATTCCATACCAAAGTATAGGCCTTCAAACCGCTTTTAGTCACCACAATCAACGTTCCTATTTTGGTTTAAGTACTTATAATATAACTCATAACAGTTTTTATAGCAATTTAATATATAATAGTATTATTTCAGATTCGCGTCATAAAATTAAAACCGGACTTAGTTTTACATTAGATGATTACGATGAGTTAGTAAATACCAGCATGTATAAACGTAAAGAAAATGCGATTGGAGCTTTTGGCGAGTATGCTTACGATGATTTAGATAAATTCACAATGACTTTAGGAGTTAGAGCAGACCAGCATAATAGACTCGGGTTTTTTATAACACCTAGATTACACTTAAGATATTCACCTTGGGGAAAATCTGCAATACGGTTTTCTATAGGTCGAGGTAAACGAAGTGCTAATATTTTTGCTGAAAATCAGAACCTGTTTTCAAGCTCAAGACAAATAGTTATTTCAAATGAAGGTGGTAAAATATATGGTTTAAACCCAGAAATTGCATGGAATTATGGATTTAGCATGCTGCAAGGCTTTAATCTCTTTGAACGCAAAGCAGACCTTACTTTAGATTTTTATAGAACTGATTTTCAAAATCAAGTAGTAGTAGATTGGGAAAATCCTTTTGAAATTGGTTTTTACAATCTAAAAGGTAAAAGTTATGCCAATAGTTTTCAGTTAGAATTTAACTATAATGTATTTAAAAACTTTGATTTAAGAACCGCATACAAGTTTTATGACATTAAAACCGATTATAAATCTGGAACCCAAGAAAAACCATTAATACCACAACATCGCATATTTGCTAATCTAGCCTATGAAACTACCGCTAAAGCTACTAACGCACAATGGAAGTTTGATGCTACTTTTAATTGGTTAGGCAAACAACGCTTTCCAAGTACTACTTTGAGTGCTTTAGAATTTCAGTTGCCAGAATATACACCAACCCTATCAACTTTAAATTTGCAAGTCACAAAAGTATTTTCACCTCAATTTGAAATTTATTTTGGTGGAGAAAACGTTACTAACATAAGACAGGCACAACCAATAATTAGTCCCAATAACCCATTTGGCTCAAATTTTGATAGTAACTTTGTGTACGGACCAATTTTTGGAAGTATGTATTATGCAGGTTTGCGTTACCGCATAAAATAATTAAAAACAAAATCTAATTTTTAAAGTATAACATTATGAAAAAAATAAGTTTAATTTTTGCTTTGGTATTAAGTACCTTAAGTTTTGCACAAAATAAAAATGAAAAAGCATCACTAGAGGTAAATGGGGTTTGCGGTATGTGTAAAGTACGTATTGAAAAAGCTGCCATAACAACAAAAGGGGTGAAGTCTGCCGTTTGGAATTTGGAGACTCATGAATTAAAATTAATATACGACGCACGTAAAACAAATTTAGAGGCTGTTTCTAAAAGTATTGCGGCAGTTGGCCACGATACAAAAGCAATAAAAGCCACAGAGGACGCTTATAACAGTGTCCATCCATGCTGTAAGTACCGCGATGAAACTTTAAAAGCGAATCATGAAGGCTAATAAGGCAAGTTTGTATTATACAGCTATTGCATTTAATAAGAGCTTTACTGTTCGTCTGTAATGCTTAATATTATTTCGTTTTTTTTCTGCAAATTAAGTATGTCTTTGGTTTCTGTATTTAAAAATCGTTAATGGATAAGCTTTTTGTTAGTTTTTTTTCTATTTTGATAGCGATAGCAAGCGGTCGGTGCATATTGAAGTTCTCTTATGATTATCGAAGGGTTTTAGCTAATTATTTTTTAAAATAAGCGTCTATAAAATCTTATTTAAGCTCAGCATAGTGTTTGATTCCGCCTGTTTTAGAGCGTACTTCTTCGTGATAGTCTTTGACCATTTTAAGTAGTTTTTGATACTCGATGTGTTGTTTTTATTTTGCTTTGAGTTTTTTTATTTACATTCATTATATTCATCAACAACATCTTTAATGTCGTCTTTTATATAAATTTTCTCATCTAATTTTGACACTACACTACTACAGTCTGAAAAATATTCCATTGCTCTTTTTTTAAAAGAACGAGAAATTCTAGCAGTGATAAGAGGTGATGCTATTTCCTCATTTTCTTTTAAAACATAAAACTCATTAAAATCATTAAAAGAATAATTCCAATAATTCCAAGTTCCACCATTAGGACCTGCCATAAACATTGGCGATGAATTTGTAATACTAACGCTTCTTGCATATAAAGTCGCTTTTCCAGAACTTATAACCTTAAAAAGACCTCTTTTCTTCTCAGATGTTTGTATGTATTCAAAAAAGGCAATTTCGGTATCGGAATTTCTGAAAATCACTTTTATCACTTGATTCTCATCATATTTTTCTTTTTTTGATTTTCTATTTTTTCGATAGTTTACTTTTTCCTTGCCATTAATTGCAATTAGATTTTTAGAAATCATAGGAAGTTTAATTTGACCTTTTAAGGTGTCTCCATTTTTTAAAATTAACTCTCCTTTAGTCCAGTCATATTGACCATAAGTTATAAATGTTAAAAGGCTAAAAAATAGGGTGAACTTTATTTTCATAGTTTTTAGGTTAAATTTGTTACAATTAAATACAAATTGGAATTATGTCCACTTAAATAATCAAATAGCAAAAATACATAAGTATTAGTATTTAATATTGCTCATTTTCATTAGGGAAATCTTCAGTTTTGACATCCGTAACATACTGAGAAATTGCGTTTGTCATGTCTTGGTAAAGATTCATGTAGCGTCTTAAAAAACGTGGGTTAAATTCATGTGTCATTCCAATCATATCATGAAGCACTAAAACCTGGCCATCTACACCATCACCAGCGCCAATACCAATAACAGGTATGGCAACACTCTCTGCAACTTCTTTGGCTAAAGCCGCAGGAATTTTTTCTAGTACAATAGCAAAACAGCCTGCACGTTCTAGCATTAACGCATCTTCCTTTAATTTTATAGCTTCTTGTTCTTCTTTTGCTCTAACGGTATAAGTCCCAAATTTATAAATAGATTGTGGGGTTAACCCTAGGTGTCCCATAACCGGAATACCCGCATTTAATATACGTTTTATAGACTCTTTTATCTCTTTACCACCTTCTAATTTTACAGCATGTCCGCCACTTTCTTTCATAATTCTAATTGCAGAGCGTAAGGCTTCTTTGGGGTCACTTTGGTAGGTGCCAAAAGGTAAATCTACAACAACCAAAGCACGTTCAATAGCACGTACAACGGAAGAGGCATGGTAAATCATTTGGTCTAATGTAATGGGTAATGTAGTTTCGTGACCAGCCATAACGTTACTTGCAGAATCGCCAACTAAAATCACATCAATATTAGCGCTATCTACAATTTTTGCCATGGTGTAATCGTAAGCAGTAAGCATTGCTATTTTTTCACCTTTAGATTTCATATCTACAAGTGTTTTAACGGTAATTCTTTTGTAATCTTTTTTCGCTATGGACATATTAGTGTAATTAGTGTATCGTAAAAATAGTTAATTTCTAGTTAAACCAATTCTCAATTTTAATTAGAAAACTGCTGGGTTTATATTTGTATTAATTCACAATTAAAATTAAAATTTTAATACTCTAAAAGTTTATGATAACAGCGCAATACCATAAGTATAATCTCAATTTTAAAACACCTAGCGGCACCTCTCGTGGTGTATTAAAAACTAAAGAAACTTGGTTTGTAATTATTGAAGCTGAAGGTAAACGCGGTATAGGAGAGTGTGGTATTTTAAGAGGTTTGTCTGTAGATGATGTTTCTGAGTATGAAGACAAACTCAAATGGACTTGTAATAATATAAATTTGGGTTTAGAGGTGCTACTAACACATTTAGAGGCCTTTCCAAGTATTCAATTTGGATTAGAAACCGCTTTTTTGTCATTATCTCAAGATAATCCGTACCATTTATTTCCTTCAGAATTTACAAAAGGTAACGCATCAATACCAATTAATGGTTTGGTTTGGATGGGCTCAGAATCGTTTATGCGCCAACAAATAATAGATAAAATTGAAGCTGGGTTTAGTTGTATAAAACTTAAAATTGGTGCTATTGATTTTAAAACTGAACTTAATATTTTAAAATCTATACGTACTCAATTCTCAAAATCAGATATAGAATTGCGTGTAGATGCTAACGGTGCATTTTTGGTAAACGACGCTTTAGAAAGATTAAAGCAACTTTCGGATTTCGATTTGCATTCCATAGAGCAACCTATTGCTACAAAACAATTTGACGCAATTGCACAACTCTGTCTAGAGTCGCCGTTGCCAATTGCGTTAGATGAAGAATTAATTGGAGTGTTTTCTTCTGAAAAAAAACAACAACTTTTACAAACCATACAGCCACAATATATTATTTTAAAGCCGAGTTTAGTTGGCGGTTTTAAAGGCAGTATGGAATGGATAACCATAGCTGAAACCTTAGGAATTAACTGGTGGATTACAAGTGCTTTGGAGAGTAATATAGGATTGAATGCCATAGCGCAATGGACGTACACGTTAAACAGTGCTTTGCCACAAGGTTTAGGAACAGGTGGTTTATTTACAAATAATTTTGATGCGCCATTAACCGTAAAAAATGGTACTTTGCACTACGATAAAACAAAATCTTGGACATTTAATTTATAATTATGAGTTACATACAACAAGCCTACAAAGGATTTCATGACGGTTGGCGTTATATAATTGGCACAGTTATTATCTTTATATTTTGGCAGTTTATTGGTATGCTACCTTTAGGTATTGCCATTGCTGTTAAAGTAATAGGAGGTGCTACTTTTACAGAGGATATTGCTGGTATGTCAGCACTTTTAGGAAGCAATTTGTTTTTGTTTTTAATGCTTATTTCATTTGCTACGGGTTTGGTAGGTGTATTTTTTTCTTCTAAATTATTACACCAATTATCGTTTAAACAATTAACCACAACTAGGCAAAAAGTAGATTGGAGTCGTTTTTGGTTTATATTTTGTCTTTGGGGTTTTTTGTCTGTGAGTTTAACTTTATTTGGGTATTACATGCAGCCCGAAAATTATGTGCTTAACTTTCAGTTAGATAAATTTTTGGTGCTCGCAGTTATTGCCATAGTACTCATACCTATACAAACCAGTTTTGAAGAATACCTTTTTAGAGGCTACTTAATGCAAGGTCTGGGAGTTGTTTTCAAAAATAAATGGATACCTTTATTACTAACATCTGTAGGTTTTGGGCTTATGCATATTGTTAATCCAGAGGTAGATGCGGTAGGCCCTGTAATCATGATTTTTTACATAGGTACAGGATTGGTGTTAGGTATCATGACTTTAATGGATGATGGTTTAGAACTGGCTTTGGGCTTTCATGCGGCTAATAATTTATTTATAGCATTATTAGTTACTACAGATTGGACGGCTTTACAAACGCATTCCATTTTAAAAGACATGACACCACCAGAAACTATGGCACTTTCAGAAATTATAGTCCCGGTGTTTGTATTATTTCCAATAATATTGTTAATTCTTTCAAAAAAATACGAATGGACCAATTGGAAAACACAACTTTTCGGTAAAATTGAACCACCTATAAAAGATGATTATAAAATTATAGATGAAGCTTAATAATGGCAACACATTATACAAGTATTCATAAGCAATTTAAATTAAATGGCATTTGCCACACTAAAAGCACACTTTTAGAATTTGCACATAATGTTATTGAAAACGGTGAACCTTATCAAAAACAAATCGGTCAGTTTTTATTCGATTGGTTTGATGCTAATGATTTTGTTTTGGTGCAAACATCGGGTTCTACAGGCAAGCCAAAACAGATAAAACTAAAAAAACAAGGCCTAGTAAATTCGGCATTAGCTACGGGTAAGTTTTTTAATTTACAGCCAGGTCATACAGCATTACATTGTTTACCAACGCAATATATAGCTGGTAAGATGATGTTGGTTAGAGCCTTAATTTTAGGGTTAGAATTAGATACCGTTGCACCAACTTTGGCCATAAAATTTAATTATAAAATACACTATGATTTTTGTGCTATGGTGCCATTGCAGCTTTCAAAAACACTTGCAAATACAAAAAACATTAAAACTATAATTATTGGTGGTGCAAAGTCATCACAAGCTCTTCTTAATGCTATAAAAAACAGTACTACTAGTTTTTATGAAACTTATGGCATGACGGAGACCATAACCCATATTGCTATAAAACAACTGGCTTCAAAACATAAAAATGCGAGTCTTTATTTTGAAGCATTACCCAATGTTAGGTTTAGTAAAGATATTAGACAGTGCTTGGTTATTAGCGCTCCTCATATTCTAGATTCACCCGTTATAACTAATGATTTGGTAGAATTAGTTTCTGATACCTGTTTTAAATTGTTAGGTCGCCTGGATAATGTTATCAATTCTGGTGGAGTAAAACTGTTTCCAGAACAGATTGAAGAAAAACTACAAGTAATTATCAAGCAGCGTTTTATAATTGCAAGTGAAACCGATATTGCCCTTGGAGAAAAATTAATTCTTATTATTGAAAGTGATTCGGTTTTAGATGAAGACGTTATCCGTTCAGAAATTCAAAACCTAAAAACTATTACGAAGTTAGAAGTGCCCAAAAAAATTTACGCTGTTAAGCAATTTTCAGAAACTTCCAACGGAAAAATTAAGCGTAGCAACATCATAAAGTCCGTTTTAGGCTAGTTTACGCATTAAACAGCATAGTTTACGCATTGTTTGTTTTTATATACTGGTAAAGCCAATAGCTTTATACCAACTTTAAAATCTAAACCAATGAAAACACTACTTCAAACTTTAATTGTTCTGTTTATTACACTACAATTAAATGCGCAACGCAAAACAATAACTGGGACCGTAACCTCTGCAAATGATGGCTTACCATTACCAGGTGTAACCGTTATTGTAAAAGGCACTCAAAACGGCAGTGCAACAGATTTTGACGGCAATTTTTCAATTGAAGCCAATACGGGAGATACCCTACTATTTGCCTATGTAGGTTACAAAACAAAGAAAATTACAGTTGGTACATACACAACGCTACGTATTGCTTTAGAAGAAGACCAAACGCAGTTAGATGAGGTGGTTGTTACAGCGTATAGTGCTAAAAGACAAAAAAAAGCCTTAGGCTATGCCGTTTCAACTGTTAGGTCAGATGCTATTAAAAGAAATTCAAAATCCAAAATAAATTCTAAATTAAAAGGACGTGTAGCTGGTGTAAAGGTTAATAATAACGGTTATGCAGGTACAGGTACAAATATTATTATACGTGGTTACAGTTCAATTTCAGAAAATAATAAACCGTTATTTGTTATAGATGGTGTTCCTTTACCTGGTAAAAAATTATTTGATTTAGATCCCACCATAATTACTTCTACAAAAGTATTAAAAGGTTTGTCTGCAACACAATTGTATGGTTCTCGTGGTAAAAACGGTGTTATCGTTATTACTACTAAAAACGGACTCAAAGCGTTTAATCCAAACATGCAATATATGGTTGATGGCATTGCAATAGATAAAAAAAATAATGCTGTTATAAGAAATTTAGAAACCTCTAAAATTGAAAGTAAAATTGAATATAATAGTGCTGAAGCCAAAAAACAGTTTGGAAATTCATATAAAGCGGGTTGTATTGTAATAACTACACATCAAGGTAATTATAGAATTCCATCAGAAGAAACTTACGCAGCCATTCATGAAAATAACTTCGAAAAAACAATACTCTCACCACTTTCCACATTTTCTATAGATGTAGATAAAGCGGGTTATAGTAATGTAAGACGCTTAATAAATAACGGAGAAAACATAACTTCAGATGCTGTTAAAATTGAAGAAATGGTAAATTATTTCAACTATAATTATCCACAACCTTCAGATGCACATCCGTTTTCAATTCATACAGAATTGGTAAATACACCTTGGCACAAAGCAACAAAACTTGTAAGAATAGGATTACAAGGCAAGACAATTGAAAATGAAAATTTGCCTGCATCTAACCTTACATTTTTAATTGATGTTTCTGGTTCTATGGGTTCTCAAAATAAATTACCATTACTAAAAAGCGCCTTTAAATTGTTAGTTAATCAATTAAGAGCCAAAGATAAAGTCGCTATAGTGGTGTATGCAGGAGCGGCTGGAGTAGTTTTAGAGCCAACACCTGGAAATCAGAAAGAAAAAATAATAGCAGCTTTAGATAATTTAAATTCTGGTGGTTCTACAGCTGGAGGTGAGGGCATTACATTAGCATATGCATTAGCCGAAAAGCATTTTAAAAAACAAGGCAATAACCGTGTTATTTTAGCTACAGATGGCGACTTTAATGTTGGTGCTTCCAGTGATTCTGAAATGGAAAAACTAATAACACAAAAACGAAATTCTGGTGTGTTTTTATCTGTTTTGGGGTTTGGTTACGGTAATTATAAAGATTCTAAACTTGAAACCCTTGCCGATAAAGGCAACGGAAATCATGCGTATATAGATACCATGCAAGAAGCTCAAAAGGTTTTTGGAAAAGAATTTGGTGGCACATTGTTTACCATTGCTAAAGATGTTAAAATACAAGTAGAATTTAATCCTAAAAAAGTGAGTGCCTACCGTTTAATTGGATATGAAAATAGAATGCTTGCCGATGAGGATTTTATAGACGACACAATTGATGCTGGTGAGTTAGGTAGCGGTCATACTGTAACTGCGCTATACGAAATTGTACCTATTGGCGCAGAAACAAGTTACGTCAAGTCTTTTTCAGATTTAAAATATACCACTACGGATGCTAATACCCATTTTTCAGACGATTGGTTTACTGTAAAATTTAGGTACAAAAAGCCAGATGCATCAAAAAGTATAGAGTTATCGCATGTGTGTAATACACAGGTTTTAGAACCTTCTAAAGATATGAATTTTGCTGCTGCAGTGGCCTTATTTGGTATGCAATTAAGACAGTCTAAATACTTTAACAATGCTCCATTATCCAAAACCATAGCCCTAGCAACCTCTGGAAAAGGCGAAGATAAAGATGGTTATAGGTCTGAATTTGTGAGACTTGTAAAAGCCCACTCCAATAAACATAATCTATAAAATATAAAAAGCCCAATACAAATTTGCATTGGGCTTTTTAATGATGTGGTTTAAATGAAATTACTATTCTCCAGATAAGTTTTTCATTTCAGATTCAATCATATCATAAAATTGGTCAATTTTTGGAAGTACCACAATACGTGTTCTTCTATTTTTGGCTCTATTTTCGGCAGTATCATTATCTACTAACGGAACGTGAGAGCTACGACCGGCTGCAATAAGTTGTTGCGAGTTTACACCTAAGTTTTCTAAAACTCTAACTACAGATGTTGCACGCTTTACGCTCAGATCCCAGTTATCTAATAATGGTGGTTTGCTATAAGAAACATCATCGGTATGCGACTCTACCATAGCTTCAAAATCTGGCTTGCTGTTTATAACTTTGGCAACTTTGGTAAGAATTTCATTAGCTCTATTAGTTACATTATAACTACCGCTTTTAAACAAAAGTTTATCTGCAATAGATATAAAAACAACCCCTTTTTCTACGTTTATTTCAATATCAGGATCACTGATACCAACAGCAGATTTTAGGCTTGTAACAATAGCTAAAGTTACACTGTCTTTTTTAGTTAATGCATCTTGTAAACGTGATATTTTTAAATCTTTTTCTTTTAAGCTTTCTAAAGATTTTTCTAAGTTTGTAGCTCCTTGCTGAGTAAGTGTAGTTAAGTTTCCTTTGGTGTCAATTAAATCTTGGTTAGACTTACGTAAGTCGGCTAATTGATCTTTCATAGCTTCAAGCCTAGCATTTGCTGCAGAAACATCAGATAAACAACTGTTTAGTTTTACTGTAGCAGTATTTAGTAAATCTTGAGTTTCTTTTTGTTTTGCTTCTAAAGCTATGTAGTCTTTTTTAGACACGCATGAAGCCAATAAAAAAAGCGTAAATAGACCAACAATAGTTTGTTTTTTCATATTTTTTTAATATTAAATTTAATTTTATATTTATGCGTTCAAAATTATAAAATTTGTAGTTCTTAATATGTAGATTAACATAAGTTTATATTAACTGAATACATAATAAAAAATATTTTTTATTTATAAAAACTTAATAAAGTTAATATGTATAGCCAACCCAACAACCCATTACATGGCATAAAATTAGAGCAAATTATAACCGATTTAGAAGCGCATTACGGCTGGGAATATATGGGGTGCCAAATAAATATTCGTTGTTTCACCGAAAATCCCTCCGTAAAATCGAGTTTAAAATTTTTGAGGCGCACACCTTGGGCACGCACTAAAGTTGAGAACTTGTATCTACAAATGTCGTATAACCGCCGTTAGGTTTCTTTAGATTTTAAACGTTATAATTTTAACTGTCTTAACCCTTCGTATGCTATTATGGCTACGGCATTAGCAAGATTAAGGCTTCTTATTTTTTCTGAGTATAACGGAATTTTAAACAACTGATTTTTATAAGTTTCCTTTATATAATCTGGTAAACCAACCGATTCTTTTCCAAAGACTAAAAAAGTGTTTTCTGTGTAATTAATATCCCAATGCGATTGTGTACCGTGACTGCTTAAAAACACCATAGTTTCGTTAGCATTTTTACTAAAAAAATCTTTTGATGAGTCATAATACAACACCTCTAAATGTTGCCAATAATCTAAACCTGCACGTTTTAAGCGTTTGTCGTCTATTTCAAAGCCAAATGGTTTTACTAAATGTAAGCGTGCACCAGTAGCTAATGCTAATCTACCAATATTTCCTGTGTTGTTTGGTATTTCGGGCTCAATAAGTACAATGTTTAAGGGCATGGTTTTAGTATTACAGATTAAATTTTAGGAAGTGTTAAAATTAAAATTTTTATAATTTGTGTTTTATCCTATCGATATAATTTAAGAACAAAAAAACCACTTTAGTTCGCTACCAAAGTGGTTTTTAAATATGTAAATTACAAATAAATTATGCTTTAGTTGCTGTAAGCGATACTTTTAATGATACATCATCATTAATAAATTTATCGCCTAAGCCTTCAAAAAACGATTTAGAACCATATTTTACATTCCATTTAGAACGATCAATTGTAAAGGTTTCACTAGTAAGTGTCATTTTACCGTCATTTATTTCTGTACTTACAGGAAAACTAATATTATTTGTAGCATCTTTTAATGTTAAATTACCAGATAGCATGGTTTTACCTTCAACAGTTGCAATGCCTGTAACCTCAAATTTTGCAGTTGGGTAAGCTTCAACATCAAAAAAATCTTCATTCATTAAGTGTCCAGCTAAATTTGCGTTTGCCTCTTCTTCTTTAGGAATATCAGTAACCTCAAGACTTTTCATATCTATAACAAAATCACCACTTTCAATAATGCCAGCATTAACAGCTACTTTACCGCTAGCTATGGCAAGTGTTCCTGCGTGTGACCCTGTTGGTTTATAGCCAGTCCATTCAATTACAGATGCATCTGTATTTACAACGTAAGGTTCTGCGGTAGCTTCTGCAATTGCTGCTGTTTCAGCATCTTTTGTGGCTACTTCTTTAGGTTTGTCACCACAACTTGTTACGGTCAATAATGTACCTAAAGCACATAAATTTAATAATAAAGTTTTCATATTTTATTTTTTAGATTAGTTATTAAAATGCAAAATTAAGTGTTTATTAAGGAGAAATATTATAAAAAAATGTTAATGACATTTTGACATTTTTATGATATTGGCAGTACTTTTGTTTTAACATAAAAGAATTAAAAAAAATAAACTCTATATGAGTAAAGATAACACTACAGAAAAAACAACAGAGGTTAAAGATGCTGTTGAAGATATTACAGCAAATACCATAGAAGATACTGAAAAAGCAACGGAAAATTTAACCGATGTTGAAGAAGAAAAATCTCCTGAGGAACAGTTACAAGATCAACTTGCTGCAGAAAAAGATAAATTTATGCGTTTGTTTGCAGAGTTTGAAAACTACAAAAAACGAACAACAAAAGAGCGTATAGAACTTTTTAAAACGGCTAGTCAAGATGTAATGGTTTCTATGCTGCCAGTTTTAGATGATTTTGAACGCGCACTTACACATATTGAAGATGATAAGGAAGCCGAAGAATTACGAAAAGGAGTGTTGCTTATTTATAATAAATTAGTGCATACTTTAGAGCAAAAAGGGTTGTCTAAAATTAGCACAGAAAAAGGGGATACTTTTGATGCAGATTATCATGAAGCCGTAACACAAATACCAGCTCCATCCGAAGATTTAAAAGGAAAAATAATAGATATTATTGAACCAGGATATAAATTAGGCGAAAAAGTTATACGTTTTCCAAAAGTAGTTATTGGGCAGGCTTAATGTTCTAAATTTAAAATTAGAAAATCACCATTGTTTTTGGTATTTATAAAAATCATTTGATGAAACAAGATTATTACGACATACTAGGCATTAGCAAAAGCGCATCAGCCTCTGAGATAAAAAAAGCTTATCGTAAGATGGCGCTTGAATATCACCCAGATAAAAATCCAGACAATAAAGAAGCAGAAGAAAAATTTAAAAAAGCTGCAGAGGCTTACGAAATTTTAAGCAATTCTGAGAAAAAAGCACGTTATGATCAATATGGACATCAAGCCTTTGATGGTAGTGGTGGTTTTGGTGGTGGTGGCATGAATATGGATGACATATTCAGTCAGTTTGGTGATATTTTTGGCGGTGGTTTTGGTGGCGGAGGTTTTAGCGGCTTTGGCGGAGGCGGCAGACAACGTGTTGTAAAAGGTAGTAATTTAAGAATAAAAATTACGCTAGGGCTAGAAGATATAGCTAATGGTGTTGAGAAAAAAATAAAGGTAAAACGAAAAGTAAAAGCACCAGGTACATCCTACAAAACTTGTACAACGTGTAATGGTTCTGGGCAAATAACCAAAATTGCAAACACTATTTTGGGCAGAATGCAAACCGCAGCAACCTGTAACAGTTGTGGTGGCGCAGGCCAAATAATAGATAAAAAACCAGCCGATGCAGATGCGCAAGGTTTAATAGTAGCTGAGGAAACGGTTTCAGTAAAAATTCCTGCTGGTGTAGAGGATGGTATGCAACTTAAAGTTACTGGTAGAGGTAATGAAGCCCCAGGAAACGGTATTGCGGGAGATTTACTAGTGGCTATACAAGAAGAAAATCATGCTACGTTAAAGCGTGAAGGCGATAACTTACATTACGATATGTATGTAAGCCTGCCAGATGCCGTTTTAGGCAACTCTAAAGATATTGATACTGTTACAGGTAAAGTACGTATAAAAATAGAGCCAGGTGTACAGTCTGGTAAAATACTTAGATTAAGGGGCAAAGGTATTCCTAATATTAATGGTTATGGTAAAGGCGATTTGTTAGTACACGTAAATGTATGGACACCAAAAACCTTAAGCAAAAAGCAAAAAGACTTTTTTGAAAGTATGATAGACGATGAGCATTTTGAACCAAAACCAGAAAGCACTGATAAATCGTTTTTTGAAAAAGTAAAAGATATGTTTTCTTAGAAAGTATTATTTTATTGCAATAACATTTTAAATATATATTTGATTTTTTAATAAAAAATAATATATTTGAGTATTGTTAGTAAATTACTAATGATAAATTTTCTTTTTCATAGCAATTTTTTCCCATCCTTTTATTAATATTAGGGTGGGTTTTGTTTTTAAAAAAAACTTGGATTTGTAATGAAAAGTAACGTTTCAAAGATATTTCTACTAACGAATTTAATCTAAAGGTTTTAAAATTAAAACTAACTATCGTAGTTTTTCAAATAATATCTTCAACAAAAAAATTGCGCAACTCATAATTAAAGTATATTTTTGCAGCCGTTTTTAACAATAAACAAATAAATTTATTATGAATCATTATGAAACTGTTTTCATCTTAAATCCCGTTTTATCTGAAGATCAGATAAAGGAGACAGTAAAGAAATACGAAGATTTTCTTGTTTCTAAAGGTGCAAAGATGATTGCCAAAGAAGATTGGGGCTTAAAAAAATTAGCCTATGCTATCCAAAACAAAAAAAGTGGGTTTTATCACTTATTTCAGTACACTGTTGCAGGTGAAGTTATTGAACCTTTAGAAGTAGAGTTTAGACGTGATGAACGTTTTATGCGTTACTTAACCGTAAAGCTAGATAAACATGCAATCTCATGGGCAGAGCGCAGAAGAGAAAAACTTAAAGTTAAAGCAAAAGCGTAATTATGTCATCAATAGAACAACAATCCAAAGGAAAAAAAGACGGCGAAGTTAGATATTTAACTCCGCTTAATATTGAAACGTCAAAGCAAAAAAAATACTGTAGATTTAAAAAATCTGGTATTAAGTATGTAGATTATAAAGACGCAGATTGGTTACTTGGTTTTGTAAACGAACAAGGTAAGTTATTACCAAGACGTTTAACAGGAACATCTTTAAAATATCAAAGAAAAGTATCTGTAGCGGTTAAAAGAGCGAGACATTTAGCACTTATGCCGTATGTAGCCGATTTATTAAAATAAAATATCATAAACAATGGAACTTATATTAAAACAAGACGTTGAAAATTTAGGATTTAAAGACGATATTGTAACAGTAAAGAACGGTTATGGTAGAAATTTTTTAATTCCTCATGGGCAAGCTGTATTAGCTACAAGCTCTGCTAAAAAAGTGTTAGTAGAAACTTTAAAGCAGCGTGCATTTAAAGAAAAGAAAGTTATAGATGAAGCTAAAGCTATTGCAGAAGCAATATCTGGTTTAGAAATCAAAATTGCGTCTAAAGTAGGTACTGGAGATAAATTGTTTGGCTCTGTAAACAACATTGATTTAGCGGAAGCATTACACAAACAAGGGCAGTCTATAGATAAGAAATTTATAAACGTTATTGGCGGAAATGTAAAACGCTTAGGAAAATATAATGCAGTAATTAGATTGCATAGAGAGGTTACTCTTGATTTTCCTTTTGAAGTTGTTGCACAAGCATAATAATCTTATTACAATACATCACAAACCGTTTAGTCATCTAAACGGTTTTTTAGTTTTATCAAAACACGGTTTTAATATGAAATTTAACCATTCGTTTTTTATCATTTTAGTTATATTATGTTTTGCCTGTAAACAAACCGTGGCGCCTAATGTAACACTACATAATACGTCATCTGCACCAATTACTATTTTTAAAGCTTCTAATACTAAGTACCCCAATATTAGTGTGCATCGCGGTGGTAAAGGTTTAAAAAATTATCCAGAAAATTGTTTAGAAACGCTACAGTATATCAACGATAGTATTACTGCAATTTTTGAGGTAGATGTTGCGCAAACCAAAGATGGAAAACTCATTTTAATGCACGATAATGCAATAGATAGAACAACAACTGGAAGTGGTTTAGTAAAAAACACAACCTATAAAACGTTACGTTCTTTTAATTTAGTAGATGATTTTGGAAATGAAACACAGTATAAAGTACCCTTGTTTTCAGATGTTTTGAAGTGGTGTAAAGCTAACGCTGCAATTTTGACTATTGATATTAAACAAAGTGTAAGTGTGGCAAATGTAATTTCAGAAATAAAACGATTAAAAGCTGAAGACATAAGTATTATCATAACCTATAATTTAGCCCAAGCTGAAAATGCTTATGCCTTAGCACCAAATTTATTACTATCCGTTTCAGCAAGAAATGATAAAGAACTAGATAACTTATTAGCATCTAAAGTCCCTACTAAAAACATGTTGGCTTTTACAGGTACACGGCTATCACAACCAACATTATTTAAAAGGTTACATGCTCAAAATATAGTGTGTATGCTTGGCACATTGGGTAATTTAGATAATAGGGCTAAAGCCAAAGGCGATACCCTATATAAGCAATGGAAAGCAGCAGGTATAGATATATTAGCTACAGACCGACCTTTTGCAGCATACAATTCCATTAATAATTAAATAATTAACAAGCTTCGCATTGTGTTGAGTGCGATATAAAAAATAGATTCCGCATTAAATACGGAATAACAGCAAATTTGTTATGAAATACGCAAGATTAACTAAAGAACAGTTTGAAGAGTTACACCAAGAATTTATTAACTTTTTAGCCACACAATCTATTACCGCAGACGAATGGGAAACTATAAAAACCAAAACACCCAATGTTGCAGAACAAGAGCTAGATACCTTTAGCGACCTAGTTTGGTATGGTGTTCTTAAAAAAGTGGAATATATTGAGCATATTTCGCCACAGCAAATTCATCTATTTAAATGCAATGAAAAAGACATGCGTTTAATAGCATTGAAAATTAATATTGATACTGTAGATTTTACAACCAAAGCCGGTTTTGAATGGTTAAGAAACAATTTGCTTTCTGATGCTATTGAATTTTACAACGCAAAAAAAACATACACAGACGATAAATATTTAGACATTTTTAAAATGATTCAAACCGGAGGAAATATTACAAAAGGCGAGTTGTTTCAGTATTTTGAGTCGTTAATACGACAATAGATTAATAATTTTTAATTCACCATAAAATACACATAGGTAGGTTTTTATGTTTAAAAAAATATCAGGACACACTTAAATTCAGCATCTATTTTCTATTATAATTAGCATAAAAACACTAATTTACAGCATAGCGCCAACCAAAAGGATCATCTGCTTTATTGGTTTGCAAATCAGTTATCTGTTTTTTTAACTTTGCAGCGTAAGTGTCTTCTAACTTTGGTAATTCGTAATCCTTATCTTTATAGCCAAAACCTCGTATTGGAGATATTACAGCAGCTGTACCAGCACCAAAAAGCTCTTTTAAACTGCCGTTTTTAGCAGCTTCAACAACTTCTAAAACCGCAATTTTTCTAACCTCTACGTTTATGTTGTTTGCTTTTGCTAATTCAATAATACTTTTACGTGTAATACCATCTAAAATACGATCGCTTGTAGGTCCTGTAATTAAGGTATTATTAATACGTACAAAAATATTCATAGCACCAGCTTCTTCAATATACTCGTGGGTATTATCATCCGTCCAAATTACCTGTTGGTAGCCTTTTTCTTTAGCCAATTCTGTTGGGTAAAATTGCCCAGCATAATTACCACCAGCCTTTGCAAAACCAACACCACCATTTGCAGCACGCGAGTATTTTTCTTCAATTAAAACCCTAACGTCTCCACCAAAATATGGACCAGAAGGAGCGGTACAAATTACCAAGCGGTACTTATCTGCTGGCGAGGCATGAAAACCAGTACCAGTTGCAAATATAAATGGTCTAATATATAATGAGCTGCCTTCATTGGTAGGTATAAAACCGTTGTCTAATTTCAATAAAGCTTTAAGACCATCCATAAAATAAGCTTCAGGTATTTCTGGTATTGACAATCGTTTTGCAGATGTATTTAAACGTTTACAGTTTTCTTCTGGTCTAAATAACCAAATTTGGTTATCACTATCTTTATAGGCTTTCATGCCTTCAAAAATTGATTGCCCGTAATGAAATATTTTAGCCGAAGGCTCAAAAGCCATTGGTTGGTATGGTATTATTTCAGGAGTATTCCATTTGCCATCTTCAAAATCGCAAACCAACATATGGTCAGAAAAAATACTTCCAAAGCTTAAATTATTAAAATCTATAGTAGTTAGTTTAGAAACTTTAGCTTTAGTTATTTTGATATTAGTGGTGCTCATTTGTGAATAATTTATAATTCAAAAATACAAAACCAAATTTGCTAATAAAAGCTAATTTTCATTTTAAAATTTGTACTTTTACAAGTAATATTTATATATAAAAATTAATAAAATGAAGCATATATTAGTTTTAATGGCATTAGGTTTAATTCTAGTTTCTTGTAAAAATAAAGCTGAAACTCCCCATAAAACATTAGATGAAGTTGATCAACAACCGTCTTACATATCGATTGGTATGGCAATAGATGATGCATATGTTTTGGAAACTGACGCTATTTTAGAAACCTATAAAAACTTAAAAATAGGCGATACTATCACCACAAAAATGAATGCTGAAATTATTGAAGTATGTGCCAACAAAGGCTGTTGGATGACTTTAGACTTGAAAAACCAAGAACAGATCATGGTTAAATTCAAAGATTATGGTTTTTTTATGCCATTAGATGCTAAAGGTGAAGTTATTGTAAATGGTAAAGCTTTTATATCTGAAACCTCTGTTGAAGAATTAAAACATTACGCAGAAGATGCAGGGAAATCTGAAGCTGAAATTGCTGCAATTACAGCACCAAAATTAGAATATCATTTTGAAGCCGATGGCGTTTTACTTAAAAAATAGTGAAACGTAACATTATTACAACTGCAGATGGTTCTAAAACCATTCAAATAGAAGAATGGAACGAACAGTACCATTCTATTCATGGCGCCATACAAGAAGCAAATCACGTATTTATAAAACAGGGTTTGCTTTTTTATAATGCTGAAATTGATAACACTTCTAATTCAATTTCTGTTTTAGAAATTGGATTTGGTACAGGACTTAATGCGTTTTTAACACTTATCTCTGCTGAAAAATTAAACCGCACTATTAATTATATTGGAGTAGAAGCTTACCCAGTAAATACTCAAGAAATTGAAGCGCTTAATTACACAGAACTGATTTCTCAATCACATCAACCTATTTTTAATGCAATGCACAAGGTTGCTTGGGAAGAGTCACGTAAAATTACACCAAGTTTTCAGCTAGAAAAGCAGCAAAAATTTTTTAAAGATATTTCCGTTTCAAACCAATTTAACATCATTTATTTTGATGCTTTTGGCGCACGCGTTCAGCCAGAGTTATGGACTGAAGCTATTTTTGAAATTATGTACAAAGCACTAAAAACAAATGGTGTTTTAGTAACCTACTCTGCAAAAGGAAGCGTAAGACGTGCTATGCAAGCAGTTGGTTTTAATGTTGAAAGATTGCCAGGACCACCTGGAAAACGAGAGATGCTTCGTGCTCAAAAACTCATGATATCTTAAATTAGCACTTTAATTATTAAATGTTTATTTAATTCTTAGAACGTTAAATCTAAATTAAATTTAGAAAATCTGCTTTTACGCTTTAGTATCTTTACAATTAATATTAATATTAGAATTTCTAGTTTTTTAATACCATAAACATGACCGTTTTAATTACAGGCGCAACAGGATTGGTGGGACAAGAAATTGTGAAACTTTGCCATGCTAAGGCTATTAATGTACATTTTTTAACCACATCAAAAGCTAAATTAACCACTGAGGCTAACTATAAAGGGTTTTATTGGAATCCTTCGGAAGGTGTTATAGATCACAACTGTTTTGAGGGTGTTTCTGTAATTATAAATTTAGTTGGGGCTTCAATTGCTAAGCGCTGGACTTCAGATTACAAAACCGAAGTTTTAGAGAGTAGAACTAAAACTGCTGTTTTACTTCAAGATAGTATTAAAGCGCATAATTATAAGATAACACAAGTTATTTCTGCAAGTGCTATTGGCATTTACCCAAGTAGTTTTACCAATTATTATGATGAATTAAATACAGCGGTATCAGATTCTTTTTTAGGTAATGTGGTGTCGCAATGGGAAACGGCTGTAGATGTTTTTAGTACCATTGGTGCAAAAGTTGCTAAACTTAGAATTGGGCTTGTTTTGGCTAATAATGGAGGTGCTTTACCAGAAATTGTAAAGCCAGTTCGTTTTGGTGCTGGTGCTGCTTTTGGTTCTGGAAAACAATGGCAAAGTTGGATTCATGTTAAAGATTTGGCAGCTTTATTTGTTTTTGCATTGGAACATAATTTTGAGGGCATATTTAATGCCGTAGCGCCAAACCCAGTGTCTAATACAGAACTTACAAAATCAGTAGCAAAAGTACTAAACAAGCCATTATTATTACCAAACGTTCCAAAAATTGCCATGCAATTGGTGTTAGGCGAAATGCATATTTTACTTTTTGAAAGTCAACGTGTTAGTGCTCAAAAAATTGAAGCTAAAGGCTTTGATTTTCAGTTTTCAAACTTACAACCGGCTTTAGAAGATTTACTAGTTTAAAACAGTGTTTTGCAGTATTAAATGTAAGATATATAAAACTATATTGATTGTAATCTCAATATAAGATAAACGTTGTGTTTCTATTAAAACACTACATGTTTATTAACTAACTATTAAACGTATCACTTTCTATAACACCATCTCGTAAGCGAATAACACGTTTTGCGTGCGCTGCAATTTCTTCTTCGTGAGTTACCATAATTACGGTATTACCAGCAGCATGTATATCGTCAAAAAGTTGCATTATTTCACCACCAGTTTTAGAATCTAAATTACCTGTGGGTTCATCGGCTAAAATTATAGAGGGTTTGTTTACTAAAGCACGTCCAACAGCCACACGTTGGCGTTGCCCACCAGAAAGCTGATTGGGTTTGTGGTCCATTCGGTCTGAGAGACCAACATCTGTTAACACTTCTGTAGCACGAGCCTCTCGTACTTTTTTAGATGCACCTGCATATATCATTGGTAATGCAACATTGTCTAAAGCGGTAGTTCTGGGTAAGAGGTTAAAGGTTTGGAAAACAAAACCTATTTCGGTATTTCTAATTTCGGCAAGTTCATCATCAGTCATTTTGCTTACGTCATTACCATTCAAAATATAATTACCAGCAGTTGGGGTATCTAAACACCCTAAAAGATTCATTAATGTAGATTTACCAGAACCAGAAGGTCCCATAATGGCAACATATTCACCACGTTTAATATCTAAATCAATGCCTTTTAAAACATGAACTATTTCTTGTCCGAGTTTAAAATCTCTTATAATATTTCTAATTTCTATAACATTATCACTCATAACTGCTAGTCTGTGTATTTAATATCTACTGCAAGATACTCGATTTTAAAAGTTGATTGTTAAAATAAGACGTTAAAATTAGCAACTTGTTACATCCTAATTTTAAAATGTTCTTTGGCTTGTTCTTTTCTAAAAAAAACAAAACCCATACAGAAGCAATCTACAGTAACTGTAACCAATGCGTTTTGTTTTAACTGTTCCCAAAACGCTAAACGTGCATCAGAAACATAAGGTTGTTTAAAAATTAAAACGGTAGTGTTTTTAATTTTTGAACTGTATTTTTGAAGTAGATTTTCTACGGAGTTTGTGTTTTCAAGATGATCAACACTAATAACATCAAAAGTAGTTTCACGAAAGTTATCATAAGAATTATGAATTGAAACACGCGCAATATCAATTTTAGAATTTGCCTTTAATATTGGTTTATCAGCTTCAGAAGTACTGTTTATAAGCAAAGCAGACAGAAAGTTAAAATACTGTGTTGCTTTATATATTAAGCAATCTTGCTTATTAAATCCCGAAAACCTTCGAGGTTTTGCATACAAACACTGCGTTACAAATTTGTATATAAATGGCGAATGTACACCGTGTTGGTTGGTTGCTTTAAAGCAAAATTTTAGGTAAGTAATGATACTATTCAAAGGTTAAGATTATATAATATTAAGTATGTGTTTTGGAAGTTGTTTTCTTGATATTAGCGATGATGGTAAGGCTCGTTTCTTAAAATTGTAAAACCGCGATACAATTGTTCAATAAAAAATAACCGCACCATTTGATGCGAAAATGTCATTTTAGACAATCCTAATTTTCCATTAGCGCGTTCATAAACGGCATCAGAAAATCCATAAGGACCACCAATAACAAATATTAAGGTTTTGATACCAGAGTTTAAGTGTTTTTGAAGGGAGTTCGCAAACATTACGGAATCTTGTTGTTTACCGTTTTCGTCTAGCAAAATAATATGGTCAGAGGTTTTTGTTTTAGCAAGTATAAGGTTACCTTCTTTAATTTTTTGTTCAGATTCAGAATAGTTTTTTGCGTTTTTTATATCGGGTATAATGTCTAATTCAAACTTAATATAAAAACCCAAACGCTTTTGGTAGTCTGCAATAAGGGTTTGCAGATTTTTATCATCGGTTTTTCCTATGGCTATGAGTTTAATTAGCATACTTCAAATCTACATATTTTTCAATTTTAATTCATATAATCCTAAATCTAAAAATCGGATTTCGGTAATCAATTTCATATTTTTACATTAAATATGAATACAAATGATTTCAGAAGCACAATTTAACACGGAAATAGAATTAATCATTGCAAATGCCATTAGAGAAGATGTTGGAGATGGAGACCATAGTTCTTTGGCATGTATTCCGGCTACAGCCCAAGGAAAAGCAAAGCTTTTGGTAAAAGACGAAGGCATTATTGCGGGTATTGCTTTTGCAAAAGCGGTTTTTAAATATGTAGATAAAGACTTAAAAATAAATCAGTTAATAGAAGATGGAGCAGCAGTAACACATGGTGATATTGTGTTTTATGTTGAAGGCAAATCGCAGTCTATTTTAAAAGCAGAACGCTTGGTACTTAATGCCATGCAGCGTATGAGTGCTATTGCTACTAAAACCAAAACCTTTGTGAACTTGTTAGAAGGTACAGGTACTAAGATTTTGGATACACGTAAAACCACACCAGGCATTAGAGCTCTAGAAAAATGGGCAGTTAAAATTGGTGGCGGAGAAAACCACCGTTTTGCATTATATGATATGATTATGCTTAAAGACAATCACATAGATTTTGCAGGTGGAGTTTCAAAAGCTATAGATTTAACCAAACAGTATTTGAAAAGCACTAACAGAGATTTGAAAATTATTGTTGAAGCTAGAAATTTAGAAGAAATTAAAGCTATTTTAGACTGTGGTGGAGTTTACAGAATTTTAATTGATAATTTTAATTATGAAAACACTAGAAAAGCCGTTGAACTTATTGGCGACCAATGTTTAACAGAATCTTCTGGTGGCATTAATGAAAACACCGTACGCCATTACGCAGAATGTGGTGTAGATTATATTTCCTCTGGTGCATTAACACACTCTGTATATAATATGGATTTAAGTTTGAAAGCGGTTTAAACCAACCACTAAAACACTAATTTTCACAAATAAAAAACCATACTAAAAATGTCTAAAGCCATAGAAGAAAAATTAGATAAAATACCTGTTCTTAACTATTTGGTGCGTTTTTTTAAACACATAAAGCTGCCAGCTTTTGAGGGTTTATCTTTTTATGATTTGCTAGAACTATATATCTTAGGTATTGTAAAAGGCGCATTAACAACAAGAGCTAGTGCAATTGCTTATAGTTTTTTTATGGCACTTTTTCCGTTTTTGTTATTCATAATAGTTTTAATACCGCATGTACCCATAGAAGATTTCAGAACCGATTTTTTATACTTCCTAGAATCATTTTTACCACCTAATACCACAGATTTTTTTTCAGAAAATATATTTGAAAATATTAACGGTAGTGGTTTAATATCTTCAGTATTTTTAATATCAATTTTTTTAATGGCAAATGGTGTAAATGCTGTGTTTTCTGGTTTTGAAAGTTCATACCATAAACAAGCATTGCGTAATGGTTTTAAGCAGTATTTATATGCGCTTGGTGTTGCCATTATTTTAGCATTATTGGTTATTTTTACTGTAGCTTCTCTAGGTTTATTTAATATTTATGTCGTAGAAAATAGCTTAGATGCACTCTTAAAATTAGGTTATATTGAAGATGAACCAAATCCTTTTTGGGCCATTGCGTCTCAATACCTGTTTTTTGTAATTATGGTATATGTGGCTACGGCAACGTTATATTATTTTGGAACTAAAGATGGTAGAGCCTCACGGTTTTTCTCAATTGGTGCGTTACTAACTACGTTACTTATAATGCTAACCTCTTTTTTATTTGGTATTTATATTGAAAACTTTTCGCAGTACAACCAACTTTATGGGTCTATTGGCGCACTTTTGATACTCATGGTGTATCTGTGGCTAAATGCTAATATTTTACTGCTAGGTCACGATTTAAATGCTACACTTCAATATTTAAAAAAGAATCCTAAAGCTAGCGAAGCGTCTTAAAAACTATGCTATATTTTATAGACGTTATATTGCCCATACCGCTTCAAAAGGCATTTACGTATCATATTACTAAAGCAGAAGCTGCGTTTTTAAAACCCGGTATTAGGGTTGCTGTTCCTTTTGGCAAAAGTAAAATATACACCGCTTTAGTCTATAACATTCATCATAATGCGCCAACAGCTTACGAGCCAAAAACAATACATCAAATTTTAGACAAAACACCAGTTGTAACCGCATTACAATTGCAACATTGGGAGTGGATTGCTAAGTATTACATGTGTAGTATTGGTGAAGTTATGCGTGCTGCAATGCCAAATGCCTTAATAATTGAAAGCGAAACGGTAGTTATAAAAAATGAAAGTTCAACTATAAAAGATGCCGATTTAAAAGATGACGAATTTTTAATTTATGAAGCCTTACAGTATCAATCTACATTAAAAATTCAAGACATTGTTTCTATTTTAGATAAAAAGCGTGTGTTGCCTGTAATTAATAGTTTGGTAAAAAAGGGAGTTTTAAATCTTCAAGAAGAATTATTTCAAAAATACAAACCAAAATTAGTACGCTATGTAAAACTTAATGATACGTATAAAGCAAGCGAAAATTTACAAGTCTTATTAGAACAGTTAACCAAAGCACCAAAGCAACGTGAGGTTATTTTAAGTTTATTTGCCTTAGAAGCTACCGTAAAAAAACCAATAGAGGTTGATGTTTTAGCAGAACGCAGCGGTGCATCTAAAAGCAGTATTAAATCGCTTATAGATAAATCTATTTTAGATGAATATCATATACAAACCGACCGTATTCAGTTTCAAGGCGAAGCACATTCCGCTCAAAAAGCACTAAGTGACGCTCAAGAACAAGCTTTTAATAGTATAAAAACCTATTTTGAGGAAAAATCTGTTGTGCTCTTACATGGTGTTACTTCCTCTGGAAAGACAGAAATTTATGTAAAATTAATTCAAGAGCAGCTCAACTTAAACAAGCAAATTTTATACCTGTTGCCAGAAATTGCGCTAACAACCCAATTGGTGCAACGCTTACAAGATTATTTTGGTGAAAAGGTAGCGGTTTTTCATAGTAGATATTCTGGTAATGAGCGTGTAGAGGTTTGGCACAATATGCTTGAAAATTCTGAAAAAGCACAAGTAATTATTGGTGCGCGCTCATCTTTATTATTGCCGTTTGTAAATTTAGGATTAGTCATTGTAGATGAAGAGCATGAGCAATCCTATAAACAATTTGATCCTGCGCCACGCTATCATGCCAGAGATGCCGCGATAGTTTTGGCAAATCTACATCATGCCAAAACACTTCTGGGTTCTGCCACACCAAGCATAGAAAGTTACCATAATGCCAAGTCCGAAAAATATGGGTTGGTAACCCTAAAAACTCGTTACAATAATGTAATGATGCCAGATATTGAACTTATTGATTTGGCAGATAAGTACAAACGTAAGCGCATGAAAGGGCATTTTAGCGATCGCTTAATCAATGAAATTACCGAAACTTTAGCAGAAGGTTACCAGGTAATATTATTTCAAAATAGACGTGGATTTTCTCCAATTGTAGAGTGTACAACTTGTGGTAACTCACCACAGTGTCCCAATTGTGATGTGAGTTTAACCTACCATCAATACCGTAACCAGTTGCGTTGTCATTATTGTAGTTACAACACGGCAATGTTAATTAATTGCCAGGCCTGCGGAAATAGCACTTTAGATACCAAAGGTTTTGGCACAGAGCAGATAGAAGAAGAGGTTAAAGTGTTGTTTCCAGAACACAATGTAGGTCGTATGGATTTGGATACTACACGGGGCAAATATGGTTTTGATAAAATTATTTCTAATTTTGAGCAACGCAAAATAGATATTTTGGTGGGAACGCAAATGCTTACTAAAGGTCTGGATTTTAGACATGTAAAATTAGTTGGTATTTTAAATGCAGATAATTTACTTAATTTTCCAGATTTTAGAGCTCATGAGCGTAGTTATCAGCTTATGGCTCAGGTTTCGGGTAGGGCAGGACGTACAGCAGTGCGTGGTAAAGTGTTAATTCAAAGTTATAATCCACATCATAATATATTGCATCAGGTTTCTACAAATGCCTATGAAACTATGTATGCAGAGCAACTTAATGAGCGTCATAATTATAATTATCCTCCAATTTATAGACTTATAAAGTTAACGTTTAAGCATAAAGATTATAATAGGGTTAATTTGGCAACAGATTGGTATGCCAAATCATTAAGACAGATTTTTAAATCAAATGTATTAGGGCCAGAATTTCCGCCAGTAGCCAGAATACGCAATCTATATCATAAAAACATACTCATAAAAATACCACCACAACAAGCATTAGTAAAAACAAAAGCTGCCATTTTAAAAATTGAAACTAGTTTTAATGCTGTAAAAGACTTTAGAGCTGTACGAGTGGTAGTTAATGTAGATAATTATTAGGTGTTTTAGGCTTTTGGATGAAAATTTTAATTTTAGCTTGTGTGAGTTTCTGAATTCAAATTTTCAATTGTTTTCTTACATACGCTATAATTCAAAGAAATCAAACTACAAATTCTTCTTAAACGTTTTCCTACGTCTAAAAACTTCAGGTGAAAAATGCTTCCATATTTTTTTTATGGCTTCATTATCTTCCAGCTCTGGTGTTCTGTAGCAATATTGAATACCTAATTTTTTAAAAGAGTCGTAATATTCGTTAAAAATAATAGCATGTACACCTTTGTTTTGATAGTCTGGGTGAATGCCTATGAGGTAAAAAATGACATCTTTACTATTTTTTTTAGCTTTAAGAATATGTGTAAAACCAAAAGGAAAAAGTTTACCATTTGCTTTTTTTAGGGCATCGGCAAATTTCGGCATTACTACAGCAAAACCTACAAGTTTGTCATGTTCATCCACTACAAATTTGATATAATCTGGATTTATAAAACTTATAAATTTCTTTTTAAAATAGTCTTTTTGAAGTGCTGTTATTTCTACAAAAGACGATAATGAGGCATAACTTTCATTAAACAAATCGAACATACGATCTGCATATTTCATTATATCTTCTGTTTTTGTAAGTTTTAGCGCAGTGAGTTTGTAACGGCGTTTTATGAGCTCTTGTGCTTTTTTAAAAAACTCAGGTTTTACGTTTTCAAAAGGAAATCTACTTTCAGCATATTCTTTTTCAATAGTATAACCATGCGCTTTGTAATGTGAAGCATAGTATGGATAATTATACCAGGTAACCATTGCTGTAAAGGTTTCAAAACCCTCTGTAACTACACCAACTTTATCTAAATTAGAAAACCCAACAGGTCCCTCGGTATAGCTTAATTTATGGTCTTTACCAATGGATTCTACAATGCTAAATAATGCTTTGCTAACGTCTAAATCATCAATAAAATCAAACCAGCCAAAACGCATTTTTTTTACGTTTTGTTTGTTAACCTCTAGCCAGTTAATTATAGCAGCAATTCTACCAACAATCTTCCCGTTTTTGTAGGCTAAAAAAAAGCGTGCTTCAGCATCCTTAAAAATGGGGTTTTTATCTTTATTAAAACTTTCTAGTTCCTGAGAAATTATTGGTGGAGTCCAATACGGTGAGTCTTTATAAAGGGTAAAAGGAAATTTAACAAAAGCTTTTAATTCTTTTTTAGAATTTATTTCTTTAATTGTAATCATAAAGTGTGTTGTAATGGATTACGATTAAGAATCAGAATCGTTAGTTTCTTTTTTGGGCTTTTTGTTTTTACTTTTTCGGCTTCGTCGTTTTCCTTCTTCTTTTGCAGAAGTTCCATTATCAATTTTTTTGTCTTTATGAAAATCTAAACGGTAAGATGCACCAAAAGCTAGATTAAAAACAGTAGGAGTGTCTTTGGCATTAAAGGCCATATTTGCGTCTAATTGAAAGGCTTTGCTTAATAAGTAAGCACCTCCAAATCTAAAAATATTATCGGCATAAAAATCACTAGATATGATCTGTGCCTCACCAAAAACTACCCATTGCGGATTAAATGAATGTGTTAATGTAAATATTTGTTGAAACTCAGTAAGGCTATAATCCTCGCCATAGCGCGCAATAATAGCTTCTTCATCTTTTGGGGTTGTAAATAAATGATTGGCAACAAAATTGGTAACAAAAACCCAACCACCATTAAAATTATTTTGTGTACTTACAGTTATTTTAGGGCTAAAACCTTCAAGTCCTGGTGCTATATACGGATTTAACTCGGTATTAAAATTTCCACCTACAAAAATAGCAACTGCTGGGATTAATGATTTCCATTTAAAACTTCTGTTGGCATGGTAGCTGTATAGGTTTGGTTTATCCTCTTCTGCATTTTTATACGGATCATAAACTAAATATTTGGCGCCAAGTGTTAAGCTTTTAAAGTTTGCACGTTTATTATCTTCTGCTAGTGTAGCTCTATTGTCTTTAAATGTATCGTTTTGGTAAATACCATCTAAAGAAAATTCAAGTTGCTCTAGAAGCACACCATAACGTATAGAAAAATCTAAACCAAAACCAGAAACCTCTTGTTGTAAAGGTATGTGCTCTTCTTTTACGGTAAACGCTCCAGCTTCAAACTGAACAATGCCTGTACCAACAGAAAACGCACTCTCAGAAACACCGGGTCTGTTAGAGTTTATAACTTCTGTATACTGCGCAAAAGAAACCTGAGTTATTAAAAAGGCAATTAGTAAAAACGGAATTTTTAGTCTGTACATTGTATTATTGTTTACAGTCAAATATAAATATTTTATACATTTTTTAAGAATTAATAGGGCAATATAAATGACCATAATTGTATTTTTGATGATATTTTTATATTATGATTTATTTTTTGTCTGCCGTTGGTTTTTTTAAAATGGTACTTTATATCATTGGGTTTTATTTTTTGTTTAAAATTCTAGGGCGCATTTTTGCACCATTACTTTTAAAGTTTGTGGCTAAAAAAGCGGAACAAAAATTTGGGGAACAGTTTGGTGGTTTTCAACAAAATCAACAGCGTAAATCTCAATCTCACAAAGATGGTGAAACGGTTATTGACAAAAGACCTCACCAAAATAGAGCTTCAGATAAATCAATAGGTGAGTATGTAGATTATGAGGAGGTAGATTAATACCCGTTTGTAGAGAATTGGTAACATTTATTCTAAAAAAATAAGTATTTTTCAGCTTTAATATTTAACTCACATTTATGCCTTTTTCTTTTAAGCGCCTAGTACCACATATTTTAATACTATCGGGTTTTGTTATATTGTCTTTAGCTTACTTTAGCCCAGTTTTAAAAGGTGAAAAAATTTTTCAGAGTGATATTCTACATTATATTGGTATGGCGCAACAGCAAAAGGATTTTGCTAAAACAACTGGCGAAGAAACCTACTGGACTAATAGTGCTTTTGGCGGTATGCCAACCTACCAATTAGGTGCTAAATATCCTCATAATTACATAAAAAAATTAGATCTAACCTTACGTTTTCTTCCTAGACCAGCAGATTATTTATTCTTGTATTTTTTAGGTTTTTATATGCTTTTATTGGCATTAAAAGTAGATTATAAATTGGCAGCTTTGGGTGCTTTGGCATTTGGTTTTTCAACCTATTTAATTATAATTATTGGTGTAGGGCATAACTCAAAAGCACACGCTATAGCTTATATGCCGTTGGTTTTATCTGGAATAATTTTAACTTTCAGAAAAAAATATATTTTAGGTTTTTTGCTAACCGTTGTTGCACTTGGTTTAGAATTGGTAGCTAATCATTTTCAAATGACTTACTATCTCTTTTTGTTAGTTATTGTATTAGGTATTGCGTACCTAATTGATGCCTACAAAAAACAACAGTTGCCTCATTTTTTTAAATCCGTTGGGCTGCTATCAATTGCAGCACTGCTTGCAGTAGGTTTAAATGCAACCAATATTTTGGCAACAAAATCCTATGCTAAAGAAAGTACACGAGGGCAAAGTGCGCTTACCATTAATGCGGATGGTTCAGCTAAAGCGAATAGTAATGGTTTAGATACCAATTATATAACGGAATACAGTTATGGTATTTTAGAAAGTTTTAACCTCTTTATTCCAAAATTTATGGGAGGAGGCAATAGCGAAGACGTTGGAAAAGATTCTGAAACTTACAAAGCCTATATTAATTTAGGCGCATCACCAACGGAAGCATTAAGAGCTGCCAAAAGCGCCCCAATGTATTGGGGACAACAACCTATTGTAGAAGCACCAGCCTATGTTGGGGCTGTTATTATTTTCCTTTTTGTATTGGGTTTATTTTTAGTAAAAGGTAAATTAAAATGGTGGTTAGTTGGTGGTACTTTATTGTCCTTAATACTTTCTTATGGTAAAAATCTTAGTGGCATCACTAATTTTTTTATTGAATACGTTCCGCTTTACAATAAATTTAGAGCTGTTAGCTCTATTCAAGTTATTTTAGAATTATGTATTCCTGTGCTTGGTATTTTAGCATTGGCGCGTTTATTTGATACTAAATCAAAAAACGAAGAAAAATTAAAAGCATTAAAATATGCGCTATTAATTACAGCTGGCTTGCCATTGTTTTTCTTAGTAACTAAATCTATGTTATTTGATTTTGAAGGCTTACGTGACGATAGCTATATTAATGCTTATGGTAAGGTTTTTATTGACGCAATTATTAAAGACCGACAATCATTATTTACAGCAGATACGCTTAGAACTTTAGTATTGGTATTACTTTCTGGTGGTACAGTTTTTATGTTTTTGAAGAAAAAACTGAGTTCAAATTATGTTATTTTAGTTTTTACTGCACTTATTATTTTTGATTTGGTATCTGTTGCCAGAACCTATGTAAATACAGATGATTTTGTACCAGCACGACAGGTAGATTTTCCTTATCAACCAAATTCAGCAGACAAAGAAATTCTTAAAGATAATAGTCATTTTAGAGTTTTTGATATTTCTAATCAAGGACAAAGTGCGCCAGCTAAAGCTGCATATTTTCATAATTCGTTATTGGGTTATCATGCCGCAAAATTGGGCAGATATGATGATTTATTAGATTTCTACATCTATAAAAATAACATGAATGTGCTAAATATGTTAAACACCAAATATATTATAGCCGAAGAAAATGGTAGTGTTTTTCCTTACACTAATACAGATGCAAATGGAAATGCATGGTTTGTAGATTCTTTAGAATTTGTTGAAAACCCTACAGCAGAAATTTTGACTTTAGATAGTTTAGATACTAAAACCAAAGCAATTTCTAGCTTGAAAATTTCTGGTCTAAACCAAAAGGTAGCTCATTTTGCTAAAGATTCAACAGCTTCTATTACATTAGAAACATTTAAACCTAATTACTTAACCTATACATCTAAAAATAATTTTGATGGGTTTGCTGTGTTTTCTGAAATATATTACAAAGAGGGTTGGCATGCTTACATAGATAATAAACCTGTAAACCACCATCGTGTAAATTACACATTACGTGGTTTAGAAATTCCTAAAGGAAACCACACTATTGTCTTTAAGTTTGAACCTAAAGTCGTTGCTACAGGAAGTCGTATAGCCTTAATAAGTGCATTAATTTTTATTGTGCTTTTAGTTTTAGGATTGGTATATAGGTTTAAAAGGAAAACTAAATAGCAAACGTTTTTTGAAAAAAAAAGTACTAATTATCACATATTATTGGCCGCCTGCTGGTGGACCAGGCGTGCAGCGTTGGCTTAAGTTTGTGAAGTATTTGCCGCAGTTTAATATTGAACCTGTTGTTTATTGTCCACAAAACCCTAATTATCCTATTATAGATGAAGGATTATTAACAGAAGTTCCAAAAGATATAACGGTTATTAAACACCCAATACGAGAGCCTTATAAATTTGCACAGTTTTTATCTAAAAAAAGTACTACTAAAATCAGTTCTGGTGTTATTCCAAAACAAAAAAAACAGTCTTTTTTAGAGCGGTTATTATTATTTGTGAGAGGTAATTTTTTTATTCCAGATGCCCGAAAAAATTGGGTAAAACCATCGGTTTCTTTGTTATCAGATTATATTATAAATAATAAAATAGATACACTAATAACTACAGGTCCACCGCACAGTTTGCACCTTATTGGGCTAAATCTTAAAGCAAAACATGCTATAAGATGGATTGCAGATTTTAGAGATCCTTGGACAACCATAGGTTATCACAAAGCATTAAAACTTACAAAAGTGTCAAAAACTAAACATCTTAGTTTAGAACATAAAGTATTAAATACTGCTGATGCCATATTGGTTACAAGTAATTATACCAAGCAAGAGTTTTTAAATAAAACGGAACAACCTATTTTTGTGATTACAAATGGTTATGATACGCATAATGTTTCTGAATCAGAAAAAGACATAAAATTTACCTTAGCACATATTGGATCGCTATTATCTGATAGAAACCCAATAATTTTGTGGGAATCGCTTTCAGAATTAATACAAGAAAACAGTGCTTTTGCGAAAGCGTTTCAGCTTAATTTAATAGGTGTTGTAAGTGATACTGTTTTAGAAACTATTTACAGTTATGGTTTAAAATCTGTTGTGAATTTAGTAGGTTATGTGCCACACAAAATAGCTATAAAATATCAGTTAAAATCTCAAGTTTTGCTTTTAATTGAAATAAATTCTGAAGATACTAAAGCAATTATACCAGGTAAGATTTTTGAATATATTATATCTAAAACTCCTATTTTGGGTATTGGTCCAGACGCTTCAGATATTGAAAACATAATTAAAAATACCAATACAGGTTACTATTTTAATTACAAAGAAAAACATGCTTTAAAGCAGCAAATTATTGAATATTTTAATTTGTATTTAGAAGATGTGTTGGTTTCTAAACCTCTAAATTATGAAGTATATAGCAGAAAAAATTTGACTTCAGAATTAGCTAAAATTATAAAATCTTAAAAATTATAAACGAGAAAATTCTGTATGATGCTTTGGGGCATTTGCCATACAGAATTTCCTACTAACCAACCAAAAAAATATTTTTAGTTTCTTGAGCTTCTAGACGAAGATCTTGTAGCGTTTTGGGTGCTATTGCTACTTGTTTTAGATCTTGTTTTTACAGCCGCTGTTGTATTTTTATTTTGTGAACCTGCAACATAACTCCTAGAGGTATTAACTTTTGGGTTTCTTGTTTGTGTTGCCAGCCTATTATCAGACACAGTGTTTCTACTTGTGGTCACATTAGTATTAGAATTATTTCTAGAAGATCTGTTAACAAATGTATTATTTCTTATTTGTCCTGTGTTATCAACGCTGTTATTTCTTGGCGTAGTGCTTCTAGTTGTAATACCATTGTTTCTTGATGTACTGTTAGTTCTTCCAGTAACAGAATTAGTTGAGTCACCTCTTGTTGCTCTTGTTGTAGCAATAGTTTCAAAAGATCTAGTTACACGTCTTTGTATGTTTCGTTCACGTTCATTTCTAGGTGTTTGAGCATAACGTGTTGCATTATTAGATCTATTGGTTCGTCTTCTGTTTATATTAAAATCTCTCACATTGTTTCTGTAAGGTCTATAATATACATATCTAGTAGGTCTGTAAAACTGTCTGTATGGATTTCTGTTAACAATACAGAAGTTTACAGCTGGTACACTATAAAATTGGTGCCATGGTCTAAACACATAACGTCTGTTAAAGTTATTAATAAAGCCATCATATCTAAAAAACCTATTGTTTCTGTAATAGATATTTAAACCACCTATGCTTGTTATATTACCTAATCGGTTGTAGTTTATGAAAATATTACCAATTTGGTTTACTCTACCATAATAATCATAGTAAACAGGTGTGTTTTCAATCTGAATAATAGCACCAAAATTATCATATTGTAGATATGGATTGTAATCGTAACCAGAATTAAAACTCATATTAAACCCTGGTCTGTTAACACCAATACTTACGTTAGGACCGTAGTTTGGCATAAAAAAATCGAATTGACCATCTGGAAAAACTGAAAATTCAATACCACCTTCGCTAAAAATGAAAGAATTGCCATAGTCGGTTATACGATGGTGTGAAGAAATTTCAGTTTCTGAGCTCACGTTGTTTGTTCCGAATGCGTTAGTGCTTAAAGCAACTAACCCTGCAAATAAAAATAGAATCCTTTTCATAATAATAGGGTTTTAATGTTAATTGTATTAAAGTTAACAAACAGCGTGCCAAAAAAATTAAGTATCTGATTATAAAGTTTTTATATTTTTAAAGTTTAAATATTTTAGATGTTTTAACACTAAAATTAATAACCTTGTACATTATACCAAAGGATTTAAATATGTACAAATCAAAAAAAGCACAGTGTTATATTCATTAAAAACTCAGACACATAAAATGGTAAAATTGAGTACTCATAATTATAACAAACCACAAAATAAATTAGGGGGAATCCTACAAGTAAATACGCAAAGCATAATAGCTCTTGGGCTAGATTTAGAGGTTTTGAAAAGAAAATTAATAATGAAATTTTGGAAAGTTTAGTAGTTCTATTTAAAGAAAACCTTCAGATTTTTATTTGAAATGCCTTCCAACTAATTTTAGAGCTGCCCTATTTTCTAAATCTAAATTTAAAGTTTTCTATTTTAGATTTATAATTTTTACAGTAAAAAACAAAAAAAACGCTTTGTAAATATTAAAATCTATCAAAGCGTTTTTTATATAAGTAAAGTTATACTTTTTAATTAACGTATTGCATAACGATGTTTATGTTAGAAAAATCAATATTGTTAGCGCTTGCAAGTGCTACTGGCAGAACCACAATTCTAAACGTTTGGTCTAAAACGTCACCAGATAATAATGAATTAAAATTAAATGTAGCAGGTGCTTCTATAAAAACTGTTACCAAGTCAAAATTGTGCTCATAGTTATACTGAAACTCTTGACCATCAAAAGTATAAACAGTATCTGGCATAAGTCGCCAAATATCATAACCTCTATTATCAACTCCAACTAAATGGTAAACTAGAACCATGTCAGATTCAAATAATTCTATAGAATTGGGAATTATAAATGTTTGTTCAAAATTTGGAGCCACTAAATCAGTTGTTCTTTCAAAAGACTGTCCAACAATGTTAACGCCATCAATTCCATCTTCACCTGTACAAGATGTTAAAAGTAAAGTAAGCGCTAAAAATAAGTAGGGTATTTTTTTCATAATAGATGTGTTTTCTAATCTTAATAGCAAATCATATACCAAAGTATTTAAAAGCAAGTTTTTATTTTTAGTTATTGCAGTCATTTTCAACTTCAACTTCAACTTCGAGTTCAACGTGACATCCTGTCACTTTTTTTTTAGTGGCATAAAACTTGTCTATTTGTTTTCGTGTAATAAAAACACTAAAACAACACACAATTTTCGTGAATGCGAAAAGTAATAAAACTAAACATATTATGAGTAAAATTATTGGAATTGATTTAGGTACTACCAACTCTTGCGTTTCTGTAATGGAAGGTAATGAGCCTGTGGTAATCCCAAATGCAGAAGGTAAACGCACAACTCCTTCTGTTATCGCTTTTGTAGAAGGAGGCGAAATAAAAGTTGGTGACCCCGCAAAAAGACAAGCAGTAACAAACCCAACAAAAACGGTATATTCTATTAAACGTTTTATGGGTAATAAATATTCTGAGTCTAAAAACGAAGCAGAACGCGTACCATATACTGTGGTAAAAGGCGACAATGATACACCACGTGTAGATATTGATGGGCGTTTATACACACCACAAGAATTATCGGCAATGATACTTCAGAAAATGAAAAAAACTGCCGAGGATTATCTAGGTCAAGATGTGTCTGAAGCCGTAATTACAGTACCAGCATATTTTAACGATGCACAACGCCAGGCTACAAAAGAAGCTGGTGAAATTGCAGGTCTTAATGTAAGACGTATTATTAATGAACCAACCGCAGCAGCTTTAGCTTACGGTATGGACAAAAAGGGTATTGACCAAAAAATTGTAGTATTTGATTTTGGTGGTGGTACACATGATGTTTCTATCTTAGAATTAGGCGATGGTGTTTTTGAAGTACTATCTACAGACGGAGATACTCACCTTGGTGGTGACGATGTAGATGAACGTATAATAGATTGGTTAGCCGAAGAATTTATTGCAGACGAGTCTTTGGATTTACGTAAAGATCCTATGGCATTACAACGTTTAAAAGAAGCTGCCGAAAAAGCTAAGATTGAGTTATCTTCTTCTGCACAAACCGAAATTAATTTACCTTACGTTACCGCAACTGCTAGCGGACCAAAACACTTAGTGCGTACATTAACACGTTCTAAATTTGAACAGTTAATAGACGATTTAATCAAACGTACTATAGAGCCTTGTGCCTCTGCATTAAAAGCAGCCGGTTTATCTAAATCAGATATAGATGAGGTTATACTTGTTGGAGGTTCTACACGTATTCCTGCAGTTGTTACTGCAGTAGAAAACTTTTTTGGTAAAGCACCAAGTAAAGGTGTTAACCCAGATGAGGTGGTGTCATTAGGTGCAGGTATTCAAGGTGGTGTATTAACAGGCGATGTTAAAGATGTACTCCTATTAGATGTAACTCCATTATCTCTTGGTATCGAAACTATGGGTAATGTAATGACAAAGCTTATTGAAGCCAATACCACGATTCCAACAAAAAAATCGCAAGTATTTTCAACAGCAGCAGACAATCAGCCTTCTGTAGAAATTCACGTATTACAAGGTGAACGTCCTATGGCACCAGATAATAAAACCATTGGCCGTTTTCACTTAGATGGTATTCCGCCAGCAAAACGTGGTACACCACAAATTGAAGTGATTTTTGATATTGATGCCAACGGAATTATTAAAGTATCTGCGGAAGATAAAGCCACTGGTAAAAAACAAGATATTAGAATTGAAGCGTCATCTGGTTTAACAGAAGAGGAAATCCAGAAAATGAAAGCTGAAGCTGAAGCTAATGCAGAAGCAGATGCTAAAGCAAAGGAAACAGCAGATAAATTAAATGAAGCTGATGCAATGATTTTTCAAACGGAAAGTCAGTTAAAAGAATTTGGAGATAAATTATCTGATGATAAAAAAGCACCAATTGAAGCTGCACTAGAAGAATTGAAAAAAGCTTTTGAAACTAAAGATTTAGGTGTAATTACACCAGCTTTAGAAAAAATAAATGAAGCTTGGAAAGTAGCATCAGAAGAAATGTACAAAGCACAGGCAGAAGCACAAGGTGGTGCAGCAGGACCAGAAGCTGGTAACACTGAACAACCAAAAGACGATTCTAGCGATGTGGAAGATGTAGATTTTGAAGAAGTTAAATAATACACTTCTATTAAAACGTAAATCTTATAACTCTAAACGCAACCATTAATTTGGTTGCGTTTTTTTTGTTTTAAATAACTTATTAATCACAAAAGTGTGAGGAAAAGTTACCGCAGCAATAAAAGAAAAAAATACGGGATAAAAATAGTGGTCCTCACTAATAAAATTATAAACAATACCTACACCAATTATAGAAATTAACCAATATGGTAATGCGTTTTTAAAATATTTTAGAATTGAAGTTGCACTAAAATCCTTATACAAAAACGTAATCTGTTCATAAAGAGATGGAATGCTGTGCCAGAAAATAAAATAAATGGCAAAACCCCATATTAAAGACGAAACTTTAAAAATGATAAAAAACAACATTAAATAAAAAGTTTCAATTAGTACTACAGATCTAAAAATTTCACTTCTTATGGTAATGTAAATACAAATTCCAATGTAAGCTAAACCAACAACAAGCGTTGTAAAAAGTAATAAATCGTAAGTAATAGTTTTACCTGTTATTGAAAATATTACAGAAATAACTTCTACTGTATTACTCATAAAAAGCATTTGCAATATTAACATTCCATATATAAAATAAAGAAGCTTTAAAATGGATTGTTTTGCATAAATTTTTTTGTGTTCCCAATGTTGTTGTCCAAAATGATACCCACTAAAAATTACAAATAGACTTAACCCAATAATTGGTATAAAATTAAATAGTAGTATAACGCTTAAAACCGTAACAATGTATAATGAGATGATTTTTAAAAATGATTTTTTTTTATTTGAGAGTTGGTCTAATAATAATATATCATTAGAACCATGTAAAATTCCAAACGAAAAAATAAGTATAAAACCCAAGGTTATTTCAAAAGTATAATTAAAGGTGCTATTCACCCATAATGCAACAAAACTTAAAACTATTGATATATTATAGATTTTTGACATGTAAAATTATGTATTTATTAAAATTTTCATAAAATTAACATAATAATTATAATATTTATGTTTAGTTTATATTAAATTTGTTTAAACAAAATTAACCATTAATAAATAATTTTATGAAAACATTACTCTTATTATTTAGTGCAACTGCCAAAATGGATCCTACGGACTATGTTGGTTTTACTTTTTTTGTAGGCTGTATGGCTATGATGGCTGCGTCAGCTTTTTTCTTTTTATCATTAAACCAATTTGATAAAAAATGGAGAACCTCTGTATTAGTTTCAGGATTAATTACATTCATTGCAGCAGTACATTACTTTTACATGCGCGATTATTGGGCTGCTAATATGGAATCTCCAACGTTTTTCAGATATGTAGATTGGATTCTTACAGTACCATTAATGTGTGTAGAGTTTTATTTAATACTTAAAGTAGCTGGAGCTAAAAAATCATTATTATGGAAAATGATACTAGCTTCTGTTGTAATGTTAGTAACAGGTTACTTTGGTGAGGCTGTTTACAATACAGGTTCTGGCCCTGCACTTTGGGGTGCGCTTTCTGGTGCAGCATATTTCTACATCGTATATGAGATTTGGTTTGGTGGTGCAAAAAAACTAGCTGTTGATGCTGGTGGAGATGTATTACAAGCTCACAAAATTTTATGTTGGTTTGTATTAGTAGGTTGGGCAATCTACCCACTAGGTTACATGATGGGAACTGAAGGTTGGTATAATGCTATTATCCCATCTGGAAGCATAGATGTTGCTTACAATATAGCAGATGCTATAAACAAAATAGGTTTTGGTTTAGTTATTTATACACTTGCAGTTAAAAAGCAAGAAGCATAATATATTTTTATCTTATAGTAAGAACGCAACTCTTTAAAGGGTTGCGTTTTTTTGTTATAAAATTTCCTCTATTTATCTATTTAAATGGACTATTAAGATTGCATTTTAGTATTTTAGAGCTTAATTATATCATATTGATGGAAATGAATTTTTCTAACAAAATAAAATCTAATATATCACCAAAACGTTTGGCTGTAAAGCTAAATGCCATAGGCGAACAATTTGTTGTAAAAGGGCATCCTTGGGTATTTTCTAACAGTATTGTGAAGATTAACCACGATGCAATAACGGGTGACTTGGCAATTATTTTTAGTAAAAACAAGAATAAAGTTATTGGATTGGGCTTGTATGATGCTGCATCTCCAATTCAAATAAAAATAATTCATAATGCTGAAACTAAAGTAGAAATTAATGCTGATTTTTTTAATTCTAAAATTGAAACAGCTTATAAAAAACGTAGCGCTTTATTAAAAACAAACACCAATAGTTACCGTTTGTTGTTTGGCGAAAATGACGGATTTCCGGGATTAATTGCAGATGTATATGCACAAGTGCTGGTAATAAAATTATATTCAGAAATATGGTTACCTTATTTAGAATCCGTTTTAGTAAGTCTTCAGGAAGTATCAAAAGCACAAACAGTTGTTTTACGCTTAAGCAGAACATTACAAAACAGTAAAAGTCATAGCTTAAATGATGGAGATGTTGTTTTTGGAACATTAGAAAAAGAAACTATAAATTTTGTGGAGCACGGAGTAAATTTTTCTGCAAACGTTATTAAAGGCCACAAAACGGGTTATTTCTTAGACCACAGAGCAAACAGAAAACAAGTGGGAGTATTAAGCAAAGGAAAAACAGTTTTAGATGTATTTTCTTATGCAGGCGGATTTTCGGTACATGCTTTGGCAAATGGAGCTAAAGAAGTTACAAGTTTAGATATCAGTAAACAAGCTTTAGAATTGGCATTAGCAAACGGAAAACTCAATAATTACAAAGGTAAACACCATACTATAGCTGGGGATGCTTTTGAAGCCCTCAATAATTTAATAGCTGAAGGTAAAACATTTGATGTGGTAGTTATAGATCCTCCAAGTTTTGCAAAACAACAATCTGAAATAGATTTAGCTAAAAAGAAATATATACAACTTGCAGAATTAGGGGCTAAGCTCACCGCCAAAAACGGATTATTAGTTTTAGCATCTTGTTCTTCTAGAATTTTAGCGCAGTCTTTTTTCGATTTAAATATTCAAACCTTAAATGCGCAATCGCGTTTATATGAGTTGGTATTAAAAACTAATCATGATAGTGATCATCCAGTTTCATTTCCAGAAGGCGCGTATTTAAAATGTGGATATTACCGGTTTTTAGAATAAATAACTATTATGCACGCATAATATAATTTATTTTATATTTGTAATACCTCGCAAATGGTAAGCAACCATCTTAAATTAAACAACAAAACCTAATAATTAAACATATGGAAACTAAACTCACTCAATTACTAAATATAAAATACCCAATTATACAAGCGCCAATGTTTTTAGTTTCTAATGTGGCAATGGTTACAGAGGCTATGAAATCTGGTATAGCGGGTTGTATTCCGGCATTAAATTACCGATCATTAGATGAGTTACGTGAAGCACTAAAAACACTGAAAGCAAATAAGGTAGAAGGTGGTTCTTACGGATTTAATCTTATTGTAAACAAATCTAATGTTAAATACAAAAGTCAGTTAGAAGTTATCTGTGAAGAAGGCTGCGATTTTATAATTACCTCTTTAGGTAGCCCAGAAGAAACCATAAAACAAGCGCATGCAGTTGGTATTAAGGTAATTTGTGATGTTACAGATTTAAAGTTTGCTCAAAAAGTAGAGCAGTTAGGAGCAGATGCGGCAATAGCAGTTAATAATGAAGCCGGCGGACATCGCGGTAATTTATCTCCAGAAGCATTAACAGGTTTGCTAAGTAAAACCCTAAAAATACCCGTAATTTCTGCTGGTGGAGTGGGTTGCAAGGCAGATCTTGACAAGATGTTAAGTTATGGTGCTGAAGGCGTTTCAGTAGGAAGTCCGTTTATAGCCTCAGAAGAAGCCGGAGTTACAGATGAGTATAAGCAAGCCTGTGTAGATTACGGTGCAGAAGATATCATTATGACTGAGCGTATTTCTGGCACGCCCTGTACCGTTATTAATACTCCTTATGTACAAAAAATTGGAACAAAAGCAACTTGGTTAGAGAATCTGCTTAACAAAAACAAAAAACTTAAAAAATGGGTAAAAATGATTCGGTTTTCAATAGGTATGAAAGCTACAGAAAAAGCCGCCAAAAAAGCCACCTACAAAACGGTCTGGGTTGCTGGACCAAGTATTTCGCACACCAAAGAAATTTTACCTGTTAAAGCCATAGTTGCTAAATTAGTGGGGTAATGTTAATATATAATTTAATTGCTAAAGTTTTTTTAGATAGAATAATGAAGACACATACAAAACAAGTAATAACAAGAGTATAGATAGGTGGCAGTATTTACGCACTTGGTATGGCTGGATTTGGTTATAGTGACGGTTAAAGTTTTTAGTCTTATAAAATTTTGGCACTAACCCATAAAGTGTGTAGTTTTTAATAAAAAGCTCAGGATTTAATTAATTAAATCCTGAGCTTTTTATTTTTATTAATTTTAAATTATACACACTTATGAACCTAAATGATATATTAAACGATGACTTTTTAAAACAACTTGGATTCAATGTTCTAACGCAACAAAGCGTTTCGATTTTTTGATGTTACTAAGCTACAAATTTCAGTTCAATATCCATCATTTCTTTTGGTGTTTTATAACCAATAATTTTTCTAGGTCTATTGTTTAGTTTTTCTTGAATATTTATAAGCTGTTTAATGTCAATTTCATTAAAATTAGTTCCTTTAGGAAGGTACCTTCTAATGAGTCCATTAGTATTTTCATTAGTACCTCTTTCCCAAGAAGAATAGGGATGGGCAAAGTAAATTTTCATACCTGTTTTTTTTGTAATTTTTTCGTGTTTAGCCATTTCAATTCCGTTGTCATAAGTCATTGATTTTTTATAAATAGGATTTAATTTGTTTAATATTTTAGAAAACTCTTTAGCCACTTCATCTGCTTTTTTAGATTCTAATTTAATGATTAAAGTGAATCTTGTTTTACGTTCTATAATAGTTCCAATGGCACTTTTATGGTTCTTCCCAATGACTAAATCGCCTTCCCAGTGTCCAACTTCATTTCTAAGCTCAATATGTTCTGGTCTATTGTCAATACTGACTTGGTTTATAATTTTACTTCCACCACCACGTCTTTTTTTAGGGGTTCTACGACTTGTTTTTTTTACGAACTAATAGATTGATTATTTTTTTGTTTAAGCGAGCTTGTGGTCTTGTATAAATATGTCTGTAAATAGCTTCGTGAGAAATAGACATTATGGGGTCGTTGGGAAATAGTTCTTTAAGTCTTCCAGATATTTGTTCGGGTGTCCAGTTTGATAAAAGTCCTCTGTAGACAAAAAATTTTAGAGATTTATAAGTACTTATTTTATCGAGATTTCTTTTGTTTAAATAATCTTCTTTAGCACACCAATGAGCAAGTTCAGCATCATAATTATCTTTCTTTGACTGTATCCATTTATTGACTTCTCTACCAATAGTTGAAAGTTTATTTGCGATATAAGATTTAGTCTTTTTTTCCTTTAAAAGAGTCTGAATAATTACTCTTTCTTTTAAAGTTAATCGTCTATGTTTTTTTACTTCCATTTTACAAATCTATTAATTTAGATTTGTTGCGTTAAGTTATTGAATATAGGGTTCTTTCCTCAAATGGTGTACAACGGTCTTGTATATGGCTCGTAGCGTGCAAATTATGAAATTATTTTCGGATTGAGCACAAGCCAGATTTTTAAATTTTACTATTTATCTTATTTATTGGAAATCGTCAAATTTAAAAATTTGGCGACTTTTCAAATATGCCTTAACTTTGAATTAAGCAACTAATTAGCTATGAGCCATATACGTTGTTGTGCATAGTGCTTTTCAAATTCAGCTTGGTTTTCCGATGTTTGTTATTTAGTTCTAATGTGTGCGTTGGCGAGACATACTCTTTTGCAATTTTTGGTGTAGTGTTGGATGATGCGAATTGCAAATGTGTATGGCTTTTTAGTGTTGGCTTGAAACAAACAAATTTCCATTAATCCATTACAAACTTAAATCCTGCTGTAACAATATTAGAACTAAAAGATGTATCTCTATCGTACTGATAAAATTTTAAGTCAATACTTTTTAGACCTAGTTTCCAAATATGTGCCTTTGCGAAAATATCTGTGTACGACACTCCAAAACCAATTTGGTTAGCAGAATATTCGGAAAGGTCATAATCAGAAGTATAAAAGTCATCGGTAGATAAAGCACTTTCATAAGGTCTAAAATAATCGGCTGCTGTTTGATTATAAAATCTGTAAGATGGATACAAAGTAAACTTATCAGTAATTTTAATTGGCACTTCAATACTTGCAGTATGTGAAGATATTCCCCAATCATCAAAATAATAGCGATAGAATGTTCTTACTGTAAATGTTTCATTTAAATACCAATTTAAACGACCACCAACAGCTACTTTAAATCTTGAATCTGGTAAACGCTCAACTGCATCTGCAAGTTGAAAATTATCTATGAATGAATCTGCAACATCGCTAAAATAAACTCTTTGAAATGGTGTAGATAATAATCCATCTTGTTTTACAAAATCTAGTGCTAAAGTACCTTGCACATTTTTATGAAGAATTTGAGAGAAGCCAAATCCTAAAGAATAAGAATTACGACCTTCATCTTTAAATTCACTAAATCTAGGATTGTAATTTGTGTTTCCTGTAATTGTATTTTGAGTAAACAAATTATCATTTAAACCATTGCCATTTTCTCCGAATGGTCTTAATTCGGTTGGGTAAATGGCGTTCCAAGTATCAATATAAACATTTGCATTTACACTTAATTCTGTATTCTTTTCATTAAATAATTTTGTGTAACTACCACCAACACCAGCTGAAAAATAATCGTATTCTGATGAAATAGATATTTTTGCAGACCAAATATCATTTCTATCGTCAGAACTATGACTATAACTTCCTGTTAAATTTGCCCAAAGGTCGCTAATTGATGCGCCAGAAGATGCTTGAAATGGGTCTGCTGGCCCATCATCAAAAGGTCCAACGTTACTTGAAGATGCTGATGTGTAAGCAGAAACTCCAGCGTCAATGGTTAGAACATCATCATCATTTAAAGGTATTGAAACTACAAAGGTTCCTGTAACATCTGTTAATTCTTCAGTGCCTATTCCGCCACTTACCGCAGCATTATCTCCATCTTGCGAGTAGTAACTTGTTAGAAAATCTACTTCTGTAGTTTCTAATACACGTTTTTTATAAACTTTTGTCGAGTCTTGTTCTGTTTGCGAATAAGATTTAACAAAAGCAAATACGCATAATATCAAAATAAATTTTTTCAACTTTCTTGTTTTATTAGTTACAGCCACAGCCTCCTCCAGTTTTCCCTCCATTTGCTCCTACAGCAGCTTCACGATATGAATGCATCGTGGAAACATTTCGGTCAGATTTCTTGTCTGCCAATGCCATATCTGGGTCATTTATATTTACTTTTTCGTATTCTTTAACTACAACGCAACTACTAAGACAAGTAGTAATTAATGTAGCACATATAAATTTTTTAATCATAACTTATCTATTTCTATATTCTTTGATTTCGTGATATTTCCTTTATCATCGATGATAATACATTCTATTTTTGGTAATTGATTAATGCGGTCTAAACCAGCTTCTTTTCCCATAACAAATACTGAAGTTGCAAGTGCATCTGCCAATTCTGCTTTTGGTGCAAATACGGTTACACTTATAATTCCGGTAGAAGGATATCCAGTTCTTGGGTCAATAATATGTGTGTATCGTTTGCCATTAAAGTTTACATATTTTTCATAATTTCCAGAAGTAACTACAGCTCCATTTGTAATTGGTAATAATGCAAAGACTTTATTTTTATCCATTGGATTTGTGATGGCTACTTTCCATTCATTACCATTAGGTTGTTTTCCCCAAGTATTCATATCTCCAGAAGCATTAATAATTCCAGAAGGTACACCTTTTGAAATAAGTAGATTTTTTGCCATATCAGCTGCATATCCTTTTCCAATAGCACCAAAACCTATTTTCATTCCTTCTAATTTAAGAAAGATTGTACTATTCATTTTATCTAAAACTATGTTTTGATAGCCAACTTTTTCTACTGAAGCTGTTATTTCCTCTTTTGAAGGCATTTTGGTCATACTGCCATCAAACTTCCAAATTCTGTCCATTGAAGCATAGCTAATGTCAAAAGCACCATCAGTCAATTTTGAAATGCCTATTGCTCTTTCAATTAAATCAAACAATTCTTTGTCAACTTTCACAGGTTTAATTCCTGCATTGCGATTAATTTCTGATGTTTGAGAATTAGCATCCCAAGATGAAATTAATTTTTCAATTCTTGATATTTCGGCGACAGCAGTATCAATATATTTGTTTGCTTGTATAGAATCGTTTGCTACAACAGTTATATCAAATCGGCTACCCATTAATTTGAGTGTTCTCTTATAAGGTTGTTGTGCTGTACAACCCAATATTGAGAATAAAAATAATAAAGTGATTAGATGTTTCAAATTACTTTATAAAAGAGTTTAATTCTTTAATATAATTTTCTGGTGTAGTTTTTTTGTAACTACTTTCTCCTAACACTTTGCCACTAGAATCGAGTACTACGACAAAAGGAAAAAAACCTTGTTTATTATATTTTTCAGCAAGTAATGCGTTCGCTTTTGTTTGTTTTTCTGACAATGCGTTTTTCTTTCTTCTTGGAAAATCTGCCTTTAGCATTACATAATTTTCTTTTGCATACTTTTTAAAAGTATCTGTACTCCAAATTTCTCTGTCAAGTTTAATGCAAGGAGCACACCAATCAGAACCTTGAAATACTAATATAGTAGGCTTATTTTCTTTAGATGCAATTTCTTTTGCAACGTTAATATCTGTTAGCCATTCTTGAGCTATTGTTGTGCTTACGCTTACAAACATCACTATTAAAGCCACAATTATTTTTTTCATTTTTACTTTTATTTAAGATTCATAAATTTATAGTCAACAATTAGACCAGTACCTATCAACGAATGTATTGTTTTTTTGTTATATGAATTGCTTATTTTTTTTGGTTTAATATTAGAGTAAATTCGAGCGTTGGCAAGAAACAGCTCTTTTGGTTTTTTCAGCGTTGGATTGTGTGTCGCAAAAAAACAAATGTGCTGTTTGTGCGTTGGCTTTTTTAGTTCAAATGTTCAGTTTTAGCCTTGGATTCAATGTTCTAACGCAACAAAGCGTATTAGTTTTTTGATGTTACTAAGCTACAAATTTTAGTTCTAAATCCATCATTTCTATAGGTGTTTTGTAACCAATAATTTTCCGAGGTCTATTGTTTAGTTTTTCTTGAATATTTATAAGCTGTTTAATGTCAATTTCATTTTTAGGAAGGTACCTTCTAATGAGTCCATTAGTATTTTCATTAGTACCTCTTTCCCAAGAAGAATAGGGATGGGCAAAGTAAATTTTCATACCTGTTTTTTTTGTAATTTTTTCGTGTTTAGCCATTTCAATTCCGTTGTCATAAGTCATTGATTTTTTATAAATAGGATTTAATTTGTTTAATATTTTAGAAAACTCTTTAGCCACTTCATCTGCTTTTTTAGATTCTAATTTAATGATTAAAGTGAATCTTGTTTTACGTTCTATAATAGTTCCAATGGCACTTTTATGGTTCTTCCCAATGACTAAATCGCCTTCCCAGTGTCCAACTTCATTTCTAAGCTCAATATGTTCTGGTCTATTGTCAATACTGACTTGGTTTATAATTTTACTTCCACCACCACGTCTTTTTTTAGGGGTTCTACGACTTGTTTTTTTTACGAACTAATAGATTGATTATTTTTTTGTTTAAGCGAGCTTGTGGTCTTGTATAAATATGTCTGTAAATAGCTTCGTGAGAAATAGACATTATGGGGTCGTTGGGAAATAGTTCTTTAAGTCTTCCAGATATTTGTTCGGGTGTCCAGTTTGATAAAAGTCCTCTGTAGACAAAAAATTTTAGAGATTTATAAGTACTTATTTTATCGAGATTTCTTTTGTTTAAATAATCTTCTTTAGCACACCAATGAGCAAGTTCAGCATCATAATTATCTTTCTTTGACTGTATCCATTTATTGACTTCTCTACCAATAGTTGAACGAGATCTACCAAGTTTATTTGCGATATAAGATTTAGTCTTTTTTTCCTTTAAAAGAGTCTGAATAATTACTCTTTCTTTTAAAGTTAATCGTCTATGTTTTTTTACTTCCATTTTACAAATCTATTAATTTAGATTTGTTGCGTTAAGTTATTGAATATAGGGTTCTTTCCTCAAATGGTGTACAACGGTCTTGTATATGGCTCGTAGCGTGCAAATTAGCTTTTATTTTTCGGTTGAGCACAAGCCAGATTTTTAAATTTTACTATTTATCTTTTTTATTGGAAATCGTCAAATTTAAAAATTTGGCGACTTTCTAAATATGCCTTAACTTCGTTTAAGCAACTAATTAGCTATGAGCTATATACGGCTTAAGTTTACATTTTATAAATTTAAACATAAATCAGAAAAGACAA
>CAYGUF010000009.1:0-112118 GCA_964353125.1 uncultured Flavobacteriaceae bacterium
CAACGGTTGAGCAATACATTACGCAATATCCTATGGATGGAGATAACGTGGTGGTAAAGCCTCGTTTAGACCTGACAGGTTTTCAAAACCTGTCAGGTCTGGGGCGTGTTTACATTAACGACACCCAATATTTTGATAATGTTCCGCAAGTTGCTTGGGAGTTTTACATTGGTGGTTACCAACCAGCCCAAAAATGGCTGAAAGACCGCAAAAACCGCAAATTGGAGTTTGACGATATTTTACACTATCAAAAAATCATTGTCGCCCTAAGCGAAACCGACAGATTGATGAAAGAGATTGATAAAATTGAGATTGAATGAGCCAACACTAAAACTACACACATTAGCAAGTTGCACCAACCAACGCTGCAACCAAAAATTGCAAAAGTGTATGACTTTACCAACCCTAACAGACGGTCTAAAAAGTACCATTGCCCAACAATGGCGATACGCTATGAAAACGTTTGAAGTTTAGCGCTTCAAGTTATTAAAATTCATTCTAAATAATTAATATTAATAAAGTTCCAATTGGTAAACCATTTTTTGAAGCGTATTTTTGCAATACAAATTTATAAGATTTAAAAAATGAGCGGAATTTTAAATTCGTCAATAGGAAGAAAATTTGCTATGGCACTTTCGGCACTGTTTTTAATGGTGTTTTTACTTCAACATTTTGCAATAAACATATTATCAGTATTCAGCCCAGACACATTTAACAACGTATCTCATTTTATGGGTACATTTTGGGTTATTCAATATCTATTGCAACCCGTTTTAATTTTGGGCGTTATATTTCATTTTGTAATGGGTTTTGTTTTAGAAATTAAAAACAATAAAGCAAGAGTCATTAGCTACGCAAAAAACAATGGTGCTGCAAATTCTTCATGGATGAGCAGAAACATGATTTGGAGTGGGCTTGCAATTTTAGGTTTTATGGCACTTCATTTTTACGATTTCTGGGTACCAGAAATTAACATTAAATATATTGAAGGTGATATGTCTGGTCTTATAGATCCAAATAATGCAGATAGCGGATACAGATATTTAGAACACCTACAGCATAAATTTGTAGATGGTTGGCGAGTTGCTTTATATGTAATGTCTTTCGTTTTTTTAGCATTACATTTATTACACGGTTTTAACTCTGCATTCCAATCAATTGGAGCAAATAATAAGTACACAAAAGGATTAGTAGGATTTAGTAAAGTGTATGCCATTGGTATTCCTTTAGGCTTTATTTTTATTGCACTTTACCATTTTTTTAATCATTAAAATACAGCGCGTTTTATGGCACTAGATTCTAAAATACCTCAAGGTCCATTAGCAGACAAATGGACAAATTATAAAAACCAAATTAATTTAGTAAACCCTGCTAACAAGCGTAACATAGATGTTATTGTTGTTGGTACTGGTTTAGCTGGTGGCTCTGCTGCTGCAACTTTAGCAGAGTTGGGTTATAATGTTAAGGCATTCTGCTTTCAGGATTCCCCAAGACGTGCACACTCTATTGCCGCTCAAGGCGGAATTAACGCTGCAAAGAATTACCAAGGAGATGGAGATTCTACCTACCGTTTATTTTATGATACTGTAAAAGGTGGCGATTACCGTTCTCGTGAAGCTAATGTTTACCGTTTGGCTGAGGTGTCTACAAATATTATTGACCAATGTGTGGCACAAGGTGTGCCTTTTGCACGTGAATACGGCGGCTTGTTAGATAACCGTTCTTTTGGTGGAGTATTAGTATCACGTACGTTTTATGCAGCCGGACAAACTGGTCAGCAATTACTATTAGGTGCGTATTCTGCAATGAACCGTCAAATTGGACGTGGAAAAATAAAAATGTACAACCGTCATGAAATGTTAGACGTTGTAAAAGTAGATGGTAAAGCAAGAGGTATTATTACACGTAACTTAATCACTGGAGACATCGAAAGACATTCAGCACACGCCGTAGTTTTAGGAACTGGTGGTTATGGTAATGTATTCTTTTTATCTACTAATGCCATGGGTAGTAACGTTACTGCAGCTTGGAAAGCACACAAACGCGGTGCTTACTTTGCAAACCCATGTTACACACAAATTCATCCAACCTGTATTCCTGTGTCTGGAGATCATCAATCAAAATTAACGTTGATGTCTGAATCTCTTAGAAATGATGGACGTATTTGGGTACCAAAACATTTAAAAGATGTTGAGGCTATTAGAAATAAAACTTTAAAACCATCACAAATAGCAGAAGAAGATCGTGACTACTTCTTAGAGCGTCGTTATCCTGCATTTGGTAATTTAGTACCACGTGATGTGGCGTCTCGCGCAGCAAAAGAGCGTTCAGATGCTGGTTATGGTGTTAATGCTACTGGTGAGGCAGTGTATTTAGATTTTGCTTCAGCGTTTATGCGTTACGGAAAAGAACAAGCACACATTAAAGGCTTAGATGAAAATGATGAGGCTCTAGTTAAAAAATTAGGACAAGACGTTGTTAAGACTAAATATGGAAACTTATTTCAGATGTACGAGAAAATCGTTGACGAAAACCCATACGAAACCCCAATGATGATTTATCCTGCGGTACACTATACTATGGGAGGCCTTTGGGTAGATTATAATTTAATGACCAATATCCCTGGACTGTATGCCATTGGTGAAGCTAATTTTTCTGAGCACGGAGCCAACAGATTAGGCGCTTCTGCGTTAATGCAAGGTTTAGCAGATGGTTATTTTGTATTGCCATACACTATTGGCGATTACTTATCAGATGATATTAGAACTGGGCCAATTTCTACGGATACCAAAGAATTTGAAGATGCTGAAGCTGAAGTTAAAAAGAATATTGACCATTTAATTAATAATAAGGGCACACATTCTGTAGATTATTTCCATAAACGTTTAGGAAAGATTATGTGGAACAAATGTGGAATGGCAAGAAACGCAGAGGATTTAAAATCTGCAATTAATGAGATTTCTGAGCTTAGAGCAGAGTTTTGGAAAGATGTACGTGTACCAGGAACAAACGAAGAGTTTAATGAAGAGTTAGCAAAAGCCGGTCGTGTAGCAGATTTCTTAGAATTAGGAGAATTATTTGCAAAAGATGCATTACAACGTGAAGAATCTGCTGGCGGACACTTTAGAGAAGAATACCAAACTCCAGAAGGTGAAGCGGTGCGTAAAAAAGAGTTTCAATATGTATCTGCTTGGGAATATAAAGGAGAACCAAAAGATGCAGTATTGCATAAAGAAATGTTAGAGTACGAGAATATTAAAGTGAAAGAAAGAAGTTATAAATAAAGAAAAGCTATGAATCTTAATCTAAAAATCTGGAGACAGAAAAATGCTAACGATAAAGGAAAGATGGTTGATTACCCAATCAGTAACATATCTCCAGACATGTCTTTTCTTGAAATGCTAGATGTCTTAAACAATGAACTTATAGAAAAAGGAGAAGCACCTGTATCTTTTGATCATGATTGTCGTGAAGGTATATGTGGCTCCTGTTCATTATATATAAATGGGGAAGCGCATGGCCCAGACCGTTTAATAACAACATGTCAATTACACATGCGTACGTTTAAAGATGGAGAAACTATTGTAATAGAGCCATGGAGAGCAAAAGCATTTCCGGTAATAAAAGATTTAGTTGTAGATCGTTCTGCTTTTGACCGTATTCAGCACGCAGGTGGTTTTATATCTGTAAACACTTCTGGTAATACTATAGATGCCAACGCAATCCCAATTGAAAAAGCAAAAGCAGACGATGCATTTATGGCAGCAACCTGTATTGGTTGTGGTGCTTGTGTAGCGAGTTGCAAAAACTCTTCTGCAATGTTATTTGTAGGCGCAAAAGTATCTCAATTTGCATTATTACCACAAGGCAAAGTTGAAGCAACACAACGTGTCTTAAACATGGTAAAACAAATGGACGAAGAAGGATTTGGTAACTGTACAAATACTGGAGCTTGCGAGGTAGAATGCCCTAAAGGTATTTCTCTAGAAAATATTGCGCGTATGAATAGAGAGTATTTATCAGCAAGTTTTAAAGGGTAATTATTAATTATAATTCGTTTTTAAAACTATATAATATTAAATCCCAAGCAAATTAAAGCTTGGGATTTTTGTTTTCTTATATTTAGCTTTAAGTAAAAAATTTATGCAAAATCCAAATTTGTTTTACAAAGCACAATTAGCATTTCACCAACAAGCCTCTAAGGGTTTATACACTAAAATGCAGTGGCTAAGTGTTTTGCGCCTTGTTGTTTTTGGTGCTACAGTAATTGGTATCTATTTTACGTTTCAAAATTGGCAAATAGCTTTATCAATTGCAGTTTTTGGAGCGGTGCTATTTTTGTTCCTGTTATCTAAATACACAGATATAAAAGCCAAACGCGCACTTCATAAGCGCACTACTATTATTAATGAAGAAGAATTAAAAATTGCATCGGGTGGCTTTTATGATCGTCCGAATGGGACGCAATTTCAAGATTCAAAACACCCTTATAGTTTAGATATAGATGTATTTGGTAAAGGCTCTTTTTTTCAATTTATAAACCGAACAACCATTACAGAAGGTACTGATAAATTAGCAGCGCTACTTCTTAAAAATGATATTACTAATATTGAAGAACGGCAAAATGCCATAAAAGAACTAAGTGAAAATCCAGAGTGGATACAGTATTATACAGCAGTTGCTCAAGGAGTTGATACTGAACATTCTGCACAATCCATAATTAGCTGGCTTAAAGACTACCAGCCATTTTTAAGTTCGCTTATATATAAACTTTCAATAGTCTATAGTCTAATTTCAGTATTGATTATTGCTTTAGGAGTTGCCAAAATAATTTCAATAGATTATATAGGTTATCTGCTATTTTTAGGATTAGCAATTACAAGTTTTTATTTAAAAAAAATAAACAATGTTGCGCAACATACCAGCAAGGCAAAAGACACTTTTAAACAGTATGCGTTGCTTTTAAAAGCAATTGAAGAAAAAACATTTCAGTCTCAATTATTAATCAAACAACAGCAAAAAATTAAAGCTGAAGACTTAAAAGCCTCCGAGATTTTCACAAAATATTCAAAAGCATTAGATGCCTTAGATAATAGAAATAACTTTATTTCTGCAATTTTTGGAAATGGCTATTTGCTTTGGGATATAAGACAAACCTATCGTGTAGAAAAATGGATTACTACATATGCGGATAAGGTAGAAGACTGGTTTGAAGTTGTTACCTTCTTTGATGCTTATAACAGTTTTGGTAATTATGGGTTTAATCATCAAGATTTTGTGTATCCACAAATTACAAATACGTCAGCTACTATAAAAGCACTAGGTTTGGCTCATCCTTTACTAAATTCTAAGAAACGTGTAGCTAGTAATCTTGAAATCACAAATCAAAACTTCTTTATTGTAACGGGCGCTAACATGGCTGGCAAAAGCACGTTTTTAAGAACTATAGCACTACATATTGTAATGGCTAATGTTGGACTTCCAGTTTGTGCTAAAAGCAGCAAATACACCCCAATTAAGCTTATTACGAGTATGCGCACAACAGATTCTTTAACTGAGGAAAGCTCGTATTTTTTTAGCGAACTAACACGTCTTAAGTTTATTGTAGATACCGTTACTACAGAAACAAATTATTTTATTATTCTAGATGAAATTTTAAAAGGCACCAATAGTAAAGATAAAGCCATAGGTTCACGGAAATTTGTAGAAAAACTTGTAGAATTAAGTGCCACAGGTATTATTGCAACTCATGACTTAAGCCTCACAGAAATAGAGACAGAACTAGAACCTGTTAAAAACTATTATTTTGATGCTGAAATTATTGATGATGAGCTCTATTTTGATTACAAACTAAAACAAGGAGTTTGCCTAAATATGAATGCTAGTTTTTTGTTGAAAAAGATGAACATAATTTAATAAAAAAACCCTCTAAATTAAACTAGAGGGTTTTCAGCATAAATAAAAGAAGACTAACTCAAATATTTATTTTAACTGTAATGAATCTAAAGCATGAAAGAAAAAATCTTGTTCATCATTCATAGAAACAAATAACCCGTTTGGATATTTTTTCCCTAAAGGATTCGTTACCACCTCACAACCGTCAGTTTCAATAGTTCCTAAATTTATTTCTTTTATAAAACTATTATCGTTTCGGTTATAAATGTTGAAACTATTATTTTGTTGATTAGATACAATAATGAAACCTTCGGTATTAGTAAATTTAGCAATAGCTATACCTTCCACATCATCTTTAAAATGTTTAGTGCCAAATAAAGCAATTTCTTTATTTCCTTTACGAGGCTCTGCGTGGTATTTTCTAATGCCAACACCTTCATCTGAATAGTAAACAAAACCAAGTTCATCGTCAATTGCAATGGCTTCAATTTCTTTTTTTCCGCTAAAAGCACCTAGTTTTCTCAATAAATTAGTTCGTACACCTAATGCGTCACTAACCAATGCGTACTGAAACTGTTGCGCCAGGAATAGTAAGTCCATTTTTATCAGAAATTACCCCTTGTAAATTTCCAGATTGTGCCCATCCAAAAAAGGAGGAAATGGTTAGAATTAAATAAAAATAATGTTTCATTTGAATTAATTTTTTTGATTGATCAAAATTAATTGTATTCACATTTTTACAGTTAAAGTAAATGTTAGTAAAAAGTAATTCTTGCATTAAAAAAACGTATTTAAAAATAACATTAACATTTATCTAACATTGAGTAAATATTTTAAAAGCGTTGTTTATTAATTTAAGGCTATTTATAGTGTTCATAGGCATTAATTAAGCTATGTATTTTAAAGCACAAAGATGTGGCTGCGTAATTTGTTTAATATAATATCGAGTTTAGTATATACCAAAAAAAAGCGACTAGTTTAAACTAGTCGCTTTTTATATTTTAAGAAGTTTTCCTTAAGCCTCAAAAGGCTCTATCGATACATAAGATTTATTATCTCTCTTCTTAGTAAATTTAACCAAACCATCTACTTTAGCATGTAAAGTATGGTCTTTTCCTTGGTAAACGTTTTCACCTGGATGGTGAGTGTTTCCACGTTGTCTTATGATAATGTTACCAGCAATAGCAGCTTGTCCACCAAAAATCTTAACACCTAAGCGCTTTGATTCTGATTCTCTACCATTCTTAGAACTACCAACTCCTTTTTTATGAGCCATAATCTGTAAGTTTTTATGTTATACTTAAAGTGATTTTGCAATTAAGCTTTACCACCATCTAATTCGTCTTGCCATTTTTTAAGCTCATCCCATTTGCCGTCAGCAGCTAATTGCGCTTGTGCTGGCCAAGTATCTGGAACATGGTTTCCACGAACATCAGCAATAATTTCAGCTATTTTAGAAGCTTCAGTTTTTGCTAAATCTGCAAAAGTCACAATTCCAGCCTCTGCTAATACAGAAGCAATTTTTGGACCAATACCTTCAATTTTTTTCAAATCGTCAGCAATAGCTTTAGCAGGTGCTTTTTTTGCAGCAGCCTTAGGTGCAGCTATTTTAGCTTCTACTTTTGGTTCAGCTTTTTTGGTTTCTTTTTTAGGTGCAGCTTTAATAGCACCAGATGCTGTAATGCTTTCAATTACAATTTCTGTTAAAGACTGTCTGTGTCCGTTTTTTACACGGTAACCTTTACGTCTTTTCTTTTTGAAAACAATAACTTTGTCACCTTTAAGGTGTTTTAAGACTTTTGCACTAACCTGTGCTCCGTCTATAGCTGGGGCGCCTAAAGTCGTTGTGTTACCGTCGCCTATTAAAAGAACGTTATCGAAAGAAACTTTCTTACCTTCTTCTGTAGCTAAACGGTTAACAAAAACTCTTTGGTCTTTTTCAACTTTAAATTGATGCCCTGCTATCTCTACAATTGCGTACATAGCGTAACGTTTTTATTAATTAAGTTGTTTGTTAATTTGCCTTCTTTTTAGAAAGCGGATGCAAATATAGTGCTATATTATTAATTTGCAAAGGTTTCTGTAGTTTTCAAACAGTATACATTGTTTTTTCTTAAAATTATAAAAATTACAGCAATAGCCAATTAAACTAAATATTAATTTTCACATTTTATTATGTAAAAGAAAAATTCTAAAGCTCTATTTTTGTTATAAATGTGTAACATATTACAACACATAACTACAAATGGTTTTATAATTATAATCTAAAAAACACTTAACAATGAAAAACAGCTTACTTATGCTAGTGCTTTTTTTGTTTACGAGCCTAACCGCTACAGCACAAAAAGTAGAATTTGAAGAATATGATTTAGATAACGGACTGCATGTTATCTTACATCAAGATAATACAGCACCTGTTGTTATTACTTCTGTAATGTACGATGTTGGAGGTAAGGATCTTGGAGGAAAACCAGAAACCGGATTAAGAACAGGATTTGCACATTTTTTTGAACACCTTTTATTTGAAGGTTCAGAAAATATAGAACGTGGTGAGTTCATGAAAATTATTCCTGCAAACGGAGGAACTTTTAATGCTAACACCTCACAAGACCGTACTTACTATTATGAAATCTTTCCATCAAACAAGTTAGAGTTAGGATTATGGTTAGAATCTGAACGAATGTTGCACCCAGTTATTGACCAAATAGGTGTAGACACTCAAAATGAAGTTGTAAAAGAAGAAAAACGCCAACGCTATGACAGTCCTTATGGAAGAATCCTAGAAGTCATTGGCGAAAACCTATTTGAAAGACATCCATATAAAGATCCAAATATTGGATTCATGGAAGATTTAGATGCCTCAAAATTAGAAGAATTTTATGCTTATTTTGATAAGTTTTATACTCCTAACAACGCCGTATTAATTATTGCCGGAGATATTGACACCGAAGACACAAAGACTCTAGTTAAAAAATATTTTAGTGAGGTTAAACAAAGACCAAAACCAGTAAGAAGCTTTCCAAAAGAAACGCCAATTACTGAAACTAAAAAGGTTACTACTTACGATCCTAATATTCAAATCCCTGCAATATTAGCAACATACAGACTGCCTGGGCAATCCTCTAGAGATGCTTATGTTTTGGACATGATTTCTACCTATTTAAGCGGTGGAAAAAGTTCTGTATTATACAAGAAAATAGTAGATGACCAAAAACAAGCCTTACAAATTGCTGCCGTAAACTTAGGGCAAGTAGACTACAATATTTTTGCTTTATTCGCATTACCACAAGGAGACGTATCTTTAGATACTTTATTAGCAGAAATGGATGAGGAAATTGCAAAAATGCAAACCGACTTAATCTCTGAGCGCGATTATAAAAAATTGATGAATCAGTTTGAGAATCAGTTTGTAAACTCAAATTCAAGCGTAGCAGGTATTGCAAGCTCTTTAGCAACCTATTACCTACTCTATGGCGATGTTAACCTTATAAATACTCAGTTAGATTTATACCGATCAATAACAAGAGAAGACATTAGAGATGTGGCTAAAAAGTACTTAAGCCCAAATCAAAGAGTTGAAATTCAATACTTACCAAAAAAAGACGAAGAATAAGATGAAGACATTAAAATTAAAAATAGTTGCATTTATTGGTTGCGCATTAATAACTTTTGGTGTTAATGCCCAATTAGATAGATCTCAAATGCCCAAAGCTGGTCCAGAGCCTTCAATTAATTTAGAAAAGCCTACTGAGTTTACGCTCAAAAATGGCATTACTGTAATGGTAGTAGAAAATAATAAACTACCTAGAGTATCTTATCAATTAAGTATTGATAATAAACCCTATAAAGAAGGAGATAAAGCTGGTGTTTCTAGCATATTATCTGCAATGTTAGGTAACGGAACAACATCAATTTCAAAAGAAGAATTTAATGAAGAAGTAGATTTTTTAGGTGCAAATATCAATTTTGGATCTAGTGGAGGTTTTGGAAGTGGACTTGTAAAATACGCCGACAGAATAGTTGAGCTTATGGCAGATGCTACCATAAATCCACTACTTACTGAAGAAGAGTTTAACAAGCAAAAAGATAAGTTAATCGAAAACCTAAAGACTGGTGAAAAAAGTTTAGACGAAGTTTCTAGTAGAGTTGGCGGTGCTTTATCCTATGGAAAGAGCCATGTTTATGGTGAGTTTACTACAGAAGAAACTATCAATAATATCACTTTTCAAGATGTTTTAGATTTTTACAAAATTAGATTTGCACCAAACAAAGCATACATTGTTGTTGTAGGTGATATAGATGCTAAAACTGCAAAAAAACAGCTTAAAACATATTTTGGAAAATGGGAGAAAGTAGATTTAGAAGAACTTCCAGTTCCTCAGCTTACAGCTAATGTAACTAATACTCAAATCAACTTTGTAGATTTACCAAATGCAACACAATCCAGTATTTCAGTTACAAATAATGTAGGTTTAAAGCAAAATGACAAAGACTATTTTGCAGGATTAATGGCCAACAACATTCTTGGTGGTGGTGGCGAAGGGTATTTATTTAAAAACCTTCGTGAAGATAAAGGGTACACTTATGGTGCTTACTCTAGTTTAGGATCAAGTAGATATGGTGTATCTCGTTTTAACGCAAGTGCAAAGGTGCGTAATGCCGTAACGGATAGTGCTGTTGTTGAGTTTTTAAAAGAAATTAAACGTATCAGAACCGAACCTGTTGATCCTCAAGCTTTAAAAAACGCAAAAGCCAAATATGTAGGTAATTTTGTTATGGCATTAGAGCGTCCACAAACTATTGCTAATTATGCACTAGACATAAAACGTAATAATCTTCCAGAAGATTTTTATACTAATTACTTAGAGAATTTAAATAAAGTCTCTGTTGAAGATGTGCAACGTGTAGCTAATAAGTACTTTAACGTAGATAATTCAAGAATTGTAGTGGTAGGAAAAGGAAGTGATGTTTTAGAAAATCTTGAAAAAACAGGTATTCCCATAAAGTACTACGATAAGTATGCCAATGCAACTGAAAAACCTGTGTTTTCAAAGCCATTACCAGATGGCCTAACCGCTGAAAAAGTTATTAAAGATTATATAAAAGCTATTGGAGGTGAAGCTAACTTAAGAAACGTAAACACAACATTAACTAATGCTGAGGTTACAATTACGGGAGCACCATTTAAGCCAAAAGCAATTATCAAGCAGATGCATCCAAATAAATTTTCAATGGAAATGGTTGCTGAAGGTATGGGAACATTAATGAAGCAGAAGTTTGACGGTAAAGCAGGATATCAAGAACAAATGGGAAGAAAGATTCCTATGGAAGATAAAGACGTGTCTTCAAGACAATCTGAAAAAGGCTTATTTCCTGAGTTATATATGGAATCTTTAAGTATAGAATTGGAAAGTATTACTACTTTAGACGGTACAGATGTTTACAAGATAAAAGTAACAAAAGGTGATAAATCTTCATACAGATATTACGATACTAAGACAAATTACCTTGTAAGAACAGAAGAAACTACCGAGACTCAAGGACAATCTATAACGTCAATATCTGACTATTCAAATTATAAAGATGTTAATGGTGTTATGATGCCAAACTCATGGAAGATTATAGCCGGCCCGCAAGTTATTCAGTTAGATGTTACAGAAATTAAAGTAAACGAAGGTGTTACAGAAGAAGACTTTAATTAATTATTGAAGCACAAAATTTGAATACTATAATTAAACCCTGGCTTGAATGTCAGGGTTTTTTATTTTGTACGCTTATGAGACAAATACACCCCTAAAAGAATAAATAAAGTGGCTAATCCTTGCATAATACTAAATGCCTCATCATCCATAAACCCCCATAATAAAGCAATAATAGGCATAACGTAAGTTACAGAAGACGCAAAAACGGGTGTAGATAATTGTACTAGAGTATTAAATAATACTTTGGCTAAAGCTGTACCAAACACAGACAAAATACCAACGTAAATTAAGGAGTTATTAAATTCAGGATTTTCAAAAGTTGTAGTATTAAAAAAGTCTGTAACTATTAAAATCAATAGGGCAGGTATTACAATAAACACATAATTACCAGCTGCAATGGCTAGAGGTTTTTCATGTTGTAAAAATCGTTTTATAATATTTACGTTAGCCGCATACATTAATGTAGAAGCAATAACATAACCTGCAAAAAAGTAATTCTGATTTGGATTTAATTCTGCACCTTTTAATATTAAAATAGAAGTTCCTATAAAACCTACAATCACACCAAACACTTGGCGCTTTGTAGAACTAATTTTAAACACTGCAAAACCTAATAAAATAGTATTTAAAGGCACTAAAGCGTTTAGTATAGAAACTACCGCACTATCTATTTCGGTTTCGGCAATGGCAAAAAAGAATGCAGGAATAAATGAACCAAACAACCCAGACATCAACAACCATTTCCACTTAGACTTAGGTATTGTTTTTAATTTAGAATACCCAAAAGCAATTAAAATTACACCAGTTAGTAATGTTCTAAGCGCACCTAAATGATAAGGATTAAGCCCAAGTAAAGCTTTTTTAATTAATATAAAAGAACTACCCCATATTATTGAGAGTATGGCAAGTAAAATCCATTTAATATTAGGGTATTTCATAATTCAAATGCTAAAATTTGATGCAAAAATCGTTAATTAACATCCATAAAACTTCTTAATATATTAATTTTACCAAAATTTAAATTTATTATTATGAAAACACTAAAAAATATATGCCTTACAATAATGAGCATAATGGCATTTTCTGCTTGTAAAAATGAAACGAAACAACCAGAAGTAAAAACAGTAGCCATAGAAACTACCACCAAAGATGTTTCTAAAACGTTAGACTCTAATACAAAGTATGCTAAAGTAGAGTTTGGTATTGATGGTATGACTTGTGCAATGGGTTGCGCCAAAACTATTGAAAAGAAAATGGCTAAAATGGAAGGCGTAAAAACAGCTAAGGTAGATTTTGATAAACGTTTAGCAATGGTTGAATATGATGAGGCTAAAGTATCTCCAGAGTCTCTAGAGTCCACTGTAACTAAGGTAGCAGATATTTACAAAGTTAAGGATATGAAAAAAGTTGATGCTTTTTCTACAGAAGCAAAAACATGTAAAGCAAATTGTAAAATGGCATGCTGTACAGGCGATCCAAAAAAGGATAAAAAAGCCTGTGCTAAAGATTGTAAAATGGCGTGTTGTGCTAAAGAAAACAACGCTAAGTAGTATATTATTTATTTATAAAAGATGTTTTGTGATTTGCGGATTTTTTACAAAAATAGACGCTAAAACACTAACATAGAAAAACGCTAGATTTAAATTTAAGTCTAGCGTTTTTTATTGTTTAAATGTGAATTAGATAAAACCCTAAGTGTTGTTTGTAATATTTAGTATTGATTTTAAACATTTATCATTTCAACAGAACGCCAAACAATAGACGAGAAACTTTTAGGTTCAGCTTTAGCTAAATATTCTTCCACATACTTTGTTAGAATGACAAGCATTTTACCAAAACATAATTAAATTAACTGATTAATAGGAGCTATTAAGACAAACTTACGTTTTAAAGTAATTTTGTAATATGCTTTTAACAGCTTTTAATGTTTCAAAAGAATAGATTATTTTATTTGTCTTAAAATTATTTTCAAGCCTGTAATAGAATAAGCCCAATAATTAATGCGGCTAAAGGCAATAGCCATAAAATAGAAATGGCAGTTGTTGGAGCTTTTGTCTTAGCATTAAGTAGCACTCTTTTTTTACCTGTATAGCGTAGCCAATTTTTAAATACCACAAAAATGGTGATTAAGGTAAAGAGTATCCAAAATTTAAGATCACTTAGAAGGGCTAGTTTCATCTGACTGGCAAAAGCTCTTAAAAAAGCACATAATGCAAGTAATAATGCTATTTCTAAACTATTAATATAGACTAAAGCAATGTTTAAACTTCGTTTGCCTTGTGATTTCTTGTAATAATTAAATATAGAAATATAAAATTGGTCTAGCATAGTTAGTATTTGTTAAAAAAAGCCACAGCTATATAAATTAAGCTGTGGCTTTAAAAGTAATATATTTATTTATGTTACTGAGCGTCTATGCTTATTTCGTCTAACTCATAAGTGCCGTCAAAATCAGAAGCGCCGCTTCCTACATATTTAAAAGCAATATGTATTGTGCCGTTAGCACATGAAAGATTTACGTTTTCAGAATCAAACCAAGCTCCAAAAAAATCAGCGTCTTGTGCAATATAAGCTGCTGGTAAAATTCCCCAAGTAGCACTAGCTATATTAGCTTCTGTGCCATCCCAATCATCTGAATACAACAATTCCATAGTACTGCCGTCTGAGAAGCTATTAGAGGTTTTAAAATTAATAGTTACACCACTGTTAGTGTCTAAATCTATAGCTGGTGTAATTAGCCATGCAATAGAACTTGCGTCATTTGAGTTGAAAGAACCTACTCTTGCAGAACGTCCTAAAGAAGCGTTTGTACCAGTTTGTGTATAAGCTTCCCAACCCTCTGAGCCTTCTTGTATAAAGTTTGTCCAGCCATTACCAGATATTAATGCGTTGTTACTTTGCGATTCAAAATCATCATTAAATAAATTAGTATTTCCGGTAGTTGTAGCAATACCACAATCTAATTCAATAGGGTCGCAACGGTTTTCTATACCACCAAAAGTGATGTCTTCGGGTGTGTTTACAGACACAATAAATCGATCACCTTCAAAGTTTCGTGATAATATTGCATTTACAGTTCCGCGTCCTGTAGGTAAAGCAAGCCCTTTAAAATCTGCAAAAGTACTTGTGCTAAAAATAACAGAACCACTGGTTGTACAACTTTCTAGAGTACGTTCGCCATCAAACAAATCTGAAGACGAAGAGGCGTAAGTGATAAGGTTACTATCTGCTGCAATAACTTCGTTTCTGTTAAACTGAACATCTGTTAATTGCACCATCATATTGGTTTTTCCGAGCGCATCTTCGGTTAAGTCAGTAATACTTATTGGAAGCGGTACAATTGTAGCAACCTCATTAGAGCGTTGCACAAATTGCGTTTCAAATGAAGACGGTATTTTATCTACCTCACTACCGTTTAAAACACCTAATGTTAGTACACTATTAGTAATACCTACAGAAAGTCCATTTAGTTTTACATAAACTTTTCTACCGACTTCATACTTTGTAAATAACGGATTTACGTCTAATAAAAGTTTAATACCAATGGTTGGGTTTTCTGGTTTATCTTGTATAATTAATTCTTCAAAATAATTACCTGCTTCATCAGACGATACTACATAACCTGTAATGTATTGATCGGTATCACTAAAGATGTAGGATACTGTATCTTGTTCATTACTATAATCTAAAGGTTCTGTGTCAAAACCGCTTTGCTCTTGCGCTAAATCGCCAGCTAATGCACTTAGTGATTTTATTTGATTTTCAGCAATATTTGGTTCTACAAAAGAAAGGTTTGGTGTATCAAAATCATCGTCTTGTACACAGCTGTTAAATACTACAAACCCAATTAGTAAGAGTATAATTTTGTTAATTTTTAAGGATTTCATATGCGTATTTTTAGTGTTTAAATCGGTAATAAATAATCTATTCGATTTCATGTTTTTAATATTATTTTTTTAAAATCTTACATAAACGTTAAGGTAGTATGTGGTGCCATTGCCATAAAAATAGCGGTTGCCAAAAACTGGACCATTTGTGTTGTTTTGCTCATCTAACTGGCTTCTGTAATCTACACGTCTAGATTGTTCAAAACCACCAGTTCTAAATTGTTTATTAAAGACATTGTTAATAGTGGCAAAGAAGCCTACAAAATAGTTGTTAATGCGCCAAGATTTTCCGCCAACAACGTTTACTAACATATAATTGTCAAATTGTTCTTGTTGTAAAAGACTTTTGGCAATATCTTCATCATAATCATTAATAGAATACCCACTTATGTTTCCACCAGCAGGAATAATTAAATCTCCGTTTGTGTTAACTGGTAATAAATCCACGTCTTGAGTAAATGAAGCCGAACGTTTTAGCGCACTTGCATCTACATAAGCATTAGAAAAGAAATTGCTTGTAACACCAATATTCCAAAAATTAGGGTCTCTATATTCAAAACCTACTTGGTATGCGCGCTCTGGACCACCAGAGACGTGTAAGTTTTTTAAAGCTGTAGTGCCATCACCATAGGTTAAAATGGTTTTATTTCCGTTTTCATCTACAAAATCTGCAGCAGTATAATATAAATTAGGATTGTTAGTAAATGTATATTGCCCAACAGATGCTGCTGCTTTTAATTTAAGTGTTGGTGTTACTTGAGCTTCAATACCTAGTTCTGCACCAATATGGCGTCTGTCTATATTAGTTTGTACTTCTTGCACAAAATTCCCTGAGTTTTCAGTGAAGAAGAACCCAATATCTGTACCATCTTGAAAGCCTGAATAAAACCCTGTTAAACGCGCTTTTACTTTTGGGGATCTAAAAATATAACTTGCATCAACGGATTGAATGGTTTCGCTTTCTAAACCAATTACGGTTTGGTTACTTTGTCTTGCATTACCAAATGAATTTCTAATGTTTGGTGCTTTTGTAAAATAACTTCCGTTAACATCTATTAAGTGTTTTCCGGTAACTTTATAGGTAAAGCCTGCTTTTGCACCAAAATTAGTAAAGTTTAGTTTTTCGCTTTTTCCAAAAGAACTCACATCTCCAAAACCGTCTAAAACGTTTTCAGCATTTATAGGGTCTGGAAAAAAGCCATTTTCATAACGTCCGTTTCTTTGGTAGTTGGTTTGAGATATGTTGGCGCCAACATAAAAATCTACTTTGTTATATTTAAATTGTGCTTGTACAAAACTACTTATTACATCAGAGTCTATCTCGTAGTTATACTTGTAACGGTCACCTTTTGTAACAATTCGGTTAGGGTTTCTAATATCACTTTGTGCTTGTCCTTGGGTTTGCTGCCCTATTTGTTGGTCTGCAAAGGCATCAATATCTAAGTAACCAGATCCGCCAAGTAAATCTTCAATACGTGCAAAGTTTTCGCTATTTAAGGTTCTGTAACTTACATTAGCATTTAATCTAATATTATCTGCTAATTCAGCATCTAAAATACTGTTAATAGATAATTGTTTATCATTAATAACATCAGATTGAAGTGCGTAAACCGAATAACTATTAATAGTATTTGCGTAATAAAGATCGTTCCAATTTAATTGCCCATCATTAACAAAGTTTTGTTGCGCTGCAAAAGCCAACTGATAATCATAAGCTGTTGGGTTTGGGTCTTCTAAATGGTAACTTGGTAAATTCTGATAATACTCTGGCGTTGGGTTACGTGCACCACCATACTGACCATCATTTATAGCATCTAAACGCGATCCGTTATTATCTATTCTTGTGTTTGCAATTTCGCCAAACTGGTAGGCAACGTTGGTGTTTAATTTCACTTTAGAAGATACATTCCAAAAATGATTTAACATTAGTATAGGTTCGTTAATTTCTCGTATTCTAGAGTTGCGTTGCTCTCCGTTTTGGTAACCCCAAAACGGATTGTATGTTCTTCCTTTAAGATTATATACTTCTTCTGTAATAGCGGTAGAACGGCCACGTCTGTTTTGCGCATATATACCTGTGAAATTCAAACTGTGTTTGTCGTTTATTTGTTTTTCTACAATTGCAACAAACGAGTTTGAGTCGTATAATGTACCATCTACAAAACCTTCGTTTCCAAAACGTCTAGATCCTAAAACGGAGTAAGACCAACCACCTTCTAAAAGTCCAGAGCTGTAACTTGCCATTACACGACCAGTATAACTTCTGTTTGCAGATGCATAAGATACACGTCCGCCCTTGCGATATTTAGAGGCACGCATAATAATATTGTTGGTACCTGCCAAATCACCAAAATTATAATCGTTGGCAGACATGCCCATTGAGAATTCTTGGTTACGTTGCAAATCATTAATGCCTCCCCAGTTGCCCCATTGTGGTCTTCCGGTAAACTGCTTGTTCATTTCTACACCATTAATAAGTACCTTTCCGTTGGCATTATCTAAACCTCTTGGTCTGAAAAAGGTGGCACTGAAATCAAAAGCAGCAGCATTTAAAAACACATCTCTAGAGGCTTGTAGTAAGCCAGAGATGTTGTCTGTTAACCCATCGTCTTCGCTATTTAGATTATCGTCCGAAATAGATATAATAAATAAATCTTTCTTATCGCTACTGTCGTAATCTAAAGTCATTCCGCTAATATCAACAGTTTTTCCTTCATTAACAACAATAGGATAGCGTTTGGTTACATAGCCAACTTGTTCAATTTTTAAAATTTGCTCACCTAGTGGCACATTTTCTGTAAAACTAAATTCACCTTTTGCATCTGTTTTAGTAGTTTGCCCAGTTTCTTCAATTGTAATGTTTACATCAGGAATGGGTTCTCCTGTGGTACCATCTAAAACACTTCCTTTAACAAGGGTTTGCTGTGCAAAACCTGTTAACGTAAAAGCAATTCCAAACAGTATTGGTAAAAAACTTTTTTTCATCTGTTAATATTGATTGATTTTAATGTAACTATACTATTTAATAATAGATATTTAACGTAAGCAAAAGTAACTTTTTTAATATAAATAGATACTTTTGGCAAGCCGTTTGTTAAGAATATAACAATTACATAATGTAGCTGTTGTAAATGGGCTAACTAAAGCGCGTTAAACGTCTTCAAAACAATAATCAATTTAATATATTAATAGATGAATTATTTAAAATTAATATTTGTTCTAGTTTTTATCACAAGTTTTATAACTATTAATGCTCAAGAAAAAAAGCGTTTTAAAATACATACCGTAGCGTTTTATAATTTAGAAAACTTATTTGATACTATAAATGATCCTGATAAGTTTGATGAGAAAAGCCCTATTATGGAGCTTAAAGCCAATAGAGGTGCTATTTATAAAAATAAAATTAAAAACATGGCACGCGTCATTGCTAATATTGGTAGTGATAAAACCAACAATGCGCCAGCTGTAATTGGTGTTTGTGAAATAGAAAATAGAGCGGTTTTAGAAGACCTTGTAAACAATCCGTTACTACTTGCCAAGGATTATGGTATTATACATTTTGAAGGGCCAGATAATCGAAGTATTGATGTTGCGTTACTGTATCAAAAAGCACTTTTTAGGCCTATAAATAGCAGTCCGCACACGCTGTTAATTTATGACGATGTGTCTCGAAAACGTGTTTATACCAGAGATCAATTATTGGTAAGTGGTATGTTAGATGGAGATTTCATACATTTAATAGTAAACCACTGGCCATCACGAAGTGGAGGTGAAGCCCGAAGCCGATCTAAGCGTATTGGTGCTGCAAAACTCAATAAGCGTATTGTAGACTCTTTGCAATCTATAGATCCTTATGCTAAAGTTTTAATTATGGGTGATTTAAACGATGACCCAACTAATGCTAGTGTAAAAAAAATATTAAAAGCGAAAAAAGATAAGGAAGATGTAGATTTAAGGGGCGTTTATAACCCTTTTGAAAAAATGTTTACAGAAAAAGGGTATGGCACTACAGCTTATAGAGATGCTTGGAGTTTATTTGATCAAATTATGATAACCAAACCTTTAATAGAAGACGATTATAGTTCTTTTAGGTTTTGGAAGGCAGGCATTTACAATAAATCGTATTTAACTAACAAACGCGGACGTTACCAAGGTTATCCGTTTAGAAGTTTTGCAGATGGCGGATTTACAGGTGGTTTTAGCGATCACTTTCCGGTGTATGTCTATCTTATAAAGGAAGTTACCGAGTAATAAATAAACTAAATTATAATTTGGTGCTTTGTGAACCTAAAACTTAGTGCTAGTTCTAAACCTTTTTAATAACATTTGTTACAATACCCCAAATTATAAAATCATTAGCTTCTGTGATTTTAATAATAGGGTAATTAGGATTTTCTGGTTGCAACCAAACTTCATTGTTTGACACCCGTAAGCGTTTCACAGTAAACTCGCCATCTAAAAAGCAAACGGCTATTTTATTGTTTTGAGGTTCTAAGCTTCGGTCTATAACTAATAAATCATTATCGTCTAATCCTGCACCTATCATAGATTGACCGCTTACGCGTGCATAAAATGTGGCTTCCTTATTTTTTACCAGCTCATCATCTAAAGACAAACGTTCTTCCTTAAAGTCTTCTGCTGGAGAAGGAAAACCTGCTGAAATTCCGGTATCAAAAAATTGCGCACCAGTTTCTTTTATAGCATTTGGAAGAAAAAAAGTTAAACGCTTAGATTTGTGTGTTAGCATTGTATTTCCGCAAAAGCGGTAGTGTTTTAGGATTAAATTTAAAGATATAAAAATTTAGTTTTTATAGGCTTTAAAAATAGAATTTTTATTGGGTCGTAGTTTTATTTTACAACAATAATATCGTTAATATTTGTGGTGTATTTTGGCGATAAACGCTCTTGACGCATTTTCCAGGTGCGTTTTAAATCTTGATTACCTAGTTTAATAGCATTGCTTTTATATTTTTTATTCAATTTATCTATTGTGGCCATTAGTGGCTTATGCTTAGGGTTTTCTGTTGTAAATAAATTGAGTTGATAATTATCTGTAGGCACCAAGCCTGTAACAATAACACCAGCTTTTTTATATTCAATACCGGGTTTAAAAATAGATTTTACAGCATTTACGGCTTGGGTACTAATAATTAAAGAAGAGTCTGTAGGATAAGGAAAACTTACCATGGTACTTACCCTGTGTTGTTCTAAATCTTTTTTATAATGATTACTACGAAGCATAACAATAACCATGTGACAGCTAGAGTTTTGCGCACGTAGTTTTTCGGCACAACGTGTTGCAAATGTAGAAATTCGCTCTTTAAGGGCTTCAATATCAGAACAGTTGTGTTCAAAACTTCTGGTTGTTGCTATGGCTTTTTTACGTTGAGGCTCTTCTAAATGTAGCTTAGAAACACCTTCTAAATCTTTTTTTAGTTTCCATACCGTAATAGATAATGTTTTACGCACCCAGTTATCGTCAAGTTGCGTAAAATCATAAGCCGTAGTACAGCCTTTTGCGGCAAGTTTGTTTTCTAAAGCTTGTCCAATACCCCAAACATCTTTTAATTTTAACCATTTTAAGGCTTTAATTCTTGCAGCGTTAGTATCTATAACGTAGATGCCTTTAGTTTCTTCTGGAAATTTACGTGCTACTTTATTGGCAACCTTGCTTAAAGCTTTTGTTGGTGCTATACCAACAGCTGTAGGAATGCCCGTCCATTTTAAAATACGTTTTCGTATTTTATTACCGTAAGCGTTAAGATTGTAGTTTTCATAACCTTTAAACAGAAGAAAGGCTTCATCAATACTATACACTTCTACATCTGGTGTAAATTGTTTAAGTATAGCCATAACCCTACTACTCATATCACCATATAGCGGGTAGTTAGATGATAGTACTTGTATGTTATTGACTTTACAAAAATTTTCCCATTTAAAAATAGGTGCTCCCATAGGCAAGCCTAAAGCTTTTGCCTCATCACTACGTGCAATAACACAGCCATCATTATTGCTTAAAATAGCAATAGGTAGCTTTTGTAAATTTGGGTTAAAAACCCGCTCACAAGAGGCATAAAAATTATTACAATCTACTAAGGCATACATGTAAGCAAATGTATTTATTTTTTAAATTTTATAAGTGTTTTACGTTATGCTATTTTAATGTATTGAACGCTTTTTACTAAACTTTTAAAATTGGTGTTTATAGTGCTATTAACATTGTTTTTTAGAGCTTATAAAATAGAAACGCTACGTTATATAAACTTTTTTGTAACACTATTATGTGATTGAAATTCGCGTTTATAAGATTTTTAGACTTAAATTTTTGTTTTTGTATTAACTAACTAGCTGTTTTTAATCTTTTGTTAGCTACTAATGAGATAATTTATATTTATTTAAAAAAGCCTTTGGTTTTATAATAAAAATTATAAATTTGCATCCGCATTAATAAAATGCATGTTCTTTATATTTTAACGCGAAAGTAGCTCAGGGGTAGAGCATCACCTTGCCAAGGTGAGGGTCGCGAGTTCAAATCTCGTCTTTCGCTCTATAACATACCAATTTTAATTACCGTTGTAATTAATAATGCTGAAGTGGTGGAATTGGTAGACACGTTGGACTTAAAATCCAATGTCCATTAGGACGTACGGGTTCAAGTCCCGTCTTCAGTACTGATCGGGACAAATCATCTTTTTTTGATTTGTCCTTTTTTTTATTTCCTTTCAATCGCTTATTAACACTAGCAATCTTTAAAAGTAGAGGATTGATATCTTCGGTTCGAACTTCATTATTCTCAAATTGAAACTTTTCAGGGAAAATCGAACCTAAAAGTTGTCTTTTGTTATCTATGTCGCTATTAGTGAAGTGTTTATCAAAAGATTCAAGTTTCTTAAGGCCATTTTTGTATATACTCAAAACGTCTTTTGATTTATTAAATGCTCGTTCAATTTGTTTTAATTCATCAAGTCTTTTATGCAATCGTCTTTTTGCATTTTGATATTCCTCAGAATTGAAATCCCCATCCAAATAGAGATCCTGTAATCTAACCAATTTTTTTTGTAAGGATTCTATTTCCTGATAATGTTTTGGACTTAGGTTTTTAGATTTAGTTTGCTCTTTAAAACGATTTTCAATCATTTTAGTGAGTAGTTTTTGAGCATTTTTATTTAATGAAATTCCACTGAGGAAAGAATTCATCCAAAGCTCAACATACTCAGCTTTGTGCCTCGTATTGCACGGTTTGTAACAGTGGTAATAAGAATAGTATTGAGTTCTACCCTTGGAAGTACTTGCTTTAAGTGGTTTAAGGCAATTTGGACACAACACAAACCCTTTTAAAGGAAACTTTGTATTTACCGTTTTGTGTGTAACCCTAAACTGTTTTGATTTATTATTTATAAAACCCTGTACTTTATCAAATATAAACTCTGAAATCAGGGGTTCATGGATACCCTTCATGGTTTGCTCAGGTTCATCCTGAAACGCTTTGATGTGTACATAACCTTTATATAATGGATTTCTAACAATACGCCCAAAAGCAGCTTTACTGGTTTTTAGTCCTTTGGCTTTTAATTTGTCCAGTACTTCTTTTTGACTATGTAATCCCTTGCTTAACAAGTTAAAACCTTCAGTAATGAATTTAGCATCACCATTGGGAACTAGTATGGGCTTATTCTGATCATCACGTCCCATTGAATAGCCTTTAGGAGGAGAAACTACATAGCGGCCTTCTTTCATAGCTCGTCTCATTCCAGCAATAATATTAAGAGAGCGCCTGTGGTTCTCAACTTCGGGCATAGAGAGATACACAGCTAACATTAGACCTTGTTCTGGAATTGATAAATCTAAAGGTTGTTCAATAGCATTTACAATAACTCCCAATTCATTAAGGTCTTTAATTTTATTGTATGACTCAGTAGTGTTTCGAGAAAAACGGTCCCACTTTGTAAATAGTAGTCCATCAACCTTAGATTTATTCTTCTTTAGAAAACCAATCAGTTTTTTGAACTCTGGACGATTAAAAGTTTTAGCAGAATGATCTTCTCTGAAAATAGAGATGACGTTTAAATTATTTATTGAACAATAATTGAGTAATTTCTGTTCCTGGTCCCTAAGAGAAAACCCTTTATCTGCTTGTTCATCGGTTGAAACTCTAATGTAGAGGATTACATTTTTCATAATAGTTACACTTTAATTTTTTGTGTCATGTTATTAACAATTATATCTGAAAAGACATCTAATAATTCTATGATTTCACTGACCTCACTGTCTGTGAATGGTTCTTGATTATTATCATTTAGAATTTGTTTTGCTTCTAAATGAAAACTTTGTTTCTGGTCCATCTCTATTAGGGATAAAACCAGGCTGTGTTTTCAGGAACTGATTGAGTTCTACGATTTGTTTCATTTTAATTTTTTATCTAATTATTCTTTATTGATAAGGGTAATTTTATAATTGTCGTTAGATCTAATATCTATAAGGAGCTTTGAGCCTCTCTTAATTTTATTCTTTAGTATGTACTGAGCAAGTTGTTCTCGACTTTTGTGCTGCTCGGTAACGGTTATTGGTTTTATTTCTCCATCTTCAAAAGCAATTTCAACAACCTTAGGTCTTTTAAAAACAACAATATCTCTTATCTGCTTTTCAATACTAGAAAGATACTCAAGGTCCTTAATCTTTTTGTTATCAAACTCTGCTAACAGTATTCTTGATAGTATAGGAACAACAGGAATACATACCATAGGCTTTTGTAAATAGATACCACTTAACTCTAAAGTTAGAGGCAAAGACCAATTGTGAAACATATAGTCATTGGTCTCGGGGATATACAAGAAGTTATGTGGCAGCTCTTTTCTGTAAAAAGCCGATTTAACCATATTTGTAAATTCATTTATGATGGTTCTAAAATAATGTTCCATTAAAAGCTCGTTTTTTAAATTACTTTTAAGCTTATCAATTTCATACTTTGGTAAATTATTAGGATTCTCCTTAATATGATACTCAAAGACCTTATCGGCATATTTTTGTTCTCTAGGCTCTTGCCACACTTTATAAGCTAGCTCTTGTAATTTTTCTACTGGAACTTTAAAGTTATACAGCTCGTTAAGAAGAGACACCCAAACGGCCTGAGCAAGATTAAGTCTTATCCATTTAGCTTTAGGTGTAGTTTTTTTATTTTTAACAGATAGAGCAGTTAAATGATCTATATGATCATCATTGTTCTCGTTAGCTTGCTGCACTGGAACAAAGGGTACTAATTTCTCTCTTATCCAGTAGTTAATGTTTTTAGAATTGACCTTTAATTGAGCAGGTGCTAAGTTTCTTTCTTCAAATATTGCGTTCCCAATTTCTTCGATAGTTTCTATGGTCATATTTTTTAATGAATTAGATAATTGATTCAAATATAATAAAAAAAGTAAATATTACTTGTAATTTAAATAAAAATATTACTTTTGAAATATTAAGGCATTAATATACATATAAACAGTGTATTAAATATAAGAGTAATTAATGAATTATATAAAGAAACGTAAAAATTAATAATAGGTATACCTGAAGTATTCTAAGGGTACACCGCGAGTATAACAGAGGTATACCTCATTAAATTAAACTATAATAATTATGAAAACCAATTTAGAACCAAAGAAAAACGTCACGATTAGTTTCAAAACCACTGCAGAGGATAAAACGGAGTTGCAGCAAATTGCAAATGAAAAACAAATTTCAAGATCTGAACTTATAGCAAGTCTACTTCATGCCTATAAGCACAATTATGATTTTATTGGTAAATCTTCACCTAAGGAGGAAGAACTGAAATCAAGACTAAAAACTGTTGAGAGGGAAAACAGAAAGCTGAATTTATCACTTGAAAATGCAGAGCATCGTATTGAGATAGAACAAAGGTCGAGTAGAAAGCTTTTTAAAGAAAATCTTGAAATGAATAAGACAATATTTGATTTGCAAGAAGAACTAAAAACTACTTCTTTAGAAATAATCAGATTAAATGAGCTTATAAATACAAATCAAACATCTAATTCAAGTATCAATGATAATTCTGAACTCATTTACACAAGTATTGGGACCATGATATTATCTGGATTAACTTTATTCTTTATCCCTTCTTTATTTAAAAATTAGAGATATTCATTCGTAAATATTACAAAAGAGCTGAATTAAAAACTCAGCTCTTTTAAGTTGTATTACCGCTGATATGTCACTTCAAGATCTACCAATATCTCGTCAGATTAACTAACAATTGTAATTAATTCTACAAAAAAAATTAAGTTTGTGATGAAATCATTTCCGCCTGTACTGAAACTAAAAGCCAGGACATTTGTTCTGGCTTTTTTAATTTTTTCGCTGTTTAATTTTACAACCTTAGTCTAGTTTTTTTCAAGCATCTCAGGTGTTGCCACAGTTCTAAAACCTGTATGGTCAGAACCAGAGTCTGTACTCATTCCCATTCGTGCCGAAATTCTAAAACTGGCACAATAAGATGCATGGCAAAGAAATGAACCACCTTTAATGATATGTTCTTTTTGGTAGGGATTATCTGGACTAAAAGCAATTTCTGCACCTGTTGGATTGATTAAAATTTCAGTTGAGTCAATTTCTTTGTAATAATTTACATTAAAAAGATCACTGGTTAATTCCCAAACATTTCCTAACATATCATATAACCCGATACCATTTGGTGGATAAGATTTTACTGGAGCAATTAATTCAAAGCCATCAATGCTTTCGTTTTTTACAGGAAATGTTCCTTGCCAGGTATTTGCATTATTTGTGAGCGCCTCGTAATTATTTCCCCAAGTAAAAATGGCGTCCACAGCATTACCTTGTGCAGCAGATTCCCATTCTGCTTCAGTAGGTAAACGTCTTTTTGCCCATTTGCAGTAGGCTAAAGCATCTTCTAAAGCAATATGAACTACAGGATAATCGTCTTTGTCCTCAATTGAGCTATCAGGTCCTTCAGGATGTTTCCAATTGGCACCAATTTTCCAGGTCCACCACTGTGTGTAATTATTCATATTAACAACAGCATTTACATTTTTATTAAAAATAAGACTGCCAGGTTGTAAAACAGAATCATGAGGTTTTGTAGTGCCTTCAGGGAGTTCTTTTTTCATAGTTTCCCAATCGATAGGTCGCTCTGCTACAGTTATATAATTTGTAGCATCAACAAAAGCTTTAAATTGTTTGTTGGTAACTTCAGTGATATCCATAAAAAATCCATCAACAGAAACTTTATGAGCTGGCTTTTCTCTCATCATTGCAAATTTATCTTCTGTTTTAGCACCTTGTATGAAAGTTTTTCCTTCAACCCAAACCATGCCATATGGAGTTGAAAGATTTAAGGGTTTTTCTCTTAGGATTTGATGGGTGTTGTTTAGAGATTCAGGTATTTGATTGTCTTTCTTTTCAGTCTTACAATTGAGAAAAAACATAATCATAACCACTAATGCAAAATTTTTAAAGCGGTGTTGAATGATCATTAGGAAAAGGTTATTAATTAATTTTTATTTTGATTACATTTAACTCTCAAAACTAAACAAAATATAAATATTGCGATTAAAATCTAACATTCTTTTATTACTATTCGTTTTTTCTTGTACAGCTTTTTATTCTCAAAATACGGTTGAATTTAATCAACTTACAGGAGACAATGTGCCGACACAAAGTGTAACTTATGCCGTTGCAAATGATAGTATTGGAAATGTTTGGATTGCTTCAGAGGAAGGGGTTTTAAAACATAACTCTCAGTTTTATAAAATTTATAATTCTTACAACGGGCTTCCATCTAATATTAGTAACCGGATTAAAGAGGTTTTTATTGATTCAAAACAACAAGTTTGGATAGGTTCAGAAAAAGGAATTTGTGTTTACAATGAAGATTTAGATGTTTTTGATTTTGTTGGAGGTGAAGGAGGTATTAACCCTTTACTAGTTGATATTATCATTGAGGATACTAATAATCATATCTGGGCTGGAGGATATAATGGGCTTTGGCGATATGACGATGATGCAAAAAAGTTTAATCAAGTTGTTGCAAATCATATCGTTCAGGCAGTTTCATTTTTTCAAAAACATATTGTTTTTGGCACACCAAAAGGATTATTTATTTACAATCCTGAAAATGAAGCTTTAAACGAAATCACAATTAATCCTGAAGAAAAAAACATCCGATATATTACAGATTTTGACAATCAACTTTTCATTGGAACCAAAACAGGAGTTTTGTATACCTGTGATGCTGAATTTCAAAATGTAAAACAAGTTGATTTTGATTTCGAATCATCTAATGCAATAACAGATATTATTAAAAATCCTGATAATACATATTTATTGGCAACTGATGGTGATGGGATTTTGAAATTGAGTTTCGATTTCAAAAAAATTAATCATTACACAGAAGATCCAAATGAACCCTATTCTATTTCTAGTAATGGTGTTTATGATATTGAATTAGATAAGGAAGGTATATTGTGGGTTGCTACTTATGGCGGAGGTTTAAATTATTTAAATTCTAATCAACTTCCCTTCCAAAATATTCGTCATAAAATAAATGATAAGAATAGTGTCATTACGAACTTTACTAGAGCGATTGCCAAAGATAAAAATGGACATATTTGGTTTGGAACTAAAAAGGGAATAAGTATATGGAATCGAAATGATAATTCGTGGAAGCATATTACTGACCTTTCAAATTCAAAAAAAGAATCTGAAGTTATTGTTTTAGCATTAGAACCAGATGATAATTTTATGTGGGCTGGAACGTATAATGAGGGACTTTATAAGATTGATATTAATACTTTGAAAAAGCGTCACTATAATTTGGAGATTTCAAATGGTTTAGTTGAAAAAATCTACGCGATTCACAAAGATTCTAATAATAATATTTGGGTTGGAGGAATTGAAAAAGACTTAGCAGTAATCTCACCCGAAAATGAGATAAAAACGTATCCGATTCAACAAATTAAATTTATTTCAGAAGGCAAAACTGGAGAAATGATTTTATCCGGTAGAAATGGTGTGTATAAGATTAATCACGAATTACAAACATTTGGATTAATTGGAGACCTCATACCAGATAATAATTCGTTAGCATATTCTACTGTTAACTGTGTTATAGAATCAAAAGAAGGGCATTTAATTCTGGCTACTAATGGCGAAGGCTTATTGTTTTATAATCCTAATAACAAAAAAATAAAAAAACTGAAGATTAATTCTGGTATACCTTCAGATGTTATTCAAGGAATTATTCCTGTACAAGATAACAATCTATGGGTAAGTACAACGAAAGGGTTGGTTAATGTTAAAATTAAAGAAAATGATACCTTAATTAATGTCTATGATACAAAAGATGGTCTAGCAAGTACAGAATTTAATTACGGAAGTTTTAGTAAACTTAGTGATGAGTTAATTGTTTTTGGAGGCGTAGATGGTGTTACGCTATTTAACCCAGACGATATTAATGAAAAAAGCTTTAAGCCTCAACTTGTTTTTGATTTGTTTAAATTGTCTAACAAAATCATACAACCTGGAGAACAACCACTTGAGAAACATATTAACAGAACTAGAGATATTGTATTAAATCATAGAGACAATTCAATAGAAATCCAATTTACTGGAATTTCCCATAGCTCAGCGTCAAAAGTAAAATATTCATGGATTCTAGAAGGGTTTGATAAGGAATGGTCTGTACCATCTACTACCAATTTTGCAACTTATACTAACTTGAATCCAGGTACCTATTTTTTTAAGGTAAAAGCCAATAATAAATTTGGTGATTTTAGTGAGACTAGGCAATTAAGAATAGAAATTGAGACGCCATGGTGGGCTACAAATCAAGCCTATCTTCTGTATTTGATTGCCTTCGCTATATTGTTATATGGAATTATACATTTTACAAGTGTTATTATTAAAAAGAAAAATGCCGATGAGCAAATAGACTTTTTTAATAATATAACCCATGAAATAAAAACACCACTTACCATTTTAATTTCGTCTTTAGATAATGTCACTGAGAATCTAAATAGTGAAGATGATTCCAAAAAAAGAATTAAAACTACGGTTAAGAGAATCAATGCACTTTTTGAACAAATGCTTAATTTTCAGAAAGTAACTTCGGCAGATCATCTGGATCAAGATATTACAAAACTTGATGTTTATGCTCATATTAAACGTCGAATAGAAAATTTTAAACCTTTAACTGAAGAACGAAACATCGAAATTATTTTTAATAACAATTGGAATGAAAATTTTTATTATGACAACGATCGTTTTGATAAAATAATGCTCAATTTAATATCTAATGCCATAAAGTATTCGTTAGATGCAGGAAAAATTTATATCAATACCTACAAAACAGAGTCGGGAGATCTTAAAATTGAAATTATTGATGAAGGAATTGGAATTCCTAAAGACCAACAAAAATTCATTTTAAAGCGATATTTCAGAGCTAGAAACGTCACCAATAGTCAGCGTCCAGGGACAGGTTTAGGTTTAATGATGGTTAAGAAATTAATAGAAAAAAATGATGGTTCAATAAGTTTTGAAAGTGAAGAAAATCTAGGCACTACCTTTACGCTGTTGATGAAAAATCTCAAGAATGAATTTAATAGAAGCTCAGGCACGAAAGAACATGCTATTGAAGCATCGACTGATGTCATTGAAGATTTGGAAGAAATAGCCGATTTTAGTAATAATAAAATTTTAATTGTTGAAGATAATGATGAATTAAGAAGCTTGTTATCAAGTACACTTGGTCATTATTTTCAAGTGTTTGAATCCAGAAATGGTAAAGAAGGCCTCAATATCGCATCAATGGTTTTTCCAGATATTATAATTACAGATTTAATTATGCCAGAGATGGATGGTATGCAAATGGCAAAAAAACTAAAAGAGGATATCAGCTTAAATCACATCCCTGTTTTTATGCTTACTGTATTGCAAAACTCTGAACAAAAGCTTGAAAGTATTGAAATAGGTATTTCAGAGTATTTAGAAAAACCTATTGATTTAAAATATTTGATAGCTAAGATTATTAATACTTTAAAGTGGCAACAAAAATTAAGAGATAAATATGTTCATGATGTTGATGCCGATAATGCAGAAGTGTTTCGTAATGAACAGGACCAAGAGTTCTTAACCAATTTAGAAAACACCATCATTGAAAGTATTGAAAATTACTCCTTTTCTGTTCATAATTTATCTAAAAATCTGGGGATGAGTAGAACCTCTCTTTATATGAAACTAAAAAACCTTGTCGATCTTTCTCCTCAGGACTTCGTAATTCATACCAAATTGAAACATGCCAAAAAATTATTAATTAAAGGAGAGTATAGTATTAAGGAAGTGGCATATCAATCAGGATTTTCAAATCCAAAATATTTTAGTACCTCGTTTAAAAAGTTCTACGGTGTAACTCCAAGCGGGTTTCTTGATAGTTTAAAAAAGGAATAATTAAACAAGATTATTCGCATAAAAAAACCTCAAAACTCATTGTTTTAATAAAGATTGACAATTAGCAAACCTTTTATGATGCTTTTTAAAACTACATAATTAACGTATTAGACTAGTTTAGCATAAACTAATTTTATAATCATGAAAAAATGCTTTTGTTTAATCCTACTTGTTTTACCAACACTGTTAATTGCTCAACAAACTTTGCAGGGAAAGGTCGCTGATGAGACAAATTACCCTCTTCCCGGAGCGTCAATTCTTGTAAAGGGAACTACAAAAGGAGCTGTAGCAGATATTGATGGTAACTTTTCAATAACAATTGATACTACTCCAGCTACACTTGTTGTAAGTTATCTTGGTTATATAACTAAAGAAATCACAATTACAAACCAAACTGAAATTTCTATTGTATTAGAAACCGATCAGCAAAAACTTGACGAAGTTGTCGTTATTGGTTATGGAGAAGTAAATAAAAAGGATTTAACTGGAGCTGTGTCTTCCGTAAAACAAAAAGAAGATCTTGTAGCACAAGCTAATAGTGTAGAAAACCTATTACAAGGTAGAGCTGCTGGTGTTTTAGTGAGAAATGGCTTTGAGCCAGGAGCTCCAAATAGTATCAGGATTAGAGGACTTAATAGTTTAACAGGTAACACAGAACCTCTCTACGTTATTGATGGAATCATAGTTGATTCTGCTACAGAAGACACATTAGACCCATTAAATAGTGGAAATAGTTATTTGTCTCCACAAGGCGGCATAACAGGTTTAAATCCTAGAGATATAGAAAGTATTGAAGTATTAAAAGATGCTTCAGCAACTGCTATTTATGGGTCTAGAGGTGCTAATGGAGTTGTGATCATAACTACTAAAAAAGGTGAGGCAGGTGAAGTAAAATTTAATTTTAATACGAGTACCAGAATAGGTAAAATAACCAACAATATTGATGTTCTAAATACCAGCGATTATGTGAATTATCAAAACGATGTGAGAGCAAATCAAGGATTTAGTCCAAGATATTATACCTATCCTGATGGTAGTATAGCAAATTTTCAAACTGATGAGCAATTCATGATTGATAATGCCGATACCATTGAACGATTACAAGGTGTAAATTGGAGTGATGACACATATAATACTTCTATAACACAACGATATAGACTTTCTGTATCTGGAGGAGGCGATAAGGGTAGTTATTATATTTCTGGAGGATTTTTAGAAAACAAAGGAATTATTCCAAGAGCATTTTCTAGAAGTACAGACTTTAACGCAAAAATAATTAATGACTTAACAGACAGAATTGAATTAACGACCAAAGTATCAGCTGCGTTTACTAATAATTTTGCATCCAAAGGAACTGAAAATCTTGGAGGCACAGACAATAGTATTATTAGACAAATTGTTTCAGGAGCTCCAATAATAGGTGTTGAAGATAATTTTGAAGGTGATGAATTTGATATTAGTCTCGATGGTCCTAGAGCTTGGGTTTCTGATTATGATGACGAATCTAAAGAGACACGACTTCTTGGTGCACTCACAATGAATTATAAGCTTTCTCAAGCGTTTACATATAAAGTTGCCATTGGTACTGATTACAGAATAAAAGAAAGACAGGTTTGGTATGGAACAGCCTTGAGAAGAGGAGCTTTAGTAAATGGAGAAGCGGGTTTGAGTAATTTAGAACGTTTCAGGTATAATATCGATAATACATTGATGTTTAGACATAAATTCAATAAAAACCATAAAATCAATGGAACATTAGGTTTTATAATCGATCAAAGAGAGTCTAAATTCACTACAGCCTCTGCAACCGATTTTCCATTACAGGATCTCAGAGCAGATGGCATCACTACTGGACAAAACCAACAGCCAACATTTTATTATACTGAGCAAGAATCATTATTGTCTTATTTAGCACGATTTAATTACACGCTTTATAATAAGTATTTATTCACTGCAACGTTTAGAGCAGATGGTAGTTCAAAGTTTACTGAAGGTAATCGTTGGGGATACTTTCCAGCTTTCGCATTTGCTTGGAAACTTAAAGAGGAAAAATTCATGAAGAATTCTAAGTTCATATCTCAAGCAAAATTTCGATTGGGATGGGGTTTAACAGGGAATCAAGCCATAAGTCCATTTAGTACGATTACTCGTTTTAACCTCACAGAAACTCCGTTCTCGGACGCAGGGAATAATCCATTAACATCAATTATTCCACTAAACCTAAGGAATCCAGATTTAACATGGGAAACAACCAGCCAATACAATGCAGGTTTAGATTTTGGTATTGTTGATGATAGAGTGACTGGTACTGTTGATGTATATTATAAAAATATTTATGATTTACTATTGAATGCTCCTATTGCACCTTCAAATGGTTTTGAATCAGCATTTGTAAACCGAGGAGAACTTATAAATAAAGGGATTGAAATTTCAATAAATGCAGATATCATCGATAACAAGGATTTTAAATGGAATGTCTACGGAAACATTGCATTCAATAGAAATGAAGTTGGTGATATAGGTTTTGAACCTAGTCAGTTTGGAACTCAAACCTACAGCGCTTATTTAGGGCGTCAAATTTCAGGTGGTAACTTCTTTAAAACAGAAGCAAATATATTTATTGAAGGACAAGAACCAGGCCTGTTTTATGGGTATGCAACTAACGGAATTGTATCTAATGCATCACAATTAGCAAATGCACCAAGTTTTAATGGAACTCCAGCCCAGTTAGGAGATGTGTATTTGGTAGATCAAAATGGTGATGGCGTTATTGATAATAATGATTTAACAATTATTGGTAACCCAAATCCAGATTTTAATTTTGGTTTTGGTACAAGTATAGAGTACAAAAACTTTTCTCTAACAGCACTTTTTACCGGAGTTTTTGGTAATGACATTGCAAACGGTAATTTGTTAAGAGAAGCTTATGCCGACAATGGAGCAACTAATGTAAGACCAGAAGCATATTTTAATGCGTGGTCTCCAGAAAATCCAAACGGAACTTATCCAAGAGTAGGATATGATTTGGCTGATGAAACTGGATTTACAGATCGTCTCATTGAAGATGGAAGTTTTATTAGACTAGCTAATGTCGCTATAGGATACAACATTCCTTGTAAAGATAATTCTCTTATTGACGGAGCTTACATTTCTTTATCTGGCCAAAACTTACTTTTATTTACCGATTACAGCGGATTTGATCCTGAGGTTGATAGTTTTTCTTTTGATCCTGGACGTGTTGGATTAGATTGGAACTCATTCCCGAACCAGCGTTCATATTCATTATCTCTAAACTTAACATTCTAAAAAACATTTAAAATGAAAAAATATTTATCAATACTAGGATTTTTTATTCTCATTTTTTCCATCATAGGATGTACTGACTTTTTAGAAGAGGAATACGATACATTCTTTGAGGAAGAACAAGTATTTTCTACCGAAAGTGGCGTAGAAGCAGCTGTGAATGGTTTGTACCAAAGTTATGCGTCTCCAGGCTATAATGGGACGTCTATACATACGTTTATAGCTCCAGTTTCTGGAAAATTTTTCTCTAACCAAGGCGCAAGTGAAGATGCTACAAGCTTGAATACGCTTCCAAATAATACCTGGTTGACTCGTATGTGGCCTCAAATGTATGCAACTATTAATGTAGCTAATACGATTATTTTTAATCTTGAAGACTCAACGCTACCAAATAAAGATGTGGCCTTAGGTCAAGCTCATTTTATAAGAGCTGCTACTTATTTTGATCTTGTTCGTTATTTTGGAGGAGTTCCAATAAAAACACTTCCAGCTAATATTGAAGAAATTAATACACCCAGAAGTACTAAAGCTGAGGTTTATGATTTAGTAATTGCAGACTTCGAAAAAGCAAAATTATTATTGCCAGATTCAGGCGAATATTTAACAGATAGACCGGTAAAAACAGCTGCTAATATGTTTTTAGCTAAAGTTTATATGACCTTAGCTGGAGAGACTAATGATATGTCACTATGGCAAGCTGCTTATGATGAAGCAATTCAAGTTTATGGTCAATATAGTTTGGTTCCAATCTTTAATAACCTGTACGATTTAAATAATGAAAATTCTTCAGAAGCTATTTTTGAAATTCAGTATGGACCAAATGGAGCTGAAAGAAATTCAGATGTCATAAGAACATATACCTTACAAGATTATTATGATTATCCAACCTTTGGAAGGGTACGACCAAACAAAGAGGTATATGATCAACATGTATCCCAATATCCTGGAGACCCAAGAATTGATGCAACTTTTATTTACAATTCTTACACCAAAGTTAATGGGACTACTCAAAATTTATATCCCATCCAAATCAATGGGAATAATGGGTATACTGCCATTAAAAAATATTTGGATCCGGATTTTAATGGTTCTACTACAAGTAGAAATATGCTTAAGCTAAGATATGCAGATGCCTTACTTATGTTAGCCGAAATCACGAATGAACTTAATGGACCGACAACTGAGGCTTATGCTTATGTAAATGAAGTTTTAGCTAGAGCTCGAAATACTGAAAGTGGTCCTGTTGCAGAACCTGCTGATTTTAGTGGCTTATCTCAGGATGAATTTAGAAGACGAATCATGAGAGAGCGTCAGTATGAATTATTAGGAGAAAACCACGAATGGTTCGATACAAGAAGAAGAGGTTATGAATATTTCTTAGAAGAGGTCATTGAAACACATAATAGCTTTCCTAACCTTGGTAACAACGATTATATATATCCAATATCTGTTAAAAATATGTTGTTACCTATTCCTTCAACGGAATTATCAAATAATACAGAAATAAGCCAAGCCGACCAAAACCCTGGATACTAATTATAGAATTTAACTGAAAATGATTAAAAATTTATTTAAATATTTATGTCTTATAATTGTTGTTGTATCAGCTATTGTGTCTTGTAATGAAAAGAAAAAAATATCTGGTAGTGACGAAAACCCAACGTATTTAGATGCATCTGCATCTATTGAAAATCGGATTGATGACATAATGTCCCGAATGACGCTTGAAGATAAAGTCTATCAAATGTGTCAGTATGTTGGACTTGAACACATGAAACATGCTGAAAACAATATCACTGCTGCAGACCTAGAAAAGAATGATGCTTTAGGATTTTATCCAGGAATGTTAAGTAGTGATGTAGCTCAATTGGCCACTGAAGGAAAAATTGGTTCTTTTCTTCATGTTGTAACACCCGAAGAAGCTAACCATTTACAAGAATTAGCGCAACAATCACCTTTAAAGATTCCTTTACTAATTGGTATTGATGCGATTCATGGTAACGGACTCGTTAGTGGTTCAACCATTTATCCTTCTCCAATTTCTCAGGCAGCAACATTTGCCGATAGTCTCATTTTAGAAAGTAGTCGTCAAACAGCCATGGAAATGAGAGCCAACGGGATGCATTGGTCATTTACGCCAAATATCGATGTGCTTCGTGATCCACGCTGGGGAAGAACAGGTGAAACCTTTGGTGAAGATCCATTTTTAGTTGGAAATATGGGAATAGCTACAATCAAAGGATTACAATCTGATGATTTCTCTGGATCAGAACATGTGATTGCATGTGCAAAGCACTTGATCGCTGGAAGCTCTTCAATAAATGGTTTAAATGCATCGCCAACGGATGTCTCTAAACGGACATTATTTGAAGTATTCTTACCGCCATATCGCAGAGCTGTTCAAGAAGCTAATTTGTTTTCTATTATGGCTGCCCATAATGAAGTGGCAGGAATGCCAGGTCATATGGATAAATTTATGATGAATGATTTAATGCGTGATCGTTGGGGATTTAAAGGCTTTTATGTAAGCGATTGGAATGACATTTCAAGAATTGCTTTATGGCATCATGTAGCAAAAGATTTTAAACAATCTATCGAATTTTCTATAAATGCTGGAATGGATATGAATATGCACGGACCAGTGTTTGACAAGCATTTAATTGAATTGGTTAAAGAAGGTAAAGTAGATGAAGCTCGTGTTGATGACGCATGTCGTAAAATATTAGAAGCGAAATTTAAATTAGGGCTATTTGAAAATCCATTTGTGGATGTTGAAAAAGCAAGTGAAGTTAATTTTTCCAAAGCACATCAGGAAAACGCCTTAGAGCAGGCAAGACGTTCTATAGTACTTCAAAAAAACAAACAAACCCTTCCGTTACCTAAAAATGGAAATGGGAAAACACTATTTATTACTGGTCCAAATGCAAATAACCAAACCACATTAGGAGATTGGGTATCACCTCAACCTGAAGAAAATATTATTACAATGGTTGAAGGTATTTCAAAGATTGGTGAAGAGAATGGGTATAAAGTAAACTATTTTGATTCTGGAGACCGTTCAAAAGAAATCACACCTGAGAACATTAATAAAGCTGCTCAAGAGGCTAAAAATGCCGACATGATTGTTTTAGTATTAGGTGAAAATTCATTCCGTCACGATTGGAAACGCAAAACAACAGGTGAAAATATTGATCGAGCTACTTTAAAATTATCTGGAAACCAAATGAAATTGGCTGATAAAATGTTTGAGCTTAATAAACCCGTTATTATAATTTATGTAAGTGGAAGCCCAATTGCTGAACCTTGGTTAGAACAACGTGCTTCTGCGGTTCTTAATACATGGGAAAGCGGAGCCTTTGCAGGTCAAGCAACAGCAGAAATTCTTTTTGGGAAAATAAATCCTTCCGGGAAATTACCATTAACGATTCCTCGAAGTGTTGGCCAGTTACAAATGGTGTACAATCATAAACCTACCGCTTATATACATAAATACAATACCGAGAAAAAGGTGCCTTTACATCCTTTTGGTTTCGGTTTGAGTTATTCGAAATTTAAATTTTCGGAACCTAGTGTATCTAAATCAATATTTGAAGGCCTTAATGATACAATTACAGTATCTGTTAATGTAAAAAATACAAGTAATGTTGATGGAGAGGAAGTTGTTCAGTTATACATCAGAGACAACATTAGCTCTTATACAAGACCTGTAAAAGAGCTTAAAGCTTATCAACGTGTTTTTGTAAAAGCCGGAGAATCAAAAACAGTTGAGCTGTCTATTACTGCTGAAAGTTTAGCCATGTATGATAAAGATTTCAATTTTGTAGTTGAGCCAGGAGATTTTACTATAATGACCGGAAATTCTTCAGCAGATAAATCACTAAAAACGATAACCATTTCAGTAGAAAATGCTATCACAATCGATAAAAGCAACTAATATGTATAACATTTTAAGATACAGTTTTGTTTGTGCAATACTTATGATGTCTTGTAAAGAAATAAGTAAAGATCTTGCTATTCAGACCATTGAGCAAGGTGAGCAACTGCAAAAACCGAATATCATCTATATTATGGCTGATGATTTAACGACCCAAGCTATTAGTGCTTATGGAGGTATTTATAAAGATTTAGCTCCAACACCAAATATAGACCGCATTGCGAATGAAGGCATGTTGTTTCAGGATGTGTTGTGCACTAATGCGATTTGTGGTCCTTCCAGAGCCGCTATTTTAACAGGCAATTACAGCAACTTAAATGGGTATTATAAAAATGAAAGTGGTGGAAAATTTGATGCATCGCAGTGGACTTTTCCTCAGGAGTTTCAAAAGAATGGATACCAAACCTCACTCTTTGGTAAATGGCATTTAGGAACAGAACCTCAGGGATTTGATGTGTATAAATATCATAATTCTGCTGGACAACAAGGGCATTACTGGAACCCTGTTTATAATGAAAATGGTGAAGATGTTAAAGAGGAAGGCTATTCAACTAACCTCAGTACAGATTTTGCTATGAATTGGTTACAAACCGGAAGAAAGCAAAATGATCCTTTTTTAATGGTGTTGCAATATAAGGCACCACACAGACCTTGGCAACCCGATACTAAATACGAAACCTTATGGGACGATATCGAGTTCCCTTATCCTGCAACATTTAATGATGATTATAAAGGTCGTGAGCTAACAGCTGGAGATACCGAAATGACCATGGAATATTTCTCACGTAGAGATATGAAATTTGAAGAACCTGCAAACTTAAAAGGTAAAGAAAAAATAAAATGGGCGTTTTATGGTGCTAAACCAGGTGAAATAGTTCAGCCTGAAGGGATGACTGCCGAAGAAGGTCGTAAGTGGAGATACCAAACCTATATTAAAGATTATTTAGCCTGTGTAAAGTCAGTAGATGATAATATCGGTCGTGTATTGAAGTACTTAGATGATAATAATTTAACTGAAAACACGATTATAGTACTAACATCAGATCAAGGGTTTTATCTTGGTGATCATGGGTTTTTTGATAAACGTTTTATCTATGAAGAATCTATTAGAATGCCTTTTATGGTTAAATATCCTAAACTGGTTAAACCAGGATCAGTAAATGAAGATATTATTACTAATGTTGATTTTGCTCCAACCCTTTTAGATTTAGCAAATATCAATACAGATCACAAAATGCAAGGACAAAGTTTTAAATCTATTTTAGAAGGTAGTACTCCTAAAGATTGGGATCAAGCTATGTATTATCACTATTACGAATTTCCTTATTGGCATCATGTACAACCACACTACGGTATTAGAACTCAAAAATATACATTGGCACACTTTTATTATAATATTGATGTCTGGGAATTGTTTGATTTAGAAAAAGATCCACATCAAATGAATAACATAATTAATGATCCGGAATATATTAATATCATTTCAGAATTAAAGACAAAGTTGAAAAGTCTAATGAAAAAATCAGATAATGATAAGTCATTGGCTGACTTTAGAATGATTACAGATACCGATTTTGGATCTATAGTAGATAAAAAAGATGATGAAACATCCGTTCAAGATGTTCTAACTGGGAAATCAGAATAAAATGAAAAAAGCACTATTCAAAATATCTGTTGTAGCTGTAATCATATTAACGGCTTGTAATGCTAATAAATCAGCAACTGATAAATCATCTCAAGAAGAAACTAAGGTTTCATCTGACGATTCAAATCATAAAAAGAAAAATATTCTTTTTATCGCCATTGACGATTTAAAACCATTACTTTCAAATTACGGAGCATCCCAAATGATAACACCTAATTTTGATCGTTTAGCTAAAATGGGTATGACCTTTACAAATGCACACGTTCAATATGCTGTTTGTGGACCATCTCGCGCTAGTGTTATGACTGGAACTAATCCAGATAAAACTAAAGTATGGGATTTAAAAACCGACTTTAGAGAGTCTTCAGACGGTTTAATATCTATGCCAGAATATTTAATTTCACAAGGTTATGAAACTACTGCTGTAGGTAAAATTTATCACAAAGGAAGTTCTGCACCAGGTCACGACGGAAAGAGTTGGAGCATGCCACATCAGATACCAAAAAATTATGATCCTAAATATGGTGATGCTGCATTTGAGTATTACCAAGATCCTGATACAAAAAAGAAATTATTGGCTTTAGAAGAGGAAGCTAAAACTAAAGGCATTAAGAAAAACGGAAAAATAAGAAGTTATGTATTTAAACGTTTAAAACCCTCAACAGAAAATGCAGATGTAAGTGATGCTGCCTATCAGGATGGGCTTTACACGCAAACCGCATTACAACAATTAAGTGAGTTAGAAAACTCCGGGAAACCTTGGTTTTTAGGAGTTGGATATCAAAAGCCACATTTACCATTTATAGCACCAAAAAAATATTGGGATTTATATGACAGAGACAAGATTGAACTAGCCAAGTTTCAAGAATTAGGTGATGGAACTCCAAAATTTGCTTACCACTCTTTTGGAGAATTAAGAGCCTTTAGTGATATTGATGATGATTTGAATATTGGTGATAAGTTGCCGGAAGCTAAACAACGTGAACTTATCCATGGGTATATGGCATGCGTGTCCTACATTGATGCTCAATTAGGTTTTTTATTAGACGAACTTGAAAAAAGAGGTATTCTTGAAGATACAGTAATTGTGCTTTGGGGAGATCATGGATGGCATTTGGGTGATCACACCGAGTGGTGTAAGCATTCAAACTTCGAACAAGCAACACGTATTCCATTTATGTTTGCTGGTCCAGGGGTAAAAGCAAACCAAAAATCTCATCACCCTGTGAATTTAGTAGATTTATTTCCAACAGTTTTTGAATTGGCTAAGGTACCGCAAAGTTCTCAAACCGATGGAAAATCGTTGGTGCCACTTTTAGATGATGATCAATCAACTACTATTGATATGGATTATGCTTATCATCAATATGCTCGTGGAAAACGAATGGGCTATTCTGTAAGAACAGATCGTTACCGTTATACCGAATGGCACGATAATGACTATAGAAGTTACGATCCTTACAAAGAAGATAACGTCATAGCACGAGAATTGTACGATTATGAGAGCGATCCATTAGAAACCAAAAACTGGGTCAAAGATCCTTCTTATGCTTCAATTGTTTCAGAATTAAAGGCAAAACTTAAATCGCATTTAACCAAATAATACCAAAGGCGATAATGAATTTATCGCTTTTTTTTGGCACAATTTCTGAATTAAACCAAAACGTAAAAACAAAGTCTAATTATAGATAAAAACACATCAAAATAATCAATGAAAAAAATAACACTTTTACTTGCTTTCTGTTTTTCAATTTTAGCTATTGCTCAAGACACACCTAATATCTTAATTATACATACAGATGATTTAGGATATCACGACCTTAGCATAACAGGATCGCAATTATACGATACACCAAATATTGATAATTTGGCAAAAGAATCAGTAAACTTCACCAATGCATACAGTAGCTATCCACGCTGTACACCATCGCGATATGGTATGATGACTGGGACGTATCCTGTTAATGAAAACAAAGGTTTTTTAGGTGGTATTTCAGAAGAAAAAAACTTTGTTAAGCAATTTAATAACGCTGGTTATAACACACTTTATGTGGGTAAATGGCATTTAGGTGAAGGGAAAAGTAGTCCAAAAAATTTCGGTTTCAAAGAAAGCTATGCAGCAGGAAGATCTGGAGGAATTGGAAGTAGATTCTATCCGTTCAATACACAAAAAAATGGGAAACCTGCAAAAGAACCAGTTGAAGATTTAGAACAAGATGGAAAAGAAGGGGATTATGCGTCAGATTTATTAACTGATGCGACCATTAATTTTATAAAAAACAGCCCTAAAGACCAACCGTTTTTAGCTGTTTTAGCATACTACGCAGTGCATACGCCTATTGAAGCAAAACCAGAAGATGAAGCACGTAATAAAGAACAGCTTAAATCTATCGATTTTGCAACTACACCAGAGTATATCAATGAAGGTGAAGGCAGACGCAAAATGCGTCAGGATGATGCAGCTTATGCAGGAATGGTTGAAAACGTAGATGAAAATGTTGGACGCCTGTTACAAACCTTAAAAGACTTGGGTATCGATAAAAACACCATTATTGTGTTCTCATCAGATCATGGTGGCTTATCTAATGACGGAAACAAAAATGAACGCCATTTAGCGACGACTAATTTTCCGCTTAAAGCAGGAAAAGGACATTTGTATGAAGGTGGAATTAGAGTGCCTTTATTTATTAAATGGGATACTAATTTAAAAGCTAGAGTTGAAGATAAATCTATCGTTTTAGGCATGGATATTTTCCCAACACTTTTAGATTTAGCCATTCATAAAAAAATAGAAGGCTTAGATGGAAAAAGTTATGCATCCGTTTTAAAAGGAAAAGAGTCCTGGGAAGACAGAACGGTGTTTTGGATTTCAAAAAAAGCACGTCCACATAGCACAGGCGATAGTAAAGCTGCAGTTGTGCGTTCTGGGGATTATAAATTAATTCAGTTTTTAGAAACAAAAAAAATAGAACTATACAACTTAAAAGAAGACATCTCTGAAGAACACGATTTGTCTGAAAAGGAACCTAAAAAAGCTAAAGAATTACTAGAGCTTTTAAAAACATGGAAAAAAGACATGTTAGTCCCAGAACGCATGGATGTTGGTAAAAAACAGAAAAAAGAAAAAAATAACAAAGAGAGGAAGAATAAAAATTAAATTAAAAAATGAAACTAAAATCGCTCTTACTTCTTTGTTTAGTTCTTCAAAATTATGGTTTTAGTCAAATAGGCGCCTATCATAACGAAACTTCAGAACAAAAAGTAAATCGTGTGCAATGGTATACTGATGCTAAGTTTGGAATGTTTATTCATTGGGGCGCATATAGTGTTTTAGATGGCGCATATAAAGGCGAAAAGCAAAAGGGTGCATTGGGAGAGCACATTATGCAAAACCTGCATATCCCTATAGATGATTATAAAAAGGATGTAGTTGGAAACTTTAATCCAACGAAATTTAATGCAGAGCAATGGGTTAAATATGCTTATGATACAGGGATGAAATACATTGTTATGACTACAAAGCATCACGATGGTTTTGCTTTATTTAAATCAGATGTTAGTAGTTATAATATTGTTGCGGCAACACCATTTAAGCGCGATGTTATCAAAGAACTTTCAGATGCTTGTAAAAAGTATAATATTAAATTTGGAGTTTACTATTCGCAAGCGCAAGATTGGTATCACTCAGGTGGATATACACCAGAAAATCGTTGGGACAAAAAACAAGACGGAAGTTGGGATGACTATTTTACGACCATTGTTAGAGGTCAGGTAACAGAACTATTTACCAACTACGGAGAAATTTCATTGATATGGTGGGATTCAGCTCGGAAAATTCAAAATGATGAGTTGGCTAATCAAGTAGGTAAAGAGCTGGTTAAATTACAACCCAACATTATTGTAAATCCAAGATTAAGTTTAACAGCTCAAAAAGATTTTCAAACGTTTGAACAGGTTATTCCAGGTATCTTGACAGAAGATTATAATGAATTATGCCTAACCCAAAACCGTTCTTGGAGTTACAAGCCATCCGATACACTCTGGAAAAAACCATCTTTCCTCTTAAAAACCTTAACGCATATGGTTTCTATGGGTGGGAATTTTTTATTTAATGTAGGTCCAAAACCAAATGGTGAATTTCCCGTTCAAGCAACAGAAGCATTGGCTTACATCGGAAATTGGATGCAAAACAATAGCGAATCTATTTACGAAACGGAAAAAAGCCCGTTTTATAAATTACCCTTTGGTGAGGCAAGTATAAAGCAGGACAAAGACAAATCCACCATTTATGTATACGTATATGATTGGCCAAAAGATGGAAAAATAGTATTGCCAGGAATGACCAATAAAGAAGTAAAAGCATTTTTACTTGCTAATGAGAGTGATTTAGAAGTTTTGCAACAAGACAAGCAATTAATCATTAGCAATTTGCCAACGCAAGCACCTCATGATGCTGTATCGGTGGTAAAAGTAGTGGTTAATGAACCGCTTAAAATTCAAAAACAATACGTAAAGCCAAACTCAGACCATACTTTTCTGTTAACACCACAAACAGCTTTATTAACTATAAAGCCTCAGTTCGATTGTATACCAGAAATAGCTTATGATAATGGTGAAGCCTATTTTAAAAATTGGCAAAAATGCATATCAGGCAGAAAAAATACTGGTAATGCAGCTCATTGGAAATTAGATGTACCAAAAAATGGCACATATAAAATCCTTGCTAATCTTTCAACACAAGTAGAGGGTAATGTGGTTAGTATTAACAAATCAATAAAAACCGTACTACCAAACACTGGAGCTTTAAGTAAGTTTGATAAAGTAGAATTGGGAGAAATTAAACTAAAAAAGGGGACAAACACCATTACTTTTACTGGAGGGAAAAAGAATGATATGTGGGACAACGTACAATTAAAATACATCAAATTAATTAAGATCAATTAATGAAAAAATGTCTTTACATATATATATTATTGAGTATTACGTTTTTTACTTGCAAGACAAAAGCTTCTTTAGAAAATGAAATAAAAGCAAGTTCAATTTCTTTAGAAAAACCTAATATTTTAATTATTCATGTAGACGATTTAGGGTTTCATGATTTAAGCCTTAACGGAAGCCAGATTTACCAAACACCAAACATAGATCAATTGGCATTACAATCGGTTGTGTTTAATAATGCCTATGCTAATTATCCACGTTGTGTACCGTCCAGATATGCTATGATGACAGGTAATTATCCTGTGCAAAATGGTGATGTTCCTGATGATGGCTTTGAGATGACCAACGTTTCCGATAGTAAAAATTTTGTCAAAAATATTAAAACTGCTGGCTACCAAACAGCATACTTTGGGAAATGGCATTTAGGAGACGAACAAAGTGTAAAAGATTTTGGTTACGACTTTAGTTTTGCTGCAGGTCACGCTGGCTCACCCATAAGTTTTTTATATCCTTTTAATGAGAAAAAAGGAAAGGGTAAAAACAAAAAATCACCAGTGCCTGATGTAGATGAAGTGAGCCAAGAAGGTGATTATTTAATGGATGCGATGACCGATAATGTTGCCAAATACATTGCTAATAGAGATAAAAATAAACCGTTTATGGCCATGTTTTCGTTTTATGCCGTGCACCAACCTTTGGAGGCTAAAGAAGAAGATATTAAACGTAACCGAAAGGAAATTAATGCATTCGATTTTGGCAACCAACCAGAATATATAAAAGAAGGTACTGGTCGTACAAAAATGCGCCAAGACAATGCAACGTATGCTGCAATGGTAGAAACTATGGACAAAAACGTGGGTAAATTATTGCAACTTTTAAAAAGCTTAAACATTGAAGATAATACCATAATTGTCTTTTCTTCAGACCATGGCGGATTGTCAAACGACGGAACAAAAAAACGTGATTTAGCAACATCTAATTTTCCGCTAAGAGCAGGAAAAGGTTGGTTATATGATGGCGGAATTAAAGTACCACTATTCGTAAAATGGAATGGCAAGTTTCAACCAAAAACAAATAACGAATCTTTAGTGATGTTGATGGATGTATTTCCAACAGTTTTGGATATTACAGCAAACAAATCTTTAGACACCAACGGAAAAAGTTTTCTGCCAGTACTTCAAAATAAAGACGAGTGGAAGGATAGAACGGTATTTTGGCATTCTAGCAAAGCAAGGCCAGTTAATACAGGAGACACAAAATCTTCAGCTATAAGAAAAGGCAATTTCAAACTCATAAATTGGTATAAAGAAGGTCGTACAGAACTGTATGATATGGCTAAAGACCCTTATGAAGCACATAATATTTCCGAAGAAAACCCTAAAATTACGGAACAGTTATTGAAAGAATTAAACGAATGGAAATCTAATTTTTAATATGTACATGAACAAAGCACTAAAATTTTTATCAGTATTAATTCTCACAGTCAACATCAATCTAACGGCACAGACACAAGTAGCATGTGATAATAAAAATATTAGCATTGAAGGCAGCAACTATATTACTGTTAAAAATGATGAATTAATTGCTCATAGACATAACCAAGAAGTTTATGAGAATACTACAAAAGAAAATTTATTCAATCCAATAAAAGCCAGAACATGTAGTGGCATAACCTTAAATTTTAAAACTAAAAGCCCAACGGTTGTAGTTAAATTTAAAATTGTTGAAGGTTCAGATAAAGGAGCTGTTTTTGGGGTATTTCAAAATGATCAATTTGATAAAAATGAGCGCTTTAAATATATCGCTAATGAGATTGTTCATATTAATATATCTTCAAAAACAACAACAGAAGCGGTTTCTTATACAATTACCTATCCATTAAAAACAGATGTTCATTTTGTTGGTTTAGAACTAGAAGAGAATCATACACTCGAAGCTTTAAATAAAGAGCAAAAGAAAACCTATGTTGCTTTTGGTGATTCTATAACTCATGGTACTGGGCAAAAAACAACCCAAGAAACCTACTCTTATATTTTAGCCGAAAAGCTAGGTTATGAATTGTTCAATACTGCGGTTGGTGGAGGAAAAACATCACAAGTTATGGCAGAAATGATTCGTGATGATTTTAAGCACATCGATATGATGACCGTTCTTATTGGTTATAATGATTATAATGGAGAAGGCATTGATGTTAAAACATTTAAAGAGCGTTACAAAACAGTATTGAATACAATTAGAGAAACCCATAAAGACACTAAAATATATTGTATTTCTTTATTGACTACAAAAATGAATAATTCTAAAAAATCAAATTTACCAGTAACGTCTTTTGTAGACGTTATAAAAGAGGTGGTAAAAGAGCTACAGGATAATGGAGATAAGAATATTGTACTTATTGAAGGTTCTAAATTAACTACGATAGAAGACTTAAAAGATAACGTTCATTTAAGTATAGCAGGTGCAAAATCGTTAGCAGAAAAACTATCAAATATTATTGAATAAAATGAAAAAAATAACACTTATCATTTGTTTTCTTTTTGTTGGATTTGGCTTTGCCCAAAACAGTCCAAAAGGCAAAGACTTAGTAAATAAAGACCGTTTAAAATTTGTAAATGCAAAAGGCGAATTTTCAAATATTGAGAAATCTAAAGATGATAATGGTAATCTTCAATTTTTAGTTGAAACTAAAACAGAACCTAAATTTATATACAATTGTGCTACAAAAATCCATATTAACGCAAAAGGCAGTAAAAAAGGAACAGTGTTTTTATTATCATTTAAAGCAAAAACTGTAACATCTAGTTTAGAGACAGGTGAAGCTAAAGCGCTTTTCATATTTAAACAAACCAAAGATTATAAAGGAAACATTGACTATACGCAGAGTTTTTCTTCAGAGTGGCAAACCTATTATTTGCCATTTGAAGCAAATAGATACATTAAAAAAGAAGACTTAGGAATCGTTATGCAGTACGGTTACAGAGCGCAATCTTTTTTAATTAAAGACATTAAATTTGAAGTTTTTCCAGAAGGAACAAACCTAGAAAGTCTTCCAAAAACCGAGATCACTTATGTTGGAATGGAAGCCGATGCACAATGGCGAGTAGATGCCAATCAGCGCATTGAAGCCATTAGAAAAGGTAAATTTACGCTTCAGTTTTACAAAGATGGTAAGCCTCTGGCAAACAAAACGCTTAACGTAAAACTTAAAAATCATGCATTTAAGTTTGGAGCTCGAATGGCTGCCGAAGATGTTGTAAATAATTCAGATGATTATAAAAACTTCAAAAAGGCCTTTAATAGTTTGGTGCTAGGTAATGATTTAAAAATCAAACACTGGCAGAAAGAAGACAAGCGCACAATAACCTTAGACGCCTTAAAAATTTTAAAAGAAGACGGTTATCCTGTAAAGGGACATGTTTTAATTTGGCCTGGATTTAATTATCTAACTAAAGAAGTTAGAGAAAATAAGGGTAATTCTGATAAAGTTACCGAAATTATCGAAAACCATGTTAATTCCATTTTAGAGGGCACTAAAGGTTATATCACACATTGGGATGTGGTTAATGAGGCCTACACCAATAACGATTTACAAAAAATAACGGGTAGCGAAGAAATTTTGCACAACGGATTTAGAACCACTGCTTTAAAACAACCCGAATTGCATCGCTTTATTAATGAATATGGAATTATTAGTAAAGGTGGCATTGATACCCAAAAACAGCAATGGTATTATGATTTTATTAAACGTATAGATGAAAGCACTGGTGGTTTAGTCCAAGGTATTGGTATTCAAAGCCATATAGGTAGTGACCTTACATCGCCTGAGCGCGTTTTAGAAATCTTATCATTTTATGCCACTTTAGGAAAACAAATTAGTATTTCAGAATTTACTATGGATATTCAAGATCCCAAAGTACGAGAGCAATACACACGTGATTTTATGATTGCAGCTTTTAGTCATCCCAATGTTACTGAGTTTTTGTTTTGGGGAAATACAGAAGATGGTCGTGGCAAATGTGATATTTTTAATGTAAATAATGAAATCGGTATTATGGGTAAAGCCTATTTTTCTTTAGTTCATGACGCATGGAATACTAATTTAAATGGAGAAACAAATGGAGACGGATTAGTTTCAGGGGCTGGTTTTTTTGGCACTTATGAATATACCTTCTTAGTAGATGGAAAATTAGTAACAGGTACATTTGAACTTAAACCTAGGCAAACTAATTTTTATAAAATTGAATTGTAATGAAGTTCTTAAAATATATCAGTTTCATTTTAATATGTACTGCCTGTCATTCGCAAAAGGACATCAATGTTGATTCCAAAGCCACGAATGAAATGCCAAACATTCTTTGGATTGTAACCGAAGATATCAGTCCGACGCTTTCATTTTATGGAGACCATACAGCAAAAACGCCTAATTTAGACGCTTTGGCCAAAGAGAGTATGATCTATGATAACGCCTTTGCAGTGGTTGGGGTTTGTGGTCCTAGTCGATCAGCTATTATTACAGGAATGTACCCAACAAGTATTGGAACGATGCATATGCGTACTGGAAAAGATATTCATTCCTGGGGAAAACGAACTTATTCTAAAGACACCAATAAAACCGATTTAGAAGGCGGACCAATTATAGATTATTCAGCAGTGATTCCAGATGAAGTGAAATGCTACACCCAATATTTGAGAGCTTCAGGATATTATTGTACGAATAACCAAAAAACCGATTACCAGTTTGCAGCACCAGTAACGGCATGGGATGAAAATCATAATAAAGCACATTGGCGAAATGCACCTAAAGATCAACCGTTCTTTTCGGTCTTTAACATTGGCACAACTCATGAGAGTCAATTGTGGAAAAATAGTAATTTACCTTTAACAGTAAATCCAAATGAGGTCAGCGTTCCACCTTATTTACCAGATAAGGAAGCAACCAGAAATACTATTGCGCGACATTACAGTAATGTTGAGCTCATGGATGCTGAGGTTGGAGCGTTTATAAAACAACTTAAAGATGAGGGCTTATATGACAATACAATCATTTTCTTTTATAGTGATCATGGTGGACCATTGCCCAGACAAAAACGGGAGATATATGATTCTGGTCTAAAAGTACCTTTTATGATTAAAGGCATTAATACCGAAAGCGGACGAACAAATCGTTTGATTTCTTTTGTTGATTTGGCACCAACAATGTTAAGTTTAGCAGGTGTAAATCCGCCAGAATATATGGAAGGACAAGCGTTTTTAGGAGCCTTTGATACTGAAAAACGTACGTATGTCTTCGGAAGCTCAGACCGTTTCGATGAATATACTGATCGTATAAGAGCTCTTCGAAATAAGCAATTTTTATACCTTCGAAATGATTATCCTGAATTGTTAAAATACAAAGATGTTGCTTATAGAAAAAACATAGAAATGATGCCTGTTTTTCTAAATCTAAAAGATGAACATAAGTTGAATTCAATTCAGGATCTTTGGTTTCAAACAAAAACAAAGGAAGAATTGTACGATTGTGAAAAAGACCCTCATAATATTAATAACTTAGCTGAAGATCCAGCATATGCCTCTATTTTAAATGAAATGCGACAAGCTTTGGAGCGTCATCTAAAGAATAGAAACGATTACGGTTTAATTCCTGAATCTGAAATGGTCAAAACAATGTGGCCGGATTTTGAACAACCAATAACGGATAGTGTTTCATTGAATGTAGTTGATATATCAGATGGAAAAAAAATAACACTTTCTACTAAAACTAAAGGAGCTTCAATTGCCTTCATCATTTCTAATCAGCCTGATCAAAAATTCGATTTCAACAGTGGATGGAAGTTGTACACAGAACCAGTTACTTTAGAAAAAGGACAAACCCTTTACGCGATTGCTCAACGAATTGGTTTCCGTGAGAGCGAAATAGTAAGTCAGACCTATTAAACTAATGGTCCTGAAACGGTTTAATTTTTCAGCACACTAGTTCTTCAGACTAAAACTAATTTATTGTTTTATAATTTTTTTGATAAGATTCAAATTGTTATCGCCTTTGATTTGTACAAAATAAATTCCAGAATTTCCTTGTAATCGCATTTCTGTTTGGGCTAGCTCGTTATGGTATTCTGATAATACAGTTTGTCCTAAAATATTAATCACATCAATATTAACATTGGTATATGTTTTATTTAAATGGATATGTAATATGCCATCTGTTGGGTTAGGATAAACAGCAATGACATCATTTACTATCTCATCAACAGTATCTAAAGTGCCAGTGTAGGTGCGACCAACCACTTCAATTTCAGCAAATTTCAATTTAGTATTAAAAGATTCTGAAGACTGAATACGCATATAGCGTCCGACCGCATTTAAGTTATTCTGAGAGAATTTGCGAGTAGGTGTACTATTTTTAGTGTATTCAAAATCAGCTTCTGCTTGTGATTGAGCAAAAGTTGTTCCCGTAAAAGGGGTGTCTGAAATAAATACAGAGAAATTTTTAAAATGATTTGAAACCGTTTCAATATCAGAACCGTTAAGTTCTACAGTGTTCCAGATATCAAAATAATCAATGATTTTTTCTTCACCAAAATCCAAATCGTAATATGGTTCAGATTCAACATTGGTTTCAGAAAAGCTTCCAACGGGTAACAATCCTCTTTGATAATATTGCGCATTAATTCTGCCATTAGTATTACCATCAATAGCTTTTTCGGCAGAACAATCAATAGTTACACTACTGTGATAGCCATCTGAAAAAGTTAAGCCAGTTCTCGTGCTGCTTTGAGTTACAGTTGCTAATCGGCTTATGATTTGATTTTTTGGTGCTAAGGCTGTAGTGCTTTCTACTTGCGGATTTGCAAACACACCAGATGAAGGCGCATTCATTATCTTAACTCTTACAGGAACGGTTGTATATTCAAATGTTCTGCGGTTAGGCAAACTTTCGTTTATGATAAAATACAATTGATCATTATCAGTTTCATCTTTGTAAACACCATTAGCAGCCAAGTATTCTTCAAATTTTGCATGAGACGCAAACTGATAAATACGCTTTGGATAATTTTCACGCAAGTTACCTTGAGCTAAAGCTTGTTGAATTCCCATGTCATAACTACCATAGTCATCAGTAATAATGCCATCAACTTCAAAACGCAATGCGTCTTCTCCCATTTCAGAAAAATCAACTTCTAGAGTAGAATCATCTAAAACTGTAAATGTTGTTGGTCTAGACGTTATATCAATAGAACTTAAATGCATGGTGTTATCTGGATGCTCTGTATAATTAAAGCTAGGATCTAGCTCTGGATTATCGACTCTAATTTCATAGAATTCACCAACATTACTAGTTTCTAAATCAATAAATATCCAAGGAGTAAAGCCATTGTTCCTGGTTTTTGGCTCTTGTGAAGTACTTAATGTAGTCCTTGAAACACTAACAGCATGTTCTAAATCAACAAGTTTAATGTTTTCAAAAGTCTGATTATGTGAATGCTTCCACATATCAATACCTAAAGATGTGCTAGGGTTATTTCCAGAAATATAGACATCCTTAAAACTGTAATCGGCTTGATAATTTATAAGGAGCCCTGTATTAGCTCCCCAAATTTTAAGTCCGTCTAATATGGATCGAGATTCATGATTCACGCCCATATCACGTTCTATTGATCTCAAACCAATATTACAATCAATGACTGTTGTGTTTTCCATAATTAAAGCCGCTTCAACAGGCATGACTCCATCACCTTCTTTGCTAAACCCATTTCGGCTTAAGGGAAAATTATCTACTTCATATCCAGGTCTTGTGGTTGCCAAGGCCTGAGCATCTAAACGATCTAAATTTGTAATGGAATTGTTCATATTGATAACGCCTACACCTCTGATGGCATTAGCAATGACATTATTTCTGCTTAAAACGGCACGCCCTTTAAATGCTAATCCCTGACCAGAGAACAGGTAATCATCGTGATGCAAGGACGCTTGGTAAGGATCTGTAGTATGTCCTTGCTGTATGTTAACCACCAAGTTATGATCCCAAGTACCTGTTTCGCTGCCAGTTTCAGAAACAATTCCAGCACCAACAACATCATATACTACATTGTCTGAAACATTGGCATGAGAATCATGATGAGTAATTCCCCAACCTGGATTATCCCAAACCACATTGCCAGTCACCTGAGCCATATTGGCTCCAAAAGCGGTGCCTAATTTATGTAAATGAATGGAATAGCGACCTCTAGAATTTGTAATTTCATTTTCTGGGATGCGACGCATTTCTGCACATTCTTGCCCTAAAGCTGATATTTTTGATGTAAATACATTAGGTTCTAACCAATTATTCCAGACAAAATCATCTAATAGTTGCCCTTTGTTTGTGCGACCTAATCTTAGAAATTGAGCATTTCTAATTTGAACATTGGTATCATTATGCATTGCCATCACATGTCCTCTTTGAGTGACAGTATTAGTTGAGGGCGATTTGATAAGGATATTTCTTGTAAGATTACCAACATAGCAATGCAAATCTTCGGAAGGTCTACCTTCATGATTTTTGGTTAAGTTGCTGTCTAAATTAATAGTAGTGCTTGAAATACTTAAAATTTTAACTTGATCCTCTCCATTGTTTGAGCTAGAAGCATTTCCACCGCTTGTTATAATGATATCGTCATCTACTTCCCAGCCCATCGGAATTTCAGAAACTTGGATACTGTTTTGTCCAGAACTAGCATCAGCAGCTAATTTGATCATGTTTAATTTTTCTTGACCGATGATTTCCAGTTGTCCCATGGTGACCATTCCTAAACTTAATTGTAAGGGATCCCAACTGTAACGCCCTAAAACACCTGAGCCATCATTTATGGTAGTAGCGCCACTTTCAATTATTTGAAAATCACCATTATTAGCTTCTTCAATGGTATTGTAGCGATCATCACCTTGACCAGTTCTGGTTTTAAAAGTGACCACACCATTATCTCTAAAATGATTTTCAGCAGCAGTTGACCAAATATTAGAGCCAGAACGGTAGGCTTCAATATCGAAAGGTTCTATGTTAATAATGATGTTTCCATCTGAAGGATTATTGGCTAAAAAAGTCACATAAGAATACTGCATTGCAAAGAACGTATCAAACTTAATGCGGGATGTTGAGTTAGTATTAGTCTGAGTCATATTAAAGTTTCCATCAACGCGAATGGCAAAAATATGGTCACCAGATGAGCCTTCATAATCAACAGTGATTCCATTTGGAATGTATACAATTGCACCTGTTGAAGGAACTGTTCCAGTATCCCAAGTAGAAGTGCTGAACCAATCTCCATTTTGAACTGCAGTATGAGTTGCCAAATTTGAAGGCAATGCATTCATCATATCCATTTGAGCAATAGCTGTAATTGAAGAGGTCAATAAGATAATTGAAAAGAAAAGTTTAAGGTAAATCTGTTTCATGCAGCACGACTTTTTTCAAAATTATTGATAATTCTTCTCAGTAAGGTTTGGTTTTAAACGATAGTAGTTCGTTATAAGTCAACTCTTGAATTATAACTGACAATTATTAAACTATATACATCTGATACTAGACTCAATTTAATTTCTATTCCTTTAGTTTTGGTTAAGAAATACAATACTATGATTAGGACAATTTTAGAGCATTTTTACGTTTTGGCATTTTTGGTTTTCTTGAATTGTAACGAGACAACAAATGGTAAAACCCTACAAAAACCAAATGTACTCTTGATTTATATGGATGATTTACGCCCAGAATTATCAAGCTTTGGCGCATCGCAAATCCTATCACCTAATATCGATGATTTAGCGACTAAGGGTGTAAAATTTACTAATGCTTATTGTAATGTGCCAGTTTGTGGAGCTTCTCGTGCTAGTATGCTAACAGGTATGCTACCTACAAAAAACAGATTTTTAAATTATAACACCTTTGTTGAAAAAGAAACACCTGAGGCCATTACGCTACCACAGTTATTTAAAAACAATGGTTATACTACAATTTCAAACGGTAAAATTTATCACCATTTAGATGATAGAGAAACCGATTGGGATGAAGTCTACAGACCTTATGCGTTTGATAAAAATGATCAAAATTTAACACCAACCGATTATTGGCAATCCCTTTGGAAAGATTATCAGTTAACAGATAATATTTCAGAATACAAACAAACTAATACTGGTCCAGCTTTTGAAAAAGCAGAGGTCAATGATTCTGTTCACATCGATGGTATAATGACAGAGAAGGTCATTAGAGATATAAAAAAATTAAAGAGAAGTAAATCACCGTTCTTTTTAACAGCAGGTTTTATTGCACCACATTTACCGTTTAATGCACCTATAAAATATTGGGATTTGTACGATAGAAATCAAATTAAACAACCTGAAAACTATAATTATATTCCAAAAAACGCCCCAAAAATGTCTATTAGCAATTGGCCTGAAATGCGTGCGTATTCTAACATTCCTAAGGAAGGTCAAGTGTCAGATTCATTGGCAATCGATTTGATTCATGGGTATTATGCAACGGTAAGTTATGCAGATGCACTTGTTGGGAAGATTTTAAAAGAATTAAAAGAATCTGGATTAGATAAGAACACCATTGTGATTTTTGTGTCAGACCATGGTTATAATTTACAAGAACATACGCAATGGGCAAAATTCACCAATTATAATACATCAACGCAAGTTCCTCTAATTATTTACAATCCGTTTTCTAAAGAACATGGAGAAAGAAATGCGTTGGTTGAATTGGTTGATGTATATCCAACTTTAGCTGAGTTATGTAGATTAGAATTTCCTGAAAACCAATTAGACGGAATGAGTATGGTTCCCATTTTAAAAGATGTAAATCAAAAAGGGAAGAATCATATTTTAATTAAAAAAGGCAACGCCTTTACATTAAAAACACCTGACTTTAGTTACACCGAATTTATTAATCCAGTCGATAATTCTACCATCAAATCAATGTTATACGATCACAGAGTCGATAAAGCAGAAAATGAAAATGTAGTAAATCTTCCAAAATATAACAAGGTCGTTTTAAAATTAAAAAGCCTGCTACATTCGACTTATAGACAAAATATAGAAGGCGTAAATTAAAGTATGAAAAAATTCATTTTATTAGTATGTATTTCGACTAGCTTTTTTTTGTCAATAGCGCAAGAAAATAATAAACAAGACAAAAACATCAAAGTATTTCTGCTTGCTGGTCAATCAAATATGGATGGTCGTGCAAAAGCTTCAGGGCTCTCAGAAATTGATAAACAACGCTTAAAAAAGGCACAAAAAAATGTAACGTTATATTATAATTTTGACAATGGAAAACCTTTAGATACCACAAAAGTAGCAAAGCATATTGCTGAAAAATTTGGTGCTGAGTACTTATTTGGTCCAGAATTGTTCTTTGGTATTAAAATGTCTGAAAAATATCCAGACCATCAAATTATTTTAATAAAGCGTTCAAGAGGAGGAATGTCTTTGTATGGTGCTTGGAATCCCGATTGGTCTTTAGAAAAAGCAACATTAATAAATGAAGAAAATCAGCCAAAGTTATACAGGGAGTTTATAGAATACTCTAAAAACGTATTGTCAACTTTAAAAGAAGATCGGTATGAGTTGTGCGGAATGTTATGGGTACAAGGCGAATCTGATAGTGGAAAGAAAGGAGGTTCAAAACCTGGAGACATGTATGAAGCAAACCTTATAACATTAATAAGTCGTGTACGTGCAGATTTTAATCATCCAGAATTACCTTTTTTGATGTTTCAAGTAGGTCATGGGAAAGTCGTTGAAGCGATGCAAAACGTTGCTAAAGCAGATGCTAATGTAGTTTTAATTCCGCAAGAAAAAGATAAGAATTCAAAATTCTATTTTGAGAAAAATCCACCACCAATAGGACATTATGTGACTTCAGCGATGAAGAAAATTGGTGAATACTTTTTTGATTTTTATGAGCAATCGTTCTCATCGAATTAATTTTAAAGTAAATAGTATACGTTATACGACTATCTTCAAACCTCTTTTCAAGAAGTTTTATGGATATTTACTCTTTAAAGTTGTTTTCAACCTTAATTTCATTAACATCGTGCCTATGAAGTTTTTAAACTTATGTTTTTTAATTCTTGCGTTTGTGTTTACCAACACAAGTTCGTCTCAAATCCCACCGGAACAAATGGTGGTTAATATGGGAAGAGGTATAAACATAGGCAACGTTTTAACAGCACCAGTAGAAGGTGATTGGGCAGCGCCATTGGCAGAAACATATATTCAGGATATAGCTGCTGCTGGTTTTTCTACCGTTAGAATTCCTATGGATTTTTTTGGATTACGAACTTCTGGAGATACTTCTGTATATTCTAAAAATGCTGGAACTGCTTCCGGTTACAACGGAACGCCTTCCGATTATATAGTGAGTTCAATATATTTAGATAGAATTGAGGAAGTGATTACATGGGCTTTAAATAACAATTTGGTTGTAATTCTTGATGTTCATGGAAGCACTTTAAAAGAAGAATTTTTATATACGTTTAGTCCTAAGCCAGAGCACGCTTCCTATTATACCAATCCAACATCGGCAAAAAGAGCTGCAGATAATGAAAAATTTAGAGCTATTTGGTCGGCTATCGCCAATCGATTTAAAGATTATGATTATAACTTGTTATTTGAAGTCATCAATGAACCCTATTTTTTTTTAACCGATATTGAAATGGATGCCTTGAATACTGACATCATTAATATCATAAGAAGTACTGGAAACAATAACGCTGATCGGAATATCATTATCACAGGAGGAAGTGAAAACGCCTACCTTGCACCATTACAAATAAGTCCGTCTGTAATCAACAGCGACAATCATTTAATTGCAACTTTTCATTATTACCTGCCAAGAGAATTTACAGCTTCCAGTGAAGCAGCACACAATGATTATGATTGGGGAACTTCAGCAGATAAAGCTGAAGTTGACAACCATTTTGAAGTTGTACAGTCCTGGTCTCAATCGAATAACATTCCGGTTTTATTGGGTGAGTTTGGAGCAGATAATGAAGGAGGTTATAATTATGAAACTAATACTTATGGTGATTTTGGAGGACCAGAAAATGAATCTCGAATTGCATATTATAGTTATTTAGGTCAAAAAGCTATAGATCTGGGGTTTGCCTATACAGTATGGGATGCAGGACGTAAATCAAATAAAACTATTTATATTGAGAATACCAGAACTTGGGTAAATGATATTTTAGATGCATTATTAGATGTAAATACTATAAATGCTACCAATTGGTATGTGAGCATGACCGGTGACGATAATAACAATGGATTGTCCCCTTTAACACCATTTAGAACCTTTAGTGAGGTTCAAAATAATGTGCAGCCAGGTGATACGGTTTTTGTGATGGGTGTTTATACTAATGATGCTTATAATTCGAGTTATACCTATTCAGGAAACACAAACGATCCACATCTTTGGCATAAAGAAAATACTATTAGAATTAATAATATGAATGGTGCTTTGGGACACTATATCACAATAAAACCATTTAATTCAGATACAAAATTAAAAGGCGATGGTGCTAATATTTTTAGAGTAACTAATAGTTCTTTTTTAATTATTGAAGATTTTGAAATTGAGGGTGAAGTTGAACAAATTCCTTTAAGTACGGCAAATGCTTTACAGTTTGTATATATCATAGATGATAACACCTTAGAAGGCACATCAAATGCACCAGCAGTTAATGATATCAGATATAGAAATGAAGATGAAATAAATGATAATGACAATATAGTTGAAGAAACAGACATTTATACCGATATCAGTAATGAGCCAGTAAGTAGACCATCTTATATTGATACCAGAGGATTATATGTAAGTAATAGTGATGAAATTATCATTCGAAATAATATAATCCATGATATGCCTGGAGGTGGTTTGAGGGTCTCAGATGGTTCTTTTGTAGATATTGTTAACAATGAAATTTTTAGATGCTCAGCAAAGTCTTACACAGGAACACATGCACTTGTTGTTACCAGAACCAAGCCTGTTACCACAGAAACATATAGTATAAAAATCTTGGGAAATGAAGTTCATCATAATTATAATGAACAGTTTTCATGGGCACCTGATAAAACAATTATTACTCCCCGAATTGATGAAGGCAAAGGAATTTCATTACAAAGAAATAACACAGATCTATGGGTAAATGGAAGTGGAAGAATTTTAGTAGCAAACAATCTTTGTTATTGGAATGGATTTAGTGGTGTTCACTCAAATGATGGACATCGTATTGATTTTATAAACAATACCTGTTACATGAATTCCTATACTAATACTGTAACTAATGCAGGAGGAGAACAAAACGGAAATAATATTGGTATCAGTTCTCAAAGTGGTAACGATATTAAAATGATTAATAATATTTCGGTTGTGGATTCCAACTGGAATGGTTATGCACTATCAGCTGGAAATTCAGTAAATTTAGTGGTTTCAGATAATTTGATTTATGGAATTAATGGAATTGTAAATCAAGATGGCGATATTTCAACTATTCAGATTAATACTTTAGAAGCTAATCCACTTTTTGTTAATGCTGGAGATCATTTAGCATCAACCTACGATTTTAGTCTATTTCCATCCTCACCAGCCATAGATATTGCAAATACAAGTTTTGCTCCAAACAATGATTTCTTCGGAACTCTTAGAGATGCTCATCCAGATTTAGGTGCAATAGAATACATACCTGCAGTCTCAACAACTTATACCTTTGATGGCTCATGGACTCCTGAAAATCCAAGTGGGATTTCTACGAGCAACGACATTATCAACGTGATTTCAGGAATAGCTAGTGATTCTGCTAATAATATTTCAGATCAAACCATAGCTCAAAGTTTAAATATTTCTTCTGGAGCAAAGTTGGTAATTAACGTTGGAGGATCGCTAACCGTTCAAAATTTTGATAATCAGGGCATCTTAACCATTCGGTCAAATTCAACAAGTTTTGGAACCTTTATTCCAAATAACATTATATCTAATGGTATTGTAGAGTATAGAAGGTATGTCAATCCTAATGATATTGAATCTGGTAACGATTTGATTTCAGCACCTCTTGATGGAGAAACCTTTGGAGATTTTATTCAATACCAATCCAATGAAAATACAGTTTTCAGTAATCCGAATGATACATCCCAAAAATTATTTGGTCCTTTTGATAAAACCACTAATACATATATGAATTATGACACAGATACCAATGATGCTAATGAGCTTTTGAATGTTGGCGTTGGTTATAGGTCTGGTTCTGAACCTAATAGTGATCATATTTTTGTATTTACAGGTGCAATGGAAATAGGAGTAGTTGATGTGCCAATTGTATTTACTGGAACTGAATTTTCACCATGGAATCTCATTGGAAATCCATATACTGCAAATTTAGATTTTGAAACATTTTTTGAAGCCAACAAAATGCAGTTAAGTCAAAATGAATTTCAAGCCGTTTATGGTTATAATGCGACCTTAAATCGTTGGACGATATGGAATCAGCTCACAATTAATCAAATGACGACTAACAAATTAATTGTGCCTGGTCAAGCCTTTTTTGTGTCTTCAAAACCTGATAATGGTTTAATTTCGTTTACACCAAGCATGAGAAGAGCAGGTACGAGTGATGATTTTATTCTCAATAGATCAAATTCTAATAGCAACACAAGTTGGGCCAACTTAAACATGAATGTCGCATCCAATGTGTTTAATACTCATATTTACTTTGTAGATGGAAAAACAAGAGGCCTTGATTTAGGCTTTGATGCTGGAGCTTTCAATGGAGATGCAGATGCTATTTTTACACATTTAGTTGAAGATAATGAAGATGTTGATATGGCCATTCAAGTATTACCTCACAGCGATTTAAATTCAGTGACCGTCCCTTTAGGAATTAAAGTTAATCAAGGAGTCCAGTTTTCAATTGGGTTAGACAGTTCTCAATCAAGTTTACCAAGTAATACTTTAGTGTATCTAGAGGATATAATTACTAATACTTGGACCTTATTAAATACCCAAGATTACACCATTACTTCTGATTCTGAAATATCTGGGACTGGACGCTTTTTTATTCATTTTCAAGAAGAAACATTGTCAACTCCTGAAATTGACAATCAAAATATAAAACTGTTTGTTGATAACGAAAACACGTTGCATATCGAAGGCTACCTAAATCAATCGTCTTCAGTTCATATCTATGATGCATTAGGAAAAAAATTAGTTTCTGAAACCCTCAATGCACATACAACCACTAATAATGTTAGACTTAACAGATTTTCTAAAGGCATTTATATTGTGCATTTAAATAATAAAAGTCTAGATATCACAAAAAAAATAGTGGTTAAATAAGATGAGCATGTCTAAAGTAACCCTACGTTCTTTTCTTTTTCTATGTTTAGTATATTCATCATTCTGTTATTGTCAACCTAAAGATTCTATTTCAAATCTTTTTAATAAAAAAAACCTCATACCTTGGTCTATTGTTGGTTTTGATGTTAAAGAACGTTCACCAGAAGAACGTTTAGAGATGTTAGATCGTTTGGGATATAAACAGTATGCCTATGGTAATCGTCCAAAACATATTCCTTCCATGCAGCAAGAATGGCGAATGGCTAAAGATAAAGGGATAAGCATCAAAGCGGTCTGGCTTTATATCAATTTGAATAAGGATAGGATTGGTAAACTAAAACCAGAAAGTGAAGTTGTTTTTCAAAACCTGGAAGCTGTAGGATTACAAACTCAAATATGGGTTGGGTTTCAACCAGAATATTTTGAAAATTTAACCGATGAAGAATCTTTAATTCAGTCTGTTGCCATGATTGAATACCTTTCCAGTCGTTCAGAAAAATTGGGTTGTAAGATTGCTTTGTATAATCATGGAGGTTGGTTTGGAAATCCTAAGAATCAGTTGAGAATTATTGAAACATTACCAAATCACGATTTAGGAGTTATTTTTAATTTTCACCATGCACATGATACTTTAGAAATCTATTCAGAACAAATAAAAAAGCTATTGCCGTATTTATGGTGTGTCAATCTCAATGGAATGAAGGCTGAAGGACCAAAAATTATCACCATAGGACAAGGGGATATAGAAAAGGATATGATTTTAGAATTAATCAATCTGGGATATAAGGGACCATTTGGAATTTTAGGTCACGTAAAAGGAGGTGATCCTGAACGTATCCTACAAGATAATTTGAATGGATTACAGAATATTTTTCATTAAAATGATGAAGTTTAGTTCAGAAATTCTAAGAAAATTATTTTTGATTAATCTGTAAATAGTTACTCACTTATTTATTAAATAGATCAATTTTATACTGTTTTACTGAGTGTTTCACAATTATTAAACTTTATCTGACAAATAACAAACCCTTAAAATTAGGAGTTAGGATATATTTGAATCATAAATAATTTACATCATGAAAAAAATTACGCACATTTTATTTTTTGTTTTGCCATTCTTAGGATTTGGACAAAGTTATTATTATGATTTTAATACCGATAGTGATTTTGAAGGTTTCACTCAAGGAGGAATTCCTAGTTTAAATGTTACTGGAGGTGTTTTAGAAGCAACAGATACACCAACAACCTATGCAGGGGGTTTTCAACAAATAAGAACTCCTGATGGCTTAGGTCTTGTTGAAGGCGATTACACAATTGTTCGAATTGTGGCAGAAAACCTTCTCACGGAAACAGCTACTCCAGGAAATCATGAGCTTTTCAGAATTGTCAATTATGATATAGGAGATAATTCACCAGGAAATGGAGCGCTATCAGCAAATTTAACAATACCTTATGGTGCTGGATTTAATACTTATGATTTTGCTATTCCTTCCAATCCAGATAATGCAGGTGTATTAGATCGTATTGGTTTAAGAATTCAATTAGGTATCGGCAGTGGATTAGCAGGAACTTTTAAAATTGATCAGTTCATTATCATTAATACTTTATCTGTTAATATTGCAACCAATGGCGATTTTGAAAACAATGGAGGTGAATTAGCCCCTTGGGTAGCTAATGGCCCTGATGTCAGTGCATCTTTAATAGCTGGTAACGGTGGAGGTAGTGCTGGTCGATTGACTTTTGACCAGAATGCAACCAATAACAATACGCTTAGAAATTCGTTTTTTACATTTTCACCAACTGAATTAGAACAAGTTAATGAGGTGACTGTAAATTTTGATGCCAAATCAAATAACGCTGCTACAACTATTGGAATACAAATTTCGCATTCAATAGGAGGAGGTACGGTTGAAAATCAATTTAATGGAAATGAAACCTTAACAACTAGTTGGTCACCATATAGCATTAATAGACCTTTAAATGCTGATTTTGATGAAATACGTGTAGATCTAAGAGTGAGAAATAATGCACCCAATGCATCATTGGGTGATACATTCGATTTTGATAATGTTTCTGTAATTGTAGATTACTTTAATTTAGCACCTCCTGCTCCAGCAGAAATAGCATCTGCACAAGATGGCGCATGGGATAATACGGCAACTTGGGTTGGAGGTGTTGTTCCTACCTCATCAGATAATGTTATTATAGATCACATTGTTACAGTAAATGGTGATGTTTCAGCCGATAATTTAACCATATCTGCAGGTCAACAAGTATTGGTAAATAGAGGAAATTCAATTACAGTTCTAGGTGATTTAGTAACAGATTCTGGTGCTGAAAACAGCTTAATACTTAGAGGTGACTCAGATCAATTTTCATCTTTAATTGTTAACGGAACTTCTACGGGAGAAATACGTTTCAGAAGATATGTGAATGATAATGAAGCGACTGCAGGAAATGATTTAATAGCATCACCTGTTGTAATCACCTCGTTTAATGAGTTTTATGGTGATAATGTTAGCTTTTTTGTAGAAGATCCAAGTAGTGATGCCGTCCTTTTTGGTCCTTTTAATAATGCTGGAAATCCTGGAGTATATGTTAACTGGGATTTTGATGCTACTGATGCTTTAATATCTGGAAAAGGTTATAGAATGGGAACCAATGGAACCTTAGCTGAAACATCAGCTTTAAATTTCCACGGAGAGGTAAGAACTTCAGATGTTAACATATTAATTACCGAAGAAGTAGGTGATTTTGGAGAATGGAATTTAATAGGAAATCCTTATCCGTCTTATATTACACTTGCTGATTTTTTAACTGAAAATAATGCTGAATTTGCAGCATCAAGTTCTGGAGTTTATGGTTATGATGGTGATGCATCTAATGGATGGACTGTTTGGAATCAAGCCTTTTCAGATGCTAATCCAGGGAGCTTAATCACTCCTGGACAAGGGTTCTTTGTAGCATCAAAAGTAGGTGGAGGTTCAGTTGATTTCACAACAAGCATGAGAACTATAGGTAGTACAGACGATTTCATTTTAGGAAGAAATAGCGAAAGTAATCACATAGGTCATTTTAAGGTCAACCTTAATAGTGCAACATCATCTTACTTTACTGATTTTTATTTTAATACGAATGCAAGTCAAGACTTAGATCCTGGTTATGATTCTAAAGTTTTAGGAGAAACAGTTCCAAGTTTTTCAATCTATTCTCATTTGGTTCAAAACAATGCAGGTAATGCTATGGCTATTCAGTCATTAGGTGCCGATGATTTGAATAATGTTGTAATCCCATTAGGATTAAATGCTCTTCAAGGCGAACAAATTACTATTAGTATGTCAAACTTTGATTTACCTTCATCTGTTGAGGTGGTCTTAGAAGATACTTTAGAGAATACGTTTACACTATTAAATACGTCTGATTACATATTAACACCTTCATCAAACTTGAGTGGTACAGGAAGATTCTTTTTAAGAGTTTCTGAAGACGCACTATCTCTTGTTGAGAATCCGTTAGATACTCTTCAAGTATACGCTCTTAATGATCTTTTAATAGTGAATGGGACGTTGAAAGTAAATGCGGTTTTAAACCTTTATGATATACAAGGAAGACTGGTTATCAGTCAAACTTTAGATTCGTCTAAAGTTAATCAAAGAATTGATGTTTCAAATACAACAACAGGGGTGTATGTTGTGGTTCTTGAAGCTAATGGTTATTCAGAAACTAAGAAAGTAATTATAAACTAATGTCATAAACCAAGTGTACATAGAGTAGACTTCTTTAGACTATTTTTATACTTGATTATACATAATTGTTGGCAACTTTAAGGTTGTCAACAATTAATTAAACCTAATCTAAATCGATAGTAATATATGAATATTAGACTTTTGCTTTTATCAATTCTAATGTTATCTTTTATAGTCTCTTGTGAAGAAGATGATAATAATTTAGATGGAACAGGTATTGTTGGTTTTTCCATTAGCGAGTTAGTTGAAATAGAAAATGCTACTAATAGCTTGACTGTTAATGTCGGAATCAATGATTATAATCATGCAGGAGGGGCAATAAGTGTTTCAATTACAGGTGCAGATTATGGTTCAGCCTATGAAACTAGTGAAGGAAGTGCAGATTTTATCTTAGATGTAGCGCCTCAGGCTTTAGTCTCAACATTTGCGATTATTCCTGTTGATGATGACTTAATACAAGATGATAAGGTATTAACAATTACCTTAACCAGTACAACTGGAGCTTTAGAAATTGGTGAAAATTCAACATTAACTTTTACAATCATTGATAACGATGATCCTTTAGTGGCCATAGTAGGTTTTGAAAATGCCACAGCGCAAATACAAGAAAATGACAGTAATAGCACATCTATAATAATCCCTTTTGATCAAGCAACAACAGATGGTGGAACTTTAACGGTTTCATCATCTGGAGACGCTGTTTTTGGAACAGATTATACTGTAATTGGTCAGACTTCAGGTGATTTCATCATTAACGTTCCAGGAGGAGCCACTTCTGCTAGCTTTGATATTCAAGCCATTGATAATAGCGTTTTTGAGGCTGACAAAACAGTAACATTTTCCATCAGTGAAGCATCAGGAGGATTGTCTGCTGGTGTGACGACTGAAACAACAATAACAATAATTAATGATGATTTACCTCCAAATCCAGTAATTGATTTTAGTGCGGCTAACACATTAACTTATAACGAAGATGCAGGAACAATTACGCTTAATTTTGACATATCGTCATTAACATCTTCTGATGCTACTATAGAACTGACCACATCTGGTAGTGCTGATGCATCAGATTTCAACTTCAACGGAAGTAATGCTAATCCGTATTCCTTTGTAATTCCTTCAGGCTCAAGTACTGCAAGTATTGATGTTTCTATCGTTGATGATGGCGATTTAGAGACTGACGAAACCATTACATTAACCATTTCATCTGTTACAGGAGGAATAGATCCAGGGGTTAATTTACAAACACAAACCATTACAGTAATTGATAATGATAATGTTGCTTTTGACTATGTAGAAACTTTTGAAACTGTTGCTGATTTAGATGAAGCAGGTTTTGAAGCATTTATATTACCATCTCAAGATTTACCTGATAATAAATTGTTTAAATTCAATTTCAATGCAACGAAATATGCCGATGTTGATGATGAAACACAAACTTCAGATACGGGATTAGTCGTGTTTTATAGTAATACTCAAAACGGGAATGGACAATTAGATAATGTTGTCATTTCACCACAAATGCAAACAAGTGGCAATGTTAATGTGTCTATTGATATCTCATACACACAGGCACCAGAATTTAATAACGCTGATGTTACATTTTATTATTCTGAAACTTATGATGGATCAGGAACTTGGAACGATTCAGATTGGATAGCAATGGGAACAGAGACAGCCGCTGGTATGAATGCTGAAGGATTTAATACAACCGAGTATAAAAGGAAATTAATGAACATTTCGCCAACATCAAGTTTTTACCTATCTGTTAGAGTGACACAAACCATAGATGATGTCTTTTTTAAAACCCAATGGCGTTTAGATAATTTTAAAGTAAATAACTAAAACAAACAAAAACAATGAAAAAAATAATAGTTACATGCATTCTTTTTTTAGGGCTTGGATTAACAGGATTTGCACAGTCTGAAAAATTAAAAGAAAAAGCAACTGAAAAAGTTGAAGAATTAAATAAAGAAATTATGGCTGGAGATGAGTCTCAAGCACTCAGTGAAGCTCAAAAAGAACAAATCCTTGCGGTTCAAATTGAACGCATAAAAGAGTTAAGAAAGGCTAATAAAGATGGTGCCGATAAAGAAGCTAAAAAGGAAATTAATAAAAAGCACAATCAGAAAATCTTTAAAGAGATTTTAACCAAAGAACAAATGAAAGCCAGAAAGGCTGGTAAAGAAAAAACAAAAGAATAGTTGATTAATAATAGCTGGAGTCTTATTAACTATCTGATCTATAAGAGCAGATAGTTTAAGGCTTAACAATGAACTAATTGCTATATAAAGATTTAATTTAATAACAACTTAATATAAAAATTATGAGAAAAATTACTTTTTTAATTATGTTACTTGTAATGCCAATAATAGCTATTGGACAAACATTTGACTTTAATGGTACAGATGATGGCTTTACACCTTCTGGATCTTGTACTTTAACAACTAATCCTACATTTTTGGGAGTAGACTTAACAGGTGATGGTACAAATCCTGCTTTTGGATCAGATACTGCAGGAGTAAATGCAGATTTAAATCCTTTTGCTGGTGTAACCATTAAGAACAGTGATCCAGCTGGACCAACATTTATGAGAATATCTTACCCAAAAGCTTCAGGTGGCAGACGATATGTAAATTTAGATATTACAGCTGGAGATACAGATTACAAAACCTATTGGTTCGATTTATCAAACGTAGATTGGGCAGGTACAGAAGATGACGTAAAAGTACATTTTAAGGCTACTGGAAATACTACATATACTATTCCTACCGCTGGTGTGACCTTAGAAATTGATAAAATTCAATTTTTAAATGAAGTGCCAAGAGAAGAGAAATTGGTTTACGAGTTTAATACCGATGGTGATGATGAAGGTTTTAGTTCTATAGTTGACGCTACAGTTGTAGTAGCTGGAGGAAATTTATCTATATCTCCAGATGGTGGAGCAATTGCTAAAGTTACTAACGGTGTAAATGCTGTTAATGCTGATGCAAACTCTCATATGCATATTGTTTACAGAAACCTATCTCCTTCTAATGATCAATTAAGAGTACAATTTAGGTCTTCAGTAGATAATTATGTTGCTTATGTAGGAACCAATTATAATATAAACCAAAGTATGGGATCTTTTGAAACAATATCTTTAGATTTAGAAACTTTAAAACCTGCTGAGTGGTCAGGAATAGCTCAAGATTTTCAAGTTGCTATAAGAAACACTGCTAATGCTGGTAATGCCTCTAATGCTGATGGTAATTTTGTAATTGACAGAATAGTATTTAGCAACAATTCAACCCTTAGTACTGCCGACTTTAATCTTTCAAAGACTTTAATTTATCCTAACCCTGCTAAAGATGTTGTGAATATCTCTTCAAGTTCAGATATTTCTACAGTTAAAATTATGGATATTACAGGTAAATTGGTTTTAAGTGCAACAACTCTTAGTAATAATTCAATAAATGTTTCTAATTTGAAAACAGGAGTTTATATTTTAAATATCACTTTGATAAATGGAAATCAGTCTACAAAGAAACTGATTAAGCAATAAGAATATTTTTTTAAGAATAATAAAAGTCCAATTACAATTAATTGGACTTTTATTTTAATACTAACTAAAAACTATTAAATCGATGAAAAAAGGCGTTTTTCTATTACTTATAGCTGCAGTATCTGCTTTAGGCGGATTATTGTTCGGATATGATACAGGTGTCATCAATGGTGCTCAATTTTACCTCACTAAATATTTTGATTTAAGTGATGCTTTAAAAGGCTGGGTAGTTGGTAGTGCGTTATTAGGGTGTTTTGCAGGAGCAATAATAGCCGGACCATTAAGTATTAAAATTGGTAGAAAATGGTCTTTAATTATTTCAGCGCTATTTTTCACGGTTTCAGCTTATGGATCTGGTTTGCCAGAACTATTTCCGCAATCGGTTAGTATGCTTGTGTTCTTTAGAATTTTAGGAGGATTAGGGATTGGAATAGCATCTATGAATGCGCCAATGTACATTGCTGAAATTGCACCTTCTAATATTAGAGGACGAATGGTGACCTATTATCAATTGGCTATAGTTATTGGTTTTTTTGTGGTTTTTTTGGCAACTTATTTTATTGGAAATAACCTTACAGAAGCGGAAAATATTGAATTTGGATGGCGTCAAATGTTTTGGTCAGAATTGGTGCCTAGTGGCTTGTTTCTAATTTTACTCTTTTTTGTGCCTAAAAGTCCAAGATGGTTAGCCCTTAAAGGCAACGATGAGGATGCGCTTAAGGTATTAAAACGTATTAATGGAGAAGAAGCTGCAGAAGCTGAAATACTCCAGATTAAACAATCATTAAATGCGTCTAATGATGGAGTTAAAGTAAGTTACTTTTCTAAAGCTATTTTAGTGATTATCGCCATTGGTACTGTATTATCTATGTTGCAACAATTTACAGGTATAAATGCTGTGTTGTATTATGGAGCTGATATTTTTGAAAAAGCTTTGGGTTTTGGTAAAGAAGATATTTTGGCGCAACAAATTTTACTGGCATTTGTAAACTTAATTTTTACGTTTGTAGCGATGTTTACGGTTGATAAATTTGGTAGAAAACCATTATTATATATTGGATCTATTGGTATGGTTACTGGTTTTTTATTGTTAGGAATTTCATTACAACAAGAAAGTGTAGGAATGGTTTCTTTAATTGGTGTGCTTCTATTTATTGCTTCTTTTGCGTTATCTATGGGTCCTGTAGTTTGGGTATTGTTGTCTGAAATGTTTCCCAATAAAATTAGAAGTGTAGCCATGTCTGTTGCAGTTGCAGCACAATGGGCTGCCAATTATGTAGTATCTCAATCATTTCCTATGGTTATGGGTAGCGAAACCAATAATTCAGCACCTTGGAATGGGTCACTACCATATTTTATATTTATAGTATTTATATTAGTCATTGTTTACGTAACTTATAAATTTATTCCCGAAACCAAAGGAAAAACCCTTGAAGAAATTGAAGGGTTTTGGAAATAGTATAAAAAAGAAATATAAAAAAAGCGAGTCGTTTAAATGACTCGCTTTTTTTTTAATGCTATAGTTTACATTTATCTTACGCGTTCAATTGAGAAACTTGTAAATCTGGAAGCTGTATTTATGGTTAAACCTGAAGCCACATTAACTCTAGCTTGAACTTCAATAGTATTACCTGCACTTAAATTGGCTAAGGTGGATACTTGTCTTACTACGCTAGAATTTTCATTCATATGCTTGTAGTTAACTTCTTGTAAATTAGCTCCACCAGTGATTGAAATTCGAATCCCGAACGTATTATTATTAGTTAAAGCAACATCTGATGTGTACATAGCAGTAATCCTATAAATACCATCGGTAGGAACTACAAAAGCATTTGTTGTTGTGTTAAAATCTGAGTTTAAATCAAAGTCAATTGTGTCAAAATTCACTTTAGTCCATGTGTTAGCTGCAGCAATAGTTTGCGGAGTTGATAAGGTTGCTCTTGCAATTGACATCGTATTGCTAGCATTTTCCCAAGTAACCGTTCCAGCGCCATCAGTGGTAAGTACCTGATTTGCTGTACCGTCTGCAACAGGAAATGCATAACCGCCTAATGTTGGATTGCTTACTTGTAAAGTACCATTAACTCTTACTAAATCAATATCAAAACGACCATATATTAAAGCTCCGTTTTGTCCAGCATTTGAGTTTTCAATGTATAGGCGATCACTATTACTTTCATTATAACCAGACTGGTAGCCTATAAATACATTGCCACTTTTGTTTTCTGAGGTTCCAGAATTATCTTCAGGATTAAAATCACCTGCACCAGCATCATAACCTATATACACATTGTTAGATGCATTAAGATCAGAGTTACCTGCATTGGCTCCAACATATACATTTCTATCATTATTTACATCTGTTATGTTTTCATCATCTAAAGCTCTACCTGCAAAATCACCCAGGGCAAGATTACTTGATCCAAAAATATTGAATCTTAAACTTTGATTACCCATAGCTACATTATTGATTCCAGTTGTATTAGTGGTTAAGGTAAAAGCACCTACTGCTACGTTAGATGATCCGGTTGTATTAGCAGTCAATGTTTGTCCTCCTACAGCTGTATTATTACTTCCTGAGGTGTTTGAAACCATTGTAGATTGTCCGATAGACGTATTCCGAAGTCCCGTATCATTCGCGGTCAAAGCATTATGACCAATAGCAGTATTATTGATTCCAGATGTGTTTGCATCAAGAGTAAAAGAACCAACACCTATATTTTGATATCCAGACGTATTTAGTCTTAGAGATTGATATCCTACAGCAATATTATTATTTCCCTCAGGATTGTTAACATCTGTTCCAACAACATCTCTCATGGCTTGATAACCGATACCAATATTTTTATTGTGTGAACTATCATCGTTTAGACCTGCTGAAATTCCTAAAAAGATAGAAGACCCATCATTAGAGCCATCAATATCAGATTTGCCATCTAATAAGTCGTTAATTCGTTCAATACTTTGAATAGGTATCCAAGCAGGAGGTACGTTTTGCCAATAGTAGAAACCTTTAGCCGGTATACCTGCTCCAGTGGCATAAACAAGCATCCCGTTTTGTGCACCTCCAGGATTTATAGCTGGAAACTCATCTACTTTTGGAATTAAAAGACCATCTGTATTTGAGGGAGCAGCTTGATTGGAAGATACAATTTCCAAAGATGAATTAGGGCTTGTAGTTCCAATACCAACTTGTCCAAAGAAACACATTGGAAACCACAAAATAAAATATAAAAGTTTTTTCATAACATGAGTGTTAATCTTACAAAATGAAGACTTAAAAAGTATCATTTATTGATGATCTTAAAGCAAGGTATAAAATATACATGTACAATAACTTAGCATGGTTAAAGATTGATTTTTATTAAACTCATTCTGACAAAAAACAAACTATATCTATCAATTATAGGCTTCATTACTCCTGAAACAGATAATGATGAGGTCAAAAACATTCAAGAAATGGTTTAAAATTTAACTTCAATCCTGTAAATTAATCAAAAGGATCTCCTCCTGGATCTGGCGGAGAAGATGCTTGTGCTTGTTTTGGGTTTAATACAATAAAAGTTCCTATTGCTGTTAAAGCAGCATATTTCCCCATTTTTTTCATGGCTTCTTTTCGACTGATTTGTTTTTGCTTCATAAGAATGGAATTTATTTAAGTATGAATTCTAGCTTTTTGATTAAAATATTCATCTCATGCAATATAATAAATACGTTAGGTGATTTAAAACCGAAACACTAAGTATGATTCACATTATACTTATTTTGACAAAAAACAAACTTTTATCATTACCGTATATATTGGTTTTGTTATGATGTTTTAACGATTTAATAGCCTGGTTCATTCATAGGTCAATGTAGTGTACAGTAGAACATTCAACCTTTTTGGTTGGAGGTTTTTTGTTTTCAAAAAGATTTATTTAAATTTTCGAATAATTTCATAGACCGGTTCGAGAATAGGTCAATGTAGTGTACTTTTTTATTTCCAAGAATAATTTTTTATCCTTGGGAATATTTTTTTGTTTTCTAGTGAGATTTCAAAACAAATTTTGCGCAGCCAACTTTTTGAATATTTCGATGGTTTGGTTCGAAAACAAATCAATTTGGTGTACTAAAAGGCTTTCAAAAAATTGAAAGCCTTTTTTATTTTCTTCAATTTAACTTACTAGTTAAAAAACAGTGCCTTGTATATTGCGTTTTACATTTTGTAATATAGGTTGGTTAATGTTTTTAACAAAAACGCGTTCACTTACCACCTAAATAGTATACTGTATTATCTACTTTTAAGAGCTAATTACATAAAAATTGCTAAGGATATATACAACCTGATTTAGACATTTTTTCAAGTTTAAATATTAAACACCTATTTATCAGTATTTATTTTTTAAATATTTTAATACCTAGCAAACCCTTATTGCTATAAAGGTATTTTTTAGGCTTTTAATTAGGGATTTACTAGTTTTAAAGGGTAAATTTTATTAAAATAATTTCTAACATCTTGTTTTTAACAAATATTTATATATATTTGGTTTTCCAATCTGGTAAACCAGTTTGGAAAACCAATTAATAAGTGAAGTTAAATAATTTAAAAACAAACTTAAAAGATCAATTATGAATTTAAAAATGAGATTTTCAGCATTAGTTATGCTGTTATTTACCTTTGTAACTTTTGCTCAAGAAGGTTACGTATTACAAGGTAAAGTAACTTCTGCCTCAGACAATATGCCAATTCCTGGTGTAAATGTTTTAGTGGCAGGAACTTCAAACGGGGCATCCACAGATTTTGATGGTAACTATCAAATAACAGTTGCAAATGGAGATGCACTAAAATTTTCTTATGTAGGTTACACTACACAAACCGTTACAATTAACGGCCAAACCACACTAAACATTGTTTTAACTGAAGACGAAAGTGCTTTAGATGAGGTTGTAGTTGTAGGTTATGGTACGCGTAAAAAATCACACTTAACTGGAGCAATTGCTCAAGTAAAAGGAAGTGATGTAGCAGCTATTCAAGCTTCTCGAGTTGATGAAGCGTTAGGTGGTAAATTATCTGGGGTTTTAATACAAAATCAAAGTGGAGAGCCAGGAGCTGACTTAAAAATACAAATTAGAGCAGCTTCATCACTATCTGGTGATTCAGGGCCGCTAATTGTTGTTGATGGATACCCAATTTCTGGGAACTTAGCTACAGTAAATCCAAATGATATTGAAAGTCTTGAGGTTTTAAAAGATGCTGCTTCTGCTGCAATTTATGGATCTCGTGGTGCTAATGGTGTAATATTAGTAACAACTAAGAAAGGAAAAACAGGCCAGTTAAATTTTAGTTATAACACATATTATAGTTCGTCTAAAAAATATGTAGATGATATTGAAATGTTAAAAACTTCTGGCGAGTGGGCTGCAGATTTACAAACAAGTGCTTACGATTTATCTGAAGTAGATCCACAATTATTAAACTACAGATTAAATGCGTATGCTAATGCACCAGATGTAGTTAGTGTTGAAGATTGGCTGTTTAAAAACGGGTCTACAATGGCACACGATTTTAGTGTAACTGGTGGTTCTGAAAACACAAAAGTTTTTGCATCTATTGGCTATTTAAATACAGACGGTATTGCACAAACTCAAGGCTTTGAACGTGTTAATGCACGTATCAATTTAGATACCAATTTAAACGACAAATTAAAAGCAGGTATAAGTTTAAATGGTTTTTATAGCCATCAAGATATTTTAGCTTGGGATCAAAGAGATTTATTACGTGCTTACAGTATAAGTCCTATTTATCATACAGAAGCCTCAATAGCTTTTGTACAACAACTAGATGCACAAAGGCAATCACTTTTTGATGGTGGGTTTACCAGTAATAACTTTGGTAGAACTTTCGATCAAGACCGAAGAGGTATTGGTTTAGACCCTGTTAGTATTTCTTTATTACAACCAGGAGATTATGTTCACGATTGGCATTATGGTAGAAATCAAAATGGTATTGGTGGTACTGGTGATGCTGGTGTAGCTGCTAAGTTAGACAACTCTGACCGGTGGACAAAAACCTACTTTGGTAACATGAATTCTTACTTATCATATAATATTATAGATGGTTTAGATATAAAAACAGTGTTTGGTGCTGATATTAGAGACAGAGAACAATACTATTACAGAGGCATATTGTCTGATGGTCAGCAACGTTCTACAGCAACTAATTTAGATATGACATCAACTAAACGCACAACAGTTTTAAGTGAAACCACATTAAATTATGCTAAAGTTATTGGTAAGCACGACATATCTGCAGTAGCTGGTTTGGAATTTCAAAATCAATATGATAAAGGAACTTTTACAGAAGGGAACAACGTGCCTCACAATTTACCATTAAATTATGATTTATTTGAAGCTGCTGATGTACTTGTTACTCGTATAGATGAAACCATATCTAGAAGAAGTATTTTTGGTAGAATTAATTATGCTTACGATGATAAATATTTAGTATCTGTATCTGCAAGACGCGATGGCGATTCGCGTTTTGGTAAAAACCAACAATTTGCTACGTTCCCTTCAGTTTCTTTAGGATGGAATGCACATAACGAAGCCTTTTTAGAAGATAATGAGTTAATAAGTTTATTAAAACTGAGATTTAGTACGGGCTCTTTAGGAACTACATCTTTCCTTGATGCCTACGGAGCTTTGAGTTTATTAGATGCTGGTCAAACGATTTTTGGGGCAGGTTTTTTTATACCAGAAAATGTAGCTAATCCAGATTTAACATGGCAAACTAATACTGAAACTAACTACGGTGTAGATTTAGGCTTTAAAAGCAATCGTTTTAGATTTAGTGTAGATTATTACACATCAGACATTGAAGACATGTTAATTAGACAGCCGGTGTCTGAAGTTTTTGGTACACCTAGCGTAAATCTTAATAGAGGAAACGTTACAAGTTCTGGTGTAGAATTTGAAGTTAATGCAAATTTAGTAAGCAATGAAAATTTTTCATGGAGTATAGGTGCTAACTTATCTACAGTAGAAACGGAAATTACCAGTTTAGGTAATGTTGAGGACATAAGAGCAGTTTATGGAGGCCCTTCTGGTAGAGGTCCACAATTTAGAAACTATGTAGGTGGTGAAATAGGCGAAATGTGGGGCTACGAAGTAGCAGGTGAGGTTGAATCTGTTTATATATCAGACCCATCAAGAGCTGTTGGAAGTGGTAGTGGCTACTGGTATGTGGTAGATCAAAATGGTGATGGAGAAATTACAGAAGAGGGTGATTATGTGAAGTTAGGCTCTGCGAATCCAGATTTTTATTGGGGTATAAATAGTAATATGAATTACAAAAACTTTGACTTTTCATTTCAATTACAAGGCTCACAGGGTGCGGAAGTGTATAATATAGATCCTATATACTGGAAAACAGAATTTGGGCGTGCATTAAATGCTAATTTTGATGCTGACTCTGATGGTCTTGCAGACAACAATGGTTTACACTATGAACAAACAAGAAATGCTCACGGCTCAGGTATTCAAGATGCATCATATTTAGCATTAAGAAATATCACTTTAGGATATACTTTAAAATCAGAATTGTTAGAAAAAACAGGTTTAAGTTCAGTAAGAGCTTATGTAGCTGCAACTAATTTATTGTATATTATGGGGGATAATTACACCTCTTTTAACCCAGAAGGGGTGGAGACGACCAACAGTGGTTATCTAGGCCCAATTACTTATGGGTATCAAGAAGGAGCAAGCCCAATTGTAAGAAGCTTTACATTCGGTTTAAATGTTAATTTTTAATTAAAGAAAATATGAAAAAAATAAAATATATAAGTTTAGGGTTAGTCGCTATGTTGGGTATTTCCGCATGCGATAACGATTTAGATCAAACACCACCTCTAGATGTTGAACCTAGTGCATTAACGGATTTTTCAGGTGTTTTGAATGCAGCATACCATTACCAAACAGGCACATGTACGCCACTGGCTGTTATGGGCGATTTTAGAGCAGACAATATGCTAATGGAGGAAGAACCTTTTCCTGCATTTGATAGGTATGATAGTGATTTAGGTGGTGATGATTTGGTGGCACAGTTTTTTAGACCATTTTATAGCAATTTATATAAAGCTATTTTAAGCTCTAATTCAGTGATTGAAAATTCTTCAGATGCAAATGAAATAGCAGAAGCTAAATTTTTAAGAGCGTTGTCTTATTTTAAATTGGTTAAGGTTTTTGGTGATGTTAGTGTGGTTTTAACAGGACAGCCAAGTATTGAGGACACCAATTTAACAAGACAGCCAGCTGCTGGGATTTATACTGATATAATTGTTCCAGATTTACAAGATGCTATTTTAGATTTAACGAACAGTGTTGCTAGTGATCGTGCTAGTGTTTTAGCTGCACAAGCTTTATTAGGCAAAGTGTATATGTACATGGGTAATTTTGGAGCTGCTGAAACCCAGTTAGCTACTGTAGTTAGTAACGCAGGATCAGAAGGTGTAATTTTAGCAACAAATTTTGCAGATGTAGTTACGGATTCAAGTTCAGAAATTATTTTTGCAACACAAGTGTCAATTTCTGTACCAGATGAATATTCTGCTACAGAGTTTACGGGATGGTTTGCTGGTAATGACACCAAAGCACCATTGCCATTAGATGCAGACTTAACAGCTGCTTTTGATGCGGCTGGTGATACGGTAAGAAAAGGACTTTCTATAGATACCGCAAATAGTGTTGGTGTAAAATACTCTGGCGGTTTAGATCAAGATTGGATTGAGTTAAGACTATCTGATATTATTTTATTATTAGCAGAAGCTAGAAATGAAAATTCTAATGCAAGTGGAACGCAATCGGCTACCATTCTTGGTCTATTAGACGCTATCAGAACAAGAGCAGGTTTAGCAAGTTTAAGCGGTACAGCAATGACACAAGCAACAGTTAGACAAGCAATTGCTAATGAAAGACGTCTAGAACTTGCTATGGAAGGAGAACGATGGTTTGATTTGGTGAGAACAGGTACTGTAGATGCAGAAATGGGTCAGACCATTAATAGTAACTATTATGTTTTTCCAATTCCAAATTCAGAAATACTTGCAACTGGTGGTGTAATCACACAAAATGCGGGTTACTAGTTTTTAATAGAAACCAACTTACATACTAAATGTCCTTAGTGTTTATACGCAAGGACATTTTTTGTTATCTAAGTTTTTAGATTTTATGTTTGTTACAAATTCATTTTCTAACAAAAGCGTTAATTAGTAAAGATTTAGAGACTCTAATTTGCACAACCAAAAAATAAATGTATTTTTGGTAAACCAATCTGGTAAACCAATCAATTATTCCAGTTTAAAAAAAGTAAAAATTATTTTAAACCTAAAATTTTTAATATGAATTTAAAAATTAAGCTGCTACTTATAGTATTAATAATTTTCAATGCTACTTTGTCTGCACAAGACAGTACAACTATAAAAGGAACTATAACTTCTGAGAGCGACAATATGCCTATACCAGGCGTTAATGTACTCGTTGTAGGTACTACAAACGGCGTGTCTACTAATTTTGATGGGCAATATGAAATTAGTGCTAAAAATGGCGATGTATTACAGTTTTCTTATGTAGGGTATGCAACCCAAACCATTATTGTTGGCACAACCAATACTATTAATATTTCATTGGCAGAAGATACTGAGTTAGACGAAGTTGTTATTGTAGCTTATGGAGATCAGAAAAAGAAAAGCGTTACAAGCGCACTAACCAAAGTGTCTGGTAAAGATCTTGAAGACCTTGCCGTGTCTCGTGTAGAAGATGCACTTAGAGGTAAAGTTGCAGGTTTAAGAATACAAACCGTAGCTTCAGAAGCTGGTGGCGATCCAAAAATTACATTAAGAGGTCCGGGCTCTATAACAGGCTCTTCTTCGCCATTAATTGTTGTTGATGGCATTGTGTTGGGTAACGATGCAGATATTTTAGCCTCAATAGATAACAATAATATAGATTCTATAACCGTATTAAAAGATGCTTCATCTGTAGCTATTTATGGTTCTCGTGGTGCAAATGGGGTTATTTTATTAACGCTTAAAAAAGGGGTTTCCGGAAAAACACAATTCTCTTATAACACATTTACAGGATATAAATACGCCGAAAATAATGAGAATTTTAACACTTCAATTTCAGATGAACGTACAAGATTAAATGGTTTGCAAAGTGAAGTTGATGCCATACCAACAACCAGTGCAAATTATGACAGAATTGTAAACAGTTACAACTCGGCTTACGCAGAATTAGATGCTATGGATTTTATAGCGTCTTTAGGTGGTGGAGAAAGAAATTGGCAAGACGAGGTGTTTCCTGGGGGTTTTATTAGAAGTCATTCTTTAGCAGTTAGAGGCGGAACTGAATTAACAAATTACACGGCATCTATTGGTTACCTTGAAGATGAAGGTATTGCTTTAGTAGATAATTTCCAGAAGTATAACGCTAGAATAAAAGTTGACAGTAAGTCAAAAAACAAAAAATTAAAGTTTGGGGCAAATTTACGTGTTAATTATAATGACCAAGATCAATTACCAGCACGTTTTACAGATCCTCTTAGGCAATATGGTCACCTTCCACTATATCTAAATGCAGAACATTTAAAGTATGTAACACCGTTTTCAACAGCAGTAGGTGTTTCAACAGATGCAGGTAAATTATTTGAAAACCTTGGTATTGGAAGCTACGGATTTTCAAGAGCGTTTGATCATGTTTTCACTGCAGACCCTAACAATCCCAGAACAATTGCTAGAGACCCTGCAACCGGTTTGCCAATTAATAGTGGTTTAACCTCTGGAGGTTTAACATTGTCAACAACCAAAAATGTGCACCCTTTAGTACATTTCTTAGAGCGATCTAGAACAAAGCGTAAATTTACCTTAAATGCATCTTCTTATTTTGATGCTAAATTAGCTAAAGGGCTTAATTTTAGACAATCGGTTGCGGCAGTTTTTAGTCATAATAAGACAAACGAGGCAGATTTCTACTTTGGACAAGAAAACAGAGATCAAGAATCTTATAGATTAGAGCGTCGCGATCAATTAAACCAATATGCCTTTGAATCTATCTTAACATACAATACAAATTTTGGTAAACATGGCATTAATGCCATTGGAGGTTTTGAATATACACGTAGAGATTTTACAAGACAAGAATCTGAAGCCGTAGGTTTTACAAATGATTTTAATAACAATATTGCTATTGCAGATGGCGGTACAACATATACAGATAATGGTACAGATAAATTGGTATCTTATTTTGGGAGGTTAAATTATAATTTTGATGAAAAATACCTTTTACAACTTTCTGCAAGAACAGATGGTAGTACACGATTTGGCCCAAACACAAGATTTGGATTTTTTCCTGCAGCTTCTGTGGGTTGGGTAGCCTCTAGTGAAAACTTCTTAGAGTCAAGTGATGTTTTAACGTTCTTAAAATTTAGAGCTAGTTATGGTGTTTCTGGGTCAAATGAAATTTCAAATAATATTTTCGAATCCCTTTACCGTTTTGAAGAAACATTTGGAACTATAGGTTATAACGGAGAAACAGGTGTTAAAGGGTTAACGCTTGCAAATGCAGATTTGGGTTGGGAAAAACTTATAGAATTTAACCCTGGTGTAGATCTTACATTTGGAAAAAACCTCATAAACCTATCTTTAGATTATTATACAAGAACAAGTGAAGATTTAATTCTTTTTGCACCAATACCAGGTACTTATGGAGCAGATAATTGGCTTCAAAATATAGGTGAAGTAAGAAACGAAGGTTTTGAAATAGAGTTAGATTCTAGACTATTTGCTAATGAAAATGCAAGATGGACTGTTTCAGGTCAGTTTGCATTAAACAGAAATTCAGTACAAAGCTTAGGAAATAATGAACAAATTATTTCAAGAATAGATCAAGATACAAGACCAACCGAGTTTATAGCAAGAGTAGGGCAACCAATAACTTCTTTTTATGGCTGGGTTTACGATAGAGAAATTCCTCTAGAATGGGTAGATAACCCGTTTAACAGATTTAATAATGACTATGCAGATGTTTATGTAAAAGATTTAAATAATGATGGTATTATTGATGATGAAGATAGAACTGAATTAGGAAGTCCATATCCAGATTTTACATGGGGATTAAATTCAGATTTTACATTTCATAATTGGGACTTTTCATTTCAGTGGCAAGGTTCTCATGGTGCAGAAGTGAGAGTTGCAGATTTAGATCAACTCTATTATGCTAGTGAATCTGCTGTTAATGAAGTTGCAAACTTTCCAGATAGAGATCTAACAGTTCATAGAAGGTTTACAGACGATCATATACAAGATGCCTCTTTTGTGGTAATGCGAAACATTACTTTTGGCTATTCATTTCCAGAAAATTTTACAACAAAATATGGTATCAATAGATTAAGATTTTATTTAACAGGTGAAAACTTATTATTTTTTAATGCTAGTGACTACGAAGGCTTTAATCCAGAAGCCGTAGGTCAAACATCAGATAATGCTAACACTGCTTTAACATCAGGGTACCAAAGAGGTGACGGACCAGTAGTTAAAACAGTATCATTGGGAATTAACTTTCAATTTTAATGAATATGAAAAAGATATATAGAAATGTAATTGTTTGTTTTTCTTTTCTAGCCTTATTAACAGGTTGTGAAGAAGAACTAGACCTCAGTAATCCTACAGCACTTTCATTAGAAGAATTATTGCAAACGGAGAATGGTTTTAAATTTTTAGCTAACGGAGTTTTAGATGCGTATCAAAAGGTGCCAGCTAATGAGTTTTTGTTAACTGAATTAAGATCAGATAATGTAAGAGCAAATTCTGAAAATGGAAATTTTCCTGCATTTAACGCCTATAATGTAGATCCAAATAATGGTGATGTAGCCACGTATTATTCTAATAATATGGCAACAATAAAACACGCAAACACCATCATAGATAATCGTTTTTTAGCTCCAGAAGCCTATCAATACACAGTTGGTGAGGCCTATTTTATGAGAGCACTATGCCATTTTAATTTGGTTAGAGCCTATAAAAATGTACCTTACGTAGATAAAGTACTAGATATTACAGAAAATGAAGCTTTAGACTATCCGCAATTATCAGAAGAGGTTGTTTACCAGAAAATTATTAGCGACTTTAACACTTCAATTGCGTTTTTAACAGGGGTAACGCAAAACCGTTACCGACCTTCTGCGGGTGCTGCAATTTGTTTAGCAGCTAAGGCATATTTAAGTCAGCCAAATCCAAATTATGCTGAGGCAGAGTTATTATTAGCTTCTGTTGTAGAAAATAATAATGCATACAATTACGATTTGTTGTTTACTGAACGATCTAATGCAGAGCAATTTGAGTTGAATCCAGACCCTTTAAATCCTTCAGTAGATTTAATTACAGATCAAGAATACTACGCTAATTTAACAATAGACTATGGTAACGTTTTTGGAAATGAAATATCTGACGGTTATACGGATGGTGTATTAGAAGGTACATGGTCTAATAATCCAGGTTTTGAGATTAATGATGAAGTTATATTTTCTATTGCCTATGACTTAGTAAGTAGCGATAATTATACAACAAGTGATAGTGGTTTAAACGACCAAATTGAAACAGACTCAGAATCTCATAGTTTTGCAATGACATTGCAAGGACCCTCAAACGGAATTAACATAGCTACAGCAGAATTTTTACAAGTTATGACACCAGAGTTACAACCTGTGCGCTTTTATGCATCTATAAACCCATTAGATTATGGGTCTTACTTGTCAGATAACACTGTTGATGTTTTTAATACAAAGTTTCCAACAGATGGTGAAATTGGTGATAATGATTGGATCGTTTTAAGATATGCGGATGTTTTACTATTGTATGCCGAAGCAATTTTAGCGGGCGCAAACAGTACAACAGATACTAGAGCTATAACTGCATTTAATGCCGTTCGATCTAGAGCCGGATTAGAAGAAGTTGCTAACTTAACTAAACAAGAATTATTAGAAGAAAGACGCTTAGAGTTTGTATATGAAAACCAACGTCTATACGATTTAATAAGATTTAATGAAGCAGATAATGTTTTACAACAATTTTCTAACCAAAACAGTTTATTTTATACTGTAGAGAAAAAATATTTGCCTTTCCCTCAAAGAGAAATAGATAATTTACCAGGTTTTTATAACCAAAATCCAGGATACTAAAAAAACGTATAACTATGAAAAAATATCTAACAATTATAAAGTATATAGCATTTAGTGCTTTTATTTTTACAATGTCATGTGTTAGTGATGATTTAGCTAACGTAGGCGACCTAGAAGATTTTACAGCTCCAACACCTTTTTATAACGTAACAGATGTTACGTCTTCAGAGTTTGATTGTGATGATGTGGAAATATCCGCTAATTATGACTATAATTTTCAAGCAGGTTCTAATCTAGCTGTAAATGGTACGAGTTACCAATGGTCAGTTACACCTTCAGATGGAGTAACATTTATTAATAAGCAATTACCCATTTTAGAACAATCTATAGATGCTGCCTTAGCATCCATAGTAGCTTTAGAAGCAGAAATTGCTAAGTTAGAATTTAGGATCCCTTGCGAAGATGACCCTGCAAAAGTAGTTGTTTTTCAATCTCAATTAGCAGCTCTAGAAGCGCAATTAGCACAGTTAGAAGCTACAATACCAGAAGAAGTTCAGCAAACAGTATCAGATCTTGAAGCTCAAATAGCAGCTTTAGCACCAGCTACATTGCAAGATCAAGAATTAATTTTCTCCTTTCCTGGACCTGGTCAATATACGGTTGGTTTAACAGTAACAGATAACTTAGGTAAATCTAACTATACAGAAAAAATTATTACAGTAAACCAAGCCGTTCCAACAACACCGGTTCCAGAAATTGGCGAACCTAGTTTTGAGGACAACAGTTTATTTGATGGAACCGGTGATGGTAGAGATTCATGGAGAGCACCTAGTAATACTGATTGGAGCCCTACAACTGGAGGTACAACAGTAATTCAAATTAATACAGACAGTAACCCTGTTGACGCTCCCAATTTACCAGACGGTACACAAGCGGCTAAATTTCCAGCAGATGGCGGTAGAGTTGCTTATCAAGAATTAGAAGTAACTCCTGGTGCAGAATATGTGTTAACCTATTTCACAGCTTTTGAGGAAGATAGTTTTGGAGATATGACGGTTTCAATTTTATTGCCAACGACTTCTACATATGCAGAGGCGCAATTAGAACAAAATATCATTGCTAAACGGACGGATACCAATATAGGACGTGTAGATAACGTTTTTAAAAAGCATGCCATAACATTTGAGGTTGGTAACAATGAATCTGTAATCATCCTTGCTTCAAATTCTGGTGTAGAAAGTAGGTTAGATGCATTTGATATATCAGTAAAAGAATAATTGTTTTAAAATAAAATACTATGGTTTACACTAAAATTTTCAAAACATTAAATAAAAGTTTACTATTAATACTACCTGCGTTCTTGATGTTCATATCTTGTTATGACAGTGGTTACGAAGAGTTTATTCCACCAACAGGAAATGTAAACGACATACAACCAAACACCTTGTTTACAACAAGTACAAGTTCTGACGACAGTTTATCGCTTATATTCAGAAGTTATTCTACAGACGCTGCCTCTTATTTATGGGATTTTGGTGATGGTGGTACATCTACAGAAGCCAATCCAGATTATACATATACCACAGGAGGCTTATACACTGTAACCCTTACTACTACCAGTTCAGATGGACTTGTAACGCAAGCTACAGCAGAAGTTTCTCCAATTTTTGTAGATTTTAATACGACGTCTGTTGATACCGTAGTAACTTTTGAGAATTTAACTTCTGGAGCCAATACGTTAACTTGGAGTTTTGGTGATGGTGATACTTTAAGTTGGAATTTTGAAGATGGCGAAGACGATGCCAATTTTAGCCCTGCACATACCTATTTAACAGATGATACTTTTGAAGCAACCCTCACAGCCACTAACTTTTTAGGAGTACAAGTTTCAGTAACAAAAAATATAGAAGGGTTAATTTTATCTACTATTGCTAATTTTACATTTATAACATCGCAGTTAACAGCTACTTTTACAGATGCGTCAATACTTGCAGTATCTCATAGTTGGGATTTTGGTGATGGTAACACCTCTACAGAGGTTAATCCTGTACATACCTATGCTACAGCTGGTACTTACGATGTAACATTAACCACAACAAATGCAGCCAACGTATCTAATAGCATTACTCAGCAAGTACCAGTTGGTGGTATACAAGCTACATTTAACGCTGTATTACAAAATGCAGACATGCAATCTTACCCAACATCTCAGAATAATACTAACGATCTTGTAGATGCTTGGACCATAGACCCAGACAACACTTTTAACGATGGCTCTACTACACCATATGATTTTTGGAGAAACGACGACTTAGAAGTTTGGGTTTCTACTCCTGCAAACAACGGTGGAAGCGGCACAACAGACAAAGCAAGTTCTTCTGGTACAAATGCGCAATCTGCAGGCGGTACATCTGAAAGGTCACTTAAGTTTGATAGTTCTGGTGAACGTGCTTACCAACCTTTTGAGGTAGAAACTGGTGTTGAATATTCAATTTCAGCATTTGTTAAAACAGAAACCACACCAATAGGCGACTTAGAAGGTACGTTTTATATATTATCTAACGAACCAGCAAGTGATAATGACTTAGGGCCACTAACGCTAGCTAGCTATCAAGTAGTATCAGACGCTATTGACAATTGGCAGCAACCTTCATTTAACTTTACAGCAGATGCTACATTTACATTTCCTCAGAGTAGAGTAGATGAAAATACAGACGATATTTTAGTATCTACCAATCAAAAATTTGTTATTTTCTATTTTGTACCTACAAATACCGTAAACAGTACAAATGAGGTGTTTTTAACAGATATTGTTATAAATACACTATAATTTACACGTATTATTTTTATTAAAATGAAACAGTTGCAAAAACAAATATTAGCTAGTTTACTAATTCTATTTCTATCAGGAAATGTGTTTAGTCAAACCATTAGTTCATCTGTTTCAGAAACCACAGAAACGGTTGAAAATAAGAAGAATAAACGTATACGAAAAAAGAAAGTTAAATTACCAAAGATAGATTTGAGCCATTGGAAAGTCACACTTCCTGTAACTAACTCTGAAGGGAAACCATATGAGATAAGTCCGCCAGAGATATTAGATTTTGCTTCTAATGAAATTGCCAGACCATACATGTACATAGACTCAACAAAGGGATCTATTGTGTTTCATGCTATGCCAACAAATTCAAAAACTAAAAACACAAAATACACAAGGTCAGAGCTAAGAGAACAAATGGTGCCAGGTGAAAATAATGTGAACTGGACATTTAAAGATGGAGCTTACATGAAAGGTAAACTCGCTATGGATGAGGTTACCAAAGATTCTAATGGCAAGTATCACCGTGTAATCATTATGCAAATTCATGGCAGATTAACCAATGCCCAACGTGATTTAATAGGTGAAGACGATAATAACGCACCACCAATATTAAAAATTTATTGGGATAAAGGTAAAATTAGGGTTAAAACTAAACTACTAAAAAATTTAAATGCCGTTGAACCAGAACTACTTCATGAAGCCGCCTGGGACGATGATGAAGGCTTTAATTTTGAAGAAGAAGTTGGTTTTAAAAAGTTTACTTTAGAAGTAAAAGTATCTGAAGGTAAAATGGTAATAGTATTAAACGGAAACGATTATAAAGTATATGAAAACATCCACATGAAAAAATGGGGGGTTTTTGAAAATTATTTTAAAGCAGGTAACTATTTTCAGACTAGAGATGAAGGTGCTTATGCTAAAGTAAGTTATTATGAATTAGAGGTAAGTCATTAAATATTAAAACAGTTATTAAATTTCAGTTATTTAATAAATTTTACACAAACCAAACGCATAAAAGTTTTAAATTTATAAGCTTATTTAAAATTTTAAGATCATGAAATTAGAAACACTAACTAAAATCGATAATCAGCATTCACAAAAATCTATCATAGCTAACATTGGCGAACTAATTAATAGCAAAAATCTTGAACCTGGTGACAAATTACCATCAGAACGTATGCTTTCAGAAAAATTTGGAGTTTCAAGAAGCAATATAAGGGAGGCCATAGCAGAATTAGAATTTTATGGCTTACTAAACTCCAAACCACAAAGTGGTACGTTTGTAGCAAATATTGGGGTTATTGCTATGAATGGTATGATAAAGGATATTCTTAGATTAGAAGATCCAGATTTTAAATCGTTAGTAGAAACGCGTATTCTACTAGAATTAAAAACAGTAAGGTTAGCAGCAATTAGAAGAACAGAAGAAGATCTTAAAGCAATGAAAGAAGCATTACAGGCATATTCTCTAAAAGTTATTAATAACGAGGATGCTGTACAGGAAGATTTACTTTTTCATTTGGCAATTGCCAAAGCAAGTGGTAACAGCACCATGAATACGTTTATGTTAATGATTACTCCAGAAATAATAACCAATTTTAAAACACATCATGTATGTGATAAGAGTTTAGCAAAAAAAGGTATAGAAGAACACCAAGCTATTTATGATGCTATTAAGCAACAAAATACAACGCTTGCTAAACAAAAAATGAAAGAACATTTTAGTGTATTATATCAATATTGTTATAATGTTACTTTATAACAACTATTAAATAGAAATAAATGAAAATAAAAGGATTAAGATGGTGGGTAGTTGGACTTGTGGCATTAGCAGCTGTCATAAATTATATAGATAGGCAAGCATTTGGTGCGCTATGGCCAGATATTGCTAAGGATTTATTTCCAGATTTGGATGCCGATGGAACAAAAGCTATATACGGTACTATATCTGCGGTATTTATACTAGCCTATGCAGCTGGTCAAACGATCTTCGGAAAGATATTTGACTGGATTGGCACCAGAATAGGATTTGCTTTATCAATTGGGATTTGGTCATTTGCAACTATGATTCATGCTTTTGCAAAAGGGATGATAAGCTTCTCCATTTTTAGAGCAATTTTAGGGATTGCTGAGGCTGGAAATTGGCCAGGTGCTGCAAAAGCAAACGCAGAATGGTTTCCTACTAAAGAACGCGCTTTAGCTCAAAGTATATTTAATTCTGGAGCAGCTGTTGGTGGCATTGTTGCCTACCCAATAATTGGTCTTCTCTCTGTTTATTTATCTTGGCAAGCCATATTTATTTGTGTAGGCATTATTGGATTTTTATGGTTATTACCATGGTTATATATTGTTAAATCATCACCAGAAAAGCATCCTTGGTTATCAGATGATGAAAAAAAATATATATTATCTGGTCAAAAAAATGAAGATACTTATGAAGATGGAAACTCAGACAAGTTGTATAACCCAAATACTACTGAATTACTTAAACATAAAGAAAGTTGGGGTGTAATAATTGCCTCTGCAGCAATAGATCCAATATGGTGGTTGTTTATTGTTTGGATTCCTATTTATTTAAATGAAGTATTTGGTTTAAATGTAAAGGAAATTGCATTTTCCGCATGGGTTCCTTATGTTGGTGCAATGTTGGGGGCATGGTTTGGAGGGCTTTTAGCTCAAAATAGATTAAGTTCTGGTTGGTCCGTAAATAAAACACGAAAAATGGTAATCACTTTAGGATGTCTAATTATGATACCGTGTTTTGTTCTATTAAAAGCTCCAGCTTCTGCTCCAGCTGCTGTGATAATTATGGCGGTGTTATTATTTGGTTTTCAAACCGCAATCGGAAATGTACAAACATTACCAAGTGATATGTTTAGTAGTAAAGTGGTAGGTACTTTATCTGGTTTTGCAGGTACTGCAGCTAAATTGGGGGCATTTGGATTAACTGCATTAATACCTATTTTAACAAAAGGCGGTAATTATACTTCTGCATTTATTGTAGGTGGTGCCTTAACCATTATAGCCTTATTAGCTGTTTGGTTATTGTGTCCAAAAATTGAACCATTAAAATCAAAATCATAACATAATTAAATTAGAATAATAAACAAAATTAAACATGAGTAATAAAGGAAAAGTAGCCATAATTACAGGCGCAACAGGAGGTATTGGTTTTGCAGTAGCAAAAAGATTAGGCCAAGATGGGTACACTGTGGTTTTAAATGGTATAGATGATAAAGCTGGTGCAGAAAGAATTAAAGAACTTACCGCTGAAGGCATTACAGCAGAATATTATGGTTTTGATGTTACTAAAGAAGATCAAGTAGCTTCAAACATTAAAGCCATTGGAGATAAATATGGTAAAATAGATACATTAGTTAACAACGCTGGTGGATTAGGCGGAAGATCTCGTTTTGAAGAAATGACTACAGATTTTTACAGATTTGTAATGGCATTAAATTTAGATTCTGTATTTTTTGCTTCAAGAGCAGCAATACCTTACTTAAAGAAAGGTGAACATCCTTCAATAATTAATTATACTTCTAATGCAGGTTGGACTGCTGGTGGACCAGGGGCTGGTGTTTATGGTACATCTAAAGCAGGTGTTCACGCTATTACTAGAGCATTAGCAAAAGATTTAGCTGAGTACGGTATTAGAGCAAATGCAGTATCACCAGGTACAATTGATACACCTTTCCATGCGCAAATAAAGGCAACTAAACCAGAAGTTTTTGCATCATGGGCAAATAACATTATGCTAGGTAGATTAGGTCAGCCAGATGATGTTGCTGGTGTAATCTCATTTTTAGCAAGTAAAGATGCGTCATTTATTACTGCAGAAACCATCCAAATTGGTGGTGGTCAAGCATTAGGTATCTAATAATATTTAAGAAAACCTAGTTAAAATTTAATTTGAGTTTTAGTATGAGAGTGGTTAAACAATTTTGTTTAACCACTCTTTCTTTTTTAGACTTTTTAGTTTGAAGAATCTCTTATAATTAAATCAGCATCAAGAATTATTTTATTAAGCCTTTGTTTCATGGGGTTTTCTATAGAACGTTCAAGAAAAGTTTCTGCAGCAATACGTCCAATGGCTTCGCCATGCTGAGCAATACTTGTAATAGATGGACTAACTAAAGCCGTAAAAGGTTCGTTTCCAAAGCCAACCAAACGAATATCATTTGGTACATTCAATTGAGATTCTTTTAAAACCTGTAAAGCTCCAAGTGCAGCAAAATCACTAGCAACATATACAGCATCTGGTCTATTTTTGAGGCCAATTAGGCGTTGCATTTCACGTCTTCCATCTTCAATAGTTAAGGCGCTTTCTACAATTAAATCTGTTTCAATGGGAAGCTTATTTTTCTTAATAGCATCCATATAGCCACGTATTCTATTGTTAAAAATACGAGTTCTTCTGTAACCGCCAATATGTGCAATTCGTTTACAGCCCTTTGCAATAAGGTGTTCAACAATTTGATGACTACTTTCATAATCATTAATACCTACATAATCTACATTTAAGTCGTTTTCACCTCTATCAAAAAGGATTAAAGGAATACCTTTAGATTTAATTTTTTCATAGTATGATAAATCAACAGTTTCATTTGCCATAGAGGCAATTACACCATCTACTTGAGTGTATAATAGCGTATCAATATTTTTACATTCCTTTTCAAAAGACTCGTTAGATTGCGTAATAATAATATTATAGCCCGCTTTATTAAGTACAGCTTCCATATTTTCAATTACACAAGAAAAGAAATTACTATTTGTTCTCGGTACAATAACGCCTACCAAATTACTTTTTCCTTTTCTAAGCGCACTAGCCAAATGGTTAGGTTGGTAATTTAAAGCCTTAGCAACACGTTTAACTGCAGCTTTGGTTTTATCACTAATTCTAGAGTCATTATTCATAGCCTTAGAAACAGCAGCAACTGAAATATTTAATTCTATAGCGATATCTTTTAATGTTACCCTTTTGTTAATCAAATTGTTTGTATATATTTGTTTAATCGATTAATCAAAAGTAATATTTTTAATTTTACAAATCAAAATAACACATTTTGATTTATTTTTTTTAAATAAGTTAATCGATTAACCTAATTAAATAACAACAATTAAATACTAATATTTATAATGAAAAAAGTAGTTACTTTCGGTGAAATTATGCTAAGATTAGCACCACAAGGATTTTTAAGATTTTCTCAGGCATCTAACTTTGATGTTGTTTATGGAGGTGGAGAGTCTAACGTTGCAGTATCATTAGCAAACTATGGTGTTCCTGTAGATTTTGTAACGCGTTTACCAAAAAACGATATTGGTGCTTGCGCTATGATGGAAATGCGAAAAAGAGGTGTTGGTGTAGATAACATTATTTATGGTGGTGACAGACTGGGTATCTATTTCCTAGAAACTGGTGCTGTGAGTAGAGGTAGTATAGTGGTTTACGACCGAGCACACTCAGCAATTTCTGAAATTAAACCGGGAATGATAGATTGGAAAACCGTTTTTAAAGATGTGGCATGGTTTCATTGGACGGGGATAACACCTGCAATATCTCAAGGTGCTGCAGATGCGTGTTTAGAAGCTGTAAAAGTAGCTAGCGAAATGGGAGTAACCATATCTACAGATTTAAATTATAGAGCTAAACTTTGGACGTTCTGTGACGAAAAGCATAGAGAAAAAATAATGACCGAATTAACAGCCTATTGTGATATTATTTTAGGAAACGAAGAAGATGCAGAAAAGCATTTTGGTATTCATCCAGAAGGCTTAGACGTTCATAAACACGGGCATGATGTTAAAGCGGAAGCATTCTTATCGGTTTGTAAGCAAATGATGGAGAAATTTCCAAGAGCTAAAAAAGTAATTACAACTTTAAGAGGTTCTATTTCTGCATCTCATAATACTTGGGCTGGAGTTTTATATGACGGTTCTAAAATGTACGAAACACGCCAATACCAAATTACTGATATTGTAGATCGTGTAGGTGGTGGAGATTCATTTATGGGAGGTTTAATCTACGGATTATTAAAGTACCCAGAAGACGACCAAAATGCATTAGACTTTGCTGTTGCAGCATCGTGTTTAAAACATACCATTAAAGGTGATGCTAATTTAGTAACCGTTGATGAAGTTGAAAAATTAATGGGCGGTGACGCCTCTGGTAGAGTAGCAAGATAATATCATGATTACCTATTGGTTTATTTGGTAAAAATTAGTTTACCAAGTAAACCAATTTATAAAAAACACATAATTTAAAAATGGCAAATTATACAAGAATAGAAGTTGCAAATGTTATGAAACAAACCGGTTTAGTGCCCTTGTTTTATAATGCAGATATTGAAATTAGTAAAAAAGTAATAAAAGCGACTTATGACGGTGGAGCACGCTTACTAGAATTTACTGCAAGAGGAGATTTTGCTCATGAAGTATTTGGTGAGTTAAATAAATATGTACTTAAGGAATTACCAGGAATGGTTATGGGTGTAGGTTCTGTAACAGATGCAGCTTCAGCATCGCGTTTTATGGCCTTAGGCGCAAATTTTATTGTAACTCCAGTTTTAAGAGAAGACATCGCAATAGTCTGTAATAGAAGAAAAGTTATGTGGTCACCAGGTTGTGGATCACTTACAGAAATTTGTCGTGCTGAAGAATTGGGTTGCGAAATTGTAAAACTATTTCCAGGAGGTATTTATGGTGCAGATTTTGTAAAAGCTATAAAAGGGCCTCAACCATGGACAAGCATTATGCCAACAGGCGGAGTATCTCCAACTAAAGAAAATCTTGAAGCTTGGTTTAAAGCTGGCGTAACTTGTGTTGGTATGGGTTCTAAACTTATAGCTAAAAATGCAGACGGTAACTACGATTTAGACAAAATTGAAGCCGATACAAAATATGCATTAGACCTTATTAAAAGCCTAAAAAGTTAATTTTAGTTTATAAAATTCAGATCAAAAAGCCTTTCTAAACTATTTTTAAGAAAGGCTTTTTTAAACACATAATCTTATTTGAAAACAGCAATTAAATACATGATAATAAGCGCATTGGCATTTGCGTTATTAAATATTTTTGTAAAGTCGTTAAGTCAATTTAGTGTGTTTCAAATTGTGTTTTTTAGATCCTTAGGCTCACTGTTTTTTACAATTCCACTATTAGCCAAACTTAAAATTTCTCCCTATGGTAATAAAAAATTACTTCTTGTTTTAAGGAGTATTGTTGGTTTAGCATCAATGGCATTATTTTTCTTGTCATTAAAATACATAGCAACAGCTTCTGCGGTTTCAATTAGATATACCTCTCCAATATTTGCTGCATTTTTAGCCCTATTTTTTTTTAAAGAAAAAATTAAACCCATACAATGGTTGTTTTTTGGTGTTGCTTTTTCAGGAGTAGTTTTACTTAAAGGTTTTGATTCACAATTAAACAATTTAGGCTTGTTTTACATCATTGTATCTGCTTTTTTTAGCGGTTTTGTGTTTATAATTATAAGAAAAATAAGCAATCAAGATCATCCGTTAGTTATTGTAAATTATTTTATGGTTATTTCTGCGTTATTAAGTGGTGTTTTTACTGTTTTTTATTGGAAAACACCACAAGCTTTAGAATGGTTAGTACTACTAAGCTTGGGTGTTTTTGGTTATTTTGGACAATATTACATGACAAAAGCTATTCAATTAAAAGAAGTTAATCAAGTAGCGCCATTAAAATATATAGAAGTTGTTTTTACGATGTTAATAGGCCTAATATGGCTAAACGAAACCTATAAATGGATAAGTTTATTAGGAATTGTACTAATACTACTAGGACTTTCTTTTAATTTATTAATAAAGCAAAAACGTTAAATTTTATATTAAATTGCAAAATAAGTTGTAGTGTAAATCAATTTTATAAATTGATTATAAATATGTATATTTGCAAAGTTGTTTACTAAAAATAGATAAGCGAGAGGACTAAAAGTCCTCTCTTTTTATATTAAAAATGTTTAAAAAAATAGTTGAAGACCTTTTGCAAACTGCTTTACAAGAGCGCCAAGATTTATTCTTATTAGAATTTACGGTCTCTGGAGAAAACGCTATTAAAATCGTAATAGACGGCGATAATGGTGTGTTAGTAGAAGATTGTATGTTTGTAAGCAGAGCCATAGAGCATAATATAGATAGAGATGAATACGACTTTTCTTTAGAGGTATTATCTTCTGGCGCAACAAGCCCCTTGATATTGCAAAGGCAATATAAAAAACATATAGGCAGAGTTTTGGAGGTTAAAAGCCTAGATGGTCAAACACAGGAAGGAGAGCTCTCACATATTGATGCTGAAGAGATAACTCTAAAATGGAAAGCAAGAGAGCCAAAACCAACAGGTAAAGGTAAAATAACGGTTGTTAAAGAAGCTAACATAGCTTTTAATACAATAAAAGAAGCAAAAGTTGTAATAAAATTTTAATTCATAATCAATTATGGAAAATATAGCGTTAATTGACTCATTTTCAGAATTTAAAGACGATAAATTAATAGATAGAGTTACGCTAATGGCGATTCTTGAAGACGTACTCAGAAGTGCTTTAAAGAAAAAATATGGCGATGATGATAACTTTGATATAATTATTAATCCAGATAAAGGGGATTTAGAAATTTGGCGAAACAGAATCGTTGTAGCAGATGGCGAAGTAGAAGAGCCTAATCAAGAAATTGAATTGTCTGAAGCCCAAAAAATAGAGCCAGATTTTGAAGTTGGTGAAGACGTTGCAGAAGAAGTTAAGCTATTAGACCTAGGCAGACGCTCAATATTAGCATTTAGACAAAATTTATTCGCTAAAATTCACGAGCATAACAACAGTATAGTTTACAAACAATTTAAGGATTTAGAAGGCGAAATATATTCTGCAGAAGTACACCACATACGTCACAGAGCAATTATTTTATTAGATGACGATGGTAATGAAATTATTCTTCCAAAAGAAAAACAAATACCATCAGACTTTTTTAGAAAAGGCGAAAATGTAAGAGGCGTTATTGAAAGTGTAGAGCTTAAAGGCAGTAAACCAGCAATAATAATGTCTAGAACTTCACCAAAGTTTTTAGAAAAATTATTTGAACAAGAAATACCAGAAGTTTTTGATGGTCTTATAACCGTTAAAAATGTAGTACGTATTCCAGGTGAAAAAGCAAAAGTTGCTGTAGATTCTTATGACGATAGAATAGACCCCGTTGGAGCATGTGTAGGTATGAAAGGTTCTAGAATACATGGCATAGTACGTGAGTTAGGTAATGAAAACATAGATGTTATTAATTATACTACTAATATTCAGCTTTATGTAACAAGAGCATTAAGCCCAGCACGTGTAACCTCATTAAAGTTAGACGAAGAAAACAAACGCGCAGAAGTGTTATTAAAACCAGAAGAAGTTTCAAAAGCCATTGGTCGCGGAGGTCACAATATCCGTTTAGCAGGTCAACTTACCGGCTATGATATAGATGTATTTAGAGAAGGTGCAGAAGAAGATGTAGAATTAAAAGAATTTAGTGACGAAATAGAAGGATGGATAATAGCAGAATTTAGTAAAGCAGGTCTAGATACCGCAAAAAGTATTTTAGAACAAGACATAGCAGATTTAGTAAAAAGAACCGATTTAGAAGAAGAAACAATAGAAGATGTTGTTAGAATTCTAAAAGAAGAATTTGAAGATTAATACCACAATTTTAATAATGATTTTATGAAATTATTTTGAAATTAATTAGGTATCATATATTTTAGTACATTACAGGCAATTTATGGCTCAAACAATAAGATTAAATAAAGTATTAAGGGAATTAAATATCTCAATAGACCGTGCTGTGGATTTTTTAGAATCCAAAAACATAGAGATAGAGAAGAGTCCCAATACCAAAATTTCAACAGAGGTTTATAACAAACTCTCAGACGAATTTCAAACTGATGCCAATAAGCGAGAAAAAGCTCAAGAACTAAATGAAGCAAAGCTTAAAGAAAAAGAGGCACTTCGAGAGCAACGTGAACACGAAATTGAAGAAAAGCAAAAGTTAGAAACACAAAAAGCGGCTGCAATTGTTAAAGCAAAATCAGAACTGAGTAGGCCAAAACAGGTTGGTAAAATTGATTTAGACAATCCTAAACCAAAAGCAAAATCTGAAGATCCTAAACCATTAGCATCCTTTGCTCCAAAAGCAGAAACAAAACCAGAAATAACTACCAAAAAAACAGAGGTTTTAAAAAAGTTAGAAGAACAATCTATAGCTAAAACTAATGTTAAAATAACTCCGAAATCTGAAACAGAAAAAGTAACTGCCAAAGCAGAAAAAGAAGCAGCCAAACCTAGAGAAATCAAACCAGAAGCTAAAGAAGCAACTCTAGAAGCTCCAGTTGAAGAAACCTTAAAAACACAATACAAAAAACTTACAGGACCTGTAACAACGGGCCAAAAAATTGACCTTTCTCAGTTTAAAAAACCTGAAAAGAAAAAAATAGACAAACCCGCATCAGATGCCAACAAACGTAAAAGACGTCGTATTAGTAAAGCAGGATCTGATGCTAAACCTGCGGCTAATAGAGGAAATAATAATAGACGAAGTGGTAATGCAGGTAAAGGAAACGTAAGACCAAAAGTTGTAAAAGCCGAACCTACAGAAGCAGATGTACAAAAGCAAATACGTGAAACTTTAGAAAAACTTCAAGGAAAATCCAACAAAGGTAAAGGTGCAAAATATAGAAGAGAGAAAAGAGAGTATCACCGTGAGCAATCTGAAATAGATCAGGAAATAGCGGCAGCAGAAAGCAAAACTGTTAAAGTTACGGAGTTTGTTACCGTTAGTGAAATTGCAACCATGATGGAAGTTGGCGTAACTCAAGTAATATCAGCATGTATGTCTCTTGGTATGATGGTAACCATGAACCAAAGATTAGATGCAGAAACCCTAACAATTGTTGCCGAAGAATTTGGTTTTGGTGTAGAGTTTATCACCGCAGATATTGAAGAATCTTTTGAAGAAGCTCCAGACGATCCAAAAGATTTACTACCAAGAGCTCCAATAGTAACGGTAATGGGTCACGTAGATCACGGTAAAACTTCTTTATTAGATTATATAAGAAAAGAAAACGTAATTGCTGGCGAATCAGGTGGAATTACACAGCATATTGGTGCCTACGGTGTAGAATTAGAAAATGGCGAAAAAATTGCATTTTTAGATACACCAGGTCACGAAGCTTTTACAGCAATGCGTGCACGTGGTGCTCAAGTTACAGATATAGCTATTATTGTAGTAGCTGCCGATGATGCTATAATGCCACAAACCAAAGAAGCAATTTCTCATGCACAAGCAGCAGGTGTACCTATTGTTTTCGCAATTAATAAAATTGATAAACCAGATGCTAATCCAGAAAAAGTAAAAGAAGGCTTGGCGCAAATGAACTTATTAGTAGAAGATTGGGGAGGTAAAATACAATCTCATGACATCTCTGCAAAAGTAGGTACTGGTGTCAAAGAATTATTAGAAAAAGTACTCTTAGAAGCTGAACTTCTTGAATTAAAAGCCAATCCTAATAAATCCGCAAGCGGAACTGTTGTAGAAGCTTACTTAGATAAAGGTAGAGGTTATGTATCTACAATATTAGTACAAGCAGGTACCTTAAAAGTAGGGGATTACGTACTTGCTGGTAAAAACAGTGGTAAAGTAAAAGCCATGCAAGATGAGCGCGGTAATGATATTGAAAATGCTGGACCAGCAACTCCTGTATCTATATTAGGTTTAGATGGTGCACCACAAGCAGGTGATAAGTTCTTGATATTTGAAGATGAGCGTGAAGCTAAACAAATAGCAACCAAACGTGCACAATTACAACGTGAGCAGTCCGTTAGAACTCAAAAACGATTGACTTACGAAGAAATAGGTCGACGTATTGCATTAGGTACATTTAAAGAATTAAACATCATATTAAAAGGTGATGTAGATGGTTCTGTAGAAGCTCTAACAGATTCATTCCAAAAATTATCTACAGAAGAAATAGAAGTAAATATCATACACAAAGGTGTAGGTGCTATTACAGAAAGTGATGTGTTATTAGCCACAGCCTCAGACGCTATTATTGTAGGGTTTAATGTAAGACCGGTTGGTAATGCCAGACAAATTGCTGATAAAGAAGAAATCGATATCCGTACATACTCTATTATTTATGCTGCAATTAATGATCTTAAGGATGCTATGGAAGGCATGCTTTCGCCTGAATTTAAAGAAGAAATTACAGGTACTGCAGAAATTAGAGAAATATTTAAAGTCTCTAAAGTTGGAAGTATTGCAGGTTGTATGGTAATGAATGGTAAAATCTTTAGAAACTCTGGAATACGTATTATTAGAGAAGGAGTTGTAGTGCACACAGGCTTACTAGAGTCGTTAAAACGTTTTAAGGACGATGTTAAGGAAGTTACCAAAGGTTACGATTGTGGTATGCAGATAAAAGGCTACAACGATATACAAGAAGCAGATGTTATAGAAGCTTTCCAAGAAGTTGAAGTAAAGAAAAAACTTAAATAAAAGTATATTAGTTTCAAAACAAAAAACCGTGATTTTTGATTAAGTCACGGTTTTTTGTTTAAAACAATGTGTTGCTTTCACCAACTTAAAAAGCTCCTACACATTAGATTTCGGTATTAAATTCTGCGTAAAATTGTATTAGAAAACGTTCCATAAATTCATGTCTTTTTAAGGCACTATCTTGTGCGGTTTTGGTATGCATTTGAGATTTAAGTAGTAATAATTTTTCATAAAAATGATTAATGGTTGGTGCTTTAGCTGCTTTATAAGCGTCTTTAGTAAGGTTTAAATCTGGTGGAATATTAGGGTCATATAGTGGTCGGTTTTTATAGCCACCATAATTAAAACAACGAGCTATACCAATGGCACCAATAGCATCTAATCGGTCTGCATCTCTAACTACTTCCAATTCTTTTGAAGTAAATTTAGTCCCTTTATCAAAACTGTTTTTAAAAGATATATTTGCTATAATCTGCACAACATGAGTTAAAACAGGTTTGGAAACATTATGTTTTATTAGGAATTTTTTTGCGGTTTTTGGACCAATGGTTTCGTCACCATCATAAAATTTTGAATCTGCAATATCGTGTAATAAAGCAGCCAAACTAACAACTAGTATATCTACAGATTCGTATTTTGCAATGTGTAAAGCATTATTGTAAACACGTAAGGTATGAAACCAATCGTGACCACCTTCTAAATTTTCTAGACATTCTCTTGCAAATTTTTTTGTAATATTTATAAGTTCTTCTTGGGTCATAGGATAATACTTTCTGTAATCTGACGCTCTAATTGGGAAATGAGTTTTAGTTTATCCTCAACTGTTGAAGCATCTATAGGCTCATGAACTTTAATGTTTAGTTTTGCACCAAGTCCCATAGGAAATGTACCATACCGTAAGGTTTTCCATGAGTTATTAATTGTTATTGGTACTACCAAAGCATTTGGTATATGTTCTAACATGGTAAGTAAACCTTTGGTTTTAAATGGTTTTGGATACCCAGTTTTACTCCGTGTACCTTCGGGAAAAATTACTGCAGCCCAGTTGTTTTTTTTAATCCGTGCTGCAAATGTTTCAATAGCTTTTATAGATTCTAAAGGTTTTTTTCGGTCAATAAGAACCGAACCTCCATGTCTTAAATTATAAGACACACTTGGAATACCGCTGCCTAATTCCTTTTTACTTATAAATTTTACGTGGTGTTTTCTAAAATACCAGATTAGTGGCGGAATATCATAAGTACTTTGGTGGTTTGCAACTAATATTAAGGGAACTCCTTCAGGAATTTCATAACTATTAGAAAATGTAAAACGGGTGCCTAAAATAGTTAAGCAACGCATTAAAAAAAACTGTAACCAATCTACACTTTTTTTGTGTGCATTGTAACCAAATAGATTTAAGCAAACCCACTGAATTGGATGAAAAATAAGCAAGGTTAATCCAAAAAAAATGAAGTAAATAAAAGTTAACGGATAGGCTACTAATTTTTGCACGCTATATGTTTTTTACAAACATAATTAAATTCTTAAATCTAGGTTCTTAAAAAACAGGAATGCAAACATTGTTTTCACAAGTAAACCCAGTTGGCGCAGATGGTATTGAACAATCAGAAGCGGCACCACAATTTTGGTTAAAGTCGTTTTCTTGCATATTAAAATCAGTCACTAAAGTTTCTAATGCGTCAGTGTTTATAGACGTTGTGTAAATAAGATACTCCCAATAGCCACCGCAAGGTTTAGCACCAAATCCTATGACATTACATTCAAAATCGGGGCCACAAACAGATGTTGCTGCCAAATCTCTAATAGACACTCTAAGGCTTTCTAAATCGTCACGTAACATTTCGCAAGTTATAAGTGTATTGTCGTCCTCTAGAGTACAAGCAGTTATAAGACTAACTATCAGAGCACAAAAACAAAGACAGATGACAATTTTTTTCATGAATGTTATATTTTTATAAACTTAATAATACCAGAAAAGGTATGTGAATTTTTGAAGTATTATTAGTTTTAAATTCAATTTACTGCACCTCTTTGCCGCCTTGCAGTTGGTTTTGCCATTTTAGTAATGCAGACCAGTCATTTTCATAAGCTAACTTAGCTTGCTCTGGCCAAGTACTTGGATTGTGAATTCTAAACATATCGCCTCCACGTTCTAGGACAATTTTACATTTAGTAACCGAGCATTCGGAAAGTAATTTCCAAGTATTTATACCATGAAAATGAAATAATTCTTTAGTTTTTTCGCCAATACCTTCAATAACAGTTAGGTCATCACTAATAATGTCCTTTCCCATAACAGATTTTGCAATTGCGGCATTAAAAGTACTGCTAGTATTAGCAGTTGTAGTATTGCTAGTAGTTATTTTGTTGGATGTAGTCGCTTTAGTTTCTATTTTAGGTGCTTTGGTTTTTAAACTATCAATTTCTGCTTCTAATTCAGATATTCTAGATTTGTAATTATCATGGTTTTCTGAGTTTGTGTAAGATAAACGCCCTAAAAAATAGCCTAAAATAGCACAAATTAAGCCTACAGCTAATGGAATTAATATATATAAGTTGTTCATAGTATAATATGTTTTAGTTAATTGTTATGATAGTTCTTCTATTACCAGAACGCCCAATATTAGTGTTGTTAGTATAAATAGGTTCAGTTTCACCTTTTGATGAGGTTTCAATAAGTGCTTCTAAAATGCCATTTTTTATTAAATAGGCTTTAGTAAATTCTGCGCGTTTTAGGCCTAATGTATAATTGTAAGCTTCGTCAGATCTGTCGTCTGTATGCCCAATAACTTGAATTTTTAAATCTAGTTTACTCACACATTCAGATATGGCTTCAATTTTTTTGCGTTGGTTTTGTGATAAACTGGTTTTAGATTGTCCTGATATAAAATAAAGCACTAAAGGATCTGTTTTAACAGCCTCACAAGCGGCAGTTAGCAAAGCATCTTCTTTTTTGTTTGAAGTATCTGTTGTAATAGAGTATTTAAATGGCCCAAAAAACTTCCCAGTATCATCAACTTCAAACGCATCGTTTAGCTGGCTACCAATAGTTATTTGTTTTGAAGGGATACCTAGTCCAATTAAATAATTTTTTACTGCATTTGCTCTTGCCATTCCCATATTAGAAAATATAGACGTATTGATTTCGGCAGTTTTGTAGTGCCCATATATATCAATAGATTTTGAAGCGTCGGATTCTAAAAACGTTTTTAATTTTAAAGCAGCATTATTTAGGTCTTTTGAGATTGAATCTGAAATTTCAAACTCTGAAGCTTCAAAATTAAAATTATCAGCTACGTTTACATTAAAAGTTCCATTAGGATCTGAAATGCTAAACGGAAGCTTAGTAGTGTTTAAGGTAGTTTTAGATTTTGAGTTTATGAAAGGTTCAAAAAAGCAATCACAAATATCTGTATAACAACAGTACAAAACCGTACCAACACCTATAGTAATTATAATACCAAAGATTAGTAGTATTTTTTTAATCATTTTATGGATTTAAATTTTTAATTTTCAAGAGGTTGAGTTAATATTTTCAAAGTACGAAAATAACCACATGAAACAAAAAAACCTAACCTTTTTAAAAAGGTTAGGTTTTCTTAAAATTACAACGTTGTTGTATATGGTTTGTTGCGTGTTTTAAGCACCTAATTTAGCAAATAAAAACCGAATAGAAAATCCGCGAGGATTTTCGTAAGTAGGCTAGAACTAGCAATAAATTATATACTTTGTTGGCAATAGTTATTTTATACTTCCAATTATCTTATCAAAAAATAAATTAGATGAGTTATCCAAAAGAACAAAACTCGTTTTCTTTTTAGTGTTTCTTACAAAATAAGTATTCGCTGCTAACCAAGCTCCATTGTGCATAACTACGTCGTCATTTATAATTACCCAACCAAATCCGTAATTTGATTTCTCGCCATTATTCAGTATTGGTCTTTTAAACGCCTCTTTAAGATTTTCACTACTAATAAGTATATTTTCGTACCAAAATTTATCCCATTTCACAAAATCATTTACACTGCTAAAGACTCCATCTTCACCAGCAACTCCATCAACAAATGTTGGTTTAATTTCTCGGATTTCTCCAGCTAAATCTTCAAAACCATCGGTTTTTCCTTTGAACGTTTTGTCTTCTGAAATTAGATTCCAAACTCTTGTGTCATTCATTTCTAATGGAATGAAGATATTATCTTTCATAAAGTTCTCGAAAGATTGATTTGAAACTAATTCAATTATTCTTGCTAAAATTATATAGTTTGTATTTGAATACTCGTATTTTTCATTAGGCAGAAAATTAGCGTTTGGTTTATTATCTACGATTAGTTTTATAGCTTTTTCATTTGTTAAAATTCCAATTTCATCCTTTGCTTTTTCTGCTAAATCTAAATATGTATCAGGTATTCCCGAAGTTTGATTTAATAAATTTCTAATTGTAACATTATCATATGGAAAATTTGGAATATATATTGAAACTAAATCATTATAGTCAATTAATTCTTTCTCTTTTAATAACATAATTCCACTCGCTGTAAACTGTTTTGATATTGAGGCAAGTCTGAATGATGAGTTATTATTTAGTTTTTCTGTTTTCTTTGAATTAGTGAAGCCATATGTTTTTGCTAAAGTTGGCTCTCCATCTTTTGTTATTAGAATTCCACCATTAAATTTCCTTTCAGCATTTAGTTTTTCTAGCCAATTGTCAATTAAAACTATTTTTTCTTTTTCGCTTGAATTTTCAGGTATATTTAATTCAGGCACTTGAAGAAAGAAAACAAAAAACCAAACAAAAAATCCGATAACTATTATAACAATTCCGAGTATAATATAAAGGGCTACTTTCATATTTTATTTCTAATTTTTCTTGTATTCTACAATTTTTGTCATAATTATTGCCAACTAAGATTAAGTTTATAAATCAAATTTTATGCCTTGAGCAAGTGGCAATTCATTTGAATAATTAATAGTGTTTGTTTGCCTGCGCATATATACTTTCCATGCATCAGAACCAGATTCTCTTCCTCCACCAGTTTCTTTTTCTCCACCAAAAGCACCGCCAATTTCTGCACCAGAAGTACCAATATTTACGTTAGCAATACCACAATCTGAACCGGCATAAGACAAGAATTTTTCAGCTTCCTTTACATCATTAGTCATTATTGCAGAAGATAAACCTTGTGCAACTCCGTTTTGTTTAGCAATGGCATTTTCTATAGTTCCGCTGTATTTCATAAGGTATAAAATAGGAGCAAAGGTTTCGTGCTGTACAATTTCAAAATGATTTTCAGCTTCAATAATTGCGGGTTTAACGTAGCAACCGCTTTCAAAACCTTCGCCTTCAAGAACACCGCCTTCAACTAAAATCTTACCACCTTCAGCTTTAGCTTTTTCAATAGCTGCTAAATATGTTTTAACGGCACCGGTATCTATTAAAGGGCCAACATGTTTAGTTTCGTCTAAAGGATTTCCAATTTTTATTTGTTGGTAAGCACCTACAATGGCATCTTTTACTTTATCATAAACAGTTTCGTGTATAATTAAACGTCTTGTAGATGTACAACGTTGCCCGCAGGTACCCACTGCGCCAAAAACAGCTCCTGGTACCACAACTTTTAAGTCTGCGGTTGGTGTAATAATTATAGCGTTGTTACCTCCCAATTCTAATAACGATTTGCCAAAGCGTTCTGCTACTGTAGCACCTACAATACGTCCCATTCTTGTAGATCCGGTTGCAGATACTAACGGAATTCTGTGGTCTGTGGTTATGTATTCACCAACGGAATAGTCTCCATTTACGATGGAAGAAATGCCTTCTGGCAAGTTGTTTTCTTTTAAAATTTCAGCAATAATATTCTGACAGGCAATTGTGCACAGTGGCGCTTTTTCAGAACCTTTCCAAACACAAACATCTCCACAAATCCAAGCCAAAGCAGTATTCCAAGCCCATACTGCAACTGGAAAATTAAATGCAGATATAATACCAACCACACCAATTGGATGCCACTGTTCTCTCATGGTATGTCCGGGACGTTCTGATGGAATTACTTGCCCGTTTAGTTGTCTAGATAAGCCAACAGCAAAATCACAGATATCTATCATTTCTTGTACTTCCCCATAACCTTCTTGTAATGATTTACCCATTTCATAAGACACTAATTTTCCTAAAGGTGCTTTTAAATCTCTAAGTTTATTGCCAAACTGGCGTACTATTTCACCACGTTGAGGTGCGGGTTTGTCTCTCCAAATTAAGAATGCACTAGTTGCAGCGTCCATGACTTTATCGTAATCTGCCCGCGTGGTTGCCTTTACTTTACCTATTAATTTACCATCTACAGGCGAGTAACTTTCTATTAATTCGCCATTAGAAAAATTATGAGATCCTGTAGATGTGCCATTATTTATGGCATTAACACCTAATTGATTTAAGGCCTCTTTTATTCCGAAATCAGTAGTAACTGTTCCCATTTGCACTTGTTTTTTATGAAAAATTAAATAATACTACAAAGCTACTAATAAAATGTCAGTTTTTTTTGAACGGTTTTACTTAAAAATGTAACTTTAAAGCAGATAAAAAAATTAAGATCAGATGAAAAAAATAAGCCTATGCATTTTACTTGCGTTACTCATGTTTAACTGTGGTGATTTAGTTCAAGATCCAAACAAACTCCCAAATAATACCCAAAACAAAGCTAACATTACAGAGGATAAATTAGAGCATTTCAACACGCTTAAAGAACAAAATTTTGCAATTATCATTCACGGAGGTGCAGGTACAATTTTAAAAGAAAACATGAGTCCGGAACTTGAAGCTGCTTACAAAGCAAAGTTAGAGGAAGCTATTAAAACGGGTTATGAAATTTTGAAAAACGGAGGTACAAGTTTAGATGCCATAGAAAAAACCATTAACATAATGGAAGATTCGCCATTATTTAATGCTGGTAAAGGTGCCGTCTTTTCAAATGCCGAAACCAACGAATTAGACGCTTCTATAATGGACGGTAAAACACTTAACGCAGGAGCCTCTGCAGGAACTACTACCGTTAAAAACCCTATAAATTTGGCGCGTGCCATTATGGAACAATCAGAACATGTGATGCTTTCTGGTAAAGGTGCAGAGATTTTTGCAACAGAAAAAGGATTAGAAATTGTAAACACGTCTTATTTCTTTACAGAAAAACGTTTTAAAGCTTTGCAGCGTATTAAAGCCAAAACCAAAAGCGAACTAGACCACGATGCTAAAACTGCTTTTTTAGACCCTTATATAAAAGATTCAAAATTTGGAACTGTGGGTTGTGCAGCTTTAGATAAAAACGGCAATTTAGCAGCTGGTACTTCTACTGGTGGAATGACAAACAAACGTTACGGACGTATTGGGGATGCTCCTATTATTGGTGCTGGTACGTATGCTAATAATGCCACTTGTGCAGTATCTAGTACCGGCTGGGGCGAGTATTTTATTAGAGGTATGGTAGCTTATGATATTTCGGCACTTATGGGGTATAAAGGATTATCACTCAGAGATGCTGCTAAACTGGTTATTCAAGAAAAAATACCAAACCTTGGGGGCGATGGTGGCATTGTTGCCGTAGATAAAAACGGATCTATGGTTGCAGAGTTTAATACTGCTGGAATGTACCGTGCAACTATGGATGCAGACGGTAAACTTACTATAGGGATATATAAAGATGAGTAATATTATAATACTTATTTTACCCTGCACAATCAATAAATAAAAAAGTATTGTAAGTATCGTTATACCATTTTTAGTTTTTAACGCTTTTAAAAATTTCACAACCATGTCTATTAATAAAATTATTGCTTTTTTACTTTGTTTAGTAGCATTAATATCTTGTAAAAAAGGTAGTGAAGACACTGACAATATTTATAAATACCGTGATTATATTAGCTACACAACTTCTGGTGTGGTTTCTGTAACCGAACCTATAAAGATTAGTTTAGCAAATGCTTTTGAAAGCTGGGAAGTTGGTCAAGATTTTGATACCGATTTGGTAACAATAAAGCCTTATATTGAAGGTAGCGTTAAGGCATTAAACAAGAGTACGCTGCTTTTTTCACCAGACGAACCCTTAAACCCAGATACAGAATATACAGTTACTGTGGCTTTATCTGAAATTTATAAATCCGTTCCTAAAGACTTTAAAAATTATACGTTTCAGTTTAAAACCATTACGCCAAATTTTAATATTACCACTAATGCTTTGCAATCTTACAGTAAAAATTGGCAATATGTTTTAGGGCAATTAAAAGCTGCAGATGTCATTTCTTTAGCCAATGCCAAACAATTGGTTTTGGTAACGCAGAATAATAAACCGTTGCCTTTGGTGTGGAATGAAGCTACAAAATCTTCAACCTATTTTGAGTTTAAAATTGATAGTATTAAGCGCGAAATTGAAGACACCAATATTGAAGTTTCTTGGAACGGAAAAGCTATAAACGCCAAAAACGAAGGCTCTAACAATATACAGATTCCTGGTATCAATAATTTTTCAATTGTAAGTACAGAGGTGGTGCAAACTCCAGAGCAATATTTGGCTATTAATTTTTCTGACCCATTAAAAAAGCAGCAGAATTTTTCCGGATTGGTCACTATTCAAAATAGCAAAACCCCAAAATTTATAGTTAATGGTAATGTTTTAAAAGTATATCCAAATTCAAAATTAGCAGGTACTATTCAAGTAGATGTGTTTACAGGTTTAAAAAACACGGAGGGTTATAAACTTAAAAAGCCCTATTCCGAAGCCTTAACTTTTGAACAAATAAAACCACAAGTACGTTTAATAGGAAACGGCACTATTCTTCCAAATTCAAAAAATTTAAAATTTAATTTTGAGGCCGTAAATCTTAAAGCAGTTGATGTACGGATTATTAAAATATTTAAAGATAATGTGCTTCAGTTTATACAAAATAATGAATTAAGTAGTAGTAACAAAAATGCTATAAGAAATGTAGGCAGGCGCATTGCAAAAGAAACTATAACCTTATATGAGAATACTGCTCAAAACACAGGCAAATGGAAAGCCTATAGTATTGATTTATCTAAGTATTTAGAATCAGATCCGGGTGCAATTTACCGTGTAGAGCTTAGTTATAAACAAGAGTATTCCTTATATGATTGTAGTTTTAGTTCTGAAACTTCGACCACAGATGATGATGATGATGAATACGAGGACTATTATGAAGAGGATTATGACAACGAGGATTATAATTATCAAGAAGATACTGATACGACTGAAGATGAAGAATTACGTGAAGAACGTTATTGGGATAATTTAACGTATAGTTATAAAAACAATGATTATGATTGGCGCGATAGAAAAAATCCGTGTACTGCATCCTATTTCAACTATGGCGACAAAACCGTATCTCAGAATTTGTTGAGCTCAAATTTGGGAGTTATTGCCAAACAAGGAGTGTCTAACGCATACTTTTTTGCAGTAACTAATATTTTAACAACCAGTCCAGAGGCCGATGCAAAAGTGACGCTTTACAATTACCAACAACAAGAGTTGGCAAGTGCTACTACAAATAGTGAAGGATTTATTAAAATTGAAGTACAAAAACACGCTGCATTTGCAATAGTTACTAAAGCTAAAAGTGTAAGTTATGTAAAACTTCAGGATGGAAATTCTTTATCATTAAGCAAGTTTGATGTTTCTGGAAAACGTTTAAAGCGAGGACTAAAAGGCTATATTTATGGTGAACGTGGAGTTTGGAGACCAGGAGACAGCTTGTTTTTAACTTTTGTGCTTAATGACAATGCTAATAAATTACCAAAGCAACATCCTGTAAAATTAGAAATTACAGACCCTAACGGAAAATTAGTTTACAAAAAAGTAAGCATAGATAACCTTAATAATTTCTTTGATTTTAAAGTCCCTACAGAACCGAGTTACAAAACCGGAAACTACTTGGCAAAAGTATCTGTTGGTGGAGCAAGTTTTACTAAAAACTTAAAAATTGAAACTGTAAAGCCCAATAGGCTAAAAATTAAAATAGATTTTAAAGATGAAATTCTCACGAATACCAAGCCACTTCAAGGAAATTTAAATGTAACTTGGTTACACGGAGCACCCGCAAAAAACATAAAAACAGAAATAAAGGCAAAATTTACAAACGCTCATACAAGTTTTAAAAACTATAAAGATTACACTTTTAACGATCCAACACGAACTTTTAATACCGAAGAAACCAATGTGTTTGAAGGCGATTTAGATGCAGATGGTAAAGCCATAGTAAACACAAAATTGAATATTGGTAAAAATGCACCAGGCATGCTAAATGCGCAATTTTTAGTTAGAGCATTTGAAAACGGTGGCGATTTTTCTTTAGATGCTTTTACCATACCTTTTGCGCCTTACGAAAGTTTTGTAGGTTTAAAGTCGCCTAAAGGCAATAGTTATGGATCTTATTTTACTGATGAAAACCATACGTTTGATGTTGCAACTGTTACAGCAAAAGGCAAAGCATTACAGCGTAAAAATTTAGAAGTTAGTGTTTATAAAATAGAATGGCGCTGGTGGTGGAACTCTTCTTACGATGATTTAGCAAGCTATGTATCTAGCAGTTACCACAGACCTATAAAACAGTTTAAGATAGATACTGATACAAATGGTAAGGCAAATTTTAAACTTAAAATTCCAGAAGAACAAAGCGGTCGTTATTTAATTAGAATTACAGATCCCGTTAGTGGTCATGCTACAGGTAGAACGGCTTATTTTTACAGAAATTGGTGGGGCAATGGCACACAATCTTCTGACAAAGATGCTGCAAAAATGTTAGTGTTTTCATCAGATAAAACAAAGTATAATGTTGGTGAAACTGCCAAAATAACCTTTCCGTCTGGTAGTGAAGGTCGTGCATTGGTAAGTTTAGAAAATGGAACAGAAGTATTGCAATACCAATGGGTAAAAACCGAGTCTGGTAAAACTACGGTTAGTATGCCTATAACCTCAGAAATGGCACCAAATGTGTTTATAAATATTTCGTTATTACAGCCACACGCCAACACCTCTAACGATTTACCAATACGCTTATTTGGCATCATACCTGTTTTAGTAGAAAATCCTTCAACTAAATTAGAACCTCAAATTTCTATGCCTAGCAGTATAGCACCAAAGCAATCTTATACGATTAAAGTTTCTGAGAAAAATAATAAGGCTATGACCTATACTATTGCAGTTGTAGAGGAGGGTTTATTAGATTTAACACGTTTTAAAACCCCAAATGCCTGGGAAGAGTTTTATGCACGCGAAGCTTTAGGTGTAAAAACTTGGGATATTTTTGATGCTGTTGTTGGTGCTTATTCTGGTAGTATAGATCAGGTTTTTGCAATAGGTGGAGATGGCAGTGCGGCCAAAGGCAAAAAGAAAAAAGCCAACCGTTTTAAACCTGTAGTTACGTATTTAGGGCCTTTTGTTTTAGGTGAAGGCAACACAAAAACTCATGAGTTAAAAATGCCAAATTATATAGGCTCGGTTAGAGCTATGGTAGTTGCCGGAAATTTACAAAACGAAGCTTATGGTAGTGCAGAAAAAACAGTACCAGTTAAAAAGCCATTAATGGTATTGGCTTCATTACCACGAAAATTAAGTCCTGGCGAAAACGTAACCTTACCTGTAACGGTTTTTTCCATGGATAATAAGGTGAAAAACGTAAAACTATCTTTAAAATTAAGTGATGGTATTACCGTAAAAGGTGAAGCAATACAAAATCTGCAGTTTGAAAAGCCAGATGAGAAAATGGTATATTTTAACTTAGATATTACCAAAGCAAAAGGCATAAACACCATTGAGGTAATTGCTACAGGCAATGGTGAAAAATCGACCTATAACGTAGAAATAGATGTCGAAAATCCAAACCCAACCACATCGCGAGTCATTGATAATGAATTGGCTGCAAATGCAAATACGCAACTTAACTTTGAAACTTTTGGAGTTTCAGGAACAAATAGTGCTGTTATTGAGTTTTCAACCTTACCACCAATGGATTTTAGTAAGCGTTTAGACTATCTAATTAGATATCCGCATGGTTGTGTAGAGCAAACTACATCTAGTGTATTTCCACAATTATTTATGCCAGATATTTTTGATTTAACGGCAATTAAAAAGCAAGACATTCAATCTAATATACAGCAAGGTATAAAGCGTTTGGGAAGTTTTCAGTTACAAAACGGAGGTCTTAGTTATTGGACAGGTGAGCGTTCTGTAAGTGATTGGGGCACAAGTTATGCAGGTCATTTTATGATAGAAGCAGAGAAAAAAGGCTACGTATTGCCATTAACGTTTAAAAGTAATTGGATACGTTACCAGCAACAAGCTGCTAGAGATTGGAGACCTAGTTATCGCAGTTATAATAATGATTTTGCACAAGCTTACAGGCTTTATACCCTGGCGCTTGCTGGTAGCCCAGATTTAGCAAGTATGAATAGGTTACGAGAGTTTAGTGATATTAGTAACGATGCAAAATGGAGACTTTCTGCAGCTTATGCATTAGCTGGGCAAAAGGAAGCTAGTGTTGCCATATCAAATTCTGCAACCCTTAATTTTGATAATCAAAAAAGTAGCTATTACAACTATGGGTCTTCTTACAGAAATAGAGCAATGGCATTAGAAACCATGCTAATTACTAATAATCCAAAAAAAATGGAATTAGCTAAGTCTATTGCAAAATCACTTTCTAGCAACCAATGGATGAGCACACAGACTACTGCATACAGTTTGTTAGCTATGGGGAAAATGGTGATACAGAATGGAGGTAAAAATCTTAAATTAACTTACTCTATTAACGGAAAATCAGAAACCATAGATACTAAAAACGGAATTTCACAACGCAATATTCCTATTAACGATGGTGCAAATAAGATAATATTAAAAAATCTAAAAGACAACCTTGTTTATGTGCGTATTCTTAATTCTGGAAAATTGGCTTTAGGCGAAGAATTAGCAGAACAAAGAGGTTTTTCTATAAGTACAACTTACAAAGATTTACAGGGTGCAAACATTGATGTTAAAACCCTAAAACAGGGACAAGATTTTGTGGCTACAGTAAGCGTTTCAAATCTTACAGATGACACGATTAATGATGTTGCACTAACGCAAATTTTTCCATCTGGATGGACAATTGTAAACACACGATTTACAGATTTTGGTGACACCACAGTTAGTAAAGCACGCTATACGGATATTAGAGATGACCGCGTTAATTTTTATTTTGATATGAATAGAAAAGGAACATACGGTACAAAAACATTTACAGTAATGCTAAATGCATCTTATTTGGGCACCTACTATTTACCAGGTACACAAGCCGAAGCCATGTACGATAATGATTATCTGGTACGTAATAAAGGGAAATGGATAACGGTAGAAAAGTAATTTAATGTTTTAAATGTTGTTTTGAACGGGATTAATTTTTAACAAAGCCTAAAGTTGAGGTCTATTTTAAAAATAAGTAAACAACATAAAATAGTGTTTTGAGTTTAATAAAACGGAAATATTAAATAGAATTCATAAAATAACAAACAGATCGTCGAATTAATAAAAAATGAAATTACCTTATTATGCCGTAATATTTACTTCATTACAATCATCAAATACTGATGGTTACCAAGAAATGGCTACAAAAATGGAAGCATTAGCTTGCCAACAAGAAGGGTTTTTAGGTATAGAAAGCGCAAGAAGTAAAGTTGGTATTACTGTAAGTTACTGGCAAAATTTAGAGGCTATTAAAAATTGGAAAGCCCATTCAGAACACCTATTTGCACAACAAAAAGGCAAAACAAAATGGTACAATTGGTACCATGTTCGCATTTGTAAAGTTGAGCATGAATATGAGTTTTTAATCAGCCCCGAAAAATAAAGCGCGTGTTTTGTTTAATGAATTTTTACGTGTTAGAATTGGTGCAAATATTCATAGAAACTAAAACAGGAAAAGTGGTCAAAAATAGTTGGTAGTTTTAAAAAGAATATTACCTATGTACTAACTTATATTTAGTTTAATTGATTTCATCTTTGAAAGTTTGTTGATCTGTAAAATATAATCATCCTTTTTAACCTAGAACGTTTCTTAAAAACGTATTGATTATAGACAATTTCTACATACACCTTTACTTACCGTTTCAAAGTAAAATTAGCTTTAAATTCT
>CAYGUF010000010.1:0-87562 GCA_964353125.1 uncultured Flavobacteriaceae bacterium
AAATTCATTAGTGTTTATTATAACTTGTTTGAAAAATAAATATAAAATTGATTGTCCGTATTGTGCATCACACTAAAAAAAATAATTAAGCTTAGCTAAAAAGTGATGTAGCTAACTCATAATTATAGGTCATAAATTTACATAAATATAAAGCTCATCGATATTGTAATAAATTTCGTCTTTTACTTTTTGCCTATGCTCATTTCTTTTTCTATAATGTCTTAAGCATCATTTTTTCAAAAGTTTCATTGTCAAGTTCAATTACTGATTTTTAGGTGTAAATAGCTCTAGTTCTTGTGAATCTGCTAATAGTGCCAAATATAGTTTGTAATTTTGAATGTTTTTATATGTTACATTATTATCTGAAGAAGATGTAACTGCTGATTAGGAGTAAATTAGTATTGATAAGATTAATTTTATACTTTAATTAAGGGACTTTTACGAAGTTTTTTTATCATTATTGGTATGTTTATCTCTTGACTTCAACTTATAAATGCAACTTTTAGCTCATTACATTAGGTTACTTTTCATAACATAAAAGGGACAGTTGTAAGTAGTTTTTTTTAGATTACATTGCTCCAATCACAAATGGAACTTTGGTGTTTTCATAATAATCTTTTGAACCAGAATTTTTAGCTTTTAAAATCACTCCCGACTTTTTGCGATTCCTTTAAAACCATCGTTACAATCTACTTCCAAATTTAAGTTTTTAATTTTTCCATTTTCGCTAAATTCAGTTTTTGAGAAGTCAACAGTTATGTTTTTTTAAGCTTTAAATTCAGATGCGATTTTCGTTAATTCTGTTTCGATAGTATTCTCCTAATTATTAAGAATACTTTTTCAGAGCCGGTTGAATATTTTGTTTCAGATTCCTTCGAACAGCTTATTATTAAAGTTCCGACTAGTATTAAAATTATTTTTTTATTGTTTAGTTTTTCTATTAGTATCTTATATCTTCTTTTTGTTACGGTTTTTCTCATATTACTTACAACGGCTAATATAGAGTAAGCAGACATAAAGAAAGTGTTAGCAGCGGCATACGGAAAAGCCGAAGTGATTTTTTTTACTCTTGAGCTCGTTAAGACCGCTGAGACACTGCTGCGCGTTGAGTATAGCTGCTAACAGATTGTTGGCTATTGTATAAAAAACGATTTAGACTGTTTTTAACATAAACGATCAATTAACACATCTGGAAGGATAAAAAGAATAAAGGAAACACTTACGCCGCAAAGGTCGTAAATATAAAAACGGGGGGAAGCCAATAATAGCAATGTTTAAATTCCTGATAGAATATTAATAGAGAAGCGTCCGCACGTTGTCGAAGAGAAACTGCGCTTTTGTGATCTCGAGTGTGACACCATAGTGGGAAAAGACCACAAAGGGAGAATCGTTAAATTAAACGAAAAGGCATCATGGATGCTTAGGTGAAGATAATAGCAACACGTGAAGCCGTGAGGCTAAGGCTGCCATCATTTAATTACTGGAGGAATGGACACCGACACGCTACACTCAGACAATAACGTCCGATAATGGGAAGGAATTTCAGAGCACAATGAGCTAGCCTAAGAATTTTTGGTCGATTTTAATTCGCAAATCCATTTTCAACCTGGGAAAGGGGGTGCTAACGAGAATATCAATGGCTTAATAAGACAATATTTCCCTAAGAAATCGGAATTTTCAATCTTTTAGGATCAAGAGATAAAAAGTATTGAAACAAATATCAAACAAAAGACCGAAAAATGGTATAACTTTTATAAACCATTAGAAATAATGGACAAACTTTTGTTTAATTCAGAAGTTGCGTTTATTACTTGAATCTAGCAACTAAAAAAATACCTCTACTAAAAAAAGTACCATAAATTAATAAATTTACTTTTTTTGACCGATTAATAGATAAGATAGGATCTTTAGATATTAGACTTTAAAATAGCGTTTAAAACTTCTAACAGAATAGATACTTTTTTTTTATAATTGGTTAATTGTTCTTCTTCCAATTAAACATTATTCAAACCAAATAAATCCGTTTGAATCGAGAGGAAACCTCAGTAACAAAAAGGCATAAAAAAACCTCAGCAGTTTTGCTAAGGTTAATGTTGTGGGCGCGAAGGGATTCGAACCCCTGACCCCTTGGGTGTAAACCAAGTGCTCTGAACCAACTGAGCTACGCGCCCTAATTTTAAGGAATGCAAATATACACTAGTTTTTAATATTTCAAAAGTTTTTTTTTAAAAATTAAGTTATTTCACCAACAACAAAAGTACTACCCCCAACAAAAATTAAATCATTTTCATTAGCCTTTGATTTAGCACTGTTTAAAGCTAAAGCTACACTATCATAGCAATTACTAAACAAATTGTATTTAAGAAATTCGTGCTGTAATTTTTGAGCCTCTAAACCGCGTTGCACATTTGGTTTACAAAGATAGTAAGCTGCATTTACTGGTAATAAGGGTAATATTGTACTCAGATCTTTATCAGACACTACACCAAAAACAATATGTAGCTTTTTATAGTCTTGTAGTTTAAGTTGGTTAATAACAAATGCTAACCCTTCTTTATTATGCGCTGTATCACAAATTATTTTAGGTGAATTGCTTAACATCTGCCATCTTCCTTGTATCCCAGTATTTTCAACCACTTTTAACAATCCTTTTTTAAGTGTTTTTTCTGAAACTTTATAATTTAATTTCTCTAAAACCATTATGGTTTGAATTACTGTTTTTATATTATGTGCTTGATAGTTACCTTTTAGATCTGATTCTAAAACATAAGATACATCCTGATCTGCAAAATAAATTTCTCCATTATTTAGTTCTGCAGTTGTTTTAAAAACAGGTGCTGTTTCCAAATGAGTTTCACCAATAACAACAGGCGTATTTGGCTTTATGATTCCGGCCTTTTCCGTAGCTATTTTTTCTAAAGTATCGCCAAGTAAATCCATGTGATCATAACCAATATTAGTAATTACTGAAACTTCTGGATTAATTATATTTGTAGAATCTAAGCGTCCACCAAGTCCAACCTCAATTATTGCAATATCAACGTTTTGTTTGGCAAAATAATCAAATGCCATAACTACGGTCATTTCAAAAAAAGAGAGTGTATTAGCATCTAAAAAAGACTTATTTTCATTTATAAAATTAGTAACAAATTTTTTTGGAATTTTTTTGCCATTTAATCTTATGCGCTCTCTAAAATCTTTTAAATGCGGTGAAGTGTACAGCCCAACATTATAACCAGATTCTTGAAGAATTGACGCTAACATATGGCTTGTAGAGCCTTTACCATTTGTACCTGCTACATGTACTGTTTTAAATTTTTGGTGAGGATTATTGAGATATTTTGAAAATTTTAAGGTATTAGTAAGATCTTTTTTTAAAGCGAGACGCCCTTTGTTTTGATACATTGGCAGTTGCTGAAACATCCAATCTAGCGTAGCATTGTAATCCATTATTAGTTGCCAGATTGAATTTTAATTGGTAAGTAATACTTTACTGTTGCAGGTTGTCCCTGTTGCATGCCTGGTTTCATTTTTGGTAATAGCCCAGACACACGTTTAGCTTCTGCTTCCAACTCAGGTCTAGCAGCTTTTGCTCTAATAGAAACAACTTGTCCTTTTGTATTTATATTAAAAAAAATCTGAATGGTTTGTGTGCCTTCTAAACCTAATTCTGAGGGTAATTCTTTGTTGAAATTTTCCCCTAAGAATTTTTTAAGTTCAGTATTCATACATTCACGTCTGGCACTATTTGGTACACCTTCACAACCAGGGTAAATAGGAAACTCCTCAATAAGCGAAAAAGAAATTGCTTTACCACCATTGTTTTCGGCAGCACGTTTTGCATTAGCTGCTGCAGCAGCTTTTTCTGCTGCTGCTTTTTTAGCGGCTGCAGCTTTGGCATCTGCTTCTGCCTTTGCTTTAGCTTCGGCAGCTTTGGCTCTTTTTGCAGCTTCGATATTTTTTTTTTCTGAATCTGCTTTAGCTTCAGCATCTGCTTTTTCTTTTGCCTCTTTTAGCGCTTCTTCTGCTTTGGCTTTGGCATCAGATTCGGCTTTTGCTTTTGCAGCTTTTTCTGATTGTATCTTTAAAGCATCTTCTTGTTGCTGAGCTAAAAGATCTTCTTGCTGCTTTTTAATTTCAGAAGCTTCCTGTTGTTGTGCTTCAACACTTTGTTCTTCTAATGTGTTTTCCTCAACGACATCTTCTTCAATAACTTGTTGTTTTTCTTGCTCAGTTTGTGTTTTAGTGACCTGAGAAGGAGTTGCGTTTTGTGATTTAGAGACTGGCATTGGCGCACTAGCACTGTCTAAATTTAAAGCTACACCATATTCTTCTGGTGGATCTTTATAATCCTGCCCAACAACAAAAAGGAGTAATATCAAAATTGACATTAAGAGTACTGTTATAGTTGCGGCTTTGCGCTCATGTTTAGTTTCTAAATACTTCATTAGTTACCAGATTTTACAGCTAATGTAGATTTTATTTTATTTCGGTTTGCAATATCCATTATAAAAACCACATGTTTTAAATCTACATCTTGGTCTGAACGAATAGTTATGGTTGGTGCTTCAGAATTTCCTACCTTTTCTAAAACGAGAGCTTCTAAGTTATCTTTAGAAACCTGTTGCATATCAACAAAATAATCTAAGGATTTGTTTACGCTAACCGATACGTTTTTGGTTTGCGTAGTTTTACTTGTAGAATTTGGTAAAAGTAAATCTATAGCTTCTGCGGATACTAATGTAGAGGCAATCATGAAAAATATGAGTAGTAAGAATACAATATCTGTCATGGAAGACATATTGAATTCTGGGGTTATTTTATTTCTACCTCTGATATTCATGCTTTTGATTTAAATGGTTTAATAATTCAAAAATTAGATAATTTAATATTGAAAGCAGATACTATTCAATAGTTATAATTTTTCATACTTAATTATTAAATAGGTTCATTTAAATGATCTAAAAATTCAACAGAATTAGCTTCCATTTGGTAAACAACTTTATTTGTTTTTACTACCAAATGGTTGTAAGCTACATAGGCAACAATTCCTACAATTAAACCGCCAACGGTTGTAGTCATTGCGGTATATAAACCATCTGCCAATGTTTTAATATCTATAGAACCACCTGAATTTGCAATTTCAAAAATGGAAATAATCATACCAACTACGGTTCCTAAAAAACCAATCATAGGTGCTGCACCAGAAATAGTTGCTAAGGCACTTACATTTTTTTCTAAACTGTAAACTTCTAAACGACCGGCATTTTCAATTGCTGTATTTATATCTTCTAAGGGTTTGCCAATACGCGTTATGCCTTTGCCAATAAGTCTAGAAACTGGTGTATTTAATTGTGCACATAAAAGCTGTGCAGAATCTATTTTCCCATTGCTCACATGATCTTTAATTTGATTCATGAAATTAGCATCTACTTTAGAGGCTGCTTTGATAGCAAAAATACGTTCAAAATAAATATAGGTAGCAGACACTAAAAGTATAAATAATACAGAAATAATAACGAGTCCGGCTGTTCCGCTATTTGTAATTAACTCAATAATTGACAGTGTTTTTTCAACCGTTTCACCCTCTGTTAAGACTTGTTGTTCTTCTTGAATTGTACTTAATAAAAGCATATTAAATTTTATGAGTTAGGTTGTTTTATTAAACAAGTAACGTTATTTGTTTAGAAAAAGTATTTCAAAAAATTGTTCTAGTAATCATAAACATAGCAGAACCTGCAATGAAGCCAACTAATGCTAACCATGATATTTTTTTAAGATACCAGAAAAAATCTATTTTTTCCATACCCATAGCCACAACTCCAGCAGCTGATCCAATAATAAGCATACTACCACCTGTGCCTGCAGAAAATGCTATGAAATGCCAAAGTTCATTATCTAAAGGTTCTGAAAACATACCTAAACTTGCTGCTACTAATGGTACATTATCTATAACCGCAGATCCTACACCTAATAATAATACCACTAAATCAGAAACACCTTCTCCATGAAACTCAGTACCCAACATGGGCATGCTATCTTGTAAATTATTTGCAAAACCAAATAAAATACCCAGCGACTCTAAAGCCGCTACAGCCATTAAAATACCTAAGAAAAATAAGATACTAGGCAACTCTATTTTAGATAGAGAATAATGTACTGGACTATGACTTGCATGTGTTGCATGCTCTGAAGAATCTATTTCTGAAATTGAAAATTTAGAACTACTGTATATTTCTGCAAAAATAGCCACAACACCAAGTGACAGCATCATACCTACATAAGGTGGTAAATGTGTAATTACTTTAAAAACAGGAACAAAAACAATGGCGCCAAGTCCTAAAAATAGCATAGTAGCGCTAAATTTGTTTTTGGGTTTATCATCTGCCGATTGCAATTCTAAATCTCCTTGAAAAGGCTTTAGTAAAGATGCTATAAATGTAGGCAACACCATACACACTAAAGATGGGATAAAAAGATATAAAAATAATTTACCTGTAGAAACTTTATCGCCAATCCAAAGCATAGTTGTGGTAACATCGCCAATTGGCGACCAAGCACCACCAGCATTAGCAGCTATTATTATTAAACCTGCGTACCATATTCTAATATTTCTGTCTTTTACAATTTTTTGAAGTATAGATATAAGTACAATTGTTGCGGTTAAGTTATCTATGATTGCAGAAAGTAAAAATGCCAGTATGGTAAACATCCAAAGTAATTTTTTTCTACTATTGAACTTTACTGCATTTTTTATGGTAGAAAACCCATCAAAGTAATCTATGATCTCAACTATAGTCATTGCTCCCAATAAGAAAACTAAAATCTCAGCGGTTTTACCTAAATGGTGTAACAACGTTTCTTCCATTAAATGCATTTTTTCTTCATGCGGTAGCAATCCAAAATTATCCATTAAGCTATGTTTGGCAGAGTCAAACCAAGTAGAGAAATTGTCAATTCCTAAAGAAATTAAAGCCCAACAAACAGCCATCATAACAAGAGCTGGTATAAGCTTATCTATTTTAATATTGTGTTCTAAAGTTATGGCTAAGTAGCCAAAAATAAATACTAGAACTATAACTGTTTCCATAATTTTATTTGTAATTTTTTTAAATTAATTGTTTTAATGCAATCTGAAACGCGGTTTCAGATATTTTTAGTTTTGTAGTGTTTTGTAAATGTACTGTTTCTAAGGCTTTTTTTATAATATTTGAGGTGTCACTAAAAATGGCTTCATCTGTCATTTGTACTTTACGTTCCATAAAGTATGCAAAAACTCTTGCCATACCACAGTTAGATATAAAATCTGGTATTAAACTTACTTTTTGATCGGTATGTTCCATAATAGATCCAAAAAATATTTCTTTATCTGCAAAAGGCACATTTGCGCCACAAGTTATAACCTCTAAACCAGAATTTATAAGTTGATCTATTTGATGTTGGGTTACTAATCTTGAGGCTGCACAAGGTGCAAAAACTTCGGCTTGTAAAGCCCATATTTGCATGTTAATCGTTTCAAAAGGAATTAAATTTTCTGACACTAAAGTATTTCCTTTTTTATTAAGATACAGTGTTGTAATGTCTTCAAAAGAAAATCCTTCAGGGTTTATAAGTCCGCCAACTCTATCAATAATGCCAACAACCTTTGCACCCATTTTTGCAAAATAGAATGCAGCTGCAGCGCCAACGTTTCCAAAACCTTGAACAATAACGCGTTTTCCAACAATAGACTCAGAATTTATAGCGTAAAAATGCTTAGCAGCTTCAGCAACACCATAACCTGTAATCATGTCTGCTATGGTATATTTTCTAGAGACGTCTGGCGAATATTTTGGATTTTCTATAACTTTAATAACACCATGTCTTAATTGCCCAATTCTGTTAATTTTATCAGCTTGAGTGGGTTTAAAATGCCCTTCAAAAACTCCTTCTTGTGGGTGCCAAACTCCGCTTTCTTCTGTAATGGGTATAACTTCATGTATTTCGTCTACATTAAGATCTCCGCCAGTGCCATAATAACTTTTTAGTAAAGGCGAAACAGCTGCGTACCAACGCTCTAAAACTCCTTTTTTTCTTGGATCTTGTGGGTCAAAATTAATACCAGATTTTGCACCGCCAATTGCAGGCCCAGAAACGGTAAATTTTATTTCCATGGTTTTAGCAAGAGATAGCACTTCGTTTTGGTCTAAACCTATACGCATACGAGTGCCACCGCCAGCAGCGCCGCCTCTTAATGAGTTAATAACCGTCCAGCCTTCTGCATTGGTTTCTGTATCATTCCAATGAAAAACTATTTCTGGTGCTTTATTTTCGTATTGATTTAATAATTCTTTTATCAATTTTAAATCGTAATGATTAGTTAGTTCAACAAATATAAAAAACTATGAAATCTAAAATGAATTTAATGGTAAAGGTTTTAATATTTTACCAGACGAATGATTATGTGTTGCACCTGTAACGCTTTTTAGACAATTAATTTCATTTCTATCTTTTAAAACACCTAGCAACCCAAAAATAAGTGCTTCTTTAAATTCTATAATTTCAGATTCTGGAATTGTAATTTTAGCTCTAGATAGCCCCTCAATTCTTCTAATTAGAAAACGATTATAAGCACCACCACCAGTTATTAAAACTGTAGTGTTTTTTTTATTTAAAACTTCAGAAATTTGCAGCGCAACATGCTCTACAACAGTTCTTAAAATATCAGAAATTTCGATATCAAAACTATTAATAATTGGAAAAATTGTGTTTTCTACCCATTCTAAACCTAAAGATTTTGGGGGTTGTTGTTTGTAGAATTCAACCTTATTTAGCGCTGATAATAACGTTTCATTTAAAACGCCAGAAGCGGCAAGTTTGCCTTTATCATCATAGTCTAAATTTAACTGAGATGCATAATGATTTAAAACGATGTTTACAGGGCAAATATCAAAAGCAATACGTTGGTTGTTTTTTTTAAATGACACATTAGCAAAACCACCTAAGTTGAGGCAAAAATCAAATACCTGAAATAATAATTCGTCCCCAATTGGCACTAATGGCGCACCTTGGCCACCCAACAAAACATCTGCAGTTCTAAAATCGCAAATTATGTTTTGCTGTAACATATTTGATAAAACCTGTAGATTCCCTATTTGGTATGTTATTTTGCGCTCTGGCATGTGCAAAGCTGTGTGGCCGTGTGAAGACACAAAATCTATATTTTTGATGTTATTTTTACGCATAAAAGCCTTAATTGTTTCAGCTAAAAACTCAGTATATAAAGCGTCTGTTTTTTTTAATTCAGTTTCCGATAGCTTTACTAAATTAGATAATTTTGATTTCCAGATTTTTGGATAAGTATAAGTTTCGGCATTGTGTATTTTAAAATTCCAAACCGCATCTAATTTATAAGTAACATAAATAATATCTATACCGTCTAAAGACGTACCAGACATAACCCCAATGACAGTGTATTCAGTTTTTAACATATTCAGTAAAAATAGGTATCTCTATTAAAAATAACACAATAAAAATCTATATTTGTATGCATTTTTGATGAATTAATAATTATTTTAAAATTATGGATTTTAGCTTAACCGAAGAACATTTGATGATAAGAGATGCTGCCAGAGAGTTTGCGCAAACTGAATTACTACCAGGTGTTATAGAACGTGATAATGCACAAACGTTTCCGGATGCGTTAGTTCGTAAAATGGGCGATTTAGGTTTTATGGGCATTATGGTAGATCCTAAATATGGCGGAAGTGGTATGGATACCATTTCTTATGTTTTAATTATGGAAGAACTTTCTAAAATTGATGCCTCTGCTTCCGTTATGGTGTCTGTAAATAATTCTTTAGTTTGCTATGGTTTAGAAGCATATGGCACCGAAGCCCAAAAACAAAAATACCTAACCAAACTTGCCACTGGCGAGCAAATTGGTGCCTTTTGCTTAAGCGAGCCAGAGGCTGGTAGCGATGCTACATCACAAGCAACAACAGCAATAGATAAAGGTGACCACTACATTATAAATGGTACAAAAAACTGGATTACCAATGGCGGACGCTCAGATGTGTATTTAGTTATAGCGCAAACCGACAGAGAAAAAGGACACAAAGGCATTAATGCATTTATTGTTGAAAAAGGAACGCCTGGTTTTGATATTGGTCCCAAAGAAGATAAACTTGGCATTAGAGGTAGCGATACACACACACTACAATTTAACGATGTAAAAGTGCCCAAAGAAAATAGAATTGGCGACGATGGTTTTGGATTTAAATTTGCCATGAAAACCCTTTCTGGCGGACGTATAGGTATTGCTGCTCAAGCACTTGGTATTGCTTCTGGCGCTTATGAACTTGCCCTAAAATATTCTAAAACGCGCAAAGCATTTGGTACAGAAATTTGCAACCACCAAGCCATAGCCTTTAAATTGGCAGACATGTACACCGAAATTGAAGCTGCAAGACTGCTAGTTATGAAATCGGCTTGGGACAAAGACCAAGGCCACAATTACGATACCTCCAGCGCAATGGCAAAATTATATGCTAGTAAAGTAGCCATGGAACAAACTGTTGAAGCCGTACAAATACATGGCGGTAATGGGTTTGTAAAAGATTACCATGTAGAACGCTTAATGCGCGATGCAAAAATTACTCAAATTTATGAAGGCACCTCAGAAATACAGAAAATTGTGATTTCTAGAAGTGTTATAAAGGGTTAAACCAATTTGAGCGTTCCCTAACGCAGGCCTAACCAAATGTGTTTACAAGCTTGGTAGTATAAGTATTCAGTACAGCTTTTATAAATTTTCTTATTACAGTTATATAAAACTGTTTTAAAAATAAGAATTTAATAAAACATTTGGTTTCATAAAATTTGTAATAAACTAAAAAGGCTCATAATTGAATTATGAGCCTTTTATAAAATTAAGTATAATGTAATTTATGTTTGTACTTTTTTACATATTACTTGCTAAGTTATCTTTTGAGTCTTTATTTTTTTTGAAAACTTCTACACTTTTATAATTTGCAGCAACGACTTCTTTACCATCTTTATTTATAAATCCGTATTTAAAATTTCTACATACTTTAGCCCATCCTTTTCTGTATTCATTAAAAGCACCGATTGAGCTATATTCTGGTTTTACAATGATTTCACCAGTAGATAAGATAAATCCAAATTTATCATCTTGTTTTATTAAAGCCCATCCTTTTCTAATAATATCAAATTTACCAACAGACTCAAATACAGGTTCTAATATGGTTTTTCCAGAAGCATCTATAAAGCCATAAAATGAATCTAAACTTACTTTAGCCCATCCTGATTTGTATTCTCCAAAGGCACCTATGTCATTATATTTAGGTTCTAACACCATAACACCATCTTTATTTATAAGGCCTTTTTTTCCTTTATGTTCTACAACAAATAAGTCTTCGTGTAATTCGCCAAAATGATTAATTTTATCATATTTAGCAGTTATAACCTCTGTGCCCTCTCTGTTAATAAATCCAAATTTACCATTTATTTCAACTTTGGACCAATCCTTTCTGTACTCATCAAAATCACCTATGGTAGTGTATTTTGTTGGGGCTACTTCTACACCCTTGTCATCTATGATACCATAATAGTTATCTGATTGAACAATAAATAATTCTTGTGCGTTTACCATTACTGTGAATAAAAGCGATAGTAATAAGATAGTTTTTCTCATAATGTTTAGGTTTTTAAGGTTTAACAATACAACCACTTAACTAGCATATAATCTGATTAAAAAATTTAAAATTTTTGTACTTTAGATCTTATTTTAAATTTTTCAATTAAATTTTAGAAGCTTGTAGTTCTAATTTGTTTTCTAAAATAATAATTCTATTTACAAAAAACTAATTTAATTTATAAATAATGTTAAAAATTTAAAGATACTTGTCATAAAACACGCTAAACGTAAATTAAACGTAAATTAAATGTTAGCTTAAATACGTGTAACGGAATGCTGTTAATAATCTAACTAGTAATTAAATCCTATCCTCAATATTAAGCGTTTTTAATTTTCATTAGAGAGCACATTTATTACCAACCGCAATTCTTCGTAGCTGTATTTTTCATCAAGCTGATGTTTTAAATCCGAAAGGCCTTCAAAAGTTTTGGTAGGAATTAGTTTTTTTAACTCTGTGTAATGCGATTCAGACATTAAGTCTTTTATAGTTACCTCACCAGAGTCTATAAAACTTGCCAAATGGCCAAAAATTGTATTTGAAGTTAGCTCGCGCTCAAGCGCAATTTGGTCTATAGATTTCCCTGATTTAAACAGTTCTAATGAGGTTTTTTTTGTATTGCCTACTAAAGATTTTGATTTAGAGCTTGTGACTTCAAATTCAGAACTCATATAAGAGGTATCAATATCGTTTTCTTTACAATAATTAATTATTACATTAAGTATGGCATCACCATATTTTTCAATTCTTGTTTTTCCCATACCGTGTATGGCTTTTAATTGCTGAGTGGTGGTAGGTAATAACTCACACATGGCGTATAAAGATTTTTGAGTAAAAATCTGAAAAAGTACTAAATCTTCGTGTTCAGCAATTTGATTTCTTAAGGTTCTTAGTAATTCAAACAATTCTACGTTTGCAGTACCATCTATAATTGTTTTTCGCTGTTTTTTTGTTTTATCTTTTCCTATAAACACAGATTTTGCTCTTAACGTTAAATAGCTCTGAGAGTTAAAACCTTCTTTTAAACCTTTAAAATAAATTTGTTTTGCAATTACTAATTCTTCAATTATATCTAATTGTTTTTCAATATCATGCTCAATAGCTTTATTATCTGTTGTAAAATTTAATTTTTTAAATTCGGCTTCAATATTAGACGTGGTTTGGTTTTCAAAATAGGTAATAGCCTTTTTAAAACGTTCTTGTATAGAGGTGTTGGCTTCTGGAAGTTCTATATCGCCTATTAATGCTTGTAATTGTGCCTTAAAACCTTGACTTATTTTAAGTAGGTTTTTTACGGTTTCTTTAATGGTATTTAAAGGTGTTTCTAAATCACCCTTAATACTGTTTCTGTTTTTATAAAAGATATCTAAAATTCGTAACGTTGGGTTTAGAAGGTTGTAAAAATCAAAAATTTCTGAAATTAAATGCAGTTGAAAATCACGCTGAGAAGCTTTTAAAACAGTTTCGTTGGGCTTGTTAGCTTCAGCATTTTTATTAAAATTAGTAACATGGATATCATTTATAATTTGGTTATGTTCAATTTTGCTTTTTAAAATGAGACCTTCTAAAGTTTTACATCTGCTTAGAGCCACATAAGTTTGGCCATGTGCAAACGCGCCTTGTGCATCAATTATAGCGTTCTCAAAGGTTAACCCCTGGCTTTTATGTATTGTAATTGCCCAGGCTAAGCGCAATGGTATTTGCGAGTAACTGCCAATGGTATCTTCTGTTATGGCTTTTGTTTTAGAGTCAACAGTATATGTTATGTTTTCCCAAGTTTCAACTTTCGTTATAATATCAATATTAGCATCTGGGCAATTAACTGTAACTTCGTTTTGATCTAAAGCGATAACGGTTCCAATTTTTCCGTTGTAATAGCGTTTGTCTTGCGAACTATCGTTTTTAATAAACATCACTTGCGTACCAACTTTTAGCACCAATTCTGGTGTGTTTGGGTAAGCGTGTTCTGGAAAATTACCCTGAACTTTAGCTTTGTAAACATATGCTTTTGCTTTTAGGCTATTTAATTTTTCAGTATTGGTTTGCCTAGCTTTAGTGTTGTGTGTTGTTAAGGTAATAAATCCATCATTTTTATTTGGTTTAAACTCTGGAAAATACCTTTCGTTTAATATGTTTGCAGAGGCAATACTTAAGTTATTATTTCTTATCTCATTTAGTATGTTTATAAACACGGGATTTTCTTGTCTGTAAATATGTTGAAGCTCTATATTTAAAGGCTTGCAGTTTTGGTAAGCAATGCTACTAAAAAAAAATATGGTGTTGTAAAATTGTTGTAACAGTTGCCACTCATTATCTTTTACTACTGGTGAAAGCTGTTGTAGGTCTCCAATCATTAAAACTTGTACGCCACCAAACACAAGATTTCTATTTTTAAATCGTCTTAAAGTACTGTCAATACCATCTAAAACGTCTGCTCTTACCATACTAATTTCATCAATAATTAATAGATCTAAAGATTTAATAATATTGATTTTAGTTTTGCTAAATCGTCTGTTGAAATTTGAAGTGTTTGGTTGTGCGTTTGGTAAAATTGGACCAAAAGGCAACTGAAAAAAGGAATGAATTGTTACTCCTTTTGCATTTATTGCTGCAACACCAGTTGGTGCAACAACGACCATTCGTTTTTTTGATTCTAATTTTAACTTATGTAAAAACGTGGTTTTACCTGTGCCAGCTTTACCTGTTAGAAAAATGATTCTGTCTGTGTTGTTAACAAAATTCCAGGCTAAATCTAGTTCCGCATTTACCATTGTAAATTTTAATTTATTATCCTTAAATATATAATAAAGAATGAAATAGAAACGTGTTATGGTTACTCATTTTTAATGATAATTGGTATTGCTATATTTACACAATTAACTACACAGAGTTTATGACTAAGAAAACAACACTAGTAATTGGCGCATCTTTAAATCCAGAACGCTATTCTAATATGGCTATTAAAAGTTTGGTTGCAAATAATCAGCACGTTTTAGCTTATGGTTTAAAAGTTGGTGACGTATCTGGAGTTACTATTAGCACCATTTTAGAAGAATACAATACCATAGATACCGTAACGCTGTATTTAAATCCAGCGCTTCAAAAAGTTTATTATGACTATATTATAGGGTTAAAACCTAGACGTGTTATTTTTAATCCTGGTACAGAAAACCCAGAATTTTATAATTTACTTAAAGCAAATGCTATAGCTGTTGAAATTGCATGCACTTTAGTTTTACTAAGCACAAACCAATATTAATTAGTTTCTGAGTGGTTGGTTTTTAATTAAATCTATATACAGATTAATCTTATGTTTTAAGTCTTTTCTGTGCGATATAAAATCTAAAAAGCCGTGCTCTAATAAGAATTCTGAAGTTTGAAAACCTTCTGGTAATTCTTGGTTAGTAGTATCTCTTACAACGCGTGGTCCTGCAAAACCAATTAATGCGCCTGGCTCTGCAATATTAATATCGCCTAGCATTGCAAAAGATGCTGTTGTACCACCAGTTGTTGGGTCTGTACATAAAGATATGTAAGGTATGCTAGCTTCGGCAAGCTGTGCTAACTTAGCAGATGTCTTTGCTAATTGCATTAGTGATAATGCAGCTTCCATCATACGTGCACCACCAGATTTACTAATAATCATGAAAGGTGTTTTATGTTTTAAGGCATAATCTGCTGCTCTTGCAATTTTTTCGCCAACAACACTTCCCATAGAACCGCCAATAAAGGCAAAATCCATGCAGGCAATAACGAGATCGTTACCTTTAGATTTTCCAACGGCTGTTCTAACAGCATCTTTAAGTTTGGTTTTTGCTTGGGCAGCTTTTAAACGGTCAGCATATTTTTTAGTGTCTTCAAATTGTAGAGGATCTTTGGAGGTAAGGTTTGCATCTAGTTCTTTAAATTTATTATTATCAAAAAGAATTTCGAAATATTCTTTACTGCCAATTCTTACATGATAACCATCTTCTGGGCTTACGTAATAGTTTTGTTCTAATTCTTTTGTGTCTATAATTTTACCTGTTGGTGATTTATACCAAAGTCCTTTTGGTGTATCTTTTTTTTCCTCAGTTAAGGTTTGAATGCCTTTATCTTTTCTTTTAAACCAAGCCATAAAAATGTATAGTTTTAGATATTAATCTTAAAATTAAAATAGATATAATTTATTTTTTTTAGTTGAAACTAAAAAAGTTAAAAACACTATTTATTATAGTATGACAAAAAATATATAGTGTTTCTATTGCTACTAACTTATAAATATAATGAACCCATTAAAAATATTTTTTAATGGGTTTTGAGTAATTACTTTATTATAATGTGTTTACATTATTTAAATCTTGAAATGCTTTTTTAAGACGCTCAACAAAACTTTGTTCACCTTTACGCAACCATACTCTTGGGTCGTAATGTTTTTTGTTAGGAGAATCTGCACCATCTGGACTTCCTATTTGTGTTTGTAAATAGTCGTGTTTTTCAGACATGTAATCTCTTACACCTTCCATAAAAGCATATTGCATATCTGTATCAATATTCATTTTTATAACACCATAACCAATGGCCTCTCTGATTTCTTCAACTGAAGAACCAGAACCACCATGAAAAACAAAATCAATATGGTTATGTTCTACATTATATTTTTCGGTAATATATTCTTGAGAGTTTTTAAGAATTTTCGGTGTTAATTTCACATTACCTGGTTTGTAAACTCCATGAACATTTCCAAAGGCAGCAGCAATAGTAAATTGGTCGCTTATTTTACTTAATTCTTCGTAAGCATAAGCTACTTCTGCGGGTTGTGTGTATAGTTTAGATTCGTCCACATCACTGTTATCCACGCCATCTTCTTCACCACCAGTAATACCTAATTCAATTTCTAAAGTCATACCCATTTTACTCATGCGTTTAAGGTATGTTTTACAAATTTCAATATTTTCTTCAAGAGGTTCTTCAGATAAATCTATCATATGAGAACTATATAATGATTTTCCTGTTTCTGCAAAGTGTTTTTCACTAGCATCTAGCAAACCATCAATCCAAGGTAATAATTTTTTTGCGCAATGGTCTGTGTGTAATATTACAGGTACACCATAAGCTTCTGCCATTAAATGTACATGTTTTGCGCCTGCAATAGAGCCTGCAATGGCTGCTTTTTGATTTTCATTACTCAATCCTTTACCAGCATTAAATTGACCGCCACCGTTTGAAAATTGAATTATAACTGGTGCGTTTAATGCTTTTGCAGTTTCTAAAACACCATTAATGGTGTTAGATCCTATTACGTTTACTGCTGGTAAAGCGTAACCATTGGCTTTAGCATGATTAAAAATATTTTGAACTTCTTTTCCTGTTGCAACACCAGGTTTTATATTGTGACTCATAATTTAATATTTATTTAATGCCCAAAAATACAATTTTTATTAAAATGAAAAGTCATGGGGCTATAAAAAAGCAAATACCATAAACTGTGTGTTAAAGAAGTTTAAAGAAGTTAGTGATATTAGTTATTAAAATAAATATGAACTCAGCTTGGTGTAATATAATTGTATGCGTTCAAACAAGTTATCTAGAAAGGGTAGTTAATTCCTATATTGTAAACAGCATTTTTAAAATTATAGTTTTTTAGCCATCTACTATTGCGTTCTAAATAAGGCTCATAGGTTTTAAAACCGGTATCAAATCTAAGCACAAAAAAATCAAAATCATAACGCAATCCAAACCCAGAGCCAATAGCAATATCTTTTAAAGCATTAATGTTTGTAAATGTTGCTGCATTTTCTTCTACATTATCTAAAACATTCCAAATGTTGCCTGCGTCTATAAAAAGCGCGCCTCTGAGGTTACCAAACAAGTTAAAACGCTGTTCTGCGCTTAAGTGAATTTTAAAATTTGCTTCATTAAATTCATTGGTGGTTTTAGAGCTTCCAGGACCTAGGTTGTAGGCTGTCCATGCTCTATTGTCATTAGGGCCACCTGCAAAAAAACTTTCTGCAAACGGAATACTACTAGAGTTGCCAAACGGAATTGCAATACCAGCATAGGTTCTAAAAGCAAAAACATTTTTTCTTCCTAAATCAAAATATTTTACATAATCCAATTCGGTTTTAAAGTATTGAGAAAATGAGACTCCAAATATTTCATAGCTATCAGAATTATTTTTGTTAGTACCATTAAGCCTTGAAATATTGGATAATAGGTTACCTGCAAACTCTATGTGCCATTTAAATACAGAAAAATTATTATCAAAAATAGTTTTACGTTTGTCTTTCTTATAATCAAAACTTGTAGATAAAATAAGGTTGTCTTCGGTTAACCTGTCTTTTCGTTCTTTAATGTTATTAACGGTAATGTAGTTTTGGTCTGTAGCGTTTAAACTTGTGTTTCCCGTAAGTACAGCTTCAATAAAAGCGTCTGCTGGTGCAAACTTACTAGCTATTGAAGCGTCTTGCAAACTTTGATTAGTATTTATATATCCAATATCTTGTGCAATGCTATTTAATCTATTGAAAGAATTTGAATATACTCCAAAGTAATTTGAGGTGTTAAGATTTTTTACAAATTGTATATTAAGAAAATCTAATGTGTTTGTTACCGTTTTTGAAGGTAACCAGTTATAACTCACAATACCTGAAAACGCTTGCTTATCTAAGCCAATATTTTGTTGACTTGTTACCGATAAGTTAATTGCTGTACTCGGAGACATGAATTTGGGTATTATTTTATTGGTATTAAATGGACTAAAGATTCGCGGTAATGTTAATCTAATATTGCCGCCAAATTCATTGATATCAAAAAAAGCGTCTTCTGAATCTGTTGGGTCTTTTGATGCTCCAATGGCTGCAATACCACTAATTTCAAGTGTTTCAGCACCTCTAAAAACATTTCTAATTTTTAAGCCTGAGCTAAACGAAAACCCAATGGTTTGGATGTTACTTTGGGTTACATCCAGATCAAAACTCAGACCATATTTTTTTTTTGGCTCTAAGTATATATTTGCTGTTAATGTAGTATCCGTTTCATTTTCAATGTAATTAATTGTTGGATATCTAAACATTTGCAAATTATTGAGATATTTTGAGGTTCTACTTCGGGCTAAATCACTATAAATTTCGTTGGGATTTATAAAAACAGCATCTGTTAGTGCTTTGGGTCTAAAGCGTAATTTTTGTTTGCTGTAAAGGTATATGCCGTTGTAAAATGTACTGTCTAAAATTGGTTTTCCTTGATTTTCAAAAGTTTCATCTGTAAAAATATTTATTGCTTTTATTTTGAAGGCTTTAAACGGTCTTAGGGTTGTAGAATCTCCATTTCGTATGCTACGGTTTGCAATAATTAAATCTGTATTTACCTTTTTGTTAGTGCCAATAGTATCTATTTCATAGCTGATATAATCTTGCCCAAAATGGTAAAACCCAACGTTTCTTAGGTAAGTATTTATGCGGTTGCGCTCGTTTTCATAGTTTTGCTCATCGTATTGCTCTCCTTTTTTGAGCAGCGTATTTTGCTTAATTTTTGGGTATAAACTATCTATAAGCGGACTGCTAATTTTTGGGGTTATGCTATCTAAAATAAAAGCGTCTTTTTTAGTAACGCTATAGGTTATTTGTGCTTTTTTTGAACTATCCTTTTCAACAGTATAATCTACTTCTGCATTAAACCAACCCTTACTAAAATAGTATTTTCTGAGTTCGTTTGCCGTTTTTATAGTTAACGCATCGTCTAATATAACGGGTGCTTCGCCAGAACGTTTTAGCCAAGCATTAAAGTTTTTTCGGGATTGTATATCTTGTGCAAGTTGTTTTTTTGAAAACAATGTTGATTTCCATTTTACTTTTTTGGGATTACTAAGCACTTTTGCTTCTAAAATAGAATCTATATCTGGACGTGCCAAGTTATAAACATGTAGTTTTAACGGAAACCCTAAACCCAAAAAACCATTAAAACCTGTATTAGTTTTCTGGATTACAATATTGTTAATTTGCTCATTAGTAATATTTGTTTGGTCTTCAAGAATGGTGTTTTTTGTAATAAGATATGCATCCTCTTTTACGCGTTTTACAACATTACAGGCATTACATAAAATTATAACTGACATTAATAGTATGACCTTAAATACTAATTTAGAGGGTTTATGGTTTTTAAAAATGTAATGTGCTAAACGCAAAAGGCAATAAATTTATATCGTTGATTTTTAAACAGAAAATTAGTTAAAAAAAGGTTTACTTTGTGTTTTGTCTCACAAATGTAAAGACATTTTAATGGTATCAAAGCATCAAATTAAGCTAATTAAAAGTTTAGCCCAAAAAAAATACAGACAACAACATGGTATATTTACGGTTGAAGGCGTAAAAGGGATTACCGAATTTTTAAATTCTAGTTATGAACTTGTTCAACTTTATACTACAACTCCGGTTTTTGATGCGCCAGAAACACTTATAACACTAATTTCAGAGGCTGAACTTAGTAAAATTTCTGCTTTAAAATCTCCCAATACGGCATTAGCACTTTTTAAAATACCTGAAGCAAAAATAATACATAAAAACACATTAATAGTGGCTTTAGATGCGATTAGAGATCCCGGAAATTTAGGTACAATAATTAGATTATGCGATTGGTTTGGGGTTTCTGATATAGTTTGTAGTTTAACAACTGTAGATTGTTATAATGCTAAAGTAGTACAGGCAAGTATGGGGTCGTTAACGCGAGTAAATATTAATTATATAGATTTAGAAGTTTATTTAAAAAACACTAAAAACCCAATTTTTGGTACACTTTTAGAAGGTGAAAACATTTACACTTCTCATTTGCCAAATGCAGGTATTATTGTTTTGGGTAACGAGGCTAATGGTATTTCGGAAACTGTAAAATCTCTAATTACTACAAAAATTACCATTCCTCAATTTGGTATTCTTCAGAAAACGGAAAGCTTAAATGTGGCAAATGCAGCAGCAATTGTGCTTAGTGAGATTAGGCGTAGTGCAATTATTGAAAGGTAAAATTAATAAATACACCTCGAGTTTTCATGGAATGTACATTGCTAGTCCATGGGCTATTTGGATTTTCATCTCTAACAAGCTCATCATTAAAAGCAAATACACCTCTAATTGAAGGCGTAAATTTAAAATATGGCAAGTATAAATCTATACCAAAACCAAGCTCATAAAAATAGTTGTTTTTAGTCATTCTAAAAACTTGAGCACTATTATCATCTGGATTTTCTTGGTTGCTAGATAGGTTTAAAGCCGCAGAAAAGCCTCCAATTATAAAAGGTTTAATGTTATTTATTCGTTTTGTAGATGCTTTTAAAAGCAGCGGTATATGTATGTATGTAGATTTTACTTCGCGCAACAAGTCTGCATCATTAAAGTTTGTATTAATAAAATAACTTTCGTTATACCTTAAGTTTCTAGTGGTAAAAAATACACCAGGTTCTAATCTTAAATTCAGGTAATTATTAATTCGCATATCACCAATTAGACCTAAATGAAATCCAATAGCATCATCTACTAATATATCTTTTAAATTACGATTGTATTCAAACTTAAAATCATAACTATTAAAGCCAATAAAATAGCCCCATGATAAAAATTTTTGATCTATGTTATCATTTGGGTAGTTTGCAACTTTTTCTTTGGTAAAAAGTTGTGCAGTTGCATTTTTAAAAGGCAGTAAAAATAGTATTACAAGTAGTATTTTTTTCATTTTAAGACTTAGATGCCGTATATATTGTTGCTACTCCCAATGTTTGGGGTAAATCTGTAACATTAATAAACCCTATTTTTTTCAAAATATTGTTTAACGCTACGCCATAAGGAAAAACAGATGCAGACTCACTGAGGTATTTGTAAGCAACTTTGTCTTTAGAAAATAGCTTTCCTATAACAGGTAAAATAAATTTTGAATATACTGTATAACCAAATTTATAAATAGGATTTGTTGGTATGGAAGTCTCTAAAATCACAAAAATACCATTAGGTTTTAATACTCTTAGAATTTCTGAGAGGCCTTTTTCTAAGTTTTCAAAATTTCGCACACCAAAGGATACGGTTATGGCATCAAAGGTGTTTTCTTCAAAAGGTAAATCTTCAGAATCTCCTATAACCATAGATATTATGGCATCTAATTGTTTTTCAGCTATTTTTTTTCGCCCAACTTCAAGCATGCCATCGCTTATGTCTAAACCAATAATATTTTTAGCGTTTGTAGCCGTTAAATTAATTGCTAAATCACCGGTTCCGGTAGCAATATCTAAAATATTTTCAGGCTTATGATCTTTAACAATGTTTACAACTTTTTTGCGCCATTTTATATCTATACCAAAAGAAATAACACGGTTTAGTCCGTCGTAATCTTTAGAAATGGTATCAAACATTTTAGTAACCTGATCTTTTTTTGTAGCGTCGCTATCCTTGTAAGGTTTTACTTTAGTTGCCATTTTTTTTTGCAAATATAAGTATTCCGCATAAGTACTTAAAGTTGATAAAACTAATTATTAAGTAATTAGTGGTAAGTTTTTTGGCTTTTATTCAATTATAATCTAAGGTACTTCAAGCCTACTTTATTTAATCAACTTTAGTGTTGCTTACAAGTTCTTAGTATATTTGTATATCTATTTCAATATTAAGCAGATGAAAATTATTATTGCGGGTGCTGGTGAAGTTGGATTCCATTTGGCAAAATTATTATCTTACGAGTCACAAGAAATAACATTAATTGACACTAAAAAAGATAGTTTATCCTATGCTGATGAGCATTTAGATATAAAAACTATTAAAGGTGATGCAACTTCAATTGCAATTTTAAGAGAAGCAAAAATAGATACCGCAAAGCTTTTTATAGCAGTAACTTCCTCTGAAACCACAAATATTACTGCAAGTGTTTTAGCAAAACAATTAGGTGCAGAACGAACCATAGCACGTATTTCCAACACAGAGTTTATAGATAATAAAGAAATTGTTGGTTTTTCTAAATTTGGTATAGATGAGCTTATTTCTCCAGAATCTTTGGCAGCAGCCGAAATAGAATTACTTCTAAACCAGTATGGTTTTAATGACACCTATGAGTTTGAACAAGGCGCTTTAACCATGTTGGGATTGCGACTTTCAAGAACTGCAACTTTTGTTGGCAAAACAGTAAAAGAAGCTGCGGCATTATTTTCCGAATTACACTTTATACCAATTGCTATTCAGCGTTACGGAACACAATATACTATAATTCCACGTGGTGATACTCATTTTAAAGAAGGTGACAAAGTGGTGTTTATGACCTCTAAAGGGGGTGATGATGAGCTGTTTGATCTTTCAGGAAAAGTAAAATCTGAGATTAAAAACGTGATGATTTTAGGGGGGAGCAAAATTGGTCTACAAACGGCAAGCCATTTATGCAATAGTAAGTTTAATGTTAAGTTGGTAGAAAGTAAAAAATCTGTTGCAGAAGATTTAGCAGACGCCTTACCAAATGCTTTAATTATCTGTGGTGATGGAAGAAATGTAGATATTTTAGAAGAAGAAAATATTTCTGATATGGATGCATTTATATCTGTAACCGGAAACTCAGAAACCAACATCATGTCGTGCCTTTTGGCAAAATCCAAGGGTGTTAAAAAAACTATTGCGTTGGTGGAAAATATGGATTATTATCAATTATCTCAATCTATTGGTATTGATACACTCATAAATAAAAAACTTTTAGCAGCTAACAATATTTTTAGATTTATTAGAAAAGGTGAGGTTGTAGCCATGACCAAGCTAACAAACATGAATGCTGAACTTTTAGAATTTGTTGTGAAACCTAATTCTAAAATCACTAATAAAGTTATAAAAGAATTAAATTTCCCTAAATCGGCAATTTTTGGTGGTATTATTAGAGATGGAAAAGGGCTTATTCCTTTAGGTAGTTTTAAAGTTTTAACTGGAGACCGCGTTGTAGTATGTTGTTTACCACGCTCAATCTCAGAAGTTGAAGCATTTTTCTCTTAATTTATGGCAGGTTTAAAATTAAATTATAAAATAATAGTCCATTTCTTTGGGCTATTGTTGTTATTTAATGGCATTTTTATGCTTATAGCTACGTTAATAAGTCTTATTTACAAAGATGGTGTAACTTTTAAACTCTTGTTATCTAGCTTAGTAATACTTCTTATTGGAGCTTTTGTTATGGTTGGTACTAAAAACCACCGTAAAGAAATGAATAAGCGTGAAGGCTATATTGTTGTTGCCTTTGGTTGGATTGTGATGTCGTTATCTGGCACACTTCCTTATCTAATTACAGAAGCCATCCCTTCGTTTACAAATGCTTTTTTTGAAACCATGTCTGGTTACACCACAACTGGTGCAAGTATTCTTAATGATATTGAAATTGTACCAAAAGGTGTGCTCTTTTGGCGTAGCACAACGCATTGGATTGGCGGTATGGGAATTATAGTCTTAGCCATTGCAATTTTACCCTTGTTAGGTGTTGGTGGTATGCAGTTATTTGCTGCCGAAGCTCCTGGCCCTAGTGGGGACAAATTACATCCAAGAATAACTGATACTGCAAAGCGTCTTTGGTTTATTTATGTGGGTTATACTGCTGCAGAAACCATACTACTACAAGTTGCTGGTATGTCTTTTTTTGATGCCATAAACCATGCGTTAAGTACACTTTCCACGGGGGGATTTTCCACAAAAAACGCAAGTGTTGCACACTGGAATGATAATCCAGCAATACAATATATTATCATATTTTTTATGTTTTTAGCGGGTACAAATTTTGTATTAAGTTATTATATGTTTAAAGGAAAAGTTAAAAAAATAATTGAGGACGAAGAGTTTAAACTCTACTTTAAATTTATAATTGTTTTTACATTTATAGCAGCAGTTCTTATTTATTTTAGAGCAGATGTATCGGTATCTTCAATACAACATCCTATGGTTTTTGGGGAATTTGAAAGCGCTTTTAGGCATGGTTTGTTTCAAGTTTTGGCAATTGTAACTACTACAGGTTTTGTATCTGCAGATTACACATTATGGACACCGTTTTTAACTGTTTTCTTTTTTGGCTTAATGTTTTTGGGTGGTTCTGCTGGAAGTACTTCTGGGGGTGTAAAAGTAGTACGGCATCTTATTATGATAAAAAATAGTTTTTTAGAGTTTAAGCGTGCATTGCATCCTAATGCTATTTTACCTGTACGATACAATAAAAAAACAGTTTCTGGGGATATTGTATTTAATGTATTAGGCTTTTTTATTCTTTATATGTTGTCTTTTATTGTTGGTGCTTTGGTGTTTTCTATGTTTCAAATGGATTTTGAATCTGCCATTGGTTTATCGGCATCTACTTTAGGAAATGTTGGTCCAGCTTTAGGAGATTTTGGACCTGTAAATAATTATGCAGCATTACCAGCCTTAGGAAAATGGTGGGCTTCTTTTTTAATGCTTTTGGGGAGATTAGAACTCTTTACGGTTTTAATTTTACTTACCCCTTTCTTTTGGAGAAATAGGTAACTATTAAATTCTAGCTAATTTATTGCTGGTTATAATACTATATTAACTGAACAAATTTTATGGTTTTCAACTATAATATATCCTAATTCTTATTCCTTTATAAGATATTCTTAATATTCTACTATGTAATTTTATTGTTGTTAATTTAATTTTTAAAGTCTTTTTTGTAAGCTGTCATTGGCATAATGGCTGTAACTTTTTTTGTAATCTACGTCTTATTAAGTAATATTAATTAAATTAAGTATTAGATTTTATAACAGAATCCATAAAAATAAATGTGACTCTAAATTATATAATAGTATTATATCGAACTTAAGTTATAGGTTATATGTAGGTTTTAATTAATTAAAAAAATAACGTTTAACATTATAAATCTAGAAATTATGGGGTTTGGAGGATCTGCGCAAGCTATGATTACAGTGCTTAAAAACAATGATAAGTTGCGTAAAAAGAGAGATAAGTTTAAACGTAAGTTAGGTGGTAATAGTTCTTATTCTAAACCTGAGTACAATTTTCCAAAAGCTACTCCTAGGGTTTTAGAAGAAATTAAGCGCCGTTTAAATCAGGAACGAAAAGTAAGGCTAATAAAAATTTGTATTCTTACTACGTTTTTAGCTCTAGTAATAGTGTATTTTTTATTGCAATTATAATTTTGTAAAAAGTAGTTAATAATTCGTTTTAACTCAAAAAAACACTCATATGATAGGAAAGCCTTATGAGTGTTTATTATTTTATGGAATTTTAAGTTAGGCTAACTCAAAGCTGCTTTAATACGTTTTACAGCTTCAATAATTTGCTCTTGAGATGCTGCGTAAGATATTCTAATACAATCTGGGTTACCAAATGCTTCACCTGCAACTGTTGCTACTAATGCTTCTTCCAATAAAAACATTGAAAAATCTGTTGCATTTTTTATTGTTTGCCCTTTTATTGTTTTTCCAAAGTAAAAAGAAATATTAGGGAACACATAAAATGCACCTTCAGGTTCGTTGGTTTTAAAGCCTTCAATAGCATTTAAAAGATTTAGTATGAGTTGTCTTCGTACTTTAAACTCATCTACCATGTATTGTATTTTGGTAGGTGATGCTTCTAATGCTGTAATCACTGCGCGTTGTGCAATACAGTTGGTGCCACTAGTTACTTGGCCTTGTATTTTGTTACAAGCTCTAGCAATCCAATCTGGTGCGCCAATATATCCTACGCGCCAACCCGTCATAGCAAATGCTTTTGAAACACCATTTACAGTAATGGTTCTGTTGTACATATCATCAAATTGTGCAATACTATAATACTCACCAATAAAGTTTATGTGTTCATATATTTCATCTGAAACTACATATATGTTTGGATATTTTTGTAATACATCTGCAATTGCTCTCAGTTCGGCTTCGCTATACACAGAACCACTTGGGTTACAAGGTGAGCTATACCAAAGCATTTTAGTTTTTGGTGTAATAGCAGCTTCTAATTGTGCTGCGGTCATTTTAAAATCGTTATCAATAGATGTACTAACTTCTACTGGTACGCCTTCATTTAGTTTTACAATATCACTGTAGCTTACCCAATATGGGCAAGGTAAAATAACCTCATCACCAGGGTTTAGTAATACAGATGCAATATTATATAAAGCTTGTTTAGCCCCTGTAGATACTACAATTTGTGGTGCTGTGTAGGTAAGATTATTATCGCGTTTAAATTTTGTGATAATGGCCTCTTTTAGCTCAACATAACCATCTACAGGTGAGTAACTGTTGTAGTCTTCATTAATGGCATTGATAGCAGCATTTTTTATAAAATCTGGAGTGTTAAAGTCAGGCTCACCTAAACTTAATCCAATTATATCTTTACCATTTGCTCTTAATTCTCTGGCTTTTGCAGCCATTGCTAACGTTGCGGATGTGGATAGGTTGTTAATTCTATCAGATAGTTTATTCATTTTAATAGTATTATATGTTATGCTTGCATTACTGGGCGCATTCCCATTTGTTTTAAGAATCTAAAATGTGCTGCTATTGCTTTTCTTGTGGTTTCGTATTCTTTATATGGTAAATTAAACTCTTTTGCAGTTTCCTTTACAATTTTAGCAATTTTACCATAATGAATATGGCTAATGTGTGGAAAAATGTGATGTTCAACTTGGTGGTTTAATCCACCTGTGTACCAGTTAATTAACCAGTTTTTGGCTCCAAAATTAACGGTTGTCTTAAGCTGGTGAATGGCCCAAGTGTTTTTCATTGTACCATCTTTTTCTGGTACCGGCATTTCTGCTTCATCCATTACGTGTGCCAATTGAAATACCACACTTAATATTAAACCGGCTACGTAATGCATTATAAAAAAGCCTAATAAAACTTTGTACCAAGCAATATCTGTTAGTATTAACGGTAGTACTATCCACATGGATATGTATATAATTTTTGAGATTACAAGCTTACTCCAATTAACTAATGGGTTAGGCAATTTGCCATATGCTAATTTACGCTTCATGTAGCGGCGCATTTGTTGAAAATCTGTTGTAATAGCCCAGTTTATGGTAAGTAATCCATAAAGCAATACAGAGTAATAATGTTGAAATTTGTGGTGCTTGTGCCACTCAGAATGTTTAGAAAAGCGTAGAATTCTTCCTGCTTCTAAATCCTCATCATGGCCATGTATATTTGTATAAGTATGGTGAAGCACATTGTGTTGTACCTTCCAATTGTAAACGTTACCAGCTAGAATATAGATGCTACTACCCATTAAACGGTTTATCCATTCTTTGTTAGAAAATGAACCATGATTGCCATCGTGCATTACATTCATACCAACACCAGCCATACCAATACCCATTACTATTGTTAAGAGTAATTGTGCCCAAGTAGGTATGTTTAAAGTAAGTAATAAAAAGTAAGGAGCTAAAAACAGACCAAACATTACAATGGTTTTTAACCAAAGCTGCCAGTTACCACTGCGTTTTATATCATTGTCTTTAAAATATGAATTAACACGTTTGTTTAGTGTTCTGAAAAATTTTGCTGAATCTGACCTTGAGAAGGATAGTGTTTGTTTTGTCATAATTAAATAATTTTTTGTTACTACTTATTCTGAGTGTTAATCTAGTAATAACTTATTCAAAGGTAATTAATTATAAAAGTTAATAGTTAGTCAAATACGTTAAAATTAACATTAAAATTGAATTCGTTTAAAAATTTTCTAGTGGTTTAAAATTTTTTAAACGAATTCATAATGTACTTTTGAAAAAAATAAAGTATGGAACTTATTTTAAAATATTTCCCAAATCTTACCGATATTCAAATCAAACAATTTGAAGCCTTAGAAGGGTTGTATAAAGAGTGGAATTCTAAAATTAATGTTATTTCTCGTAAAGATATTGATGCATTATATCTTCATCATGTACTCCATTCTTTAGGTATTGCTAAGATTATTAATTTTACTGATGCATCTCGTATTTTAGATGTTGGCACTGGTGGTGGATTTCCTGGTGTACCACTAGCTATATTATTTCCAAATTGTGATTTTAATTTGGTAGACAGTATTAATAAAAAGCTAAATGTTGTAAATGAAGTTGTCCAAGCAATAGAGCTTACCAATATCAAAACATCACACAGTAGGGTAGAAACTATAAACGAAACGTACGATTTTATTGTTAGTAGAGCGGTAACCACAATGCCAGAATTTACAACATGGGTTAAAGGTAAAATAGCAAAGCAACAACGTAATGCTTTTAAAAACGGAATCTTATATTTAAAAGGCGGGGATTTAACAGAGGAGCTAAAACCTTATAAAACCGTTAAAGCGTTTTTACTCAGTGACTATTTTGAAGAAGATTTTTTTGAAACAAAAAAAGTGATTTATCTGCCAATTAAACATAAATAAAAGCGGCTAACCTTTTTGGTTAGCCGCTTTGGATATTTAATTTGTAATATTTTAATTTCTTCTTTTTTGCGAGTTTCTAGATTTTGAACCTACTCTAGACACTGCACATCTAAAGCCTATATAATCAGTAGCCATATCTTGAGGAAAGAAACGACGTTGCGCTGGGTCTATCCAGTAAGCTCTATCTCTCCAGGATCCACCTTTAAACACTCTTACTTCATCATTAATTAAGGTTGTTCTGTTGTCAGACTTGTCGTAAATTGATGTGATTTTACCTTTAAGGGTATCTTTAAAAATTGTATGGTTTGGTGAGTTGTACATTTTTTTAGTGATTTTAGATTCTGTAAGTTCCTCTTCCTCATCAAAGCTATCTCTGTAATAGCGTGAAGAGCGTTTGTCTCCATCTCTATAATTTCTGTTATCACTTTTGTCAAAGTTTGGTCTTAAAAAAGTTTCAACATCATCAATAGGTTTTGTTGCAACTTCACCGGGTAGGTTTCTAGCTATAATTTTACCGTTACTTAAAGTGTCGTAAACAATATCATCAGACTGAATAATTCTTACACTACCATCCTCAGTAATTTCATTTTTTGTATAAACATTACCTCTGTAGTAGTTAAAATCGTTAAATTCATCGTCTACAATTGGTCGGTAAACATCAGCTACCCATTCAGAAACATTACCTGCCATATCGTATAAACCATAATCATTAGGTTCATAAGATTTTACTTGTGCAGTAATATCAGCACCATCATCAGACCATCCAGCAATACCACCATAATCCCCTTTTCCTTGTTTAAAATTGGCCAATTGATCTCCTTTTGTAGATCTGCTTCCAGATCTTGTGTATTGTCCATCCCAAGGGTATTTTTTACGCCCTCTGTAAGCGTTGTAATCTCTTAATTCGCTCATGCCTAATGCTGCGTATTCCCATTCAGCCTCAGTTGGTAGTCTATATTTCACAGGGATTAAGCCTGTTTCTCGTGTTGCGTAAGTGTTAATAGGGTCACCATTTGCATCCATTTTTAATTTACGTTTACCACCTTCTAATACTTCTGTGTTGCCACCATATGTTTTGGAAGGTGCATACAGATAAGTGTCTGAACTAAAAGTACTTTCGGCATTTACATCTGTGTACTGTGCATCTCTTTTTATATAACCAGCTCCTTGTAAAGCTAATTCAGCCACACGGTCTGTTCTCCAATCAGCATATTCTACGGCTTGTATCCAACTTACTCCAACTACAGGGTAATTTGCGTAGCCTGGGTGGCGTAGGTAATTTTCAGTCATCATCTCATTGTAACCAAGTCGATTTCTCCAAACTAAGGTATCTGGTAATGCTCCTTTATAGATTAATGCATAATTTTCATCTTCTGGGGGATACACTGTTTTTAAATAATCTAAATAAATAAGGTAGTTAAGGTTGGTAACCTCATTCTCATCCATGTAAAATGACTGTATGTGTTGTTGTGTTGGTGAGTTGTTCCAATCATGCATTGGGTCATCTTGTACTTTACCCATGGTAAAAGTTCCGCCTTCTATAAAAGCTGTACCTGGAGGAGTTTCTTGCTCCTCAAATTGAGTGTTGTATTGAAAACCGCCTTGTTTGTCATTAATTTTCCAGCCTGTAGCGCTATCAATATTACTAGAGTTAGAGGAACGACTGCAACCAACTAATGTAGCGCAAAGTGTTAATACGATTAAAAATCTTGAAATAATGAGGTTTTTCATTTTAGTAATTTAAAATATGCACAATAAGATTTAGACTTGCAATATAGTAATTATAGATAAACTAATTCTTGGTGTTGCAAAAAAAATAGAAATTTAATTACCAAGAAATTTAGTTCACGAAGAAATTTAGTTCACTATATATTTAATCATAATAACGAGTATTGTAGCGTTTTATTATATTTAGAAAAAAATATTAAAGCATTTAATACTACACGGGTTGTGTTGGCGTTATTGAAATGTATATTTGTAATGCTTTAGTAGCTTAATTTTATTAAAAATGTTTTTTACATGAGGCAGAACGTAATACTTTTTTTTCTAAGCATTTCCTTTTTAACTTTTGGGCAAGAGAAGCAATTTGTTGTGTCTTGGAATGGTACTAAGTTATTGCAAACCAGTTATGGAGAAAAAATATTACCAAATTTTGATACTAAGCATTTCAATTTTGATATCACAAGAGGGTTGCTTTATTTTGCACAATGGGATGCTACTAATGGCATCGTAAATCCTAAATCCGTAAGTATAAAAAATGCTACTTATGAAGTAATTGCTGTTTCGGAGTTAAAGGATTTAAAACAAAATATAATACCCAAAACACCTAATCTTCGTTTTTTTAATACCAATGCAAGAGGTAAAAAAAGTTACTTCATTGAAATATCACCAATTATTAATGATAATGGTGTTTTTAAGAAAATAACCGAATTTACTATTTCTTTTGCATCAAATAAATCCAATCAAAGTAATTTAAAATCGTTAAGTACCATTACCAACTCGGTATTAAGCTCAGGACAGTGGTATCGTTTTTACATCGAAAAATCTGGTGTTTTTAAACTTACCAAAAGTTTTTTAACAAGTTTAGGTGTTAGTTCTAATGTTGATCCAAGAACCGTTAAAATTTTCGGTAATGGTGGTAGAATGCTTCCTTTAGCAAATGCAGCAAATTATCCTTTTGATGTTGAAGAAAATGCCATAAAATCTGTTGGTGAGTCTGATGGTAGTTTTGATAACAATGATTATATACTTTTTTATGGCGAAGGTCCAAACACATACAGCACTGAGAGTGATACCAATATAAATTTATACACAGATAAAACCTATTATTATGTAAATGTAAGTGGCGGTTTTGGTAAACGAATAGCTGCTATGCCTACAATTAATGCGGCTGCAAATATTCAAATTTCCACCTTTCAGGATTATCAATTTTATGAGGTCGATGCGTTTAATTTAGCCAAATTAGGGCGCCGATGGTTTGGAGACGCTTTTAATGTTGAAAACCAACGTGTTTATGAGTTTAATTTTCCAAACCTTATAACTACAGTACCTGTGGATCTTAAAATTGCAGTTGGTGCTGTTTCAGAAGTATCAACTTCAATGTCTATAACCGTAAACAACAACCCTTCATTTAGTTTAAGCTTATCAGCTGTAGATTTAGGTAGCTCTTTATTAGCAAGTTCAAACGTTTATGATAGTTCTATTAACGCAACCTCAGATGCAATTACCATTGCATTAGATTACAATAATAGTGGTAATCCAGCAGCAAATGCTTATTTAGATTATATAAATATTGAAGCAACACGTGCATTGACCTATGATGGTGAGCAACTAAAATTTAAAAATAATTCTGTAGTTGCTACACCTGGCATTGCAGAATATACCATCTCAAATGCAAATGTTGTTTCAGAGGTTTGGGACATAACAGACAGATTTAACGTTGAAAACACTATAAATTCCAATAACAATTCATTTTCATTCAAAACTACATCTGGTGAACAACGTACCTATATTGCTTTTTCAGAACAAAATGTTTTTAGTCCCTTAAAAGATGCGGTTTCTGTTGTTGAAAATCAAGACCTAAAAGGTACTATTTTTAATAATGCACAAGGACAGTTTGAAGATATAGATTATATAATCATTACCCCAAATATATTAAAGTCCCAAGCAGAACGCTTAGCTCAAATTAATAGAAATCAATACAACCTTAATGTTAAAGTAGTAACTTTAGATGAAATCTACACCGAGTTTAGCACAGGTAGTCAGGATATTGCAGCCATTAGAAACTTTATAAAATATGTTTATGACAATGCAAGTTCTGAGGCTAATAGATTAAAATATGTCTGCTTGTTTGGTGAAGGCTCTTACGATTACAAAAACCGAGTTTTAAATAATACTAATGTTGTGCCATCATGGTATAGTTTAAGTAGTTTTAGTCTAATTAATTCATTTGTATCAGATGATTTTTATGGTATGTTAGATGCCAATGAAGGCACAATGTCTGTTGGGGATCGTTTAGATATTGCCGTAGGCAGAATTTTAGCCGAAGATATACAACGTGCAAAAGCTATGGTAGATAAAATAGAGGCTTATTATCAACCAGAGGCATTGGGTAGTTGGCGCAATAATGTAGTTGTTATATCTGATGATGTAGATATTCCAATTGAAAGAGAATTGCAAGAAACAACCGAAGGTTTGGGTGTCGCTTTAGAGCAGCAAAAGCCCTTTTTTAATGTTACCAAAATACACTCAGATGCATATCAACAAGTAACGTCTGCTGCAGGAAACAGATATCCAAGCGTAAATACCACTATTAGAGAAGCCTTACAAAAAGGGGCACTTGTAGTTAATTATTTTGGGCATGGCGGCGAAGATGGCTTAGCTAAAGAGCGTATTTTTGATAAAGTAGATGCGCAAGAAATTAACAACATTTGTAAATTTAACTTATTTGTAACCGTAACTTGTGAGTATACAAAATTTGACGATCCCTCAAGATTAACTGCTGGTGAATTTACATTTTGGAATGAAAAAGGTGGTGCAGTAGCATTAATTACCACAACACGCCAAATTTTCTTATACTATGGTGTTGCCTTTAATGAAACTTTAGACGATTATTTATTTGCATTTGGCAACAATGATTACCCTAGTATTGGTGAGGCTTTACGTCTTACAAAAGCGGATAATGCAGTTTCTGGCAATAATCAAAAAAGGTTGGTGTTTTTAATTGGAGATCCCGCAATGAAACTTACCATTCCAAAACCAGATATAAGACTTACGTCTATAAATAATACCCCTATTACGCAACCCACAGATACACTAAAAGCTCTAAGTTATGCAAAACTTACGGGTGAGGTTACAGATACTAGCGGCAATTTGCTGTCTAATTACAATGGGATTTTAACAGCTACAGTTTTTGATAAAGAAATTATTCGTCAAACTCTTGGTAATGACAACACGGTAGACAGCAGTGGTAATTTAATAACCTTAAATTATAACACATTAGGCGAGGTTATTTTTAAAGGTCAAGCTACCATAACCAATGGTCAGTTTGAATTCGATTTTATAGTGCCAAGAGATATTGGAATTCCTGTAGGAAACGGTAAAGTTAGCTTTTATGCCCAGCAAACCAATAGCCAGACCGACCAAACAGGTGCGAATTTTGATATTAAAATTGGTGGAATTAATGAAACAGCTCCAGCAGATAACACTGGGCCAATTATTAATTTATTTATGAATGATGAAAATTTTGTTTCTGGCGGTATTACCAATGAATCCCCAACACTACTTGCTAATTTACAAGACGAAAACGGAATTAATACAGCAAGTGGTATTGGTCATGACATAACTGCGGTGTTAGATGGTGACGAAACCAACCCTATTGTTTTAAACGATTATTACATTGCCAATCTAGATGATTACACACAAGGCAAAGTTAGCTATCCTTTTAAAGATTTAGAACCAGGGCTACATACACTAACATTTAAAGCTTGGGATGTTTACAATAATTCATCAACCGCAGAAATTCAATTTAATGTTTTTGATAAAGATGAAGGTTTGGTAATAAACAATGTACTCAATTACCCAAATCCTTTTGTAAGCTATACCGAGTTTTGGTTTAACCACAACAGTGAAGATGCTTTAGATATATCCGTGCAAATATTTACAATTTCTGGTAAACTAGTAAGAACGCTCAATGGGCAAACTTCAGGTGGTAGCAAAACGGTAAGTTCATTATCTAAAGATATTGTTTGGGATGGCAGAGACGATTTTGGAGATAAAATTGGTAAAGGAGTTTACATTTATAAACTAAAAGTAAAATCTGAACGTTTAAATAAACAGGTTGAAAAAATTGAGAAGCTCGTTATCCTTTAAAACCTTTAAAGCAACTTCTCAAATATTAATTATATTTGCTAACCATTTATGTACCAACGTACATTAATATTTAAAAAAAACATGAAAAAATTAGTAATTACTGTTATAGGTTTAATATTTTTAAATTTAGGGGTTGCACAAGACGCAGTGCAAATAACTCCAAACCCAAATGATAGTCGCGTTATTACAACAGGTATGCCTTTTCTACTTATTGCACCAGATGCAAGATCTGCCGCTATGGGCGACCAAGGTGTTGCAACCTCTGTTGATGGTTTTTCACAACAATGGAACCCTGCCAAATATGCCTTTTCAGAAACAAAATCTGGTATAGGTGTCAGTTATACACCATATTTATCTAAGCTTGTAAATGATATATCTATAAGTTATTTAACCTATTTTAACAGACTTAATGATTACAGTGCGGTATCGGGTAGTGTTAAATATTTTAGTTTAGGTGAAATTGTTCTAACTCAAACTGCAGATGATCCAGGTATTGCTGTAAAACCAAATGAATTTTCATTAGATTTAGCCTATACTTTAAGGCTAGCAGATCAGTTTTCTATGGCAATTGCATTACGATATATGCGATCAGACTTAAGGATAAATAGTATAGATTCTAACGCTAATCCAGCAAGTACCTTTGGTGCAGATATTACAGGGTTTTACCAAAGTGAAGAAGAGGCCTACAATGATTTTAATGGCAGATGGCGTGCAGGTTTTGCCCTTCAAAATTTAGGCCCTAAATTTTCTTATGACCAAGGGTCAGTAGAAAACTTTCAGCCTACCAATTTACGTCTAGGTGCAGGTTTCGATTTTATTTTTGACGAGTACAACCAGCTTGGAGTAACCGCTGAGGTTTCTAAATTTTTAGTACCAACACCACCATTACGTGGTAACAGAACGGTGTTTACAGACGTAGATGGTGATGGAGTTTATAATGCAGATATAGACACACAGTCTGCAGAACAAGCAGCGCAATCTACAACAGACAATAGCTATATTATTTCTGGACAAGATAATAATGTAAGTTTTATGAACGGGATTTTTCAATCTTTTGGTGATGCTCCAGGAGGTTTTAGCGAGGAGTTACGGGAGTTTACTTGGGCTTTAGGAGCCGAGTATTTGTACCAAGAGGCTTTTGCGTTACGATTGGGCTATTTTAATGAACCAGAAGACAAAGGCGCAAGAAATTTCTTTTCTTTAGGTGCGGGTTTTAAATATTCTGCAATAAATATTGATTTGTCCTATTTATTTTCTGCATCACAAGTACAAAGTCCTTTAGAAAATACCTTACGTTTCTCATTAACCTTTAATTTTGGTGATGGCGAATATGATGAGTATTAAAACCAACCACAAAAATTTTAAACCTAAAAAAACTATGATTCCTTAAAGAGTTATAGTTTTTTTGTTTAAGTCTAAATCTAAATCTAAATCTAAATCAAATAATCATGAAGACTATTAAAATTGAAACCCAATTAGAGGTTTATGAAGATTTAAAAGCGCTTCCTGAGGCCATTCAAGATTTAATGCAACAGGCTATTGCTGCAAGAAATAATGCGTATGCACCCTATTCTAAATTTCAGGTAGGTGCAGCAATTTTATTAGAAAATAATACTATAGTTACAGGTAGTAACCAAGAAAACGCAGCATATCCATCGGGTTTATGTGCAGAACGTACCGCAATATTTTACGCTGGCGCAAAACATCCAAAGGTTAAAATGCAGGTTATGGCAATTACTGCAGCGTCTCAAAATAAAAATGTAAATCTACCAATTCCGCCTTGTGGTGCTTGCAGGCAAGCCATAGCGGAATATGAACTTAAACAAAACCAACCTATAATGCTCTATTTTATGGGCGAAACTGGAGAGGTCATTAAGTCAAATTCTATTGCTAATTTATTGCCACTTATTTTCGAGAAAAAATATTTGTAACATATATATTTAGTTAGCAAGTATGCGAATTTCTATTTTTTTTTCAAGTAACTGTCAATTCCTTTATTTTTTATGAATTAGGTTTTTGCATTACTATCTAAAGTGTTATTTTTGCTTTTCCAACCAAAAAATTAAGACACAAGCTAATGCAAAAAATAACAAAAGAAGTCTATCTAAAATGGTATGAAGACATGCTGTTTTGGCGTAAGTTTGAAGATAAACTTGCAGCGGTATATATACAACAAAAAGTAAGAGGGTTTCTTCACTTATATAATGGACAAGAAGCTGTTTTAGCAGGCGCACTTCATGCTATGGATTTGTCAAAAGATAAAATGATTACTGCTTACCGTAATCACGTACAGCCTATTGGTATGGGTGTAGATCCAAAGCGTGTTATGGCAGAATTATTTGGTAAAGCCACAGGTACCTCTATGGGTCTTGGTGGCTCTATGCATATTTTTTCTAAAGAACACCGTTTTTATGGAGGTCACGGTATTGTTGGTGGTCAAATCCCTTTAGGTGCTGGTATCGCTTTTGGTGATAAATACCATGATAATGATGCTGTAACCTTATGTTGTTTTGGAGATGGTGCAGCAAGACAAGGCTCGTTACACGAAACTTTTAATTTAGCAATGCTATGGAATTTACCTGTAGTATTTGTTTGTGAAAATAATGGTTACGCCATGGGAACTTCTGTAGAACGTACTGCAAACCATACCGATATTTGGAAACTTGGTTTAGGTTATGAAATGCCTTGTGGACCAGTAGATGGCATGGATCCTGTTAAAGTTGCAGAAGCCTTTGATGAAGCTATACAACGTGCAAGAACAGGTGGTGGTCCAACATTTTTAGAACTAAAAACTTACCGTTACAGAGGGCATTCTATGTCTGATGCACAACACTACAGAACTAAAGATGAAGTAGAAGAATACAGAAAGATAGATCCAATTACACAAGTAAAAGATATTATTCTTGACAAAAAGTACGCAACCTTAGACGACATAAAAGTAATTGATAAACGCGTAAAAGCTAAAGTTGCTGAATGCGAAAAATTTGCAGATGAGTCTCCGTACCCAGATATAAATGTAATGTACGATGTTGTTTATGAGCAAGAAGACTACCCATTTATAGACCATAAAATCAAGTAAGCTATGGCACAGATAATTAATATGCCGCGTTTAAGCGATACCATGGAAGAAGGTACTGTGGCGGCTTGGTTAAAGCAAGTTGGAGATACAATAGAAGAAGGTGATATTTTAGCTGAAATTGAAACCGATAAAGCAACTATGGAGTTTGAATCTTTTAACGAAGGTGTATTACTTCATATAGGCATAGCCGAAGGAGAAACTGCAAAAGTAGATGCTCTTTTAGCCATTATAGGAGAAGAAGGTGAAGATATTTCAGGATTATTAAATGGAAATACAGAAGCCGTTGTTTCAACAGAAGCAAATGTTACAGATGAAGTTTCCACTCCCACAGAAATTGCAACAACTCAAGTTATACCAGAAGGTGTAATTGTGGTTACCATGCCTCGTTTAAGCGATACTATGGAAGAAGGTACAGTTGCAACGTGGTTAAAAAAAGTAGGTGATGTTGTTGAAGAAGGTGATATTTTAGCAGAGATTGAAACCGATAAAGCCACTATGGAATTTGAATCGTTTCAATCTGGACATTTACTTTATGTGGGTTTAAATGAAGGAGATTCAGCTAAAGTAGATGATTTATTAGCTATAATTGGTCCTGAGGGTACAGATGTTTCTTCAATAGCAAAAAACTTCAAAGTTGTTGGAGAAGCTGTGAAAGTTGAAGCACTACCAGCACCAAAAACCGAAACTCCAAAAGCTGTTGAAACCAAAAAGGTAGCTCAAACAGTTGTTTCATCATCTAACCCTTCAACAAATTCAACGTCAACGTCAAATTCATCTTCAAGAATATTCGTTTCTCCTTTAGCTAAAAAAATGGCTGATGAAAAAGGTGTTAATCTAGCGCAAGTTAGTGGTACTGGCGAAAACGGACGTATTGTAAAACGTGATATTGAAAATTATACACCGGCAGCGCATACAGCTGTTACAAACTTTTTACCAACAGGTCAAGAAGGTTTTGATGAGGTGCCAAACTCTAACATGCGTAAGGCAATTGCAAAAAATTTAGCGAAATCTAAATTTACCGCACCGCACTACTACTTAAGTGTAGAGTTTGATATGGAAAATGCAATGGCGTTTAGAGCACAATATAATGCCATACCAGACACCAAAATATCTTACAACGATATGATTGTTAAAGCATGTGCTTTGGCATTAAAAAAGCATCCGCAAGTAAACTCACAATGGTTTGATGACCGTATGCAGCTTAACAATCATGTACACATTGGTGTAGCAGTAGCCGTTCCAGATGGTTTGTTAGTGCCAGTTTTAAAGTTTGCAAATGAGCAAAGTTTACCACAAATTGGTGCTGCCGTTAGAGACTATGCTGGTAAAGCAAGAAATAAAAAGCTAAGTTTAGACGAAATGGAAGGCAGTACGTTTACCATATCTAATCTAGGGATGTTTGGTATTGAGAGTTTTACGTCTATTATAAATCAGCCCAATTCTGCAATCTTATCTGTTGGTGCAATAGTTGAAAAACCAGTGGTTAAAAACGGACAGGTGGTGCCAGGTAATACAATGAAACTTACATTAGCTTGCGATCACAGAACTGTAGATGGTGCAACAGGAGCTCAGTTTTTACAAACCTTAAAAGGATACATTGAAAACCCTGTAACCATGTTAGTATAATCCTTATAATTTAAAAAATTGAAATTTGTCATTCTGAACGCATGTGAAGAATATCATAATATTAAAACCTGTATCAATTAGTTTGATTCAGGTTTTTTTTATCTTTAAACGCAAATAATACATTATGAGAAAAATAATACTATTACTATCTGTTTTCGTAATTACAAGCTGCGCTTTTAAACAAAAAGCAGCTGATGGAAAGCCTGGTGAAGATGGTACAGCGCGAGTTTCAGAAACCAATTCTAAATCCAAACAATTAAAAGTTAAAGTTACACCAGAAGTTATAAAAGCAAGTATGGATTTTCTTGCTTCAGATGAGTTGGGTGGAAGAGCTACAGGAAGTGAAGGCATAGAAAAAGCAGCGGTTTTTATAGAAAATTACTTCAAACAAAATGATATAAAGCCATATTTTGAAACCTATCGTGATACTTTTAATCTAAAAGATATTGTGGGTTATAATATTGTAGGTGTTGTTGAAGGTAATGACCCCAAACTTAAAAATGAATATGTTATTTTAGGTGGGCATTACGATCATATAGGTACAGCAAAAGCTATAAATGGTGATGTGATAGCTAACGGTGCAAATGATGATGCTTCTGGTACCATTGCTGCTATGGAATTTGGCAAATATTTTTCAGCATCAAAAACCAATAAACGCAGTGTTTTAATAACGTTATACTCCGCTGAAGAAATGGGGCTTAAAGGTTCTGAACACCTGGCAAACCGTCTAAACGAAGAAGGTGTTAATGCTTACACAATGCTAAATTTTGAAATGATTGGTGTACCAAGAGCAGCAGATGAAACTACAGCATATATGTCTGGTTACGAACGTTCTAATTTCGCTGAAACATTAAACACCTATGCCGGTGAAACTCTCATTGGATTTTTTCCTAAAGCAAAAGACTTTCAGTTATTTAAGCGTTCTGATAATTACCCCTTTTATAAAGCTTTTAAAATACCAGCTCACGCTATTTCTACTTTCGATTTCACAAACTTTGATTACTACCATCATGTTGATGATGAAGCAGATAAAATGGATTATATACATATGGCAAGTTTTATAAATAAAATGATACCAGCCCTAGAAGGCATGATAAACGCAACATCTAAAGAAGTAGTTTTAAACAATGAATAAAAAAAACATAATTATTACAGGAACAAGTAGAGGAATTGGATTTGAATTGGTTCACCTATTCGCAAATCAAGGCCATAATGTTTTAGCACTATCTAGAAATGCCAAACCAGTAGCCAATCTTAATTTTGAAAATATCTCCTCATTTGCTTTTGATTTATGTAATGAAAATGACTATAAGAAAGTAGTAGCATTTATTGAAGCAGAATGGAATCATGTAGATATTCTAATAAATAATGCGGGATTGTTATTGAATAAATCCTTTTCAGAAACTTCCTTTAAAGACTTTTCTAAAGTGTATGAAACCAATGTTTTTGGAGTATCGGAATTAACAAGAGTCGTATTGCCATTTATGAAGCATAATGGGCATGTGGTAACCATAAGTTCTATGGGTGGCATACAAGGCAGTACAAAATTTCCTGGTTTAGCAGCATACAGTTCTAGTAAAGGCGCAGTAATTACACTTACAGAGTTGTTAGCAGAAGAATATAAAGATGCAGGACCGCAATTTAATGTTTTAGCCTTAGGAGCTGTACAAACCGAAATGCTTAAAGAAGTATTTCCAGATTATAAAGCGCCAACTACCGCAAAACAAATGGCAGAGTATATTCAAAATTTTGCGCTCACAGGCAATCAATATTATAATGGTAAAGTGTTGCAAGTTTCTAACTCTACACCTTAAGATTAGTGATCTAAGTGAGTGTCTTAGTTAGTTTTAGTATTTAATTTTTTAGGAAATCTGTATGAAAACAATACAAAAAAATAAAGCTGCATATTTTGTGTTTTAAAACGATAAGCTTAGTTTTATGAAAATGCAAAACACCGTTTTTAAATACATTCCAGAGGCATCATGGTCACAAATAGCGCACATGCTGACCAAAGATAATCTTACCGTTAAGATTAAAGATCCCCGAAAAACTCGACACGGAGATTACAGAAAACTAACCAATGGTACGTACCAAATTACCGTAAATAATAACCTAAATCCGTATCGTTTTTTAATAACACTAGTTCATGAAATTGCTCATTTTGAAGCCTATAACACTTACGGGCATTATATAAAACCACATGGAAGGGAATGGAAACAGACATTTCAGCATTTAATGCTGCCTTTTTTGCGTCCCGAAGTTTTTCCAGAGGCATTATTACCACTTTTGGCAAAACATTTTAAAAATCCAAAAGCATCTAGCGATTCAGATACACAACTTGCCTATGCTTTAAAGCAATTTAATGAAGTTAATGACAAAACTTATGTTTTTGAAGTACCTTTAGGGCATAAATTCAAATTACATAATAAACGCGTTTTTAGGCGTGGCAACAAAAGGAGAGTGCGCATTGAGTGTGAAGAAATTAGCACAGGAAAACTATATTTGTTTAATCCTAATGCTGAGGTAGATTTAATAGCTTGAAGGAATTTAATTTTAAACACGTTTCAATTTTAAGTATTATAAAACATTAAAAATAGTAAGATGCAACATAAAAACAATTACGCCATTCTAATGGCTGGTGGAGTAGGGTCTAGATTCTGGCCTATAAGTATGCAAGATTTTCCAAAGCAGTTTCATGATATGTTGGGTACAGGAGATACTTTAATACAAAAAACATTCAATAGGTTAGCTAATATAATTCCAGAAGAAAACATTTTTATACTTACCAATGCGCGTTACAACGATTTGGTTTTTGAACAATTACCAAGTGTTACAAAACGTCAGGTGGTTTTAGAACCTGCCATGCGAAACACAGCACCTTGCATTTTGTATGCAGCTCTAAAAATTCAGAAAGAAAATGAAGATGCAGTAATGATTGTTGCACCAAGTGACCATTGGATTGAAGACGAAACCGCATTTTCTAATAATGTGCAAACCGCTTTTGATTATTGTGCTAAAAACGATGCTTTAGTAACTTTAGGCATCAAACCAACATTTCCAAATACAGGATATGGCTATATTGAATACGAAAAAACATCGATTTCAGCACTAAAACCAGTACATCAGTTTAGAGAAAAGCCAGATTACGAAACCGCAAAAACGTTTTTAAATCAAGGTAATTTTCTTTGGAATGCTGGTATTTTTATGTGGAGTGCAAAAACAGTTGTAAATGCTTTTAAGACCAATCAGCCAGAGTTATTTTCGCTATTCGAAAAAGGGATTCCAGCCTATAATACTTCAGAAGAAGCAAATTTTATAATTGAAAATTACGCTAAAGCGGAAAATATTTCTGTGGATCATGCCATTATGGAAAAAAGCGAAAACATCTTCGTAATTCCTGCTACTTTTGATTGGAATGATCTTGGTACTTGGGGCAGTTTATATGATAAATTAGATAAAGACGACGCTAATAATGCTATTGTAAATGCTTCGGTTTTAGCTCAAGATGCTTCCGGAAACATGATACGTTCACCAAAACACAAAGTTGTGGTTGTAGATGGACTTCAAGATTATATTATAGTAGATAAACCAGATGTTTTAATGATATATCCAAAATCTAAAGAGCAAGACATAAAGCAAGTAGTGCAGGCCGTAAAGTCTAAATTTGGTAATCATTTAGGGTAGTGGTTTAATTAATAAATAAGTGTATTACAAGAGATAGAACCATATAAAATGGAAGAACATAAATTTAATTTTTCAGAAGAAGATCAAAAGCAACAAGACAAAGATAAAACTGTAGAAACTTCAAAAGAAGCGGTAAAAAAAGATGCCAAAGGACTTTTTGAAAGTGTAAAAACGTTTATTAGCGAGCTTTTAGATTTCAGACACGATACAGATAGAGATGCTACAATTGCAGCTATAAAAGCAGATATTCCTTTTAAAGGCGCAACCGCTTGGATATTGGTGTGTTCTATAATGGTGGCTTCCGTGGGTTTAAATGCCAACTCTACAGCAGTAGTAATTGGTGCCATGTTAATTTCACCATTAATGGGGCCAATTCTGGGCATTGGCTTATCTATTGCTATAAATGATATAGATACCTTAAAAAAATCATTAATAAATTTAGCAACTATGATTGTGCTGAGTTTATTAACAGCATATTTATTTTTTAAATTTTTCCCAACCGCAAACCTAGGTACTGAAGAAATTTTTGGACGTACAGAGCCCGATTTTAGAGATGTCTTAATTGCCTTTTTTGGTGGTGCTGCGCTTATTATTGCGCGAACAAAAAAAGGCACAATAGCATCCGTAATATTTGGTGTGGCTATTGCAACCGCTTTAATGCCTCCATTGTGTACCGCAGCTTACGGACTAGCACATAATATCGATTTCTTCTGGGGTGCCATGAATTTATTTACCATAAACACCATATTTATTGCTCTTGCTACGTTTATTGTATTAAAAGTATTGCGTTTTCCAATGCTTAAGTATGCCAATTCCAAAAAACGAAAGCGTATTGCTCAATTAGCATCTTTAGTAGCTGTATTGGTAATGATATGGCCAACAGTTACCTTTGTGCGCCTTATAGAAGAAAAGGGTATAGAAAATGATTTTAATAATTTTAAAAATAATGAGATAAAAGCAAATAATGAATTGTGGCTTCAAAATGATGATGATATGCCTAATTGGGAAGCCAAAACCATAACCTTATACTTTAACGGGGAAGTTTCTGATGCTACGGTTGCAGATTTAAATAATGAAATTAAAAATTACGAAAACCTAAAAGCATTTAAACTCATTATTAAAGGAAACAAAAACAGAAGTTTCGATAAAATTTCTGATGCTTATGATAGGGCTATTTTAGAACTTGATAAAAAAGATAATATTGTTGCGGGTTTGCAACTAGAAATTTCAGATTTAAAATCGCGTATTACAGAATTAAATAAAGTTATTGCCTCTAAAAACACAACTAACACTATTTCTTTCACTAGTTTGGCCAAAGATGCAAAAGTACGTTTTAATGATTTAGACTATTTTGGTTATGCAAAGATGCTAACGTCTAAAGATTTTATAACTACAGATACTATATCTGTTGTAGATTTAAAATGGAACCCTAATTTGGAGCAATCCGTAGTTTTATTAAAAGAGAAGGCACTTAAAGAGTGGTTAAAAGAAACGCTTAAAGTAGATACTATTTCTATTAGAAGAAATTAAGTTATTGATGTTCTTCTAAATACATTTTGCGTACTTTTTTAAATAAATTAGAAGAATACACAAAGTCGGTAACCACAGCATTATCGGTTCTAAAAATGGTGTCCTTTGAGCCTTCCCAAGCCTTTAGTCCATCTTTTAGAAATACAATTTTTTCGCCAATTTCCATAACAGAATTCATGTCATGGCTATTAATTACGGTTGTAATTTTATATTCGGCAGTAATTTCTTGAATAAGATTATCAATTACAATAGCTGTTTTTGGATCTAAACCAGAGTTAGGTTCGTCACAAAACAAATATTTAGGATTATTTACGATGGCTCTGGCAATGGCAACTCGTTTTTGCATGCCGCCTGAGGCTTCGCTTGGCATTTTGTGGTGTGCGTCTGGTAAGTTTACACGTTGTAAAACTAAGTTTACACGGTCTTCCATTTCGCTTTTAGACTGTTTGGTAAACATTCTCAGTGGAAACATAACATTTTCGGCAATAGTCATAGAATCAAAAAGTGCACTACCTTGAAAAACCATACCTATTTTAGCCCGTGTTTTCCGTTGATCATCGGAGCTTAAGTCTTTAAAAACTTTACCTTCATAAGAAATAAATCCGCCTTCATAATCAAATAATCCTAATAAACATTTTAAAAATACTGTTTTACCAGAACCACTTTGTCCTATAATAAGGTTGGTTTTCCCTTTTTCAAAAGTGGTAGTAATTCCTTTTAAAATCTGGGCATCACCAAACGATTTTTGTAAGTCTTTAACTTCTATCATTAACCTAGTAATAAACTTGTTAGTAAAAAGTTTAGCAATATTATAATTACACTAGTCCACACAAAAGATGTGGTACTTGCTTTACCAACTTCTAGCGCTCCACCTTTCATAAAATAACCATAAAACGAAGGTATTGTTGCCAACATAAACGCAAAAACCATAGTTTTAATAAACGCATAGGTCATGTGAAAGACAATAAAATCGGTTTGAATTCCCAGCACATAATCTTCTAAAGTACCATAGCCGCCATAAACACAAGCTGCTAATCCGCCTAAAATACCTAAAAACATAGCAATAGAAATTAAAAAAGGATACAGTGTTAAGGCAATAAATTTAGGAAACACCAAATAATTTATGGCATTAATACCCATAACTTCTAAAGCATCAATTTGCTCGGTAACTCGCATTGTGCCAATACTTGAGGTGATAAACGACCCCACTTTACCAGCCATAATAATAGAGATAAATGTAGGGGCAAACTCTAAAATAATGGATTGTCTTGTGGCAAAACCAACTAAATATTTTGGAATTAAAGGGTTGTCTATATTTAATGATGTTTGTATAGCAATTACACCACCAACAAAAAAGGCAATAAATGCCACAATACCCATAGAGCCTATAATGAGATCATCAATATCTTTAAGAATTAAAGTTTTCATCACAGACCATTTGGTAGGCTTGCGAAACATATCTTTAACCATTATAAAATAAGCACCAATATTATGTAGGTATTTCATGAAATAGTTTAATACTGCTAAATTATAAAAAAGCATACGTTTATTGGTGTTCAAAAATAATTTTATTTTAAAAAAGCTAAGACGTGTTAATATGTGAGATAAGTACCGATATAGTTTCATTTTTATATCTTTAAATAACGTTATTCAATTATTTATATTAACCTTTTGTTTAAATTGAATCCGTATAAAAACTGTATTTTTGAGCAGTAATAAAAGCAATTAGCAATGAAAAAATTTTTGTCATTTTGTCTGTTTTTAGGGATTACCTCATCTTGTGCATCGCAAAAGTTACAAGTAAATTCCATCTCAAGTTCAAAAACGCAAACCCTATCGTCCAACTCAAAGCCAAAGCTTATTGTAGGTATTGTAGTAGATCAGATGCGGTATGATTATTTAACTCGCTTTGAAACCAAATACGGGAACGGAGGTTTTAAGCGTATGCTGCGCGAAGGTTTTAACTGCAAAAACAATCACTTTAATTATTTGCCAACATATACAGGTCCAGGTCATGCTGCGGTTTACACCGGTACTACTCCAAAATATAATGGAATTATAAGTAATAATTGGTACGATAAAGACATAAAAGAAATGGTGTATTGCGCTGCCGACGACACCGTTGAGCCAGTTGGTACAAAAAATAAAGCGGGTAAAATGTCACCACACAGAATGTTAACCACAACATTTACCGACGAAAACAGGTTATTTACACAAATGCGAGGTAAAACTATTGGTATTGCTTTAAAAGATAGAGGTGCAATTTTACCAGCAGGGCATACTGCAAATGCCGCATATTGGTTTCATGGAAAAGATGAAGGTGCTTGGATTACGAGTTCATTTTATATGGAAAATCTACCGCAATGGGTTACAGATTTTAATGCTTCCGATACATCAGAATCCTATTTTAAAGTTTGGGACACCTTTTACCCAATAGAAACGTATACAGAAAGTGGGGACGATGCTAATACTTTTGAAGGCGGATTTGAAGGCAAAGATAAAGCCACATTTCCTTATGATCTAGCGGATTTAAAAACTAAAAATAAAGACTTTGATCTTTTAAAAGCAACACCTTATGGTAATAGTTTAACTACAGATTTTGCCATTGCAGCTATTAAAGGAGAAGGTTTAGGAACGGATAACCATACAGATGTTTTAACGTTGAGTTATTCTAGTACCGATTATGTTGGGCATAACTTTGGAGTAAATTCTAAAGAAATTGAAGATACCTACATCCGTTTAGATAAAGATTTAGAGCGTTTGTTTAATTACCTGGATGCTTTTGTTGGAAAAGGCGCCTACACTGTTTTTTTAACCGCAGATCACGGAGCTGTAAATGTGCCGGCCTACTTAAAATCCGTTAAAATTCCCGCTGGATATTTGGATTATAACGAAAGAAAAGCTCAGTTTAATAGTTTCTTAATGTCAAAATATGGCACACAAGATATTGTAGAAAATATTAGTAATAATCAAATATTTTTTAATAAAGCGAAGCTAAAAACCCTAGGTTTAGATATTCATAATGTAGAACAGGCTTTGGTTGATGAGCAAATTAGTTATCCAAATATTGCTAAAGTTTATACTGCAACAACAATGAATAGTACAAATTATACAACAGGTATTGAAGCACTATTACAAAACGGATTTAACCAAAAGCGATCTGGCGATGTTATTATTGTAGATGATATTGCACATATTGCTTACAGCAATACAGGCTCTACTCATGGTAGTGGTTTAAATTATGACACACATGTGCCATTATTGTTTTTTGGTGCTGGAATAAAAAACGGTGCAACATATACTAAAACTGTTATACCAGATATTGCGCCAACTATTTCTGCACTTTTAGGCATTAGTTTTCCAAATGGCTCTACTGGTGAAGTTTTAGGGTTTTTATTAAATGATTAAGATGAATAATAAAAAGGTATATTCAATTTTAGCAGCTTTAGTGCTTGTATTGGTTTTTGGTGCGGATCATTTTTTAGATTATAAAGCTTCTGAAGCAGTTATCACTGAGGGAAAAACCGAAAAGCAATACACAAACACCTTTTTTTTACCAACAAGCACCACTAATCAAGTGGTGCATCATAATTATTATTCGTTATCCTATAGCGAAAAACATGAGCAACCAGAATGGGTAGCTTATGAGTTAAAAGCCAATCATTTGAGTAATATTAATCATAAACGCCCTTATTTTAATATTGATGAGGCTGTGAAAACAGGTGCAGCTCATTGGCGTAATTATAAGAATTCTGGCTACGATAAAGGCCATTTATGTCCGGCTGGCGATCGTAGTTTTACAAAAGCAGCTCACGACGAAACGTTTCTAACCAGTAATATATCTCCGCAAGAACATAATTTTAATTCTGGAGTTTGGAATAGGCTAGAACAAAAAGTACGTTATTGGGCTAAGAAAAACAACGGTGTATTTGTGGTTACTGGTGGCATATTAGAAGCTAATTTACCAACCATAGGCACTGAAAACGTAGCGATACCCAAACAGTTTTATAAAATTATTTTAGACCAAACAAAAGGACGCACCAAAGTATTGGCGTTTTTAATAAACCATGAACCTTCAGATTTACCACTATACAAATTTGTGGTTTCTATTGATAAGATTGAAGCATTAACAGGTATCGATTTTTTTCCTGAATTAGAAGATGCCCTTGAACATAAATTAGAAGCTTCCAATAGCTATAAAGCTTGGAGTTTTTGATGTTTTTTATGTACTAAATATAAGACTCTAATTCTTAATTCCTAGTTTATTAAGCATCCCCTTCCACCGTAAATTCCTAATAAATTGTCCTTCTTCTAGTGAAACCAAAAAAGGTAATTTAGATTGTTTTGCTTTGTAATAGCCAGATATATAGTCATTAAACAATTTTAAACTTCGTTTTTTTAAAGCCAATTTTAGAGCTGAAATTAACGTAATCCAGAATCCATAACGCATTTTGTACATTGCCTCACCTTGCAGGTATTTTGCAGCTTTATTATAAGATTTTCCTGTTGGTTTTAAGTGTTTTACTTGTAAGGTATCATCGGTTAAAAGTGCCCAACCATGGTATTTTGCCAACAACTCATCTACGGTATCCCAACCCATAGAGGGCTTTAGCTGCCCTATTTGTTCAAAACAGGCTTTTCTATAGGCTTTTAGTCCACCTCTAATATGATCTTTATTGGTTAAATTTTCTAAAACCCATTTATCATTTTTTTCAATATAACAAAACCCTGAAGCCATACCCAGTTTTGGGTTTGCGTTGAAATGCTCTGCAATGGTTTCTAAATAATTGTTAGGAAAAATAAGATCGGCATCAAACTTACAAATCACATCGTAATCGCTATCCAATATTGCTAAACCTTTATTAAAGGCATTAATAATTTTTGCACCAGGAATATGTTTATCCGATGAGGTTGTATTAATTATTGTAATCCAATTATATTTAGAAATAAATTTTTCTATAATATGTTGGGTTTGGTCTGTCGAATTATCATTAACAATTACCAGCTTTTTAGGTAAGAGTGTTTGGATAGCTAAAGACGTTAAGGTTTTACCAATAACATCTTGCTCGTTGTGGGCTGGAATAATAATGTAAAAGTTCAAGGAATGATGATTCAGAATTTAAATTTAAGCTTTTTCGGCATAGACGATGTAATAGCGTGGTGTAAATAAACGCAGCAAAGGTCTAAATCCAATTTTTTTAACAGGGTTGGTCCACTTTTGGCGGTCTTTAATTTGCCATCCTGTTTTTTCTAAAAGCCAATCCAATTGCCAATCTTCAAACTCATGGTAATGCCTGTCCCAAGGGTCTGTTTTACTTCTGTAGGCAGAAGCAAACCAAAGTTTTAACGGAATGCTAATTACTAATTTAGTGGCCTCAATGGCTTTTAAAACTTGGTATGGTGATAGTAAATGTTCAAAGATTTCAAAGGCTGTAATAACAGTTGCTGAGGTTGCTTTTAGTGCAGATGTATCTTCATCCAAATCTTCGCCGGAAGTATTTTTAACGGTGTATCCCTCGTTTTTCATAATTGCAGAAAAAGGATTTTCTACACCTAAGTCTAAAAGTGATTCAGAAGTATGAATGTGCTTTTTTAAAAAAGCAAGTGTGATTTTATAACGCTTATGCGGAAATTTACCTTCGTACATAGTATTGAAAGTGGAACTAGTTTTGTTTATTGGTTATACTGCTGAAATATCTGGATAGCTTAGTAACTCTAGGAGACCTTTCAGGTTTTTAAAACCTGAAAGGTATAATAAGTCCTTGATCTTTTATCAATATTTGTACTGAAATCGGAAATATTTTTAGTTGTTACACCACATATTATGTCTCTAAAGTCTCTTCAGGTTTTTAAAACCTGAAGGGTATAATAAGTACATAATCTTCTATCAATATTTGTATTGAAATCGGAAATATTTTTAGTTGTTACACCACATATTATGTCTCTAAAGACCATTCAGGATTTTAAAACCTGAAAGGTATGTAATTCTTAATTTTCTAATAGCTATAAACCACAGCGTTAATATGCATGCCAGCACCAACGGATGCAAAAATAATAACATCACCTTTATTAATTTTATGGTCATCTAAGTTGTTATTTCGGATAAGATCAAAAAGAGTTGGCACTGTTGCAACAGAGCTGTTGCCTAATTTATGTATGCTCATTGGCATAATATCTTTTGGAACTTTTGTTTTATATAATCTGTAAAATCTTTTGACGATGGCCTCATCCATTTTTTCATTTGCCTGATGAATAAGTATTTTTTTTACTTCAGAAATAGCAATGCCACTTTTGTCTAAACAATCTTTCATGGCTTGTGCAACATTGGTAAGTGCAAATTCGTAGATTTTACGACCATGCATTTTAATATAGCGTGTATCTGTACTAAGGTTTTTATTGTTAGAGTTTCCGAAGAATAAAAAATAAGCTTCATCATAAGTAAATGATGCTGTTTCGTGTGCTAAAATACCACCATCTTCATTAGCTGCTTCTAAAATACTTGCTCCAGCACCATCGGCATAAATCATAGAATCCCTATCGTGTTTATCTACAACCCTAGACAATGTTTCGCTACCAATAACCAAACAGCGTTTTGCCATGCCAGCTTTTATAAAAGCAGTAGCTTGTATAACGCCTTCAATCCAACCTGGACAGCCAAAAAGAATGTCAAAAGCCACGCATTTTGGATTTTTTATACGCAAATTATGTTTAACTCTTGAAGCTAAACAGGGAAGCACATCGGTTTGTGTAGTATTATGTTTTACATCACCAAAATTGTGTGCGCAAATAATATAATCAATAGTTTCTGCATCTATATTAGCATCTTCAATGGCTTTTTGTGCCGCAAAAAAGGCAAGGTCAGAGGATACTAGGTCTTTATGAGCGTAACGGCGCTCTTCAATACCTGTAATAGCTTTAAATTTTTCAACAATTACGGGGTTAGGATTGTTAATTGCAGAACCATCTACATTTAAAAACTCATGATTATAAAAATCTTCATTTTTTTCAATATGATTTGGGATATAGCTTCCTGTTCCTGTTATTTTTATAGTCATAAGTTGGTGTTAAGAGTAAGCTTTGTGAGCTAACTGCAATTTAGCGATACCATCAAAATATTTTTTTTTAAATATTTATTTTTTACGATGTTCAAACGTCATTAAAATCTTAAACTTCCTCAAGATACATTTCTATTGGCGCACAACTGCAATTTAAATTTCGGTCGCCGTAAGCCTCGTCCACACGACGTACAGTTGGCCAAAATTTATGAGTTCTTACAAACTCTAATGGGTATGCTGCTAAAGTTCTAGAGTATGGAAAGTCCCAATCGTCTGTAGTTAGCATATCTAAAGTGTGAGGTGCGTTTTTAAGAACATTGTTTGGTGTGTCTTTAGTAACGGTATCTATTTCCTTTCGAATTGAAATCATAGCGTCACAAAAACGATCCATTTCAGCTTTACTTTCACTTTCGGTAGGTTCTATCATCATAGTACCAGCAACAGGAAATGATACTGTTGGTGCATGAAAACCATAATCCATTAAACGTTTTGCAATATCTACAACCTCAATACCATTAGCTTTAAAATCGCGACAATCTATAATCATTTCATGAGCTGCTCTTCCGTTTTCGCCTGTATATAAGGTTGGATAGTAACCTTCTAAGCGTTCTTTAATATAATTGGCATTAAGTATGGCTACTTCCGTAGATTTTTTTAAGCCTTTTGCTCCCAACATTTTTATGTAACCATAAGATATTATACATGCCAATGAAGAACCAAAAGGTGCTGCAGATATTGCAGTAATAGCTTGGTCGCCGCCTGTTGTAATAATAGGGTTGGAAGGTAAAAATGGTACCAATTGTTTGGCAACACAAATTGGACCTACACCAGGGCCACCACCGCCATGTGGAATAGCAAAGGTTTTGTGTAAGTTTAAATGACAAACATCTGCGCCAATATTACCAGGATTAGTGAGTCCTACTTGTGCATTCATGTTGGCGCCATCCATATAAACTTGTCCGCCATTATCATGTATTAGTTGTGTAATTTCTTTAATTGCAGACTCGTAAACACCGTGTGTAGATGGGTATGTTACCATTAAGGCTGCTAAATTAGCTTTGTGTAACTCGGCTTTTGCTCTTAAATCTTCCACGTCAATATTACCGTCTTCAGAGGCTTTGGTTACAACAACTTTCATGCCTGCCATAACCGCACTTGCTGGGTTTGTACCGTGTGCAGACGATGGAATTAAACAAATATTTCTATGATGATCTCCACGCGATTGGTGGTATGCTCTTATAACCATTAAGCCTGCAAATTCTCCTTGTGCACCAGAGTTTGGTTGTAAAGATGTGCCCGCAAAACCTGTAACTTCATTTAGCTGAAGTTCTAATGCTTTTAGTAATGTGGTGTAACCTTTAGCTTGCTCAATAGGTACAAAAGGATGCATATTGCCCCAATTGCTCCAACTCAATGGCAACATTTCTGAAGCTGCATTTAATTTCATGGTACAAGAACCTAATGAAATCATAGAGTGATTTAATGCTAAATCTTTACGTTCTAAACGTTTGATGTATCGCATTAATTCAGTTTCAGAGTGGTAGCTGTTAAAAACGTCGTAGGTTAAAAAATCAGAGTTTCGTTTTAATTCATTCGGAATGCTATCGGCATCTATAAGTGTTTCAATTTTAGCTGTTGTTTTTCCGGTAAGGGTTTCAAAAATTGAAATAATGTCATTTAAATCTGAAATAGAAGTGGTTTCATTAATAGAAATTGTAACCGTTTCTTCATCAGGATAAAAGAAATTAATATGCTGTTGTTCGGTTAATTTTCTAATCGTTTTAGCGTCTGCTTTCAGTTGAAGCGTATCAAAATAGTGAGAGTTTACTTGCTGTAAACCTAATTTTTCTAAAGCTTTTGATAACGTAGCAGCAGAATTATTAACTTTATTAGCAATAAATTCCAGTCCTTTTGGGCCATGATATACGGCATACATACCTGCCATAACGGCTAATAATACTTGTGCAGTACATATGTTTGAGGTGGCTTTATCACGTTTTATATGTTGCTCTCGTGTTTGTAATGCCATGCGTAAGGCACGTTTACCATCGGTATCTTTAGTGACTCCAATAATACGTCCAGGGATATCACGTTTGTATGCTTTTTTGGTTGCAAAGTAAGCAGCGTGCGGACCACCATAACCCATAGGAATTCCAAAACGTTGTGTTGTGCCTAGTACTACATCTGCTCCAAATTTCCCTGGGGCTTCAAGTTTTATAAGACTTAATATATCTGCGGAAACGGCAACTTTAATACCTGCTGCATTTGCGTTTTCTATAAAGCGTTTTATATTGGTAATTTGTCCTGTTTTACCCGGGTATTGTAATAATGCACCAAAAAAATCTTCAGTAAAATTGAAGTCAGTTTCATTGCCCAGAACCAATTCTATACCTATTGGAATAGCTCTAGTTTTTAATAGGGATAAGGTTTGTGGTAAGATTTGATTTGATACAAAAAATTTGTTAATATCTGCTTTTTTTTGATCACGTTCTCTTACAGCAAAAAGTAAACTCATAGCCTCAGCAGCAGCAGTACTTTCATCTAAAAGTGATGCATTTGCAATTTCCATGCCCGTTAAATCTGTAACCATAGTTTGGTAATTTAACAGTGCTTCTAAACGTCCTTGTGCAATTTCTGCTTGGTAAGGTGTGTAAGCAGTGTACCACCCTGGATTTTCTAAAATGTTACGTTGTATTACTGCTGGTAAATTAGCAGGGTGATATCCCAAACCTATGTAAGATTTGAATACTTTATTGTGCTGCGATAACTCGTAAATATGATTAAGATACTCTTGTTCGCTCATTGCAGTATCTAAATCAAAATCCTTTTTTAAACGAATATCTGCCGGAACAGTTTCAGAGATTAATTGTTCAATACTTGTAACACCAATGGTGTTTAACATGGCTTTTTGCTCTTGAGAACTTGGACCTATATGCCTAAGTGAAAAATCAGTAGTATCCATATTTTTTTGGTATTTATTTAGAATTGCAAAAATAAGTATTTCGTGTTTTTGTTTTGGTACAAGAACTTAAAGTTTTTAACCGTTGTAAAGTGTTATTAACACTTTAATTATTTTTGCATGATGAAGTTTTTTAAATCGGTTTTAAATTTTTATATCAATAGCAGTATGCATGTCGCATTAGCTGTATGCGCTATGACTTGGGTTACGTTGTTTCAGTTTCAAATAGAAGAAGGGTGTTATATACTATATTTTGTTTTTTTTGCCACAATTACAGGCTATAATTTTGTAAAATATTTTGGTATTGCTAAGTTTCATCATAGAGGTTTAGCGAAGTGGCTTAAGGTAATACAGGTGTTTTCAATATTAAGTTTTGTAATAATGTGCTATGTGTTATTTCATTTCAAATTAAAAACAATAGTATTTATTTCCGTTTTAGGACTTATTACATTTTTGTATGCAATACCACTAATGCCGAAGGCCTATTTTATTGATTCTCATAAAAATTTAAGGGAAATAGGTGGACTAAAAATATATGTTATCGCTTTTGTATGGACTTTTACTACCGTGTTTTTACCTGTTGTAGATAACGAAATGGTTTTAAATCTTGAGGTTTTACTTACTGCTGTACAACGTTTTGTTTTTGTTATGGTCTTAATGCTGCCCTTTGAAATAAGAGATTTAAACTACGATAGCTTGAAGCTGGCTACGATACCTCAAAAAATTGGTGTAAAAAAAACGAAGCGTAATGGAGTTTTGTTATTGGTAGTGTTTTTAATTTTAGAGTTTTTAAAAGAACCATGGCTATTAAGTTCAATTTTTAATACATTTTTTATGGTACTTTTAACTCTTTTGTTATTAGTATATTCAAATAAAGCCCAATCTAAATATTACAGTGCTTTTTGGGTAGAGAGTTTACCTATAGTTTGGTTTGTTATTTTGCTAATGTTTGGTTAGTGCATCTTCTAATTGTTGTTTTATGGTTTCGCGTTCCTCGTTTTTAAGACAGTTTACTTCGGCTTTTTTTACGGCTTTAGTTAGTTTGGTGTTGTTTTTAGAGTAAGATCTTGTAACGTTACACCAAGCAAAACGTATTCTTAATGTGATGCGTTCCCAAATTGTGGCTTCGTTATATTGGGTTTTATCACAAATGATTTTCGCTTCATCACAGCTTATGAATAAGAATTTTTTTTTCATTCTAATTAAGGTTTTAAAACCAGGTTTTTTCCATGCAATTTGCTAATGCAGTTCTTGCTCTGTGAATGATTACCCATAGATTAGACGCAGATATATCTAATTGATTACAAATAGTTTCGGTATCATAATTTAAAATGGTTTTCATTTTAAAAATTTCAGCCTGTCTTTCTGGTAATTGGTCTAAGCAGCTATAAATAGCCTCGCCAAGTTCGGTGTTTTCTAGTTGATCTTGAGCATCTTTCTCAAAAGGATCTGCAATGCGTTCTTCTAACCAATCTCCTTCAGTTTCAGTATCTGTGTTGTAATTCATTCTAACTTCAGCTTTACCTTTATTAGAATTTATTTTACGGTAATGGTCTATTATTTTTCGTTTTAAAATTGAAATTAGCCACGTACGTTCACTAGCTTCGCCTTTAAAATTCACCATAGATTTCAGACCTGCTAAAAAAGTTTCTGAAACTAAATCTTTAGCAATTTCCCTATCGTTTACACGAGTTATAGTGTAGTTAAAAAGGTAATCAGCATATAAGTTTACCCAGTTAGATGGATTTATGTTGTGTTTTGGCATTTTTATGTTCTAAGTACATTCCAAAAATAGGTAAAAAAATGAGAGTTTAATTATGAAGCAACAAGATCGTTTATTGCATTGTTAATGTTAGTGTAATTGAATTTGAAATTACTTTTAAGTAAATTTTCTGGAATCACATTTCTACTTTTTAAAACCAATTCAGCTTCTGTGCCCATACATAAAGCGCCAAGTTTTAATAACCATTTTGGTTGCGAAATGCCATATGGTGTTTTTAGAGCTTTACGTAGTGCTTGCATTAACGCTGAATTTGTTGTGGGTTTTGGGGACACAATATTATAAGTGCCCTCTAAATTATTAGTGATTATATGAGCAATGGCTGCTGCAAAATCTGTTTCATGGATCCAACTTACTTTTTGTTTTCCATGCCATTGTTTACCACCTAAGCCATACCGTGTAAGTAGTTTTAGCGGTGTAAGTGCACCGCCATATTTGCCAAGTACAATAGAGGTTCTTAGAATTACTTTTTTTGTTTTTGGTGTTACTATTATATTAAAAACGGCTTCCCAAGATTTTGCAATATTCATTGAAAAATCATCTCCAATATCACCGTTTGTTTCTGTCATTTCTTTGTTAAAAGAATCCTCGTAAATTGTGGAAGTGGACATATTTAGCCACATTTTTGGTGGGTTTTTACAATTGGTTATAGCCTTGCCTAAGATACGTGTAGAATTAATACGGGAATCATGAATTAATTTTTTGTTAGCGGCTGTATATCTGCAATCTACAGATTTACCAGTAAGGTTTATTAAAACATCAGTTTTCTCTAATTGTGTTGTCCATTGGTCTAAATCTTTTGCATTCCAATGTATTTCATTATTACGTTTTGGGTTTCTAGTGAGTATAAATACAGCATAGCCTTTTTCTGAAAAATAAGTTTCTAATATCTGACCTAGAAATCCGCTGCCGCCAGCTATAGTTAGTGTTTTGTGTTGCATGGTTGTGGTTATTTAGATGCACTTATAATGTAATATCCAAAACTTTTTAAGTGTAAACCTGTTAATAATGCGTAAAATGAGCCTTTGAGGTTATGTAAACTTTCAGGTTTAATAGATTTTAGACTAATAAGTTGTTTAATAATGAAACCTGTAATTGCAAATGGAACATGTAAAACAGATGGTGCAACATTACATGATACATCTTCAATTTTAACATTTTTATACCCAATTGCTTCAAGTTTCTGTTTCATAAATGTATGTGTTTCAAGTTTTTCCAAACTCCAATGGTGACATAAATTATTATAAGCATATAATGCACCATTGCAAAGTTTGTTGTGTTCCTTTTTTAAAAATGCATCTGCAATAACTATTCGACCTCTAGGTTTTAAGATTCGATAAGCTTCTATTAAAGCATTTTTATTATGTCCAGAATGACAAAAACTTTCTATTGCCAATGCAGTATCAAAAGTGTTAGCTTTAAATGATGTATTGTTGTAATTCTCTTTTAATATTATACCGTTTTTGTCTTTAAGTAATGCGTTCCCTTTTTTAACTTGAAAATCTGAAAGTGTTACACCATAAGCAATACTTTTCTCATAGTGCTTTAAAGCAAAACGCATTGTGCCTCCCATACCACAACCTAAGTCAATAAGTTTGTTTTTTTGCGCATCTATTTTTAGACGTTTTAATACTTGCGCGTTCATTTGATTTAGCATACTATCACGCTTAAATGGATTGGTTTTAAAAGGAATAAAATATCCAAAATGCATATTTAAATCGTTGCTCCAAAACTCATAATCTTTTGATGCTTTGTTATAGAAATCTATCATTTCTATTTTGTTTTGTTCTTTAAAGTTTTTATAATCTATAGCTTGTGTTTTCATGAGTTTTGATTTTTGTAGAATAAATAAGTAACAACAACAAAGTATAAACCAATAACCATTGGGGAGATAAATAAAATAACAATATAATAGTCTGTTATAATTTTTGTACACATAAATATTATAAATAATGTGAGCCAAATTAGCATAATACGGAAATACATTTTAAGATTTTTATGACCAATGTTATTTTCTTTTTTAACTTCACTTATTAACTTAAGTGCAATTATAAATTGAAAACTTCCTAACCCAATTTGGCCCAAAGCCCCCAATATTGGTTCATATAAGTATAGACCAATCACTAATAGGTAAAATAATGTGTTTGTGAAACATAAATTTTTCATGACCTTGAAATTTTATAAGTAATAAATAAATGTAAAAAAGCGAGTACCATAGGTATTATTAAGTATACTATTAATTGCAAATCATTTTCAATACCTCCTTTATATATTATGTACAGTATAATTGAGGTAAGCAATAGATATATGCTTAATAATGTTTTTACGTCATTATTAAACATTTTAAATTTAGTTACTAAGTATAAGCTCATGAGTATTTGTACACTTCCTAATACAATTTGAAAAAGTGCTCCTAAATAAATTGTGAAGTATAATAGTAGTGTTACTATAACGAGTCGTTTGTTTAGTTTGTGTAATGTTTTCATTTTTAATGCGTTTTAAACTTTCAGAAAATATTGAAAGTTAATTTTAAATTTTTTTAAATTATTTAATGAGTTTAAAAACCGACTTGGTAAGCCAGTTTTGTTTTTGATTTATTATTTTATTCATAAGCGTATCTAAATCTGCTGTAAAATCATTTAAAGCTTTGGTTTGTTTTATAAGTTCTTTTGTTTTTTCAGTACCATCATCTTTAATAGAAGACACCTCGCTTAATACCTTAATAACGGGTTTTATTTCTTTACGACTTCGTTCTTTTGCTACAACACGTGCCAGTTCTTGCACATCTTTTTCGGTAGTAAAAAACTCTTTACGTTCACCAGCAACTAATGTTTTTGTTACGATACCCCAATCTATAAGTTGTCTTAGATTCATGCTTGTATTGCCTCGAGATATTTTAAGGTCTTTCATGATATCTTCCATAGATAACGGTGTAACAGAAATAAAAAGTAAGGCTTGTATTTGTGCCATAGCTTTATTAATGCCCCATAAAGTCCCAAGACTTCCCCAAGTGCTTATAAATTTTTCTTTTGCGCTATCATAATTCATAGTACAAATATACATTATTTTTTTAAACTTTCAATAATTATTGAAAGTTTATTTTAACTCCAAATGAATATGATCATCATGGCGTACCGCTTGGCAGCCCTGAAACCTAATTTTAGATTCAGTACCTAACCCTAAAGATTTTTTTAAATAAGGTTCAATAATATATACACTTAATAGCCATATTAAGCCTCCTAATTGCGAAAACACAGTTAAAAAAATTACAACAGTAATATGTGTAATTAGTTTTAGTAACCTCATAAATTTTTAACGAAATACATTTACGCTTATTTTGTAATTTAAGCACTATTTTTATTAATTTTAACCATGCGAAAAATTCTATTTGGTGTTATAATTTCAATAGCTGCGTTATTCACTTTTAAGTATTGTGGAGATTCTCAAAAAGAAAGCACTGTTTTAAAAGAAAACACCGCTTTAATACAACAGCAAATTAAAAACGTTGGAAAGCTTGTAGTTACCGAAGGCCATTTTAGTGAGGTATTTACCTATAAAAACTCCCAAACCTATTTTGCAGATTTATTAGAAGCCAAAAAACAAGCCATAGTTATTGTTAATGCCGACGTTACTATTGGTTACGATTTAAGTAAAATTGAATACGATGTTGATGAGGTTAACAAAATACTTCGTATTAAAAGTATTCCTGAACAAGAACTTAAAATTAGTCCAGATTTTGAATATTATGATATTAAAGCAGATTACTTTAATCCTTTTGAAGCTAAAGATTACAATAAAATTAAAACTATTGTAAACGCATCTTTAATGAAAAAAATTGAAGCCTCCACCTTAAAATCTAATGCTCAAAACCGATTAATTAGTGAGCTATCCAAATTCTTTATACTTACAAATTCTTTAGGTTGGACATTGGAGTATAACCAAAACCCAGTAGAATCTTTAGATGGTCTAAAAAATTTAAAATTATAGTCTTTTTTGTAAGCTTGTCCAACGGCCACCATTAATAGCATCAATATTTTGTAAAGCTAAATATTTTGCTGCTTTTGCGGAGCGTATGCCACTAGCACAACACACAATTACAGGTTTTTGAAGCAGTTTAAACTCATTAGTGCGTTTTTTTAATTCGCTTAAAGGAATATGAATTGCGTTTTCAAGATGCCCTGTATCCCATTCACGTTGCGTTCTAACATCTAAAAGTATAGCTTCATTTTTTATGTAATCTGCTATTTCGTTTTTATTGTATCCAAAAATATAACCCAAAAATCCCAATATTTTTTTTGTTTAAATTTACGAATAATATAAATTATTACTGTTTTGAAAAGAGAAACCCGTAAAGAAGAAATTATACGTGTTGCAGCTAAGCTTTTTAAAGAAAAAGGGTATAGTGCAGTCACCATGCGCGACATCGCTAAGGCAATGGGTATTAAAGCTGCAAGTCTTTACAATCATATCAATTCTAAACAAGCTATTTTGGACGCTATAATTATGGCCATTGCGCAAGAATTTACAGAAGGCATGGCGAACATAAAGTCCTTAAATCAAAATTGTGTTGAAAAGCTTAAACACATTATTAAGCTCCATGTTAAGGTTTCAAGTCAGAATATTTACGGCATGGCATCTTTAAATAACGATTGGATGCATCTTGAAGACAAATTAGAAGACTATCAAAAACTGCGTACCAATTACGAAGCCGACTTTAGAGCTATTTTGGTACAAGGTATAGCAACTGGCGAGTTTACCAATACTAATCCAGAAATAATGCTATTTTCAATACTCACAACATTACGTTCACTTCATTTGTGGATTCCAAAAAAAGAAGACTTAGACCTATCAGAATTAACGCTCACGTTACATAAAATTCTAATTGAAGGCATTAACAAATAATTTGTATTTTATTTTGTAGATTTGTACTTTAAACTAACAACTGTTAGTTTGGATATTATTGTATTTATGACAGATTTTCATAACATATTAGTAGTAGATATTTACAAAGAAACAGAAGATACTTCGGTAATTACTTTTGATATACCTCAAGATTTGCAGGAAGAATTCAAATTTCAACAAGGACAACATTTAACCCTAAAAGCAACAATTAATGGTGAAGATGTTAGGCGCTCCTATTCATTATGCTCTGCCCCACAAGATGGAAAATGGCAGGTAGCGGTAAAACAAATTCCAGGAGGTAAATTTTCAACCTATATTAATCAACAGCTCCAAAGTGGCGATAGCATATATGTTATGGCGCCAAGTGGTAAGTTTGGTGTAGCAATAAGCCCTCAAAGCTCAAAAAACTATGTATTTTTTGCTGCTGGTAGCGGTATTACACCAGTGTTATCCATGCTAAAAGCGCATTTGGCCGCAGAGTCCAACGCAACTTGCAAATTATTTTATGTAAATAAAACCGCAAAATCAATTATTTTTAAAGAAGCATTAGAGCAACTCAGAAATACATACTTCGGTAGATTAGAAATTTACTATTTCTTAACAAAAGAACGTAGAGACATCCAATTATTTAATGGTCGTTTTGATGATGAAAAAATGAAAGTAATTACAGACGTTTTTGTAGACGTCAAAAACACTCATGCTGTTTTTCTGTGCGGTCCAGAAAAAATGGTAAACTATGTAAGTGAATATCTCATAAATAAAGGCTTACCAAATAACAATGTGCATTTTGAATTATTTGTAACAGGCCTGTCAGAAGAAGATGTAAAACGTGCAGAGCGCCTAGCACAACAAAATGTTGAAGGCACAGAAATTACCATAATAGACGGTGGAAAAGAATTTGCGTTTACCATGACAGAAAAGTACGATAATATACTAGATGCTGCCTTAGATGCAGGCGCAGATTTACCCTTTGCGTGTAAAGGCGGAGTATGTAGCACTTGTAAATGTGAGGTAAAAGAAGGCGCTGTTGAAATGAAAATTAATTACGCTTTAGATGAGAAAGAAGTAAGTCAAAATTTAGTACTCAGTTGTCAGGCAGTACCAACCACTAATAAAGTTGTTGTAGATTTTGACGTGTGAGACAAAGGCAAGCATTCCCCACTCAGGTGGGAATTTTTTAAATTGAAATACTAATTTGGGCGTTACCTAAAGGTCAGGCTTTCCGCTATATCTTTTTTTTGCCATACATGGCAGCAAAAAAAAGGATGCCGCTACAATCCTTAACGCGCCAACAGCTTAGGCTAAGAGCCAACAGCTAAATAATATATTAAAAAAGAAAAATTAAAGTTCAACACGCTAGAGGCTAAAAGCTAATAGCAAAAAGCTTAGAAAGATGAGTGAAGAACAAATTAGAAGTTTAGAAAAACAATTTGAAGAACGTATTGCAAGAGACGAAAAAATTGAACCTAAAGATTGGATGCCAGAAAAGTACAGGCAAACTCATATCCGTCAAATGTCGCAACACGCACATTCAGAAATTGTTGGGATGTTACCAGAGGGCAACTGGATAACAAGAGCTCCTTCATTGCGTCGCAAAGTAGCATTATTGGCAAAAGTACAAGACGAAGCTGGTCATGGATTATATCTGTATTCTGCTACAGAAACTTTAGGTATTTCTCGTGAAGAAATGTATGAACAATTGCATACAGGTAAAGCCAAGTACTCTTCAATATTTAATTACCCAACATTGACTTGGGCAGATATGGGAGCTATAGGTTGGTTAGTAGATGGCGCTGCAATTATAAACCAAGTGCCGCTTTGTAACACCTCTTACGGGCCATATGCTAGAGCTATGATTCGTGTGTGTAAAGAGGAAAGTTTTCACCAACGTCAAGGTTTTGAAATCATGATGAAGCTAGCAAACGGCACACCAGAGCAAAAAGAAATGGCACAAGATGCTTTAAACCGTTGGTGGTGGCCAAGCTTAATGATGTTAGGGCCAACAGATGATGTATCTGTACACACTGCACAATCTATGAAATGGAAATTAAAACGTAAATCAAATGATGACTTACGTCAACAATTTATTGACCAAACCGTACCACAAGCAGATTTAATTGGTTTAACAATTCCAGATCCAGATTTAAAATGGAATGAAGCGCGAGGGAGTTATGATTTTGGTGAAATTAATTGGGATGAATTCTGGCAAGTTGTTAAAGGTCATGGGCCATGTAATAAAGAAAGAATGAAGGCAAGAGTAGGAGCTTGGGAACGTGGTGAATGGGTTAGAGATGCAGCAATGGCTCATGCTGAAAAGAAAAGAGAAAGAAAGGCAGTAGTTTGAAGACGAAATCGAAGACGAAGACGAATTTGAAAAAATGGAAAAGAAATACGATTTAGATAGTAGATTAGAAGATTTTGCAGCATCAATTATAGTTTTTTATGATAAGAAGCCGCTTAATTATTCTGGTGATTACTTGGCAAAACAACTCATTCGTTCATCTTGTTCTTCTGCTTTAAACTTTGGAGAATATTTAGGTGCAGCATCAGATAAGGATAAAACTAATAAGTTGAGAATTACACTTAAAGAGCTGCGAGAAAGTCTGAGAAACATAAATATTCAATTGAAAGCTAAAATTTTCAACCTTGAACAATTAGAACCATTACAAAAAGAAAATGACGAATTGATAAGAATAATTGTCACGATATTGAAACGCTATTGAGTTTTGTCTTCGTCTTCGATTTCATTTTCGTCTTCAAAAAAATAGATATGAGTAAAAACTGGCCCTTATGGGAAATCTTCGTAAGAAGTAAAAACGGATTAGAACACAGGCATTGTGGTAGTTTACGCGCTGCAGATGCGGATATGGCATTAGAAAATGCACGTGATGTATATACCAGAAGAAATGAAGGTGTAAGTATTTGGGTTGTGGAATCTAATAATATTACAGCTTCAAATCCTGAAAATAATGGAGAGTTATTTGAACCAGCTCACGATAAGGTGTATCGTCATCCAACATTTTATGATTTACCAGACGAAGTAAAGCATATGTAAAAAGAAGTCGAAACCGAAGATGAGGATGAAATCGAATCAAAGCAAAATAGAAAATATTTAAAATGAAAAAATATGATTTAGACAGTAGATTAGAAGATTTTGCAGCGTCAATTATAGTTTTTTATGATAAGAAGCCGCTTAATTATTCTGGTGATTACTTGGCAAAACAACTCATTCGTTCATCTTGTTCTTCTGCTTTAAACTTTGGAGAATATTTAGGTGCAGCATCAGATAAGGATAAAACTAATAAGTTGAGAATTACACTTAAAGAGCTGCGAGAAAGTCTGAGAAACATAAATATTCAATTGAAAGCTAAAATTTTCAACCTTGAACAATTAGAACCATTACAAAAAGAAAATGACGAATTGATAAGGATAATAGTGACAATTTTAAAAAGATACTAATGAGCTTAAATACAAATAACGATGTAAATTCGTCTTCGTCTTCATCTTCGTCTTCAGCGCTATACAATTACATACTTGGTATAGCAGATAATAGCCTTATTCTTGGTCAAAGAATGGGAGAATTATGCGGTCATGGTCCAAGCCTAGAAACGGATATCGCTTGCACTAATATTTCATTAGATTTATTTGGGCAAGTACGTAGTTATTTTCAATACGCAGCAAAAATTGCAGGAGATGGAAGAACAGAAGATGATATTGCGATGTTGCGTAAAGATCGCGAATACAAAAACGTATTATTAGTAGAGCAACCTAATACAAACTTTGCTTACACCTTAGGACGTCAATTTTTATTCGATGTGTATCATTTAGCATTTCTTTCAGAACTTCAAAAAAGCACAGATTTAACATTATCTGCAATAGCAAATAAATGTGTGAAAGAAGTGAGTTATCATGTGCGTTTCTCTTCAGATTGGGTAAAACGATTAGGTGACGGAACAGCGGAAAGTAAAACAAAAATGCAAGAAGCTATTGATGATTTATGGACCTTTACTAACGAGTTGTTTCATCAAACCGAAGCCGATAAAGCCATGGTTGCTGAAGGAATTGGTGTTGATGTTACCAAGTTAAAACACAATTATTATAAATTAGTAAATGATCTATTAGAAGAAGCAACACTTCAAATACCGGAATCTAAATACTTTCAAAAAGGAGGAAAAGAAGGGATCCATACAGAACATTTAGGGTATTTGTTAAGTGACTTGCAATATATGCAACGCACCTATCCAAATATGGAGTGGTAACTAATGAAATCGAATTTGAATACAAAGCTGAAAATCTAAAAATAAGTAAGATATTTATACTTTCAATTGTCCCCTTGAGGGGACTTTAGGGGTGTTTTAAGCTACAGAAACATTTGACAACAACAGCACAAAATATAGATTCAAAATTAGTCGAGATTTTAGAAAAAGTCTCAGACCCTGAAATCCCAGTATTATCAATCATGGATATGGGAGTAGTGCGTTCTGCGATTTTAGTTGACGATATTGTTAAAATAGAAATCACACCAACTTATAGTGGTTGTCCGGCAATGGATGTGATAGGTGATGATATTAAAAAAGCATTAAAAGAATCTGGATATAAATCTGAAATTGATTTAATTTTATATCCAGCTTGGACCACAGATTGGATAACACCAAGAGGTCGCAAAGCATTAGAAGATTATGGCATAGCAGCACCTCTAAATGCTGAAGCAGATAAAGAAGTGTTGCTTAATGGAAAACGAATAGTAAAATGTACCAATTGTGGGTCTCAAAATACAAGATTAGTAAGTCAGTTTGGTTCTACAGCATGCAAAGCACAATTTCAATGCGACGATTGCCAAGAACCTTTTGATTACTTCAAATGTTTGAAATGATTGTCATTCCTGCAAAGGCAGGAATCTCATAAAAAGAAACTAAATATCACTTTAAACAATTGTCCCTCTGAGGCTATTGAAATGGAAGCGATAGCTTTTATTGAAGATACTAAGCGTAGCTCTTAGGGGTGTTTTAAAACGATAATAAAAAAACAAATATGAATTCAATAGAACTAAAAATAGAAAACAAAATAGCAACCATAACGCTAAATAGACCAGAAGTATTTAATAGTTTCAATCGCAAAATGGCTTTAAGTCTTCAAAGTATTTTAGATCACTGTGAAAATAACACAGATGTAAGAGTTATTGTAATCACAGGAAATGGCAAAGCATTTTGTGCAGGACAAGATTTAAAAGAAGTTACGGATCCAGAATTAAATCCTGGATTTAAAAAAATATTAGAAGAGCACTACAATCCTATTATTACAAGAATACGTTCTATTAAAAAACCAATTATTGCAGCCGTTAATGGTGTTGCTGCAGGTGCAGGAGCTAACATTGCCTTAGCCTGTGATATTGTAGTTGCGCATGAAAAAGTGAGTTTTATTCAAGCCTTTAGTTTAATTGGTTTAGTTCCAGATAGTGCTGGCACATTCTTTTTGCCACGACTTATTGGTTTTCAGAAAGCACAAGCCTTAGCAATGTTAGGTGATAAGATTTCAGCAGAAGAAGCCGAAAAAATGGGAATGATTTATAAATCTGTTCCTCTCGAAGAATTTGAGGAAACAATATCTAAATTGGCAATTAAGTTGGCCAATATGCCAACGAAGGCTTTAGGTTTAATTAAAGAATTATTTAATAAGTCAATGACTAACACTCTAGAAGACCAGTTGGTTTTAGAGTCTAAATTACAAATTGAAGCAGCAAGCAGTAATGATTATGCAGAAGGAGTTGCAGCATTTATAGAAAAACGAAAACCTAACTTTAATGGATATTAAAACTTTCAGTCTAACTATGAATTTTTAATCGATGGATTGTCCCCTTGAGGCGACTTTAGGGGTGTTTTTTAATATGAGGATTATCAATTAAATATAAAACATATCAATAGTAGGGAACTTTAGGGATATAAAAAGCAATTAAAATAATTTGAAAAACAAAATAATTCCATACAATCCAAAACTAAAAGAATACACAAGACAATTGCGAAAAAACAGCACTTTAGCAGAAGTTTTACTATGGAAAAACATTAAAAATAAAGCATTAGGAGTTCAATTCCATAGACAAGTCCCAATGCTAGATTACATCGTCGATTTTTATTGTCATGAGTTGATGTTAGCCATTGAAATAGATGGAAATTCTCATGAATACCGATATTTTGAAGATAACGCCAGACAAAATAAGCTTGAAGAGTATAGTGTTCAATTTATAAGATTTTCAGTTGCTGATGTAAAAAATAACATGTTTAGTGTTTCTTTATCTTTAGAAGAAAAAATAAAATCATTGAAAACACCCCTAAAGTCCCCTCAAGGGGACAGTCTAAAACAAACCCTCATAGAAGCCCATAACAGAATAAAACCATTTATTCACAAAACACCTGTGTTAAGTTCAAGCTTAATAAATGACATGGTAGGTGCCAATATTGTATTTAAATGTGAAAATTTCCAAAAGATGGGAGCCTTTAAAATGCGAGGAGCAGCAAATGCCATTCTATCGCTTTCAGAAGAAGATAGACAACGTGGAGTGGTAACACATTCTTCAGGGAATTTTGCTCAAGCTGTCTCATTAGCTGCTCAGAAATTAGATGTTAAGGCATATATTGTAATGCCAAAAAATGCACCTCAAGTCAAAAAAAATGCTGTAAAAACTTATGGTGGCGAAATCATAGAATGTAAATCTACACCACAAGCTAGAGCAACAACGGCAAATAAAATAAAAGAAGAGAAAGGCGCATCTTTTTTACATCCCTCAAATCAAGATGAGGTGATTTATGGCAATGCCACAGCAGCAATAGAACTGCTAGAAGATTATCCGAATTTAGACGTAATTTTAACACCAGTTGGTGGTGGAGGTCTTATTGCAGGTACTGCTTTAGCTGCCCATTATTTTTCTAACAATTGTAAAGTTATTGGTGGAGAACCAATGGAAGCAGATGATGCGTATCGCTCATTAATTTCTGGTCATATAGAAACCAATGATAGTTTTTATACCGTTGCAGATGGATTAAGAACACACTTAGGAGATCGTAATTTTCCGATAATTCAAAAACATGTCGATAAGATTATCCGTGTTGAGGAAGACGAAATTGTAAATGCAATGCAACTCATTTGGGAGCGTATGAAAATTATTATAGAGCCTTCATGTGCTGTGCCTTTTGCAGCTGTTTTGAAGAATAAAGAAGAATTTGCAACTAAAAACGTAGGCATTATTTTATCTGGCGGTAATGTAGATGTTAAGAATTTACCGTTTTGATTAACGATTGAAGAATGTTGATTTATGAATTTTGAATTAAAAATAAATAATAATGAAACCTAATCAACTTGAAGAGAGACTGATTCAGTTTTCAATTGATATTATTTTGTTGTGTAAGACCATAAATAAATCCTTTGCATCAGAACATTTAGCAAAACAATTAATTAGGTCAGCAACATCTTCAGCTTTAAATTATGGTGAAGCTAGAAGTGGATAATCTACTAGAGATTTTCTTCATAAAATGAAGATTTGCTTGAAAGAATTAAGAGAATCATTCATTAACTTGAAAATCCAAAAAGGAACTCAAACGATTTCAGATTTAAGTTCTTTAGAAAGACTATTAAGAGAGAATGATGAGTTAATTTCAATATTTGTTTCAAGTATTAAAACAGCATCAAATAAACTAAAATGATTAACGATTAGTGATTATAGATTGGTGATTTTAGAAGTGGAATCAAAAATCAAAAAAATCAAAAATTTATGAGCTTAATGAGAGAAAATCAAAAATCAAAAATCATCAATCCACAATCTCATATCCTTCATGTTGGAATTATAGGTTCAGGCACAATGGGAAGTGGTATTGCGCAAGTTGCTGCGACTGCTGGTTGTATAGTAAAATTATACGATACCAGCCATACGGCTTTAGATAAAGCTAAGGCAAGCCTCGAAAAGATCTTAAATCGTCTCATTGAAAAAGGACGAATAGATATTGATGAAAAAAATAGAATTCAGTCTAATATTAGTTATGTAAATAACTTAAAAGATTTATCAGATTCAAACTTAACTATTGAAGCCATTATTGAAAACCTTGATATAAAAAAGAAAGTATTTTCAGAGCTTGAAGGTTACGTAACTGAAGATTGTATCATAGCATCAAACACGTCTAGCTTATCAATTGCATCAATAGCAGCATCTTTAGAAAAACCAGAACGTTGTGTAGGTATTCATTTTTTTAATCCAGCACCTTTAATGAAATTGGTTGAGGTGATTCCTGCAATTCAAACGTCTGAAGCCGTACTTCAGAAGTCCATTGATACAATTTCTGATTGGAAAAAAGTAGTGGCAGTAGCTAAAGATACACCAGGTTTTATTGTTAATAGAGTGGCAAGACCATTTTATGGGGAGTCATTACGCATTTATGAAGAAGGCATAGCCGATTTTGCAACAATTGATTGGAGTTTAAAATCTTTGGGTGGTTTCAAGATGGGGCCATTTGAATTGATGGATTTTATTGGTAATGATGTTAATTATGCTGTAACAGAAACAGTATTCAAAGAGTTTTATTTCGACCCAAGATACAAACCATCATTCACACAAAAGCGTTTTTCAGAAGCAGGATATTTGGGTCGTAAATCGGGTAGAGGATACTATGACTATTCAGAAGGTGCTATTAAGCCAAAACCAAAAGAAGACAAAACATTAGCGCAGCAGATATTCAACCGCATCCTAGTCATGCTCATTAACGAAGCCGCAGATGCCTTATTTTTAAACATAGCCTCGGCAGAAGATATTGACAATGCCATGACCAAAGGTGTTAATTATCCTAAAGGTTTATTGTCTTGGGCAGACGAAAAAGGCATTGACTGGTGCGTAAATGAAATGGATAAACTATACAATGAATATCACGAAGATAGATATCGTTGCAGTCCATTATTGCGTAAAATGAAAAAACGAGGGTTAAGGTTTTATTAAAGATAGAAATAGGAATTAAGCATTAGTGATTAGGTATTAGTAGATTAGGAATTAGTATGGAAAGTAAGTATCATTTTAAGTTTGAAGATTTAAAAGTGTATCAAAAAGCAATGGATTTTGGTGAGATAGTGGATGTTTTGGTCAAAAATTTTCCTAATCACGAACTATATGCCTTATCTTCTCAATTTCGAAGAGCTGCTGATTCAATAGCTTTGAACATTGCCGAAGGTTATCCTGGTTCTGATGCTCAATTTGTAAAACATTTAAACCATGCCATTTATAGTGCAAACGAATGTGTGAGTTGCAGTACCAAATCAAGAAGAAGAAATTATATCAATTTTGAAAAAGATGAGGAAAATAGAAAACTACTTTCAGAGCTAACTAAAATGCTATCAAGCTTAAGAAGAAAAATAATCGAACGAAACAAAAAATAATCCACTAATACTATCTACAAATGCCTAATACCTCATCCCTAATCCCTCATGCCTATATCATAGACGGCATAAGAACCCCAATTGGAAATTACAAAGGCACATTATCTGCAGTTAGAACAGATGATTTAGGAGCTTTGGTAATTGCAGAAGTTGTAAAACGAAATCCAAACATTCCAAAAGACGCCTACGACGATGTCATAATGGGCTGTGCCAATCAAGCTGGTGAAGATAATCGTAATGTAGCACGCATGTCGTCGTTACTGGCAGGCTTACCTTTTACAGTTCCAGGAGAAACTGTAAATAGATTATGTAGTTCTGGTTTGTCTGCAATTATACACGCTAATCGTGCTATAAAAGCAGGAGATGGCGATATATTTATTTCAGGAGGAGTTGAAAATATGACACGCGGGCCATACGTTATGGCAAAACCATCAACAGCATTTGGCGGTGATTCAAAAATGTATGACTCAACATTTGGATGGCGTTTTATCAACCCTAAAATGCATCAAATGTATGGAACAGACGGCATGGGCGAAACAGCAGAAAACCTAGTAGAAAAATATAATATCTCTCGAGAAGATCAAGATAAGTTTGCGTATTGGAGTCAAATGAAAGCCACAAAAGCGCAAGAAAATGGGCGGCTAGCAAAAGAGATTGTTACTGTTGAAATTCCACAGCTTAAAAAAGACCCAATCCAATTTTCAAAAGATGAATTTGTTAAGCCAAATACAGCGTTAGAAGTCTTAGGAAAATTAAGAGCAGCATTTAAAAAAGAAGGAGGAAGTGTTACGGCAGGAAATTCTTCAGGATTAAATGATGGCGCTGCTGCAACGATTATAGCCTCAGAAGCTGCTGTAAAAAAGTATAATTTAAAACCATTAGCCAGAATTGTAAGTTCTGCAGTAGTTGGAGTAGAGCCAAGAATCATGGGTATTGGTCCTGTTCAAGCATCAAATAAAGCACTAGAAAAAGCTGGATTAACTATGGATGACATAGATATCATAGAGTTAAATGAAGCATTTGCTGCACAAGCCTTAGCATGCACAAGAGCTTGGGGATTAGCAGATGATGATCCAAGATTAAATCCAAATGGGGGTTCGATTGCTATTGGTCATCCATTGGGTGTAACAGGAGCAAGAATAACATATTCCGCAGCTTTAGAATTGAAAGAGCAAAATAAAAGATATGCTTTAGTAACAATGTGTATTGGAGTAGGGCAAGGTTATGCAGCTATTATAGAAAGAGTAGATTAAAAAAATATAACTTGCCTTTAATATTAGCTTTATAATAGCAAGTAATCACCGTTGAAATGCAGAATAAAAAAATGGAATCGTTAAAAATTTTTGAATCCTTGGAAAAAATTTAGATTTCATTTTGAGGTTTCAAAATTGTGAAGCAAATTTTGAAAATTCCTCATTTCAACTTGAATTTTTGGTTCGTTTTGTTTCAAGACAAAATGAATATAAAAAAACAAATACAATATGAATAAAATACCGCATTATACATTAGGTTCATGGATAACTGGTTCTGAAGAAGGAACACCAATCCTCGATGCCGTGACAGGTGAAGCCTTCACAAGCGTTGCCATAGAAGGCTTAGACATTCCAGAAATTCTCAATTACGGAAGAATCAAAGGAGGAGAAGTACTTCGTAAAATGACCTTTCAAGAACGTGGAAATATGCTCAAGAAATTAGCATTATATCTCACAAAACGAAAAGATGCTTTTTACGATTTAAGTTATAGAACTGGTGCGACAAAAGTAGATAGTTGGATTGATATTGAAGGTGGTTTCGGTAATTTGTTCGCCAATGCTTCACTTAGAAAATTATTTCCTAATCAACCCTATCATGTAGAAGGAGATGCTATAGATTTATCTCGTGGTGGTCGTTTTATGGCACATCATATTATGGTGCCAAAAAAGGGAGTTGCTGTTCATATTAACGCCTTCAATTTTCCAGTTTGGGGCATGTTAGAAAAATGTGCTGTGAATTGGATGGCTGGAGTTCCAGCAGTAGTATTGCCAGCACCATCATCTTCGTATTTGGCAGAAGCTGTTGCAAGAACAATTATTGATTCGGGGATTCTTCCAGAAGGAGCGCTTCAAATCATCAACGGAACAGTTAAAACCATTTTAGATACTGTAGAATCTCAAGATGTAGTCACCTTTACAGGTTCTGCACAAACAGGTCGCTTGCTAAAAGCGCATCCAAGATTAATTCAGGAGTCTGTACCATTCACTATGGAAGCCGATTCATTAAATGCATCCATTTTAGGAGAAGACGCCATACCTGGAACACCAGAATTCGACTTATTCATCAAAGAAGTCAGAAAAGAAATGACGGTTAAAGCTGGTCAAAAATGTACGGCGATTAGACGAATAATAGTGCCAGAGAACCTAGTTGAAGATGTTCAAATTCAATTAGGAAAAGCATTAGATAAAGTAACTATTGGTGATCCAAGACTTAAAGAAGTGAGAATGGGCGCGTTGGTAAGTCACCAACAAGTACAAGCGGTGAGAGATTCAATTAACGATTTAGCAAAGGAGGCACAAATTGTTTATGGTGATTTAGATAAAATTGAAACTATTGGAGCAGACTCCAAAAAAGGAGCTTTTATAAGTCCAATTCTTTTAAGAGCAGATCATCCATTTCAAAATACGGTTATTCATGAGCGTGAAGCTTTTGGACCTGTAAGTACCATAATGCCTTATAAAAATTTAGATGAAGCTATTACTTTAGCGCAAATGGGTAAAGGCTCGTTAGTATCTTCAATTGCTACTAATGATGATAAAATTGCCAAAGAGTATGTGGTTAATGCAGCATCGCATCATGGGCGTATTTTAGTACTCAATAGAGAAAGTGCTAAAGAAAGTACCGGCCATGGTTCGCCATTACCTTATTTAGTTCATGGAGGACCAGGACGTGCCGGAGGTGGTGAAGAAATGGGAGGTATGCGAGGCATTAAGCATTATTTGCAACGTACGGCAATCCAAGGATCGCCAACGACAATTACTGAGATCACAGGAATTTACCAACAGAACGCAAAATATAAGGAAGCAGCACAGCATCCATTTAAATACCATTGGGAAGATATTGAGACAGGAATGTCTATGAAAACCCATAAACGAACTATAACAGATACAGATATTATTGGTTTCGCAAATATTACTTGGGATCATTTCTATGCACATACTGATATTACATCCTTAGATGGAAGTATTTTTGAAAAAAGAACAGCGCATGGTTATTTTATAATTTCGGCTGCAGCAGGACTATTTGTGCATCCAAATAAAGGACCAGTTTCTGCAAATTATGGATTAGAAGACTGTAGATTCCTTCGTCCATTATATCATAATGATACCATTTATGTGCGCTTAACATGTAAACAAAAAATTGATCGCGATGTAGTTTCAGCTGAACATCCAAGCGGTATTGTAAAATGGTTTGCTGAAATTTTTGATGCCGATGACGAATTAGTGGCATTAGCAACGGTATTGACCATGGTTCAAAAAAAGCAAGAAACATTTGTGGAGATGACTACTGAAAAAATTGACGAATGTTTAAGTCAGCTTTCAGAAGACACAAAACCAAAATGGGGTATTATGACGCCTCAGCACATGATTGAGCATTTAGAATATACCTATAAAATAGCCGCAGGCGAGATTCAAGATTTTGAAATTTCAACACCAGAAAAGATTTTAGAGAAAGTAAAAAACAGTTTGTGGAACTATGACAAGTTTCCTCAAAATTCTCAGTTTCCTTTATTAGAAAAGGACACGTTAAATGATTTAAAGCATGAGAATTTAGCTGTTGCCATTGAAAAATTTAAAACCCAACGTCAGAAGTATTTGGACTATTTTAAAGCCAATCCAGATGCCACATTATCAAATATGGTTTTTGGTGAATTAAATAGATATGAGTGGTATTTGTTAGAACGAAAGCACCTGAATCATCACTTCGAGCAGTTTGGATTATTCTAATATCGTCACTGCGCACCTGTTGCGCAGTCGTTTGAACATAAGTGTAGTTTTATCACAGTCACTTTAACATATTAAAAAATGTCTAAAAAGTATTATACTTACATTCTAACACACGATAGAAATCATATTTTCTACGTTGGTGTAACAAATAATATTGAAAGGAGAATGAGCGAACATAAAGCAGCAACTTATGGTTCTCATGTTGGACGTTATAATATTAAAAAATTGGTGTATTTTGAAGAACATTCAGATATTAGAATTGCTATTGGAAGAGAAAAAACTATTAAGAAATGGAAACGACAATGGAAAATTAACCAAATAGAATCCATAAATCCTGACTGGAAAGATTTGAGTGATGATTGGGATTTAACCAATAATAATTTGAAATAATTTAATACGAATGCGCAACACGTGCGCATTGACACACTAAAAACATGAGCGAAAAAAAACCATACGTAACACAAACCATAGAAAACGAAGTAGGATATATAGAATTTTTTCATCCTGCCCACAATTCTTTACCAGGAGATATATTAGCAAAATTAGCCAATACAATTACGGAAGCTGGACAAAATGATGCCATTAAAGTCATCGTTCTAAAGAGTGGCGGCGACCGATCATTTTGTGCTGGTGCAAGCTTTAAAGAATTGATAAATATTAATGATGCTGCTACAGGAAAAGTATTCTTTTCAGGTTTTGCAAATGTAATTAACGCTATGCGTAAATGTCCTAAGTTTATTATAGGACGTATTCAAGGCAAAACCGTTGGTGGAGGAGTAGGGCTTGCTGCTTCTACCGATTATTGCATGGGAACAAAATTCGCAGCCATTAAATTAAGTGAATTAAATATTGGGATTGGACCTTTTGTGGTTGGACCAGCCATTGAACGTAAAATGGGATTAAGTGCCATGTCGCAAATTGCCATTGATGCTAATTCATTTTATCCTGCAGAATGGGCAAAACAAAAAGGATTGTTCACACATGTTTATGAAAGTACAGAAGAACTTGATGAAGCTGTTAAAACAACTGCAGAACATCTATGCACATACAATACGGAAGCGATGTTAGAAATGAAAAATGTATTTTGGAAAGGGACTGATGATTGGGATGAGCTTTTGGCAGAACGTGCACAGACAAGTGGACGTTTAGTATTATCCGATTTCACTAAAGATAAATTGAAGTCGTTTAAATAATAAAAGATTGAAGCCTTAGGTATTAACCTATAAAGTATTTAAATTTAAAAGTCTAAAGTCTAAAGTCTAAAGTCTAAAGTCTAAAGCCCTCATTTCAGTCCTCATTTTTCAACCTTAAATACAACCAAATCACCCATGAATTGACCCCGAGGTACCATAACTTTTTATAAGTTCGCCTTCAAATTCTACAAGTGCCTGCCAGCGTTTATCCACATCAATGTCTTTACCATATTTTCTAGCAAAGGTTATAAAAAGGGTGTAATGCCCGGCTTCACTAATCATTAATTCATGATAAAATTTAGACAATTCTTTGTCTTTAATACGTTCAGACAACAGTTTAAAACGCTCGCAGCTGCGGGCTTCTATCATTGCTGAAAATAAAAGCCGATCTACCATACTTTGTAGTCTGCTTCCGCCAGTATTCATAAATTTATAAAGCTCGTTTACGTAACTGTCTTTGCGTTCTCTACCTAAAGTATAACCACGTTTCTTAATAATATCATGCACCATCTGAAAGTGTTCTAACTCTTCCTTGGCAAGTTCTAATAATTGTGTTACTAAATCTTCATACTCTGGATTGTGTGTAATAATTGTTATGGCATTTGTAGCTGCTTTTTGTTCGCACCAGGCATGGTCTGTTAGGATTTCTTCAATATTATCTTCTGCAATTGCAGCCCATCTTGGGTCGGTTTCTAATTTAAGGTGTAGCATGTTTTTTGTTTGTTAGATTAAAAGATTCAAAAATTCAACCATTTCATTTTCAATTCAACTAATATAATTCCATATGTTTTTATAGGTACTCATAGCTCTATAGGTACTTATTATTGGTGCGTGTTCTGGTAAGGCAAGACTAGGGTCTTTTTTTAAGATTTGCTTGGCATAGTAACGCGCATGCTCTAAAATGTCTTTATCTTTTACAATATCTGCAATGCGCAAATTTAAAACGCCACTTTGTTGTGTGCCCATAATATCTCCAGGGCCACGTAGTTTTAAATCTACTTCTGCAATTTCAAAACCATCACTAGATTTTACCATGGTATCTAAACGAATTTTACTGTCATTACTCAGTTTATGGCTCGTCATTAATATACAATAACTTTGCTCTGCGCCACGTCCAACTCTACCTCTCAGTTGGTGCAATTGTGATAAGCCAAAACGCTCGGCACTTTCTATAATCATTACGGATGCGTTTGGTACGTTTACGCCAACTTCTATAACAGTTGTAGCAACCATAATTTGAGTTTCGCCTTTTATAAACCGTTGCATTTCAAAATCTTTATCGGCAGGTTTCATTTGTCCATGTACTACAGAAATTTGATAGTCAGCATTTGGAAATTCTCTAGAAATACTTTCATAACCATCCATTAAGTCTTTATAATCCATATGTTCGCTTTCCTGTATTAAAGGATATACCACATATATTTGTCGTCCTAGCGCAATTTCATCTTTCATAAATCTAAAGACTTTTAATCGGTTAGCATCATAGCGGTGCACGGTTTTTATAGGTTTTCTGCCTGCAGGTAATTCATCTATAACGGATATATCCAAATCACCGTAAACCGACATAGCAAGTGTGCGCGGAATTGGTGTAGCCGTCATTACCAAAATATGGGGAGGAATCGTGTTTTTGTGCCACAATTTTGAGCGTTGTGCTACGCCAAAGCGGTGTTGTTCGTCTATAATAGCGAGTCCTAAGTTTTTAAATTTTACTTTATCTTCTAAAAGGGCATGCGTGCCAATAAGTATTTGAAGGCTTCCATCTTCTAAATCCTTATGAATTATTTTACGCGCAGCAGTTTTAGTAGAACCCGTTAATAGCGCAATTTTTATATCTAGTGGCTGGCAAAGTTCAGAAATTCCGTTGTAATGTTGTTGGGCTAAAATCTCTGTTGGAGCCATTAAGCAACACTGAAAATTGTTATCTAAACCCATAAGCATACTCATAAATGCCACTATGGTTTTACCAGAACCCACATCGCCTTGCAAAAGCCTATTCATTTGTGCATTACTACCCAAATCGTAACGTATTTCTTTAAGGACACGTTTTTGTGCATTAGTTAACGTAAAAGGTAAGTGGTTGGTATAAAAGGAATTAAAGTACGCACCAACAGCGCTAAATGGTAAACCTTTTATTTTAGACTTTTGTATGAGATTTTTTATAATAAGTTGAAGCTGAATGTAAAACAACTCTTCAAATTTTAACCGAAACTCTGCTTTGGTAAGTAGCTCTGGAGTTTTAGGAAAATGAATATTAAAAAGCGCTTCAGATTTTGAAATAAGTTTTAATTCACTTAAGGTAAATTCTGCTAAGGTTTCAACAAAATTGCCCTTTGTTTCTTCAAATAAATGTTGCATTATTTTGGTAATTACCCTATTGGTAATACCTCTATTAGCAAGTTTTTCTGTAGAAGGATAAATGGCTTGCATTGCAGAACGTAAATTTTTTTTATGTTCTGCTAAAAGCTCTAATTCTGGGTGCGCCATACTGGCTTTACTGCCGTACCAGTTTAGTTTTCCAAAAATCACATAAGGTTGGTCTGTTTTTATGCTTTCTCTAATCCATTTCTGACCTCTAAACCATACCAACTCCATAGTGCCAGTAGCGTCTTTAAAATCCGCAACCAAACGTTTGCCGCGCTTTTGTGTAACTTCTCTAAACCCACTTATGGTACCAATAATTTGAACTTCCGCAGCATTAGGTTGTAGTGTGTTTATGGTGTAATACGTAGTCCGATCTATATAACGGTTTGGAAATAAATTAATGAGGTCTTGGTAGGTATGTATGCCCAATTCGGTACGCAATAAATCGGCCCTATTTGGGCCAACACCTTTAAGGTAATCTATAGGAGTTTGTAAATTAGTACGCATAATTGCAAATTTACAAAATCCTAAAGTATAAGTTTTAATTTGTTGCTGCTGTGATTTTGGTAAGCCTAATATTTTAAGAAACAATTAAGTAGTCATACACTTAAAAAAATGTAATTTGCTGGTATGAAAACAATTTTTTTGAGCATCATAATGGGATGTTTTGGTTTTGCGTATGCACAACAAACCAAGTATGTAGATTTTAAAAAGGTTGAAGCACTTATTGTGTTTAACACCTTTCAGGTAGATAGTACCAATTACAATACTTACACTATTAACTTTCATATTAAACAGCCTACAGATTCCATATACTTAGATGCGGTAGGTATGTCTTTTAAACATGTAGCTTTAAATGGAAAAGCAGTGTCTTTTAAAAACAACGGCAAAACACTAAGTGTTTATAATGCGTTTAAAGCTAATGAAAATTACACGTTAAGCTTTATTTTTTTTACGGCACCCAAAAAAGCGATGTATTTTGTGGGTTGGGATAATGATGCACCAAACCAAATTTGGACTCAAGGACAAGGCAAATACACAAGCCATTGGTTGCCAAGTATAGATGATGTAAATGATAAAATTATTTTTGATATTAAATACGTAGCTCCAAAAGCATATACTGTTATTGGTAATGGTACTTTGGTGTCTAAATCTGATTTAGATGGAACACTATTATGGCATTATGCCATGAAAAAACCCATGTCTAGCTATCTTGTTGCTGTTGTTGTTGGCAAATACACTAAAAAAACAATAACCTCAAAAAGCGATATTCCTATTGATCTGTACTATTACCCAGAAGATTCCTTGAAATTTGAACCCACGTACAGGCATACCAAACGCATATTCGATGGTTTAGAAGCAGAAATTAACGTGCCTTATCCGTGGGAAGTATATAAACAGGTCCCTGTGCACGATTTTTTATATGCCGGTATGGAAAATACCAGCCTTACTATTTTTTCAGATGCTTTTGTTGTGGACAGTATTGGTTTTAACGATAAAAATTATGTAAACGTTAATGCCCATGAGTTGGCACACCATTGGTTTGGTAATTTAGTAACCGCAGCATCTGGTGAGCACCATTGGTTGCAAGAAGGTTTTGCCACCTATTATGCGTTGCTTGCCGAAAAAGAAATTTTTGGTTCTAATTATTTCGATTTTAAGCTTTACGAATCTGTTATAGAGTTAGCACAGCAAGACTTGTCTGGCAATGGCACCTCACTTTTAAATCCTAAATCTAGCAGCTTAACGTTTTACCAACGTGGTGCTTGGGTTTTGTATGCGCTGCGCTTAAAAGTTGGGGACGCTATTTTTAAACAAGCTGTTAAAGATTACTTAGAAAAATACCAATATAAAACGGTATCAACATCAGATTTTATTGCTGAGGTCAACCGCTTGTATAAAAAACCGCTTCACAGTTTTGTGAATTTATGGATTAATAATAAAGCCTTTCCTTATGAAAAAGCTTTAGAACTGTTAAAACAAAATTCTACTTTTATAAACGAATATGTAATGGTAGATTGTGAAGTAAAATCTTCTAAATGTGCTGAGTATCTCAAATACTATGTTTCAGATGAGGCTAAAATTAAAGTGATACAACAAGCCCCAGAATTGGTAACCAAAAACACCTTTAAAAACAGCTTAAAAGTGCGCCAAGCTATTGCAACGTATGTTACTAAAATACCAGAAACTTTAAAAACCGAATATGAAACGCTTTTAGAGGATGCATCTTACATAACCATTGAAAAAGCACTGTATAACCTTTGGAGTAATTTTCCTGAAAATCGTGCTAAATACCTTTCAAAAACACATAAAACACATGGGTTTAAAGCTAAAAATGTGCGTTTGTTATGGTTAGTCTTAAATTTAAATACTAGGTTTTATCAAGCCGATAATAAAGAAACAGTGTATAATGAGTTGGTTAGTTACACTAATCCAAGTTTTAATGCCGATTTAAGAATTAATGCATTTGAGTATCTTAAACTTATAGATGCCTGTAATTCAGTTTGTAAAGCCAACTTAGAACAGGCAAAAACCCACCAGAACTGGCGTTTAGTGAAATTTGCAAACGCATATTTTGAATGAATAAATAATTGAATACTTAAAATATGAAACCTTAACAGGCTTTTTTATTTGGGTATCATTCTGAACACACCCTGTCATTCTGAGCAAAGCGAAGCATCTCCTCACTGCCATGCTTAGTGAAACGAAGCATCTCATCCCTTTTATTTTGAGTATATTATGTCATGCTTAGTGAAACGAAGCATCTCATTTCAGCATAAAAAATAAGATCTTGAAATATTTTTTTAACACTAAAATTACAATATTGATGCAAAACGTTAACATTTAAAATTATTTATATAATATAAAAAATTACATAAATTTTGCTTTTTAATTACATTTATGTTTATTTTTGTAAAATAAAATGTGACTATTGAAACTTATATGTTTCATATATGTACTAATTATTTAACAGTTTAAACAATTTTGTATCTATTGAAGGCGTTTCTAGATCTTTTTAAAAATAGTAATGTATTTGCATGTTGTTTTAGTGTATTGCTTTGCGGCGCTCTAACACCTCTGGTAAGTGCACAAAACAATACTACTAACAACAGCGCGCTATTTTTTGTGACCTCTAACACCACTGTTGTTGGGCTTGAAAATGTATTCTCATACCAAAAAAATAAACCCAGATTAGAAACGCAAATTGCTACAAAAAAAACACACTACAAAACCAAATCTAAAACAACATCCGTTTTAAATTATAAGACCAATCCTTATAACAACAATTCTAGTTTTTTACGTCATTATAATTTTAACTGTGCAGCATTACTTTGCCCCAATAGTAATGTGCCTCAAAAAAAAACTACAATATCAAAAGTGTTTAAGTTTTATACAAACATTTTAAATACTGTTGTTAATAATTCATCAACGGTATCTCATACAAATTACACGTATTACAATTCTAATAGGCTTACACACTTTGTAAGCGCAAATATTACGGCACGTCCTCCGCCAAACGCCTAATATTAAAGAGTGTCATTCTGAGCAATTACAATGCCATTATGAGCAAAGCGAAGCATCTCAAATAAACAGAAAAAAATGCTTCATTACATCCAGCATGACCTAAAGAGATACATTCATTCCACTGCGTTTCATTCAGTATTACAATGTCATTCTGAGCAATGCGAAGCATCTCAAGTAAACAAAAACATTAACAAAAAACGTGCAAGTTTCCACACGACCAAAGGAGACAAAAATAAATTATAATAAAAATGAAAAAAATAATTTTTAGCGTTGCTTTACTAGCAGCAAGTTTTACAACTTTTGCACAGGTTGGTGTAGGTACTACTAATCCAGATGCATCTGCAGCTTTAGACATTACCTCAACAACGAGTGGTATATTAATACCTAGAATGTCAACTGCACAGCGTGTTGCAATTTCTACACCAGCAGAAGGTTTGCAAGTATATGATACAGATTTAAAAAATGTGTACACATACAATGGTACCATTTGGATAGCTGGTGGTGAAGAGCACACAGATGCCAACGGTAACTTCTTATATACCAATTCTAGCAATAGTCTTAAAATAGAAAACCCAACGGATGATGATTTTACTACAACAACAAATACAACTTTTAGAGTAAATAATTACTTATATCACAGTGGTACAGATGTTAATACTCCGGCAACATACACGGGTGGTTTTATTGGTGTAGATCTTTACAAAGTTTATAACTCTTTAGGTGCATATGGTGATGCTTTACATGTTATTAGAACTTTAAGAGGACCAGAAAACGCCAATGGTACATTTCCAGCTTCTTTTGAATGGCGTGCTTATGATGATGCAGGTAATTATGAAAATGTATTAGGTACTGGTTTTTTTGGTGCCAATGGTACTGTACCAGCAGGTTTAGGGGTTATAGTACATCAAAATTTAGTTGTTGGTGAAAAAGTATTTTTAACAGATTACGGTCAGGGTAATAATACACCACCTTTAAACGCAGGTAACAATGTAGATCTAACACCTATACAAAATTTATCAGTGGACCCAGATGGTAACGTAGTAGAGCTACGAGACATGAATATATATAGACTTACTTCATTAGGCACTGCCAATTTTTGGGAGAATACTGGAGACATAACAAGATTAGAAAATGAATTGGGTCAAGTAGGTACAACTACACCTTGGGTTTACGGTTATATAAATGGTGATGCTACTGTTATTTACAGAATAAGACTTACACCTCTTACAAATGGACAAATACGTGGTGCAACTATTCAAAAGTTTGATGCTACTGCAAGAACGTATTCAGATATTGTTGCCGGTGATGCTTTAGATTCTGGAGCAGTATATTTTCATAGAATACAAGCACCAGCTGTACCTACTTACACAACGGTAACATCTTCAGACACTGCAGGTACTGGTTTACAGACACCTGTTGCTGGTATGATGCGTTATAACACAACTACAGATAAATTTCAAGGCTATGTAAATGATGATGGTTCTGGTTCTGCCGGTTGGGTAGATTTAAACTAAAGATAATTTTAAATATAAAATAGCCTGAATGATTATTTTAACTTTTTAATATTAATTAAACCCATCATTTTATTATAAAATGATGGGTTTTTTCGTTTACAAAACAATAAAACATAGTATGTAATTTCTTTTAATATAACCCTCAAAAATAAATGTATGTTTAGTTTACAACCAAAAATTACTCCGTTAGGTTACAAAAACGCTTACCATTTACTTAGAAGATGCTCTTACAAGGTTACTAAATCTGTCATAGAAACTTATGCCTTAAAAACCCCACAACAGGCAGTTTCCGATTTGTTTAATTTTTCTGGAGAACCACATCCTAGACCAAAAAACCCTTTTGGCGAAACCTATATAGCTACATTTCTGTACAATACTACAAACAATACAAACGGTGTAGATGGCATAGGTGTAAATGTTGCACAATGGTGGGGCTACAATACCTTTTTTGAAGTGAGTTTGCAATTTAGGCTACAATTTTTATTGCACAATTTTTTTCCAACTGGTAAGGAAGGTGGCGACTTTTGGAATAACCTAGATTATACTGAGCTGTTAGCATACCATGCCAAGGGTAGTATAAAATCTTTAGCCATAGATATTACAAAGAATGTAAAAATGGCTTTTTATTTAGACAACAGATTAAATACCGCCAGTAATCCCAATGATAATTATGGTAGAGAATTTTTAGAGCTGTTTACCATCTTAAAAGGAGATCAAATTGCAGCTGGCAATTACACCAATTATACAGAGCAAGATGTAACACAAGCACAACGCGTTTTTACAGGATATACAAGTGCTATTGATTTTAATAGACTCTCTAGGCTAAATAATATTACAAAAATACCCGAAGCAGAGCTAATAGTTGCCAATCATGATACTGGAGATAAAACCTTTAGTGCGGCATTTAATAATACCACTATATTTGGTGGAACCACAGAAAATGAGATTAATGCAGAATTAAGAAATTTTGTAGATATGATTTTTAATGAGTTGGAAACTGCTAAAAATTATGTACGCCGTTTTTACCGTTATTTTGTTGGTAGAGAGATCACAACTGAGGTAGAGAGTGATATTATTACACCTTTGGCAAATACCTTAAAAAATAATAATTATTTTATAGAGCCTATGCTTACGCAGCTGTTAGTAAGCCAACATTTTTATGACGAAGATGATACAACTGTGGGAGACCACAGAATAGGGGCGTTAGTAAAATCTCCTCTAGAGTTGGCTACGCAATTATTTACAATTTTTGAGGTGCCTTTACCTAATTATGATACACAAACTGCGTCATGCATAAATTTTACGCGAAACAAAATTATTAAATTATGCCAAAACACAGGATTAAATTTATTTACACCAGATAGTGTAGGTGGCTACCCTGGCTACAGTGAAGTCCCTTATGATAAGAATTTTATTACTACCAACGCATTAAAACTGCGTTATGATAGCTTAATAGATGAGTTACTTATGGGATACACTCTTAATGGTTTTCAATTTTATTTAGATAGTGTTTTGTTTGTAAAAGACTCTGGCTATTTTTCTGCACCACAAACAGCCTCTGTATTATTACAAGAGTTTTTCGATTTACTATTTATTAAAACACCTACAGGTACGCGTTTCACTTACTTTGAGCAAGCATTGCTCAATGGCTTAAGCACCACTAATTGGTTCTTTGTATGGCAAAATTTTCTTGCAAGCGGAGATGCAAGTGATGCCAAACTCTATTTAGATAGATTTATAAGTGCCTTAGTAAAATCACCAGAATATCAAATAATGTAATATTATGAATAGAAAAGAATTTTTACGATTAGCAACGACAGCAACTGTAGGCACCCCATTTTTACTAAATGGTATGACAGCACAGGTAATGAATAATTTTCAGGACATGCCAATGGTGGCAAATAATATTAATGATAGGGTTTTAGTCATTGTACGTTTGGCAGGGGCTAATGACGGTTTAAATACGGTAATACCAATAAGCCAATACAGTGACTACGTAGCTTTAAGACCCAATATTCACATAAAAAATACAGGTAGTAATAAATATATTGATTTAGATACTACGCTACAAGACAACCAATTATCAGGTTTGCATCCTACATTAACTGGGTTTAAGGACTTGTATGATAGTGGTAAAATGGCAGTTGTAAATGGTGTTGGGTATCCATCACCAAATTTCTCTCATTTTAGATCACAGAATACTATGTTTGCTGGACGAGATGGCACCAATAATAGTTTATTATTCTCAGGTATGTTTGGCCGCTATTTGGCAGCACTATACCCAGGTTTAGCTAATAATCCAACGTCTTCTAATTCAGATCCGTTAGCATTACAATTTGGAACAACCAATCCTTGTTTATTTTATGGGCATGATCATGAATCTGGTATAGAATATAACGGAACCAGTTTACAAGATGATTTTTTTACACAATTATCTAGTTTTAATATGACGAGTCCAACATCAGAGTATCAAGAGTTATTAGATTTTATATTGGCTACAGAAGATGCTATGGACCTGTATTACAACAGAGTACAACAAGTATTTAACTCAGGTGTTAATTCGAGTGTTACATACCCAAATACGTCTTTAGCTAAACAGTTAAAGACTGTAGCACGCATGATCCAAGGAGGTAGTAAAACCAAAATTTTTCAAGTTACTTTAAGTGGTTTTGATACGCATGCCAACCAGACCCAAAGTGGTAGTTCGCATACCGGCGGACATGCTAATCTTAATGCAACAATGTCTGATGCTATAAAATCTTTTCAAGAAGATATTGAAGCATTAGGTATTAATGATAAAGTGTTAGGTGTTACGTTTAGTGAATTTGGCAGACGAGTTAGAGAAAATGGTAATTTAGGAACAGACCACGGTACTTTATCCCCATTTTTTGTATTTGGTACAAGTGTAGAAGCAGGCGTATATGGCACACACCCTGTATTTACAAATACAACAGATTATCTATACAGCGAGTCTGAAAGAAAATATGATTATCGACAATTATTTGCTACTTTAATGCAAGATTGGCTGGGCGCAAACGATACATTAATGCAAGAAGCAGAACTAGACAACTTTTCTACACAAGCAAATAAAATACCACTTATTAAAACCGAAGATAATGCGTATCCAGATAATTTAATGGGAGCTATATGTTCTAATATTAATATTTCTGCGGTGGCATTAACTACAGACAATGGTTGGACATATTATGGTGAAGCAGGTTCAACAGATTATTTGTTTGCTATAGAGCATACACCAACAGGTAATGGTGCCAATACGGACAGCTTTACAGCAACTGTTACTACAGAAAAATTGTGCGATGAAGCACCTAATAATGTTCACAAAATAGAAGACCCAACTACAGGTGAAGGTGTTTTTGCCTTAGGTATGTATTGGAATATTACCTTAGATACTGGTACAACTAATGGCTGGGTTAATCTTAGATGGTTTACAGACACAGAATTAGAAGCAAGTTTAACTACCGTAGCTACAGATTTTTATACCAACGCTGGCAGCACAAGTATAAGTCCTATTTTAGATTTACAAACTAATTCAACCATTAATTTGCCAAGTCAATTAGATAACGATGGTTTAGGTATCAGTAATCCTTACACACCATTATTAAATACAAACACGGGAACTTATTTAAGTAAAGAATACATACAATATAATCAAGTAATTACTATAGCCAATACAGGTGGTGGCAGGTTTATTAAAGTAACAAATATAAATCAAAATACCCCATTTGTAGATGATTCTAACACTGTAAAGGGAAGTATTAGATATAATACAGTTACTAATAAAATTGAAGGTTTCGACGGTACAGCATGGAGAGCATTTCATTAAAATTATTTTTTGAATTATAGACCCAATCTGCTACCGCACGATTATATCGTGTGGCGTTAACAAATATTAATAACAAAACCTACAGCAAAAAATGTAATTGAAGCCATAGTAAATAAACCCACAAGCGAGTATAAAAGAAACCCGATGGCGCGGATTTGTAATCCGTGCACACAACAGTAAGCTTTAAATAACCCG
>CAYGUF010000011.1:0-45394 GCA_964353125.1 uncultured Flavobacteriaceae bacterium
AAACCAATTACATGCCGCTGTTGTAGAGCTTATAGCTATGGATGATGCCGAAATTAAATACTCTACCGTACAAAACTGGTATCCAGGAAATGCAGAAGGTAAAGGTGGTGTTTACAACTTTGTTACCAAAAGAGGGCTTTGCGAAAAGAATGCAAAAATATCTTGGACACAAGTAGAAACAGGCTCTGCAGTAACATGGAAATACCCAAGTTGTATTTTAAAAGGTGATAACTCTGTAGGTGAATTTTATTCTATAGCCGTTACAAATAATTACCAGCAAGCAGATACTGGAACAAAAATGGTGCACTTAGGCAAAAACACTAAATCTACCATTATATCAAAAGGCATATCTGCAGGAAAATCTCAAAACTCTTACCGTGGTTTAGTTCAAATAAATGCGCGTGCAGAAAATGCACGTAATTTTAGCCAATGCGATAGTTTGTTAATGGGTAACAACTGTGGTGCACACACATTTCCGTACATAGAAGCAAAAAATAAAACTGCACAAATAGAGCATGAAGCTACAACGAGTAAAATTGGTGAAGACCAAATTTTTTACTGCAACCAACGCGGTATTGATACTGAAAAAGCAATAGCTTTAATAGTAAACGGTTTTAGTAAAGATGTATTAAATAAGTTGCCAATGGAGTTTGCTGTAGAAGCTCAAAAACTTTTGGAAATTAGTTTAGAAGGTTCTGTAGGGTAAAAAAGCCTCTTAATCTATAAAGAGAAAATTAAAATATTATCCTACAGGGTTTTAAAAACCTTGTAGGTGTAAATATAAACCACAAATAATTCTGCCTTTGCAGGAATGACAAGTTGAAAAAATGAAAAATATAACTTTAATTATCGCGTTGTGTTTTGCATTAATTGGATGTAAAAACGAAGTCTCAAAAGATGTTAATCTAGAGGAAAATCGTTCTAAATCATACAATACTAATGATGGCTTTGTAACCATTAAAGGTGAATTTTTATATGACGAAAAAAATAAAGCAGCAATCATTCAAAAATCAGATAACACTATTTATAGTGTTGTGGTAAATGATGCTATGCACAAATTAAATGCAGAAACCAAGCCCTTTAAAAAGGACATTTATGATATGGTTGCGGTAACTGTTAGAGTAAAAAAATCTAAAAACACCATTCCAAATAGTGTTTGGCAGTTTCAAGTAGAAATAAAAGAGATATTAAAAGTTGAAGCTTCTAACCAAGATGCAGAAGCCATTATCAAAATAGGAAAATAAAGTTATGCTAAAAATAAACAACTTACACGCAAGTGTAGAAGACAAAGCCATTTTAAAGGGCATTAATTTAGAGGTTAACCCCGGTGAAGTACATGCTATTATGGGGCCAAACGGTTCAGGTAAAAGTACCTTAGCATCTGTTATTGCTGGCAAAGAAGAGTACGAAGTTGAGCAAGGCGAAATTCTATTAAACAACGAAAGTATAGACGAATTAGATGCCGAAGAACGCGCGCACAGAGGCGTGTTTTTATCGTTTCAATATCCTATAGAAATTCCTGGAGTTAGTGTTACTAATTTTATAAAAACAGCTATAAATGAAACTCGTAAAGCCAAAGGTTTAGAAGATATGCCTGCAAAGGACATGCTTAAAATGATTCGTGAAAAAGCTGAATTATTAGAAATAGACCGAAAGTTTTTATCACGATCGTTAAACGAAGGTTTTTCTGGTGGTGAAAAAAAACGAAACGAAATTTTTCAGATGGCAATGTTAGAACCAAAACTAGCAATCTTAGATGAAACCGATTCTGGTTTAGATATAGATGCCCTTCGTATTGTTGCCAACGGTGTTAATAAACTTAAATCTAAAGACAATGCCGTTATTGTAATTACGCATTACCAACGTTTGTTGGATTATATTGTTCCAGATTTTGTACACGTGTTATACAACGGAAAAATTGTAAAATCTGGAGGCAAAGAGTTAGCCCATGAGTTAGAGGCTAAAGGTTACGACTGGATTAAGCAAGAGTTGGTTTAAAACGCTAATTGCCTAAAGCAAAAAATTAAAAAGTAAAAAATTAAAACGTTTTATTAAAAAAGGTGAAATACCAACGTTAAAACCTTCAACTTAAAACAATGGAATTAAAAGAAAAATTAGTCTCGTCATTTATGGTTTTTGAAAATACAGTAGATGTAGATTCGCCAATACATGATATTAGAATAGACGCTATACAAGCATTTGAAGCAGAAGGTTTTCCCAATAAAAAGCAAGAAGCATGGAAATATACCTCGCTAAACGCAATTTTAAAGCATGATTATAGCGTATTTCCAAAGCATGAAAATGTACTAGATTATAAAGATATTAAGCAGTATTTTATACATGATATCGATACTTATAAAATTGTTTTTATAGACGGGAAATATTCTTCACATTTATCACAAACCACACATGATGGTATTGATATTTGCCTCATGTCTTCCGCATTAACAAAATCTAAGTATAAGCCCGTAATTGATAATTATTTCAATAAAATAACTGAAAAAAATGGCTTATCATCTTTAAATACCGCATTCTCTGCTGAAGGTGCATATATACACATTACCAAAAATAAGTTGGTAGAAAAACCAATTCAGATTATTCACTTTTCAACAGGTAATGAAGCCGCAATACTTTTACAACCTCGTAATTTAATTGTTGTAGATGAAAACGCCCACGTTCAAATCATAGAACGCCACCAGAGTTTAACAGACAATCCAGTACTTACCAATAGCGTTACAGAAATTTTTGCTAACAAAAGCGCTATTATAGATTATCACAAAATACAAAACGATAACAAAAACGCTTCGTTAATAGACAATACATTTGTAAATCAAAAAGGCAAAAGTCATGTAAAAGTGCATACATTTTCTTTTGGTGGAAAACTTACGCGCAACAATCTTAATTTTTATCAAAACGGAGAACATATAGATTCCACCCTAAACGGCATAACAATAATTGGAGACAAACAGCATGTAGACCATAACACATTGGTGCATCACATAGAGCCAAATTGTGAAAGTCACCAAGATTACAAAGGTATTTTTAATGATAGTGCAACAGGTGTATTTAACGGAAAAGTTGTTGTAAATAAAGAAGCGCAAAAAACCAATGCATTTCAGTCTAACAATAATATATTATTAAGTGACAAAGCCACAATAAACTCTAAGCCACAATTAGAAATTTTTGCCGACGATGTTAAATGTTCACACGGTTGTACTATTGGGCAATTAGACGAAAGTGCTCTGTTTTATATGCGTTCCAGAGGAATACCAGAAAAAGAAGCACGTGCTTTATTGATGTTTGCATTTAGTAATAATGTATTAGACTCTGTTAAAATTCCAGAAATTAAAGCAAGAATCACCAAAATAATTGCTTCTAAATTAGGAGTAGATATTGGTTTTGACTTGTAATCACTGTCAAAATTTCAGTTTAAAATTATCAGACCTTTCAAGTTTTCAAAACCTGAAAGGTTTCGTGTAAACGAAACCTTAATTAAAAATTCAGAAAAAAGTTTTCGTTTTGGTTTTAATTTATAATCACAGTCAAAATTTCACTTTAAAACTATCAGACCTTTCAGGTTTTCAAAACCTGAAAGGTTTCATTATATAAGTCATACACTTAAAATTCAGAAAAGCTAACAAAAGTTTTAATCAAAATGAGTTTTTAACGCTACAAACCTTAACTTTGTATATATGTTTCAAGTGCAAAAAATAAGAAAAGATTTTCCAATCCTAAGTCGTAAGATTAATGGAAAACCACTCATATATTTTGATAATGCGGCAACATCACAAACTCCGCAACAGGTTATAGATGTCATAGTAGATTATTACAGTAATTACAACGCTAATATACACAGAGGTGTGCATAGTTTAAGCCAAGAAGCAACAGATGCTTATGAGCAGGCTAGAGCTAAAATTCAGAAGCATTTTAATGCCAAGCATGCCCACGAAATTATTTATACCTCAGGCACAACCCACAGTATTAATATAGTAGCAAATGGGTTTGCGTCACTACTAAAGAAGGGAGACGAAATTTTAGTTTCTGCTCTAGAGCATCACAGTAATATTGTACCATGGCAAATGTTATGCGAACGAACAGGAGCGATTTTAAAAGTAATCCCAATGAATTTAAATGGCGAATTAATACTTACTGAGTACGATTCACTGTTAAACGAAAACACAAAACTGGTATTTGTAAATCATATTTCTAATGCACTAGGCACTATAAATCCTATTAAATATATCATAGATGAAGCGCATAAGTTTGGAGCTGCGGTTTTGGTAGATGGTGCACAATCCTGCCCACATATAAAACCAGATGTACAGGCTTTAGATGTTGATTTCTATGTGTGTTCTGCACATAAAATTTGTGGGCCAACAGGTATTGGTATGCTCTATGGTAAAGATAGTTGGTTAAATAAGTTACCACCTTATCAAGGTGGTGGAGATATGATTGCCGATGTTACTTTTGAAAAAACAACCTACGCTGGCTTACCTCATAAGTTTGAAGCTGGAACTCCAAATATTTGTGGAGGTATTGCCTTTGGTGCAGCTTTAGACTATATGAATGCTATAGGTTTTGAAGCTATAGCTAGCTATGAAAATGAACTTCTAGAATACGGAACAGCACAATTACTGCAAATAGAAGGTTTAAAAATTTACGGAACAGCATCAGAAAAAACATCAGTTATTTCTTTTAATGTAGCTGGTATTCATCCTTATGATTTAGGTACACTTTTAGATAAAATGGGTATTGCTGTACGTACAGGTCAGCATTGCGCACAACCCATTATGGATTATTTTAAAATTTCTGGAACCGTAAGAGCTTCTTTTATGTTTTATAATACTAAAGAGGAAATTGATAGTTTTATTAGTGCACTAAAAAAAGCAATACTGATGCTTTCTTAAATTTTGGCATAACTAATGTTTTATAATAATTAAATATAAAGTTTATGAAATTTTTAAGTGGCATAATTGCACTATTTTTAATGACACAATCTTGTAGTTCATCACAGAAAATTATGGATAGCAAAGCGTTAAATAATAGTACTTTAGAAGGGGAATACACCATAGTTAATTTAGGTGAAAGCACTTCAAAGTTTAAAGAATTAAATACATTAACTTTAGTATTTGAAGGCGCTAAGGTTTCTGGTTTTGCAGGCTGTAATGCGTTCTTTGGAGACTATAATGTATTAGAAAACACCATAGATATTAGTAATTTAATTGCTACAAAAAAATACTGCAGTAAAGAAAAAATAACTTTAGAACAGGAGTTTATAAAAGCTTTAAATAGTACAACTAGTTTTAATCTTGAAGGTGATAAACTATCGCTATTAAAAGCAAACAATACGTTGCTAATTGCTACAAAAAACAAAACTACAACCAAAAAAAATAGTTCAAGTGCTGAAGATTTTAGTATAGATTATTCGGAAATATCTCGTGGAAGCTTTAAATCCATAAACACAGTAGGTAAAATTATAAGTTATAAAAAAGACCGACTTTCAAAAACCGTAAATACACCACTAACTGAAGCACAATTGGAGACTATTATTACAGTTGTTTCGCAATTAGATTTAGATAAAATAGCATATTTAGAGCCTCCATCTAAAAAACATCAATATGACGGCGCGGCAATAGGTGCTTTGCATATTACCGTAAATAATGTTATGTATAGTGCTAAAAGTTTTGATGTTGGCAATCCGCACAAAAATCTAAAACCTTTAATAGATTTACTAAAGGATATTGCTGAAAATAACTAGTTACACTGCGTTATAAAATTTACCAAATCACTCGTATTTATTGTATTTTTGCAAAAAAAAGTAAGCATGACTATTGAAGCCATTCAAAATGAAATTATAGATGAATTTTCAATGTTTGAAGATTGGGAAGAACGTTACCAATACATGATAGATCTTGGTAAATCACTACCTTTAATTGACACCCAATTTAAAACCGAAGACAACATTATAAAAGGCTGCCAAAGTAAGGTTTGGGTACATGCAACTCTGCAAGAAAATAAAGTAACCTATACTGCAGATAGTGACGCAATTATTACAAAAGGTATTGTTGCACTTTTGGTACGTGTGTTTTCTAACCAACATCCAAAAGCTATTTTAGAAGCTAATACAGATTTTATAAATGAAATAGGATTAAAAGAGCATTTATCGCCAACAAGAGCTAACGGTTTGGTAAGTATGGTAAAACAATTAAAGCTCTATGCAATGGCATACCAAGCACAACTTAAATAGTAAAATTAAAATTTTGTAGGCAAGGTTATAACTACTTATTACAATTTAAATAATTTAATATGAGCAATACAGATATAGATACAAATGCATTAGGTGAAAAAATTGTACGTGTTTTAAAAACAATTTTTGATCCCGAAATACCTGTAGACATCTACGAACTGGGTTTAATCTACGACGTTTTTGTAAACGAAGATTTTGATGTAAAAATTTTAATGACACTTACCACACCAAACTGTCCAGTTGCAGAAACCTTACCATTAGAGGTTGAAGAAAAAGTAAAATCAATAAATGAGGTTAAAGATGCTGAGGTTGAAATTACTTTTGATCCGCCATGGACTCAAGACCTAATGAGCGAAGAAGCTAAGTTAGAACTAGGAATGCTTTAAGTTTCTATATTTAGCCTCAGTTACTCAGTAGTTAATTCAAATTAGTTTATATAGTTGATGTAAGGCAGTAAAACATGGCAGAAGAAATTATAAATAGAGTTGCTAATAGCAAACTAAAAGTTATAGATTTAGAAGACTATTACCCAGAGGGCAAACGTGTTTTGTTAGACATTAAAGACTGGCTTTTTCAAGGATTAGTACTTAAGGAAAAAGAGTTTAGAGCTTCAATTACTGAGCATAATTGGCAACAATATAAAGACACTTATGTAGCTTTACATTGCTCAACAGATGCTATAGTGCCAGATTGGGCATATATGCTAATATCACTCCAACTACAAGATCACGCAAAGTTTTCGGTTATTGGTAATTTAGAGTATTTAGAATCTATTTTATATGCTAAAATTATTTCAGATTTAGACCTAAACAGTTTTACAAATATGCCCGTAATTATTAAAGGTTGCGCTAAAAAACCAGTACCAGTAAATGCTCTAGTATTTTTAGTTCAGCGTTTAAAAACCATTGCAAAATCTGTAATGTTTGGTGAGGCCTGTTCTTCAGTGCCCTTATTCAAAAAAAAAATATAATACATATATTGTGACACATTTTACTTTTTTGGGTCTTAACAATGGTTTAAATCCTCTTTTTTTTTTCAAATTGAAAAAATAACTAATTATATATTTGCATCCTAAATCAAAAACAAAAACAAGTAAACTTAAATTTAACATGAACAAAAAATTATTTTTATCAGCCATATTAATATTGGCAGTAAGCTTTGGTTTTTCTCAAACTAAAGAAGAATTAGAAGCACAAAAAGCTGAAAAGCAAGCGGAAGCAGACAAATTCCAAGGAGAAGCTAACGCTATACAAGCAAAAATTGATGCCTTACCAGGATGGCGCAAAGGTGCTTTTGGTACAATTGGTGGTAGTATTTCTGGTTTTAGCAACTGGTACAACCAATCTATACCAAATAACAACTCTGGTAACATTGGTTTTACGGTAAATGCTTTCGCTAATAAAATTGAAGACAAGTATTTCTGGAGAAATTCTTTAAATGTTAACCTTAATTGGGTAAAATTAGATAATACAGATATTAATACTGATAAAGATAGTTTTGAGCCTACCACAGATGTATTTAACTTAACATCTTTGTACGGTAGAAACATTACTAAAACACTTGCAGCTTCTGCATTATTAGAATACAGAACTACACTTTTAGATAACTTTAATAATCCAGGGTATTTAGATTTTGGTGTTGGTGCAACATGGACACCTATTGAAAACTTAATAGTAGTAATACACCCATTAAACTATAACTATATATTTAGTGATTCTGGTTCAATTTTTGAATCTTCTTTAGGTGCAAAAATAGTAGCAGACTATTCTAGACAAATTGGTGCTATTAATTTTAAAACCAATTTTACAACATTCCAAAGTTATAGCGATTCTAATTTATCAAACTGGACTTGGACAAATTCATTTAGCTACAAACTATGGAAAATGATAGGTGTAGGTTTTGATTTTGGTTTAAGAGATAGCAAGCAAGAGGCTTTAAATTATGCAAGAACTTCTGCGCCAACTCCAAATCCAACAGCAACTTATGATGGTTTAGACAATAAATTACAATCATTTTATACAGTAGGATTGAGTTACAATTTTTAATATTCAATAGTATAACTACTAAAAAGCGTCAAAGGTATTTTTACTTCTTTGACGCTTTTTTAATAGCAGTTTTTTAGTGCTATGTTAGCTAATATCTTCAACATCCGGATATAAAAAGTGGTTGTAAGGAAAACGTGTTACATGTATTTCTCTCACTTCTTTGTATACACGTTTTCTAAATTCGTCTAAATTTTCTTTGTTTATAGCAGAAATAAATAAGGCATTATCGCCAATTCTGTTCATCCACGTTTTTTTCCACTCCTCAATGGTGTAATTAGCTTTTGTACGTTCAGCAATTAAATCTTCTTCATCAAAAGGTTCCGCATTGTAAGCATCAATTTTGTTAAAAACCATAATTGTTGGTTTGTCTTTACTTTTAATATCATCTAAAATCTGGTTCACAGAGGCTATATGTTCTTCAAAATTAGAATGCGAAATATCAACAACATGCAAAAGTAAATCTGCTTCACGTACTTCATCTAAAGTGCTTTTAAAAGATTCTATAAGTTGTGTAGGTAGTTTTCTAATAAAACCAACCGTATCGCTTACTAAAAAAGGCAAGTTGCCAATAACAACTTTTCTTACGGTGGTATCTAAGGTAGCAAATAGTTTGTTTTCTGCAAAAACATCACTTTTACTAATAACATTCATTAGTGTAGATTTACCAACATTGGTGTAACCTACTAAAGCAATTCTTACCATTTTACCTCTATTGCCACGTTGTACGGCCATTTGCTTATCAATGGTTTTAATTTTTGCTTTTAATAATGCTATTTTATCACGTACAATACGTCTATCGGTTTCAATTTCTGTTTCGCCAGGGCCACGCATACCAATACCACCTTTTTGACGTTCAAGGTGTGTCCACATGCCTTTTAAACGCGGCAGTAAGTATTCGCATTGAGCAAGTTCAACTTGCGTACGCGCATAACTCGTTTGTGCACGTTGTGCAAAAATATCCAGTATTAGGTTGGTTCTGTCTAATATTTTGCATTTCAGAATTTTACTAATGTTTCGTTCTTGTGCAGGTGAGAGTTCGTCATCAAAAATAACAGTGCCAATATCATAAGATTCAACAAACTGTTTAACATCCTCCATTTTACCAGTCCCAATAAAAGTTTTAGGGTTAGGCTTATCCATTTTTTGTGTAAAATGTTTTATGACTTCGCCACCGGCAGTATAGGTTAAAAATGCAAGTTCGTCTAAATATTCTTCAGCAATTTCTTGGTTTTGCTCTTGGGTAATTATACCTATAAGCACCGCTTTTTCTAATACAGTTTCTTTTTTTTCTATCATAAGTTGTTAAAGTACAAATTTAGTAAATCCAGTTTATTAATAGCTATTAATGTATTAGTAGCATAGGTTAGTTTTTAATGTTTTTTAGAATAATTTTCAATTAAACAAGATTAAACTGTGCCACTATAGTTTAAACTATATTTGGGGTTCAAATCAATTTTATAAATACTTTTAGAACAATGTCTAGTGCAACAAAATCATATACCATAGCTTTTTATAATGTTGAAAATCTCTTTGACACAGAGGATAATCCTAATACACACGACGATGATTTCTTGCCATCAGCAAAAAAACGCTGGACAGATAAACGTTATTTAAATAAATTGCATAAGCTAAGTACGGTAATTCCTAAAATTGGCGAAGATGATAATATTGAGTCTCCTGTAATTGTTGGACTTGCTGAGGTAGAAAACAAGAAAGTGCTTATTGATTTAGTTGAAACTAAACATATAAAAGACCAAAAATACAAGTTCGTCCATTTCGATTCTTTAGATGAACGAGGCATTGACGTAGCCCTTTTGTATAAAGAAGAATTTAAGGTTGATTATACTGAAGTGTTTTCTTTAAATTTTAGTAACGAAAATGGTTCTCCAGATTTTACTAGAGACATTCTTTTAGTTAAAGGGTTACTAAATAAACAACTTGTTTTTATCATTGTTAATCATTGGTCTTCAAGAAGATCTGGAGTTAATGAAACCGAGCATAAACGAATTTTGGCAGCAAAAAAAGTAAATCAAATTATATTACAAATAAAAAAAGAGGAAGAAGATCCTAAAATCATTGTTATGGGAGATTTTAATGACAATCCCAATGATAATAGTCTAGTTTCACTAGAAGAAGATAGTCAATTGTTCAATCCATTTAAAACAGTTTGGTCCAAAGATAAAGGCAGCTTAAACTATAATTTTGAATGGCTTATGTTTGATCAAATTTTAGTCTCAACTAATTTTTTAGATCCAAATTCTATTTTAGAATTTGAAAAAGCTAACGTTTACAACACAAAATTTTTAACGCAATACGATGGTAAATTCAAAGGACAGCCTTATAGAAGCCACGTTGGTAAGCATTATAAAGGTGGTTATAGCGATCATTTTCCAGTCTTTTTAATTTTAAAATTAAACAAGAAATCATATTTAGAAGTTGTTAGACCAATTTTTTTTTATATTTGATGTTAAATCTTTGTTAATAGAAGATTAAATTAAATTTAGAGTCAAAAATTAAAATTGATTTACAAAAGAGTTTAAATCAAAAGTTAAATAAATATAACTAACTAATAATCAAATAAATAAAATACTAACTAAATTCATTTTTACATGAAAAAAATTACTTTATTCATTGCACTGATAGGCTTTTTTCTAGCAGCAAATGCACAGTATATTTTTAATCCAGTTGTAGGGCCAATAAATGTGACACAAGCAACAGGTGCTACAATTAATCTTAATGATGTAGCAAATTCTGCAGGCGTAACAGCGTCCTCAACAGGAACTTATAATTCGTTTTCTGTAACAGTGGATTGGGTAGAAGGCGGCGGCGGACCATGGTCTAGCGAGGCACAACTCACAATTACAACAGCATCGGGTTCTTCCCCTATACTATCACCTACAACTGGTGGTGCTAATTCAGGCACAACTACAACACTAACTTTTCAGGGAGATCTACCAGGCTTATTTGATCCTGCGGTAGATGGCTATATAGATTTAGTTTTAGGTCAAAGTTTTGGAGGTTCAGATGCAGATTGGTCTAATATTGTTGTTACACTTTTTGAAACACCAACGTGTCCTGAACCTACAGGTTTAACAGTTGCCAACATTTCAGCTACATCCGCAGATATTTCATGGACTCTAGGTGGTGCCGAAACCTCTTGGAATTATGTCATACAACCAGCAGGTACTGGTACACCAACAACTGGAAGTGCTCAGTCGGTTACTTCTGTTTCAGAATCCAATTTAACACCTTCTGCAAATTACGAAGTTTATGTGCAAGCAGATTGTGGTACCGATACAAGTTTATGGGTTGGTCCAGTAAATTTTACAACATTAACACAATTTGATTATACCCTAGATTGTGCAAATGATGGCCCTCTTACTATTGATTTTTGCTATAATAATGGAGGAGCAGCAACACCTGAGTTGTTTACATTTACAAGTACAGATGGTACACCTTTAAACCTTACCTTTAATTCAGGTAATATTGAAAATGGCTGGGATGAATTAGTTGTTTTTGATTCAGATGGCACACCGTTTCCAGGTTTTGCAGCAGCAGATAATAATTATGGAAATAATGGCGACATTTCTGGTTTAACATTCCAATCTACAGGCGATACCATTTCTTGGTATGTAAACTCAGATGGTTCGGTTAGTTGTCAAAGTGGTAGTGTAGGTCAAGTAAATGGCATTAATTTTACAGTAACATGTGCTACATGTACAAATCCAGAGGCAACATATACCGTTGTAGATGATTGTGCTAACGGTAATCAATTTTTAATTGATGTAGATATTACAAATTTAGGTAGTGCAACATCATTAGTAATATCTAATAATATAGATGCAAACACAACACCAGTTAATGCAACAGGTGTATACCAAGTAGGGCCATTCCCTTTTCTAGTAGATGTAGTTATTACAGTTACAAATGATCAGGATGGTAATTGTTTCATTAACAGTAGCCCAGTACAAGAACAAAATTGTCCACCTCCAGCTCCTGTAGGTGTAACATGTACTACAGGAAACGCTTCTTTTATATTTACAGCAGATTTTGACGCTGTAGAAGGTTGGACAGGAGATTTAAACGGCGGTAATGGTACTTGGGAGATTCCAGATGGCTCTGGCTCTGGGGGTACTGGTGCAGATGCTCCTTTTAATGGTGGTGCTTATATGAATTATGAGGCCTCAGGAGGAACTACAGCGTTAGCTTCTGCTATTACACCAATCATAGATTTAACCACAGCAACAGATGGCGCAGAATTGTCCTTTTACATGCACGCTTTTGGAGCAGATATGGGCACACTTAATGTTGGAGTATCTAATTCTCCTACTGGCCCATTTACTAATGCGTTTTCATGGACAGGTGAATACCAAACCGCTGGTAGTGACCCTTGGGTTCCTATTGGAATAAATTTAGATACCTACTTAGGGCAGCAAATTTACGTAGAGTTTAGTTACGCAGGTACAGGCACAGGTTGGGAAGGCGATATGTCTTTAGATTATATAAGAGTAGAAACTTGTGGTACATTCTGTATAGCACCATCTGGGATTACAGTAAATAATATAAATGCAACATCTGCAGATATTTCTTGGACTGCTAACAGTGGTGAAACCTCATGGGAATATGTGGTACAGCCTGCAGGTACTGGTATACCAACAACAGGGACTACAGTAACCGTAACAAGTGTCACAGTAAATAATTTAAACCCATCTACAAATTACGAAGTTTATGTATTAGCAAACTGCCCTTCTGGCGATAGTGTTTGGACGGGTCCAGTGAATTTCACAACACCTTTACAATTTGATTATGTACTTGATTGTGCAACAGATGGTCCTGTAACCGTAGATTTTTGTTACGATAATGGCGGTGCAGCAACACCTGAGTTGTTTACATTTACAAGTACAGATGGTACGCCTTTAAATCTTACGTTTAATTCAGGTATTATTGAAAATGGCTGGGATGAATTAGTTGTTTTTGATTCAGATGGCACACCATTTCCAGGCTATGCAGCAGCAGATAATAATTATGGAAATAATGGCGACATTTCTGGTTTAACATTCCAATCTACTGGAGATACCATTTCTTGGTATGTAAATTCAGATGGTTCTGTTAGCTGTCAAAGTGGTAGTCCAGGCGAAGTAGATGGAATTAATTTTACGGTATCATGCGCAACCTGTATTAATCCTCAAGCGACCTACACCGTAGTAGACGATTGTGCAAACGGGAATCAATTTTTAATTGATGTAAATATTGTAGATTTAGGTGATGCAACCTCATTAACAATATCTAATAATATTGATGCAAATACAATACCAGTTCCAGCAACAGGCACATACCAAATAGGACCTTTCCCGTTTTTAGTAGATGTTATAGTTACTGTAAGCAGCGACCAAGACACAAATTGTGTTATTAATAGTAATGCAATTCAATTGTTAGCTTGTCCGCCTACAAATAATACTCCTTGCGATGCCACAATAGCAGTAGTAAATACTGATATTTTGTGTGAAACAAGAACTTCGGGTACAATATTAGCAGCCACGCCTTCAGGTGTTCCAAATCCTTCATGTGGTGGTGATGCAGACGATGATGTATGGTTTCAGTTTGTTGCCCAAAGCGAATTTCAATTAATCGCTTTAGCAAATGTTACAGGAAGTTCAGTTACAGATATGAACCATTCTTTATACCAAGGCACATGTGATAATTTAGTAGAAATATCTTGTGTAAATGGTTTTGATGAATTATCAAGTGTTTCACCTCAACTAGTTATAGGGGATACTTATTACGTTAGAATCTATTCTGGTGATTCTGATGCAGAAAACACAACCTTTGATCTTTGTATTACACCATATGTAGCGCCAGGAAATGTAACATGTGATACCGCAGAGAATTTTTGTAGTGGTAATGACGCTTCAGACATATTATATTCTTACAACACAATAGATGTACTTCCAGGTGATGGTACTATAAATTGTTTATTTACAACACCAAATCCAACATATAGTGTTTTAGAAATTGGCACTTCTGGAGATATTTTAATAGAAATGGTTCAGAATACAGCATTTGATGAAAATGATAATCCTATCGGTGATGCGTTAGATGTAGATTTCTTATTATGGGGACCTTATGCACCAGGTGATGATTTATGTGTGCTTCCTGCTGTTGTAGATTGTAGTTATTCTGCAGCACCAATTGAAAATGTAACATTATTAGGAGCTACACAAGGAGAAATATATTTGTTGTTAATAACAAATTATGCTCAAGACCCTGGGGTAATTCAGGTTAGGCAAACCAATGTAGGAGCTAGTGGGGCAGGTAGTACAATAGCAGATATCTCAGCAGAGGTATTTAGTAACGATGCAGCACTGGTAGATACAGGTAATGTAATTGGTGGGTTTGATGTAGATGAAATTAATACCTGTGGATTTGATTCTGTGACTATAGAAGTAGATTCACCATTTGCAGATACATATATATGGTATGAAGATGGTTTTGTAATGCCAGGTGAAACTGGGCCAAGTATTACTGTAACAAGTTCAAATAATTATCAAGTACAAGTTTTTGATAATCAATGTGGCTCAGATGCAACCTCTCAAATTGTGATTGTAAATTTATATGAAGATCCTGTTCAAATAGCAGATCAAAATATTACAGTTTGTGACGGTCCAGAAGCAGATGGTATTGAAGTTTTTGATTTAGATGCGTTTACCACTTCATTAGGTTTAGGTACAGATTTTACCGTAACGTATTACACAAATCAGTCAGATGCTAACCAGGCAATTAACCCTGTATCATCTCCATATACTTCTACTGGTGAAACTTTAATAATCAGAATTGAAGATAGCGCAGCAAATGCAAACGGATACTTGGGTTGTAGAAAACTTGCAGATTTAGTATTAGTTGTTAACCCTAAACCAGCAATTGGCGAGCCAAATGATTTAGAAGAGTGTGCAGCAGCAGATACTGCAACGTTTACCTTAACGGACAACGACTTAGCAGTACTTAATGGGCTTAATGCTTCAGATTTCACTGTGTCCTATCATACATCTATACTAGATGCAGATGGAAATACTAATGCCTTAACATCTCCATACACTAATATTTCTAATCCAGAAACTATTTATGTGAGATTAGAAGAAAATGCCACAGGATGTTATAATACTGAAGACTTTCAATTAATAGTGTTGCCTAATCCAACGGTAACAGTACAAAATATTGAAGCTTGTGACGATAATGATGGTGTCTTAGATGATACCGCTAATTTTGATTTAGATGCCCAAACATCTTCAGATGTTACAGTAACTTATCATGAAACTCAAGCAGAAGCAGATGCTGGTACTGGAGCTCTAACAAGTCCAATTTCTAGTTCTGGACAAACCGTTTATGTAAGAGTTCAGAGTAATACAACGGTGTGTTATGTAACTGCAAATTTTGACTTAATAGTATTAGATGAACCTACAGTTATATCTCAAGACATTGAGGAATGTGACGGTGATGATGGTAACATAGACAGTTCTGCTGATTTTGATTTATCTGCACATAACGCTATAGTTCTTGGCACACAATCTGCTACTGATTTCACAGTGACTTATCATTTAGATCAAGCACAAGCAGATGCCGGTACAGGTGCATTGCCAAGTCCATATTCAAGTGCTGGACAGACGCTAGTTGTTAGAGTAACAAATAATGTAACAGGTTGTTACAACACAACAAGTTTTGACATTATTGTATTGGTTCAACCAATAGCGTTTAGTGAAAATATTTTAGAATGTGATGATAATGATGGTATATTAGACAATACCGCTAATTTTAATTTAGATAATCATACTGCAATTGTTTTAGGAAGTTCTCAAAATCCGGCAGATTTTGTAGTTACCTACCATACAACTCAAGCAGATGCAGATGCAGGTGTTGGTGCTTTAAGTAGCCCTTATTCTAGTGCTGGTCAAGTTATTTACGTAAGAGTAGATCCTGTAGGTTCTCCATGTTATGTAACCAATAATTTTGATCTCATTGTAAAAGATGAGCCATTAGCAACCATTACAACAGATGTGTTCTATTATGATGAAGATTCTGACGAATTTTTACTATGTACATTAACAGATACAGGTATTGATTTGTCCCTAATATTGGATGGGTCAACGGCTAGCGATGTTTCAATACAATGGACATTAGATGGTGCGCCATTAACTGGAGAAACTGGTACAACAGTCACGGCTATGAGTCAAGGGGATTACGAAGCTACACTAACGCTTAATAGTACCGGATGTACATATTCTGTATCTGGAATTACAGTTACAGAAGTAGATAACTGTGTATTCCCTCAAGGGATATCACCAGGCGAAGTAGATGGTTTAAATGACACTTTTGATTTAAGTTATTATGATGTTTCACGTTTAGAAATTTATAACAGAAATGGAACACTTGTGTATTCAAAAGATAACTACACCAATGAGTGGATTGGGCAAACCAATGATGGCGAAATACTACCGGTAGGTACTTATTTTTACACTATGGTTTACGAAGGTGGTACTAAAAATCGTAGCGCTTGGGTTTACATAAACAGATAATTAACTAACTAAATCAATATATTATAAGCACTATAATCATCAAATTAAGACGTAGTTAAAATCTCTTAATTTGATGATTGTAGGCTTAGTACTAATCAACAATTTTCACACATGAAAAAACTCTCTATTATAACGCTCTTGTTTTTGGCGTTTCAGATGTACGGGCAACAAGACCCTCAGTACACCCAGTACATGTATAATATGAATGTTATAAACCCTGCCTATGCAGGCTCAAAAGATAATTTATCTTTTGGATTATTATACAGAAGCCAATGGGTAGGTATTGATGGCGCACCAGAAACAGGAACATTATTTGGACATGCACCAATTGGTAATAACTTAGGATTGGGTTTGTCAGTCATAGCAGATCAAATAGGTCCAGTAAAAGAAACCAATGTTTATTCAGATATTTCTTACACATTAAAATTAGGGGGTGAACACAGACTTGCCTTTGGTGTTAAAGCAGGTTTAACTTTTCATAATATTGGTTTAGTTGGTATTGATTTAATTGATCCAAACGATCCTTTTTTCGCCCAAAACATTAACGAAATCACCCCAAACATTGGTGCGGGTTTCTTTTATTATACGGAAAATTACTACTTAGCATTATCTGTTCCTAATTTATTAGATGCGGTTCATTTAGATGCTAATGGCTTTAAGATAGGTTCAGAAACACAACACTACTTTCTAACTGGTGGTTATGTATTTGAGGTGTCTAAAAACACAAAATTAAAACCATCGTTTTTAGTAAAATCTGCTTTTGATGCCCCAATCTCTTTTGATATGAATGTTAATGCATTATTCTTTGAAAAATTTGAAATTGGTGCCTCTTATAGATTAGACGATTCATTTTCTGGGTTAGTTAATTTTGCTATCACAGAGTCTTTAAGAATAGGCTATGCCTATGATGCAGTATCTTCAGATATAAAAGCATACGCACCAGCATCGCATGAATTTATGCTGTTGTTCGATCTTAATTTTCCTAAGCGTGTATCACGTTCACCAAGATATTTCTAATCCATTAAGCTAAACCAAAATGAAAAAAATTATAACCGTAGTATTTATAACATTGATGGGTAGCTTATGCCTAACTGCTCAAAATCAAGACACAAAAAAGGCAGACAAACAATTCTCTAGATATGAGTTTGTAAAAGCTGCAGCAAGTTATGCAAAACTTATAGAAAAAGATAAAGGCTCTGCTTATGTTTATAAAAAATTAGCAGATAGTTATTATAATATTTTTAATACCGTTGAGGCCGAAAATTTTTATGCCAAAGCATTAGAAGAATCTCAAGATCCTGAAACTATTTTCAGATATTCCGAAATGCTAAAAGCAAACGGTAAATTCGATGCATCAAATACACAAATGGATCGTTTTGCAAGTATGCGTCCTGCAGATGCAAGAGCAATGGCATATAAAGCCAATCCAAGTTACTTGCCAAAAATTTTAAGTCAAGGCAAAAAATTTAATATCCAAGATGCAGGTTTTAACTCAGCACAATCAGATTTTGGAGGTACAATACAAGGCAACAAAGTCTATTTTGCTTCTGGTCGTAACCAAGAACGAAAAAATTATGGTTGGAACCAACAACCGTTTTTAGATATTTATACAGCTACCAAAAATGCTGATGGGTCATACCAAGAACCTATTTTAATGAGTGGTAAAATTAATACCAAGTACCATGAAGGCACAGTATCTTTTAGCCCAGATGGTGAAACTATGTATTTTTCAAGAGAGAGTTTTTTCGATAAAGATTTTGAAAAAGATTCTATTACAAAAACACGCTACAGTCAATTATACTTGTATAAAGCTGTTAAAAACCAAGGTGTTTGGGATAGTATAACAAGTTTAGAGCTTAATAGCATAAACTATTCTGTTAAAAATCCATCTGTAAGTTCAGATGGAAAAACCTTGTATTTTGCCTCAAATATGCCAGGTGGTTACGGTAATTTTGATATTTATAAAGCCCCAATTAATGATGATGGTTCTTTAGGCACAGCTCAAAATTTAGGGCAAAAAGTAAATACAGAAGGACAAGAAATGTTCCCATACATTAGTAGTACTAATAATCTTTATTTTTCATCTAATGGACATTTAGGTCTTGGTGGTATGGATATCTATTATACCAAAGAAATTGATGGTAAAATGGCACCAGTTAGAAATGTAGGGATTCCAATTAACAGTAACGGAGACGACTTTGCATTTTCTATAAATGAAACTTCAGAAGAAGGTTTTATGGCGTCTAACAGAGAAGGTGGTGCAGGTAGTGATGATGTTTATAGTTTTAAAAAGTTAGAACCACTTTGCGATGTTCAAATTTTTGCTAACGTTATAGATATAAAAACGCGCGAGCCTATTACTGGAGCTTCTATTGCCTTATATGACGACAAGGGCAATAAAGTAACTACAAAGACTACGGATTCTAACGGTATGGCAGAGTTTATGATTGCTTGTGATCAAGCTATAGAATTTGAGGTTACTATGAATGATTATGAAAGCAAGAAAATACCAGTTTCTGGTTCTAATGAAGAAGAAGTTTCGGTTGAAATTGCATTAGATCCCATTGAAAAAATTATTATTCCAGCTGAAAAAATTGTGTTAAACCCAATTTATTTCGATTTCGATAAATCAAATATTACGGCTCCAGCAGCTTTTGAATTAGATAAATTAGTTCAAATCATGCAAAAATATCCAGATTTAGTTATTAATGCGACTTCGCACACAGATACAAGAGGTTCTGATGCCTACAATCTTGGTTTATCAAGCCGAAGAGCAAAAACTACTGTTCAGTATGTGATTTCTAAAGGCATAGACGAATCGCGTATTTCTGGAATGGGTAAAGGTGAAACTGAACTTATGGTAGATTGTGGCAATGCATGTACAGATGAAGATCACCAAGCCAACCGACGTTCAGAATTTTTAATTATTAGTGGAGGTCCACAAGCACAATAATTAGCTGTAATACAAAAAAGCCTACTAATTGTAATTTTTAGTAGGCTTTTTTGTATGAGTTATGAAAACCTTAATGATTTGCAAAACCACAGTAGGTATTAAAAAAAAAGTGAGTTCGATATACTAATAACTGATAATCAATTAGTTATCTCTTTTTATGAAAACGCTTGTCATTCGGAGATTACTGAAATCAAAATATATTTTGATTGAAAGTACATTGCGTAGCAATATAGCAGCGACGAAGAATCTCATTATTAAGAATCGGGTAATGTGGTCAAAAATAGTTGGTGGTTTTGATGTCTCAAAAATTATTTAAATCAGTACTAACAGCGGTACAATTACCAATTTAAAAAAGGTAACGTAATCAATTGTGAGTTGTAATATTTAATATCACCAGTAACTTCAGGACCTAACCATTCTGGTTTTTCAAAGTTTTCATTTTCTGCATTCAATTCAATTTCAGCAACTATTAACCCTTGATTGGCACCATAAAATTCATCCACTTCAAAGGTATGTTTGCCATAGTTTACTTCATAGCGTGTTTTTTCAATACTACCAGGTTCACATAGTACTAAAAGTGCTTCAGCTTCAGCTAATGTAATTTCTTTTTCCCATTCAAAACGCGATAATCCATTTTCACTAGATTTCCCTTTAATGGTTAAAAATCCTTTATCGGCTTTAAGTCTAACTCTAACGGTTCGGTTTTTGTCACTGTTTAAAAATCCTTGTTTTATAGCGTAACTATTGAACGCTTCTGTTTTAAACGCATTACTATTTACCAAAAATTTACGTTCTATTTCTACAGCCATGATTTTACAATTTTATAATTTAAAGGCATTTAATGTCTAAATTTACAGTATGCTAAACGATTTACCAATTAGAAAGATTATACATGTAGATATGGATGCGTTTTACGCCTCTGTAGCACAAATGGATAATCCAGATTTAATTGGTAAACCTGTTGCTGTTGGAGGCGGAGGCACGCGCGGTGTTATAAGTGCAGCAAGCTATGAGGCACGTAAGTTTGGTGTTAAAAGTGCAATGTCTGGACGTTTAGCTATAAAACTTTGTCCAGAATTAATATTTGTAAAAACAAATTTTGAGCGGTATTCCGAACTCTCAAAAAAAATAAAATCTATTTTTTATGATTATACAGATCTTGTTGAACCCTTATCTTTAGACGAAGCCTACTTAGATGTTACCGAAAACAAAATCGGTTTACCAAGCGCTACTTTAATTGCCCAAAAGATTAGGCAACGCATTTTTGATGAAGTGGGCTTAAGAGCTTCCGCAGGCATATCTATTAACAAGTTTATTGCAAAAGTAGCAAGTGATGTTAATAAGCCCAACGGACAAAAAACGGTTAATCCGGAAGATGTTTTACAATTTTTAGAAGCATTAGATATTCGTAAATTTTATGGAGTTGGTAAAGTAACTGCTGAGAAAATGTATCAAAAAGGCATATTTACGGGAAAAGATTTAAAAGAAAAATCATTAGAGTATTTAAATGAACATTTTGGTAAATCTGGAGACTATTATTACCATGTTGTACGTGGAATACATACTAGCGAAGTAAAGCCAAACCGTATTCGGAAATCTCTAGCAGCAGAACGTACGTTTAGCACAAATTTATCTTCAGAAATTTTCATGTTAGAAAAACTACAGCATATTGCTGAGGAAGTAGAAAACCGCCTAAAAAAGTCAAATGTTTCAGGGAAAACAATTACACTTAAAATAAAATACAGTGATTTTAAACTGCAAACACGTAGTAAAACATTACCCTATTTTATAAACGATAAAGCTATTATATTAGAAACCGCTAAGAATTTATTATATCAAGAAAAGCTGAGTAACTCGGTGCGCTTATTGGGCATTTCTTTAGCTAATTTAAATACAGATAAAACCAAACAAAACTCAATACATAAAAGCGAAAAATCTGTGAGCGCACAATTAAAATTTGAGTTTTAAAGCTTTATGTAGTTGCACGACGTAATCTATCGTTAATTGAGCGTCCTAAATCCGTATCTGGAAATTCTTCAACAATAATAAGGTCAAGGTTTTTGCAGTCTAATTGATGTAAAGCGTCGTATAACTTTGAAGCGGCTTCATTTAAATCTTTAGTTTTGGATAACGCAATTTGAAAATGAATCTTCGGGTTTTCAAAAGTTTCATAAAAGCTTAAAACACCAATTTTTTTAAAGGTACTCGTTTCTAAATCTATTGCCACTGCTTTGCTTAATAACGTTTTGGTTTTAGGGGCATAATGGCGTTTTAGCATTCCAGGAGCATTTGGAGATGCTTCACTAGTATTTTTAATGGCTACGGAGCCAATTACAGCAGTAATAGCCTCAACAGATGTAGAGCCCAAACGGTAAATAATAGGGGTATCACCTTCAAAACCAACAATGGTAGATTCAATACCACGTTCACAAGAACCACCATCTAAAACCATTGGTATTTGATGTTTAAAATACTGTTCTACATGCGCTGCTTTTGTGGGACTTATGCTATTAAACGGATTTGCACTTGGTGCCGCCAACGGAAAATCTAACCGACTTAAAAGTTCTAATGTTACCCTATGATTTGGCACTCTAACAGCAACCGTATCTTTACCAGCAGTTACTATATCTGGAATAGTATCACGCTTTTTTAACACCAAAGTTAATGGTCCTGGCCAAAATGCAGCAGCGAGTAGCTTTGCTTTTTCGGGTACATAACGCACTATTTCAGACAGGGTATTATCGTTTGGAATATGTACAATTAAGGGATTAAAAAACGGACGTTTTTTTGTTTCAAAAATGGATTTTATAGCTTTTTCGCTGTAAATGTTTGCGGCCAAACCATACACTGTTTCGGTGGGTATAGCCACCAATTCATTGTTGGTTAAAAGCGTAACAGCCTTAGATATGTCTTTTGAAATGATACTCATAATTTGATGTACACTGCAATATTACTTCAAAAAAATGAAAGATTTATTAGTAGTTTTGCGGCTTTAAAATATTTAATATGATTTCAGTAGATAATTTAGCTGTAGAATTTAGTGGTCTTACACTTTTTAGCGAGGTGTCTTTTACCATTAATGAAAATGATAAAATTGCATTAATGGGGAAAAATGGTGCAGGAAAATCTACCATGATGAAAATTATTGCTGGCGAACAAAAAGCCACACGTGGTAATGTGCGTTGCCCAAAAGAAACCGTAATCGCCTATTTGCCGCAACACCTGTTAACTGAGGACAACACTACCGTTTTTGAGGAGGCCTCAAAAGCATTTAAGCACGTGTTTGATATGCGTGACGAAATGGAAAGTTTAAACAAGCAACTAGAAACCCGAACGGATTACGAGTCTGAAGCTTATATGAAAATTATTGAGCGCGTCTCAGATTTAGGGGAACGGTACTATGCCTTAGAAGACGTCAATTATGATGCTGAAGTAGAAAAAGCATTAAAAGGCTTGGGTTTTAAACCTGAAGATTTTACCAGGCAAACCAGTGAATTTTCTGGTGGATGGCGCATGCGAATTGAGTTGGTTAAAATTTTACTGCAAAAACCAGATTTGATTTTGTTAGATGAGCCTACCAACCATATCGATATTGAATCTGTTATTTGGTTAGAAGATTTTTTACTAAACAAAGCAAATGCTGTGGTTGTAATTTCTCACGATCGTGCGTTTATAGATAACATTACCAACCGTACTATTGAGGTTACTATGGGGCGTATTTACGACTATAAAGCCAACTATTCGCATTATTTACAGTTGCGAGAAGACCGCCGAGAGCATCAAATAAAAGCGTATAAAGAACAGCAAAAATTTATTGCAGATAACCAGCAATTTATAGAACGTTTCAAAGGTACCTATTCCAAAACCAATCAAGTATCTTCAAGAGAGCGTATGTTAGAGAAGTTAACAATTATAGAAATTGATGATGTAGATACATCGGCTTTAAAACTGCGTTTTCCGCCAACCAGCCGTTCTGGAGATTATCCGGTTATAGTTAAAGATGTATCTAAATCTTATGGAGATCATGTGGTGTTTAAAGCCGCTAATATGACGATTGCACGAGGCGAAAAAGTCTGTTTTGTGGGTAGAAACGGTGAAGGAAAATCAACTTTAATAAAAGCGATTTTAAATCAGATTGAAGTTGAAGGCACTTGCAGTTTGGGACATAATGTACAAGTGGGGTATTTTGCGCAAAACCAAGCGGCATTGTTAGATGAAACGTTAACGGTGTTTCAAACCGTAGATGAAGTTGCTAAAGGAGATGTGCGCACACAGATTAAAAATATTTTGGGTGGTTTTATGTTTAAAGGTGATGCTATAGATAAAAAAGTAAGTGTGCTTTCTGGTGGTGAAAAAACCAGATTGGCAATGGTAAAATTGTTATTAGAACCTGTTAATTTGCTTATTTTAGATGAACCTACAAACCATTTAGATTTAAAATCTAAAGATGTTTTAAAAGAAGCGTTGCGTAATTTTGATGGCACATTAATATTAGTGTCTCACGATCGTGATTTTCTACAAGGCTTATCTAACAAGGTTTTTGAGTTTAAAGAAAAACGGGTAATAGAACATTTTGAAACTATTGACGATTTTTTAGCCCGCAACCGTATTGAAAGTTTAAAGGCTTTGGACTTGTAGTTTTTTTGTCATTCTGAGTGCTTTGTCATTCTGAGGAAAGTACAACGACGAAGAATCTCACTATTAATAATCAAGAGATGCTTCATTGCATTCAGCATGACAACGCAATGCTATTTTGATTATTTTGTCATTCTGAGGTAAGCAAAGCGATGAAGCATCTCATTGTTGTCAGTTTTTAAAGATTTCAAAACCGTGTAACACTCCTAAAGTCCCCTCAAGGGGACAATCCAAATAATAAACTAAAGAACTATTGTCCCCTTGAGGGGACTTTAGGGGTGTTTTCAAATTTAATTAGGGTATAGACGACACATTTTTACTTATTTTTGCAAGGTGAAGCAACAATTACAACTTACAGACTGGTTACCTACCACAAAAAAAGAGCTAAAAATCCGTGAATGGGATTACGTAGATGTTATTTTATTTAGTGGGGATGCTTATGTAGATCATCCAACTTTTGGTCCAGCAGTTATTGGACGTTTGTTAGAAAGTATGGGTTTACGTGTTGCTATTGTGCCGCAGCCTAGCGTTACAGACAATTTACAAGATTTTATTAAATTAGGAAAACCGCGATTGTTTTTTGGGGTTACTGGTGGTTGTATGGATCCTATGATTAGCAACTACAATGCTAATAAAAAGCGTCGTGATAAAGATGCTTACACACCAAATGGTGATATAGGTTTTAGACCCGATTATGCCTCTACGGTATATAGTAATATTTTAAAAGAAAAATGGCCAAATACTCCAATTTTAATTGGTGGTATTGAAGGCTCACTGCGCCGCGTTACGCATTACGATTATTGGAGTGACAAGCTGATGCCTACCATATTAGAAACCTCTAAAGCAGATATGCTAGTGTATGGTATGGGAGAGCAACCATTGCGCGAAATTGTTCGTTTACTTTTAAAAGGTGTGCCGTTTAGCAGTATTAAAACGGTAAACCAAACCGCAGTACTACTTGAAAAAACAGATAAAATTCCTAAAAATAGTAACTGGGAAGATGTGGAAATTGCTTCGCATGAGGTGTGTTTAAAGGACAAGAAAAAGTATGCGTCCAATTTTAAGGTTATTGAACAAGAGTCTAATAAATTGGCTGCACGACGTATTTTTCAGAAGGTAGGAGCTAAAACACTGATGATAAATCCGCCGTATCCTACCATGACCGAAGCCGAGATTGATGCGTCTTTTGATTTGCCTTACACACGTTTGCCACATCCAAAATATAATAAGCGCGGCCCTATACCGGCTTATGAAATGATTAAAACGTCTATAAATATTCATAGGGGTTGTTTTGGCGGTTGTAGTTTTTGTACCATATCTGCACATCAAGGAAAATTTATTGCGTCGCGAAGTAAGGAGTCTATTTTAAAAGAAGTAGATAAGGTTGCTAATATGCCAGATTTTAAAGGCTATTTAAGCGATATTGGTGGCCCTAGTGCCAATATGTACCAAATGAAAGGTAAGGTGCAGTCTATTTGCGATAAGTGTGTGGCTCCAAGTTGTATTTCGCCAGTAATATGTAGTAATTTAGATACCTCACATAAACCTTTAACGGAATTGTATCAAGCCGTTGACAGCCATCCTAAAGTAAAGAAATCATTTATTGGCTCTGGGATTAGACATGATATGTTGGTGCCCGAATTTAATAAAAATGCCGACCCAAAAGAGCTAGACGATTATACGGAAGAAGTTATGACAAAGCACGTTTCTGGAAGGCTTAAGGTTGCTCCAGAGCATACCAGTGATCCTGTGTTGAAACTAATGCGTAAACCTTCTTTTAGTTATTTTCATAAGTTTAAAGAACGCTTTGATAAGATAAATATTAAGAAAGGCTTAAAGCTGCAATTAATACCCTATTTTATATCTAATCACCCAGCTTGTGAGGTGGAGGATATGGCAAACCTAGCTGCAGAAACTAAAGATATGGGCTTTCAGTTAGAGCAAGTGCAAGGTTTTACACCAACACCAATGACGGTGGCTACGGTGATTTATTATAGTGGTTACCATCCGTACACACTTAAAAAAGTAAACACACCCAAAACCCGAAAAGAAAAAGATGAGCAACACCGTTTTTTCTTTTGGTATAAAGAGGAAAACAAAGCCTGGATTAAAAAAACCTTAAACAAAGTTGGCCGCACAGATTTACTTAACGTTTTACTCCCAGAGAAAACCGAAAAATGGCGCAAAAACAAACCAAATGGCGAGGCTAAAGATACCTTTAATGATGCTGTGCCTTTTAATAGAAGAAAGCCTGAAGATAAGGTTAGGTTTAAGAAAAAGGGGAAGACTAATAAGCGACGGTAATACGTTTTACTATTAACCTATCGATAGCTTTGCAGCATCTTTCCATAAATAATGTGGCATTGGCTCTTCAAGTCTCCAATTAATACTCATTGGTTTAGAACCATAGTGGTCTTTTAGTTTTCCTTCACCTATTAAACACAAAGCCTAAGCTTTTACCAAACTCGTTTTTGGCTTTTTCTATTACAAAAAATATATTTAAAATATTGAATATTAGATATTTAAGTATTTTTTAATTATATCTATATATGTAATATCTAATTAAATAATTTATGTATTCAAGTAGAAGTGAAGAAGAAAAATTAAGACACCCTTACTACCAAATAATGGAATTGAGCACTCCTAAATTAAAATCTAAATTAAGTACTTGGACGCGTTTAGAACTAATTGATTGGCTATGTTGGAATGATAGAAATGGTGTTTATAAGGATGAAGATTCGCTGCTTGAAATGGGAAATATTTTAGGTAAAACAGAAGCTATTTCTATAATTATTAGGCAGATTTCTGATGGTGATGGTCGTTTGGAAAAAACCTTATGTTGATTTTTGTATTTTTTTAAGATTTTAAAGCTTTTCAAATAAAATTAGAAAGTTATTATATTAATTAAAATTCTTATTTAAATTTGTAACCAATACATAAGGTTACATAATATGGTTACAAAAAATTATTATTCTATTTCTGAAGCTGCTGAATTATTAGGTAAAACTACTGATACCTTAAGAAGATGGGATAAAAACGGAACACTTGAAGCTTTGAGAGAGCCAGTAAGTAAATATCGAATTTATAAAAAAGACGATATTAATAATCTTATAAAACCGTTGTTTGATAATCTTGAAGAGGTTGTAGATAATTCCGAAAAACCACTAAAAGAATTTAAGGTTTTAGAGCTTTTTGCAGGTGCTGGTGGATTAGCAATAGGACTTGAAAAAGCGGGTATTAAATGTGTTGCTTTAAATGAAATTGATAAATGGGCTTGTCAAACACTCAGAGAAAATAGACCTAATTGGAATGTTCTAGAGGGTGACATAAAATCTTTTAATTTTGAAAAATATAATGGTGAGGTTGATATAGTAACAGGAGGTTTTCCTTGCCAAGCATTTAGTTATGCTGGAAAAAAATTAGGTTTAGAAGATGCCAGAGGAACTTTGTTTTATGAATTTGCTCGAGCAGTAAAAGAGGTAAATCCGTCAATTTGTATTGGTGAAAATGTTAAAGGTTTACTATCACATGAAAAAGGAGAAACTTTAAAAGGCATGTTATCTATACTTAACGAGATTGGTTACAACGTTGTTCCTGTTAAGGTTTTAAAAGCTATTAATTTTAAGGTTCCACAAAAGCGTGAACGCATAATTTTAGTAGGTATTAGAAAAGATATTGATATAAAATATGAATACCCAAAGCCTTATCAAACTATTTATAATCTTTCAGACGCCTTAAAAAAAGGAAAATTATACGCTACGAATGTACCAAAATCAGAAGGTTCAAAATATCCAAAGCATAAAAAAGAAGTTTTAGATTTAATTCCACCTAAAGGCTATTGGAGAGACTTGCCACTGGATATTCAGAAGAAGTATATGGGAAAAAGCTTTTATTTAGGTGGTGGTAAAACAGGAATGGCGAGACGTATTGGTTGGGATGAACCAAGTCTAACTTTAACGTGTAGTCCTGCTCAAAAGCAAACAGAAAGATGCCATCCAGATGAAACAAGACCTTTTACTGTGCGAGAATATGCTAGAATTCAAACATTTCCTGACGAATGGAAATTTGCAGGTTCAGTATCTCAACAATATAAGCAAATTGGCAATGCAGTTCCTTGTAATTTAGGGAGAGAAATTGGGTATTCTATTGTAAAGTTTTTGAATGATTACTATTCAAGTTTATCAAAACCTAAATAGTAGCTGAAATTTTCGAATGTAATTTCATCTAAAAGAGATCTTTTAGATTCTTTTGAACTCTTTTGTATTTCTTCTAGTGCTGAATTATTATGAGATTCTTCTGCTTTAATTGTGCCTAAATAGTCTGAAATAGCAGTAGGTAAAACTTGGTATAATTCAAAAAGCGCATCATCTTTTCCAGAAAGTAATTTGTAAAACTGATCTCCTGAAATTTTGTAAACTCTACTGTGGCTGTATTCTTTTCCATTAATTTCACCTGACCATTTTTCGTAAAAACTGTTTTTAGCTAAAATTTGAACCCAATAGCATTTTGCTTTTTTATAAGTATCTGCGTAAGTCGCTAACTTTTGAAATAAACTTTCAGCAGAGCTGCTATTCATGGTGTTGTGCTTATTCTTGATATCTGCAAATAAAGTGTCGTTTGATGCTTTAATGTCAAAGCCACTAAAATTTCCAATTTCAAATCCCTTAATTCCACCCAGAATTTGTTCATGAAAAGTTCCTATAGAATTATTTATTGACTTATCAATTTGTCTATTTATTTCGGTTTTAATTAGAGTTGCTTCATCAAGTTCATTAAAATTCGCATCAAATGTGAGCTTTATCGTATCAATTTTATTTGCGTAAAATTTCTTCTTACTAACATTTGCCTTAGCTTTTATATATGACTTATGTAGATTTTCTATACATGACAATAGGTGTTTATCTGATATATAACTTAAATATTTGTTTTTCATAATTGATATGATTAATTAAAATAGTTTTTATTACCCTAAGCAACTAATTTCACCTCAGCTAAAAAATTGTCAAGCGCATTTTCTGTATCAAAATGATAACTGCTTTCTGATTTATTTAGAAAAAAATTAACTAAATCGAGATGCGTTTTAAACACCCTAAATGAAATTCCTTCATAATTATATACAAAGAAAACACCACTTAAATTTTTATTTGATACTAAGACCATTTCTATAGTTCTAGAGGCTCTTATGTATTCTGTTTGTAAGGTTTTATAATCGTTCATTTATGTGGTTTTAAATTTCCCTAATGCGCCTCCAACCAATTAACTCCAATATCCAATTCAACATCCAAAGGCACATCCATTACAAAAGCAGTTTCCATTTCGGTTTTAATGAGTGTTTTTAGTTCCTCAAGTTCTGGTTTGTAGATGTCAAATACCAATTCATCATGCACTTGTAAGAGCATTTTAGATTTGTAATTGCCCTCTTGCAGTTTAGTATAAATATTAATCATGGCAAGTTTAATAATATCTGCGGCACTACCTTGTATGGGTGCATTTACAGCATTTCGCTCGGCACCACTGCGCACCATAGCATTACGAGAGTCAATATCTTTTAAATACCTGCGGCGCCCCAATACCGTTTGTACATAGCCGTTTTCTCTTGCAAAATCTACCTGTGCACTCATATAGGCTTTTAGCTTTGGGTAGGTGTCGTAATAGGTATCAATAAGGTCTTTAGCTTCGCCACGCGATAAATCGGTTTGGCTACTAAGGCCAAAGGCAGACACGCCATAAATTATTCCAAAGTTTACGGTTTTGGCATTACTACGTTGTTCTCGTGTCACTTCGTTTAGGGGCACATTAAATACTTTTGAGGCGGTTGAGGCATGTATATCTTCACCATTCTTAAAGGCTTCAATCATGGTTTCTTCTTCACTTAAAGCGGCAATAATGCGTAATTCAATTTGGCTATAATCGGCAGCCAATAAGGTATAGTCCTCATTACGTGGGATAAAGGCTTTACGCACTTGGCGCCCACGCTCGGTACGGATTGGGATATTCTGTAAATTAGGGTTGTTACTACTTAAGCGTCCTGTGGCTGCAACGGTTTGCATATAATCGGTATGTACTCTGCCTGTAAGTGCTTCAACTTGTAAAGGCAAAGCATCTACATAGGTGCTTTTTAGTTTTGCCAAACCTCTATACTCTAAAACCTGTCTAATAATATCGTGGTCTTTGGCTAAGTAGGATAAAATATCTTCACTGGTTTTGTATTGTCCGGTTTTGGTTTTTTTAGGCTTATCAACCAGTTTTAATTTTTCAAATAAAATAATACCCAATTGCTTTGGTGAGGCAATATTAAATGTTTCGCCAGCAGTTTCGTAAATGCTTTTTTCAAGATTAAGAATATCGGTATTTAAATCTTCGGATAATGAATTTAAGAACTCTTTATCTAAGTTAATACCTTCTAACTCCATGGCAGCCAATACTTTTAAAAGCGGCAGTTCTATATCGTTAAACAGCTTTTGAGTGTTAGCATCGTTGAGTTCTTTTTCAAAATGTGTTTTTAGCTGAAATGTAATATCTGCATCTTCAACTGCATATTCAGTTTGTTTGTCTAAAGGCACATCTCGCATAGACAACTGATTTTTCCCTTTTTTGCCAATAAGTTCCGTTATAGAAATAGGAGTGTAGTTGAGGTAAGTTTCAGCTAAAACATCCATATTATGGCGCATATCTGGATTAATCAAATAATGTGCTAACATGGTGTCAAAAAGTTTGCCTTTAACCTCAATATTATATTTAGCCAAAACTTTGATATCGTATTTTAAATTCTGACCAACTTTTTCAATAGTTTCAGATTCAAAAAAAGGTCTTAAAATTTCAATCAACGCTTGTGCTTCGTTATTGTCTTCTGGAAATGGAACGTAAAAACCTTTACCAATTTCCCAAGAAAAGGCAATGCCCACAAGTGCTGCGGTTAGCGGATTTAAACCTGTAGTTTCGGTATCAAAACACACCGAAGTTTGCTGCATTAAATTTTTAACAAACAGTGTTGTGGCCATGCCAGGTGCGACACTCTGATAAAAATGAGAGGTAGTTTTGGCGGTTTGTCTTTTGGTTTCTATAGCGGATTCTGATGTAGAAGATGGGTCGCCACCAAATAATGAAAACTGACCAGCTCCAGCGTTTTTTGAAGTTGCAGCCGAATCTGAATTTGAAGTTGAAGTTGAGTTTGAACTCGAACTCGAACTCGAACTTAGATTTGTAGCCGTTTGAGCCTCTGATGAAAACGTTTTTATAAAATTATCTGTAAGGCGTCTAAACTCTAACTCCTGAAAGATTTCGGTCACTTTTGGGATATCTGGTTCGGACATTTCAAAATCCTTGGCATCAAATTCCACGGGCACATCTAACATTATGGTGGCGAGCTTTTTTGATAGTAAACCCAATTCGCCGTTGGCCTCAATTTTTTCTCTCATTTTACCCTTTAGCTCATGTGTATTTGCTAAAAGGTTTTCTATACTACCATAAGTGGCTAAAAACTTTTTTGCTGTTTTATCGCCAACACCAGGAAAACCAGGTATATTATCAGAGGCATCTCCCATCATGCCCAGATAGTCAATAACTTGTAAAGGATCTGTAACTTCAAATTTTTTGAGTACTTCTGGGATGCCCCAGGTTTCGTAACCACCACCAAAAACAGGGCGATACATAAATATGTTTTCAGATACCAATTGCGCAAAATCCTTATCTGGTGTTACCATAAAGGTTTTATAGCCTTCTTTTTCAGCTTTTTTGGCAAGTGTGCCAATAACATCATCGGCTTCAAAACCTTCTTTCACCATGATAGGAATGTGCATGGCTTTTAAAATTTCATAGATGTAAGGCACGGCGGTTTTTATACCCTCTGGAGTTTCGTCTCTGTTGGCTTTATATTCCGTGTACATTTCTACACGGTCTGCACTTCCGCCTTTATCAAAACATACTGCCAAATGGTCTGGACGCTCACGTTTTATAACATCTAAAAGCGAGTTCATAAATCCCATAATGGCTGAAGTATCTTCGCCTTTAGAGTTGATTCTTGGGTTTTTTATAAAAGCATAATAGCCTCTAAAAATTAGCGCATAAGCATCTACAAGAAATAAGCGTTTTTGGTCTGACATGTTTATGTATTTTGAAGATTATAAAACTACAAAAAGTTAAGGGTTTTTACTTAATGTAATTCTTCTTAAATTCAGTATAAATTCACGACCTTGTAACAAGTTTTAACCATAAGCGACTGACCATAAAAAAATAACTATGAATCTATTTTGGAAAATTACACTTTGGGTTATTGGAGTTGTAGTTGTTGGGTTTACACTACTTTTTATTTGGGCTTACACAAAAGTGAGTTTGCCAGCTATTGAAATTTCTGACACCAATACCACAAAAGAAAAAATTGAAAAAGCAGACCAATGGTTAAAAAAATTACAGCACGAAAATTACTTTAATGGTGCTGTTTTAATAATTAAAAACGATAGCGTATTACTAAAAAACACCTATGGTTTTACAGATGCTACCGAAACTAAACCATTAGATAACAGTGCGTTATTTAGGTTAGCTTCTGTGTCTAAGCAATTTACAGCCGCAGGAATATTACTTTTAAAGCAACAGCAAAAATTAGATTTAGACGATGCCATTACCACGTATTTGCCAGAGTTGCCCTATACAAATGTTACCATTAGGCAGTTGTTAAATCATACTTCTGGCATACCAGATAATTACATGTCTTTTCCTAAAACACACAAAGCAGTTGTTGGCACACTTTTAACCAACCAAAAGGTAGTTGCACTTTTAGCAAAAGAAAATAAACCTTTAGTACACACACCCAATGAAAATTATGTGTATTCCAATACAGGTTATGTGTTGTTGGCTGCAATTATTGAAGAGGTTTCTAAGTCTTCTTTTGAAGCATTTATGACAAAAGAAATTTTTAACCCTTTAAAAATGTATGAAACTCGGGTTTGGAATTTACAGTCGGAGGATAAAGATTTTAAAAATAAAACGACGTCTTTTGAAAATTACTTTGGTAACAAAACAGCATTAAAACCAGGTGTTTTAGATGGTGTTTCTGGAGATGGTTCTGTATTTTGCAGTATTAATGATTTTGAAATTTGGAATCAGTTTTGGTACGGTAACGCACTAATTTCTGATGCAATTATACAAGAAGCCTTTAAAAACCCTGTGCTTAATAATGGAAATCATACTAACTATGGTTTTGGTTGGGTTTTAGTAAACGGTAATGCAGTAATGCATGATGGTTCTTGGCTTGGCGCACGCACACTAATTATTAGAAATATGGAGCTAAAAAACTGTATGGTTATTTTAGACAATTCGTCAAGTTTTCATATCAATGAAATATCGGCACAATTAGTAGATGTGCTACGGTAGTGAGCTTCGGTTTTAAATCTTAGTTTTACTTACGCTTTCAAAACTAAAAATAATACCTATTTTAGGATTAATTTTTAGAATTGTAAAAATTACACGAACTCTCAATCAAAACTAAAAACCTTTATTTTAATAGATGAACGTTACTAACAATCCATATACATCACTTTTTAAGCTTCAAAAAGCCAATCAGTTTAAGGTAGGTAGTACCTCTTATAAAGCTAGAATTGAAAAATTAAAGCGTTTAAAAAAAGCAATTTCAGACACTTACAGAACTGCAATTATTGACGCACTTTATTTAGATTTAAAAAAACCAAAAGTAGAAGTAGAGCTTTCGGAGATTTATCCAATTATAAGCGAAATAAAATTTGTAACGCAGCATTTGTACCAATGGATGCAAAAGCAAAACGTAAAAACACCATTAGCAATGTTAGGTGCAAGTTCCTATTATACTTATGAGTCTAAGGGAGTTTGTTTGCTAATTTCGCCATGGAACTATCCATTCAATCTTACTTTTAGTCCTTTAATTTCTGCCATAGCAGCTGGTAATACAGCCATTATAAAGCCTTCTGAACTAACACCAAATTGCGCTGCATTAATGGCAAAAATTATAGCTGAGGTTTTTAATGAAAATGAAGTGGCGTTAGTTGAAGGAGAAGTTAATACAGCAACTGCTTTATTACAGTTGCCGTTTAATCACATCTTTTTTACAGGAAGTCCAACGGTTGGTAAAATTGTAATGCAAGCCGCGGTAAAGCATTTGACTTCTGTAACCTTAGAGTTGGGTGGAAAATCTCCAACTATTATAGATAACACTGCAAACCTAGATAAAGCTGCAAAAAAAATAGTTTGGGCTAAATTTTTAAACTGCGGACAAACCTGTATTGCACCAGATTATATTTTAATAGATGAAGCTCTAAAGCCAGATTTTATAAAAGCCTGTAAAAAATGGATACAGCACTATTTTTCTGAACAACCAGAACACTCAGCATCTTATGGAAGAATTGTAAATGCTAAACATTTTGAGCGTTTAAAAACGCATTTAGATAATGCGAAAACAAATAATGGAACTATTGAAATTGGAAGTGCTACAAATTCAGAAACTAATTATATATCACCAACGCTTGTTTCAAATTTAAAAGAAGATACATCACTTTTAAACGAAGAAATTTTTGGGCCTATTTTGCCTATTGTAACTTATAACACAATAGATGAAGCTATTGCATACATAAACTCCAAAGAACGTCCGCTAGCCTTATATATGTATAGTAAAAACAAAAAAAACATAAAAACAATTATGGCGCATACTAGAGCTGGTGGCACGTGCATTAATAATAGTGTTATTCATTATAGCAACCATAACTTACCCTTTGGCGGAGTAAATAATAGTGGTATTGGCAAGAGTCACGGGTTTTTTGGTTTTGAAGCCTTTAGTAATAAACGTGCTGTGGTAAAACAGCATACCATTGGGATTTCGGAATTATTATTTCCTCCTTATACTCGTTTAAAAGAAAAACTAGCGAAGCTGACTGTGAAGTGGTTTTAGTTAGTAAAGGTGAATTTGAAAAATAATTATTTTGAGATTTAAAGCTTTCATCTTCAACTTTAATTGTATTCACTTATCACCATATCTCCCCAATCTGCAATAGATTTAATAAGTGGCACTAAGGTTTTGCCAAGATCTGTTAATGAATATTCAACTTTAAGCGGTGGTTTTGACGTGTAAACTCGTCGGTTAATAATACCATCTTCTTCAAGTGTTTTTAATTGTAAACTTAAGGTGCGTTCTGTAACTGTTGGCATTTTTTTTCGCAGTTCGTTATAGCGCAACGTGCTATCCATAAGATGATATAAAATGACTGTTTTCCACTTTCCGCCAATAAGCCCCATTGTTAAACTAGCGCAGCAAGGGTAAGTTTTTCCTTTATATGTATAGTCCATAATTATATACTATCCTTTTTAACCGTTATTGCAAATATAAAATACTATACTTAATATTGCTACTATAATAAATATAGTTAAAAAAATTTAAAAATGAAACAACCTAATATTTCAAAAGAAGCCATAATAGACGCATTTCAATACAGACATGCTACAAAAGAGTTTGATGCTACAAAGCAACTGACTGATGATGATATCAACTTTATTCTTAAAACGGCTAATTTATCACCAAGTTCTTTTGGTTTTGAACCGTGGCATTTTGTGGTTGTTCAAGATAAAGAATTACGAGAGTTATTGAAACCTGTAGCTTGGGGAGCACCATTAAAATTAGACACCGCAAGTCATTTTATTTTGGGTTTAAGTATGAAAGCATCGCAAACAAAATGGGATAGCGATTACATTATGCATATGATGAAGGATGTGAAACAATTTCCAGAAGATGTTATTGAAATGTATTCTAAATTTTATAGAGAGTTTCAAGAACGTGATTTTGATTTAGATACCGATAAAAAACTTTTTGATTGGGCATCTAAACAAACGTATATTGCTTTGGGTAATATGATGACTGCTGCAGCTCTAAACGGTATAGATAGCTGCCCAATAGAAGGCTTTCATCAAGAAAAGGCTGAAGCATTGCTTAGTGAGAAATTTGATGTAGACACCAGCAAATACGGCTTATCATTTATGGTTGCTTTTGGTTATAGAAAAGAAGAACCACCACATCCAAAAACAAGACGACCGCTTGAAGAGATTGTGACTTGGAAGTAAATAAACTGCTTTAGGTTTTTAAAGCTGAATTGTTATTGCTAAAGTGATTAAAATTGAAGCGTTTTTAACTGTATTATATTTTTACATAATAAGCCATACTACTCATAAAAGTGCAATTTTAATACTATCAAAACACAAATAAGTATTATATCTCAATGAGGCGATTTAAACTATTTAATTGTTTAAATCGTCTTTTTAATTTTATTGCCTAATAGTCTTAAAATCAGTTTAAGATTAAGAATACAGTAAAAACATAAAATAGTTTATAGTCCCTCTTAATTTGAAGGCTTTATCACTTATAATATTACTGTGCTTCAGGAATATGTTTCAGAATTTCTAAAACAAATTTCCAATACTTCTGAACCGAAGAAATCTGAGCACGTTCGTCTGGTGAGTGTGCACCTTTAATATTTGGTCCAAAACTTATTATGTCCATATTTGGGTAGTTAGTGCCCAAAATGCCACATTCTAAACCTGCATGGCAAGCTGCAACATGAGGCTTTTCGCCATTATTTAAGCGTTCATAAATAGGCACTAAAACTTTTAGTATAGGAGAATCCATGTTTGGTGCCCAACCAGGATAATCTCCAGAGCACGTTACGTCACATCCTGTAAGTTCAAAGGTTGCGCTAATGGTATTTGCCAAATCGTCTTTAGAACTTTCAACGGAACTTCGTGTTAAACACTCAATTTTTATATGACCGTCTTTTATTATAACTCTCGCGATATTATTTGAGGTTTCTACCAAATCTTTTATATCCGGACTCATTCTGTACACACCATTACAAGCCGCATATAGAGCTCTTGTTATGCCTTCTTGCACACCTAATTCCATTATTTTTTTTGGTGTTTCAGTTTTAGAAATTGTAATATCTAAGTCGGGCTCTTGAGTCTTAAATTCACTTTTAATAGTTTCGATTCGCTGTTTTAATTCAGCCTCAAAAATTGTTTTTTTTGCAGTATCAATAGCAACAATTGCATTACTTTCTCTTGGTATTGCATTACGCAAACTACCGCCATCTATCTCTGAAATCCGAAGTCCATAATATTCAAAACCATTATAAAGCAAACGGTTCATAAGTTTATTAGAGTTACCTAAACCTTCATGTATTTGCATGCCAGAATGTCCACCCTGTAAACCTTTAACAGTAATAGTGTAGCCAATTTTAAATTCTGGGGTTTCATCTTCGGTGTAAGTTCTTGTTGCGGTAATATCTACTCCACCTGCACAACCTACACCAATTTCGTTATCTTCTTCGGTATCTAAATTTAAAAGAATATTACCTTTTAGTAAGCCACCTTCTAAACCCATAGCGCCTGTCATACCAGTTTCTTCATCTATTGTAAATAAAGCTTCTAAATCTGGATGCGCAATGGTTTCGCTCTCCAAAATAGCCATAATTGTAGCAACTCCAAGTCCATTATCTGCACCTAATGTTGTGCCTTTTGCTTTTACCCAATCTCCATCAATATACATGGCAATACCTTGGGTATTAAAATCAAAAATAGTATCGTTATTTTTTTGATGCACCATGTCTAGATGTGATTGCATAACAATTGCTTTTCTAGACTCCATACCTTTTGTTGCGGGTTTTCTTATAATAACGTTACCAACGGCATCTTCTATAGTTTCTAAATTTAGTGCTTCACCAAAAGCTTTCATAAATTTTATAACGCGTTCTTCTTTTTTTGAAGGCCTAGGCACAGCGTTTAAATCTGCAAATTTATTCCAAAGGGCTTTGGGTTCTAATGTTCTAATTTCTGTACTCATAACGTGTTTTTATATGGTTTGTTGCGTGTTTTAAGCACCTAATTTATCAAATACAAACCGAATAGAAAATCCGCGAAGATTTTCGTAAGTAGGCTAGAACTAGCAATAAATTATATAAGGTGTTGTACCACGTTATTTTTTTATTCGATTGTATTTTTTTAGAATTTTAATGAGTAAATCATGAGGTATTGCATAAGCTTTATTTCCATTAATTCCTTCCATAGTTTCTGCAGCTATCATAGCATTAATAATAGCTTCTTCTACAGCATGAACAGTAGCTTCAAAAAGTGGAGTCATCTTGTCATTCGAAAATGTTTCAACTGTTGTCGTTTTATCTCGACTAAATCCATTTTCATTTGCTGTTGAAAAGGCTAAATAAATATCACCTGAACCATTACTGCCACGTCCCCCAACCAATCCCATTCCTATGGTAACTCTTTGCGCAATACGTTTTAATTGATGTGAAAGTAGAGGCGCATCGGTTGCAACAACAACGATAATAGATCCATCACCTTCTTCTCTTCTTGATTGAGGTGGCGCTTTATAGATAGAATTCAGTGTGTCTTTTAGTTCAATTCCTACTGGAACTCCTGCAATAGTAAGGTTTTTTTTAGATCCAAAATTTGACTGAACTAGAGCTCCAATAGTATAGGTCTTGTTGTCAATAGTTACTAATCTTGATGAAGTTCCAGTACCTCCTTTAAACCCGAGACAGGTCATTCCCGTACCTCCACCTACATTTCCTTCTGATATTTTTCCACTTTTCGCATTAGTTATTGCTTCTAAAACATGTTTCTCTTTTACATGAAACCCATAAATGTCATTTAATTCGCCATCATATGTTTCGGCAACAAGCGGATATGTATACCACTCAACATCACCGCTATACCAATCTGTGTCTACAAACCATTTTAATACAGCTTGTCTTACAGTACCAACACTATTTGTGTTAGTTATCATGATAGGTGTTTCTAAAAAACCTGATTCCGTAAGCCATGTAGTTCCGGTCATTTCTCCATTACCGTTTAGACTATACCAATTTGCATACACAGGACTAAATTTTTTAGCCTTTCCACGTGGGAATATTGCTGTAACACCAGTTCTTACAGGTCCTTTCCCAATAATGTTTTTACCATTTCCAGAAATAATAGTACTATAGCCAACTTCAACTCCTTTTACATCTGTAATAGCGTTAAATTTACCAGTAATGCCAGTAAATGGAATTCCTAAATCTCTTGCTCTTGGTTTTTGCCCGTATGATTGAAAGCATAAAAGCATTATTATAAAAACTATATATATTCTTTTCATAATGATCGGTTTTTAATGTGGTACAACTCATTTTTATGGACTACAAAGGTAACCAAACTAAAACTATTTTCTATTTTTGAAGTATGCGTAACAATAAAAAATTAGGACTGGTTATTTTTTTTGGAATACAGATTATAAGCGTTTCCATTTTAAAACAATTTCCAGAATTTGTAGAACGATACTACAGTAATGGTATCTATGTTTTTAGCTCTAAACTCATGCATTACAGCTTTGGGTGGCTACCAATATCGGTTGGCGACGTATTGTATTGTATTGCTTTTTTGTATGTGATAAGATGGCTAATTGTAAACAGAATTAGACTTATTAAAGCTCCAAAAACCTGGTTTTTGGATGTTATTGCTGCCATTTCTATAGCCTATTTTGCATTTCATATATTATGGGGATTTAATTATTACCGGCTACCACTTTCCAAATCCTTGAACATAAATGCAGAATACAATACCACACAATTGGTTGATTTCACTAAAAAGCTTATTGAAAAATCCAATACAGTACATTTAAAATTAGTAAAAAATGATACTTTAAAAGTAACAACCCAGTATTCTAAAGATGAAATTTACGCTAAAGTTAAAAACGGTTATTTTGAACTTGCTAAAACCTACCCACATTTAGAGTATGCCCCACAAAGCCTAAAAAAATCTATTTTTAGTACACCATTAATTTATATGGGATTTTCTGGATACTTAAATCCTTTTACCAATGAAAGCCAAGTAAGTCATATATTGCCCAAGTATAAATTACCAACAACAGCTTGCCATGAGGTAGCGCATCAGTTGGGTTATGCTGCAGAAAACGAGGCTAATTTTATTGGTAGTTTAGCAGCTATCAATAATGATGACACTTATTTTAAATATTCCGGGTACACTTTTGCGCTTCGGCATTGTTTAGCAGAACTTTATAGAAGAGACCCAGAAGTTTATGAAAAACTGCTTTCTACTGTTAATGCAGGTGTTTTAAAAAATTATAAAGAAGTTCGTGTTTTTTGGAAAAATTATCAAAACCCCATTGAACCGTATTTTGAAAAAACATTTGATACTTTTCTTAAAGCCAACAACCAATCTGCAGGTATGAAAAGCTATAGCTATGTTGTGGCGCTTTTAGTTAATTACTTTGAAAACAAAACTTTATGACTGAGCATTAAAAAAACTTCCAATCTTATTTTTAATTATTATATTTAGAAACTAATCTAACCAATATTAACCATGATTAAATACTACTTAAGACTACTGCTTTTATCCTTTAGCTTTTCTGTGTTTGCACAAGATTACTTTCCAAGTAACGCTGGTGTAATTGCAAACAATACCAATTACACTGCATTTACAAATGCAACCATATATGTTTCGCCTTCAGAAATTTTAGAAAATGCAACTTTACTTATTAAAAATGGTAAAGTGATTAAAGTAGGCACAGCTGTTACCTTACCTAAAAATACAACCATCAAAAACCTATCTGGCTACACAATTTATCCTTCGTTTATAGATTTATATACCACCTTTGGTGTAGAGCAACCAGAACCTGGTGGTAATGGTCCACAATATGGCCCAAGCAGAAGTGGTTTTTATTGGAATGATCATATTATGCCAGAGCAAGATGTAATGGCTAGTTTTGAATATGACGAAAAAACAGCTACAGAGTTTCACGAAATAGGTTTTGGTGTTGTAAACACTCATAATCCAGATGGTATTGTACGTGGCACAGGTGCTTTAATTGCGCTTAATAATGCGGCAGATAACTCTAAACGTGTTGTAGATGGTGAGGTTAGCCAGCATTTATCATTCAAAAAAAGTGTAAAATCGAAACAAACCTATCCTTCATCCATTATGGGTAGTATGGCATTGTTAAGGCAACTATATAATGATGCAAAATGGTACGAAGCTGGTAATATTGACACTAAAGATTTAGCTATTGAAGCATTAAATGGTAACAAAAATCTCCTTCAAATTTTTGATGCTGGTAGCAGAGCAAATCTTTTGCGTGCCGATAAAGTTGGCGATCAATTTAATATACAATACACCATAGTAGGTGGCGGAGATGAATATGAACGTATTAATTTAGTAAAGTCTAGCAACGCTACTGTAATTTTACCCATAAATTTTAGAGCTGCTTATGATGTAGATGATGTATTTTTAGCACAAACCTTAGCTTTGAGTGATATGCGTGCCTGGAATCAAGAGCCACACAATCCAAGAATTATGGCCGAAAACGGTATTCCATTTGCACTAACTACTCACCGTTTAAAATCTAAGAAATCATTTACTAGCAACCTTTTAAAAGCCATTGAAAGCGGACTCTCAAAGCAAAAAGCACTTGAAGCTTTAACAACTGTACCCGCCAAACTATTGGGTAAATCTAAAGTTTTAGGGACTTTAAACACAGGGAGCTATGCCAACTTTTTAATTACAGATGGTGATATTTTTGAAAAGGATACCAAACTATATGAAAATTGGGTGCAAGGCACCGCTCATGTTTTAGAGCCTTTAGCTACAAAAAATATAGATGGAACTTACAGCTTTTCTATTAATGCTAAAGCTTATGAACTTACAATTTCTGAAAGCACAAAAAAAGCAAAAGCAGATTTAAAAACAGATTCTATAAAATTAGGTTCAAAATTCAACTACAAAAATAATTGGGTGCATCTTACGTTTAAAACCGAAGATACCATTAAAAAAAACTATGTAAGAATTACTGCAAATACCGTTGGAAATACCAATTTAAAAGGAAAAGCCATTTTACCAAACGGAAAAACCATACCGTTTAACGCTACAAAAGCAGAATCTGAAAATAGTAAAATTGTTACGCAAACTAAAAAAACAGTTCAATCAGCAGAGATGCAACCTGTTACTTATCCAAACTTAGCTTATGGTTTCACAAAAAAGCCTGAAGCAGAAACTTTGTTATTTAAAAACGCAACTGTTTGGACAAATGAAGATGACGGGATTTTAGAAAACACGGATGTTTTAATAAAGGATGGTAAGATTTCTAAAATTGGTAAAGATTTAAATTCTAAAAACGCTAAAATTATTGATGCCACTGGAAAACATATTACTGCGGGTATTATAGACGAGCATTCACATATTGCAGCGACTTCTATAAATGAAGGTGGGCAGAATTCTTCGGCAGAAGTTACTATTGAAGATGTTTTAGAAGATGAAGATATTGATATTTATAGAAACTTAGCTGGTGGCGTTACTTCAATTCAAATATTACATGGTTCTGCAAACCCTATTGGCGGGCGTTCTGCAATTATAAAACTTAAATGGGGCGAGGCTGCAGATGATTTAATTTACAACAACTCACCAAAATTTATAAAGTTTGCATTGGGCGAAAACGTAAAACAATCGCGTAGCAGAACCAACTCACGTTTCCCACAATCGCGAATGGGTGTGGAGCAGGTGTTTATAGATTATTTCTCTAGAGCAAAAGCCTACGACGCATTAAAGAAAAGTGGGAAACCCTATCGTAAAGACACTGAGTTGGAAGTTTTAGCTGAAATTTTAAACAAAGAACGCTTTATATCTTGCCATTCTTACGTACAAAGCGAAATTAACATGCTAATGAAAGTGGCAGAAAAATTTAACTTTAATATTAACACCTTCACACACATTCTTGAGGGTTATAAGGTGGCAGACAAAATGAAAGCCCATGGTGTTGGCGGCTCTACCTTTAGTGATTGGTGGGCATACAAATACGAAGTTAATGATGCTATACCTTATAACGCTGCAATAATGCACAATGCAGGAGTTACCGTAGCCATTAATAGTGATGACGCAGAAATGGCACGTCGTTTAAACCAAGAGGCTGCAAAATCCGTAAAATATGGTGGAGTTTCAGAGGAAGATGCCTGGAAATTTGTGACTTTAAATCCTGCAAAATTATTGCACTTAGACCAACGTGTTGGTAGCTTAAAAGTTGGTAAAGATGCCGATGTAGTATTATGGTCAGACCATCCGTTATCCATATATGCAAAAGCAGAAAAAACTATTATAGAAGGTGTTACTTATTTTGATTTAGAGCACGATATTAAATTACGTGAAGCTATTAAAGACGAAAAAAATAAATTACTAAACCTTATGCTACAAGAAAAAAATAAAGGGCTAAAAACACAACCTATAAAAAAGAAAGAAAAAGTATTGCTGCATTGCGATTCTATGGACTAATTAAGTATTTCTAAAAAAACTAAAAAAATAAAGATGAATAAAAATATAGTATATCTAATTTTAGTGTTGTGTTTTAATCTAACTTTTGCACAACAAACACCAGCAGAAAAACAAACTAAAGACTTTGCAATTGTTGGCGCAACCGCGCATATTGGAAATGGCACAGTTATAACTAATAGTATTATTATAGTGCAAGATGGTAAAATAACATACATTAACTCTAATGACGGAAAAACAGTACCTACAAAAAACACAACAATTATTGAAGCTAAGGGTAAGCATGTATATCCCGGTTTTATTGTTACCAATGGCACACTTGGCTTGGTAGAAGTAGATGCTGTAAAAGCATCTGACGACCTTGCCGAATTAGGAACTTATAATCCGCATATTAGAAGTATTATTGCTTATAACGCAGAGTCTAAAGTTATTGAATCTATGCGACCTAATGGTGTATTACTAGGGCAAGTAGTACCTAGAGGAGGTCGTATTTCTGGCACATCGTCTGTAGTACACTACGATGCTTGGAATTGGGAAGATGCTGCTATTAAATTGGATAATGGTATTCATATTAATTGGCCTAGCACGTTTAGTAGTGGACGCTGGTGGTTAGGTGAAGATCCAGGTTTAAAACCAAATAAAAAATATACTGAACAAGTTAATGAGTTAGATGCCTATTTTAATGAAGCTAAAAGTCATAATAATAATGACAACACTAATTTACATTTGCCTTATGAAGCTTTATCTGGTTTATTTAAGGGCACAAAACATATATTTATAAATGCTAATGATGAAAAAAGTATCGTTGATGCTGTAAATTTTGCTAAAACGCATGGTGTTTCTAAAATCACAATTGTTGGTGCGTATCAAGCAGGTAACATTACAGATTTTTTAAAAGAAAACAATATATCTGTTTTGTTAAGACGTGTACATAGCAGACCAGAATTAGAAGATGATGATTACGACCTACCCTACAAATTAGCAAAAAAATTAGTAGATGCTGGTGTTTTAGTATCATTAGAACCAAGCGGACAGATGGAACGCATGAATTCTAGAAACCTTCCTTTTTATGCAGGCACTACCGTAGCGCATGGACTTACAAAAGCACAAGCTTTGCAACTCATTACAGAAAATGCTGCAAAAATATTAGATATAGCGGATACCTATGGTACTTTAGAACAAGGAAAAAGCGCCACACTTTTTATTAGTGAGGGTGATGCTTTAGATATGCGTACTAACCTATTAACTCACGCTTTTATAGATGGCAGAACTATTAGTTTAGAAACACACCAAACCAAACTTTGGAAACGTTATGCAAAAAAAGTTAATTAAAAGCTTCCATATTATTGTATATATTCAAAAATTAATTTTAATGGTTTTAATAACATAAATTAAATGATTTCCTAATCATAGAAAATTAAAAATACTGTATATTTATAAAAAATAATATTATTTATCATAACCTCTAACCTATGAGAAATATTACCCTTTACCTATGCATTATATGTTGTGGTGCAATTCATGCACAACTTCGCTTTAAAAAACCACAAAATCAAATAAATGAAATAAATGAAATAAATGAAATAAATGAAATAAATGAAATAAATGAAATAAATGA
>CAYGUF010000011.1:45494-81752 GCA_964353125.1 uncultured Flavobacteriaceae bacterium
AATAAATAATTACATAGACTTTATCCCAATCACACCAATACCAATAGATGCAAAACTTGTTACTTTAATCAAAGATAGTGATCTAAATTTTCAGCCTACACTTTCTATGTATTCAAACAATGAAAGTGTCTTAAATTTTCTTCACAATGAATCTACTCAAACAACAATTCAAAAATTTGATAAAGCAAATGATGTAACTTACCTATATTCAGGGGAAACTGTAAAAAAAGGAAATTATAGAGTAACTATAGACTATGACAAATTTATAATTAAACCAATTAAAGACAGTATTACAGACTGTGTTGGCTATGAAAAAATTGGTATTGGCTTAAGGATTATTGTAGACATAAAAGCCCTAAAAAATAATATAAATATTGGCAGCCTCATAGAACTTGTAAATGCAGCAGAAAAAAAACAAGTATCTGGTAGTATTAAATATAAAATAATGGGTATTGAGTCTAAAGAAATAACCCATATTTTCCCTATAAACACAGAATTAACAGCTTCAATATGCCAGGTTTATCTTCAAACTATTGGTGTAGTTCGTTCAAAAATTTATGATTTTAAAACTCGACTATATCCACAAGCTATAGCCATAAAACATTCGGGTTGTGACATTAATACAATTACCAAGAAACTTATTGGTTTAAACTCTGAATTAGAAGAAAAGGAAGTAACAGAAAAATTAAATTAGAATCAATTTTTTTTAATAATAATTCATTTAAAAGATAACCCATAAAATGAAAACATTATACCTAACACTTATAATAATATCCTTACCATTACTTACAAAAGCACAATCTAACTGTTTTTGTGATAGTGAAATATACCTCAATTTAGGTCTAAATATAGTTGATAGCTCGGGTGAGCGAAATCCATTAAATATTTTTGATGGCAGTAAAACAGCTTTCAAAACACCTTTAGAATTTGGAGTTTCTTATAACATAAGCAACAAGTTTGGTGCTTATGCCAATCTTAGCAGTAATGGATTTTCAAAAAATGAGCAATTAGATCAAGTTCTAATAGACGAAAATTTAAGCTACTTTGCTACAGATATTGGTGTAAGATACTTTGCCTATACCTATAAGATTAACAAAAGAAAAAAAATAATACTACATGCAGATGCCGGTTTGGGGCTATTTACAATTGGCAACACTACAAACATGACAACCAACGTAGGTCTGGGAGGACAATACTGGTTAAACAGAGATATGGGTATTTATGCAAACAGCCTTGCAAAATTTGCCTCTGGACACGAGTATATTTACTCAAACCATTTTCAACATTCATTTGGATTGTTGTTTAGAATTTTTAATTAAAAAACAATATAATAAAAAACTAGCCTTTAGATGATCATTGGTAAACAACCATATAAATGGACAGAAAATTAATACAAAGCCTTAAAATTTCTCTTTAAAAATAGTAGCAATTAGAAATCTCTAATAAAGACATACCAAATTTATTATCCATTCTGTATGTGTTTTCTTATCATACGATATCAACAGTATTTTGACATTTTTATTTTTTTTCAAAAACACAAAATTTATGATAATCTCTAATAAATTTTATGTAATTGGAATGTTATTGCAAATGCTTTTGAAATTCAAGGGTTTTAACCTTTAGCGGTCTAATAAGCTATTAAATATTAACTACATATTGAGTTTAGTCAAATAACTTTAAACTTTATTAAAATAATCTGACTGAATCTGCTCATTTTTATCATTTTGAAACTTAGTAACACTAAACCATTGATGAATGGCATAACTTCCGGTATCTCCGTTTTTATTAACCGCAATATATCCCACTTGGAAGTTTTTATAATCGCTATTTGGTTTATTAACAATTCTACTAATAGCTTCTTCACAAGCCTCTTGCGGGGTTTTGCCTTGTCGCATAAGTTCTACCACCAGAAAACTACCAACAGTTTTTACGACTTCCTCACCTAACCCTGTGGCTACACAAGCACCAATTTTATTATCTACAAATAGACCAGCACCAATAATTGGAGAATCGCCAACGCGTCCTCCTAATTTATAAGCCAATCCACTTGTGGTACACGCTCCAGAAATATCACCATGTTTATCAATTGCTAGCATACCAATAGTATCGTGGTTTTCAATATTGATAATGGGTTTGTATTTGGCTTCAATTTTCCATTTCTCCCAGGCGTCTTTGGATGCTTCAGTGAGTAAATCTTCAGCCTCGAAACCTTGAGATATGGCAAATTGTTTAGCTCCTTCACCAGCAAGCATTACATGTGGGGTGTCTTCCATAACTTTACGTGCTACAGAAACCGCATGAGTTATATTTTGAAGATACACTACAGATCCACAATTACCGTGCTTATCCATAATACAAGCATCTAAGGTTACTTTACCATCTCTATCTGGCAAACCTCCTTTACCTACAGATTGCCCTTTTTCATTAGCTTCTTCTAATCTGCAACCTTGCTCAACAGCGTCTAATGCATTGCCCCCTGCTTGCAAAACCTCCATCGCTTTTGCTGTAGCGTCTTTAACATGCCAAGTGGCAATAACTAATGGTAATGTTGCTTTTGTATCTGTTGATGTTAACAAAGTTTGAGAGCCTTCGGAAGGAGTTTTAGCACAACCAATTAGGGTATGGCTAACTGTTAATCCCAATCCTGTTAAAGCGGTGTTTTTCATAAAGTCTTTTCGTTTCATTTTATCCTGAATTTAATTCAGGATCTTTTAAAACACACCTGAATAATTGTTTTAAGATTAAAATATTGACGCAATAGAGACTATACGTTACTTTTCATCTTCATCTTCATCTTCGTCTTCGTCTTCGTCTTCATCCTCAACCTCACTAATACTCCACACCTTGTTTATCTAATATCGTTTTTGTTCTAAATGCATAAAACAATAAATATCCAAAACAGCCAACAGCTATCCAATATGAATTTTGAATACTAAAAATATCAGCGATTTTTCCTTGTAATGGTGGAATAATAGCGCCGCCAAGTATCATCATAATTAAAAATGCTGAGCCTTGTGAGGTGTATTTTCCTAGTCCGGTAATACTCAATGTAAAAATACACGGCCACATAATTGAACAGAATAAACCTCCAGATAAAAAGGCAAATAGTGCAATGTTACCAGAAGAAAACAAGCCAATTAACATGCCTAAAACACCTAAACCACTAAATATTTTCATGGTTTTTACGGGTTTGTCTTTAGCTAAAAAGAAGCCGCCAACCTGTACAGCAATACACAAACAAAACAGCAGTATTTCATTTGTAGAATACTTGCCATAATTAACCAAAAGAATCACTCCAAATGCAACGTACGGTACAATAATTAGTAATGCTTTTTTTAGGCCTTTTGAAGGGTTAAAAACCGTGATAGCACCAACCCAACGTCCAATCATTAAGCCTCCCCAGTATATAGAAATATATGGTGCAATTCCGGCGTCATTAAGTGCTGGTAACCCTAATGGGTTAAACCCTGAATCGTCTACATTAAATTTTAATAATTCCCCTAAATTACTTTGAATGGTTACCTCAACACCTACATAAGTAAAAATAGCTAACATCCCTAAAACCAATTGCGGATATTTCATAGCTCCCCAACCACTTTCAGATTTTGAAGCGTTTTGGTTTGCAAATAATAGGAATGAAATAACTGTTAATAATGCAATAACAAGTAGAACAAGTCTTGTGTTTTCTATTGTTTCTGTAGCTTCAATTCTGCCGGAATAGGTGCTGAAAATATAACCAAAACAACTAATAATAATTACGGTAAGAATAATTAATAAATTTCGTGCTTTATTGGCAGGCTCAAAAACGGTATCAGATTTTAAAGCAGGTAACTTTTTTGAAAAATGAAACAAGGCTGCAGCTGATAAAAACAGTACACCAACTCCAATGTATAACATTTGTATGGTGGTGAGTTTTATATCATTATTCTTAATCATATCCGTAAGTTCTTCGCCACTTATTGTAGATCCAAAAAGAATAAGCGCTACTACTATTGGGCCAATGGTTGTACCAAATGAATTAATCCCTCCAGCTAAATTTAAACGATGTGATCCTGTTTCGGGTTTTCCCAAGGCAATTGCAAATGGGTTAGCTGTTGTTTGTTGTAATGAAAATCCAAGTCCAACAATAAATAATGCTATTAATACATAATAAAAAATATGTGTCTGTCCTTGCTCTGCGCTCAAGGTGGCAGGAAACATAACAAATGCACCAATAGCAGATAACAACAAGCCATATACAATGCCTTTTTTATAGCCCCAAGAATTGATAATATCTTTTTTAATTCCGCTAGAAATTATAAAAAGTAATAATGCGCCTAAATAATAAGCACCATAAAATGCAAAATCTACCAATTGTGATTGAAATTGATCAATATTAAAATAGGTTTTACAAAAGGGAATAAACACACCGTTTGATGCGGCAATAAAGCCCCAGAAAAAAAATACTGTACAAAGCGTTGCTAATGCAGATTTGTTGTTTTGATTACTCATATTATAATTTATTGTTAGTTAGTTTTATACTATTTAGACCTTTTAGGTTTCAAAAACCTGAAAGGTCTTTTTTATTTGTGCTACAATTTACTGAATTGAATTCTCATCTGCAAAAATCCAAGCTTTTCAGTCCATAGAATGCCCAATATGCCACTCTGGTAAATTGCCTAGTTTTTTTTGCAATAACCTTTACATATCTATACTTAGATTTTGGAATTTTCATTTCAACTGTTTCAATGGCAATATCGTCATTTTTAGTTGTGGAATCTATTGTTTTTACCAAAATAGGTATATGTTTTACCATATTTAGATCCTAAAAACACCACTTCTGTTGGGTAAAAAATCCACGCTCCTTGGTCTCTTAAAAAGTTGGTTGAAATACTATTTACTCGTTTTTCTGAACCTAAATCCACAGTAGCCAACAAATCTGTATTCCAATAGCCTCGCCTGCTTTTAGTGCGGTAATTTTTGGTGCTTCTAATACCATCTATTAGTGCATCATTTCCACCTGCGGCATATTGATTGGCGTATGCACTAATTAATGTAATACTCAAATTAGGATTAATCTTATAAAACTAAGTTATTAATATAGGGCTTTTTTAGTCAACCTATTTTAGGAAAGTACAATTTTAACCATTCAATATTACGGACAGCCTTTTATTTTTAAAACTAGTTATTCCGATTTTAATTATGTTACCAATTCTATAGCAGAAGATTTAAACGATCGCGTAGCTTGGTATAATGACAATCAAATTAGCTTCAAGGATAATGTATATAGTATTGATGAGAATGAAAACGGAAGTACAGATTATAGTTTTGGCGATCCAGATTTTGCTTTTGTACAGTTTAGATCTAACTTGTATTGCGTTAGGAATATATTCCAGGTTCATAAATATTTTTAGTGTGGTTTCAAGGCATTACAGGTTTTGGAGATCCAAGTAATAGTTTTAATAGCATTGCAGATAATCAGTTACTGAAACAGAAACCAGAAAATACATTTTTGATCAAAGCGACGTATCGGTTTGTATTTTAGTTAAGTAAATACTAATCTAATTTAAAAACCTTATTGATATACTTACCTTTGTAGTTAAAAATATACAGATGTTGCGTTGGCTTATAGCTCTATTAATAGTTGTTATTATTGATTTTTATGCTTTTCAAACTTTAAAAACAGTTACAAAAAACAGTTGGTGTCTTGCCATTTACTGGGTAATTACGGCGCTTGTTTTAGGTAATTTTGTCTTTCAGTTTTATGGACTCAGCCGAAGTGATTTTGGTAAGCCTCAAGGTTATGCCTTTGCATTTTTAATAGCCATGATAGTTCCAAAAATGGTACTGATTTTAATTATGTTTGGTGAAGATGTATTTAGAATTCCACAGGGCTTATATCGATTTTTTACACAAAACACTTTAGCTAACGGCAATTATATACCATCACGGCGCAGTTTTATCAGTAAAATTGCTTTAGGGCTTGCAGCAATACCGTTTGCATCCATTTTACATGGTATTTATAAGGGTAAATATAATTTTAAAGTCTTAAAATACACACTACATTTTGAGGATTTACCAACAGCTTTTGATGGCTATAAACTTACCCAAATAAGTGACATTCATGCGGGTAGTTTTGATAATATTAATAAGGTAGAATATGCCATAGATTTAATTAATGAACAAGCCTCTGATGTTATTTTATTTACTGGAGATATGGTAAATAATAAAGCCAAAGAACTTGAACCTTATGTCTCTATTTTTAGCAAGTTGAAAGCCAAAGACGGCATGTATTCAGTGTTAGGGAATCACGATTATGGCGATTATGTAGATTGGCCTTCTGAAACCGCAAAACAACAAAATCTTGAAGATTTAAAAAACTTACAAAAAAATATAGGCTTTGATGTGTTACTCAACGAGCATCGCTATATAGAAAAAAACAATGAACGTATCGCTATTATTGGTGTTGAAAATTGGGGCAAAGGTGGTTTTAAAAAAGCAGGGGATTTAAAAAAAGCATCTAAAAACTTATCTGATAAAGACTTTAAAGTTTTGTTAAGTCACGACCCAAGTCATTGGGACAAACAGGTTGTGCCAGATACTAACCATTATCACTTAACGCTAAGTGGTCATACACACGGTATGCAGTTTGGGATTGAAATACCAGGTTGGTTTAAATGGAGTCCAGTAAAATGGCGTTACAAACAATGGGCTGGTATATATGAAGCTATGGGGCAATATATTAATGTAAACAGAGGTTTTGGCTATTTAGCATTCCCTGGACGTGTTGGTATTTGGCCAGAAATAACTGTAATAACACTAAAAAAAGGTACCAAAAATGCGTAATTGTTATCAATTATTTATTTTTATGTACGTTTGTGTTACAGTATATGAATAAATTATAAAAGGATGTCGAAATTTGGAGAATTAATAGACTCAGAAATCCCTGTATTGCTTAATTTCCATACCCAATGGGATACGCAATGTATTGCAATGGATCCAATACTTAAAGATGTTGCCGCAGCATTAGGCGATAAAGCAAAGGTAATTAAGATAGATGTTGATAAAAACACCGAACTCGCTGAGGCATTGCGCGTAAAAGGTTTACCAACACTAATTATATATAAAAAAGGCGAAATGCAATGGCGGCATAGTGGCGCTCAAGATGCTAACAGCCTAATTAGTATTATACAAGATTTTGTTTAGAATGAAATTAAGGTTATAATTTTAAAAAATCTTTAAATGTTTCTCCCCAAAAATTATTTGTTACTGTTGCGTTTGGTAGCCCTTCGTTTGTTAGAAGCGCATTATTATCTTCTGTGTTTAAATTCCAAAGCCAAGCCATAGTAGAAATCTTAGCGTTCTGAGCAGCATTCAAAAAGTGTTGAATAGGCATAACAGCTCCTATGTTTTGTACACCAACTTCGCCAAAAATAAATGCAAAACCGTTGTTTTTTAGTGTGTAAATTCTATCGGTTATCTGTTGTTCTGTGGTATTCACTAGCCATTTTTCGTAGGCATGCAAATCAAAAATAACATTAAAGTTAATGTTTAATAAGTCTTGGCCTTTTGCAAGAATAGCAGTTTCAGATTGACCTTGTGCATTGCCAGGCACTACAATAATATTCTTGAAATCTGGTATGTTTCTCAGATTTGTAACCATTTCAGTCATATCGTCTAACCAAAGTTCATGGCTGTAGTTGTTTTCATTATTCCAATGGTAAGGTTCATTCCACACTTCTATCCAAACATCGGGTTGATTTTTAAAATGCTCAGCAATACGCTGCATTTTAGTTTTATAAGCATCAAAAAAAGACTGTGCTTTTGGGTTTAAACCTGTAAATAAAATGCGATTACCATCAGTATCTACCCAACCGAACGGACATAAAATTGTTATTTTATGATGTTCCCTATTTTGATTTACAATGTTTTGAAGCGAATGATACCAAACATTGTTGCTCCCTAAAATAGGATTTCCGCTAATAGGTTGCTCGCCCAGATTATCTATAAATTCTCTTACAATGCTTATGTTCCAAGTATCCATAAGTTCAGGATCTGCTAAACCAAAGGTTTGCATGGCATTTACACCTTTGTAAACCACTGCGGTATTGTCTTTAATTAATTCTGAACCATTTACTGAAAAAACCTGAGATTCGTTTTTTGTTATAACTGAACCACTACAGGATTGTAATATTAATGCTAAGCATAAAATTTTATATGGAAAGCATAAGTTATAATGTTTCATGATAATTAATTTAGGTCGAAAAATTGAGTTCTACGTTAATAATGCTAAATTACTGTTTTTTTGAAGTTGAAGCTCTACGTTTTATTCTCCAGGAAAATCAGCCTTACGTTTTTCTAAAAATGCGGTTGTACCCTCAATGAAATCCGCAGTGCCAAAACAATTACCAAATCCTTCAATTTCTACTTTATAACCGTCTAAATCCGTTTTATAATTGGCATTTACAGCGTTTATGGCTTTACTTATTGCTACCAAAGAATTGCGCATAATTTTATTCGCAATGTTTTCGCAAAGTGGCATTAATTCCTCTAAAGTTACAACGTGGTTTACCAAACCGTAATTTAAGGCTTGGTTGGCATCTATCATTCCGGCAGTCATAATCATTTCTAGGGCTCTACCTTTGCCAACTAATTGTGGTAAACGTTGTGTGCCACCATATCCTGGGATAACACCAAGTGAAGTTTCTGGAAGTCCCATTTTTGCATTTGTACTTGCAACTCTAAAATGGCACGCCATAGCTAGCTCTAAACCACCACCAAGCGTAAAACCATTTACAGCAGCAATTACCGGTGTACTGAGGTTTTCAATAAAATTAAATAAAATCTCTTGACCTTTAGCAGCTAATTTTGCTCCTTCATTAATACTAAAGTTTGCAAACTCACTAATATCCGCACCAGCAACAAAGGCTTTTTCACCACATCCTGTAAGAATAATTACTTTGGTTTGAGGGTGTTTGTTTGCAGCATCAAAAGCAGTGTGTAATTCTTCAATTGTAGTTTTGTTTAAAGCATTTAACTTATTTGGTCTGTTGATAGTAATTGTTGTAATTCCGTTTTTGAATTCAGAAATAATAGTTTCGTATTGCATTTTAAATATGTTTTTTTTGAATTTGTAAACTCTTGTTTAATTTTTAAACTAAAAGCTGATTTTAGTTAAATTGTTGGAAAAGTTACTGTAAATGTTGTGCCTTTATTTCTCTCAGATATAAAGGTAATACTTCCGTTATAGGTTTCTACAATATTTTTTACCATGGCTAAACCTAGTCCCATACCACTTGTTTTAGTTGTAAATTTAGGTTCAAAAACTTTAACTTTATTAGCGTTAGATATGCCAGTGCCGTTATCTTTAACAGTAATGTGTACATTATTATTTTCTTTAAACACGCTGACTTCTATCTTTGGTTCTAACCTGTTTTCTGGAATGGCTTGAATACCGTTTTTTACTAGGTTTGTTACTACTCTAATAAGTTGTGTTCTGTCAAATTTTGCTATAATTTCATCTTCTTTATGGTTGAATGTAATGAAATGTTCATTAAAAATATCTAGGGCTAATTTTACAATATAAACTACGTTTAAGACCTCTTTTTTCTGCGCTGGCATTTTTGCAAAATTTGAAAACGCAGACGCTATAGAGCTCATGGTGTCTATTTGTTGAATTAAAGTATCACTATATTCAGCTACTTTTTGGTATATGTTCTCATCTTCGGGATTAAATTTTCGTTGAAAACTTTGTACACTTAAACGCATTGGTGTTAAAGGATTTTTAATTTCGTGGGCAACTTGTTTTGCCATTTCACGCCAAGCCTGTTCGCGCTCACTTTTAGCGAGTTCCACAGCACTGTCCTCTAACTCATCAATCATGCTGTTGTAGGATTTAACAAGGGTTTCAATTTCATGGCTAGAAGATGAAATCTCAATTTTAGAATTGCGTTTTTCTAAGCCAATTTCATTCATTTTATCACTTATGGTTTTTAGGGATTTGGTAATGTATTTTGATATGAAATAAGCAAATATTATAGCAGCTAAAATCATGGCCAAATAGGCGTAGCCCAATCTTATAAGAAATTCATTAAGTTCTTTATTTAAAAAATCATCATTTTCTAAATAGGGTAAATTTAGAATGGCTAGGTTTTTGGACTTAGCGTCTGTAATGTATGAATAGGACGACTGAAATGTTTGTCCATTTTTTTTATTTTTTACGACATATCTGTGGTTAACCGTATTTGCCAAAGTGTTTAAAACTTCAGCATCTAAACATAATTCAGTGGTGTCTTTTTGGATAACACGTTTTGAACTTTTTAGTAATTTCCCCTCTAAATCGTAAAGATTTATTTGAAGGTTATGAATAGCATCAATATCAAAAATTGCGGTTTTAAAAATGAGAGGAATTTTTTCTGTACTAACCTCAAAAGAGGTTTTTTTTATGGTGAAATCTATACTTTTCCGTATGGCTTTTTCCTTACGATCCAAACGGTCTCTGTGGTAATCTCTAGCTTCTTCTTTGTATTGGTATATGGTTACCGCAGCAATAAGCACTGAGGCTAGTAATACCAAAAGTATCATGGCAACAAAGATTCTAGACCTTAAGGATAAGCGTTTAATTTTCATTTAAGGATTTTATACTTTCTAAATATAACAATAATTACGCCAACTAAGCGTCTGGGTTTTTAGACCGAATTTTTCTGTAAATTTTGAAGCCAAGCATAATTAAAACACCTAAAACAAGGATTCCAATGACACCAAAAACCCAGTTTATTGTGCTTTTTAAAATCACTAAAAATACAACGGCAAATAATATAAACGTTGCGCCTTCATTCCAAATACGCATAAAATTTGAAGATTTTTTTACCACATCGTTTTGCAGTTGTGTATAATAGAGCTGTGTTTTGTAATGATAAATGTATAACACTATAACAAAGGCTAATTTTACATGCATCCAAGCTTGGTCTAGCCAACTTGGTATTAGTATAATAAGCCATACCGCAAAAAAAGTGGCTAAAATTGCCGATGGCCATGTAATAATAAACCACAGTCGTTTTGCCATAAGTTTTAGTTGTTTGCCTAAAATTTCTTTTTCTGGGGAAGGTTTATGAAAGGCTTCAATTTGATAAACAAACAAACGCGGTATGTAAAATAAACCTGCAAACCAGGTAATCACAAAAATGAGGTGTAATGCTTTTATGTAATTGTAATATTCGCCCATGAGTATGTTTTAGTGAAGGTTTTGCGTTAAGTAAAACCTTCACTGTTTTTTAATAAGATTAGTCTTCAATAAATAAATAGTTTAACTTTTTTGCGTTAAACTCAGCATTAAATACCTTAATTTCATTTGAAAGTAAGTTATTAAATATTAATAGTTGTGCGTTAATTTTAGTAGATAATTCATTTTTAACTGCAATATCTTGTTCGGTAGGTGCAAAATCTCCCATGCCAACCAATGCATTCAAATGGCCAAGTTTGTTAGTAAGTTTAATAGGGAAATTTAACGGGTCTTGTCCGCTTCGGTTTTGGGTTTGGTACAACGTTTTTTCAATATCAGACAGTTGTGATTCAAGGGTTTTAGCTTTTTCAACTAACGCTTTTACGGAAGCATCATCTTTATATTGCTTCTGAAAAGTACCTAATTGGATATTTATGGCGCGTATTTTCTTTATTGATTTATGTGCATTATCCATGGTTGTATTCACATCTTTAACAAATGAAAATTGTTTTTGCATATCATCCAACGTACTTTCTGCTCTAGGATCTGCTAAAATTGTGAAGTTTTGAGACAGTACATCTAAACGTGATGCATTAGTACTATTTTTTACAGTTAGCGTTACTTTGTATTCTCCAGGAATAGCTTTTGGACCGTCTAGACTTGCCCACCATAAAATCATGCCCTCTAATTTTTCTGCACCATCATAAGTCATGTCCCACACAAATTTATTAGCGCCTTTTTTTACAGTTAATTTATTTTTTTTGTCGCTTGTAGAAAAGGTTTTTATGCTATCTCCTTTAGCATCAAAATAGGTTAACGAAATAGTATCTTCAACTTCTAAGTCTTTTAAATTAAAATAGGTAATTACACCATTTGGATGATTAGTTCCAGCGGTTTTACTTCCTGTTCTGCTTATACCTCGCATACGGTAAGTGTTTTTGGGTTTAAAAAGCGTATTTTTATTTAAATCTGAAGTATATAATTGATGAATAACCGTTAAATCATCTATAATCCATAGGCTTCTGCCTTGCGTGGCTACAATTAAATTATTGTTTTTTATGGCAATGTCTGTAATCGGTACAATAGGTAAGTTGAGCTGAAATGGTATCCAGTTTTCACCATCGTTAAAAGAAATATACATTCCGGTTTCTGTACCTGCATACAATAAACCTTTTTGTTTTGGGTCTTCTCTAATTACCCTTGTAAAATGTTCAGAATTTATGCCGCTTGTGATTTTGGTCCAACTCTTTCCGTAATTGGTTGTTTTATATAAATACGGTGTAAAGTCGCCAGTTTTATATTTTGTACCAGCAACATAACAGGTGCCTGCATCAAAAGCACTAGGTTCAATGCTGTTAATCATCATCCAATCTGGTATGTTTTTAGGAGTAACATTTGTCCATGTTTTGCCGCCATTTTGCGTTAGGTGAATTAAACCATCATCAGAGCCAACCCAAAGTAAACCTTCTTTTAACGGTGATTCTTGTGCTGCAAAAATGGTGCAGTAATATTCTACGGAAGTGTTATCTTGTGTTATTGGGCCACCAGAAGATTTTAGTTTTTCAGGATCATTACGTGTTAAATCTGGACTAATAATGTCCCAAGATTGGCCTTCGTTTTCTGTAACATGTACATGTTGTGAAAATGTATATAAACGGTTGGGATTATGTTTTGAAAATAGAATAGGGAAATTCCACTGAAAACGGTATTTCATTCCTTCGGCGCCATGTCCCATAGGATTGTCTGGCCATACATTTATAGCTCTTACAGTTCCTGTTTTATGATTTTTTCGGGTTAAAAAACCATCATAACTTCCACCATAAATAATGTCATTATCTTTTGGATCTATAGCAATATGAGCAGATTCGCCACCGGCTGTAGCTTCCCAGTCGTCTTCAGATATGGAATTGCCATCCGTACGATGAGGAATTCTTAGGGTTGAATTATCTTGTTGCGCTGCATAAATTCTATAAGGAAATGCATTATCTGTAGTAACACGGTAAAATTGTGAGGTAGGTTGGTTGTGGTAGGTACTCCAAGTTTCGCCACCATCATAAGTAACTTGCGCACCACCATCATCGCCAATTATCATACGTTTAGGATTTTCTGGTGCAATCCATAAATCGTGATGATCTCCATGTGGCGCATTGTACGTATTAAAAGTTTTACCGCCATTGGTACTTTTATGATAGTTTACATTTAAAACATACACGGTGTTTTCATCCTCAGTATCGGCATACACTCTGGTGTAGTACCAAGCACGCTGGCGTAGTTTACGCTCGCTATTAACCTGTATCCAAGTTTCGCCACCATCAGTACTACTGTACAAACCACCATCTTCTTTATGTTCAACAATTGCCCAAATACGTTGACTATTTAATGGTGAAACTGTTACGCCAATTATGCCTAAAGTACCTTTTGGAAACCCTTTTTTGATTGAAATTTCGGTCCACGTTTCACCGCTATCCGTACTTTTCCAAAGCGCAGAACCTTCGCCACCAGAATTTAAACTGTATGGAGTTCTATTAATACGCCAAGTAGAGGCATATAAAACACGTGGATTTGTAGGATCCATTATTAAATCTACAACACCAGCATTGGCATTTGAAAACAAGGTTTTTTTCCAAGTTTTGCCTCCATCGGTGCTTTTATAAACTCCACGATCTTGAGTGGGTTTATAAATATTACCCATAACACCAGCATAGACAATATTGTGATTTGTAGGATGAATAGCTATACGTGGGACATGACGTGAATTTTTTAATCCTGAAGCCTTCCAGGTTTTACCAGCATCTTCACTCTTCCAAATACCATAGCCCGAGGATACATTTCCACGCACTGTTTTTTCGCCACCACCAATATAAATAACATTGGGGTCGCTTTTAGAAACCGCAATAGCTCCAATACTTCCACCAAAAAAGCCATCAGAAATATTTTCCCAAGCACGACCACCCGTTGTGGTTTTCCAAATACCACCACCTGTAGATCCAAAATAAAACAGATTGGGTTGGTTGGGTACACCTGTAACTGCAGCACTTCTGCCACCTCTAAAAGGGCCGATAAGTCTGTACTCTAAAGCATTGTAGTCAGATTCTTGAAATTGTTGTGCGTTGATGTTTAGATTACAAAATGATAGTAGTAAAACTGCAATAGATGTTGAAAATTTCATAGTTAAAACGGTTAGTTATTCTTCTCTAAAATTAAACATTAAACATTAAATATCAGTTATCAGATTGTACTATTAAATTTTGTTTTATTTCTCTCCTTAAAAAATATGCTGTAACAACAGTTGCTAACACATCTGAAATAGGAAATGCCATCCATACACCCAAAGCTCCATAATATTTTGGAAGTATAAATATTAAAGGAATAAAAAACAAACCTTGACGTAAAAGTGTTAGTAATAATGCTGGAATGGCTTTGCCAATAGCCTGAAAATAAGCCGCACCAATAAGTTGTATGCCAATAATTGGTGTGGCTGCAAAAACCCAGCGCATGGCAGGTGGTGTTTCTTTTAGTACAGCAACATCTTGAGTAAAAAGTTGCGTAATAGTTTCTGGAAAAAGCATTAAAAAAATAAATATAATACCTGCTAATAGCACTCCAAATTTTATGGCTGTATTGATACTTTCTCTAACACGGTTGTATTTTTTTGCGCCATAATTAAAACCTGCAATAGGTAAAAACCCTTGGGTAATACCATAAACAGGAAAAAGTGCAAACATTAGCATACGTCCAACAATAGCGTATGCAGTTACAGATGTTTCGCCACCTATATCAAATAAAATGTTATTCATTAATAAATAGGTAACGCTAACAATAGCTTGCCTGGCAAGTGTTACAAAACCTAGATCACTTATTTCTTTGACAACTTTGAGGTCTAGGTCTAAATGTTTTAATGTAATTTTTAACTCTGAGTTTTTAGATAGAAAAAACCATAAAATATACAAAAAGCAAAGCATATAAGATCCTGTGGTTGCCCATGCAGCACCAGCCATTCCAAAATCAAATACTTTAATGAAAATTATATCTAAAATTAAATTCCCTACGGATGGAAATAACATGGCATACATGGCAAATTTTGGTTTGCCTTCTGCTCGTATTACCGTATTACCCATCATAGAGAATGCTAAAATGGGCACACCATATAATACAATTTTATAATAGGTTTTTGCTAGTCCAAAAATGCTCCCTTTACCACCAAACGCTGGCACTATTTCGTTAATATAAATTAACCCAAAAACAACTAGAAATATGGTAACTATTGCCGTTAGTGATATCTGATTACCAAATGTTTTTAGCGCTTTTATTTTGTTATTAGCACCTAATGCTCTAGATATAATTGAAGACCCTCCAATACCAATAGCCATGCCTAAAGCTGCAATAAAAAAGGAAACCGGCAAAACAACATTAATTGCTGCAATGGCGGTTGGGCCAATCCAATTGCCTACAAAAATAGTATCTACAAGAATGTTTAAAGACATTACTAGAATACCAATAGATGCTGGTACAGCTTGTTTTATAAGTAATTTACTTATGGATACCTGTCCTAAATCTTGCGAGGAAACGTTTGCCATTAAACGCTAATAGGTTTTTCTTGTGTTGCCCATTCGTCAATAATAGTGGCAAGTACTTTGGCAAAATCTTTACGTTCGTTAAGGCAAGGGATTACAGTAAATTCTTTGCCGCCAACTTCATGAAAAATTTCTTCTCCTTCCATAGCAATTTCTTCTAGCGTTTCTAAACAATCACTAACAAAAGCTGGTGTTACAATAGCCATTTTTTTAGTGCCTGCTTTACCCATACGCTCAATAGTGCGGTCTGTGTAGGGTTTTAACCATGGATCAAAACCAAGTCTAGATTGAAACGTTGTGGAATATGTGCCATTTTTTAAGCCTAGTTTTTTAGCAACATTAACTGTGGTGATTTCGCATTGGTGGCGGTAGCAAAACTCGTGTTGCTCACTACCCATTTTAAAACAGCATTTGCCATTCATTTTACAATTGCCTTTGGTGACATCGCTTTTTCGAATATGACGCTCTGGCACACCGTGGTAGCTAAATAGAATATGCTCATAATCTAGGCCTTCAAGCTTTTCACCAATACTTTTAGAGAGTACATTTATATAATCTTTACGGTTGTAAAAAGCAGGTGTACGTGTTATATTTAGCTGTGGAAAAAACTCGGCAACCAATTCATCTATTTTAACATCAATGGTTTCTGTAGTTGCCATTGCAAATTGTGGATATAACGGAATGGTTTTTATTTCGGTACACCCTTTATCTACCAATTCCTGCAATCCTTTTTTTAGCGTCATACTACCGTAACGCATGGCAAGTGCCACAGGGTAATCTACCTCTTGTTGCACTTTTTCCTGAAGTCTTTCAGATAAAACAATTAACGGAGAGCCTTCTTCCCACCAAATTTTCTTGTAGGCTTTTGCAGATAGTTTTGGTCTTGTGTTAAGAATAATACCTTTTACCAAAAGCGCTCTGGCTATAAAAGGCAAATCAATAACACGTTCGTCCATTAAAAATTCGCCTAAATATCTTTTTACATCCTTTGGGTTTGGACTGTCCGGTGAGCCTAAATTGACTAATAAAATTCCTTTTGACATAAATTTTCTTTTCTTTTAGCAAAAATACAATACAAATTGCAGACCAATACTATTGAAATGATTAACCGCCTTTGTATTTGGAAAATTTTAACTGCTAGCTATCAAATATTTTTTTGGTGTAGTGCCAAATTGTTTTTTAAAAGCGGTTATAAAATGACTCGCTGTACTGTATCCTACTTTAAGTCCAACTTCATTAACGTTGTAATTTCCAGATTCTAAAAGTTTTCGCGCCACCTCCATTTTGTAGTCAAAAAGAAAGCCATAAACGGTGTCTCCATAAATTTGTTTAAAACCTTCTTTAAGTTTTTTAAGACTTAAACCAACAGTTTTAGATAGTTTTTGAAGCGTAGGTGGCTCTGTCATGTTTGCAATAATAATAGCTTTGGCTTGTTTGAGTTTTGCAACATTAACTTCATCTACTAAAAACGGACATTGTTCAATGTTTGCGTCATTTGTTCTATTAAAAAAGAGGCTTAAAAGCTCATAAGTTTTGGCTTTAAAATACAACGATTTTACAGAACTGTGTAGGTTGTAACTTATTAACTGGTTTAAAACAACGGACATAGATGGGGAAATTCTCCCATCTTTGTAATATTTTTTATCTTTATTATCAGCCGTTAAAAAGGTAATATAATTAGCATCTTTAGAAAATAATTGATGAAATTTTTTAATAGAAATCACAAAAGAAACTATACAAGAGTTGGGTTGTAATTCTAAATGTATAGGTAAATCTCTTTGCGGATTGTAAAGTAATAAAGAGGTGTCTTGATTAATATTTAATGTATAGCTTCCATTGTTAAATATAAATGCACCAGTACCTTTTGTGCAAAAATGAAATTGAATATAACTGCTGTCTATATTACGTGCTAAAACGTTAAGTTCAGTGGTTTCGTTTTTGTGAATTAGTAAAAAAAAGCCATCCTCTAAGTTAACTTCGTCAAAAGTACTTATAGCGATACTTTTTAAAGGGAATTGGTCTAAATTCATTTCCATACTATTTAGATTGGTTCTAAACTAAAAAAAATAAAACGCTTGTTTTTGCTGTAAAAATAAGCTAATTAAACATTTTAAAAAAAATAAACACAAAAAAACCACAAACGATACTTTAAGTTCTTTTAGCGTTATTTATTTTGAAACAACACATTTAATTTTGCTGAACTAATATAACAAAGTCTACAAACTGTAAATGCCACAACAAAAACATACTTCTTTTTACGCCATTGGTTTGAGCTACAAAAAAGCAGACGCTGAGGTAAGAGGGCTTTTTAGTGTATGCGATACCGCTAAAAAACAAATTCTTTGTCAGGCAAAGCAAAACGGTATTGAGAGTTTATTGGTCATTTCTACGTGTAATCGTACTGAACTTTATGGCTTTGCAGAACATCCTTACCAACTTATTCATTTGTTGTGTGAAAATACAAAAGGTACTGTTGAGGCATTTCAAGAGGTGGCTTATGTACATAAAAACAAAGCAGCTATTCACCATATGTTTCGAGTAGGTTCTGGCTTGGATAGTCAGATTTTAGGTGATTTTGAAATTATTAGTCAGCTTAAATTTGGTGCAAGAACTTCCAAAAAATCAGGGTTATTAAATTCGTTTACAGAGCGTTTAGTGAATTCTGTAATACAAGCCAGTAAAAGAATAAAAACAGAAACCCAATTATCTTCTGGTGCAACATCAGTTTCTTTTGCATCTGTACAATACATAATGCAAACGGTAGAATCCATTTCTGATAAAAATATTCTACTTTTTGGAACAGGTAAAATTGGGAGAAATACCTGTGAAAATTTAGTAAAACATAGTAAGAACTCGCACATAACATTAATTAATCGAACTAAAGATAAAGCTGAAGCGGTTGCCGGGAAGTTTAACCTTATAGTCAAAGATTTTGAAGATTTAGAGACTGAAGTTAACACTTCTGATATTGTAATTGTAGCTACTGGGGCACAAAATCCTACGGTGTATAAAACACTAATTTCAACAGAAAAACCACTTTTAATTTTAGATTTATCCATTCCAAAAAATGTAAATGAAGACGTGAATGAATTGCCTAATATTACATTAGTGCATTTAGATGATTTAGCAAAAATTACAGATGATACTTTAGAGAAACGCAAGGCTTTTATTCCAGATGCAGAGGTAATTATTTCTGAAATTATGAAGGATTTTAACTCCTGGTTAGACACCTTAAAGTTTGTGCCAACACTTCAAGCTTTCAAACATAAATTAACAGATTTGAAGAATTCAGAATTTAATATTCAACGCAAAAAATTATCCGATTTTAACGAACATCAAGCAGAGTTAATTACAAATAATCTTATCCAGAAAATCACCAATCAATTTGCACACCATCTTAGAGAAGACAGCGAGTCTTCAGATGAAAGCATAGCACTAATTAAAAAAATATTTCAGTTAGAAACTTCCGATAATGTCTAAAACAATTCGCATTGGCACACGCGATAGCCAACTTGCTCTGTGGCAAGCAAAAACTGTAAAACACCAACTTGAAAAACTTGGGTATAACGCAGTTTTAGTTCCTGTAAAGTCCACCGGCGATTTGGAATTAGATAAACCACTATACGAATTAGGTATTACAGGTATTTTTACTAAAACATTAGATATTGCGCTTCTAAATAAGCAAATAGATATAGCAGTACACTCATTAAAGGATGTGCCAACACTTTTGCCAAAAGGGATTGTGCAAGCTGCGGTGTTAAAACGTGGAAATGTAAATGACACCTTAGTTTTTAAAAAAAACGAAGAATTTTTATCTGCAAAAGATGCCGTAATTGCAACAGGAAGTTTACGCAGACGTGCGCAATGGCTTAACCGCTATCCAACTCATAAAATAGTTGGGCTTCGCGGAAATGTAAATTCTAGGTTAGAGAAATTAGAAACCAATACCGATTGGGATGCTGCAATTTTTGCAGGTGCTGGTTTGGGGCGTTTAAATTTAACACCAGAGCTAGCCATTAATTTACATTGGATGATTCCTGCGCCAGCACAAGGTGCAGTAATGATTGCCGCTTTAGACGAAGACGAAGACATAAAAACTATATGTGCAGAACTTAATCATGAAGAAACCGAAATTAGTACTTCTATTGAGCGTGAATTTTTAAACCGATTAGAAGGTGGCTGTACCGCACCAATTGGTGCATTAGCTTATATTAAAGACGAAGAAGTCAATTTTAAAGGTATTTTGTTAAGCAAAGATGGTACTAAAAAAATTGAGGTTTCTAAAGTTGTGCCTTTGGGCAAACATCACGACTTAGCAACCTTCTGCGCCGATTATATTATTGGCAAAGGTGGTAAGGTTTTGATAGATGAATTGCAGCACGATACTAAAAAAACAAACATTTATTCCACAAAGAAACTTACCGATGACCAAACACAATTGTTTTCAGATGCGGTGGTTTCAGAAAGTCACAATGCTATAAAAATAAGCCCAAACCGATTGTCTAAAGCGTTGGTAAGACACGAGATAAAAAATGTTATTATTACAAGTAAAAACGCTGTTGAAAGTTTACTTACCAATTTTGGTTCTGCAGAGTTACAATTTAAAAATATGTATTGTGTAGGCCGCAGAACAAAACGTTTAATTGAAAAGCGTATTGGAAAAGTAACGCATACAGAAACTGATGCTAAAAAGCTTGCTAATTATTTAGTTGAATTTATGGAGGGTACAGAAGTTACTTTTTTCTGCAGTAACATTAGGTTAGACGATTTACCAAATATTTTAACTGAACATAATATTAAAGTAAATGAAGTAGAGGCTTATGAAACTAAGTTTAATGCAAAAAAGGTTTCACATCCGTTAGATGGCGTTATGTTTTACAGTCCCTCTACAGTAGAAAGTTTTTTAAAACAGAATAAAGCAAGTGGTATTGCTTTTTGTATTGGCGAAACCACTGCAAAAGCCGCAAAACCGTATTTTGAAGTTGTACGTATTGCTAAAATGCCAACTGTAGAAAGTGTAATTGCTTTGGTTAATAAACATTACATTTAGATTGTTATTTATAGTAATTTTAAATGAAAACCTTTTAGGTTTTCAAAACCTGAAAGGTCTGAGCGTCAAAAGTTAAATTAAAAGGGTACTCAATTTTAAGATATTCAATTCTATGAGCGATTTGATAAAAGCGGTATCTGCCAATGCAGGTATTCAAAACGATTTATTCTTAAGAGCATTAAAAGGTGAAACTGTAAGCCGTCCACCAGTATGGATGATGCGTCAAGCAGGACGCTATTTGCCAGAATTTATGGAAATAAAGGCAAAGTATGATTTTTTTACACGTTGCCAAACACCAGAATTAGCAAGCGAAATTACCTTACAACCCATAAGACGTTACGGTATGGATGCTGCAATTTTATTTTCAGATATATTAGTAATTCCTCAAGCTATGAATATTGAGGTACAAATGAAGCCAAATTTTGGGCCTTATTTACCAAATCCAATTCGTACACAAAAGGATGTAGATAACGTTATTGTGCCAGATGTAAAGGAAGCCTTAAGTTATGTTTATGAGGCAATTAAAGCTACTAAAGAAAAACTTAACAACGAGATTCCGCTTATTGGATTTGCAGGTTCGCCATGGACAATTTTGTGTTATTGTGTACAAGGCCAAGGCTCTAAAAACTTTGATAAAGCCAAGCAATTTTGTTTTACAAATCCAATTGCGGCACACCAATTATTACAAAAAATAACAGATACTACAATTGCGTATTTAAAAGAAAAAGTAGCTGCGGGTTGTAATGCTGTTCAGGTATTTGATTCTTGGGGAGGCATGTTAAGCCCAGTAGATTATCAAGAGTTTTCATGGCAATACATGCAGCAAATTATAAATGCTTTAAAAGACGATGCGCCAGTAATTGCTTTTGGTAAAGGCTGTTGGTTTGCACTAAACGAAATGTCTAAATCAGGAGCATCTGCTTTAGGAGTAGACTGGACGTGCTCTGCACGTAATGCCCGTTATCTATCTGGTGGTAATATTACCTTGCAAGGTAATTTTGACCCAACACGTTTGTTTTCGCCACCTTCAGAAATCAAACGCATGGTTACACAAATGATTAACGACTTTGGAAAAGATAAATATATCGTAAATTTAGGTCATGGCATTTTACCAAATATTCCTTTAGAAAATGCAAAAGCCTTTATAGATGCCGTAAAAGAGTACAAAAGTGAGGTTTAGTTATAAAAATAAATAACTCGTAAATGTAACACCGCACTAAAATTTAAAAATATGATTCAAGCTATTTTTAAAAGTATAAAAACATATTCTGAAGCTTTAGCATTAATTAAAAAATTAAAACTTTGGAAATACTTTGTAGTTCCCATACTTATAAGCGTTTTTACATTTGCGCTAGTTTTTACAACAGCCTATAGTCTATCAGATGATTTTGGAAACTGGTTAGCAACTATTTGGCCATGGAAAACAGGTAGAGAAACATTTGCTTTAGTGTCTGGTATTATTGGAGGTGTGATTATGCTCATTATCGGATTACTGCTTTACAAGCATATCATATTAGCCTTATCCGCACCGTTTATGAGTCCGGTTTCAGAAAAAATTGAATTTTATTTAACAGGCTCAAAAAATAATAACCACCGTAAAACATCTTTTGTAGCGCAGCTTTGGCGTGGTATAAGCTTAAGTTTAAGAAATTTGAGCTGGGAGTTGTTAGTGACATTACCAATTGTTTTGCTAAAATTTATGGTGCCATTATTAGCCGTGCTAACAGTTCCATTACTGTATTTAGTACAATCTAATTACGCAGGTTTTGGTAATATGGATTATACCTTAGAACGTCACTATAATTATAAAGACAGTATTGCATTTATTCAAAGAAATAGAGGTTATGCACTAGGTAACGGTATTGTTTTTATTGCTTTTTTGTTTGTGCCATTAATTGGGGTTATTTTTATTTTACCAATGAGCGTTACTGCGGCTTCTATAACAACAGTAAAATTGCTTCAAAAAGAAGGAGTTTTACCAGAAAAGAATACGGGTTTTGAGCCGTTTACAACTTTAAAAGCCTAGTAATGAAGTTAGAGTTTCAAGGTTTTAAAATTGGAGTAATACAAATAGTCATCGCTAACACGTTATTTTATTCTATTTTCCTGCAATTATGACACAATCACGAGTATTACTTACATCTTTTTTAGTTTTTGTCTCTTTGCAATGTTTTGGGCAGCAATATTCGGCGAACGCAATTGATGGAAATGGATTTGATTCTGTTTTTCAAAACTTGGAATCAGGTAATTTTAAAGGAACAGTAAACGGAATTCTAATCGTAAAAAACGCTGATAACAAGAGATCACTATTGGATTTTCAAGGTAGCTACGCGAAATTGGAAATTGAAAAAGACGAAGACGAAGTTTATGACTTGAGTTATAAAAAATACATTGGAAAAACAACAAGCGGAAAAACGGAAATAAAATATAAGACTTATGGTTCTGCCAACTCGTTTGGAATTGAATTTGATGGAGAATTTTACGAATTATCATTAATTGACGGAGCTTGTGACCTAATCATAAACGGTCTGGAATACTCTTATGAAATGGAAAAAAGCACTGAATATCTTATTTTAAGAATAACTAAACAAATTGAATTGAAGAATAGTTATAAAAGTAAAGTCCGAAAATCAATTAAAATATTGCCTAATTCGATTTTGATTTTTGCTATAAGAAGGTAAATAACTGAAGGTATAACTTTGTAAAATTAATTGCTGTTTTTAGTCAATTAACGAAAGTCCTCGCGTACTTTCTATCAGTGTTTTATTTGCTAATTTTAATGCTTGAAACAGACAAAAAATCATATAAATCGCCGATACTTAATTCATATAAAGCTTAAATTTTGAAAACAAGTTTAAAAGATAAATTTTACAATTACATACAAGAGTTACAAGATAGCATTACCTCAAAGCTTGAAGCTGTTGATGGAAAAGCAAAATTCAAAGAAGATATTTGGGAGCGTCCAGAAGGAGGTGGTGGCAGAACACGCGTTATAGAAAACGGTGCTGTTTTTGAAAAAGGTGGTGTTAATATTTCTGAGGTACATGGTACGTTGCCAGAAGCTATGCAAACCTATTTTGGTGTAGAGGATGCCGATTTTTTTGCCTGTGGTTTAAGTTTAGTACTTCATCCTACAAATCCAATGGTACCAACCGTACATGCCAATTGGCGTTATTTCGAAATGTATGATAAAGCAGGTCATATTGTTGATCAATGGTTTGGTGGAGGTCAAGATTTAACACCTTATTATCTGTTTGATGAAGATGCTATACATTTTCATGAAACCTGTAAAACGGCTTGTGATAAGCATAACCCAGAATTCTATCCAAATTACAAAGCACGTTGTGATTCGTATTTTTACAATACTCACAGAAATGAAGGTCGTGGCATAGGAGGTTTGTTTTTTGATTACTGCAAAGCTTCAGAACAAATGAGCATGCAACATTGGTATAATTTTGTAACCCAAGTTGGCAATAGTTTTTTAGAAGCTTATGTGCCAATTGTTGAAAAACGAAAAAATTTAGCATATACCAAAAACCAACGTCAGTGGCAAGAAATTAGACGTGGTCGCTACGTAGAGTTTAACCTTGTGCATGATAAAGGCACGTTGTTTGGGTTAAAAACAAACGGACGTATAGAGAGTATTCTTATGAGTTTGCCACCACATGTGCAATGGGTTTACGATCATCATCCAGAAATAGGTAGTGGAGAAGAACGCTTAATTAAAGTATTACAAAACCCTAAAGATTGGGTTTAATCTTGTCATTCTGAACAAAGTGAAGCATCCCTATAATATAAATTTAAAAGATGTTTCGTTGCACTCTGAATGACATTTCAAATTAAAAATTATGTTTCCAATACAAAGACCAAGACGCCTAAGAACCAATGAAGCTATAAGAAGTTTAGTGCGACAAACGATTATAACACCAAACGATTTTTTAGTACCATTATTTGTTGTGGAAGGCAAAGGCATAAAGCAAGAAATAGCATCAATGCCAAATTATTACCGTTTTAGCTTAGATCTGTTGAAAGCCGAAGTAAAAACGCTTTGGAGTTTAGGTTTAAAATCAGTGTTACTTTTTGTAAAAGTAGAAGACACCTTAAAAGATAACAAAGGTACAGAAGCCTTGAATCCAGAAGGTTTAATGCAACGTGCCATAAAAACTATAAAAAACACATGCCCAGAAATGTTGGTAATGACAGATGTGGCTTTAGATCCGTTTTCATCTTACGGACATGATGGTATTGTAGCATCTGGTAAAATTATAAATGATGCAACCGTTGCGGTTTTAGCAGCAATGAGTGTGTCTCATGCTGAAGCAGGAGCTGATTTTGTAGCACCAAGCGATATGATGGACGGTCGTGTTTTAGCCATAAGAAAAGCACTAGACCAGTCTAATTATATAGACACAGGCATTATGAGTTATTCCGCAAAATATGCATCTGCATTTTATGGACCGTTTAGAGATGCATTAGATTCAGCACCTGTAGATATGGTAGACATTCCAAAGGACAAAAAAACGTATCAAATGGATTTTGCAAATAGTAAAGAAGCTATTAGAGAAACCCAAATGGATATTAACGAAGGTGCAGATATTGTGATGGTAAAACCAGGGTTATGTTACTTGGATATTGTGAGAGATATTAAACAAGCGTTTAATATGCCAACAGCAGTGTATCAAGTATCTGGTGAATATGCCATGCTAAAAGCCGCTGCCGAAAAAGGCTGGTTAGACCATGATGCGGTAATGTTAGAGCAAATTACTGCCATTAAGCGCGCTGGCGCAGATATTATTGCGTCTTATTTTGCTAAAGATGTTGTAAAGCTTTTAAATAGTTAATTACCTCATTTTTAATTTACTAAAATCAAAAGTACATTTTAGCTTTTAAGACTTTGCAACAAAATAAACAAAGACTTTACAGACTGTTACCTATATTTGCTTAGCAACAAAAGCTATTGCACCTTAGTAAGCCAAAGCAGCCATGACAGTAAAAGCAAAAAAACACTTAGGACAACATTTTTTAACAGATGAAACTATTGCACAAAAAATAGCAAATAGCTTATCTTTAAAAGGCTACGATAATGTCTTAGAAATTGGCCCAGGTATGGGTGTGCTTACTAAATATTTGCTTCAAAAAAATACCACAACACATGTTATAGAAATTGATACCGAATCTGTATCGTATTTAAAAAGCAATTATCTCAATCTTTCCAATCGTATCATAGAACAAGATTTTTTAAAATACGACTTGTCTCAAGTCTTTCAACAAAAACCATTCGCTATTATTGGTAATTTTCCGTACAACATATCGTCTCAAATTTTATTTAAAACCTTAGACCTTCGTCACCAAATTCCTGAATTTTCGGGCATGTTTCAAAAAGAAGTAGCATTGCGTATTTGTTCTAAAGAAGGCTCAAAAGTTTACGGTATTTTGTCGGTGCTTACCCAAGCATTTTATGATGCAGAATATTTGTTTACTGTGCCGCCAACAGTATTTAATCCACCACCAAAAGTAGATTCTGGTGTGTTATTATTAACTCGAAAAGAAAATTTTAATCTTCCCTGTGATGAAAAACTCTTCTTTAGAGTTGTAAAAACAGGATTTCAGCAACGCAGAAAAACATTACGAAACAGCTTAAAAATTTTCAATTTATCAGATAATTTAAAAGCAAATGCTATCTTTGAGCAGCGACCAGAACAATTAAGTGTTGCACAGTTTGTAGCGTTAACAGGCTTAATTCAACACGATATAAATTAATGAGTCTAAATTAAGATTTTAAAATACTAGCCTAATTATAAATAACGAGGTTAAAGCAATTAAAACAAGCAGTTTATAAGTTAAAAGAACAAAACATTGAGGTGGAAAACAATCAAGACAACATACAATTTCAGCTTACAGACCAGCTTATAGAACACGTAGAAATACTTTTAGAAGACGCTAATGATAAGGCATTAAAGCAATTGCTCAAAGAATTTCATTTCGCAGATATTGCCGAAATTTTAGATGAGTTAGATGTAGAAGATGCGGTATATGTGATTAAGCTTTTAGATTCTAAAACCACTTCAGAAATACTAACGGAGCTCGATGAGTATAGCCGAGAAAAAATTCTTCAAAATTTATCTGCTAAAGAAATTGCAGTAGAATTAGAAGAATTAGATACCGATGATGCTACAGATATTATATCAGAATTACCACAAGAGCGTCAAAAAGCGGTAATTTCTCAAATAGAAGACCAAGCACATAAAGCTGAAATACAAGAACTCTTAGGCTACGATGAAAATTCTGCAGGTGGGCTTATGGCAAAAGAGTTGGTAAAAGTTTACGAAACTTGGACCGTTGCAGGCTGTTTAAGACGCATAAGAGCACAGGCCAAAGACGTTTCAAGAGTGCACTCAATATACGTGGTAAATAAACAAGATAAACTCATTGGACGGTTGTCTTTAAAAGACCTTATTATTGCCAAAAGCGAACAAAAAATAGCAGATATTGCCAAAGAAAACGTGGATTGGGTCTATGTAAATGACGATGCCGAGGACGTTGCAAAAGTTATGGCAAAGTACGATTTGGAAGCCATACCCGTAGTGAGTGAAAATCAAATACTTTTAGGCCGTATTACCATAGATGATATTGTAGATGTTTTAAAAGAAGAGGCAGACAAAGATTACCAACTCGCAGCAGGTATTACCAAAGATGTAGAGGCAGACGATAGTATTATACAACTCACACGTGCACGTTTACCGTGGTTATTTTTAGGGCTTTTAGGCGGTATTGGAGCTTTTATAATTATGGAAGGTTTTCAAGGCATTTTTAAAAAATACGAAATACTTTTCTTTTTTACACCATTAATTGCAGCAATGGCTGGTAATGTAGGCGTCCAATCTAGCGCTATAATTGTGCAAGGTTTAGCCAATGACGATGTAAAGGGCAGTATTAATAGCAGGCTTATAAAAGAAATGCTACTTGCAGCACTCAACGGAGTCATACTCGCCATTTTCTTGTTTTTATTTGTTTGGCTTTACAAAGGCGAAATAGACAAAGCCCTTGCCATATCCGTGGCATTGGTATTAGTCATAATAACAGCAGGTTTAATAGGTACTTTTGTCCCATTATTTTTAAACAAACGCGGTATAGATCCTGCTATTGCCACAGGACCATTTATAACCACAAGCAACGATATTTTAGGTATTTTACTCTACTTCTGGATTGCAAAACTCATACTCGGTATATAATATTTGGGAGTTACCACAAGGGTCGGGCTTTACGTTGCAATCTTTTTTTAACACTTTTGCTGCGCACAGCGTTAAAAAAAGGATTTCCACTACAATCCCTAACGCAAAAAGCATCAGCAGATACAATTAGTAACCAAGAATAAACACCTAAAAAAACCGCCAAATCTAAAAAAAATGAAATCCTCATGAACATACTTCATTTAGACAGTAACCATTCACTTTTAATCACCCAGTTAAACGCTTTAGGCTTTATAAACCATGAAGATTATACATCAACAAAAGCAGAGGTTGAGGCAAAAATTTCTAAGTATCAAGGCATAATTATAAGAAGTAGGTTTAAAATAGACCAGCAGTTTTTAGACGCAGCATCCCACTTAAAATTTATTGGTAGAGTAGGAGCAGGTCTAGAAAATATAGATACCACTTACGCAGCACAAAAAGGCATTACACTTATTGCAGCTCCAGAAGGCAACTGCAACGCAGTTGGAGAGCACACATTAGGCATGCTATTAGCATTGCTAAACAAACTACCAAAAGCCAACACCGAGGTAAAACAAGGGCAGTGGCAACGCGAAGCCAACAGAGGTGAAGAGTTAGATGGTAAAACCATTGGACTTATAGGTTACGGTAATATGGGCAAAGCTTTTGCCAAAAAATTGCGTGGATTTGAAGTTGAGGTTTTGTGTTATGACATAAAACCTAATGTAGGTGATGCCAATGCCAAACAAGTATCTTTAAAAGAATTGCAACAAAAATCTGATGTGCTAAGTCTGCATACTCCGCAAACACCATTAACTTTAAATATGGTAAATGAAGAATTTATTAAAGCCTTTAAAAAGCCATTTTGGTTTATAAATACGGCACGCGGAAAAAGTGTGGTTACAAACGCTTTAGTTAACGCATTACAAACCAGAAAAATTTTAGGAGCAGGTTTAGATGTTTTGGAATACGAAAAAGCATCATTTGAAACTATGTTTACATCTGGGATAACAGAAACTTTAGCAGCTAAAACAGCTAAAACAGATTTAAAGCAATTGCCAGAAGCATTCAAATATCTTATTAATGCAAATAATGTAATATTAAGCCCCCATGTTGCCGGCTGGACCAAAGAAAGCCATGTAAAACTTGCACAAACTATAGTAGACAAAATAAAGGAAGCGTTTTGTTAATTGCTGATTATCAAATATTTTGTAGTTTTAGGCGTGAAATAAACAATTTTTTCACAAACAATTAAGGCTGTCAAATTTTAAAATTAAACAAAAATTAAAAAATGAAAAACACTGTAATTAAATATGGTTTATACGCCTTAGTTAGTGGCTTTGTATTATTTGGACTTCCTTTTTTCATAGGAATGGGAATCGATTTTGAATACGGAGAACTTCTCGGCTATTCTGCTATGCTAATAAGTTTAAGCTTTGTTTTTTTTGGAATAAAGCATTTTAGAGATCATCATAATAAGGGGCAATTAGCTTTTAAGCGTGCACTTGCAATTGGTATGTTAATAGCAATATGCGCTGCACTTGGGGTTGCTATTTTTGATTATGTGTACACCACACAAATAAATCCAGATTTTGAAGCCCAATATATTGAGCAATCCATAGCAAAAATGAAAGCCACATTATCACCAGAAGATTTAAAAATTGAAAGCACAGCGCTTAAGCAACAAATGGAAGCTTACGGAGGTTCTAGCGGTATGGCATTGCTTATGTTTACTACAGTAATAATGTTAGGGTTTGTGGTTAGTTTAATTTCTGGACTTGTTTTAAAGCAAAAAAAATAAACGTTTAATGACATCAAAGGCAACAACATCAGAAGCTTACATAGCCGAACTTCCAAAAGACAGAAAAGCTGCTATTACAAAATTAGATGCGCTTATAAAAAAGCACATGCCCAAAGGCTTAGAGGCTGGTATGTTTTATGGAATGCTAGCCTATTACGTCCCAAAATCTATTTATCCGCCAGGTTACCATTGTAAACCGTTTCCGCCATTACCGTTTATAAACTTAGCGTCTCAGAAAAATTTTATTGCATTATACCATTCTGGTATCTATGCCAAAAAAGAATTACATGACTGGTTTGTTGCAGAGTACCCAAAGCATTCTAAATATAAATTAGATATGGGAAAAAGCTGCATCCGCTTTAAAAAAATAGATGCTATTCCTTATGACTTAATAGAAGCACTTTTGGGTAAAATGTCTGTTGAAGAGTGGATAGAAATTTATGAAAAAACCATTAAGAAATAAAAAACAGATATAATGAAAAAGCGCGTTACAGGAATTGGAGGTTTATTTTTTAAAACAAAAGACCCAAAAGCTTCAAAAGCATGGTATAAAAAGCATCTAGGTTTTAATACCGATGATTATGGCACTACATTTTGGTGGAAAGACAATGCAGGTACCGCATGTTCTACACAATGGAGTCCGTTTGCAGAAGACACCAAGCACTTTGAACCCTCTAAAAAAGACCATATGTTTAATTACCGTGTGGAAGATTTAGAACAACTTTTAAAACTTTTAAAAACTGAAGGTGTTACAATTATTGGAGACATGGAAACGTATAGTTATGGAAAATTTGCTTGGATACTTGATAATGAAGGAAATAAAGTAGAACTTTGGGAACCTATAGATAGCGCATTTCTGTAGGTTGAAATAAATGTAAAATTTAATAGCGCATTATTATTTTACTTTTAAATTTACATTAATAAATATAAAAACTAAAAATTATGACTAACGATAACACCAATTTAGAAAACGAAAATGCAAATCTTGAAGCCGATTCAAACGCTACAGAACACACATTAAATGAAAAATCTAGCGCTTTAAAAAAAGATGCTGCGGAAGCTTTAAATACAGCAAAAACAAAAGCCAACGAACTTTTAAGTGAAGCCTCAGAGGTTTTAGACAATGTGAAAGAAAAGGCAACTGCCTTTATAAATCAAGATGCTAAAGAATTACTAAGTAGTGCTAAAGATAAAGCTACTGAATTCACTGGTGAAGCCACAGAAAAGTTAAACGACTTTAAAACGGTAGCTCAAGAAAAAGCAGCAGTTTTATCTGAAGAAGCCAAAGAAACTTTTGCAGAAACTAAAGAAAAAGTAAAAGAATTTGTTTCAGATGCTGAAGAAAAACTAGCTGAATTCACTGACGTTGCAGAGGAAAAACTTGAAGATTTAGCAGAAGATGTAAAAGAAACTTTTGAAGATGCTAAGAAAAAAACAAAAGGTTTTTTTGGGCGCTTGTTTGGAAAATAAAATGCTCATAATTTAAGAGACTATTCCAAAGTGATTGAACTATTACTAGAGCTTTTTATTGATATTGGGCTTTTAAGAAAGGATTTTAAACACCACAAAAAAGTTTCAAAGAAAGAAAAATTAGAGGGTAAAAAAAGTCCTTTTAAAAAGTACGTTTTACAACCAAGTACAAAGATTTATGTTTCAGTTATAATTAGTATATGTATTGGAGTATTTGTGTGTTTTAGTTACCAAAGCAGATTTATTTTTCCAGAATCTACTGAGAAAGAACTTGCAGTAATTTCTAAAAGAATACACCAATGGCATCAGCGTTTTGGTGCGTATCCAAATGATTTAAAAGTCCTTATAGGGCATAGTCATACAAGGCAAAAATGGTACAAAGATGCATGGCGTAATCCTTACCAATATACAGTAACTAATAATGGTAAAGGATTTTTAATTATGTCATCTGGTAGCGATGGTAAAATGTACACTAAAGATGATATTAAATTTGAAAATTAATAATACAAACGCCATTAAATTCATTTAAAACATTAAAAAAACTAACAATTATAATGCTTCAAAAACATAGCCTTTTTTGGTGTAATAATGGAGCACTTTAGGCAGAGTGTATTTAAGGTTTTTATATGCTTTATCACTATCATGGCACACAATAATGCTTCCTGGCTGTGCATTAGATATTATGTTTTTTAAGCACGTGTCTTCAGATATAGAGGCTTCCCAATCAAAAGATAAAACATCCCACATTATAATTTTATAATTTTTTTTTAGTAGCGTTTTAACTTGTTTAAGTTTTATGCGCCCATAAGGTGGTCTAAATAATTTTTTGATTTGCAATGCAACCTTTTCAGGGGTATTGTCTTTAAGTTTTAAAACTTCAGAAGTTATAATTGTTTGTGTTTTTAAAACATCTTCTAAATAAGGTTTTGTTTTATGTCTCCAACCGTTTAAATGGTTATAAGTGTGATTACCAATGGTATGGCCATCACCAATAATATGTTTAAAAATATCGGGATGTTTTTCAATATTATTACCAATACAAAAAAATGTAGCTTTTGCATTATATGCACTTAGTGTTTTTAGCACCCAAGTTGTAATATTTGGTGTTGGGCCATCATCAAAGCTCAGGTATAAAACCTTACGTTTTGTATTGATATTCCATATAAAATTTGGAAACACTTTTTTAATAAGTGTTGGAGTTTTAACAGGAATAATACGCATATATTCTAATTACCTTCTTGTGGTATTGCATTAGAATCTTCTAAAAATGTTTTTAAATCTATGTCCTCTCTAAGTTCTGGTTCATTATCTTTTTGAGGCCCAAATAAGCGGCTAAAAAGTTCGAGATAATCATTAAATTTTTTAGTTTCTTCTAGCGCAAATTCTTTGTCATTATAAAATACAATAACATCCACTAAAGCTCTATAGCGCTGTATATCGGTATAAATTTCTTCAATTAAATCATCTTGTTTTTTAATCGGTAAACTGCTTAAATATTTTAGGTTTTCTTGATATTTTTTACTAACATCTGTGTAAAGTTTTCTTGCTTTTTCAAGGTTTTCAACTTCGTAGTAGGCACTAATATAAGGTTCTAAAAGTGTGTAATACCCAAATTTATCTACAGGCATTTTTTCCATAGCGATATCAGCAATTTCTTCAGCTTTAGCTAACTTTTCTTCATTGATGAGTTGCTCTATAAGTCGGGCTAAATTCCCTCTATACGTAATACCATTACGGCGTGTTTCTGTATCATGATAAATGTTTTCGCCACTACCTCCCCAATGCCATTGTGTAACTTGTTGGTACATTAAATCTGCATCTACACGTCCCATATCATATGGGTTTGCTTTATCTACAGGTGTTTTAATAGGCACTAATTTGTAGCACATGCCATCTAACTGTAAATAATCTTTTAGCCAAATATAATCTTCGTTACCATAAGCACCACCCGTAAAATAAATAGGGCGTTCCCAATTATTATTAGCAACAATATCTAACATTAACAAGCTGTTTTTATAAATAGAGCTACTGGTTATTTTGCCATAGATTTCGGCTTCTATTTTATCGGCATCCTCAGGTTTAACAATACCGTTTTTTAGTACGGTTTCTTTATTTACAGGAACACTAAAATGTCGTGTTGGAAAATAATTGGTGTTTAAATAATTGTTAGGATAGCCTCTTGGATCATCACCTTGTTTTTCAGCAATATATCTCAGTTTTGTGCTAGGTTCTTCGCTAGACATAAAATTCACTAGATCTTTTAAGGCTAAAGTATCATTGGCAATTTTTTCATTTATTTCTCTGTAAACTAAAAAATCGCGTGTACCAGCTCTATATTGTTTATGAGTTAATTGCGATGGTATTGGGTCGCTTTCGTAGGCTTTACGTTTCATTTGGTCTATATACCAATCGGTTTGAAACAAGCTAGTATTAACCACACGTACATCTGTGCGCACACCTTCAATCTCTTGAAGATACCATAATGGGAACGAATCATTATCGCCAATTGTAAACAAGATAGCGTTTGGTGCACAAGACTCTAAATATTTACGTGCCATGGCGTTTGTGGTATATTTACCAGAACGGTCGTGGTCGTCCCAGTTATTTGCTGCGAGTATTCCAGGCACTAAAATTAAACACGTTAAGGTTATAACGGGTGCCAATAACTTAGATTTTATATTAACTTTTAAAAGGTCATATAAGGCATAGACCCCAAAACCAATCCAAATTGAAAATACGTAAAACGAACCTACAACAGAGTAATCTCGTTCGCGAGGTTCAAAAGGGCGTACATTGGTGTAAAACTGAATGGCTAAACCGGTAAGTAAGAAGAATACCAGAAGTACCCAAAATCGTTTAATATCACTGTTTAACAAAAAGAAAAAGCCAATTAACCCTAAAATTAGGGGTAATAAATAGTAAGTGTTACGGGCTTTATTGTCTTTAACATCTGTTGGTAGGTTATGTTGAGACATGCCCAAGTGAAGCTCATCTATAAAATTGATGCCAGAAATCCAATTTCCATTAAAATCATCATATTTTCCCTGTATATCATTTTGTCTTCCGCTAAAATTCCACATAAAATAACGCCAATACATATACCCAAACTGATATTTAAACATGTAAGCAACGTTATCTATAAAAGAAGGTTTTTCAATCTCTAAGTATTGCTGTCCGTAACGTTTCAAAAAGGCATTATAACCTTCATAATCAATTTCGCCTTGCATAACGCGCATTCTAAAATCGCTTACTAATTTATCAAATCGCTGCTTTTCTTGAGCAGCATATTGGCTCGCTTGTTCATCTGGAAGACCCGCATTAATAGCTTCACTGTAGGCGTTTTTTTGCAAACTTGGGCTAACCTTAAAATCAATTAAGCCCGTAAAGATCATGTAATTTTCGGCATGTTCACTACTCCACATTCTTGGAAGTAAAGCGGCATGTGCGTGATTGTAATTTTGCTTACTGCCTTTCCAATCATTTATAATATCGTAAGTGCCTGTAGCTTCATTTTTTTCGTAATTTTTTTTGTCGTCTATAAATGGCTCATCTTCGTCTTGCCCAGAATATATTTCTGTAAATTGAGGACCATAAAATAAATGCGTTTCTGGGTACTGTTCCAGATTGTAATATGCAAGAAGTTCTCTGGCGTCAGATGGGTCATTTTCGTTAATAATTACTTGTGCGTTTGCACGAATAGGTAACATCATCCACGATGAAAAACCAATAAAAATAAATAATAATGAAAGTATCAGAGTGTTGGTATGAATGTAACCTTTTTTGCGAGTATAATTAAGTCCAAAATAGAATCCAGCAATTACTAAAATACCTGTAATAATTGTTCCAGAATTAAAAGGAAGCCCAATGCTGTTCACAAAAAATACTTCTAAATAACCAAAAAGTTTTAATGTGGAAGGTAGTAATAACTTAAAAATAAAAAGTAAAATAGCTGCCGAGGCAATATTTGCAATAATGAAATTTTTGAGTGTTATGGTTTTATAATTTTTGAAGTAATAAATTAGTCCAATTGCAGGTATGGTTAATAAGCCCATAAAATGCACACCAAAAGATAAACCAATAACAAATGCAATAAGAATTAACCAACGGTTGCCTCTAGGTTTGTGCATATCTTCTTCCCAACGTAGTGCTAAGAAAAAAAGCACAGCCATTATAAGTGTTGCCATAGCATAAACCTCAGTTTCTACAGCATTAAACCAAAACGAATCTGTAAACGTAAATGCCAAACTACCAACCAATGCACTTCCCAATATAGCTTGTCCTTTTGTTGCATTTGGCGCATCTTTGTAGTGCACTAATTTTTTTAATAATAAACTAATAGTCCAGAATAGAAATAGAATAGTAAACGCACTAGCCACACCACTCATAAGATTCATCATCATACCAATATAAGTGTTGTTGCCAAAGGTGAAGGTTGAAAAGAACGCTCCTAACATTTGAAACAATGGTGCTCCTGGTGGATGCCCTACTTGTAATTTTGCCGAAGTTAAAATATACTCACCAGCATCCCAAAAACTTACTGTAGGCTCAACAGTAAGTGAATATACGGTTAAAGCAATTATAAAAACAATCCATCCTAGGATGGTATTCCACTTTTTAAAGTTAAAATTGGTCATAAAAAACAAGGTATTTTAAGCAAACGAAAATACTAATAAATACTAAACACACTATGGTTTTTAAGTTAACGTTAAGTAATTTGAATTATTTTATAAGTTTTTTTTGCGGAACTAAAACTTTGTTTTAAATTTGCAAACTCAATTAATAATTGGCCCATGGTGTAACTGGCTAACACATCGGTTTTTGGTACCGAAGAGTCTAGGTTCGAAACCTAGTGGGCCAACAAAAAAATATCCCTATCATAGATATGATAGGGATATTTAATTTCTACATACACCTTTACTTACCGTTTCAAAGTAAAATTAGCTTTAAATTCT
>CAYGUF010000012.1:0-61401 GCA_964353125.1 uncultured Flavobacteriaceae bacterium
AACCAAAATAATCACTAGCTGCACCATCTGAGGCCGTTAACTTGGTCGTTTCTGTCCAAGCACCTCCACTGTTTGTAAAGACATACACTGAGCCAGAATTAGTACCATTATCATCATCAGAATAAGCACCCACAGCCAACGTACTGCCATCTGAACTTAAGCTTACGGAAATACCAAAGTTATCATTAGCTGCAGCATCTGAGGCCGTTAACTTGGTGGTTTCTGTCCCTGTAAAATTTACTGGTTTTGATACTGTAGCATCACTTGCTAAGGCTATCCATGTGTCATTGATATAAAACATGAGTTGCTTTAAAATAGTATCATAAACCAGTGTCCCATTTACTACTGTACTACCATTTGGTGTGGTTACTGCTTTGTAATCTGGTACTCTAGGGATTACTAAACCTTGGGTTGTTGCTGTAATGTCTAAAGCTCCCTGAGGGTCTGTGGTACCTATCCCTACTTGGGCAAAAGTATAGCTAAAGGTTAATAAAAATAATAATGCAAGTTTTGATAGTTTCATTAGTTGTTAGGTTATTAATTTAGATTATTTAAATTTTACAAAATTCTAAATGTAGCGTAAAAGGATGCTATTAACTATTTAAACTAATGTTATTATACTATTTGTTGCTGAGGTGTTTAAATAATTAATGATTAAAACTAGAAAACTTAACATCTTATAAAAAGATAAGCTTTGCCTTGGCTTGCTTTTAATATAAATTTATGTAAGTAGTTTTATAAGATGTGTTTGATTATCACTTTTTAGAGATACTTCTTTGCAGTAAGAATGAACAACAGTTTAATATTAATTTTAAATGAATATAGGTATAAACAATGTATCCTTATTTTTTATTCATAAACTGTTAATAACTGTTGATTACTTATTATAAAATAAACTTGCTAAACCCAATAAAATTTAGCTATTAGTAACTTTAAGTTAACATCAAAATATAGTTATGTAAATCTATTGTAAAGTTATGAGTCCTTTTATGTGAGTTTTAAACTAAATTAGTATAATTATATATTAAAAAAAATAGTTAATTACACTTATTAACAAATGTGAATTATTAGTTTTAAAATTTTAATTTTCAAGATTTTAAAACTAAATCTAATGTTGATTTAATATTGATAACTTGTAAAAAATCATTTATTAAAGAAAAACGCAATAAAGTTATACCTCTTATTCACACTATATAATCACCACCATTTTTTAATTTAAATTTCAAAAAAATAAATTGTTTTTATTATATGTGTTAATAAGTCTATTTTTTTAATTTTTCATTTATTTAACCTACATTATACACTATTGAAATTTAATAGTTTAGTTTTGTATAAAACTTAATAGTCTCTTCGCTTTAATATTAAGTTTAAAAAAAGATGTCATTGTGAGCAAAGCGTGGCAATTTCAATTCATTAAAGAGATTCTTCGTTTTACTCTGAATGATACACAATTATATTATAAATTAAATGACAAAAAAGAAAAACAAAATGAAATCCAAAAAAGGGATTTCTAATCTCACAAATACAATCTTAGGTATTTTTAAAAAAGACAGAAATAAAACCTTTAATTACAAACAAATTGCGGCGATATTAGATGTTAACGACGCTAGTAGTAGAAACCAAATTATTAAAAAATTAGCACAGCTGAAAATTAAAGAGGATATTAAAGAAGTTGATCGCGGTAAATTTCAACTAAATAGTATTACTGAATACCATACTGGTATTTTTGATGCTGCACAACGTGGTAATGGTTACGTTATTTGTGACGATTTTGAAGACGATATATACATAGCATCCAACAACGTTAATAAAGCCTTAAACGGTGACGAAGTAGAACTTTATGTTTACAACCGCAGAAAACAAGGAAAGCTAGAAGGTGAAATTACCAATATAATTAAACGTGCAAAAACTGAATATGTAGGTACCATACAAATACATACTAAAAAGAATTTTGCTTTTGTAGTTGTAGATGGTAATAAAATGAAAACAGATATTTTTGTACCTATTAATAAAACATTACAAGCAGAAGACGGTGATAAGGTTTTAGTAACCATGGAAAATTGGCCAGATAAAGCCGATTCACCAAACGGAAAGGTAATTAAAGTTTTAGGAAAAGCCGGTGAACATAATACAGAAATACATGCTATACTTGCAGAATATGGTTTACCATTAGAGTTTCCTGAAGAAGTAGAAGCCTATGCAAATGCTATAGATATTTCTATTACTGAACAAGAAATTGCTAAACGCAGAGATATGCGTAAAGATCTTACTTTTACCATAGATCCAAAAGATGCTAAAGATTTTGATGATGCGTTATCTTTTAAAAAATTAGATAATGGTTTATATGAAATAGGTATTCATATTGCAGATGTATCACATTATGTTCAACCAGGTACTGTTTTAGACGATGAAGCTTATGAACGTGCAACTTCTATTTATTTAGTAGATCGCGTAGTACCTATGTTACCAGAACGTTTATCTAATGGTGCCTGCTCATTACGTCCGCATGAAGAAAAATATACCTTTTCTGCGGTGTTTCAAATGAATGAAAACTGTGATATTAAAAGCGAATGGTTTGGCAGAACCATAACGTACTCAGATGCACGTTTTGCTTATGAAGAAGCTCAAGCTATAATTGAATCTAATCCAATTCCTGCGAAAGCAGGAATCTCATCAATCAGTACTACAATTCCAAGCGAAGTTTCACTCACTGGAAAACTATACAACACAGCACCAGAAATAGCAGAAGCTGTTTTAGTGTTAGACCGTTTAGCAAAAAAAATGCGTAAACAACGTATGCGTGAAGGTGCAATTTCTTTTGATAAAATAGAGGTAAAATTTAATTTAGATGAAGCGGCAAATCCTGTTGGCATTCATTTTAAAACCAGTAAAGATGCTAATAAACTTATAGAAGAGTTTATGTTGTTGGCTAACCGAAAAGTTTCTGAATTTGTAGGCAAACAAAATCCCAAGAAAACTTTTATTTATAGAGTACATGACGAACCTAAAGAAGATAAACTTGCAGAGTTAAAAACTGTAGTTTCGCGTTTTGGATATCAGTTAGATTTTAGAGATAAAAGTAAAGTGGCTTCTACTTTAAATAATTTATTAAAAGCAGTAGTTGGTAAAAAAGAACAAAATTTAGTAGATACCTTAACCATAAGAACCATGTCTAAGGCAGAATATACCACTAATAATATAGGACATTATGGTTTGGCTTTTGAATATTACAGTCATTTTACTTCACCTATTCGTAGGTATCCAGATGTTATGGCGCATCGCTTACTACAGCAGTATTTAGATGGAGAAAAATCTGCTAATGAGACTATTTATAACGATAAATGTAAACACACCAGTCAAATGGAAAATTTAGCTACTAAAGCAGAGCGCGATTCCATAAAATACATGCAAATACGTTATATGCAAGATCACGGTGATAAAGAATTTAAAGGTGTAATTTCTGGTGTAACCGATTGGGGAATTTATGTAGAAATTATTGAAAATAAATGTGAAGGTATGGTTAGTGTTCGTGATATGAAAGACGATCATTATCAATTTGATCAAGACCAATATGCAATGATTGGGACTTCTAACAAAAAAATGTATCAATTAGGTGATGATGTAATTGTACAAGTAAAAAATGCTGACTTAGTTAAAAAACATTTAGATTTTTATATGATTGGTAAAGCTTAATTTTATAATAATAAATTAGACTATGATATTAACCACAACACATTCAATAGAAGGTTTTCAAATAGAAGATTATTTAGGTATTGTAACTGGTGTAGCTATAAACCAAAATAAGCAATCTATAGGATTTAGTATGTCTAAATATTTTAATTTAATTAGTGATAATATAAACGTTGTAAAAGAAGATGCATTTCAAAAATTAAAAACTAACGCAACACAACTTAAAGCAAATGCGGTAATTGGCATAACTGTTGATATTGAAATGACCACACATAATTATGCTATAGTTTCAATTACAGGAACAGCTGTAAAAGTAAAACTGTAACACACTTAAAATTATGTGGTCTTTGTAATAAATAATCTAAAAAAACAGTTAGTATATTATGAAACAGTTAGTCCTTATTTTTTGTTTTACATTAAGTTTTTATAGTTTTTCTCAAAATAGCGTTGAGAAAAAAGTAGGTGAATTTTCAACAGTAAAAGTTTATGATTTAATCAATTTAAAACTCATAAAATCCAAAGAAAATAAAGTTGTTATTTCTGGTAAAAACAAATCTGATGTAGAAATTTTAAATAAAAACGGAAAATTAAAAATACGTATGAAACTCAAAGAAAGTTATGATGGAAGTGATACTGTTGTAACTTTATATTATACTAATTTAGACGTCATTGATGCTAATGAAGGTGCTAAAGTTATAGTAGAAGATACAATAAAACAGTACGAAATAGATTTAAGAGCACAAGAAGGTGCGGAAATTACTGCAGATATAAATGTTAATTATGCTAATTATAGAGCTGTAACAGGTGGTATAATTAATACCACTGGTATGTCTAAAAACCAAGATATAACTATTTACACTGGTGGTATTTATAATGGTAAATCTTTTAAAACAGAACGTACAGCAATAAATATTAATGCAGCTGGTGAGGCTTATATTAATGCTTCACAAAAAGTTGTTGCAAAAGTAAAAGCCGGTGGTAATATTTATATTTACGGAGATCCTAAACATATTGAAGAAACAACAGTTATTGGTGGTACGATAAAACGTATGTAAGTTATGTATAGTTTAGTTATTTTTGTATAAATAGCAAAACCCACATGTTTGATGATATTTTAACAGCTATTCCTTTTGGAATTTTACTTGCTTTTACAATTGGTCCAGTTTTTTTTGTATTACTAGAAACTAGTGTAACCAAAGGTATCGCAAGTGCTATTATTTTTGACTTAGGTGTTATTTTAGCGGATGTTGTTTTTATTTTAGTGATATTCAAAAGCACAGACACACTTTTAGATAAAATAAAAGACGATCCAAAACTATTAGTCTTTGGTGGTTTTTTACTTATAATTTACGGACTTGCAAGTTTTATTAAAACATCTAAATCTTTCAGATCTATAGTTAGAGAGCATTATAATGTAACTACCCTAAAAAAAAATTACACAAAACTTTTTATTAAAGGCTTTTTACTTAACTTTATAAATATAGGTGTGCTTATTGGTTGGTTTGGTTTTATAGTTATAGGCTCCTCTATTACTACATCTAAAAACGGAGTGTCCATCTTTATAATTACAATGTTAGCTGCCTATTTTGTAACAGATTTAGTTAAAATAGTAGCTGCAAAACGTTTAAAAAATAAACTCACACCAAAGCGTATTTTTAAAACAAAAAAAATAGTAGCCCTTGTAATTTTAGGGTTTGGAATTTTATTACTTACACAAGGTTTATTTCCGGAACTCTATGAAAAGAGTAAAGCACAAATAGAAAAGGTGAGTCCCATAAATTAATAGCTTTATTTCCTCTAATATAAATTCGTTACTTAACCTATCAGGTTTTTAAACCCTGATAGGTTTCAAACAAAAAAGCTATAACTGGTCTATATTATGTTTCGTTTTCGCTGAAAGTGAAGCAAATACTTATATTTAAGTAATTAAGTTTAATGTTTTTTTCCCTTAATATAAATTCGTTACTAAACCTATCAGGCTTTTAAAACCTGATAGGTTTTAAACAAAAAACCCTCAACATCTGTTGAAGGTTTTGAGGTGTCGAGCGGATTCGAACCGCTGTAGATGGTGTTGCAGACCATTGCCTAGCCACTCGGCCACGACACCTTAAAATAAAATTAATGTAATTCTTAATTTGTAATGTAAATAAGGTTTGCAAATATATAAATTATTAATCTTCTAAGCTAAAACCCTTTATTTTTTTCGTTTCTCAGTAAGTTCAATCGTAACACATTCTACATCACCTCCAATAGGAGGATTAATTTTACTAACAGCTATTGTTGCAACACTAACTAATTTTGATTCTTTAAAAATACGATCTAAAACACGTTTTGCAACAGTTTCTAAAAGCTTAGAAGGCTTCGCCATTTCTTCAACAACAATAGCATTTAAAAACACATAATCTACAGTATCTTCTAAGTTGTCTGAAGCTGCACTTTTTTGTAAATCTGCCGTTATTTTAAGGTTAACGCTATAGTCGCTACCAATTATAGTTTCTTCTTCTAAACAACCATGATTTGCAAATACTCGTATATTTTCAACTTTTATTATTCCCATGATACAAAAGTAATGTTCAACGGATTATTATAGTTCAGTTACCAAAAAAAATATGCAAAAATTAGTTGTTTTCTAGTTCGTAAACAAATCAAAAATATTACTAATAGCACTAGTTTTGGCTTTAAAGAATTCAGTATAACTACAATTTCTGCAAGTTACTGATGTAAATTTTTTATTCTGAATATCAAATATTTTAGACAAAGTTCCAACAGTTGTGTGCATTTCATCTATATCGTAACTTGTATCTTCACATTTGGGACATTTATAATTCATCTTAATGTTTTTGATTCAGTGTGTAAGTATATAATAGTTTAAAAATGTTACAATTTGTTTAGTTTTGTATTAAGCTTTAAAGTTTAAAACTAAAGTAATTTAATTCATTTACTAATAGCTAGTTACTAATATCATAAACATGTTAGAAGAAAAAAAACCACTCAATTTTATTGAGCATATTATAGAAGAAGATTTAGCAAATGGTTTACCAAAAGATAAGTTGCGTTTTCGTTTTCCACCAGAACCTAATGGCTATTTACACATAGGTCATACAAAAGCTATTGGTATAAATTTTGGTTTGGGTGAAAAATATAATGCTCCTGTAAATTTGCGTTTTGATGATACCAACCCTGCGAAAGAAGAACAAGAGTATGTAGATGCTATTAAACGAGATATTGCATGGTTGGGTTATACATGGAAAAATGAGTTGTACTCTTCAGATTATTTTCAAAAACTATACGATTGGGCGTTGCAGCTTATCAAAGATGGCTACGCTTACGTAGATAGCCAAACCTCAGAAGCTATGCGTGAGCAAAAAGGCACACCAACACAAGTAGGCACAAACAGTCCTTACAGATCTAGATCCGTAGCAGAAAATTTAGATTTATTCCAACGCATGAAAGCTGGAGAGTTTCCTACCGGTACACATGTGCTCCGTGCAAAAATAGACATGGAAGATCCAAACATGCTAATGCGAGATCCCTTAATGTATCGCATTATGTATGCTAAACATCACCGTACAGGAGATACTTGGTGTATTTACCCAATGTACGATTGGACACACGGCGAAAGCGACTATATTGAGCAAATTTCACACTCATTATGCTCATTAGAATTTAAACCGCACAGAACGCTTTATAATTGGTTTAGAGATATTGTATATAATTACAGTAAGGCAGAGTTACCAATGCCACCAAAACAACGTGAGTTTGCGCGTTTAAACTTAAGTTACACTATTATGAGCAAACGTAAATTATTACGTTTAGTTGAAGAAGGTGTTGTTACGGGTTGGGATGATCCGCGAATGCCAACAATATCTGGCTTAAGACGTCGCGGTTATACACCAAACTCAATCCGTAAGTTTATTGAAAAGGTTGGTGTTGCAAAACGTGAAAATAGTATTGATGTTTCGCTTTTAGAATTTTGTATTCGTGAAGATTTAAATAAAACTGCAAATCGGGTGATGGCAGTTTTAGATCCCATTAAACTTGTGATTACTAATTATCCTGAAACACAAGAGGAATGGCTAGAAGCAGAAAATAACCCAGAAGATGTTTCTGCTGGACACAGGAAGGTACCATTTTCACGAGAAATTTATATTGAAAAAGAAGATTTTAAAGAAGAGGCTAGTGACAACTTTTTCAGATTAAAATTAGGTGGCGAAGTGAGACTAAAAAATGCTTACATTATTAAAGCAAATAGTGTTCTAAAAAACACAAAAGGAGATATTCTTGAAATATATTGTACATATGACTCAGATACTACAAAAAGCGTAAAAGGGACATTACACTGGGTTTCTGTAAAACACGCCATTACAGCACAAGTTAAATCCTATGATCGTTTATTTATTGATGAAACTCCAGATAGTCACCACGATAAAGATTTTATGGAATTTATTAATCCAAATTCTTTAACTGAGCAAACAGGCTATTTAGAACCAAGTTTAGTAAGCGTAGAAGTAGGTGAGCGGTTTCAGTTTCAACGTTTAGGGTATTTTAATGTAGATAATGATTCTAAACCAGATGCTTTAGTTTTTAATAAAACCGTTGGTTTACGAGATAGTTGGGCAAAGCAAAAACCTAAATCACAAATTCAAAATAAAGCTGCAAATTCACAGAATTCACAACATCAACGTTCTGCTTTAAGTGTCATTCAGCAATTTGGAAAAAAGTACACCAATTTAACAGAAGAGAAGCAACTAACAGTAAAAGCAGAAATACAGCAATTAGCAACTTCTGTAACTTATGAAGAATTAGAGCCCTTATTTAATACTGCAATTAAAAAAGCTGGCACACGAATTGTCACAATGATAACGTTAAAAGTATTACTAGATCAAGGTCAAGAACGTAACGCTGCTGTAAATGAATTTATAGATAAAGCAAAAGAAGATAAAAATGCACTTTTGGTTGCAGAGGCTTCTTCATTATAATGTTCTCCTCATACCTTTCAGGTTTAAAAAACCTGAAAGGTCTAAGATGTTATAATTTATTTAAGGTTTCACTTTAAGAGTAGCCGTGAACGGAAAATTTATTGACTCTATCTTTAGTGCACTTTAAAGTTTTCTGTCTTTAATGAATTTATAGTGAAATTCAAATCCGATAAAAACAATCTTTAGTGTTTGACTCATTTATATTATATTTTTTATCAGACCTCTCAGGTTTTTTGAAACCTGAAAGGTCTTACGCTTTTCTTTCCTGTTATACTTTGTTGTTCAAAGTTTTTAAAACTTTCTATAAAAAATTGACATAATATTTATGAAATAGAACATTTATTTTAACTTTTTTTATATAATAATTAATTTACAGTACTTTTAAACTACTAACTATAAATCATATACATTATGGAAATTAATTTTTATGCAATAATTGTTGCTGCCTTTATACCTATGGTTATTGGCTTTATTTGGTACAACCCAAAGGTATTTGGAAACATATGGATGCGTGCTGCAGAAATGACAAAAGAAAAAATGAAAGGTGGCAACATGGCTATTATTTTTGGAGTGTCTTTAGTGTTGTCTGTGTTATTAGCATTCTCAGTTAACGGAATGGTTATCCATCAAGTTTCTGCAATACAATTAGCGTTTACTAATCCAGATGCTGAATCGTTTAAAGCATTTATGGAAGAGTTTGGAAACGCTCACAGATCATTTGGACATGGAGCTATTCATGGAGCTCTTGGAGGTGTTTTTTTTGTACTTCCTGTAATAGGAGTTAATGCACTTTTTGAGCGTAAAAATTGGAAATATATATTAGTAAATTCTGGTTATTGGATTCTAACCCTTGCTATTATGGGTGCTATTTTATGTGGTTGGAAATAAACGCATAAATTGTTTCATAAAAAAACGCTATTTAAGATATTTATTTCCTAAATAGCGTTTTAAACTTAGTTAATAGGTAATATATTATTACTCGGAATCTTTTTTCTTAGCATTTTTCATCGCTTCACCAATTTGGTTGCTTGCTGTAAAACTTGCCACCATATCATTCAGCATTTGACTACCAGCCTGAGGCGAGTTCGGCATTAATATTAAGTTACTATTTGTTCCATGTCCTATAGACTGAAGCGTATCATAATGTTGTGTAACCACAATAAGTGCAGAAGCTTCTTGAGAGTTTATCCCTACTTTATTTAACACTTCTACGGATTCTTCTAAACCACGTGCAATTTCTCGACGTTGGTCTGCTATACCTTGACCTTGCAAACGTTTGCTTTCTGCTTCTGCTTTTGCTTTTTCAACAATTAAAATACGCGCGGCATCACCCTCAAATTGAGCTGCTGTTTTTTCTCTATCTGCAGCATTAATTCTGTTCATAGCCTCTTTTACTTGAGCGTCTGGATCAATATCAGTTACCAATGTTTTTATAATATCAAAACCGTATTCCAACATGGCATCATTTAGTTCTGCTTTTACGGCTAATGCAATATCATCTTTTTTTACAAAAACATCATCGAGTTTCATTTTTGGAACTTCGGCACGTACAACATCAAATACATAAGACGTAATTTGTTCATGAGGATAATCTAATTGGTAAAAAGCATCATAAACTTTATCTCTTATTACACGGTATTGTACTGATACTTTTAAGCGTACAAATACGTCATCTAACGTTTTTGTTTCGATTATAACATCTAATTGCTGAATTTTTAAACTTAATTTACCAGCTATTTTATCTACTAAAGGAATTTTCATTTGAAAACCAGAATGTCTAATACTATGAAACTTACCAAAGCGTTCTATTATAGCTGCTGTTTTTTGTTTCACAATAAAAATTGCGGATATTAAAATTATTAATCCAAAAAATAGGATTGGAATGTAAAGTAATGAAGCCATAATGTTTGTTTTTAAGTTAGTTTATGTTTAAATGTAACTAAATTATTAGTATTAAATATATTTATTTTGTTACATTTTTTCTGAAATTAAAGTGTGTATTCGTTTTAAAGTTTCCTTTTTTCCTATCACAAACATGATATCAAAAACATCGGGTCCTTGTAATGCTCCAACTAATGCTAAACGCAAGGGCATCATAACTTGCCCAAATCCTATATCGTTTTCTGTAATCCAATCCTTAATAACGGTCTTTAGTGATTTAGTACTATAGTTTTCTATGGCATTTATAATTTCTATAACGGATTGTAAAATTGCACTAGTTTCATCTTTTAAAGTTTTTTTACAAGCCTTCTCGTCATAGGTGTTTGGTGATGAAAAAAAGAAATGACTTAGCTCCCAGAAGTCACTTATAAACGTAGCACGCTCTTTTATTAAATCAACTACAAGATTGATATAGTTAAGATCAATCTCTTTTAATTGAGGTGTTGTGTCTTTAAATTGAGTTGCTAAATCTAAATCTAGCTGTTTTTGCATATAATGATGGTTAAACCATTTAATTTTATCAGGATCAAAACGTGCACCAGCTTTGTTCACCTTTCCTAAATCAAAAGCTTTTATTAATTCCTCGAGAGAAAACAACTCTTGTTCCGTACCTGGATTCCAACCCAATAACGCTAAAAAATTAACCATAGCATCAGCAAAATAGCCATCTTCTTTATATCCTTTTGAAACGTCTCCGTTAGGTGCCTTATATTCTAAAGGAAATACAGGAAATCCCAGTTTATCACCATCCCGTTTGCTTAATTTCCCTTTACCTGTTGGTTTCAAGATTAAAGGTAAATGTGCAAATTGCGGTGCTTGCCAGCCAAAAGCTTCGTAAAGCAATTGGTGTAAAGCTAAAGAAGGTAACCACTCTTCACCCCTAATAACATGTGTAATTTCCATTAAATGATCATCCACAATATTAGCTAAGTGATAGGTTGGCATCCCATCACTTTTAAACAATATTTTGTCATCTAATACATTTGTATCTATAGTAATTTCACCCCTTAATATATCTTTTAAATGTAAGGTTTTGTCCTGAGGCGATTTAAATCTAACAACAAATTCTTCACCTGAATCAATTTTAAGTTTTGTTTCGGACTCTTTTAAAACCAACGAGTTAACCAATTTACCCCTTTCACGATTGTGCCAATTATAAATAAACGTTTTTCCCTGCTTTTCATGTTCTTTTCTAAGTAAGTCTAATTGTTCAGATGTATCAAAAGCATAATATGCTTTGCCAGATGTTATTAATTGTTCTGCATATTTTTTATAAATATGTTTTCGTTCACTTTGTCTGTATGGCCCAAATTTTTCGTTTTTCCCTGGACCTTCATCAAAAGGAATATTACACCAATTTAAAGCGTCTATAATATAATTTTCTGCACCTTCAACATAACGGTTTTGATCTGTATCCTCTATACGAAGTATAAAGTCTCCATTATGTTTTTTAGCAAATAAATAATTGAATAAAGCAGTTCTTACACCACCAATATGTAAAGGTCCTGTTGGACTTGGTGCAAAACGCACACGCACTCTTTCTGACATTGTTTTGTATTAAAATATTAAGTTATATAGACGTACAGGTAAACATTAAATATACAGAACAAAGATAGTTTTTTTTGATGTTTTTAGTTCTCTATTCTTTTAATAGAATCTTACGTAATTTAAACATTTATCTAATTATAAAAATTGTATTTTAGTACGTTACTATGATTATGCAAAATTTAAATATAATTAAACATAAACTTGAACAGTTTATTAAGAAGTTTTACACTAATGAACTCTTAAAAGGCTCAATATTATTTATTGCTATTGGCTTACTCTATCTTATTTTTACGCTGCTCATTGAATATTTTTTATGGCTAAATCCTTTTGCTAGAACAATTTTGTTTTGGTTGTTTATAACAATAGAGTTAGGATTGTTTATAAAGTTTATAGTCGTTCCGCTTTGCCAACTCCTCAAATTAAAAAGAGGTATTAATCTAGAAACTGCATCCAAATACATTGGTAATCATTTCCCAGAGGTTAATGATAAACTTTTAAATATTCTTCAACTTAATAGTAGCGCTCATCAATCGGACTTATTAATTGCTAGTATTGAGCAAAAAGCCAAAGCTTTAAAGCCTGTTCCGTTTACATCTGCTATTAACTTCAAATCAAATATTACCTATTTAAAATACGCAGCTATACCATTGGTTATTATTGGTTTATCTTATGTTTCTGGTAAGTTTGAATGGTTTAGTGATAGTTATAAACGTGTTATAAACTACCAAACAGCCTATGAGCCACCTGTACCCTTTCAGTTTTTTGTAACAAACCAAAACTTACAAGCTATTGAGAATACTAATTTTACACTCAAAGTATCTACAGCTGGCAGTGTTTTACCAGACAACGTAGAAATTGAATTCAATGGACAGTCCTATTTTTTAGAACAAGTTAGTCCTGGCGAATTTCATTACACATTTATTCGTGTCTTTGAACCTTTTAGTTTCTCGCTTTCTGCTAACAATGTGTATTCAAAAACATATAACATAGGTGTTATTAAAGCACCAAGTTTGTTAAATTTAGAAATGCATTTAAATTATCCTAAGTACACAAAAAAACCAGATGAAATCATAAAAAGCAATGGTAACGCAGTTTTACCAGAAGGTACTAAGGTTACATGGACAGCAAAAACAAAATCCACATTAGATGTTCATATTTATAGCACAGATACCATAAAGTTTTCACATTATAAAAAAGGAATTTTCAGCGCATCTAAATTTGTGTTAAAAAACTTTAATTATAATCTTACAACCAGCAATTTAAAGCTTAAAGATTACGAACAGTTAGCGTATCAAATTACTGTTGTTAAAGATGCTTTACCAGAACTAGAAGTTAATGTTAAAATAGATTCTTTAGACCAACAGTCGCTATATTTTTATGGACAGGCAAGTGATGATTATGGTTTACATAAACTTCAACTTGTATATTATCCTGATAACGATTTCTCCAAAAAAGAAATTATACCTATTCAAGTTTCTTCCTCTAATTATTCTGAGTTTCTTTTAGCATTTCCAAACCAATTTGCTCTAGAAGATGGTGTTGCTTATCAACTCTATTTTGAGGTGTTTGATAATGATGCTCTTCATAATTTCAAAAGTGTTAAAAGCAAGATTTTTAACTACAGAAAACGAACCCCTGCAGAAGAAGAACAGAAACAGCTAAACCAACAAAATCAAACTATTAATTCATTAACCAAAACTGTTGACAAATTAAAGCTTCAGGATAAAGCATTAGAAGAATTTTCTATAACACAAAAAGAAAAATTTAGCCTTAATTTTAACGACAAAAACAAGTTTGAAAATTTTCTAAAACGCCAAAAAAAACAAGAAAATCTTCTAAAAAATTTTAATAAACAACTGCAAGAAAATCTTGACGAATTTCAGAAAGACAAACCAGAAGATTCCTTCAAAGAAGATTTAAAAAAACGCCTTAAAGAAAATGAAGCACAGCTTAAAAAAGATGAAAAGCTTCTTGAAGAACTAGAACAACTAAAAGATAAAATTAACAAAGAAGAGTTTACGCAAAAACTTGATGAACTTGCGAAACAAAATAAGAACACAAAACGTAGTATGAAACAGCTCTTGGAGCTCACAAAGCGGTTCTATATAACTAAGAAAATTGAGAAAATCTCTAAATTATTAGAAGATTTAGCGTTTAAACAAGATAACCTTACTAAGTCAGATTCCTTAAACACAAGCACCAATCAAGAGCAACTTAATAATTCTTTTAAGGATGCTAAAAAAGAATTAGAAGATTTACAAAACGAGAATCAAAAGCTACAAAAGCCAATGAAGATGTCATTGGATAAGTTTCTTCAAGAAGAAATCACTGACGATCAAAAAAAAGCAAAAGAAGCTTTAGAAAAAGATGAGTTAAGTAAAGAAGATTCTTTACCATCTGAATCCACATCTCATAAAGATAATGCAAAAAAAAACCAAAAAAAAGCAGCAACAAAGATTAAGGAATTAAGCGCTCTGTTACAGCAAATTTCAGCCGGTGGTGCTGGTGGTGACAACCCTTCTGAAGATATAGAAGCGCTTAGGCAAATCTTAGAAAATCTTTTGGTTTATTCTTTTGACCAAGAGTTACTTATGAACACATTTAAAACCATTACTACAAATAACAACAATTACGGTAAGCACATTATTACACAAAACAATCTAAAAACACATTTTGAACATATAGACGATAGTTTGTTCGCATTATCCTTAAGGCAACCAAAAATATCAGAAAAGGTTAATTCATTAATAACTGACGTATATTTTAATATTGATAAATCATTAGATTATTTAACTGAGAACAATAGGTATCAAGGAACGTCTTATCAGCAATATGCAATCACAGCTGGTAATGAATTAGCAAGTTTTTTAAGCGATGTTTTAGATAATATGGAGATGTCTATGAATCCTTCTTTGGGTTCTGGTGAAGGTGAAGGCGTTCAGTTACCAGACATTATTATGAGTCAAGAAGAACTAAATAAGGAAATGAAAGAAGGTCTCAAAAAAGAAGGCAAAACTCAAAATGAATCACAAGAACCGGGCTCAGAATCTGATAAAGGCAATAAAGGAGATGAAGGTAGCCAAGGTGAACAAGGTAAGCAAGGTGAACAAGGTAAGCCAAGCGAACAAGGTGTGCAAGGTGATTCTAGAAGTGAAGGTGAAACCGGAAAATCTGGTAGTGATGGTGACAGAGGCACATCTGGTAAAAACGGAAAATCAGGAAAGAGTAGTTTACAAAACGCTGGTAATGGAAATGGGGATTCTAGTACACAAAATGGTATTAAATCGAATCAGAAAGGTTCTTCTGGCAATGGCGGTGAAGATTCAAACAACATGGGATATGGCGAGGGAGGAAAGGAAGAACAAAATGCAAAATTGTTTCAAATATACCAACGTCAGCAATTATTACGTCAAGCTTTAGAAGATCGTTTCTCTAATGGTGAACGTGTTGAGTCTGTAGGTCAATTAATCAAACAAATGGAAGCTATTGAACAGGGTCTCTTGAATACTGGTTTCACCAATCAAACACTTCAAAAAATGTTAGATGTTCAACATCAGTTATTGAAACTTGAGAATGCAACGTTTCTTCAAGGTGAAGACACCAAACGTAAATCCTCAACAAATAAAAAAGAGTATAACGATACTGTTCCAAATACTATTCTTAAAGCTAAGCAATATTTCCAGGCAACAGAAATTCTTAATCGTGATGCACTACCTTTGCAAAACCATATAAAGAAAAAAGTGCAAACCTATTTTCAACACACTAATGATTAATTTTAATTACGAAACAGATTTCAAATTAGAGCACCCAAATAAGATCTCTACATGGATTCTTAACACTATAGTTTCAGAAGGTTTTATTATTGGTGACATTAATTATATATTTTGTTCTGATGACTATTTACATAAGATAAATGTTGATTTTCTTAATCATGATACTTATACTGACATTATAAGTTTTGATTATTCAGTTGGTAATACTATAAGTGGTGATATTTACATTTCTATTGACCGTGTTATAGATAATGCAAACGCATATAAAGTCAGTTTTAATGACGAATTATCTCGTGTCATTATTCATGGCATTCTTCATTATTGCGGCTATAAAGATAAATCCAACAAAGATAAATTGACGATGACAAGTAAAGAAGATTTCTATATTAATGAACTTTCATTTATAGTGTAAACCTATATCTTTGCAAATCTTTTAATTAACACTAATTGTTCCACGTGGAACACTTAATTCATTCTTTATGTTTCATACTGTTTATGATGTTATTGTTGTTGGAGCTGGTCACGCGGGTAGTGAAGCTGCTGCCGCTGCTGCAAACATGGGAAGTAAAACATTGCTAATCACAATGAATCTACAAAACATAGCTCAGATGTCTTGCAATCCTGCTATGGGTGGCATTGCTAAAGGACAAATTGTTAGAGAAATAGATGCTTTGGGCGGCTATAGTGGTATAGTTTCAGACACCTCCGCTATTCAATTTAAAATGCTCAATAAGTCTAAAGGTCCAGCCATGTGGAGTCCAAGAGTGCAATCCGACCGTATGCGTTTTGCAGAAGATTGGAGGTTGCGTTTAGAACAAACTGAAAATTTGGATTTTTATCAAGACATGGTTTCTGGTTTACTTATAGAAAACCATAAGGTTATTGGTGTTAAAACAGCCCTCGGAATTGATATAAAAGCTAAATCTGTTGTACTCACGAACGGCACATTTTTAAATGGACTTATCCATATTGGCGATAAAAATTTTGGTGGTGGTAGAGCAGGTGAACGCGCTTCAACGGGTATTACTTCACAATTGGTTGATCTAGGTTTTGAATCAGGTCGTATGAAAACAGGAACACCACCGCGTGTAGATGGCAGATCTTTGGACTACTCAAAAATGACTGAACAACCAGGTGATTCACAGCCCCAAAAGTTCTCATATTTAGACACTACTAAAGTTTTAAAAGAGCAGCGTTCTTGTTATATGACTTATACTTCTAATCACGTTCATGATTTATTACGTGAAGGCTTTGATCGTTCCCCTATGTTTAATGGACGTATTAAAAGTGTTGGACCTAGGTATTGCCCGTCTATTGAAGATAAAATAAATCGTTTTGCCGATAAAGACAGGCACCAGCTTTTTATCGAACCAGAAGGATGGCATACATGCGAGGTATATGTAAATGGATTCTCTACATCTTTACCAGAAGATGTTCAGTTTAAAGCATTACGCTCAGTTGTTGGTTTTGAAAATGTTAAGTTTTTTAGACCAGGATATGCTATTGAGTATGATTATTTTCCACCCACGCAACTCAAACATACATTAGAAACAAAATTAATTGAAGGCTTATATTTTGCCGGTCAAATTAATGGCACTACTGGTTATGAAGAAGCAGCTTCCCAAGGCTTAATGGCTGGTATCAATGCGAGTTTAAAAGTTAGCGAAAAAGAAGCGTTTACATTAAAACGTGATGAAGCTTATATTGGAGTACTTATAGATGATCTTATTACAAAAGGCACAGAAGAACCTTACAGAATGTTCACTTCTCGAGCAGAATACAGAACATTACTTAGGCAAGATAATGCTGATTTTAGACTTACACCAAAAGGCTACCATCTCGGTCTAGCTTCTGAGGCACGTTTAAATCGTATGGAAGAAAAACAATCTAAGTCTAATGCTTTTGTTCAGTTTTTTAGAGACACAAGTGTAAAGCCAAGTGAAATTAACCCTATTTTAAAGGCAAAAGATTCAGCCATCGTTAGTCAACAAGACAAAATGTTTAAGTTGTATGCACGTCCAAATATTAGTATTGATGATATGCAGAAAATTTCAAGTGTAAACGACTACATTCTAAAGCATAATTTAGATGAAGAAATTATAGAGCAAACAGAAATACAAGTTAAATATGCGGGCTACATTGATAAAGAAAAAAACAATGCGGATAAGTTAAATCGTTTAGAAAATCTCAAAATCCCACCTTATTTTGATTATTCAAAATTAAAGTCTATGAGTATTGAGGCGCGACAAAAGCTTACAAAAATACAACCAGTAACTATTTCACAAGCGTCACGTATTAGTGGAGTCTCACCCAATGACGTGTCTGTGCTTTTGGTATATCTTGGCAGATAAAAGCCGAATGTTCCACGTGGAACTATTTTGTTTAGGACTTAACTTAAACTTTAATTATTTTTAAAATCCTAATTAAGTAAGTTTAATAATAGTTGAACATAATTATGAAAAAACAAATCCTAATATGCTTTTTAGTTTCAGTTTCTGTATTTAGTTGTAAAAAAGATATAGCCGAATTTAAACCCGCGAATCCCTTTCAAAATATTGTCCTTGTCGAAAATCAAGTTTTTGAATTAGACACCACAAGCGTCAAAGAAATTATTGGAGAAAAAGGAACGAAAATCTACTTCAATCGAGAAGATTTTGATATTGGCGAAAATGATAAAATAAGTTTAGAGCTCAAAGAATATTACAATAGATTAGAATTAATATCAGATAACTTAAATACAATTACTGATAAAAATCAGCTTTTGGAATCAAATGGTGTAATATTCTTAAAATTTAAATCAGGGGATAAAGAATTAAAGCTCAAAGACCAAAAAAAACTAAAAATTAAATTCAAGAAAGAGTTTAGAAAAGGAGACCGAATTTTTAATGGCGTTTTAGATTCTATTAATCAAATTGAATGGGTTGAAGATAAAGACACATATATAACTTTCCCTATAATAGACACTATTTTATCAAGACGCTTTGGTGGAGTTTTAACTTATAGAGAGAAAATAATACCTGTTGATTCCTTGGACTACTATTCAACAACTAATGAAAATTTAGAATTACAAATAGAAAATGATATTTTGGAAATTAATAATGAATTAGCGGTTGATAACTGGTGGAAATATCCGGACGTATTAATTGACGAATTTGGTTGGATAAACGTTGATAGGGTTTTAATGCCTGATGGCAATGTTTCTTATGAGCTTGTTTTAAATAAAGATAATTTAGAGTTTGTTTCAACCTTCCTTATTTACAAAGATTTGAATTCGTTCATATCGGATTACAGAAAACCAAATGATTTAACTTTTGTAAATATCCCTATAAAAAATCAAACCTCATTAATAGTTCTTGGTAAAGCAAAAAAAGAATACTATGTCAAAAGCGTACTTATTGATGAAAACACAAATGCTGTTCTTGAATTGGGTTTAAAGAAAGTAGACTCAACCGAATTTGAAAAAATATTAAAAAAACAACTGTGAATAACACCGTTTAAATTTAATTATTAGTTTTTAGCTTGCTCATGAAAATCCTCGAGGACTCTTTATCCCTGACTTATTTGCTAATCTTAGTGATTAAAAATACACAACTAACCAAACACAAACACATTTTTTGTTTTCTAAACTAAACCCAAACAACATATCAGCCTTCATATAAATGACAACTAAATCCACATATCTAAACGTAAAAGATTTTACTGTTTCACGTGAAACATTTCAACTTAGGTATAATGAGACCTTAGATATGTTAGAAACATTTCCGCAGCCAAACCCAGATAAACTTTCTGAGTATTATAAAAGCGAAAACTACATTTCGCATACCAATACAAAACGAAATGCTTTAGAATTTGTGTATCACGCAGTACGTCAAATAGCACTAAAACGAAAATTGAAACTCATTAATGCTTTATATTCTGATAATGATAACAAAAAACCAAAAACACTTTTAGATATTGGATGTGGCACAGGCGATTTTTTAGAAACAGCATTAAAAGCCAATTGGCAAATTACAGGCATAGAACCCAATGCACAAGCCCGACAAATTGCAAATTCCAAAACAAACAATTCTGTTTTTGAAACCGAATACCTAAATACAATACAACCAAAAACATTTGATATCATAACGCTTTGGCATGTTTTAGAGCATTTGCCAGATTTAGACTATCAAATAAAACTATTTAAATCACTTTTGAAACCTAAAGGCATATTAATAGTAGCGGTGCCAAATTATAAAAGTTTCGATGCGCAATATTATAAAAACTTTTGGGCAGCTTATGACGTGCCCAGACATCTGTGGCATTTTTCTAAAACGGCAATAAAAAAAGTGTTTGAAAAGGAACATATGAAAGTAGTAAATGTTCTACCCATGAAATTTGACGCCTACTATGTAAGTTTACTTTCCGAGAAATACAAGTCGGGCATTATGAATCCATTAAAAGCTTTTTGGATGGGTTGGCAATCTAATTTAAAAGCAAAGCGCACAAAAGAGTATTCTTCACATATATATGTTATAAAAAACAATAATTTCTAATTTTAAAGCTATTATTTGGTCTTTTTTTAGTCAAAGGCAACGAAGTATATGAAAAAATAATAAAAGTTGTTTAAAGCGCTTTATTCAGGACTGTTTTTAATAACTAAAAACAATATATTTTTAATGTTGCATAACAAAAAGCTATAATTAAAAAAAATATTGCACCACACTATAACTTTTATACATTTGCAAAAAAATAATTTAAAATAAACATGAAAAAATTAGCAGGCATTTTTGCCATCCTTTTTGTATTAACATCTTGCCAAGAACAGCAAAAAATTGCTTTTGTAGATAGTAATAAAGTGTTTCAAGATTACCAAGAAAGAATTGAAGCAGAAAACAACTATAAACTAAAGCAAGAAGCGTTTAAAAAGAAAACAGATAGTATTAACAGGGCATATCAAATAGAGGTGACTCCAATACAATCTAAATATGCAGGTTTGTCACCAGAGCAACTTCAAAAAAATCCTGAGGTTGCAAAATTTCAACAAAAATGGCAAATGATAGACCAAGAAATAAAAATGCAAGAGCAAGTTATTCAGAAAATGTTACAATCTGAGTCGGATTCTATAACCGCTCACATTAATACGTTTATTAAAGACTTTGCTAAGACAAACAAGTACGCTTATGTTTTAGGAAAAAACAACGCAAATAGCGTTATGTTTGGTGAAGAAAAAAGCGATGTAACAGAAAAAGTTATTGAAGAATTAAATGCGTTCTATAAAAATACAAAATCTGAAACAACTGAAGCAACTACAAAAGAGTAACACTCAGTTTATTCTATTGTATAAGAATTTAAAAGTCAGGCTTTAGCCTGACTTTTTCTATTAAAACAGTTAAATAAAATAAGTAATAAAAATAATCTTATGAAACAACAGCGTTTACATCGTATATCCTTAAGCTGTTATTTTTTTATTTCAGGGCTATGCTTTGCTACATGGGCATCGCGTATTCCAACGCTAAAAGAGTTTTTTAATTTAAACGATGCTGCTTTAGGAACAGTACTTTTAACAATGCCAATTGCGGCACTTTTTGGCACATTAGTATCTGGCTGGCTGGTTTCTAAATATGACAGTAGAGTACCGCTTTTGGTAGCTTTTGTGTTTTTTGCAGTGGCTTTATGGGTTATAAGTTTTGTAACTACTATTTTTTTATTAACCTGTGCTTTAGCATTGTTTTCGGTGAGTATGCGCGTTTTAAATATAGCAATGAATGCGCAATCTATAGCACTTCAAAAAAAATATAAACCTAAAATAATTGGTAGTCTGCATGGTATTTGGAGTATTGGCGGAGTTGTTGCGGTACTGTTTTCAACGTTACTCGTTAATTATTCTGTGTCCATAACAATACATTTCGCTATAATTTCGGTTTTATCTTTAATTATAACAGGTTTTGCATATAGATTTTCGCTCAAAAATGACAAGTCTAAATCTGGTAACACACTAGTTTTAGGTAAGCCAGATGCATTAATACTATGTTTGGGTTTAATAATATTTTTTGCGGCTATATGTGAAGGTGGTATGTTTGATTGGAGCGGTATTTATTTTAAAGATGTGGTTAAAGAAGATATTTTTACCTATGGTTATTTATTATTTATGACCTGTATGGCAACATCACGGTTTTTTATAGATGGTGTTTTAGAGCATATTGGCATGCCAAAAATGTATATAATCAGTGGGTTTTTAATAGCAATTGGCATTAGTGTAGCTATTGTATTTCCTAATTTTTGGACTGCTTTAATAGGGTTTTGTTTGGTAGGTGTTGGTGTATCCGCAATTTTTCCAATGACTTATGTTTTAGCTGGTGAATCTAAAACATATTCGCCAGGCATGGCAATTTCAATTATTGGCACCTATGCTATTGTAGGTATGTTTGTTGGGCCACCACTTATTGGGTATTTATCGCATTTATTTGGTTTAAAAAACGCGTTTTTTGCACTGTTGTTTTGCGGACTTATGTTTATACCTTTATCGTACATATATTTTAAGTTGAAGCACAAAACATTACGCTGATTTTGCATGAAGTAATCGTGTAAGTTTTATAGATAAATCGGTTAAAATTATCTTAGAATTACCGTTTCGTTCTATATGATACATTGCTGTTTGCAAAGCATCTGAAATACCTAAAATATTACCGTCATGAACAAAAGGAGCAAAATTAGCAAGCTTAAAAGAATCTGATTTTGGTTCTAAATACACTAAATCAGGTGCTTTATAATTTAAAAGTAAGGCTTGTCTAAAATAATCTAAGCAAAAACCAAGAAATTTCTTTTGAGTTTCTCTTCCTGTTTTTGAAATGGTTTCAGACCATGAAATTAAATCGTGAATTGCTGCCTTATTGCCTTTGGCTTTAAATGCAGATCTTACCCAACTAATAAACCACTTTTCAAACTCAATATCTTCACTGTCCTGATAAATAAGATCACAGGCTTTATTGTAATTACCATTGGCTTGGTGGGCAATTTTTGTAGCGTTATTAGAATCCAAACCATAATTTTTTACCAACGCATTTGCAATAACAGCTTCTGGAAGCGGAGGAAAATTTAAGATTTGGCAACGCGATTTTATAGTGTTTATTATTTGTTCTTCATCCTCAGTAATTAGTAAAAAAACAGTTTTTTCTGGCGGTTCTTCAATCAGTTTTAAAAGCTTATTGGCACAAGCAGAATTCATTTTTTCTGCCATCCAAATAAGCATTATTTTATAACCGCCTTCATAAGCTTTTAGCGTTAAAGATTTTACAATATTTTGGGCTTCATCTACACCAATTTGTCCTTGTTTATTGTCAACCCCTAAGAGTTTGTACCAATCAAACAAATTGCCATAAGGCTGTTCTTTTAATAATTGTCGCCATTCATCTAAATAAAAATCAGAAACCGGTTTGCTCTTTACTTTGTTACTGGTAGTAACAGGAAATGCAAAGTGTAAATCGGGATGAGAAAACTTTTCAAACTTCACATTACAAGCTGCAGCTCCACCACTATTTTCACCGTTAGTATTGCCACACAAGAGGTATTGTGCATAAGCCAACGCCATAGGTAATGTGCCACAACCTTCTGGACCAACAAACAATTGCGCATGTGCAATTCTGCCAGAATCTACACTGGTGCAGAGGTGGTTTTTTATATGTTCTTGACCTAAAACTTCTGAAAATTGCATACTACAAATTTATATAAATTTTCAACCATCTTAAATTTTTCAAAACACTGACAATCATTGTTTTAAGTATTGTAGAGTATTAATTTATTCAGCAGATAGTATAATGTGGTCATTTATTACTGCGAATCTTTATATTTGTGAATCAAAACATATAAACTAAAATAATAGTACTAATTTGGTGTTTAAAAACACCGTTTAGCGGCTAAATAATAATTGCAAAAAGAGAAACAAAAATGAAAACACTTAAAGATTTTAATTTCGAAAATAAAAAAGCATTAATCCGTGTAGATTTTAATGTGCCTTTAGATGCTGATTTTAATGTAACAGACGCTACAAGAATAAAATCAGCAAAGCCAACAATAATAAAGATTTTAGAAGATGGTGGGAGCTGTATTTTAATGTCGCATTTAGGACGCCCAAAAGGCATAGACTCAAAATTTTCTTTAAAACATATCGTCAATAAAGTTGAAGATATTTTAGGGGTTGAAGTAAAGTTTGCTTCAAACTGTATTGGTGAAGAAGCCGAGACCGCAGCTAATAATTTAAAACCAGGCGAGATATTGCTATTAGAAAACCTTCGTTTTCATGAAGAAGAAGAACAAGGACATCGCAATTTTGCAGAAGCCTTATCTAAATTAGCAGACATTTACGTAAACGATGCTTTTGGTACTGCTCACCGTGCACACGCTTCAACAACAATAGTCGCCGACTTTTTTCCAGAGCAAAAATGTTTTGGAAACTTATTAGCACAAGAAATAGAGAGTATAGATAAGGTTATGAAAACAGGCGAAAAGCCCGTTTTAGCTATACTTGGAGGTGCAAAAGTGTCTTCAAAAATTACCATTATTGAAAATATTTTAGATAAGGTAGATCACTTAATTATTGGTGGTGGCATGACCTTTACTTTTGTAAAAGCGCAAGGCGGAAGCGTTGGAGGTTCTATTTGTGAGGATGATAAGATGGATTTAGCGCTTGAAATTTTAGAAAAAGCCAAAGCAAAAAACGTAAGCGTTCACATACCTATAGATGTTATTGCGGCAGATGGTTTTAGTAACGATGCCAACACGCAAATTATGGATGTTACTCAAATACCAGACGGTTGGGAAGGTTTGGATGCAGGTCCAAAATCTAAAGCGTTATTTCATGATGTCGTTATGCAATGTAAAACCATACTTTGGAATGGCCCATTAGGTGTTTTTGAAATGGAAAACTTTGCAAAAGGCACAATAGCCTTAGGAGATTCAATAGCAGAGGCTACTAAAAACGGAGCGTTTTCTTTAGTTGGTGGCGGAGATTCTGTGTCAGCTGTAAAGCAATTTGGTTTTGAAAACAAAGTGAGTTACGTGAGTACTGGTGGTGGCGCTATGCTAGAAAGTTTAGAAGGTAAAACCTTACCAGGTATTGCAGCCATTTTAAAGTAATAGGTATAAATATCACAGAAATTAAGTTATATGAAGTAAATGACCTTTCAGATTTTTAAAACCTGAAAAGGCCTGACAGTTATTTTTAAAGTAATATTATGAAGTACTGAATATAAATTATTATGACCTTTCAGGTTTTTAAAACCTGAAAGGTCTAACGTTTATTTTAGTTGTAAAGACTTCTATTTACGGCAATTTTTGTTCAAAATGAGCTGCAAAGAATTTGAGTGATAAATTTGAGTGTTCTTGTATAATATAAATTTTAATCAACTTGACTTCACATTAAATTAAAAATTCAAAAAAACCATTTATAAATGGCGAAAAAACACCTATATATTTCCCTTTTTATTTTACTCTATGTAAACTTTAATTATGCCCAAAATAAGCGCATTACGGTTTCAGATTTTGAAGAGGGTAAAAGTTATAGTATAGATACAATAATTAACAACGTTACCTATTACAAAGTGTTTACAAGCACTAAAACAGCACCACAAAACACAAGTGCTATAAACGAAGCTCCTAAAAATACAACCGAGGAAATAGCATTAGAACTAGATATAACCAAAACACCACTAAAAGATATACCAGAAGTAGCGGCTTTAGATAATAAGTGGTTAGAAGCGTTGTATAATAATACGCTTTACGACACCATTTATAACGCTGTTTCAAACATAGGGTATAATTCCGTGAGCTATCCTGAGCTTTCAACAGACACTCTAAAAGCACGTTTAAAACGCTTAAGTGCTAAAACCCCTTTTAATGTTAGTTATAATCCATCTTTAGAAAACGTTATTAAAAACTATTTAAAAAACAGACGCTCAAGTATGGAGCATTTGATGGGCTTAAGTCATTTTTATTTTCCTTTGTTTGAAGAAACTTTTGATGCTAATAATATTCCGTTAGAAATGAAGTATTTGGCAATTGTAGAGTCGGCGTTAAACCCAAAAGCAACATCGCCAGTAGGTGCCACAGGGTTATGGCAGTTTATGTTTGGTACAGGCAAAGCATATAACTTAGATGTTAGCAGTTATGTAGATGAGCGCAGCGACCCTATAAAATCTACAAATGCAGCAGCAGAATATTTATCACGTTTATATAAAATATACGGAGATTGGGATTTAGCTTTAGCGGCCTACAACTCAGGTCCAGGTAATGTAAATAAAGCCATAAGACGCTCTGGAGGTTATACAAATTATTGGAATATTAGACACAATTTACCTAGAGAAACCGCTGGATATCTACCAGCATTTTTGGCAACCATGTATATTTTTGAGTATGCTAAGGAACACGGTTTTACCCCAGAACGTCCGCCGTTTCAGTTAATTCAAACAGATACGGTACAAGTAAAGCAAATGATTACTTTAGATCAAGTTTCTGAAACTACAGGTGTAAATATAGAAGCCTTACAATTTTTAAACCCAGCGTACAAGCTAGATATTATCCCTAAGTTAGAAGGAAAAACCTATACCTTGAGATTACCTCGTGAAGCTGTTGGTGTTTTTGTGTCAAACGAAGCAAAAATATACGCATTTGCAAAATCAGAATTTGATAAACGCGAAAAACCACTGCCGCAATTTTTTAGTGCAGATACTAAAATAACATACCGTGTTAAAAGTGGAGATTATTTAGGTAAAATTGCCAGAATATATGGGGTTAGAGTTAGCCAAATAAAACAATGGAATGGCCTTAGAGACAACAATTTAAAAATAGGGAAACGCTTAACTATTTATCCAAGAAAACCAGTGGTTGCCAATTCAAAACCAAACAAATCCACTAAAACAGAGTCAAATTCCGCGGGTAAAACAACTTATAAGGTAGCTGAAGGAGATTCGTTATGGAGTATTGCTCAAAAATTTTCTGGGGTTTCTGTTCAAAATCTTAAAGATTGGAACGATATTAGTAGTAATAATCTCAAAATAGGAACGACACTAATTGTGTCTGAATAAAAAACCACCCAAAAATTAAAATTATGAGAGCTTTATTTACCGTATTATGCTGCGTACTATTGGTTGCTTGTGGCGAAAAAAAAGAAGATACAACGCTTTATTTACCAGCATCTAGTGGAAATCTTAATTCAATTTCTGTAGTGTTAGACAATCTTTTATGGGAAGGCAATGTAGGTGAACATATAAGGGCTGTTTTTGCAGCGCCTTTAAATGGCTTACCAGTAGATGAACCGATGTTTAAAATGCGCCAAATACCCATTCAGGTTTTTGATGGTTTTACCACTAGAAGTAGAAGTATTCTAAAAATTGAAAAAGGTGCAGAGGTATCAGAAACCGTAATTGTTAGAGATGTCTTTGCAAAACCACAAACCATTGTTACTATAAGGGGCAAATATGATGGTGATATTATTGCTCAACTTACAGAAAATACTGCCAAAATAATAGATGCGTTTAATAAAGAAGAGGTAAAAGAAAAACAAAGACGCATAAATAAAGCGGTACTAAAAAATGAAGTATTTCAAAAAAACTTGGGTATTAGTATTAATTTACCTTCGGTTTATAAAATAGGTAAGGCAACAGAAGATTTTATTTGGTTAAGAAAGCCATTAAGCAATACAAAAACAATTGATCTTATGCTTTATGAAGTACCTTTAGAAGCCATTAGCAAAGGCGATAGCACCATTGTAGATATTGTAGCCATGCGTAATGCGGTTACAAAGTCTCAAATACCTGGTGAAGATGGTATATACATGGCTGTAGAAGAGAAGTACGCTCCAGCATTATTTAATACCATTATAGATAATAAACCGGCTTATGAAGTAAGAGGCATTTGGGAAATGAAAGGGTATACTATGGCAGGGCCATTTATTACTTACCTTATAGAAGACAAAATAAACAAGCGTTACCTTGTAGCAGATGGTTATGTTTATGCGCCATCTTTAGATAAACGCGATTATGTATTTGAACTAGAAGCGATTATAAAATCTATTCAGATTAAATAATAACATAATGGTTTACATATTTTAGATAAAATCCTTTTTTGTAACACTAATAAGCTTCTATTTACAGAGGCTTATGCTTTATCATGAATTTATCCTATTGGGAAATAAAAACTTGGCTCACCAACATAGATTTTACAATTGTTGGTAGCGGTATTGTTGGTCTTAATTGTGCATTAGCACTAAAGGACCAACACCCTAAAGCAAAAATTCTAATTTTAGAAAAAGGGGTTTTACCACAAGGAGCAAGTACCAAAAACGCAGGTTTTGCTTGTTTTGGCAGTTTAAGTGAGCTTATTGCAGATTTACAAACCCACACAGAAGCTGAGGTTATACAACTCGTTAAAAAACGCATTGATGGACTGCAACTGTTAAGACAAACCATAGGAGACACAGCCTTAGCCTATCAAAATCATGGAGGTTATGAGTTGTTTTTAAACCAAGACACGGCTTTATATGAGCAGTGTTTAGAACAAAAGGAGCACGTAAATAAATTACTATCCCCTATTTTTAACGCCTCTGTTTTTAGCTTAAAACCAAATACTTTTGGATTTAAAAACATAAAAGAAAACTACAGTTTTAATCAATTTGAAGGTCAGATTGATACCGGGAAAATGATGGAAGCCTTGTTAGCAAAAGCACACTCAAAAGGCATAAAAATTTTGAATAATTGTATGGTTGAAGCCTTTTCAGAAGATACAACTTCTGTAAAGCTTCAAACAAATTTGTATACGTTTTCAACCAGAACTCTTATGATTGCAACAAACGGTTTTGCAAGCCAGTTGCTAACTGAAAATGTAAAACCAGCCAGAGCTCAGGTTTTAATTACAAAACCTATTAAAAACCTAGCTATAAAAGGCACCTTTCATTTAGATGAAGGCTACTATTATTTCAGAAATATTAATAACAGAATTTTGTTTGGCGGCGGAAGACAACTCGATTTTCAAACCGAAGAAACCACTCAATTTGGCACAACACCAATTATTCAGAATACATTAGAAACCCTCTTAAAAACAACCATCTTACCCAATACAGAATTTGAAATAGACCATTCCTGGAGTGGAATTATGGGCGTTGGCACTCAGAAAAATCCAATTGTAAAACAGCTAAGCAATTCGGTGTTTTGTGGAGTAAAATTAGGTGGTATGGGAGTTGCAATTGGCAGTTTGGTTGGTAAGGAACTTGCTAATTTGGTGCCTTAAACAAACAGAATATCGTGACACTTAAACAAAACTTACACAGTGAATGTTCTAAATTTTTGAATACCCGTTTAAAGGGTATTCAGAATACAATAAAGGATATTCAAATAAGTTTACAATCTGAAACTAAAAGTAGTGCAGGCGATAAGCACGAAACAGGCAGAGCTATGCTACAATTAGAGCGTGAAAAAGCTGGTGAACAATTAGCAGAGGTGCAAAAACTACAAGCGGTTTTGTATAAAATTAACCCAGAGCATAAGCAGTCTAAAGTTGTTTTAGGGAGTATTGTTTATACCACAACAGCAAATTATTTTATAGCGGTAAGTGTTGGTAAACTCACAATTGAGCACACAGATTATTTCGCTATTTCTTTAGCAACACCAATTGCAAAAGCATTATACTCTAAAAGTGTAGGAGATGTTATTCAATTTAGAGATACCGTGTTTACTATAACAGCAGTTCAATAAAAACTTAAGTTTTTTAAAGGTTTAGTATTGCACTTGGGTATCGGTTTCATTCAAAGTGAAGCCTTTACTATTTATTTTTGATAATTAGATTAAGTAACCCAGTTTTACCCTCTAAAAACAAACAAACGTTCGGTACTTTCTTTAGCGTCTAAATTTTCTGCATGCCAAGAAAAGGTGGTTTTTGCGCCCTTTTCCCAAATACATTTAAAATCTTCAGGGGCATTGTATTCGCTAATAAAAATGGAATGACCTGCTTTATGTTGCTGTCTGCACCAGTCCCAAAATTCATCATGATTAAACCCATCACGATACTTTGTTGTTGCTGCATAAGGAGGATCGCAATAAATAATACTGTTTTTGGGCAGTTCTAACTCTAAATACGATTTGCAAGACAAAACAACATCTTTTAAGTTTGGGACTTGTTTTGTAATATTTCGGTAATGCTCGCCCCAATAGTCACGCTTACCCTGTTTGTCGCGGCGGTAACCTGCAAACCATTTTCCTCCAAAAGAATTAAAACCAACATAGCCTAACAAATGCTTTGGGTAATCGTTAGGATTGTATTTTATGTGTTTGTATTCTGCTTCAGTTATTAATTCTGGAGGGTTCCAATCCTCGTAAATTAAAGCGTGCCACATAGCCATAAGCTCTTGGTGTTGGTCGTTAGCAATGCGAGTGCCACCAACCTTGTCAATCATGTTCATGCCACCAGCAAAAGGCTCAACATAAGGCTGGTTTTGAGTTCTTTGTTTTAAAACAATTGGCAATAAGTATTTGGCAAAACGTGCCTTACTTCCCATGTATTTCATGCCACCGGTTTTGTTTTAAAAGGGATAAATGCAGTAATTAAAAATAGTAGTGTAGCAGGTAAAACCCAACCCAAACTGTGTTGTGAAAATGGGATAAACGCCGTAAGTTGTTTTAAGCCTTCAGAAGGACTTATAAACCCAATAACATCTGGAACACTAAATAAAAACGTAATGCTAACTACAGCTCTAAAAACAAGTGGAGTGGCTAGTTTTTGAGGCAACACATTTAGTAAAATTAACACAATTGTAATGGGATAAATACATAGTAACACAGGAATTGCAACCACTACAATAGCATTAAAATTAAGCTGACCAACACCAACACCTGCAACACAAGCAATGATAGCTGTAATTACATAAGCATTATTAGATTTATGAAATAAACCTCTAAAATAGTCTGCAGTACCAGCAACAATGCCTATTGCCGTTGTAAAACAAGCCAACGAAATAAGAATGCTTAAAACAGTGTTTCCAAACTCGCCTAAAGACGCAATACTAATACCACGTAATAAGTTGGCGCGTTGCATATCTCCACTTAATGTGGTGTTAATTTCAATTTCTGAACTGTAGTATGCACCAACCGCAATTAAGCCTGCATAAATTATAAATAAACCAGCACCAGCTATAAATCCTGAGCGCCTAATGAGTTTTCGTTTAGAATTAAACGCACTAACCGTCATGTTTTTAAATTTTAGCGAAACTATAATTACTGCGCCAACAACTACTGCGCCAATAGCATCAAAAGTTTGGTAGCCTTCTAAAACACCACTAATTAATGGGGTGTCTATATTGGTAATACGTGTTGAAAATGCCGAAGAAGACAATCCAATTCCGATAACTGCCAAAAGCATTACAACAATAAAAGGGGTTAAAAACTTACCAATGAGATTTAAAATTTTAGATCGGTTAAGTACAAAAACTAATACTAGGGCAAAATAAATGGAACTTGTTAATAAAGGTGATGTTCCAAATGCAGGAAAAACTGCAATTTCGTGAGTGGCAGCCGCAGTTCTTGGCGACGGAATGGCTACTGCAATTGCGTAAATTAATATGCAATAGATAAGACTAAATGTTGGCGATACTTTTTTACCAAAATCATATAATGTGCCTTGAAGCCTAGCATGTGCCAATATCCCAAATATTGGAATAACCACAGCGGTAATCATAAAACCAATACTTACCAAAAACCAGTCTTTACCTGCATTATAGCCAAGTAAAGGGGGCAGTAATAAATTACCAGCTCCAAAGAATAATGAGAATAATGCAAAACTTGTAATTAAGAGTTCTTTTCGTTGTATGTTCACTTGTGGAATCTTTTTGGTTAAAAAATTAATCTTTTTGTGTATGTTTCGTTGCGTGTTTCAGCATTAAAGTTAGCAAATAATTACAGATAGAAAGTCCGTTAGGACTTTCGTAATTAGGCGATAACTAGCCATTAATTTTATATGGTGTTATGTGCTGGCTTTTATCTTTTCATCTAGTTCGTCAAATTGATTAGCCATTAATATAAAATCTTCTCCCCAATCATTCGAAATAGAAATTTCTTGAAAATTCCCAGTTGGTCCAAAAAAGATACTATATTTTTCAAGGTTTTCTATATTGCCATTTTCAAACTCTTTAATATCCGTTTCTAATTCAGATTTTATATCACTCGCTCTATCGTATTTTGTCCATATTAGATTGGTTTGTTCATCAATGCGTGAGTTTACATTTTTTATTATTTCTATAATAACTTGTATATATGTCATTTTGAGATTAGAGTTTTTTAATTCCGATTTATAACTGCCCAAATAAAATTCATAAAAAACAAAATTGTCGAAATTAGCATTAAAGTTAATATTAGACGTGAGTCAGAATTCAGAATATCCTCCGCAATGAAAGTCAGCCCGATTAAAATCAGATGGAATATTGAAAGTTTTTTATTTGTCCAATAACGTAATAGTGCTAAAATTCCGTATCCGAATAAAAATGCTAACCACAAAAATGGTTTAACAACGAATATCCAAAAACTAAAATCATAAGCCCAACCCAAAGTCCGATTATATCCAGTTTGGATTCCGCCAAAGTATATTGAAATCATTAATAACATAATGACTAATAAAAACATTCTTTTTTGTACTAATTTGTCAAATGTCATTTTTCCGGTTGAGTGGTTTTCAGCATGTTGCACATAACTTCAAATATAACAAATGTTAACGCAAATTATATATGTAATTTTAAACCAAAGTTTAGCTTTCCAGTTATGATTTTAGAATATAAAAAAAGTAATATCCATTATACAACCACTGGCAAAGGCCCTGCAATTGTTTTGTTGCATGGGTTTTTAGAAAACCTAACAATGTGGGCTGGTTTGGAGGCTCAATTATCTAAAAACTATCAAGTTATTTGTATCGATTTATTAGGGCATGGCAAAACCGATTGTATAGGTTCTGTACACACCATGGATGCTATGGCAGAAGCTGTTTTAGCAGTTATAAACCAATTAAAAATTAACAAAGCAGTATTTATAGGCCATTCTATGGGAGGTTACGTGGCTTTGGCTTTAGCTGAAAAAGCACCAACTATTTTTGAAGGTTTATGTTTAATGAATTCTACTTTTGAAGCCGATGATAAAGCCCGAAAAGTATTACGTACTCGTGCCATCAAAATGGTTCAGCATAATTTTGAAAACATGGTCCGTTTGTCTTTTGCAAATCTTTTTGCGGCAGAAAGTAAAATAACATATGAAACCGCATATAATAATGCTTTAAATCAAGCTCTTAAAACCTCAGTACAAGGCTATATTGCTGCACAAGAAGGTATGCGATTAAGGTCAGATTATTTTGAAATATTTAAAACGCTACCCTGTAATAAACTAATCATAATTGGCAAAAAAGACACCGTTATTAACGGCAATCAAATCATAGCTAAAATTAAGAATACTACTATAAAATTCATAGAATTATCTGCAGGACACATGAGCCATATTGAAAACAAAACAGAACTTTTAGCTATTCTTTTAGAGTTTACAGCTCACCATTAAGCGCATTCCAGCCTTTAGCTATAATAGGTATTTTAGTATCAGCTCTTGTAACTAAGTGCATGCCTCGGTCTGGCTCGGTCATGTAACCAATAACCGTTAAATTAGGATTGCCTTTTATTTTTGGAAAATCGTCTTGAGAAATTGTCATTAGTAGTTCATAATCTTCGCCACCATTTAATGCAATAGTAGTGCTGTCTAAATTAAATTCTTCACAGGTAGAAATCACTTGTGGATCCAGCGGAATCTTATTTTCATATAAATCTACACCAACATTACTTTGTTTGCAGAGGTGAATAACTTCAGAAGATAAACCATCGCTAATATCTATCATACTGGTAGGTTTCACCTTCAATTCGGCTAAAAGCTCAACAATATCTTTACGTGCTTCGGGCTTTAATTGGCGTTCTACAATGTAGGTGTATAGAGACAAATCTGGCTGATTGTTTGGGTTTACTTTAAAAACCTCTTTTTCGCGCTCTAAAATTTGCAAGCCCATGTAAGCACCACCAATATCACCAGTAACTACTAATAAATCGTTGGGTTTTGCGCCAGATCTTAAAACAGCATTGTCTTTTTCTACAGTGCCAATAGCTGTTACAGAGAGAATTAAACCTGAGGTAGATGAGGTGGTATCGCCACCAACAACATCTACGTTATATAATTTGGCAGCAGTAGATATGCCCGCATATAAGTCTTCTAAAGCTTCTAGCGGAAAACGATTACTAACAGCAATAGAAACCGTAACCTGTGTAGCGGTAGCGTTCATGGCATAAATATCTGATAGATTAACTATTATAGCTTTATAACCGAGGTGTTTTAGCGGCACATAACTTAAATCAAAATGAACTCCCTCTACCAATAAATCTGTAGAAACTACAACTTGTTTTTTGCCATAATTTAAAACCGCGGCATCATCTCCAATACTTTTTACAGTAGATTTTTGAGTAATTTTAAACTGATTAGTAAGGTGTTCTATAAGTTTAAATTCTCCGAGTTCACTTAATGGGGTACGTTGCGGTGTTTTATCTTCTATCATAATGCAAAAATATTGTGCTTTTTTAAAATACAAGTGTTTAATTAGGGATATTTAACACGCAAAATACAGGTTATGTGAAATTTGCTGTAAATTGCAAAAAATAAAAAAACTATCTTGGTAAAAGAAAAAGAAATTAAAATTCAAAATATATGAAATCGATAATTCACAAAATCACCCCTTTTATTTTATTAGTATTTATGAGTTTAAATGTTATAAACTGTAAGTCTGATGACGATAATAATACCGTTGAAATAATTCCTTTACATGCTTGTGAAAACGGTATGGCTGGTAATTACCCTTGCAATGGAATAGACATATTATCTATAATAGATACTGAAGCTCTTGGGGGCAGTAGTGCTATTAGTGGTAGTGATATTTGGGGATGGACCGACTCAACAACCAACAAAGAATACGCACTTATAGCACTGTCTAATGGCATCGCTTTTATAGATATTTCAGACCCCGTAAACCCTTTGTTTTTAGGAAGACTTAATACTAATAGTGGTACAAATGTTTGGAGAGATGTTAAGGTTTACAATGATTATGCTTTTATTGTTGCAGATGGAGTAGGTAATCATGGTATGCAAGTTTTTGACTTAACAAAGTTAAGAACACTTACAGCAACTTCAGCAAATCTTACTGCAGATGCAATTTACACCGGTGTTGGCAGCTGCCATAATGTTGTTATAAACGAAAGTGAAGCCGTTGCTTACCTAGTTGGTTGTGCATCTACAAATGGTGGTGGCCCCATATTTATTGATATTTCTAATCCGCTTAATCCCACGTTTTTAGGAGATTATACCCAAGGTGGATACTCACACGATGCACAGGTTATTACCTACAATGGTCCAGATACAGAGCATACAGGAAAGCAGATATACGTTGGGAGTAATGGCAATACAGATAAAGTTATCGTTTTAGATGTAAGTGATAAATCAAATGTAATACCAATTAGCGATTTTACGTATCCACAAACCGCTTATGCACACCAAGGCTGGTTTACAGAAGATCATTCTTATTTTATTCTTGGTGATGAGCTAGATGAAATGGGTTTTGGTTTTAACACTAAAACGTTAATATTTGATTTTACCGATTTAGATAATCCAATTTTGTCTTCAACCTACTTTGGACCTACAGCAGCTATAGATCATAATGGTTATGTAAAAGGAACTGAGTACTTTTTATCTAATTATACGGCAGGTTTAAGAATTTTAGATATTTCTAATATTGCTTCTGAAACGAACCCAATGACCGAAACACATTTTATAGATACTTACCCAGATAATGATGGCGCAAACTTTAATGGGGTTTGGAGTGTTTATCCTTATTTTTCAAGTGGAAATATTGTAATTAGTGATATTAGTAGTGGCCTTTTTATTGTTAGAAAAAGCAATTAAAAATTACAGTTGTGAGTTTTAAAACACAATATATTATTTGTTTTTGTCTTGCCCTGGTCGTTTTTGAGTGTAAAAAAGACGATGAGGTAACTGCCAACAACTCAATACAAACCTTAGTCCCAACGTTTATAAAAACTTTTGGAGGCAGTAATAACGATAGCGCGCAAGCTATAGTTAGTACCAGCGACGGAGGCTATGCAATACTAGGATTTACGCAAAGTATAGATGGAGATATTACGGATGCAACAGATACAAGTTTTGATTATTGGGTTTTAAAATTTAATGCAGCTGACCAATTGGAATGGCAAAGAACCTACGGAGGCACTGCAGATGATAAAGGTAAATCTATAATTCAGACTCAAGATGGCGGTTACGCTATTTTAGGCACAAGCCAAAGTAGTGATGGCGATGTTGCCATTAATTATGGCATGCAAGATTACTGGCTTGCCAAATTAGATGCTTTTGGTAATATTCTATGGGAAAAATCTTTTGGTTATGGAGGTGCAGATTCTGGAATTTCAGTCACTCAAACCCAAGACCAAGGATATATAATTTCAGGTGTTTTAGATGTTACAGCCTCTGGTGGCAGTGGTAATACCTCAAGACATGCAGGTGGCGATTATTGGATACTAAAGCTTAATCCCGTTGGCGATATTTTATGGAGTCGGTATTTTGGGGGTAATTTTTCAGATATTCCACAAGGTGTTATAGAAACCGCATCTAATCAACTTATAATTGTAGGCACCTCGGATAGTGTAGATACTGATATTTCAACCAATATTGGGTCCTATGATTTTTGGGTTATAAAACTCTCTAATTCTGGAGATTTACTTTGGGAAAAATCATACGGCGGCACTGAGATTGATGAAGCCAGAGCTATTGTAGCTTCTGGTGACGGTAATTTTATAATTGCTGGAGATACCAGAAGCAGCAATGCTAATGTAAGCAGCAATAACGGGGCTGCGGATTTATGGCTTATTAAAATAGATACTAACGGCAATCTACTTTGGGAAAACACCATTGGTGGTACTAGTTTTGATGTAGCAAGAGCACTTGTTAAAACAACAGATAATGGTTTTTTGTTAGCTGGAAGCTCGCGCAGCAATACGCTTGATGTTGCCTTAAACAAAGGTCAAAATGATGCTTGGGCTTTAAAAGTAGATGCTGAAGGGAAGCTTCTTTGGCAAACTACCGTTGGAGGTTCTAACATAGATTTTGCATATAGTATAACCCAATTAAATAACGGATCTGTTATAGTAGTTGGTGATACTGCAAGTTCAGATTTTGATATTGAACTTAACAAAGGGTTTACAGACCTTTTGGTTTTTAAAATGAATTAAAATGAAATTAAGAACACAATTTGTATTTGGCATCATATTAGTCTTGTTTTCATGTACAAACAATACAACAGAGTTAGAAAACACGGCTGTAAAAACGGTGTTTAACTTTAGTCATAATTGGGACGGAGCACCATTAACAAGTGCAGCTTTTGGCATTATAAGCTTCAGTAATGCTAACGAAGACCTATTGAGTATAGAACGTTTACGCTATGTCATATCTGATATTACGTTTATTGGTTCTTCTGGAGAGCAACTTTCAGTAAGTATAGAAGATGTGCAAAATTCAGATAACCTTCAAAAAAAACACCATCTTATAGATGTAGCGCAAGCTTCAACATTAAGTTTTAGTACCATAACACCAATTCCACCAGGTAATTATACCGTTGTGTTCACCTTTGGACTTACAAATGAAGCTAATGCAAATAATTATACAGACTTAAATTCTGCTAATTTTAATGTGCCAGACATGTTAGGTGGTGGTTACCATTACATGCAATTAGATGGCAAATTTATAAATGCCAACAACGAAGAACAAGGCTATAATTACCACGCCATAAGAGCTGTAGATAACCCTGGTGCAAACCCAACATTTCCGCAAGACACTTTTTTTACTGTAAATCTAGGAATAGTTAATGTTATAGCAAACCAAGCCATTAAAGTAGAAATGAATGTTGCACAATGGTTTGATAACCCTAATCAGTGGAATTTAAACACATTAAATCAAGTACTAATGCCAAACTCTAGTGCGCAAATTAAGATGTTTGAGAACGGACAAAATGTGTTTAGTTTACATGTGGAATAGTTTAAATGTTTTATGATAAAAAATAGCTTATTCATAGTGTTTTTTATGTTTTGTTTGAATTGCTCAGACGAAAATGGTGATGGTTACACACCAACAGCGCAACCATTAGCGATACCGCAACTATTTTCAGATAAGATAATACCACCTGTAATCCCTACCGAAAATCCGCAAACAGTTGAAGGTGTAGCCCTTGGAAAAAAGTTGTTTTTTGATACTATTTTGTCTAATAACGGTTCACAATCTTGTGCTTCTTGCCATGCACCACAACGTGCATTTTCAGATAATACGGTAACAAGCGTTGGTATAGATGGTGTTTTTGGTTCACGTAACGCTATGCCATTGTTTAATTTGGCATGGAACTATGATGCCCATTTTAATTGGGATGGTAGCGCACTAAGTTTAGAAAATCAGGCATTAGAACCTGTAGAAAACCCAATTGAATTACACAGCAATTGGGATGAGGTTGTTTTAAGGCTACAAGCACACTCAGAATATCCAGCGTTATTTTTACAAGCATTTAATACTTCCACAATAACCAAAGTGGAGGTTACAAAAGCCATTGCACAGTTTGAACGCACCCTAATCTCTGCCAACTCAAAATTTGATAATTATAGTCTAGGCATTGCAGAATTAACACCACAAGAATTAAACGGTTTAGATATTTATTTAAGAGAAGATAAAGGCGATTGTTTCCACTGCCATGGGAGTCCTAATAATCCGCTTTGGACAGATAATAAATTCCATAATAACGGTTTAGACGCTAATTTTACCGACTTAGGATTAGGAACTGTTACAGGCAACCCTAATGATAATGGTAAATTTAGATCACCCTCGTTAAGAAATTTAATATTTACAGCACCTTATATGCACGACGGTCGTTTTGCAACTCTAGACGCAGTTATAGAGCATTACAGTGAGGGTTTACAAAACTCAACAACCATTGATCCATTAATGAAAAAAGTAGCACAAGGAGGCGTACAGCTTTTACCAGAAGAAAAAGCGGCTTTAAAAGCGTTTCTGTTAACATTATCAGACCCTTCATTTGTTACTAATCCAAATTTTCAGAATTAAACCATGCGAAAAGATATTATAATTCCAGAGGTTAAAAACGTTTTTGTGGCTGTGGTTCAAGAAATACACCCAGAATACAAAACTAAAGACTGGAACGCTTATATTATTAATAATAGCGATGCGGATTTAGATACGGTACTCATTGTGTCTAAAGGTTACAATACTACAAAGATAACTTCGCCAATGCGACATAATTTAAGCAAACTACCCGCAAGAAGCTATGCCAAAATAGAGTATTTACAAGAAAACGTATTGAGCCTTAATAATGCGTTTAAAGTTACATTTTTTGAAGGTAATCAGCTTTACGATAAAACCTATGTGTTTAAACAAAACACAATAAACGAAAACGCTTTACAAACTATTCCGTTAATGCAATTACGTGGTGTTTTGGTGAAATAATTAAACAAGGTAATCAATCTAACTGATCCGTTAGTTTTTTAAAGACCGCTTTAGGGTTTTTATTCTCATAAAGAATAGCATGCACAGCATTTATAATGGGTAAACGTGTTTTTTTAGTGTTGTTTTTGTTAAGTATATGTGCACTTTTAGCGGCGTAATAGCCTTCAGCAATCATACTCATTTCTAATTGAGCTGATTTTACGGTGTAGCCTTTGCCAATCATATTACCAAACATGCGGTTTCTAGAAAACACAGAATAACCAGTTACCAGTAAATCGCCTAGATATGCAGAGTTATTGATGTTACGTTTCATTTTGTGCATTTTTCTTATAAAACGTTTCATTTCTCTTATAGAATTACTCATAAGCACACTCTGAAAATTATCACCATAACCCAATCCGTGAGCAATACCAGCGGCAATGGCATAAATGTTTTTGAGCATTACGGCATATTCTACCCCAATAATATCGTCGCTTATTTTTGTTTTTATATAGTTACTAGAAAGTTGTTTTGCTATAGCTTTTGCTTTTTTGGAATCTGCACAAGAAATAGTAAGATAGGACAAGCGCTCTAAAGCTACTTCTTCTGCATGGCAGGGTCCAGCAATAACCGCAATGTTTTCTAAAGGAACAGCATATACATCATTAAAATGTTCACCAACTAGTTTACCAGATTCTGGTAAAATACCTTTTACAGCAGATACTATGGTTTTATTACTAATATCAGTGCTTAGTTTTTTAAGTTCTGAATACATAAATGCCGAAGGAATTGCAAATATGAGCACATCTGCCCAGTCGGCTATATCATTAATAGAATTGCTTATTTTTAAATGTTGAATATCAAATTCTACAGCACTTAAATAACTTGGGTTGTGCTTTTCTTTTAGCAGGTGGTTTTTAATCACTTTACTACGCATATACCAACCAATTTCCTTTGAGTTTTCGCTAAGCATTTTTACAATTGCAGTTGCCCAACTACCAGCACCAAAAACAGCATATTTTATAGATGTATTCATAAGTTTAGGTATCGTCTTTTTTCAATTTGAAATGAATGTAAGCTTTACATATCAAAAATACGTTTTTTTACGGAATGCTGTTTTACGGGATTAACGAGCATTAAAGGTTTTTATACTTTAGTTAGAGTGTCACTTTAAGTGACGCTATAACTAGAACTTGCAACCTGTTTTAACTTCAATCTTAAACAAATAGTATCAACCTCACTTTAAATAAAACGGATACTTTAAGATCTCCGTGAAATCTGTACATAGATAATTACCCATAAACAAAAAAACGCTCATTGTAACCATAGTTGTTTGAGCGTTTTAAATTAAAATATAAACCAAGAGGTTATTATATATTACAGGTTTCAATTTCTGTAACACGTAGGGTGTTTACCATACCTTTAGCTTTTATTGGCATTGCTGCTAAGCTAATAAGCATGTCTCCAACATCTAAATACCCTTTTTTACAGGCTATAGCGTTAACATCTTCAATAGTTTCGTCGGTGCTTACAAATTTGTCATAATAAAACGCTTTAACACCCCACAGTAAGCTTAACTGTGTTAGAATACGCTTATTGGACGTAAATACAAGAATATGACAAGAAGGTCTCCAAGCCGAAATTTGAAACGCTGTATAACCACTATTTGTTAAGGTAGAGATTGCTTTAGCATTAATTTCATTGGCCATTACAGCAGCATGGTAGCATATAGATTTTGTAATGTAACGTTTTGTTCGAATTTGTGGTGGGTTTTGTGGCACCTTAATTAATGAGGAATTTTCAACACTACGAATAATATTTGCCATTTGACGGATTACTTGCACAGGATATTGGCCAACGGAGGTTTCGCCAGAAAGCATTACGGCATCTGCACCATCCATTACAGAGTTTGCCACGTCATTTACTTCTGCACGCGTAGGTGTTAAGCTTGTAATCATGGTTTCCATCATTTGGGTAGCTATAATTACAGGTATTCTAGCACTTTTGGCTTTGTGTACAAGTTTTTTCTGAATTAGCGGCACTTCTTCTGCTGGCACCTCAACGCCCAAGTCACCACGGGCAACCATTAAACCATCACAATAGGCAACAATTTTGTCTATGTTTTCTACGGCTTCTGGTTTTTCTATTTTAGCAATTATTGGAATTTTATGTTCACTATGTTCGCTAATTAATTTTTGAAGTTGCATTAAATCCTCTGCATGACGTACAAAAGAAAGCGCAATCCAATCTACCTTTTGGTTAATTGCAAAAATAGCGTCTTCAATATCTTTCTCTGTTAATGCTGGTTGCGAAATATTAGTGTTTGGTAGATTTACACCTTTTTTAGATTTAAGTGGGCCGCCTTGTATTACTTTAGTTTTTACTTCTGTTTTTTTGTCTGTAGAAATGACTTCAAAAATTAGTTTTCCGTCATCTAATAAAACACGTTCCCCAGGTTTAGCATCTTGCGGAAAGTTATCATACGTCATGTAAACACGTTCTTTAGTGCCTTCAAAACGCTTGCCGGTTGCAAATATAATTTCGTCACCTTCATTAACAACAACCTCACCTTTCATTGTGCCAACACGTAATTTCGGGCCTTGTAAGTCTCCTAAAATTGAGGCGTTATAACCAAACTCTTCGTTGAGTTCTCTTATCATTTTTATACGAGCTTCAACATCGGCGTAGTCGGCATGAGAAAAATTAATTCTAAACACATTTGCGCCTTCGTCTAACATAGCCTTTAAAACAGCCTTACTGCTTGTTGCTGGGCCTAATGTGGCTACTATTTTGGTTTTTTTATTTAGCATAGGGTTAAAAAATTAGGTAGTCTTTTAATTTTATTTTGTTTGAATTAATACCATAACTGGTTATAATTTGTGGTAAATTATTTAAGGTTTTTAAAATAGGTACTTCGTTAATCTTTGTGTTTTCATTTGAAATCTTAATAAAATAATCTACATTTTTGAAATTTGAAATGAGATAATTAATTTTTTCTTCAGTTTCATCCTGAAACAACAATCCGCTATTATTGGCTTTTATATCTTTAGATTTGCTAGTGTTACTTATAAGATTCCAAACAACATCGTTATTGTTATTCCGCCATTCAAAAAGCGGATAAGATGTTTTTAATTTTGCTATCTCTAGATCTTTACGCTCACGTTTAAGCTTAATTTTTAAATCACGGTTAAGTACATATGCTAAACGATAAGCTTCTAACCTACAGTGCACTGCAATAAGTTTGTAGGTTTCTTCCTTACAATCTTCTAAAAGAAGTTTATGTACAGCCATGAGACACTTACTTTTAGGGTAAATATAATACAATTATAAGGCAGTTAAATTAAGAATACATTATTCTTAGTGAATTAAATTCACGAAAACCTTTTAGTTTTTGTTAAAAGCGAAAAAATAAAACTTATTATAGATTGCTTTGTGAAATTTGTTTTTGAAATGCAAAAAAAGCGCGTTTTGAAGCTTTTTCTTCGGCCTTTTTTTTTGATGTTTCCCTCGCTTTTGCAACTACTTTGTTGTTAATACTTAGTTTTACGGAAAAATGCTTTATTTTGTCTTTTCCAGTGTCTTCAAACACATGATAATTAAATGTGTGTTTTTCTTTTTGACACCATTCTATAAGTAAGCCTTTGTAGCTAATAACTTTTCCTTCTAATTTTTCAATATCTACGTGTGGATTTATTACGTTATTAAAAATGAATTTTTCACAGTATTTATAACCTTTATCTAAGTAAATAGCTCCTAAAAGTGCTTCAAAAAGATTCCCATGTATGTTGTCGCCAAAATTGTCTTTAGGTATTTTGCTTTGTAGTAAATCTATAAGCTTTAGATTTTTTCCTAACATATTAAGATGCGCTCTACTTACTATTTTAGAACGCATTTTGGTTAAATAGCCTTCGTTTCCGTGTGGTGATTTTTCAAACAGGTAAGTTGCTATAACTGCACTAAGCATGGCATCTCCAACAAACTCTAAACGTTCGTAGTTAATTGCATTTCCTTTTTTATCTTCTAAATTAAGGGAACGATGTGTAAATGCCTTTTTGTAAATGGAATTTGATTTGGGCTTAAACCCAAGAATTTTTTTTAGTGTTAAAAAAAAATCCCCGTCCTTTTGAGAACGGGAATTTAGTATGTTACGAATGATTTTCATTCGAGCTTAATCAATTTTTTTAAATAAAACACACGCGTTATGACCGCCAAAACCAAAAGTATTACTCATGGCTACTTTAATGTCACGTTTTTGTGCTTTATTTAAGGTTAAATTTAGATCACTATTAATATTAATATCTGCTTCGTTATGATTTATTGTTGGGGGCACTATACCATTCTCCATTGCTAGGATACATGCAATAGACTCTATAGCGCCTGCTGCACCTAGCAAATGTCCTGTCATTGACTTTGTAGAATTAATATTAATAGTTTTTGCATGGTCACCAAAAACCTCAGATATCGCTTTTAGTTCAGCAACATCACCTAGTGGTGTTGATGTTCCGTGCGTGTTGATATGATCTACTTCTTCTGGTTTAATACCTGCATTTTCTAAACAGTTTTTCATTACAGCAATGACACCAATACCATCTGGATGCGGTGCTGTCATATGATAGGCGTCAGAAGATAATCCGCCGCCTAAAACCTCAGCATATATTTTTGCTCCACGTGCTTTGGCATGCTCATAATCTTCAAGAATAATTGCACCAGCACCTTCGCCTAAAACAAAACCATCTCTAGTGGCATCAAAGGGTCTAGACGCTGTTTCTGGGCTTTCATTTCTTGTAGAAAGCGCATGCATAGCATTAAAGCCACCCATACCTGCTATGGTTACTGCTGCTTCACTTCCGCCGGTTACAATAACGTCGCAATAGCCCAAACGGATGGTATTTAGGGCATCTATCATTGCATTTGCAGAAGATGCACAGGCAGAAACAGTGGTGTAATTTGGCCCCATAAAACCATGTTTAATTGAAATGTTTCCTGGGGCAATATCTGCAATCATTTTTGGAATAAAAAACGGATTAAATCTTGGTGTTCCGTTACCTTCAGCAAAGTTTAAAACTTCATTTTGGAAAGTTTCTAAACCACCAATACCTGCACCCCAAATAACACCTACACGTAATTTGTTAACGGAGTCTAAATCTAGCTTAGCGTCTAAAATAGCTTCATCTGAAGCTATCATAGCGTACTGCGCAAATTTATCCATTTTACGTGCCTCTTTTCTGTCTATAAAATCTGTGGCATTAAAATTTTTAAGTTCACACGCGAATTTTGTTTTGAACTTTTCAGTATCAAAATAAGTTATTGGAGCTGCACCACTTTTGCCACTAATTAATGCGTTCCAATACGCATCTTTAGTGTTTCCAATTGGTGTGAGTGCTCCTAAACCAGTTACTACAACTCGCTTTAGTTCCATAAAATGAGTGGGTTATTTTTTTGCTTCTTCTATATAAGAAACAGCCTGACCAACAGTAGCTATATTTTCTGCTTGATCGTCTGGGATTTGAATGTCAAATTCTTTTTCAAATTCCATAATTAATTCAACAGTATCTAATGAATCTGCTCCTAGGTCGTTAGTGAAGCTTGCTTCTGTAACAACTTCGTTCTCATCAACACCTAATTTATCTACGATAATCGCTTTTACTCGTGATGTAATGTCTGACATAATTTTAAATTTTTAGTTTTAATTAGTTCGCAAAAATAAAAAACTTTATTTTAAAAAACACAATTACTAATAAAATGTGTGTTTTACTACAAATTAAATTATTAAAAGTATTTTTGTTTACGCCTAATTTAGATTATTACTTATGAACACTTTAAACTGTATAACTGTATAATGAAACGTATTGTAATTTTTGCGTCCGGAAGCGGAAGTAATGCTGAAAATTTAATTAAGTTTTTTCATAACAGCGATAAAGCGTCTGTTGTTCAGGTGTTAACTAACAATCCGCATGCCAAAGTCTTGGAGCGTTGTAAAAATCTAAACACAAGTGCTTTAGCATTTAATAGAACCGCGTTTTCTAAAACGGAAGATGTTTTAAACTGCCTCAAAGCTGTACGGCCAGATCTTATTGTGCTAGCAGGTTTTTTGTGGAAGTTTCCAGATTTTATCATTGAAGCTTTTCCCAATAAGGTTATAAATATTCATCCGGCGCTACTTCCAAAATATGGTGGAAAAGGTATGTATGGCATGCATGTGCACGAAGCAGTTGTTACCAATAAAGAAAAAGAAAGTGGTATTACCATTCATTATGTGAATGAAAATTATGATGAGGGCGCCATAATTTTTCAGGCAAAATGTGAAGTCTCAGAATCTGATACTGCCATAACTGTTGCTGGTAAGATACATGTATTAGAAATGGAACATTTTCCTAAGGTTGTTAATGGATTACTGTAAACTATAGTTTTCCCGTTTTTACAAAAAATGAGGATGAGTAAAAAGAAGAAAAAATACTATACCGTTTGGAAAGGTCATCATATTGGTGTTTTTGAAACTTGGGACGACTGTAAAGCGCAAATTAAAAATTTTGAAGGTGCGCAATACAAATCTTTTTTAACTTTTGAAGCGGCTAAAACCGCACTCAAAGCTAATTACTTTGATTATATAGGAAAAAACAAAACTTTTTCTACTGAACTTTCTCAAGCAGAACTTAATAAAATAGGGCAGCCTAATTATAATTCTATTGCTGTGGATGCCGCTTCTAGCGGAAATCCTGGTATTATGGAATATAGAGGTGTAGATACCAAAACAAAAAAAGAACTTTTTAAACAAGGTCCTTTTAATGAAGGCACTAATAATATTGGCGAATTTTTAGCTTTAGTACATGGTTTAGCATTTTTAAAAAAGCATAATAGTAGCTGTATAATGTACACAGACTCTCGCACTGCAATGAGTTGGGTACGCAAAAAAAAGTGCAATACAAAACTACAACGCAACACTAAAAACAAACCTGTTTTTGATTTGGTAGAGCGTGCTGAACACTGGTTAAAAACCAATGAATATAAAACTACAATTGTAAAATGGGAAACCAAAGCTTGGGGAGAAATACCCGCAGATTTTGGTAGAAAATAAATTTATATTTTTCTTTTAATCTTATTAAACGGTAATAAAATAGAATTGCTTTAATTTTACATTTAAATTAAAATTAATGAACAAACTTGTAATTGTTGGCACTGTTGCCTTTGACGCTATTGAAACTCCTTTTGGAAAAACAGATAAAATTTTAGGAGGTGCAGCAACCTATATTGGTTTATCGGCCTCAAATTTTAATGTAGATGCTGCCGCTGTATCCGTGGTTGGTGGTGATTTCCCGGATGCGTATTTAAACTTACTTAAAGAAAGAAACGTCAATATTGATGGTATTGAAATTGTAAAAGACGGTAAAACTTTTTTTTGGAGTGGCAAATATCATAACGACATGAACTCTAGGGATACACTAGTTACAGAGTTGAATGTTTTAGAACACTTTAATCCAGTAGTGCCTGCGGACTATAAAAATGCCGCAGTGGTGATGCTTGGAAATTTACACCCTTTAGTACAACAAGGGGTTTTAGATCAAATAGAAACAAAACCAAAACTTGTTATTTTGGACACCATGAATTTTTGGATGGATATTGCTCTAAAAGAATTACATGCAGTGATTAAAAATGTAGATGTAATTACTATAAACGACGAAGAAGCTCGCCAACTAACAGGTGAATACTCTTTAGTAGTTGCTGCCCGGAAAATTCATGAAATGGGGCCTAAATATGTAGTGATTAAAAAAGGTGAACATGGCGCTTTATTGTTTCATAATGATAATGTGTTTTATGCGCCAGCCTTACCTTTAGAGTCTGTTTTTGATCCTACTGGTGCTGGTGATACCTTTGCTGGTGGTTTTGCAGGGTTTTTAGCACAAACTGGCGATTTTTCTTTTGAAAACATGAAAACAGCCGTTATTTACGGTTCTACATTAGCGTCTTTTTGTGTTGAAAAATTTGGAACAGAACGTATGCTAAATCTTACCAAACCTGAAATTTCTAAACGTTTAAATGCATTTAAAAGCTTAACTCAATTTGATATTGAACTGGGTTAGTTGAGGCAATGGTTTTAATAAAAGCAAAGCTTTTAATAAGTTTAACTAATGTAACACCTTTCAGGTTTTTAAAACCTGAAAGGTCTCAGAAATCAAAACAAAGCGTTTAATAAAAAATTAAAAAAGCGTTTGTTTAGTTATTTAAGCCAATCTGAAATTTCTAAACATTTAAGTGCATTTAAAAGCCTAATCAATTTGATATTGAATTGGGGTAGCTAAGGAAATAGTTTTAATAAAAGCAAAGCTTTAACAAATTTAACTAGCGTAAGACCTTTCAGGTTTTTAAAACCTGAAAGGTCTCAAATATCCAAACAAACACTTTTAACTCAAGTCTTACACAGTTAAATGTATTTCTAAACCTATTTCATAGTTTCTTTCAGACTCAATAAATAACGATTTGTTAAGATATGTCGCTTCAATCAACCAAGAACTTCCGTTAAAATATGACATTTTAACAACAGCTTTTAAGTCTGATTGTTCCACAATTTTAAGTTGATGCGCATAAATTATTTGATTATCAATAAGATTAAACTCACCAAAAAACGAGGCTATTAATTGCAGTTTTGGGTTTTTGTATATGTTTTGAGGCGTGTTTGAAGCAATGATTTTAGCATCGTGAATAACCAACATGTTATCTGCAAATCCAAGAACATCATTTTTATCATGGGTTGCAACTAAGCAAGCGATGTTGTGTTCTTTTAAATATTTAAATACACTACGTCTAAGGGATTGTTTTTTAAAATTATCTATGTGGCTAAAGGGTTCGTCTAATAGTAATATTTCGGGTTGTTTAGCTAAAGCCCTAGCTATAGCAACACGTTGTTTTTGCCCTCCGCTAAGGTTTTTAACTTTGGTTTTTGCAAAAGCTTCTAGCTCAACAACATTTAGAAGTTCATTGGTGCGTTTTTGTTTTTCTTCTGGATAAAAACGGGATAGGTATTTGCCAATGTTTTCTTCAACAGTAATAAAAGGCATTAAATCAAACTCTTGAGCTACGTATTTCATAAAATCGTAGCCAATAACTAAATTGTGTTTTGGCCCAAGAATTTGGTTGTCTTTCCAAAAAATTTGACCATCATTTAAATCGTATTCACCATAAATGAGTTTTAATAGCGTGCTTTTTCCAGAGCCGCTTTCTCCTATGATTGCTAAATTTTCTCCTTGCGCAACCTTAAAAGAGATGTCTTTTATAATGGGTTTTTTTTGATATGAAAACGTTAGGTTTTTTACGTTTAGCATTAGGTTTATTAAATAAGACTTACAAGGTTTCAAAAACCTTGTAAGTCAGAAAAATTATAATTAAGACTAATTTTAAAATTAATCTTTTAGTTTCTCTTTAGTTTTGCTTGGTAACACATTAAAACCCATATTATAAAGCGTAAAGCCAAAAATGTCCGCATATTGTGCAATGGTTTTACTTACTGGTGTGCCAGCGCCATGACCAGCATCGGTTTCAATACGTATAAGTGTTGGGTTTGTGCTAGTTTGTTTAGATTGTAATTCTGCCGCAAACTTAAAACTATGTGCAGGTACTACACGGTCGTCATGGTCTCCAGTTGTGACTAAAGTTGCTGGGTAAGAAACACCTTCTTTTACATTATGCACTGGCGAATAGCCTTTAAGATATTCAAACATTTCTTTGTTATCCTCTGCGGTGCCATAATCATAAGCCCAACCAGCACCAGCTGTAAAAGTGTGGTAGCGTAGCATGTCTAAAACGCCAACAGCTGGCAAAGCTACTTTCATTAAATCTGGGCGTTGTGTCATGGTTGCGCCAACCAATAACCCACCATTAGAGCCTCCACGTATAGCCAGGTAGTTTGATGACGTATAATTGTTTTCAATTAAGTATTCTGCGGCGGCAATAAAATCGTCAAATACATTTTGCTTTTTAAGCTGTGTACCTGCATCATGCCAAGCTTTACCATACTCGCCACCTCCACGTAAATTAGGCACTGCATAAATACCACCTTGCTCCATCCAAACCGCATTTGCTATACTAAAACTAGGAGTAAGACTAATATTAAATCCACCATAACCATATAAAATAGTCGGGTTTTTACCATTTCGCACTAACCCCTTTTTGTGGGTAATAATCATTGGAACTTTTGTACCATCTTTTGAGGTATAAAAAACTTGATTACTTTCATAATTTTCTGGGTTGAAGTCGATTTCTGGCTTACGAAATAATTCTGAAACACCATTTTTTATATCGTATTTATAGATACTCCCTGGAGTTACATAATTTGTAAACGAATAGTATAATTCTGAAGCTTCCTTTTTAGCTCCAAAACCACCAACAGAGCCAACACCAGGCAATACAACTGTTCGGGTTAATTTGCCATTATAATCGTATTGAAGCACTTTTGAAACAGCATCTACCATATATTCTGCAAAGAAATAACCACCTGCTGTAGATGGACTTAAAACATGTTTGGTTTCTGAAATAAAATCTATCCAATTATTTGGAGTTGGATTTGAAGCTTTTACAGTAACAATTTTTTTGTTAGGAGCATTTAAATTTGTGACTAAAAACAATGTGTCATCCACGTTGTCTATAACATAAGTATCAGAATCTGTATGATCTAATACTGTAAGTAACGGACTGTTTGGTTTTGATAAGTCTTTAACAAACAGTTTATTGCCAGAAGTAGATATACTAGCAGATATAAAAAGATAGTTATTATCTTCAGAAACAGAAGCACCTATATAGCGGTGTTTTTCGGAAGGTGTGGCACCAAAAACTAAAATATCTTCTTTTTGAGATGTGCCTAACTTGTGATAATATACCTTATGCTGATCTGTTTTTGCAGACAGCTCACTGCCTTCTGGTTTATCGTAGCTAGAGTAGTAAAACCCTTCGTTTTTATACCAAGACATACCACTAAATTTAATATCAACAAGCGTGTCTTCTATAATTGCTTTGGTTTCGGTGTGCATTACTAGTATTTTTCTCCAATCGCTTCCACCTTCAGAAATACTATACGCTAAGGTTTTACCATCCTTAGAAAAACTGACACCACCTAATGATATAGTGCCATCTTCTTTAAATGTGTTTGGGTCTAAAAACACTGTTGCTGTACTTGGGTCGTCGCCTGTTTTATAGCGATAAATGACGTATTGGTTTTGCAACCCATTATTTTTATAGAAATAAGTGTAATTCCCTTCTTTAAAGGGCGCACCTACTTTTTCGTAGTTCCATAATTTTGAAAGACGCTCTTTGAGTTCTTCACGATACGGAATGTTATCTAAGTAATTGCCTGTAAGGTCATTTTGAGTTTTTACCCAAGCTTCGGTTTCAGCACTGCGGTCGTCTTCTAACCAACGGTAAGGATCTTTAACCTCTGTACCAAAGTAATTGGTTATTGTATCTACGGTTTTAGTTTCTGGATAAGTCATTTTTGATTGCATCAATTCCTGGGCATTACCACTTAAAATGCTCAAAAAAAATAGTATTAAGATTGGTTTTTTCATGTTTCAAAATGAATTAATAGCTTTAAGCACTAAAATTAACGAAAAAAGCATGCTTTAAATTTTAAAACATGCTTTTTTAAGATTTTTTTCAGAATAAAACCTAAACCAAATTGTGTTTTATTAAATATTCTGCAATTTGTACGGTGTTTGTTGCAGCACCTTTTCTAAGGTTATCACTTACAACCCACATGTTTAAAGTGTTTGGTTGTGAGCCATCTCTACGGATACGACCTACAAAAACATCGTCTTTACCATGCGCAAACATTGGCATTGGATAGCTGTTGGTTTCTAAATTATCTTGTAACGTTACACCATCGGTTTGGCTAAGTAGTGTTTTAACTTCAGCAATGTCAAAATCGTTTTCAAATTCAACATTAATAGCCTCACTATGGCCACCAGCAGTTGGTATTCTTACAGCGGTTGCCGTTACAGCTATAGTTTTATCGTCAAGTATTTTTTGAGTTTCGCGAACCAATTTCATCTCTTCTTTAGTGTAGCCGTTTTCTTCAAACACATCGCAGTGCGGAATGGCATTTTTTGCTATTGGGTACGGATACGCCATATCGCCTTCAATACCTGCAATTTCGTTTTCTAGTTGTGCAACCGCTTTTACGCCAGTTCCAGAAACAGATTGGTAGGTAGATACTACAATACGTTTTACTTTATATTTTTTGTGTAGCGGAGCTAATGCCATAACCATTTGTATGGTAGAGCAGTTAGGGTTGGCTATAATTTTATCGGTTTTAGTAAGTGCAGCGGCATTAATTTCTGGCACTACTAATTTTTTAGAAGCGTCCATTCGCCAAGCCGATGAATTATCAATTACCGTAATACCTGCTTCTGCAAATTTTGGTGCCCACTCTAAAGATGTGCTGCCACCTGCTGAAAATAAAGCAATGTCTGGACGTTTACTTATGGCATCTGGAATACTTATAACCTTTAAATCTTTACCTTTAAAAGAAATTAGTTTTCCTACGGAACGTTCTGATGCTACTACAAGCAACTCATCTACTGGGAAATTGCGCTCTTCTAATAGATTTAGCATTACATTACCCACTAAACCTGTTGCGCCTACAACTGCTATTTTCATATCTAAAATATTTAGCTGGTAAATTTACGTATTATATGGATATGCTTAAAAAAAAGCATTTAATTAACTCTAGTTTTATTGGTATCGTATAAAATGGGGTTTTAGGCTTCTGTTTTAATAAAAAGTGCTGTTATTTACAGTTTTTTTTGAATAAAATTAATTGAAGTAACTAAAATAGCGCATTGCTTCCTGTGGGTTAGCCTTAATATCTATGCGTTTTGTTTCATTTTCATTCTCGTCTAACTCTAAAATATACATGGTATCACCTTCTTTTAGTTGTCTTAAAAATAGTTTTATGCTTCCATCTAGATTAAAAAATTTTGCGGTTTCGTAATCATCATAATTAGAAGATACAAATTCAGAGTAAATTTTACCTTCAACAATTTTCTGATTTATGGTTTTTCCCTCTTTAATAAAACGTTGCGAAATAATGTTTCCTAGAACATCATAGGTTTGAGTTTCTACAGAGCTTCCATGTTCTAATATAGTTTGAGATTGTATTTTACCATTTTCAAAATAGGTGTATTGTTTTCCTATGAGAATAGCATTGTTATAGGTGCTTTTTTTAATTAACGCGCCCGTGTTACTGTAATAAAGTTCATCGCCGTGACGTTTGCCATTTGCATATTTGGTGTGTGAAGATATTTCACCGTTAGGATGAAAAATAATATAGTCGCCGTTTAAGACTCCTTTTTTCAAATTAAATTCTTCCCATTTGGTGGTTTCGTTGGCAACAACATAGTAGCCATCCATGAAGTCTTTAGCTCCGTTCAGACGGTAATAACTAATACTGTTATAGTTGTCTATACTGTAATCGTTTCTGCCAATAAAGGTAAACGCGTCATCAGTTTTAGTTTTTTTGGCATTATTACAACTAAACAGAATGCTAATAAGTAAGATGATTATGTAATAAAAACGTACGCTCATATAAAATATTTAATTTTCGCTTCAACTTAGAAAATCCAAAAGAAGTTAATATTTAGAACCATCATGCTTACCAACCTCATAACCGTGTTTACCCAAATAGGTGTTACCACTTTCTATAGCTCCGTCTTCTATAGACGTTGCCATAGAATCGTTCCAACGGTTAAGATAGCCAAACAATGAAATAACACCAAGCATTTCAACAATTTCACCTTCATCCCAATGCTTGTATAAACGCGCTTTTATGTCGGCATTTACAGCATTTGGCACCTGTGAGGCTGCCAAACTAAAGTCTAATGCAGCACGTTCCGCTTCAGAAAACGCAGCGTGAGTTTGGTATTCCCAAATGTTATCCAATTGTGCTTGTTCTGCTCCATAACGCTCTGCGGCTCTAATGGCATGCGCTTGGCAATAGCGGCAGCCTGTGGCATTGCTGCTTACCCACGCAAGCATGCGTTTTAAGGCAGAAGTTACACGACCTTCATTTGCCATTACTGCTTTATTTAAGTTTATAAATGCTTTGCTAATTGCTGGTCTGCGTTGCATGGTTAAAACAGAATTTGGGCAAAATCCTAGCGTTTCATTAAAAAATTCAGCTAATTTTTTTGTTTCTAAATCGTGCTCTGGAGATAATGGAGTTACTAATGCCATAGTTCGTTTTTTATATCTTATTTTTGAGTGTACAAGATAGGATTTCTAACTTTTAAACTAAAGCATAATGAGAGATAAAATTACAACACAGTGGAAAGGAGGTCTCACCTTTGAGTCTAACAACCCAAGTGGAAAAACGGTACTAATGGACACTAATATTGAAGGTAAAGACCAACGTTTTGGGCTGTCTCCTAAAGCCATGATGTTATCGTCTTTAGCGGGCTGCTCTGCGTTAGATGTAATTTCTATTTTAGATAAAATGAAAATAACTGTTGCGGACTTTAAAATAGATGTTTCTGGTGAACTTACCGAGGAACACCCAAAATATTACCATACAGTAAGTGTAACGTATCATTTTTTTGGAGCAGATTTAAACCGTTCTAAATGCGAAAAAGCTGTACAGCTCTCTGTTGAAAAATACTGCGGTGTTATGGAAATGTTTAGACAGTTTGCAACCGTTAAAACCACTATTCAGTTTCATGAGGATTGATGTTTTAATTTACAACTAACGATTGAAACTAAATAGTTATAACAAAATAATTAAGTTTAAGATTAAATGCGCTGGACGCTTAAACCAAAACCTGAATCTTTAAAAGTTGAAGCTTTAAAAAAAGCACTTCAAGTTAATACTACTGTGGCAACATTACTGTTACAACGTGGTATTGAAACTTATGATGCTGCTAAAACGTTTTTTAGACCTAGTCTTAACGATTTGCACAATCCATTTCTAATGAAAGACATGGATAAAGCTGTAGAAAGAATAGAAGCTGCCATTCTGCAAAACGAAAATATATTGGTTTATGGTGATTATGATGTTGATGGTACAACCTCAGTAGCCTTAATGGCTTCGTATTTAAAAACACGCTTAAATACTGTGGCAACGTATATTCCAGATCGTTATGACGAAGGTTACGGCGTGTCTTATAAAAGTATTGATTTTGCAGACGATAATGCGTTTTCTTTAATCATAGCTTTAGATTGTGGCATAAAAGCCATTGAAAAAGTAAAATATGCTAAAGAAAAAGGTATTGATTTTATTATTTGTGACCACCACAGACCCGGAATTCAACTTCCAGACGCTGTTGCCGTTTTAGACCCAAAACGTAACGATTGCAATTACCCGTTTAAAGAGTTATGCGGTTGTGGAGTTGGTTTTAAATTAATAACCGCTTTAGCCTCTAAACACGGTGAAACCGTTGAAGATTTAGCACCATATTTAGATTTAGTAGCTACAGCAATTGGTGCAGATATTGTACCTATTGTAGATGAAAACAGAACACTCGCTTATTTTGGACTACAGGTTATAAATACAAAACCAAGACCCGGAATTAAAGCGATTATTGCTGAGGTTAAAAAAGAAGTCTTAACCATTACAGATGTTGTTTTTATTGTTGCACCACGTATAAATGCCGCCGGACGCATGAAACACGGCAACCACGCTGTAACACTTTTAACAGAAACAGATGCTAATTTTGCAACACAATATGCTGCTGAAATAAACACGTATAACACTGATCGTCGTGAAACCGATAAACGTATTACTGAGGAAGCCTTAATTCAAATTGAAAACCATAACGAAAAAGAAGGTTTTACTACCGTGGTTTATAATGAAAACTGGCACAAAGGTGTTATAGGTATTGTGGCTTCAAGGTTAATAGAAACCTATTACAGACCAACTTTGGTATTTACAAAAAGTGGAGATAAATTGGCAGCGTCTGCTCGTTCAGTATCTGGGTTTGATGTGTATAATGCTCTGGAGGCCTGTTCTGAACATATTGAACAATTTGGTGGGCATAAATATGCAGCAGGGTTAACGTTATTACCAGAAAATTACGACGCTTTTAAAGCAAAGTTTGAAGCTGTTGTAAAAGACACTATCGACCCTAAATTATTAACACCAGAACTTAAGGTAGATTTGGAATTGGCCTTACCTCAGGTTAATGAAAAACTATTTCGGATTATTAGCCAATTTGCACCTTTTGGACCCGGAAATATGTCGCCAACGTTTATGACCCAAAATCTCATAGACACCGGTTATGGCAAATGTGTTGGTGAGGACGATAAACACCTCAGATTAACCGTAACAGAATCATTTAATGCCAACATACTACACCACCAAAACACTAATATTGTGTGTATTGGTTTTGGTTTGGGGCATAAAATAGAGACTATAAAAAATAAAAAACCTTTTAGCGCAGCGTATGCCATAGACCAGAATTATTGGAATGGCACCGTGAGTTTACAGTTAAAACTTAAGGATATAAAAGCATAATTAAATGGCAAAAAACGACCCATACGCAGCACTCAGAATTAAAGAATTTAATGTTTTTTTACTAGTACGCTTTGCCTTAGTTTTTGGTTGGTCTATGCAATTTGTGGTTATAGAATGGCAAGTTTATGCCTTAACTAAAGACCCTTTGTCATTAGGTATTATTGGGCTTTGTGAGTTTTTACCAGCGTTTTTTATGGCGCCATTTGCGGGGCATATAGTTGATAAAAAAGAAAAACGAAATTTGTTTGCGGTTTGCATCTCACTTTTTTCGTTAATCAGTTTTGGATTGTTTTGGCTGACTTCAAATCGTATAGAATCCTCTTGGCAGGTGAATACTATTTTGTATACTATTTATGTTTTAGTTTTTTTTGGTGGTGTTTTAAGAGCGTTTTTTGGGCCAACAATTTTTTCGCTTATTGGTTTACTAGTGCCTAAAAAAATATACGCAAATGCAGCAACATGGAGCAGTAGTACCTGGAAAGGTGCTAGCGTTTTTGGCGCTTTATGCGGTGGGTTTTTAATTGCGTGGCTTGGCGTACATTATACCTTAGGAATTATTTTTGCCTTAGTAATGTTGGCTTTAGTGTTAGTTTTTAGGATACGCAAAAAACCAGTTTTAAATGCAGGCTCTAAAGAATCTGTAAAAGAAAGTTTAAAAGCGGGGCTTAATTTTGTGTTTAACGATAAGGTTGTTTTAGGAGCGTTAACCTTAGACATGATTGCTGTTTTATTTGGCGGTGCCGTGGCTATTTTTGCAGTGTTTGCTAAAGATATTTTAGATGCTGGCCCAAAAGGTTTTGGCATATTAAATGCCGCCTTATCTTCGGGTAGTATATTAACCATGTTAGCCACTACATACATTCCTATTACAAAAAATACGGGCAAAAAATTATTGATTTCTATTTTTGGATTTGGCATGTGTATGATTGTTTTTGGGGCTTCAAAATTATTGTTACTTAGTGTTTTGGCATTATTTTTTGCAGGTGTTTTTGATGGCATTTCTATGGTGGTGCGTCAAACGATTCTTCAACTTAAAACGCCAGACGAAATGCGTGGTCGTGTTGGTGCGGTTAACTCTATGTTTGTAGGGTCTTCAAACGAATTAGGAGCATTAGAAAGTGGTATTGCGGCACGTATGTTTGGTGCGCCTTTAGCGGTTATGCTTGGCGGAACTGCAACTCTTATTATTGTTGCGATTATAGGTTTAAAAAATAAGCCATTGCGTAATTTGGATTTGCAAACGGATGTTTCAAAACATGAAGATGAAGCTAAATAGGTTTAATTTGTATTAGTACGTTTTCAATTCAAAACGTTCACCATCAAATTCACCATAGGTGTAATATTGTATCCAATCTCCTAGGTTTATATATTTTGAAATTGGTTTGAGCTGTATCTCTAAGGGTAAATGGCGGTGCCCAAACACAAAATAATCGCGGTGTTTTTCTTCTAATTTTTTACGACTGTAAATGGCTAACCATTCATTGTCTTCACCTAAAAAAGTAGCGTCATCATCGCCAGAAATGAGTTTATTTTTCACTGAAAAATATTGAGCAATACGTATGCCAATATCTGGATGCCCCCATTTAAAAACCCATTTAAAAAAGGGACTTGTAAACACTTTTTTCATGCGTTTGTAGCCTTTGTCGCCAGGACCTAAACCATCGCCATGCCCTATAAAAAAGGTTTTGTTGCCGAGTTTAAATTCGTGTGGCTTGTGATAAACAGGAATACCAAGTTCGTCTTCAAAATAGCCATTCATCCATAAATCGTGATTGCCCACAAAGTAATGGATTGGTATGCCAGAATCTGCTATTTCTGCCAATTTACCAAGTGTTCTTGTAAATCCTTTTGGAATAACAGTTTTGTACTCGAACCAAAAATCGAATAAATCTCCAAGTAAAAAAATGACTGCGGCATCTTGTTTAATGTTATCTAACCAGGCTACAAACTTTTTTTCACGTAGCCGAGATGCTTCCATAGTTGGAGCCCCCAAATGATTGTCTGAGGCAAAATAGATTTTTTTTCCTTTTGGGACATCTATATTGAAAGGGTTGTTATTCATTTTTAGACACTTCGATTGCACTCAGTGTGACGTATTATTTAATTATCTGAAGCAAACCACTCTGCAAAACTTGTGGCTGTTTCTTGAAGTTTCAAAGCGTGTAGTTTTATATTATTTGGTAATCGTAGTTTTATTTTTTCAGCAAAATCAATGACCATCATTTCACTGGTTGGCTGGTAATCTACGAGCAGTACATTATGACCTCTATTTTGTAATTCTTTAGCCAACTCTACATGTGGTGTGTTTTTATTAAAAACGGTGGCGTGGTCAAAGACATCTACAATTTCTTCTTTCACAATTTTTTTTAAATCGCTAAAGTCTATTACCATTCCAAATTTTACATTGTTAGCATCTGAAATTGGTGTGCCAATTACAGTAACGTCTAAGCGGTAGCTGTGACCATGTACGTTTTTACATTTACCATCGTAGCCGTAAAGTGCGTGGCCAGTTTCAAAAGAAAATTGTTTTGTAATACGAATGTTGCTCATTAACGTTTTTTGTTTCGGTTATAGATATAGACAACAACAAGCACAATACCGAGTATTAAAAACAGACCGTTGCCACCTAAAAAATTTAAAATATCCATAAGTATGTTTCAATATTATATTCGTTTCAAATTTAAGTGTTTTGTGCTAGTGACGTAAATGATTTTCTAAATTTTATAATAAGCGGCAAGCCTCTTGCTATAATCCATAAAGTAAACGCTATAAATATACCGTGCAGTTTTAGGTTAAAAACGTCCATAATAACTACTGTTGGTATAAACACCAAAAGTGTAGAAAACAACAAAACATTTCTGAGGTATTTCATTTTACCTAGGCCTTTAAAAACACCATCAAAAATAAATGCAATAGCGCAAAGTGGTTGCATGGCTAAAACTATCCAAAACACATTGTAAAATTTTTGTAAAACAGCAATGTCATTGCTAAATAGTTTTCCTATGGGGTAATAAAACAGTGTCCCAAAAACAGCAATAATTACACCTATTATTACTCCATATTTTATAAGTTTTTCACTCAAGCGTAATAGGTTTTTATAGTCTTTTGCACCTAATAATTTACCAGACAACATATTACCAGCACTAGCATAACCATCTATTAAAAATGCTCCTAAAAACCACAAATTAATTGCAATAGTGTATGCTGCAATATAATTGGTACCGTATTTTGTGGCATAACTTGTACCAAAATATAAAGCAGCGTTTAATGCTATAGTTCTTATAAATAGATTTCCAATCATTTGTGCAAATCGTTTAATTTCAGGATTAAAAGGAAATGAAATTTTTAACGGAATATCTGTTTTTTTTAACAGATAATATCCAGAAAGTATTGCCATTACAATTTGTGCTATAACACTGGCATAAGCAGCTCCTTTTAAGTGCATTGCGGTTATGAATCCATTAATGCCATAAACAAAACACATGTCTAAAATAATATTTATTAGTGCTCCTGTAATTGCAATAAGCATAGGGCAATACGTGTTTTGTAATCCTCTAAAGGTGCCAAAAACAGCAATTGTAAATAGGGTAAACGGAAAGCCAAAAACGCGTATTTGGTAGTAATCTATGCTATAATTTAGAATGTCTCCAGAAGCGTTATAAAACTTAAATATTTGTGATGCAAACGGAAAAGTTATGCCAATTAATAATAGGCTCAATAACGTTATTAAAAAAATGGCTTGAGCGGGTAGATTTTTAACCGCCTCACTATTGCCTGCTCCAAGGTACTGAGATATTATAGATGAAATGGCACTGCGTGTTTGCCCTAAAACCCAGATAAGCATAGACATAAAGGTGGTTACAATGCCAACAGCCGCAAGTGAAGGTGTTGCATTATAATCCATATTACCAATAATAGCGGCATCTGTTAAGGATAAAATAGGCTCAGACACACCAGAAATGAGTGCTGGTATAGCAAGTTTGTTAATTTGTTTTAGGGTTATAGTTGTTTTCAAAGGACTAATTCGTAACAATAAAAAGGGTGTTCACTTTGTTTTGGAAAGTAAATGTTTCCTAAACGTTTGTAACCGCGAAGTTCGTAAATTTTTTGGTTTCTTTTGTTTTGTGAAAAGGTGTCTAATCGTATAGATGTGTTGTTATTTTTTATAGCAGCGTGTTCTGCAAATTGCATCAATTGTTGCGCATAGCCTTGACCTTGCAGTTCTGGGTGCACAGCTAAGCGATGAATGTAGCAATTGTTATGGTTTTTGGTGAGCCATTTAACAGGTTCATATTCTTCATCCATAACTTCAGATATAACAAGCGATCCTTTTACGGTTTTGTTAAGTTCTAAGACATAAAGTTCAGAACGTTTTAAATCGTTTAAAAACGTTTTTTTGTTTGGATAGTTTGCGTTCCATTGGTAAATGCCATTTGCAATCATGGTTTCTGTGCATGCATTTGTTACAGATATTATTGGTTCAATATCTTTAAGTGTTGCCTTTCTAATCATATTAAATTGGTTATTTTTGCACTTTATTATCTTGAAATGAAAACAATTTTAGTACCTGTAGGATCCTCAAAAAATGCAGCATCTCATTTACAATTCGCTGTAGATTTTGCAAAAGCTTTTAGCGCCACATTATATGTTGTTCAAATATATAATGTTTATACTAAAGCAGGAACATTGATGAATGTAGACCATATTATTGAACGTGAATCTCAGTTGTTTTTAGACACTCATATTGCAGCCATTGACACAAAAGACGTTACCGTACACACTAGAGCTTATAAGGGTAAATTAATCCCAACTATGGAGCAGATTTGTAATACCCTAAGTGTAGATTTGATACTTTTAGAACCGCGTACTAATTCAATTAAAGATGATGTTTACTTAGGAAAAACATCGGGAAAAATTATAAAACAAACTCAAATACCAGCATTAATAGTTCCGGAAGGTTATGTTTACAAACCAATTGTTAAAATTTTGATTGCTTTAAAATCTGCTATTATTAACAAAACAGAATCTTTAACGCCATTACTTGCCATTAAGAATCAGTTTAAATCGGTTGTAAATATTTTATTGGTAAAAACACCTTTTCATATTGAAGCTGATTTTGAAATTAATTCACAATTGAAAGCCATAATCACAAACAAAACTATGGCTGAAAGTCCAACTACATTTCAAGCAGTATTAGAACATTATAAAAACCATAATCCGGATTTACTTTGTGTAGTAAGACGTAAACGTGGATTTTTTTCAAAATTATGGGAGAAGAACACTATTTTAAAGAAAGATTTTCATAGCTCAAACTTACCAGTATTGGTATTGAGTGGGCTTAAGTAATTGTTTTTGGGGATGTAGCTCAGTTGGCTAGAGCGCTTGACTGGCAGTCAAGAGGTCGT
>CAYGUF010000013.1:0-58989 GCA_964353125.1 uncultured Flavobacteriaceae bacterium
TGACCAAACTGAAAAAGAATTTAAAGCTAATTTTACTTTGAAACGGTAAGGATTTTTGAATATATTTATAAAAAATTAAACAATAACATAGAAATTAGAATTAGAATTCAAAATAAGCTAAAAAGACATTATAATACATAATAACAGATGAGATTAAAAACGTATTTTCTAATAACAGTCACTGCTCTAATAACAAATTTTTGTTTTGCTCAAGAAGGTATTCCTGTATATTCTGATTATTTAACCGATAATTATTATTTATTACATCCTTCTATGGCAGGTGTAGCAAATTGTGCTAAAGTAAGATTAACGGCAAGGCAACAATGGTTTGGTGTAGATGACGCACCTAGTTTACAAACCCTAAGTGCTAACGGACGAATTGTAGATTCACCAGTTGCGGTTGGTGGTGTTGTTTTTAATGATTCTAATGGATATCATGCAACCGTGGGTGGTTATGCAACATTTGCATATCATTTAATGTTTTCAAGAAATGAAATTGATTTAAATATGCTATCTTTTGGTTTAAATGCAGGTTTTCTTCAATATAAATTAGACCAATCAGAATTTTTATTACCTGGCGAAGTTGATCCATTGATTAACGGATTAGCACAAAGTGCAACAAACTTTAATATAGATGTCGGTTTTTCTTATCACTATGTAGATTTTTATGCACACGTTACAGCTAAAAATATTCTAGAGAATGAAGGTATAAACTGGAATCAAACTAATGGTTTTGAATTTAGAAATTTAAGAACCTATTTATTATCTACAGGATATACATATCGTAAATATGGTAGTGATTGGAGTTTTGAACCCTCATTAATGTACATGTATAGAGATGCTACTGAAGAGTCCTCAATAGATGCTAACTTAAAAGTGTATAGAGAAATGGATTTTGGAAAAGTTTGGGGTGGTTTATCGTATAGACGTAGCTTAGATGGTGCTGAATTTTCAAATGGGTCTGGTGGTGTTTCTAGTCAAAAAGCACAGTATGTAACACCATTTTTAGGAATAGATTATAACCAATTTATGTTTGCATATACGTATTCTTATCAATCTAATACAGTTAATTTTAATACGGGTGGTTTTCATCAGTTAACTTTAGGATTTAACTTTAATTGCCGACGTGAAAAGTATGAATGTAATTGTCCTGCTATAAATTAATTCATACAGTATAATATCATATAAAGAGGCTATGTTTTAATAACATAGCCTCTTTTTTAATGATTAAGTCTCATATTTACCTTTAAATCTAACTCTTTGTGTTTAACGCTTTAACATCAATAGTTCCGTTTGGTGAAATCACATAATATTTATGTTCAATTTCGGTTTTGGTTATAGGATCTGGCTTTGCATCTTTTGGTTTTTTTGTAAATATTAATTTTATTTGCATACCTATTTGAACAACAGGTTCTAAAATAGATGGGTTTATTACCACATCATAAGTTTCATAAGTAAGCGGTTGGTAATAATATGACGTTTGTTTTTTTGCTGTTGTAATGCCATTATTTTTACTTAATGCTTCAAAAGATAAACTGTTATAAGCTTGGTAACTTTGGTAAAAATCTTTGGGAAAATAACAGTATTTATCATCTGCAATTGCAACGTCGTATTCAGACATATTAAAACCTAATGCGGTGTAAAATGCCTTTTTTTCTGCTATTACCTGCACTAATTTTTCTTGAAGAATTTTATATATAGCGTGTTGGTTTTCAATATAATAGTCAACTTTTACAAGATTATATACTTCACTTTTAGCACAGGTTTCCAAAATAAGTTCAAACTGATTGGTTTTTGAAAATTGAATGTGAATATTTTGTTGCAATTCAAAGCCTTTAGGTACTTCAGTATAAGTTTTGCTAAAAAGTTTTTTGGTAACTTCAACCTCATAAATTGGCACAAAAGAAATCACATCTATAGCAATATTGTTCTCAGAAATACCATTAAGTCTTAAACGTTGTTTAATACCATCTATTCTAGATTTTAGTAATGCGGTAGTTGTTTCAGCATCTGGTCCAATTTGAGAAACATTAAAAACTACAGTATAAGTTGTGGCACTAACATTTTGTAATGCACTTACCTCTATATTTAGTGAATTACTGGGATGGAGTGTTTTAATTGTTGGGCGTTGCGTAGGATTATAAACCATTGCATTGCCAGATGTGAGTATATTCTGTCTTGATATTTCGGGTGTAATTTGATTGTAATTTCCTTTGTGTTGAGCTTCACTTATTTTGGTAATTGCAAGTGTAAAGCCAATAAGTAACATAATTTTTTTCATCTGATTTTTATTTTAGTTTGTGCAGTAAAATTGAATTCAAAAAAAATAATCAAAAAATTATAATGAGTATTAGAGGTCTTTCAGTTAGTGTAAGACGCATATTAATGTGTATAACCAACAATTATATTGCTTGGGGCTACCCAATTGTAATTTGTAGATTTTACTAACTCAAATATTGTATGTAAGTTTAGTCCTAAATTAATTATTAGTTGTGCCAAAACGTATTACATATTTTTTAAATACAATAATTTTATTACTAAGTTGTGTTCTATTTAGTCAGGCTAAATACGATAATCCGTATGATGATTCTTTGTTTAGTATTCGTGGTTCTGTTTACGAAAAAGGATCTTACAATCCTTATAAAGATGTAACCATATTAATTAATGGGGGATCCTATACCACTACTAATTTTGAGGGTAATTTTATTGTAAAAGCTAAAATTGGTGATCAGCTTACTGTAATGCATAATGAGTTTAAAACTATTTATTATACCATAACATCTAACGAACGGATTATTATTGAGGTAAAGGACGATGAAACTAGTAGTAAGCCGAGTAAATATAAAACTAATATTCAACGTTTTAATACACTTATAGATTCTGCTGATGCTCATTTTAGGACGGATGCTACAAAGAGTGTGCAGTTTATTACAGAAGCATTAAATACAAATCCTAACGACTCACAAAGTGTTATAGCACACGAGCTGCTTGGTGATGTCTATTACTTTTGGAAACAATATGACTTAGCAATATCTGCCTATAAAATTAGTATTCAGAATGAAGCTGTACCAGCTATACAATTAAAATTAGCAAAAGCATATTATAGTAACAAAGAATTGGCACTGAGTATAGCAACCTACAATAGTATTAAAAAACGAAAATTATCTAATTATGATAGTTCGGTTTTATATGAAGGCTTAGGGGATTGTTTTTTAAATATGAAATCATTTGTAGCAGCCATAACGGCATATCAAGATGGTTTAACTATAGCTAAAAAACATAGAATAACCTCAAAAATTACAGATCTAAATTCAAAAATTGCACAAGCCTACAGTTTAAAAGGCGAAACAATTAAAGCAGAAAAATTCTTTAATAATTCACTTAATTTAGCGGGTAAAGAAAATAAAAAACGTGCTATTGTTGAGCAAGTTATTGTAGCAGAATTTAATAGTGCTAATGCCAATTATGATACTGAGATAGTATTAAGAAAGCAAGCTATTGAAGGTATAAAAACAATAAAAAACGACACCTTAATTACTAATGCTAGTGCCATAACGCTTCAAAAGCAAAATTATAAAATTGGTAACGCCTACTTATTAAAAAACGATGTTGAAAACGCTATTCCATATTTTGAAAAAAGTATAGAGGAAGCAGATCAGAAGAAAGATCTTATTGTAGAAAAAGATGCTACTAGAAAATTATCTGAAGCACTCATAAAAAAAGGAGATACTAAGAAAGGCATTGCAATGATAGAAAACTACAAAAACATTGTAGATGCTTTGTATATTAAAAAAGAACAAGAGCTGTCTCAAGTTGCATTATTAAACAGAAACTTAACCGTACAACAAACACGTATTGCATCTTTAGAAAGTGAGCGCGCTTTATCTCAAAGTAAATACGAGCTATCAAAAGAGCGAAATAAACGCCAGCAGCTTATTATTTACTCACTTATTGGTGGTTTAACCTTACTATTAATTTTTGGCTATTTTTTGTTTAAATACATTAAGCAACAACGATTAGCAAATAATCTTTTAGCTTTAAAATCTCTGCGAAGTCAAATGAATCCGCATTTCATTTTTAATGCCTTAAATTCTGTAAATAGTTTTATTGCTATTAATGATGAGCGCACAGCAAATAAATATCTTACGGATTTTTCACGCTTAATGCGTACCGTTTTAGAAAACAGTGAAGAAGATTTTATTCCACTTCAAAAAGAGGTAGAACTTTTGGAACTATACACAAAGTTAGAGCATTTTAGATTTCAAGATAAGTTTGATTATGCTATAACAATATCAGATGATATAGATATTGATGCCTTTAAGATTCCACCAATGTTATTACAGCCATACATAGAAAATGCAGTTTGGCATGGCTTACGTTATAAATCAGAAAAAGGACATTTACAAATTGCAATGCAACCCAAACAAAAAGATGAAATAACCATTACCATAACAGATAATGGTATTGGCAGAAAACAATCTAAAGCCTTAAAAACAGCGCATCAGAAAAAGCAGAATTCTAAAGGCATGCATAATATTAAAAAGCGAGTTGCAATTTTAAACACTATGTATAAAGATAAGGTAGATGTGAGTATTAGTGATGTTAATTCTGAGGACACAGATACGGGTACTAAAGTTATAGTTACGCTAAAAAAATATTAAAATAATTAATAACGAAACCAAATAGTTGAGCTGCCAAATACAATTACCCTGAATAATATTTTGTTAAAACCTTAAACACAACCTATGAAACTTAAAGCCATATTAGTAGAAGATGAGGAAAACAGTAGAGTGATATTAAGAAATTACCTCACTAAATATTGTCCTAATATTTTAATTTTGGGGGAAGCTTCAAATATTACAGAAGCTCAAGTTCTTATAAAAAATAGCGATTTGGACCTTGTGTTTTTAGATGTTGAAATGCCCTACGGAAATGCTTTTGATCTTTTAGAATCTGTTGAAGATATTAATTTTGAAACCATATTTGTAACAGCCTATAATAACTATGCTATTGAAGCTTTAAATGCACACGCGTCTTATTACCTCATGAAACCAATCTCTATTGACGAACTCATAAAGGCTGTAGATTATGTAACGGTAATAAAAACTAAAGAAAACGCATTACAAGACCAGGTTTTAGTACCCAAAGTTAATACTGTTACAGGTAAAATCACATTGCCACAACAAGATGGTTTTGAAGTTATAGATACCGCAGATATTATGTACTGTAAAGCCGATGACAATTATACCGAAATTTATCTAAATTCTAATAAAATGAAATTGGTAAGTAAAACATTAAAGTATATAGAAGACCGCTTAAAACCAAACAATTTTGCACGTGTTCATAAAAGTTATTTGGTTAATGTTAATCAAGTTGTAAAATATCAAAAAGGAAAAGGCGGCAGTGTAATTTTAAGTAATGGAAAGGAAATTAGTGTTGCAGCATCCAGAAAATCTGATTTATTAAATTACTTTAGATAAAAAATAGTACCATTATAAAAAATTTAACTATGCCATTAATATTACCGGTAAAGGGAATTCATCCTAAAATCCCTGAAAATTGTTTTATTGCAGAAAACGCTACTATTGTCGGTGATGTAACACTTGGAATTAATTGCGGTGTTTGGTTTAACGCTGTTATTAGAGGCGATGTACATTTTATAAAATTAGGCAATAATGTAAACGTACAAGATGGAGCAGTAATCCATGCAACGTATCAAAAATCACCAACCACAATCGGTAATAATGTTTCAATTGGCCATAATGCCATAGTACATGGTTGTACTATTAATGATAATGTTTTAGTTGGTATGGGCAGTATTATAATGGACGATTGCATTATAGAATCTAATAGTATTATTGCAGCTGGCTCGGTAGTTACCAAAAATACAAAAGTAACTTCTGGAAGTATTTTTGCGGGTGTGCCAGCAAAAAAAATTAAGGATATTAGCGAAGCTTTAATTACTGATGAAATTCACCGAATTGCAGAAAACTATATCACTTATTCTAGTTGGTTTAAAGGGTAATTTAAAATTCTAAATAAGACGTTTTAAACTTTGAACTCGTAATGGTGTTTAAAACTTCTAAATCACCATTAGTAAAAACACTTATTTTAGCTGAATTATTTCCAGAATTTAATAGATTTTTAGATATTAAGATAGCCTGTGTTTGTTTAGCAACAGCCAATCCAGAGTCTATAATAGTTACAGTTTTTGGTAATAACATTTGTAACTGCGGAATTAAGTAAGGGTAGTGCGTGCATCCTAAAACTAAATAATCAATATTTTTAGCAAGCATTGGTTCAAGATAGCGTTTTAAATAAGTTTCCATGGTATTTGAGTTGAGTTGCCCTGCTTCAATAAGTTCAACTATACCCTCACCAATTTGTTCTATCACAGTAATATTACTGGCGTATAAATTTGTAGTTTTATGAAATAGCGCACTGCTTAGTGTGCCTTTTGTAGCCAAAATACCAATAGCTTTAGTTTTTGTTTGTAGCGCAGCGGGTTTAATTGCGGGTTCTATACCAATAAATGGAACGTTATAGTTATTTCTTAAATAGGTAATAGCATTAGTTGTTGCAGTATTGCAAGCCACTACAATTAATTTACAACCTTTATCTAATAAAAACTCAGTATTTTTTATGCTCAGTTGTAAAATCTGAGCTTCTGTTTTAGTGCCGTAAGGTGCATTTTTGCTGTCTGCTAAGTAGATGCAATCTTCATTTGGTAGCATTGCATGTATTTCTTTTAAAATAGAAGTGCCGCCAATACCAGAATCAAAAATACCAATGGTTTTACTTTGCATAGGTTTAAAAGTACAAAATAAAAAGCCACTTATTTCTAAGTAGCTTTTTTATAATTTAATTTTTAATGTAGTGTAAAAGTTTAGATGCCTAATTCTTTTCTTACGTCAGTCATTAAATCTTTTCCGTCTGCCATTATTAACATTGCAGAATCTAATACGTACTGAAAACCTTGACTTTTAGCTACTTTTTTAATTGCAGCATCAGCTTTTTCAACTATAGGCTTTAAAAGAGTTACCTCTTTTTGTTGCATATCTTGTTGCGCTTGAGACTGGTACTGAATTATACTTTGGCGCATAGTTTCTACTTCTTGCACTCGTTTTTGATTTTCAGTATCTGTTTGTGAGGCCGCTTGTGCATCGTAAAGTTTCATTTTGTCTTGAAGCTCTTTAGCAGATGCTTGGATATCTGTTTCGTAAGACTTACCTAGCTTTTCAATATCTGCTTGTGCAGTTTTATATTCTGGCATAGCCTTAACTAATTCTTGTTTGTTTATATGAGCAACCTTGCTTTGAGCCGAAATTAAACTTGTAGCTCCTAAAAAAAGAGCAGTTGCTAATACTAGTGATTTTAAATTTTTCATTGTTTTTAATTTGTGTTATTTAGTGTTAATTATTCTCTGTGTTTTTTGCTTTTGAGATTGAATCTCTACGTTTTAATTGCGCTTCACGTTCTTCACGAGCCTTTTTCGTTGCTTCAAGAGCTTTTTGTTTTTTTTCTTGTAATGCTTTCGCTCGCGCATCACGTTCTTTAAGTTTTTGTTGTTTTTTCTCTTCTAAAAGTTGTTTAGCGGTTTTTGCTTTAGGGTTTTCTTCACTCTTAGTTTCAGTTGTATCTGTTTCTGTGCTATTTTCTTCTAATGTTTTGTTTTGTGCGTCTTTTATTTTTTGTCTGCGTTCTTCGTTAGCTTTTATTTTTGCAGCTCTTACTGAATCTTGTTGTTTTTTTCTTGCCTCAGCCTGTTCTGCTCTTAACTTTTTTCTGTCTTCTAATAGTTTTTCAGTGGCAGCTCTTTTATCATCTAATGCTTTTTGTCTTGCATCTTTTGCTTTATCTACCTCTGGTACAACGTCTTCTTCTTCTAAAGCTTTACGTTCTTTTTTATTTTTTGCTTGTTCACGTTTAGAAGTTCTGGTAATAGTTCTTAAAACTTGTTCACTGATATCATAACGCTCGGCAGAGTATAACATCACAACATCTGCGGATTTATCAAAAATAAAATCAAATTTCTTTAGTTCTGCAATTTCTTGTACTGCTGCAAAAATCTGATCTTGTATGGGTGCAATTAATTGACGTTTTTGGATCATTAAATCTCCATTTGGTCCAAAACGGTTTTGCTGATAATCTATAATTTTAGATTCTTCAAAAGTAATATCCTCAAAACGCTCATCGTACAGTTCTTTGGTTAATAATACTTTTTCGTTTTCAAGTTCTGTTTTTTTAAGTTCAATTTCACTTAAACGTTTTTCAATTTCAGTTTTCCATTGTACAACTTTTTTTTCTAAAAGCGTATTGGCTTCTTGATATTCGGGTACGTTTTGTAAAATATATTCAGTATCTATGTAGCCTAACCTTACACCACGCTGTGCATTTGCTGTAAAACTAATAATAGCTAGTAAAAAAAGAACTTTAGCTTTCATCATAACTTTTAATTTAATGTTGAAATTTAATAAAAAAATTAGTTTCTATTTTTATATCAACTTTATTATACTTCATATAAACGAAATATGTTTCTAAAAATTTTAAGTCCATAATGAATTCCTTAATATGATGTTAGAAAATATCGTGCCAAACTTAAAATTGTTGACCAATAATGAAGTGTGTTTGCCATCCGCTCTTAACACTATCTCCTGGTACTGGGTCAAATCCATGACCAAAATCTATACCTAATAAACCAAAGGCTGGCATAAATATACGAATACCTAAACCTGCAGATCTTTGTAGATTAAACGGATCAAAGTCTCTAAATTCGTTAACAGAAGATCCTGCTTCTAAAAAGGATAGTGCATAAATTTTTGCTTGAGCACCAAGTGTAATAGGATATCTAAGTTCTAAAGAAAATTTGTTGTAAATAGAGCCACCATCTTGTGATGATAACGATTGGTTTGGATAGCCACGTAATTGTATTATTTCTCTTCCATCTAAGGCAAAGTTACCCAAGCCGTCACCACCTACAAAGAAACGTTCAAAAGGAATTACACCTCTATCATTGTTATAAGCTCCCAGAAAACCAAATTCCATACTAGGTCTTAAAACTAATTTTTTAACCAACTCGGTGTACCAATCTACTTTAAATTTAATTTTATAAAATTCTAACCATTTGAAGCGTTCTTGATCAATTTCCCCAATTCGTGCAAAGTCATCTGCGTCACTGGAGTCCAAATTATCTCTTTCTTCTTTTAAAGCAGTATAATCAACTCCATTAACTAATGAATATGGGAATGAGAATTTTGCCGATAACGCAAAACTAGAACCACCCGTTGGGAAAATAGGGTCTGTGTATAAGTTGTTACGAGTTAAACCTACTGTATAAGAAAGGTTATTTGATGTGCCGTCGCCAAAAGTAAATAAACCGGTATTATAGTTTTGAAGATCATAGTGTTGGTAACTTATTGCTTGTGATAATAAAAAGTAATCGTCTGGTTTAGATAAACGCGTAGATACACCAAATGTTAATCCGGTTATATTAAAACGTCTAGATTTATCAGCACGACGTGTTAATGGATCAAACAAGAATTGTCTTGAGTGTGATAATGATGTTGATAATTGAAATGGCTTTTTGCCACCTAACCATGGCTCACTAAATGAAAAGCTATACGTTTGAAAAAACTGACTTGCCTGTAATCGTAAAGCTAAACTCTGGCCATCTCCACGAGGTACTGGTTTGTATGCTTCTTTTTTAAAGATGTCTTTTATAGCAAAGTTGTTAAATGAAAGCCCAAGGGTACCAATAAAACCACCGCCACCATAACCACCTTGTAGTTGTATTTGGCTAGAGCCTTGCTCAACAACAGAATATTCTACATCTAAAGTGCCATCTACAGGGTTTGGATTTTTAATGTTTGGTGTAATTTGTTGTGCGTCAAAATAGCCAAGTTGTCCTAACTCTCTAATGGTTCTTATAATATTAGATTTACTGTATAATTCTCCTGGACGCGTTCTAATTTCTCTGTAAATAACATGGTCATTGGTAACATCATTTCCTACTATACTAACATTATTGAAGTAGGCTGGTTTACCTTCAGAAATTCTAATTTCCATATCAATAACATTACCTGCTGCACTTACTTCTACAGGGCTAATGGTAGAGAACATGTATCCGAAATTTTGGTATGCATTTGTTAAGTCGTTTGCATCTGGGTTTGTGTCATCTGCAATACGCTCTCTAAGTTCTACACCATTATAAGTATCTCCTACTTTAATTTTAAGTATGTTGGAAAGTTGTTTGTCTGAGTAAACTGTATTCCCAACAAAATCTATTTTACCAAAAGTATATTTTTCACCTTCCTCTACATTAATATTTAGACTTATTCTGTCGTCGCTAATGTAAGTTATGGAGTCTGAAATTACACGCGCATCTCTGTAACCGTTTTCTTTGTAATAATCTATAAGGCTTACAATATCTTCCTTGTAGTCTTCTTGTATATATTTAGAACGTTTTAAAAATCTTAAACGGTTAATTCGTTTGGTATTTTTTAATGCTTTGCGTAATTTTTTACTATTAATTTTTGTATTGCCGTTAAAAGTGATGTCTTTGAGTTTTACTTTTTCGCCTTTATCAATTTTAATGCGCATATTAACGCGTTCTTTTTCAATAGAGTCTTTAACTTCTGTTGTAGAAATGCTAACGGCGGTATTTAAAAAACCTTTCTTTTTATATTTGTTTGTGAGGTAGCTTTTTGTTGTAGCTAAAAGGTTTTCTGTAATTTTTGTGCCAGGTTTAAGGTTGTTTTCTGAAGTAATTTCCTCTTTTTTTCCTTTTTTTACACCTTCAATATCAAGTGTTTTTAACTCTGGTAAATCACTAAGATTTATTTCTAAATTAGCTGTATTGCCATCTATGTCTGTAACATAAATATCTATACTGCTAAACAAATTTGAACTCCACAATTTTTTAACTGCATTTGCAATTTTTTCTCCCCCAATTTGAATTTCTTCATCTTTTCTTAGTTGGGAGTATGCTATTATTGTTTGTGCACTAAAATTTGTGTTTCCTTTTACGGTAATGTCTTTTATAGTGTATTTTGCTCCGCCAGCAACTTGAGCATTCATATGAGATAATGCTGTAAAAAGGCAAAGTGTAAGTATAAGCTTGTTAATAAGTTTCAATCTTACGTTATTGTTGGGTGAGTTGTTCACTAGTTTTTCCAAATCTTCTTTCTCTGTTTTGATAGTTTATGAGCGCTTCGTACAGATTTTCTTTTTTAAAATCTGGCCATAAAACATCTGTAAAATATAGTTCTGCGTATGCAATTTGCCATAACAAAAAATTACTAATGCGTTGCTCACCGCTTGTTCGAATAAGCAAATCAACATCTGGTAAATTTTGCGTGTAAAGATGCTTATTTATAATGGATTCATCAATACTTTCAGTAGAAATTATATTATTTTTAACTTTAATTGCCAATTCTTTAATAACACTCACTATTTCTTCACGAGAGCCATAACTTAAGGCTAAAGTTAATGTGAGGTTTGTGTTATTTTTTGTTTTTTCTATAACATCTAAAAGTTCTTTGTGAACTTTGCTAGGAAGGTCTTTTAAATTGCCAATAGCTGCGAGTTTAATGTTATTTTCTTGAAGTTGTTTAATCTCTTTTTTTAAGGATTTTACCAATAGCCGCATCAGGGTTTGTACTTCTAATTTTGGTCTATTCCAGTTTTCTGTAGAAAAGGCATAAAGTGTAAGGTTTTTAATACCTACCTCTCCACAGGCTTCAATGGCTTCTTTAACAGAATCGGCTCCGTTTTCATGACCTCTAAGGCGCATGAGTCCTTTTTGTTTTGCCCAACGCCCATTACCATCCATAATTATTGCAATATGGTTGGGAAGGTTGTTTTTATTTATTTGCGATTTTAAATCCATTTTAATAATTACAGAAACAGGGTTTTCTACCAAAAGTGTAAGTTAGTGTAACTCCTGAAAAAACATACCAATCGTTACTATTTGTATTACCAAAATTAGCGGTTTCATTATTTTCAAGGTCTGGTAAACTACCATCTAAAGCATCTGTAAAGGTGTAGCGTGCTCCAACTTCTGCTCCAAAAATAAAATGGTCTGTAATTGTGGTTTTAAAGCCTAATACCATTGGAATTGCAAAAGCCCAAGCTTTTGAATCTAGGTAGGTGCGACGACCATTTTGTGCAAAATAAAGCTTTTGATGATTTGTTGCAGTTATACCTGTATATAAATATGGTGTGCTTTTTGTCCCAGAAGGGTGAAGGTCAAAGTCAAAAAACGTAAATTCAAATCCGGCAGATAATTCAGTAATATTGTTTTCAAAGCCATAACCTCTTTGTTCACGTCTGGGGTCATCTGAATTAGCATCAATACCAACCAATTTAGAATTTATAAGTGATAATCTATAAGCATGTCTTTCGCTTCGATTCCATTTGGCTAACACCCCAAATGCAGGCTGATTTGGCGCTATAAAGTTTGTATTGCCAACATCTCCAATAAAATTGCTACCACCAGCAAATACACCAATCTCATAGATTTGAGCACTAATGTTTTGGGTAGTAAAAATGCTAAATATTATCAAGAATAAATACTTCATAAAAATTAAAAGTGTGCAAATATAACAATTATGACATGCTATCCCAATTGGTGAGATTTTGTCTTAATTACTAAACCTTATTTGTAAGTATTTATTGTTTTAATTGCGGCGATCTTCACCCCAAAGTAGTTTTTTTCTCAGAGTATTTAAAAAAGGCTCGTCTACAAGCTCAACCATTTTAATAACAAAGTCTGCTTTTTTTACATTTACCTTTGTGGTGTTTGGTAAGGTGATAATGCGCGAGTCTAAAGACATTAAAAACTGGTCTTCACGACCATCTACTGTGAGTGAAATCTCTGTATTATCGGGTATTACTAAGGGTCTTGCGCTTAGATTGTGTGGAGCTATTGGTGTAATAACAAAACTATTGGTGTTTGGTGTTATAACTGGACCGCCGCAGCTTAATGAATAACCCGTTGAACCTGTAGGTGTGGATAAGATTAAGCCATCTGCCCAATAGGAGGTTAGGTATTCTTTATCTAGATATGTAGCAACAGTTATCATAGATGTGGTGTTTTTTCTGCTAAGCGTTACTTCATTTAAAGCAAAGTTGGTGTTTGAAATAGTAGAATTTTCGGGTGTTGTATTTACACTCAATAAACTGCGTTCTGAAAGTCTGTAATTGCCTTTGATAAATTCTGAAATAGATTGCGCTATTTTGCTTGTTTGTATGGTTGCTAAAAATCCTAATCGTCCTGTATTGATACCTACAATAGGAATACCGAGATCTCTAACGTAAGAGATAGCTCTTAAAATAGTGCCATCACCGCCAATACTAATAAGTAAATTATAACTTGTATCTAATCTTGAAAATTTGTTTACTGCAGAACTAGTGTTGATTGCTTTATTTTGAAGTTTAAGAAATTTTTCTTCTACATAAACACCTATTTTATATTCTAATAATACATCAATTAAAATATCAAAAGCATCTTGATTAGCTTCTTTTATATAATTCTGACCATAAACGGCTACTTTCATATGTTTAGATGTTTAGAAATTTATCAAGATATTGAGAGCGTTCTTTTAGTTTTTCTATGTAGGTATCGTCTTCGCTGCCAGAAATAATAGTATAACTGTAACGTCTAAAGGTTTGTATAATTGCGTTTTGGCTAGTAATAGCAATTTTTACAGTAATTTTTACAAGATCATCATTCATTTCAGAAATAAATGCCCCCAATAATTTTGCGTTGTTAGATTCTACAATCTGACTTATTTCGCTAAACGAATACTCATTAATTCCTTTTTCAACAATAATAATTCCACCGGGTTCTGAGAAAAAAGGTGTGGAATTAAAAAGTTGAATAACATCATTTAGTTCGTAGTACCCTAAATAAGTATTGTTTGTGTCTAAAACGGGCATTAAGTTGCTGTTGTTTTGAGCAAAAGCTTTAAGTACATCTAGCCAGTTGGTTTGTGGTCTTACAAAAAAGCCTTCCATAGCATAAAGGCAATCGTTCAATTGTTTTTCACTTTCAAAACAAAGCGCATCATTTTCAGAAATACATCCCATATATACCGTATTATTTAAAATTGGGATATGTGAGTAGGTAAGCTGATTAAAAAGCAATTTTAAGTCGCTAATTTTAGCGGCGAAATCTAATGGCTTAATATCGTTAATGTAATACTGTTCTAATGGCATAAATTGTCACTATTAATCGGTTGCAAATTAATCAAAAATAACTGTTTAATGCTTATGTTACTTTGTATTTTTGTAATTTATAAATAATAATTATGACAAAGTTAAGTGTTAATATTAATAAGATTGCTACCCTAAGAAACAGTAGAGGTGGCGACACTCCAAATGTGGTTCAGTTTGCAAAAGACGTTCAGCGTTTTGGTGCGCAAGGTGTTACTATTCACCCAAGACCAGATGAGCGGCACATAAGATATAAAGATGCTTTCGATTTAAAATTCGTTGTACATACAGAATATAATATTGAAGGTAATCCTATTCCAAAATTTATAGATATGGTTTTGGAATTAAAACCTACGCAAGTTACTCTTGTGCCTGATGCTGTAGATGCTATAACTTCTAATGCCGGTTGGGATACTATAAAGCACCATCATTTTTTGGTTGAAGTTATTCAAGAATTTAAGGCTAATAACATAAGAACCTCCATATTTGTAGATCCAGATTTAAAGCAAATTGAAGGTGCAAAAGCCACAGGTACAGACCGTATTGAATTATACACTGAAGCCTTTGCTCAGCAATATGGTAAAGGGAATAAAGATGCTATAAAACCCTACACGGATTGTTCTAAATTAGCAAACACATTGGGTTTGGGTGTAAATGCAGGTCATGATTTAACGTTGGATAATATTAAATTTTTTAAAGAAAATATTGAGGGTTTATTAGAAGTATCTATTGGCCATGCTTTAATAGCCGAAAGCTTATATTTAGGGATAGAAAATGTAGTGCAAATGTACTTGCATAGACTTAAATAATTAGCATTAATTAATACCAAAAAAAATAGTTATAAAATGTTGTTACATTCTAATATTATTGGCGAAGGATTTCCATTTATAATTCTTCACGGATTTTTGGGTATGGGAGATAATTGGAAAACTTTAGGGAAACAATTTTCTGCATCTAATTATCAGGTGCATCTTGTAGATCAGCGTAATCATGGTAGAAGTTTTCACGACGACGCTTTTGATTACGAGCTTATGGTAGAAGACTTAAAACACTATTGCGAAACAAACAATTTGAAAGATATTGTTTTATTAGGCCATTCTATGGGAGGTAAAACCGCCATGTTATTTGCAACAAAATACCCAGAATTGGTGTCTAAGCTAATAGTTGCAGATATTTCGCCACGATATTATCCAGTACATCACGATGCTATTTTAGAAGGGTTAAGCAGTTTAGATTTTTCCGAAGTAAAATCCAGAACTGCCGCAGATGCAACGCTCAGTAGTTATATTCATGATGCAGGTACACGTCTGTTTTTACTTAAAAATTTATACTGGAAAGCAAAAGGGCAATTAGGTATGCGAATTAATTTAGAAGTTTTAAAAGAAAACGTTACCGAAGTTGGTGAAGCTTTACCAATACAGGCTACTTACACTAAAGACACCTTGTTTTTAAGAGGTGATAAATCTGAGTACATTGGTGAAGCTGACGAGCCAATTATTAAAAACCATTTCCCAAATTATAAATTGGTAACAATTGCTAATGCAGGACATTGGTTGCATGCCGAAAATCCTAAAGATTTTTACAGCGCTGTTATTACATATTTAGAAAACTAAATACAGATGACAGGAATTGTATATAAATCTACCGGAAGTTGGTACACTGTAAAAGCAGATAATGGTACGTTTTATGAATGCCGTATTAAAGGTCGTTTTAGATTAGAGGGTATAAAAAGCACCAATCCAATTGCAGTTGGCGATGTTGTAAATTTTGAGTTAGATACAAAATCGGATAAAGAAACAGGTGTAATTAATACCATACAAGATCGTAAAAACTATATTGTTAGAAAATCTGTAAACCTTTCTAAGCAAACTCATATTATTGCCTCTAATATAGATCAGGTTTTTTTGCTAATTACGTTAAACAATCCGCCAACATTTACAAGTTTTATAGATCGGTTTTTAGTAACCACAAATGCCTATGCCATTAACACAATTCTACTTTTTAATAAAATAGACACCTACACCGAGGATGAGCTTTTAGAAGTGAAATATCTAGAAAGTATTTACCAAAATATAGGTTATAAAAGTATTCAAATATCTGCAACAACAGGTAAAAATATAGATACTGTAAAAATGCTAATGCTTAATAAAACGAGCATGTTTGCTGGGCACTCTGGTGTTGGAAAATCTACATTAGTTAATGCCATAGAACCCACATTAGACTTAAAAACAAAAGTAATTTCTATGCAACACAGCCAAGGACAACATACCACAACCTTTGCAGAAATGTTTGATTTAAGTTTTGAAGCAAAAATTATTGACACACCAGGTATTAAAGGCTTTGGTGTTGTAGATATGGAAAAAGAAGAAATTGGCGACTATTTCCCAGAGTTTTTTAAACTGAAACACCACTGTAAGTTTAACAATTGCTTACACGATAAAGAACCAAAATGCGCTATTAAAACAGCTTTAGAAGCCAAGGAAATATCATATTCTAGATACCGAAGTTACCTTCAAATTTTAGAAGGAGATGATGCGCATTACCGAACCGATAACTGGGAGGAACACTAAAAATTAGCATTCTTTTGTAACAAATTTCTAAAGTTTATTACTTATAATTAAAATCGTAATTGTTGTAAAAATTTTAGAATGGAGTTTTAATTCGATTAGCATTGGTAAGACGTTAGGGCGATTTTTATTTTGGGTATAAACTTCAATAAAACAAACAATAGTTGTATTTTTAATTCACACTTAAACGTAATAATTATGTTAGACTGGTTTTCAAATTTAGAATTTTTGGCTAAAACGTATTGGCTAGTTGCCGTAATAGGGTCTTTAATTTTTACGGTAGTTATGATTATAGCTTTTGTAGGTGGCGATGCTGATGATATTGGTGATGCCGATATTGATGCCGATGTTTCTGCCGGACTACAATTTATTTCCTTTAAAAATGTAGTAGGTTTTTTTACAATTTTTGGATGGAGTGGTATTGCGTGTTTAGACGCGGGTTTGTCTAAACCTATAACCATTGTAATATCATTAGTATCTGGTTTTGTAATGATGACGGTAATGGCTTCCTTATTTTATTTTATCAGTAGATTATCAGATAGCGGTACTTTAAACTATAAAAACGCAATAGATGCGGTAGGCGAGGTGTATTTAACCATTGGGGCTAACCGTACAAAAATGGGTAAAGTAACCGTAAATGTTCAAGGCACAACCAGAGAGTTAGATGCGTTAACTGATGCATTTTCAGATTTAAAATCGGGCACCATCATTAAGGTTTTAGAAGTTACAAGTAATGGTATTTTAATAGTTGACCAAAACAGAAAACCAATAGAGACCAAAAGCTTAGAACAAATAAGTGCTACTTAATATATACAACAACACAATTAAATTTTAACAAAAAAAAACAATAACGCCTATGAAACCCTTAATCAGTTTATTTCAAGCCCTAAATTTAGAAGGTATTGGTGGTACAATGCTACTATTATTTGTAGTCTTATTTATAGTACTTACATTAATAATTCTTGTAAAGCGTTATAAACGTTGTCCTTCAGACCGTATTTTGGTGGTTTACGGAAAAGTAGGTGGAGGGCAATCTGCTAAATGTATTCATGGTGGTGCTGCGTTCATTTATCCTATTATACAAGATTATGAGTTTTTAGATTTAACCCCAATTTCTATAGAGGTCAACTTGGTTAATGCGCTATCTAAACAAAATATTCGTGTTAATGTACCTTCAAGATTTACAATAGGTATTTCTACAGAACCAGGAATTATGCAAAATGCCGCAGAACGCTTGTTGGGTTTAGGTCAAAATGAAATTCAAGAACTTGCTCAAGAGATTATTTTTGGGCAATTGCGTTTGGTAGTTGCATCTATGGATATTGAAGAAATAAACAATGACCGAGATAAGTTTTTAACAAACATATCCCAGTCAGTAGAGTCTGAGCTTAAAAAAGTAGGTTTAAAACTCATAAACGTAAACATTACAGATATCGTTGACGAGTCTGGCTATATAGAGGCTTTAGGTAAAGAAGCTGCTGCACACGCTATAAATGCAGCACGTAAATCAGTTGCAGAAAAAACCAGAGATGGTTCTATTGGTGAAGCCAACGCTTTGCAAGACGAACGCACTCAAGTAGCCGCCGCAAATGCGAAGGCAGTTGAAGGAGAAAATACCGCAAAAATTGCAGTTGCAAATTCAGATTCGCTAAGAAGGCAACGCGAAGCCGAAGCAGAACGTGTAGCAATTGCATCTGAAAAAGTGCAAACTGCAAAAGCCTTAGAAGAATCTTACGCTGCAGAACAAACAGCTGAAGTTGCTAGAGCAGAACGTGAGCGCTCGTCTCAAATAGCAGATATTATTGTACCTGCAGAAATTGATAAGCGTAAAGTAGAAATTGACGCTGAAGCTGAAGCTGAACAAATACGAAGACGTGCTCAAGGTGAAGCAGATGCGATACTTTTTAAAGCGCAAGCGGAAGCCCAAGGGCAATTTGAAGTTTTAACCAAGCAAGCTGCAGGTTTAAAAGAAATTGTAAAAGCCGCAGGTAATAATAGTAGAGATGCAGTACTATTGTTAATAGCAGATAAATTGCCGGAATTGGTAAAAACACAAGCCGATGCTATTAAAAATATAAAAATTGATAAAGTTACCGTTTGGGATAACGGATCTAAAGGCGAAGACGGAAAGTCTTCTACCGCCAATTTCTTATCTGGTATGTACAAATCGGTGCCACCACTTCAAGAAATGTTTAATATGGCTGGTATGGATTTACCTGAATATTTAAAAGGAAAAGATAAAAAAGAAATAGATATTACTGATACTAAAGCTGAAGTTACAGATTCAGATGAGGATTAGCACATCTGTTTTGCTTTAAATATATGCCTTGTTGTTATGGATAATTGAATCCAGAAATTAAGGTAACACACTTAAAGTTCTAAGAAAATGTGTGAAAATCAATTTCGTTTTTTATTTTAGAAGTTGAAACACTAAAAATAATAAAAGAGGGCTTCATTTTTTTGAAGCCCTCTTTGTTTTAACTAAAATACCTAAGGTTTCATCAAAGCGTTCAACCGCTCATATACCAAATGCGATTCCCAACCACGGTATAATAAGTAATCGGCTATCTTTTTTTTCTTTTTAAACGGATGAGGTTCTTTAACCATTTCTAGTTGTTTTGTAATAAGTGTGTCTAATGTGGTATAATAATCGTTTAAATCAATCTCTTTAAACGCTTTGTCAATACTGTATTTAGAGATGTCTCTAAATTTTAATTCGCGAAGCAATCTGTTTTTACCCCATTTTTTAATCCTGAATTTTCCGCGCACATAAGCTTTTGCAAACCGTTCTTCATTTAAAAAATTATGCTGAATTAAATGCACCATAATATGATCTATAGCCACTGAAATCATACCCATATCTTTAAGTTTATCACGTACTTCTTTATGGCAACGTTCTTGGTATGCGCAGTAATGCTCTAGTTTTTTCTGAGCAGCTTCTACAGTATATGTTTTTTTTGAAGGTTGAATATGTAATGTATTAAAATGAATAGTTTGCAGCAAGTATAAAATTTCTACCAGCAGCAGAAATTCCAGAGGAATAAGGTCTGTAACGTTGGTCTGTAATATTTTCTAAGCTAACAGAAAATCTAAAATTGCTATTATACTGGTATTGTGTTCTGAGATTAAAAGTATGCCAGAACGGCGAATACGGATTGCCGTTAGTATCTGAGGCATACAAATAATCCTTGGATAATTCCGATGGTGCAAGTTTGTTAAAAGACAGTTCGTTGTTATAAACTAAAAAACCATCTATTAAAAATTTAGAGTTATGCCATATTAAATGCGTACGTCCAAAATTTGGCGCTACATGCCTTGTAGGTACTTCTAGTCCGTTATTTTCTTCCGTACCGCCAATAATATTGTATTGAGATCTTAGTTTAAATTGTTTGCTAAAATTAACTTCTGCTCCAATTTCAAGACCATATATCCATGCCTTTGAAGCATTTTGAATAGCTTGTATGGTACTTAATTCTCCGTCATAAATAATTTGAGATTCACCATTAAGTTCAAAATCTCTTCGGATGAGCGCATTGTCTAAAAAGGTGTAATAGGTGGCTAAATCTAAAATAAAAGTAGAGTCAAAATTTAGTTTCAACCCCAATTCTCCTCCATAAGCATATTCTGCTTTTAATCCTTTGTTTGGTACAACTACTGCGCCAGGTTCGCTATCAAATACTTTGCCAATATCATCAATATTTGGAGCTCTAAACGCTGTTGATGCGTTTAATTTCCACTGAATCATTGGGTTAGTTATCCAAGTAATACCTGCTGTACCTGTAAGTGCACCAGTATTAATTTCAGTATTAGTAAATGGTAAGTTTAATAAGGTATTATTTTCCCTAAAATCTGCGTTTGCAATCACATGATTGTATCTTAAACCAGACTGAAATACAAATTTAGAATTTGGCTTATATTTTAAGCTTGTATAGGCTGCCAAAGATTGCCATGTTGCGTTATTTGGATAGCGTGTTACATTAGCAGAACTCGTGTTAGTGTCAATATTTTCTTCTCGCGCAGTAGATCCTACTGTATTATGCAAATATTCCAGACCATAGTAAAGTGTTGTTTTTGTGCCTGTTTTTTTTTCTAAGTCTAAATTAAATGAAAATACATTTACCGTTTCGGCTCTTACTTCGCGTAAAGCAGATTCAAAATCGCGATCGGCTCTACTTTCTTTAAAATTTTGAAAGGCAATAGTACTTTGTATTTTATCGTAAAGGTTAGAACTGCTACTGGTTTTTGTAACTTGTGCATTTGCCATAAACCAAGATTGTGGACCATATTGCCATTCTGCGGAACGTAAATTTTCTCCATTAGGTCTTAATAATCTGTCGTAACGCGAAAAATCTGAGGTTGTAGAATAGTATAAGCCAAAGTCAAAATTAAAATTGTTGGATAGTTCATATTTTGCCTTTTGCATTATATTAATTTGATGGTATCCTGTTGGTTTTTGTACTCGCGGATTTGAGTTGGTTACCAACACATCCTGTCCATCTTGTCTAATGACATAATTAGGTCTGAGATAATCCTCTGGTCCGTGGCTTCCCATTTTTAAATCCCCAAAATCAGAATAACTAATACTGGTTAAAAAACCCCATTTCTTGTAGCCTAGATTAAAGTCTAAATGCCCTGTTTTTTCAGAATTTGAATTAGCATATCTGGTAAGTGCATTACTACTAAAAAATAATGTGTCTTTGTAAGATAATTGCGGCTTTTTGGTGTAGAAACTCATTACACCACCAATAGCGTCACTACCATAAACTACCGAGCCCGCACCCAAAGTAATCTCTGTGTTATGAAGGGCTAAGGGATCTATAGAAATTACATTTTGTAAGTTGCCACCTCTAAAAATGGCATTGTTCATTCTAACGCCATCTACGGTAATTAGTAATCTGTTTGTAGAAAATCCTCTAATCATAGGGCTTCCGCCACCCAACTGGCTTTTTTGGATAAAAATATTACCTGTGTTTTCTAAAGCGTCAGCACTAGTTTGTGGGTTTGCAAAGGCAATATCTTTAGCGTTTAAACTTATAATGGTTTGTGGAATATCTGTTTTACGTTGTTCAAATTTTGAAGCTGAAATTACAATTTGTTTTAAATCTTCAGTTTTTGGGTAAAGGGTTACTACATAATTTAAGGCTTTTAATTCAGATTTTTTGAGTTCTAATTTTCCGTAAAGAAAATTCTGAAAGTATATGGTTTCTTGGGTTGTGAAGTTTTCTAAAGATGCTTTTCCGTTTATGTCTGTAACTACAGAGGTTGTTTTTTTTAAATTATATAATACGATACCAGGAAGTGGTTCTTCCGTTAACGCTTCAATAACCGTAATGGATTGCCCAAAGTTTTGTAGCGTAAAAAAACTAATTATAAAAAATAAAAAATAGTGCTTCATTTTTAAAATGTACTTAATGAAAAACGGCATTAAGTACTTGTAAAGATTTAGGCTTTTTAAAACCGCTCAAATGTAATTCAAAATAATACAATAGCGTATTTAAAAATGCCTGTCGTTGCTGTGTATTTATTTTTAATTCTTGTAATGCATCAAAATTTGTACCTAAAAGCTGTTTTAGCAGTGTTAAATTTTCACCAGAAATGGAATATTTATCGGAAGCAGTAGTTTCAAATAACCCGGATTTTAGGTTGAAGTAGTCGTTATTTTCAAAATTAGTTTCGGGTTGAAACCCTAAGTATCGCGTTAATTTTAATAAGAATAAAAGATGAAAATTAGAAAACTGATCTTCAGTGTCTAAATACTGAAACGCCATTTCTAAATACTCAAATAAACCTGTGTTTTTTTCTTCCTCTCTAAGTACGTTTGCCAATACTTCTGAAAGAAACAAAACAATAGCACTTTTATAGATATTGGTGTGCAAACTTTTGTAAATACAACTTGGTTTTACATCTTTAAGGGTTTGTAAAGATGCGTTTGGTTTAAAATGTTCTTCTATGTAAAGCTGTGTTAAGGCTTGAAAATAAACGGTTTTAGCCTGACTTTTCTTAGATTTTAAAACCCCTCTTAAAATGTAACTTACAATGCCGCGCTCTCTGGTGTAACATTTTACTATAAGATCGTAATCGCGATATTTTAGTTTAGATAGAACTATGGCTTGGTTTTTTGTAAGCATATATTACCTTACAATTAGCACTTTTAGTACATTAGTTTCAAAAGAATCAGTATCATATAGTAATATTAAGTACACACCAGTTGCAACAATAGTATTGCTTAGGTTTTTACCATTCCAAATGGCGGTACCACCATCTATTGCGAGGTTGTAGTTGTTGCTAGACGACCTTAAATTAACACCGCTTTGTGCTTCTGCAACTAAATTGCCTTCAATATCTGTAATTTTTACATTTACACGTTCTGTTAAGCCAGTTATTTTAATGCCTTTATTAATGTCGTTAAGATTACTAGAACCCAAAATATCGTATTCTGGTCTTACAGGGTTTGGATACACTAAAGCACTATCTAAAGATTCCTGGGGTTTAGATCCACCAGAAGAAAATGCTAACATGCCTTTATTTGTAGCGATATAAACAATGCCATTTACTGCGTCTAAAGAAATATCATTAATAGTATTTGATGGCAAAGGCGAATTATCTTTTGTGAATTGATAAATTGTAGTTTGCCCATTTGGCGAAAAATAAAACACACCACCGTCTGCGGTGCCAACCCATTTGTTGTTAGAGCCATCTACTTCAATATCTGTAATAGATTGGCCTTCTAATAATTCTTTAGGAATACCGTCTTCTAAAATTATAATCTGACTTAGAATTGGGTTATTGTCTTCAAAAAAACCTGAGGTGTTGTACAATACTCTTAGTCCAAATGTTGTACCAATCCAAAGCTGATTGCGATTGTCTATTGCCAAGGCTGTAAAACGCGCAAAATTAGAAATATCTTGATCTGATGCTTTTATGTTTTTAATTTTTAGTACTGAATTATTTTCATTGTAGCCAAACAAACCATTGTCGTAGGAGCCTATCCATTTTGTACCATCACTACCAATAGCAATATCAAAAAAACCAGTTTCGTCTTCAAAAGGGTTGTCTATTAAACTACTAAAACTATAGCCTTGCCAACTGCCAGTTATGGGGTCGTAAGATTTTAGTGCTTTATCAACCCTACTGTTTAAAATCCATAGTTTACCACTGCTATCAAATTCTGTTGCATTAATTCTAATGTCCACATAGTTAGGGTCATTTGGTAAAATCAGAGATTCTAGACCGCTATTGGTTTGGTTAAGTTGAATAGTGGCTTCAAAATTATTAATTTCTAAAATGCCATTAAAAAACGAGCTTACAAAAACTTGATTGGGATTAAAAATATTTGGTGTAATTGTATTAAGCTCTCTAGTAACCAATAGGCTATCAAACGGAATCGATTTCCAAGTTTCGTTATTATAATAGCTTATGCCTTTAGAATTTAAAGGATATGGATTTAGTACGGCACTATATTGTCCGTATGTTGCCCAAACGGAATTAGTTTCGGCGTTAAGCCTAAAAATTTCATTTTCTAAAGGGCCGTTAGGTTTAATTTCAGTGTAGTTAGTTGTGTTTATTGTTGCACTTAATACACCAAAATTTTGTGTACCAATGTAGATGTTATTGTCTAGCTCAATAGCTGCGGTAAAATTAGTTTCAAAATCTGGTGTTGGTGTGTAACTAGTATTTAATTGAAGTGTTTCGTTATAAACATACACCGTATTTGAGGTTGTGTATATAAGTTTAGAGTTTGTAGTGTTAGAGTCTAATACCAAAGCTGGCAGTATAAGTATTGTAGATGCATTTACCCCATCTATTTCTGTTAGTTGATTGCTATTGGTTACCGCATACACCTTATTATTAAATGTATTTATTGTAACATAAGATGCTGAGGTAATCGTTTCCCATTGCTGAAAATCTATTAAGTTTGGGTTGCTTAAATCTGCCTTTTTCACACCATTACCATTAAAACAAGCAGCATATATTTCATTGTTAAAAATTGTGGTTTGTTTTACAGGTATTTGAGTGCCCCCATTACCAATAAAATATGTGTCTCCAAACTCTAAACGTTCTAGGTCATAAACTGAGATGCCATAATTTGTAGCGATATAAATAAATCCGTTGTCTTCATAAAAATGATTGATGCGTTTACTAGTTGGAGGAATATTTTGTTTATCTAGGATATCTACCACAGATAATACGTTATTATCTGTCTCAGAATAAACCTCTAACAGGCCCGTTTCGTAACCTATTATTAGGGATTCATAAATTTGGCTGTAATAGATAGTGCTTATTTGTTCACCAGAAAGGCCATCTACAGAAGTAATGGTTTTTAGTGTTTCAGAAACTATATCATATTCAAAAACAGCATTTTGTGCTGCGGCATATATTTTGTTTTCGCCAGTAACAATGTCTGTAATATTGTTGTAAGAATAATGTGCTTTCCAAAGTGCAGAAAAATTTTGCCCGTAACTTTTACCACAAATAAATGTAATAATTAATATTTTAAAAGTAATTTTTAACATAGAGTAGCGTGTCCTTGAACATATATAATGATAACGAAAATATATGGTTATTGATATATCTAAAACCAAAAAACTTCTATACAAAATTAATGTATAGAAGTTTTATATTATAAATTAAGAGTTTTAAATCACACCTTGAGCAAGCATTGCGTCTGCAACCTTTACAAAACCAGCAATATTAGCACCACTAATATAATCTATGGTGCCATCTTCTTTTTTGCCGTACTGTACACAAGAGTCATGTATGTTTTCCATAATTTCTTTAAGCTTATCATCAACTTCTTTACGTGACCAACTTAGGCGTAATGAATTCTGACTCATCTCTAAGCCAGAGGTTGCAACGCCACCAGCATTAGAAGCTTTACCAGGTGCAAATAACACATTGGCTTTTTGAAACTCATGGATTGCTTCTGGTGTAGAAGGCATATTTGCTCCTTCAGATACACAAATACAACCGTTAGCTATTAGTTTTTTAGCATCTTCACCGTTAAGTTCGTTTTGTGTTGCACATGGTAATGCAATATCACATTTTACACCCCATGGCGTTTCATCTTCAAAATATTTTGCGTTTGGATAGGTGTCAACGTATTCGCTAATTCTGCCGCGTTTTACGTTTTTAAGATGCATTACAAATTGAAGTTTTTCAGTGGTAATACCAGCTTCGTCTAAAATATAACCGCCAGAATCTGATAGTGTTAAAACTTTTGCTCCAAGTTCAATGGCTTTTTCAGCAGCATATTGTGCAACATTTCCAGATCCAGATATTACAATATGTTTACCTTCAAAACTATCGTTTTTGACTTTTAGCATATTCTGTGCAAAATACACATTACCATATCCTGTGGCTTCGGGTCTAATTAAAGAACCACCCCAAGACGCACCTTTACCAGTTAAAACACCTGTAAATGTGTTGTTTAATTTTTTATACATACCAAACATAAATCCTATTTCTCTGGCACCAACACCAATATCGCCGGCGGGTACGTCTGTATTATGACCAATATGTCTGTACAACTCGGTCATGAAGGCGTGGCAAAAACGCATAATTTCGTTGTCCGATTTTCCTTTAGGGTCAAAATCAGATCCGCCTTTTCCTCCACCCATTGGGAGCGTAGTTAATGAGTTTTTAAACACTTGCTCAAAAGCTAAAAACTTTAGGATACTTGCGTTTACTGTTGGATGAAAACGTAGTCCGCCTTTGTATGGTCCAATTGAAGAATTCATTTGAACACGATACCCTCTGTTTACTTGTATTTCACCAGAATCGTCAACCCAGCTCACTCTAAACGATATGAGGCGTTCTGGCTCTACCATACGTAGTAATATGTTTTTACCATGATATATATCATGTTTTACAATATAAGGAATTACGGTTTCTGCAACTTCCTTAACCGCTTGTAAAAACTCAGGTTCATGTCCGTTACGTGCTTTAACCAAATCTAAAAAAGCTTCAATTTTTTGTTCCATCTTTTTAATTATTAAAGTTATTTTTTATTAAATAAAAAACAATTGAAATGTGTTGTTAATTGATTAAATTATGTTATTAGTAAAAAAATAGTATTTTAACGCTACAAATATACGTTATCTGCATAAAAAAATGTTTTATTTTTCGGTATTCATAATTAAATATAAATCTTAAATAATTGTCAATTATTTGATGTTATGATATCTTTGCAGTGTTCTCAAAAAAGGGGTGCTTGATTGATTAATTAATGTTTTTTTAAGATTTATGAATTTTTAAAATTCTGAAAATCAAAAAGCAATAATCAATTTGGCTGAGATCATACCCATTGAACCTAGAACAGGTAATGCTGTTTAGGAAATTTGTATTATAATTTAGAATTACTAAATTATAATGTTTCAATAAATTATTAATTAAGAATAATGACCTCTTTTTATTCGATTATGTATTAAATTATAATCGCATGAAAAAAAATTGTTTTATCCGTTTTTCAAACGGAAGACTATCCGTATTTCTATTTCTTTTTTTATTAAGTTTTACGAGTGGTTTTGGGCAAGAAAAAGTCCAAGATTCCACAAAAGTTGAAGCGTTAGACGAGGTACTTGTTAAAGCAGTACGTGTAGATGCTAAATCGCCAATTACCCACAGTAATGTTACTAAAAAAGAGTTGGCAAAACGTAATTTGGGGCAAGACATACCCATGTTGCTTAATTTTTTGCCTTCTGTTGTTACCACAACTGATGCTGGCGCAGGTATTGGTTACACAGGTATACGTGTTAGAGGAGTAAGTTCGCAATCTACTAATGTTACCATTAATGGTATTCCATATAACGATGCGGAATCTTTAGGAACGTTTTGGGTAAATCTTGGTGATTTTGCGTCCTCAGTAGAAAGCCTACAACTACAACGTGGTGTTGGTACATCTACAAACGGATCTGGTGCTTTTGGTGCCAGTATTAATGTATTAACAGATGCTGTTGCAAAAGACGCTAACGGACAAGTTTCTAACGCTTTTGGAAGTTTTGGCACACGCAAACATACCGTTAAGTTTAGCACTGGACTGTTAAATAATCATTTTGAAATTGCAGGACGTTTTTCTAACATTCAATCCGATGGTTTTATAGACCGCGCAGCTTCAAACTTAAAATCTTATTTTTTACAAGGGTCTTATGTAGATGATAATACGTTAATTAAAGCCATAACTTTTGCCGGAAACGAAGTTACCTACCAATCTTGGTATGGTTTTGAGGCTGCAACAGTAGGTGCTATTGGGTTTAATCCAAATATAGATGACAATAGTACTTTTAATATAGCAGGAATTAAATTTGATGACCAAGGTAATTTTGAAGGCTATCACAATAACCAAGTTGATGATTATAGTCAAGACCATTACCAGTTGCATTGGAATCAAAAATACAATTCTAATTGGTCTACAAATATTGGGTTAAACTACACCTATGGTCGTGGTTTTTTTGAAGAATATATAGACAACTATTTATACTCAAATATCTATTTCTCAGGCGATGCAACCTTTTCTTTTTTAGGCCTCAATACCATAACCGTTAACGGAAATAATGTTGCGTCTATGGATTACATACGCAGACGTTGGTTAGATAATGATTTTTATGTGTTTAATGCGAGTGCAAACTATAAAGCAGATAATTTAAATGCTTTTTTTGGTGGGTCATATAGTCATTACGCTGGTGAGCATTTTGGAGAAGTTATTTGGGCAGAATATGCGAATACCATTGATTTTGAAGAGCGTTATTATGAAGGTACTTCTCAGAAAGACGATTTATCATTATTTGCAAAAGCGAATTACAGATTAAACGAAAAAATAAGCCTTTATGGCGATTTACAAGTTAGAAATGTAAATTATGAAACCGAAGGTATTTCATCAGATTTAGTAAATTTTGAAGTGGATAAAAAGTTCACGTTTTTTAACCCAAAAGCTGGAATCAATTTTGATTTAAACTTAAACAATAGCTTCTATTTTTCATATGCTAGAGCCAATAGAGAACCCACTCGAACGGATTTTGAAAATGATAATACTGTAAAACCAGAACAATTAAATGATTTTGAATTGGGCTGGAGACACAATTCAGAAAAAATACGTTTTAATGCTAATATGTATTATATGCTTTATAACGAGCAGTTGGTACTTTCTGGGCAGTTAGATAATTCTGGAAACCCAATACGCATTAACAGTGGAGAAAGCTATCGTCTTGGTTTAGAGTTAGAGGCTGTAATACCTGTAACTTCAAAATTTACAATACAACCTAATGTTACATTTAGTTCTAATAAAAGTAAAGAAACTATTGTTTCTAGAGATGGAGCAATTATAAATTTAGGATCTACAGATACTTCTTTTTCACCAGAAATTGTTGCTGCAAACGCTTTTGTTTTTCAGCCATTAGAAAATTTACAGCTGTCATTTTTATCTAAATATGTAGGGGAACAATTTTTAAGTAATACGGAATCAGAGTTTTCGAAATTAAAAAGTTACTTAGTCAATGATTTTAATATTAATTATACTATTAACACAAAATCTGTTTTTGATTCTATTGTTTTTACAGGTTTAGTAAATAATATTTTTAATGAAAAGTATATTTCAAACGGGTATTACTATACGTTTGATGACGACTTTAGTAATCCAGGTACAATTACTACAATTGAAGGAGCAGGTTTTTACCCGCAAGCCACCACAAATTTTTTATTAGGAGTAACGCTTAATTTTTAGTTAGTTACTAAATAGGTATTATTGCCAATAAACTCAACCCTGTATGCTTTAAGTGTGCAGGGTTGTTGGTTTTCACCAAAACTTTGTCCGTTAACTAAGCTATATTGGTTAGCGTCCTCGCAACCGCAAGTAACAATCCCAGAATTGCCAGTATCTGTTAACGTAGAGCACGCTGCTGGAACATGGTTAGGGTCTGCGGCATCCCATGCAAAAAGCGTAGAAGAGTTTACGCGCCATAACCAAATACCATTATTGCCTTGACCAGCTACATAAACCCCATTACTTGGAAATGCCAGTTGGCTAAACTGTGGTAAATTTGTGTTTACAGTAAGGTTAACACCTACATCTAAAAGAAAGTTACAGTTGCTATTAACAGTGTCACTGCTGCATGTTAATAATGTTAATAAACCTAAAGTTATAATTAGTTTTTTCAAAATGTGTTTTAGTTTTAAGAAGCGATAAAACCCTTTTTTTGCTGTTGTAAAAGTAGTTTTAATCTGTTAGCAATTTACAAATATTTAAATTATATATATTATTTTATATATTTGTATAGCAATTTGTGATTAAATGATTTGCTTAAGATGCTGAACTAAGTTCAGCATCTTTTAGTTTTAAAAACAATGAATTTATGAGTAAAGTATCTTATTATACCGCTGAAGGTTTAAAAAAGTTAAGAGACGAATTAAATCAACTTAAAGATATTGAGCGTCCCAAAGCTTCTAATGCAATTGCTGAAGCAAGAGATAAAGGCGATTTGAGTGAAAATGCCGAATATGATGCTGCAAAAGAAGCACAAGGCATGTTAGAGATGAAAATTTCTAAGCTAGAAGAAGCCCTGTCTGGTGCGCGTGTTATAGACGAGTCGCAATTAGATACCTCAAAAGTATTGGCATTGTCTATTGTTAAAATAAAAAATCAGACTAATGGTATGGAAATGATTTATACGTTGGTTGCAGAAAGTGAAGCAGATATAAGTGCTGGTAAAATATCAATTAACTCACCAATAGGCAAAGGGCTTCTTGGAAAATCTGTTGGAGATGTTGCCGAAATTGAAGTGCCTCGAGGCATTATGAAATTTGATATTTTAGAGATTTCGAGATAATTTTAGCGATTTTTAATTGAAAACTTTAGGTTAATTTTACAGGGATATTTAGTTATTAATTTTTGAGTGGGTTTTAGTATTTAATAATGAAACCTAAAAGTTAAAAAGCGTTTAGACTATAAATCACAATTTAAAGCAAGTTTATTTTTACCCTAAACCATATTAAACCTAACTACAATGCCTACACTTTTCACAAAAATAATTAACGGTGACATCCCTGCATATAAAGTTGCAGAAACTAAGGATTTTATAGCGTTTTTGGATATTAATCCCAACACCAAAGGACACACGCTTTGTGTGCCTAAAAAGGAAGCTGATAAACTTTTTGATTTGGATGAAGATAGCTATTTAGAATTAATGAAATTTTCTAGACGTGTAGCATTAGCTCTAGAAAAAGCAGTACCATGTAAGCGAATTGGTATGTCTGTAATTGGTTTAGAAGTACCGCATGTGCATGTGCACTTAATTCCTTTACAGGCCATGGTTAATGCATCTTTTACAGAAAAAGAAACATTAACCCCAGAAGCTTTTAAGGCTTTAGCCGCCGAAATAAGTGCTTGTTTTGAATAGTTTATGAGCAGTTGTAATAACTGTAATTTAACATTTGGTTTCTTCAATATTAAACTACAGTTTTTAAACTGATTAATAGCGTACTGCCTTTATTTAGTTCAGAATTAAGCACCTTTATTTTTCCGTTGTGATACTCCTCAATAATACGTTTTGCTAGTGATAAGCCCAATCCCCAACCGCGCTTTTTGGTTGTAAAACCAGGTTCAAAAATACGATTGTACATAGATTTTGCTATGCCTTTGCCTGTATCTGAAACTTTTATATGTACCTCTTTTTCGGTTTGAGTAACTTCCAGTTTTAAATCGCCTTTACCTTTCATGGCGTCTATGGCGTTTTTTACTAAATTTTCTATAGTCCAGCTAAATAATTGTTCGTTTAGCGCAACTGTAATTGGGTAATCTGGTGTGTTAATTTCAAAAGTGATGAGTTTAGAAGTTCTAGATTTTAAATACTCAAAAGCGTTGGTTGTTGCTATAACAATATTTGTTGGTTTTAATGTTGGTTTTGAACCTATTTTACTAAACCGCTCTGTAATGGTTTTTAAACGGTCAATGTCTTTTTCAATTTCAGTAATATATTCTGGGTTGGTGTTTTCAGATTTTAAAATTTCGGTCCAGCCAATTAAAGACGATAATGGTGTGCCAATTTGGTGTGCGGTTTCTTTTGCCATGCCTGTCCAAAGTTTATTTTGTTGTGCGTTTTTGGAGCTTCTGTAAAAGAAATAAACCACAGCAGCAAAAAGTAAAATAATTAGAACAAGTGCAAGCGGATAGTATTTTAGTTTGTTTAATAAGGGTGAATTTCCGTAGTAAAGTGTAGAATATACTTTGTCTTTATATTTAATTACAATGGGTTTGTTTTCTGTTTTAAACTTTTCAATTAAACCCCTTAAATAAAGCGAATCTTTAGCCTTTTCAATATCAATATTGTTATGTTCTAAGCTTCCGCTACTTGTTACCATAATCATTGGAGTAGTAGTATTTCTCTGAATAATTTCTAAAGGTAAAAGACCAATATCTGTTTCAAGATTATCATTTTTACTCAGTTCTTTTTGAGCAGAAGTCCAGTTCATCATTTTATTACGTTCTTCAGACTTAAAATTTTGAAAAAACACATAAGTATTCCAAAGAATAAGGGATATAATAATAAACGAAGCAATAATGATAATCCAACGGATTGCGTTTCGGTTTGTATGTTGTATCATTTAATGGGTTTAGTTTCTAATTTTAAATATAATGCAATTCTTTGAGTATTATTGTTCAGCATAAAATTCTAACAATGTTGTAAATCAAAATTTAATTCCTTAAAACTATTCTTTACCTTTGATAAAATACTTAGTTTACTATGATTTCATTCAGTCCAGAAGAGTTAACAACAGCTCATTTACAGGGGTATTTACTTAGTGCAGTTGCGCCAAGGCCTATTGCATTTGCAAGTACTATAAACGCTAAAGGTGAACCCAATTTATCGCCATTTAGTTTTTTTAATGTGTTTAGTGCCAACCCACCAATTTTAATTTTTTCGCCAGCAAGGCGCGTTAGCAATAATACCACAAAACATACTTTAAACAATGTTACTGAGGTAAAAGAAGTGGTTATAAATGTTGTAAATTATGCTATTGTACAACAAATGTCGTTAAGCAGTACAGATTATCCGGAAGGTGTTAATGAGTTTGAAAAAGCGGGTTTAACTATGGTTAAATCAGATCTTGTTAAGCCTTTTAGGGTAAAAGAATCGCCCATACAGTTAGAATGTAAAGTTAATGAAATTATAAATTTAGGTACCGAAGGTGGAGCAGGTAATTTGGTAATTTGTGAAGTCGTAAAGTTTCATATTTCAGAAACGGTTTTAAATGCAGACCAAAGTATAAATCAGCATGCTTTAGATCTGGTGGCCAGAGCTGGAGGAAGTTATTACAGTAGAGCAAAAACGGGTTTTTTTGAAATCCCAAAACCTCTAAGAACTCTTGGGATTGGTGTAGATAATTTACCAGAAGCCATAAAAAACAGTAGCATCTTAACAGGTAATAATCTCGGGTTACTTGCAAATGTTGAAGCACTCCCAACCGAAACTGAGGTAACTACTTTTAAAGACGCAAATTCACACTTATTAAAGCACTCTATTGAAGATAAACATTTAAACGCACAAAAATTTTTAGACAAAGGAGACTTAAAAAGTGCATGGAAGTTATTACTTTCGTAACATTAAATTACAATACTTAAAGATTAAATACAATGGAAGTACAAGGACGTATAAAAATGGTTAGTGAAACCCAAACTTTTGGGAGTAACGGTTTTAGAAAAAGAGAAATAGTTGTAACTACTGAAGAGCAGTACCCACAACATATTATGGTAGAATTTATTCAAGATAAAACAGATTTGTTAAACAACTACCAACCAGGTCAGCAAGTTAAAATAGGTATTAATCTTAAAGGTCGCGAATGGGTAAACCCTCAAGGCGAAACTAAGTATTTTAACTCAATACAAGGTTGGAGAATTGAAGCTCTACAATCTGCAGCCGCTACTTCAAACCCAAGTATGCCACCTGTACCACCAACTGAAGCTTTTGAACCTGCAAAAGATTTAAACGAAGAAGATCACGACGATTTACCGTTTTAATACTATAATTCAAAAAAGACCTGTTTAAGTTCTCAAACAAATTTTTTTGTGCGTAAAATTTATGAGGCTATTTTTTAAAAATATTAAATTGCATTAACTTATTGTATTTAAAATATCTTAATATGTCTAGAATTGTTTATTTGTTTCTATTATTCTTAGTGTTCAATTGTGGTGGGGAAACATCTAAAAAAGAGAAAAAAATATATAAAGTTTCAAAATTAGAACCTAAAACTACAACTGCCAAAAAGACGCCTGAAATTATTGATTTATCAAATACAGGTATTGGGCCAATTACTCAACTGGTTTTTGAGGATTTAGATGAAGCACTCGCAAAAAAAGGCGGTGAAATTTTTAAACAAAAATGTACTGCCTGCCATAAAACTGATAAAAAATCTATTGGACCTGCCATGAAAGGGGTTTACAAAAGAAGAAGTCCAGAATGGGTTATGAATATGATGCTTAATCCTACCGAAATGTTAAAAAAAGACCCTATAGCTATAGCACAGTTAAAAGCCTATAATAATGTGTTAATGATAAATCAAAATTTATCTAATGATGAGGCTAGAGCTATCGCAGAATTTTTGAGGACAATAAAATAAAGCCATGTTCTTTTATAAATACTTGCCTTTTTTTGAGATTGGTTGTGTGTTTATATACTAAAATTTGCCAATTATTACAGCTAAAAACTACATTAAGATTAGTGTAATTAATAACAGGAATGTGAAACCCAATTATAGTGACCTAAAATGTCGCAATTATTTGTCCTATTTTTTTATTGTAAATCCCGCATAAATGAACATAGCTTTTAAAAAATCAGATTACTGATAGTCAATATACTATTCCTCTAATTTAAGCTATTAAAATAACCCGTTATTTGGTGCGTAAGATAATCCGCCTGTGAGTTCCTCGGCGTCACCACAATAGTATTGCGTTGGTACAGGATCATAAACCAGTACATGTTTACCAATGTCTTCAGTATGTGTATATGCAGACGCCAAAAGATATTTAAGCGCGTTTAAAAACTCTGAGCGTGTTGGTTGTAATGCTTCGGGGTTGGCTTCTCTTTCGGTATCAATTTCACCTTTTAGCAGCATGTATTTGTCTAACATAGTGGTATAGGTCGCTCTGGTAATGTCTTCAACTTTAGTTTCTTTATTGGGTTGCACATCATTTAGCAAACGCTTAAAGGCAAATTTTGTGTGGGCTTGATTTTCATCATCCAAAACAGCATTATAATACTGATCTATAAATTGAGGAATATTAAGCGCTTTTGCAGAAGGTAAAGTTTCAGTTTTTGGTAAAATAATATCAGACAATTGTACTAAAACCTTACCTTGATCTTGTGTTAAAAACTCTGGTATCCATGTTTCTACTTCAGCGTTACAGCTTTGTAACATGCTTAATACCGTTGGTGTTGCTACAAAAAGACCTGCGGCATAACCTATATTTTTTAGTGCGTTTCTTCTATTCATTTAAAAAAAATTAAATATTATTAGTTTTTAATTGCTCAGCGGCATGGTTTGCAGCACGTGCTGTAAATGCCATGTAAGTAAGAGATGGATTTTGACAGCCAGATGAGGTCATAAACGCACCATCGGTGACATACACATTTGGGCAGGCATGTATTTGATTGTATTTGTTTAACACTGAAGTTTTAGGGTCGTGCCCCATTCGTGCAGTACCCATTTCATGTATGCCTAATCCCATGGCTCTACCTTCTGTACTATCATAACCTTGCACATCTTTAAAACCTGCAGCTTTTAACATTTCTACGGCCTGTTCTTGCATGTCTTTTCGCATTTCCATTTCGTTCTCACCAAAATCGGCATCAAAAGTTACGGTAGGTAAACCCCATTCGTCTAATTTATCGTAGTCCAAATACATTCGGTTTTTGTGGTCTGGTAAAGTTTCACCAAAGGCTAAAAGTCCAATATTCCATTCGCCGGGTTTTAAAACAGCTTCTGTAAGTTCTGGACCGTACTTTAATTCCGAAACCATTTCAGAAAGGCTAGATCTGCTTGCTCCACCTTGGTAACCATAACCTCTTTTAAATGATTTTACTTCTGTGTTGCCGCCCAAATTTCTAAATCTTGGAATGTACAAACCGTTTGGTCGTCGGCCTTTATTAATTTTATCTTCAAAACCATCTGCTTTTGCAGAAGCTCCAACATGAAAATGATGATCCATAATATTATGTCCCAATTCGCCACTATCATTACCTAAACCATTAGGAAAACGTTCTGATTTGGATTGCAATAAAATAGAAGCAGATGCCATTGAAGACGCACATAAGAAAATAACTTTAGCATTATAAATGTGTGTTGCTTTAGTTTCGGCATCAATAATTTTTACACCAGTTGCTTTTTTTGAAACCGCATCATAAATAACTTCGTGTACTATAGAATTTGGTCTTAATGTCATATTACCTGTAGCCTCAGCAGTTGGTAATGTTGAAGAATTACTACTAAAATACGCGCCAAACGGACAACCTCTGGAGCAGCGATCTCTGTATTGGCAAGTGCTTCTTCCCATGCCTGGTTTTGTACCTTCTGTAACGTGAGCAGTTCTTCCTATGGTTAATAATCTGCCATCATCAAATTTCTCAGAAATTACAGCTTTTAGTTTTTCTTCAACACAATTAAGATTCATGGGTTTTAATAACTTCTGATCTGGTAATTGTTTAAGGCCCAAATTTTCGCCACTTACACCAATAAATTCTTCAACTTTATCATACCAAGGTTCAATATCTTTGTAGCGCACAGGCCAATCTACGGCAATACCCTCTTTTTTGTTAGCTTCAAAATCGATATCGCTAAGGCGGTAACTTTGTCGTCCCCACATAATTGAGCGTCCACCTACATGATAACCTCTAATCCAATCAAAACGACGTTCTTCGTTGTATGGGTGTTTTACATCATCTACAAAGTAATGCTCTGTAGCTTGTCTTGTAACATAACCAGTTCTATGTTGCTTAGGTTTACGGGCAATAATTTCTCTTGTAGCTTCACCAGCATTAGGCATATCCCAAGGATCTAAATTTGCGGTTTTGTAATCTTCAATGTGTTTTACCATAGGGCCTCGTTCTAACACTAGTGTTTTTAGACCGTTTTCGCACAACTCTTTTGCTGCCCAACCGCCAGAAATTCCTGTTCCAACTACAATAGCATCATAAGTTTCTGATTCTTTTGTTACATTCATTTTATAGTTATTTATGAATAAATATCAATTAAGAAGCTTAAATTAGGTAAAGAAATTTTAATGCTTCAAATTATAAGTGCAAATAGCTTTAAAAGTTTACCGAAAAGGTTTTCGATATTTATTTTTTTAGCTTTATTGTCAATTTATAAAAATGTGGGTTTAAATTTATACATTTATTAAAAATTAATCAAAAAAATAATGAATTTGATACTCTTAAAGAAAATAACTTGCTTTTTGATTTGCCTAACTATTATTATGACATCTTGTAAAGACACACAAAAAGACAAAACATTAGAAACCAATGTTAAGTCACAAACGTTTTATAAACTTTCTTTAGCGCAATGGTCGTTGCACAAAACCTTTAATAACGATGGTGTGAGTCCGTTTAAATTTGCTGAAATTGCCAAAAATAACGGTTTTGAAGGCATAGAGTATGTTAATCATTTATATAGCAAACAAATTGAAACTCATGGTTTTGATGCCGTAATAGATTCTTTAAACATGTTGAGCAAAACTCATGGTGTAGAAAATGTACTTATAATGATTGATGGTGAAGGCGATCTTGCAGATCCTGATGAAACGGTTAGAGATGCCGCAGTTTCACAACATAAAAAATGGGTAGATGCTGCAGCCAAGTTAGGTTGCCACGCCATACGTGTAAATACTTTTGGAACAAATGATAAAGCAGTGTGGATACCATCTGTAGCAGACGGACTTAAAAAATTAGCCACCTATGCAGCTACAAAAAATATAAAAGTGTTGTGTGAAAATCATGGCTGGTTGTCTTCTGATGCCCCAGCATTGTTAGAAGCTATTAATTTAGTTAATTTAAAAAATTGCGGTACATTACCAGATTTTGGTAATTGGTGTGTAAGACGAAAAGATGGGGCTATGTGGGGAGACTGCATAGAAGAATATCCAGATAAATACGAAGGTTTAGAACTCCTGCTTACTAAAGCTATGGCAGTAAGTGCCAAAGGTTACGATTTTGATGAAAACGGAAACGAAACCACATTAGATTACCCAAGAATGTTACAACTTGTTAAAGATTCTGGTTATAAGGGTTATATTGGTATTGAATATGAAGGCGAACGATTAAGTGAGCTTGAAGGCTTAAATGCCATTAAAAACTTAGTTGTAAAATCTGCGGATAACGCAAAATAATAATATAGAAACAGATGAAAAACACAATAAAAATTCAATTATCGTTTATGATGTTCCTAGAATTTTTTATTTGGGGAGGTTGGTTTGTAACCATGGGATCTTTTTTAGGAAACAATCTTGGAGCAACTGGTGCAGAAACGGGTATGGCATATTCCACACAATCTTGGGGAGCAATTATAGCACCTTTTATTATTGGACTTATTGCAGATCGATTTTTTAATGCTGAAAAAATATTAGGTATTTTACATTTAATAGGTGCGGTTTTAATGTACCAAATGTCTCAGGCTACTGAGTTTAGTGTATTCTATCCGTATGTGTTAGGATATATGATTGCTTATATGCCAACATTAGCACTGGTAAATTCGGTGTCGTTTAATCAAATGAAGGATCCTACAAAACAATTTCCTTTTGTGCGTGTTTTTGGAACTATAGGTTGGATTTTGGCTGGTTTACTTATTAGCTTTGCTTTTAAATGGGATGCCATAGAAAATATAGAAAAAGGCATGTTGTCGTACACCTTTACCATGGTTGCAATAGCAGCATTAATATTAGGAGTGTTTAGTTTCTTTTTACCAAAAACACCACCAAAAGCCAAAGGAGAAAATGTTACAATTTCAGATGTTTTAGGTTTAGATGCTTTAAAATTATTGAAAGACAGAAACTTTTTAATATTTTTTTTGTCATCAGTTTTAATTTGTATTCCCTTAGCGTTTTACTACCAAAATATTAGTCCGTTTTTAACCGAATATAAAGTTGAAAACTCTACCGCCTGGGCATCATTAGGTCAAATTTCAGAAGTTGCTTTTATGCTATTATTACCATTTTTCTTTAAAAAGTATGGTTTAAAAAAAACCATTTTATTTGGGATGTTAGCGTGGGCAATTCGTTACGTATTATTTGCATATGGTAATAATGGTGATTTATTTTTTATGATTATTACTGGTATTGCATTACACGGTATTTGCTATGATTTCTTCTTTGTGTCTGGTCAAATTTATACCGATTCAAAAGCAGGTGATAAAATAAAAAACGCAGCCCAAGGTTTAATAACTCTAGCTACTTACGGTATCGGTATGCTCGTTGGGTTTTGGGTTGCAGGGCAAATAGTAGACTTAAATGCATATTTAAAAGGTGGCGGTCACAATTGGGAAAATATCTGGATATTCCCAGCCATATTCGCAGCCATAGTTATGATATTATTTGCTATCTTCTTCAAAAATGAAAAAGTAGAATATAAAGATTAAATAAAAGATGAGCCATAAAATAAAATGGGGTGTTCTTGGCGGCGGCGGAGATTCGCTAATAGGCATATTACATCGTGTAGCAGCTTCAATGTATGATGCTTACCAACTATGTGGGGGAGTGTTTAATGCAGATATCAATGAGAGTATTACCTTTGCGAAAGCTATTGGTATTTCAACAAAACGTGTGTATTCAGATGTAACCACTTTAATTTCGTGTGAATTAGCGTTACCAGAGCACGAACGCATCCAAGTTATATCGGTGTTAACCCCCAACTTCTTACATTTCCCTATGGCAAAACAATTGTTAGAAGCTGGATTTCATGTAATTTGCGAAAAGCCAATGACTATGACCTATACCGAAGCTTTAGAGTTGCAAAGCATTCATAAAAAGCAAAATAAAGTTTTTGCATTAACACATACTTACACGGGCTATCCAATGATTCGCCAAATGCGAAAAATGATAGAAAATAACGAAATTGGTACCATTCAAAAAGTAGATGCGCAATACTATCAAGGATGGATAAATCCTATTATACATGATGCTGAACAACGTACAAACACTTGGCGGCTTAATCCAGAAAAGTCTGGTGTAAGTTGTTGTATGGGGGATATTGGTGTTCATGCCTACCAAATGTTAGAATATGTTACAGGTTTAGAAATTCAACAAATTTTAGCAGATTTAAATTATGTTTATGACGATAATGTAATGGATATAGATGGTACCGTTTTATTACGATTAGATACACATGTTAAAGGAGTGTTGTGTGCTAGCCAAATAGCTACTGGCGAAGAAAACAACTTTACTATTGCCGTTTACGGAAAAAAAGCAGCATTAAAATGGCAACAAGAAAACCCTAATTATCTTTACTTATTAGAAGACGGGCAGCCAATGCGTACCCTAAAACCAGGGCATGTGTATAACAGTAATTTGTCTTTAGACGGTACAAAACTTCCGCCAGGTCATCCTGAAGGTATTTTTGATGCTATGGGTAATATTTATAAAGGAGTTGCTAAAGCTATTAGAGGAGATGCTTTTGATGTTGCAGAATTTCCGTCTATTACAGACGGTGTACGCGGTATGCATTTTATAGAACAATCTGTAGTTTCTCATAAAAATGGCAATGTTTGGGTAAATCTTTAAGAGCTTTAACTTCAATTTGAAGTAAAATCTGAATATAGAATTTGCAATTATTATGGTACAATTAAAGTAATAGGATTGTTAAGTTAAATAGACTTTAATTATGTTTATTATAATTTCATTTTTTTAAACATTTAATATCAGATTAAACGTGAAAACAATAAAAGGACCTGCTATTTTTTTAGCACAATTTATGGACGATAACGCCCCATTTAACACCTTAGAGGGTTTGTGTAAGTGGGCAAGTGATTTGGGTTACAAAGGCATACAAATTCCTACTTTAGACACTTCAATTATAGATTTAGATATCGCAACAGACAGCCAAACCTATTGTGATGATTTTAAAGGAACAATTAACAGTTACGGCTTAGAAATTACCGAGCTATCCACACACATACAAGGGCAATTAGTGGCAGTTCATCCGGCACATGATATTATGTTTGATGTTTTTGCGCCAAAATATCTAAAAGGCAATTACAAAGCGCGTACCGCTTGGGCAATAGACCAAATGCACAAAGCCGCAAAAACCAGCAATAGGTTAGGGTTAAAAGCACATGCTACATTTTCGGGCTCATTGCTTTGGCCTGCCATACATCCGTGGCCACAACAACCAAAAGGCTTAATAGATGCTGGTTTTAAAGAGCTAGCAGCCCGTTGGACACCTATTTTAAATACCTTTGAAGCTAATGGTGTTGACGTATGTTATGAGGTACACCCTGTTGAAGATATACATGATGGAGATACCTTTGAGCGGTTTTTGGCAGCAACTGGCAATCATAAAGCTGTAAATATTTTATACGATCCGTCTCATTTTGTGCTACAACAATTAGACTATATTAAATATATAGACCACTACCATGAGTTTATAAAAGCGTTTCATGTTAAGGATTCAGAGTTTATACCCTCTGGAAAAAAAGGCACTTTTGGAGGTTATAACGATTGGAAAAATAGAGCCGGACGTTACCGTTCGCCTGGAGATGGGCAAATAGATTTTAAATCTGTATTTTCTAAACTTACCGAGTATGGTTGCGACGTTTGGGCGGTTTTAGAATGGGAATGTGTGATTAAAAGTCCAGAACAAGGTGCGCGCGAAGGAGTAAGCTTTATAAATAATCATATTATTGAAGCTACCGAAAAACGTTTTGATGATTTTGCAGGTTCTGATACTGTGGATGAAAAATACTTGAGACAAATTTTAGGCTTAGATTAAAAATAATTCAAAAATGAAAAAAATATATGTTGTTATTATCATAACTTTTTTGATACAATCTTGTATAGAAAAGACTACAAATAGTTCAGTTAATACAAATTCCAAAGTAGAAGAAAGTATTGAGCCAACCCAACCAGAAGATACCGAAATTTGGGCACCAAAACCTCCAAAAGTACGTGTTTCTGAAAACGGAATTCCTTCTGATGCTATTGTGCTTTTTGATGGTTCTAACTTTGAGCAATGGATTTCTAGTAAAGATTCTACAGCTGTAAAATGGACGCTAAACGAAGATAAAAGCATGACTGTTAAAGACAAATCTGGCGATATACAAACCAAACAAAATTTTGGAAGTCTGCAATTGCATTTAGAGTGGAGGTCCTCACCAGAAAATACTGCAACTAGCCAAAACCGAAGTAATAGTGGTGTGTTTTTTCAGAATAGATACGAAGTACAAGTGTTAGATAATAATGATAACGATACTTATGTAAATGGGCAAGTGGGAGCTGTTTACAAACAATCCATACCTTTAGCTATGGCATCTGCGCCAACAGGAGATTGGAATACCTATGATATTGTTTTTCACTCACCAGAGTTTAATATCCAAGGCAAAAAAACCAAAAATGGAACAATAACTGTGTTACATAATGGTGTATTAATACAAGATCATTTTGAGTTAGAAGGTACTACAGAATATATTGGTTGGCCAAAAAACATGCCGCATGGTAAAGCACCAATTAAGTTGCAAGACCACCAAGACAATAGTCGTGTGAGTTACCGTAATATTTGGGTGCGTGAGTTAGATTAGTGCAAAGACATATTTTGTTTTTTTATAATTATAAATCTATAGCATCAAATATTTTGATGCAATCTTTTTTAAATTAAATTTATAGCGTTATGAATATACGCTATTTAAGCTCAAAAATAGAATTCCCACCAGTTACAGATGCAACCTCAGATGGTCTTTTAGCCATTGGTGGCGATTTATCTTCTGAACGTTTAATACATGCTTATACACATGGTATTTTTCCGTGGTTTGATTCTGAAGACCCATTACTTTGGTGGTCGCCAGACCCACGTTTTGTACTATACCCAAAGGATTTAAAAGTGTCTAAAAGCATGAAGCAAATTTTAAATAAAAATACCTTTAAGGTAACAGTCAATAAAGCCTTTAAGGGTGTTATAGAAAACTGCTCTAAAATAAAACGAAACCATCAGCAAGGCACTTGGATAACCTCAGAGATGCAAAATGCATATTTAAAACTACATCAATTGGGTTACGCAAAATCTATAGAAGTTTGGCAAAATAAAATCCTTGTTGGAGGTTTGTACGGCATAGATTTAGGCAATGGTGTGTTTTGTGGAGAAAGCATGTTTGCCAAAGTAAGTAATGCTAGTAAAGTAGGGTTTATTACGTTTGTAAAAAAATCTAATTACAAACTTATTGATTGCCAATTGCATACACCACATTTAGAGAGTCTTGGTGCTAAATCAATATCTAGAAGGGATTTTTTGAGATATTTACCTTAGTTTTTTATTTAGTTTCAAATATTTTTAATTGATTTCATGTTTAAAACAGTCTGCCACATGGTCATTTACCATACCAATGGCTTGCATGTATGCGTAGATTACAGTAGCGCCAACAAATTTAAACCCTCGTTTTTTTAAATCTTTACTTATGGTAGTGCTTAATGGAGTGTTTGATGGTATTTCTTTTGTACTTAAAAAGTTGTTTTTAATAGATTTACCATCTAAAAAAGCCCATATATATTCAGAAAAACTCCCAAATTCTTTTTGAATACGCATAAAGGATTTTGCGTTTGTTACAGTTGCATTAATTTTTAATTGATGTCTAATAATCCCTTTGTTTTGTAATAAAGCGTTAACCTTAGAAGGTGAATAGGTGGCTATTTTTTTATAGTCGAAATTATCAAAAGCAACTCTAAAATGTTCACGTTTTCTCAGAATTGTAATCCAGCTCAATCCCGCTTGAAAGGTCTCTAAAACCAAAAATCCAAAAAGCTTTTCATCTTCAAATACAGGCACTCCCCATTCTTCATCATGATACCTTTCATATAAAGCATCACCAACACACCATGCACAACGCTGTTTATCCATAATTGTAAGGAATTAAAATTACTGCTACTAATGTAACACCTGTTGCATAAAAAATAGTAATAGAAACTTAATTTTGTATTAAAATATAAATGTACGTATGTTAAACACTATAATTTCAGAGCGCTTAAAAAACAGTCTATCATATGCAGAGTATCGCAATTTGGTAAAGGAGCTTGTAGAAAATAAATCGACTTCAGGTACAGAAAAAACCGAAGCACTTGCAAATTATACAATGCTTAATGATCGCCGTATGAAACGTTGGGACAAAACCGTTAAACTGAACGAGGAAACATTAACAACTGTTAAAAATTTTAAAGGCAACATCACTTGGTTGGTTATTACAGAAAGTTGGTGCGGAGATGCCGCGCATATAATGCCTGTAATACAGAAAATTGCTGAGGTTAATGAAAATATAGATTACAAAGTTGTATTACGCGACACCAATGAGGACTTGATGCAACAGTTTTTAACCAATGGAGCTAAGGCTATCCCTAAATTAATAATGATAGATAAAACTACTAATAAAGTGGTTCACACTTTTGGACCAAGACCTACAACAGCGACTAAAATGGTTAATGCTTATAAAGCGGAACACGGCAAATTAACACCAGAATTTAAAGAAGAATTACAACATTGGTATAATAAAGACAAAGGACAATCTACGGTTAAAGATTTGGTAGCCTTGTTGAAATAAATCGTGTTGTTTTTTGCTGAAGAATTATGAATTTAAGACAAACGCTCTATAAAATCATTTGGAGTTAAGGCGTCATTAACTCTGAAATTCCCTATTCTAGTGCGTCGCAAAGCACTAAGATGTGCGCCAGAATTTAAAGCTTTACCAAAATCATAAGCCAAAGACCGGATATATGTGCCTTTGCTACAGACTACTCTAAACGCTATATCTAAACCGTTAATTTTTGTAATTTCAAATTCAGAAATTTCTACAGTTCGGGGTTTAATTTCTACAGATTCGCCAGCACGTGCAAATTCGTATAGGCGTTTGCCTTCTTTTTTAATTGCAGAAAATACTGGTGGAAACTGACTTACGTTGCCAATAAATTGAGCTGTAGTTTCGTGTATTAACGCATCTGTAATATGTGCTGTAGGGTAGGTTTTATCTATTTCAGTTTCTAAATCGTAAGATGGAGTAGTGCTGCCCAAAACTAATGTGCCAGTATATTCTTTTTCTTGCCCTTGAAACGTGTTAATTTCTTTGGTCATTTTGCCAGTACAAATCACTAACAAGCCTGTAGCTAAAGGATCTAATGTGCCAGCATGCCCAACTTTTATTTTTTTAATATTAAAAGTTTGTCTTATAACCCAACGCAATTTATTTACCACTTGAAAAGAAGTCCATGTTAGTGGCTTATCAATAAGTAAAACTTGTCCGTTTTTAAAATCGTCTTCAGTTTCCATTATAATAATGTCCAGATTATAGCAGTAACACCAACCACAAAGCAGTATATGGCAAAATAAGAAAGCTTACTTTTTTTAACCAAAGCAATCATCCAAGTACAAGCAAATAAACCTGCCACAAAAGCTGCAACAAAACCCACGCTTAGTGCGGTAATATTACCACTATTATAAGTGAGTTCGCCACCCAAAACATCTTTAGTTATTTTTCCAAAAATTAATGGTACAACCATTAAAAAAGAAAAACGCGCAGCTTTAGTTTTATCATTTCCTAAAAGTACAGATGTAGAAATGGTAGCTCCAGATCTAGATATACCAGGCAACATGGCAATAGCTTGCGACAATCCAATAATAAAAGCATTAGAAAACGACACCTTTTTTTGAGTGTCTTTAGCTTTATCTGCTAAAAATAATAGTATTGCAGTTACAATTAACATAACACCAACGAGTAGTATATTTCCGTCAAATAAGTGTTCAAGTTGTTTTTCAAAAAAGACACCAACACAAACTGCTGGTAGCATAGATAATGCAATTTTAGAAACAAATTGTAAATCATCATTCCATTCAAACTTTAAAACACCTTTAATAAGTTGAAGAATATCTTTTCTAAAAATAACTAGCGTACTTAATGCTGTTGCAAAATGAAGTACTACGGTAAATAACAAGCTTTCTTTAGGTAAAGAATTATCACCAAGAATGGCTTTTCCTAACTCTAAATGACCACTTGAGGATACTGGTAAAAACTCAGTAAGTCCTTGTATGATACCTAATATGATTGCGTCTAAAATTTCCATACCGCAAATGTATTAAAATAGAATTATGTTAATTCTAAATATTAAGGTATTTAATTGCAATTAATAACCTAGAGAAATGTTTTTTTGAGTAAACTTAATGAGACAATATAAGTTAACTCTTATTAGGGTCTAAAAGAATGGCATAAATTTCAATTCCAAACCCAATAATTACCAACGCTGGTGCTAAACGGATGCGTCTCCAATGAAATATTGAAGGATCAAACACATTAGGGTCTTCACTGCCGCCGCCAGACATTAAAATAAAACCAAAAGTTATAAAAGCTAAGCCTATAAATAACCATTTGTAATTTCTTTTCCCAAAAATAAATTGGGGCTTGGTATCTATTTTTTGTTTTTGTTCTCCCATGTTATATTATGTATTCAAACTTAGTAAATATTAGTTCACATTTAAGTTCTGTGTGCAATATGTAGATTTATAATATATAGCTAAGTATTTTTTGTTCTATGCAAAATAACATATTTAATTAAAATTAATATGTTAAGTGTATCTAAATTTAGGGTCTTACAGTTTTAGTGACGTTTTCTTAATAATACAACTGATCCGTTTTTAAATTCAAGAACCGTTGTGTAGCAATAAAAGTGCTTATCCAAGTAATTAAAATACCTAATAAAAATATGCCTTTAAAAAGTGCTAAAAGCATGAGGCTGTTGTTAAGTAATTCTAACTCAGGAAACGTAATGTTGAGGTAATACAAAACGATACCCATACCAATTAAAGCAATTACAGCACCAATAGCACCCAATTGTACACTTTTCCAAATAAAAGGTTTTCTGATAAAGCGTTTTGTTGCTCCAACCATTTGCATGGTTTTAATAATAAAACGTTTAGAATATACCGCCAATCTAATAGAACTGTTAATTAAAAGCACTGCAATTAAAGTAAATACACAACTAATAATAAGCACCCAAAAGCTTATTTTTTTTACGTTATTATTCATTAATTCTACCAAATCATTATCGTAATTTATTTCTGTAATAAAGGTGTTTTCAGATAAATCTTTAGTAATATCTTCAAGTTTAGCAGCAGTAACATAATCTGCATTTAAATACACATCAATAGAGTTACTCAAAGGATTATAACCCATAAAATCCATAAAGTCTTCACCATTTTTTGTTTTCATCTCTTCGGCAGCTTCTTCTTTAGAAACGTATATAGCTTCCTTGGTGTATTCTGCCATGGCCAAGCGTTTTTGCAACTGCTTTACTTCAATGGTTTTGGCGCTGTCTTCCAAGTAAATGGTCATAACCACCTGTTCTTTAAAATGGTCGGCTACTTTTTTAGAGTTAATAACCAAAAGCCCCAAGCAACCCAGTAAAAATAAAACGAGTGCAATACTAACAATTACTGAAATGTATGAAGAAATCAGTTTTCGTTTTTGGTACTTATCAAACGAGGATGCCATAATTAGGGTTTAGTAATGTAAAAATAAAAAAGAATTTGTTTCAAAGTACTAATACAACGTTTAGTTTTTTATTGTGTTGCAATACCTTTAAATTTGTGCACTTAAAATGGTATTACAAGTATAAATGTATTAAACCTTATATTGGTTTTTAGAAAAGACCGCAGTTGTAAAGAATAAAACTTGTAATAACAGCATTATAGAAATTTGATAAGATGAATTATAATTTTAACGCCATAGAAAAAAAGTGGCAGAAGTATTGGTCCGATAATCATACGTTTAAAGCTGAAAACAATTCAGATAAACCAAAATACTACGTCTTAGATATGTTTCCCTATCCTAGTGGTGCGGGTTTGCATGTTGGGCATCCGTTGGGTTATATTGCAAGTGATATTTATGCACGTTACAAACGTCATAAAGGGTTTAATGTTTTGCATCCGCAGGGTTATGATAGTTTTGGTTTGCCAGCAGAGCAATACGCTATTCAAACAGGTCAGCATCCTGCAATAACCACAGAAACTAATATTGCAACCTACCGCAGACAGCTAGATCAAATAGGGTTTTCTTTTGATTGGAGTCGTGAGGTACGTACTTCAAATTCAGAGTATTACAAATGGACGCAATGGATTTTTATTCAACTTTTTGAATCTTGGTACAATAAGAATACGAATAAGGCAGAAGCTATTGAGACCTTAGTTGCCTTATTTGCTTCTGAAGGAAATACAACTGTAAACGCCGCTTGTGATGACGCTATTGAAGCATTTTCTGCTGAACAATGGAATGCGTTTTCTGAGATTAAAAAACAAGAAATTCTTTTAAAATACAGACTCACGTATTTAGCCGAAACGGAAGTAAATTGGTGTCCAGAATTAGGCACTGTTTTAGCAAACGATGAAATTGTAAACGGTGTGTCAGAGCGTGGAGGACATCCTGTAGTGCGTAAAAAAATGACCCAATGGTCTATGCGAATTTCTGCCTATGCCGAAAGACTTTTACAGGGTTTAGATACTATAGATTGGACAGATGCTTTAAAAGAAAGTCAGCGCAATTGGATTGGGAAATCCGTTGGTGCTTCAGTCGATTTTTTTGTCATTCCATCAGAGCGTAGCGCCGAGGAATCTCAAACCGATACGTCTAACAAAGTTGATTCGCCTCATAAAATTTCAGTATTTACAACTCGTCCAGACACCATTTTGGGGGTTAGTTTTATGACACTTGCACCAGAGCACGAGCTGGTTTCAGAACTTACAACTCCAGAACAAAAAGCAGCGGTTAATGCCTATATTGAAGCTACCGCAAAACGTAGCGAACGAGAGCGTATGGCAGATGTAAAAACCATATCTGGTGTGTTTACAGGTGCGTATGCAGCACATCCTTTCACCAAAAAACCAATTCCTATTTGGATAGGAGATTATGTTTTGGCAGGTTATGGTACTGGTGCTGTTATGGCGGTACCGTGTGGTGATCAGCGTGATTATGACTTTGCTAAACATTTTAATATTGAAATCCCTAATATTTTTGAAGGTATTGATATTTCAGAAGAAGCATACGCTGCTAAAGACAATGTTAAAATTGCAAATAGCGATTTCTTAAATGGCATGTCTTACAAAAAAGCAAGTAAACACGCCATTTATGAACTGGAAACCATAGGACAAGGAGCAGGCAAAATTAATTACAGATTACGGGATGCTGTATTTAGCCGTCAGCGGTATTGGGGAGAGCCATTTCCGGTATATTATGTTAATGGCATGCCACAAATGATTGATAAAGCACATTTGCCAATTGTTTTGCCAGAGGTAGAAAAATATTTACCAACCGAAGAAGGTGAGCCGCCATTGGGTAGGGCAGACGTTTGGGCTTGGGATACAAAACAGTGCGTTGTTGTGAGTAATAAGTTAATAGATCATAAAACCGTATTTCCTTTAGAACTCAATACCATGCCAGGTTGGGCAGGTAGCTCTTGGTATTTTTTCCGTTATATGGAAGAGGCTGCCAATAGAGGTGAAGCTTTTGCAAGTGAGGAGGCTTTAAAATATTGGGAAAACGTAGATTTATACATTGGTGGTAGTGAGCATGCTACAGGACATTTATTGTATTCTCGTTTTTGGGTGAAATTATTAAAAGATAGAGGTTTTGTTTCTGTTGAAGAACCATTTAAGAAGTTGATTAACCAGGGGATGATTTTGGGGACTAGCGCTATAGTTTACCGAATCTCTGGTACTTCAACTTATGTTTCGTATGGATTAAAAACCCAATATGATGTTGAAGAAATACGAGTTGACGTTAATATGGTTAATGCTTCCGATGAAATTGATGTTAAAACCTTAAAAAAATGGCAGCCACAATTTAAGGATGCAGAATTTATTTTAGAAAATGATAAATATTGTGTTGGTCGTGAAGTAGAAAAAATGTCTAAACGTTGGTTTAACGTCGTAAATCCAGATGATATTGTAGAACAATACGGAGCAGACAGTTTACGTTTATACGAAATGTTTTTAGGGCCACTAGAGCAATATAAACCCTGGAATACCTCTGGTATTACAGGTGTGCATAATTTTTTAAAGAAACTTTGGAAATTATATGTTGGTAAAGATGGCTTTACTGTAAATGATACAGAGCCTACAAAAGAGAATCTAAAGACCTTACATAAAACCATAAAAAAAGTATCTGATGATATAGAGAATTTTTCGTTCAACACATCAGTATCTACCTTTATGATTGCCGTTAACGAGCTCACTGCTCAAAAATGCACAAGCAAAGCTATTTTAGAGCCTTTATTGGTTTTAATTTCGCCTTATGCACCACATATTGCAGAAGAACTTTGGGAACAATTGGGGTATAAAAATTCTATAACCACAGCAGTATTTCCAGTTTTTGACGAAAAACATGTTGTAGAAAGTAGTAAAAATTATCCTATTTCATTTAATGGTAAAACACGTTTTACGCTAGAGTTACCTTTAGATATGTCTAAAGAAGACATAGAAAAAACAGTAATGGCACACGAAAAAACAGTGGCGCAATTAGACGGACAAATACCTAAAAAAGTGATTGTAGTACCCGGAAAAATAATTAATATCGTAGGCTAGTAGCTTTAATAAATAAAAATAATTAAAAAACACATCTTATGAAAATTGGCATCCCAATAGAAATCAAAAATAACGAAAATCGTGTGGGTATGACACCTTCTGGGGTTTTTGAATTAACAAAACATAAACATGAAGTTTTTGTGCAAAGAAACGCTGGTTTTGGCAGTGGTTTTTTTGATAAAGATTATGAAGCTGTTGGTGCAACCATTTTAGAAACTATTGAAGCTGTATATGATACCGCAGAAATGATTGTAAAAGTAAAAGAACCAATTGCAGAAGAATACCCTTTAATAAAAGAAAACCATATCGTATTTACGTATTTTCATTTTGCATCTAGTGAAGAACTTACAAAAGCAATGATGAAAAGCAAGGCTGTATGTATTGCTTATGAAACTGTGGAGGATAAAGATGGCAGCTTACCGTTATTAACACCAATGTCTGAAGTTGCTGGCCGTATGGCAATACAGCAAGGCGCAAAATATTTGGAAAAACCTATTAAAGGTCGTGGTGTTTTATTAGGAGGTGTGCCAGGTGTGCCACCAGGAAAGGTTTTAGTTCTTGGAGCAGGAGTTGTTGGTATACAAGCTGCAAAAATGGCTGCAGGTTTGGGTGCGCACGTTACTGTTATGGATATTAACATGAAACAATTACGTTATGTAAACGATGTTATGCCACCACATGTGGTTACAGAATTTTCAAGCGAATTTAATATTAGAAAACGCATTAAAGATCACGATTTAATTATCGGAGGTGTTTTAGTTAAAGGAGCAAAAGCACCAAAATTAATAAAACGCGATATGCTTAAAGAGATGCGTCCAGGTACGGTTTTGGTTGATGTTGCTGTGGATCAAGGTGGTTGTATGGAAACCACAAAAGCAACAACACACCAAGATCCTATTTTTATTATAGATGATGTAGTGCATTATTGTGTTGCCAACATGCCAGGCGCTGTGCCTTACACCTCTACTTTAGCATTAACCAATGTTACCTTACCTTATGTGCTTAGATTGGCAAATCAAGGTTGGAAAAAGGCTTGCCAAAATGATAGTACTTTAGCAAAAGGCTTAAATATTATTAATGGCGAAATTGTTTACAAAGAAATTGCAGATGCATTTGGCTGGTAATATTGTGCTTGTTTTAAACTTTTTAGCTAATTAAAATTTATATAAGTTTAGTAATTAAACCTCGTTATTTTAGCTTAACTCGGATTATCAAAATATGTCAGAAAACCTAACACGTCTTAACAAATACCTTAGTGAAGCAGGTTACTGCTCGCGTCGTGAAGCAGACCGATTAATAGATGCCGGTAGAGTTACTATAAATAATGAAGTTCCAGAAATGGGAACTAAAGTTGCCGCTACAGATATTGTGAAAGTAGATGGAGAAGTTATTGGCACACGTGCAAATGATTTTGTGTATTTAGCATTCAATAAACCTGTAGGTATAGTTTGTACAACAGATACACGCGTTGAAAAAGATAATATTATAGATTACATTAAGTATCCAAAACGTATTTTTCCAATAGGGCGTTTAGATAAACCCAGCGAAGGTTTAATTCTTTTAACCGATGATGGTGATATTGTAAATAAAATTTTACGTGCCAGTAACAACCACGAAAAAGAATATGTAGTAACGGTAGATAAGCCTATTTCGCAAACCTTTATAGAACGCATGTCTGGCGGAATTTATATTGAAGACCTTGGCAAACGTACCAAAACATGTGTAGTAAAAAAAATAGATACTTACACCTTTAGCATTATACTAACACAAGGTTTAAACCGCCAAATTAGACGTATGTGTGCGTATCTAAATTACGATGTATTGACTTTAAAACGTACACGTATTATGAATATTAATTTAGATATGCCGTTAGGTAAATACCGTGAGTTAACTAAAGCTGAATTTACAATGCTAAGTCAGTTAATTAGTAATTCTAAAAAAACCTTTGAAACCAAAAACCACAGACAACGCAATCCTAACGATTAATATGAACTTACCCGTTTTTCATCTGGCAATTCCAGTAAATAATTTAGAACTCGCACGAAATTTTTACACCAATACACTTAATTTTGAAGAAGGCAGAAGCAGTGAGCATTGGGTAGATTACAACTTCTTTGGACATCAATTAGTTATTCATTATAAGCCAAAAACTGTTGAGGATCAACACACTAACACAGTAGATGGAAAGCATGTGCCTGTACCGCATTTTGGTGCGGTATTAGCATGGGATGTTTTTCATGAATTTGCAGATTTTTTAAAATCCAAAAACATTCAATTTATAATTGAACCTTATATACGTTTTAAAGGTGAAGTAGGTGAGCAGGCCACATTATTTTTTAAAGACCCATGTAATAATGCACTAGAGTTTAAATCTTTTAAAGATATGAGTCAGGTGTTTGCTAAGTAAACAAGTGTTATTTTTTGAAATTTTTTCTGATATTAAAAATCAATTCTTCAAGGCCATTAATTTTAATGGTGTGCATTTGCAGCATCATTTGACCTAGTTTGCCTTCCGGAAATCCTTTTTGTCTAAACCATACATAATAATATTCAGGGATATCAATAAGGTAATAGTCTTTATATTTTCCAAAAGGCATTTTATAATGAGCCAATTCAATTAAAGCTTTTTCATTGGCTTCTACGGATTTAGAATGCATAAGCGTCTAAAGTTTTTATATCATTGGTAATAAACACTCCCCATTGCCTTTGAGCTTCTTTATTTATAGAGTGTTGGCATTCTAAATCGTATCGTTTTTGCATAGCATTAAGAGCTTTGTTAATTGCCTTATGCAACTGCTTTAATTGAGACACTAAATTGGGGTTTGGTTTTAATTGTTTTAATGCTTTTCTAAATTTACGAGCGTAAAGCTCAGTAATATCAAAATGAAGTTGCTCATGTTTTAGAATATGTTTGTCTGCTAAAGCGTTAATGTACCAGGACTTATTTGGGTAAAAATGTGAGGTAACCTTAGCAGAAAACCCAACAATTTTAGTGTCAATTGTTTTAACAGAATAGTTAAATGTGATTCCTGTTTAAGATAAGGCTACTGCTGTATTATTAGAATCTGCTTCACCTTTAAAATCTTCCCAAGTTAGTTTTTGTGATGCAGACCATAAAATATACTCTTCTTTTGAACTTACAAAAGTTAGAAAAACAAAAAAAAGCAAATAGCATTTTAAAGACATACATTACAAATTAACAGTAGTATAGCTATATAAAACGTAATGTATTGCCTATTATTTTACACTAATTTGCATTTATAATTTTAAGATCGTTATATTTTAAAATATAAAATGCGTCATTAATATAACCCTTAGTAGCTGTTTTAGTATATCTAAATTTATTTTCTATGTACTCTGTTTCTAAGCTTCTGTTAGTTGTTTCAAATAAATTAGATTTATAAGCCAAACGCAATAGTAAATCTAATGTAATATCAAATCCACGAGAAGCAAATTTACTTGGCATTGTACCATAGTTTTGTTTATAGTTTTTCACAAAACCAGAGGTGTTTTCCTCGTTAAGGTATTTATTTACAGATGCAAAATGAAATTGTAAATTAGAGAGGTTGTTGTTATCTATATTTTTTCCTTCAAAAGCTTTATTATTATTTAGTGTTACCAGCACAATTTTGGTGTCACTTACATTCAAAGCATTTAGCATACTAATGACGCTAGAGGCAAAGGCATTATTTTCAGTTTCTAAAAACACAATTGTTTTTCCTTTAGGAAATACGTTTTTTAAATCTAATTCGTAAACAAAATAATCGTCCTTACCTGTTTTTTTATCGGTTCTTGAAAAAATTTGTTGTGCGTTTTTAAAGGTTTGTTTTAAAGTGTTACTTATAGCTCTATGAGCTTGGTCTGCAATAATTACCACTTTAGTTTTTAGTGTATCTGCTTTTACAAAATTAATCATAGCATTACGCATCTCCTTATCATTAGGTATAGTTTGGATCACATTAGTGTAAATAGCTTTTGGTTTTGTGATTGCAGCTATTACAGGGATACTATCTTTTTCTAGTCTTTTAGCAACGTTGTCAAAAGCAGTGTTTTGCATTGGACCAATGACAGCATCGTAATCAGAAAAATTATTTTGTTCTAATATAATATTGGTGTTTTTAGCATTGTAACTTGTGTCAAAGACTTTTAAATCTGATGAAATACCGAGTTGTTTTGCAGAATCTAATGCCATAAGCACACCGATATGAAAGTCTAAAACCATAGATAATAATCGGTTATCTCTAATCATAGATTTTGTGGTGTTTACGGAATCCACTTCTATAGTATTAAGTTTGTATGGCATTAATAATGCAATTTTTTTAGTGCTATAATCTGTGATTTTTGTATTTAGATTTGTGATTTTAGATGCGTTATTTGTATTAGATTCAGTAATATTTGCTGGTATTTTTAAAACCATACCTAATTTTAATCCATCTGTTTTTAAATTCGGATTAAGAGCCTCCAACTCATCTTTTGTTAGTCCCAGTTTTTGTTTCAATCTAAAAAAACCTTCTGCAGGTAGTACCTCATAGTAACTGAAGCTTTGTTCTGTAGGTTTTTCGTCTGTTATTGAAATATTTGGCACGTTAAGTACATCACCGGGTTGTATTACCGGTTTTATGGAAGGGTTTAAAGCCTCTAATTGCGCAACAGTAATTCCAAATTTATAGGCAATTCGCCATTTACCCTCTTTAGGTAAAACCGTGTATTTTTTTAGTGTGTTGTTTAAAACTTGGTTGCTTACAACAGTTTTAAATTGAGGGATTTTAATTTTATCTCCTTTTTTTAGATTTTCAGAGTATAATTCTCGGTTTGCTTTTTTTAATTCTTCAATACTAATACCATATTTTTTGGTAATGCTAAATAAAGTTTCTTTACGTTTTACTTTATGAGTTTCATAGTCAGTAAGCGTTTTTTTCTCAACTTTTACAACCTCGTTTTTAATTTCAAAATTTGGAATTAAAAGTACCGTATTGGGTTTTAGTTCGTTTTCTGCATCTGGATTTAGTGCGTAAATATCTGAAGGAGTTACTAGATGAGATGTGGCTATTTCGTTTATGGTTTCACCGGGTTTCACGGTATGTCTTTTAAGCTCTTGAGCGGATACTGCCAGTGTAAAAACAGTAACTAAAAGTAGTATTATATTTTTCATAAAAACAAGTATTATACTAAATCTGTTAAACAAAACAGCTTTATTATTCCCATTCTATAGTGGCAGGTGGTTTAGAGCTAATATCATATACAACCCTGTTTACACCTTTTACTTTATTTATAATTTCATTAGAAGTTTTTTGCAAAAACTCATAGGGTAAATTTACCCAATCTGCGGTCATACCATCTGTGCTTTCTACAGCTCTAAGCGCCACGCATTTTTCGTAAGTACGTTCATCTCCCATAACACCAACACTATTTACGGGTAATAAAATAGCCCCAGCTTGCCATACCTTATCATATAATCCCCAAGAACGTAGGTTGTTTATAAACACGGCATCTACTTCTTGTAATATACGTACTTTTTCTTTGGTTAGATCTCCAAGGATACGAATAGCTAATCCTGGTCCTGGAAATGGATGACGGCCTAACAATTCTGCATCCATTTGCATGGATTTTCCAACACGTCTTACTTCATCTTTAAATAAGGCACGTAATGGTTCTACAATTTTTAGTTTCATGTAGTCTGGTAAACCACCTACATTATGATGACTTTTAATGGTTGCACTTGGGCCACCAGTTGCAGAAACACTCTCAATAACATCTGGGTAAATTGTGCCTTGTGCCAACCATGTCACATCTTTTATAAGGTTTGCTTCTTGATCAAAAACCTCAATAAAGGCATTGCCAATGGCTTTTCGTTTTAGTTCTGGATCGCTAACATCTTTTAAGGCATCCAAAAAGCGTGCCGAAGCATCTACACCTTTTACATTAAGTCCCATGCCTTCATACTGCTGTAAAACATCTGTGAATTCGTTTTTGCGTAATAAGCCATTGTTTACAAATATGCAGTAGAGGTTTTTACCAATAGCTTTGTGCAACAGCATTGCCGCTACAGAAGAATCTACACCGCCAGAAAGTCCAAGCACAACTTTATCATTACCTAATTGCGATTTTAACTTTGCAACGGTTTCTTCTACAAAAGACTGCGGTGTCCAATCTTGTTCTACACTAGCTATTTTTACTAAGAAATTCTCTAGTAATTGTTTACCATCTGTACTGTGATAAACTTCTGGATGAAATTGAATGGCGTAGGTCTGTTCGCCTTCAATTTTATAAGCTGCATTTTTTACATCTTGGGTGCTTGCCAGCAATACCCCATTTGTTGGCAACTGCTTAATGGTATCACTATGGCTCATCCAAACTTGACTGCCTTTGTTTATGTTTTCAAAGAATAACTCATTAGATTTTATAAATTCTAAATGTGCTCTTCCGTATTCTCTAGTGTTAGACTCTGAAACTTCACCACCAGAAAAATGTGCTAAATATTGCGCACCATAACACACTGCTAAGAGTGGTTTTTTACCTCTAATAGTAGAGAGTTCTGGATGTAAAACGTTTTCTCCTCTTACAGAATTAGGACTGCCAGATAAAACTACGGCTTTAAAACTATCTATATCTGTTGGAATTTTGTTGTAAGGATGAATTTCACAGTAGATGTTTAACTCTCTTACGCGGCGTGCAATAAGCTGTGTGTATTGCGACCCGAAATCTAAAATAAGGACTTTATTGTATTGCATGTACAAAAGTAAGAATTGATTTGGGATTTTTGATTAATGACTATAGATTTTTGATTCAAATTTTAAGGCAGCGTGATTATAGAAAATTTTAAATCTAAGGGATGGAGTGCTTTTAATAATTCAGGAATTAATTGATCTCCGTATTCTAAATACAGTTCAGAAAAATTGGTGTTGCGTTCCTGTAAACTTTGCCCTGGAAACAATGCATCTTGTAAAGCAACACAACGGTCTATGTAGTCTTTAAAATTACGTTTCTGAGCTTTTAGTAAGCGTTTTTCTAGATACTCTAATCCTTTTATTTGCTTTGTTTCTTGAGCTTTAACCGCACCTAAAAATGATTTATCTGTTTTTTTTGCTAGTTCATATAAATGGTCAAATTGATTGACTAAATGCTGTATTTGTTCAGAAAAATCTATTGCTACTGGCGATTTACCAATAGTTAATACATTTTTTAGATGATGCCTTGATAAAAACAAATCTCTAAACGGTAACTCTAATTTTTCTAACTTTTGGCTTTGTTTTTCTGTTTTTACTACTGCGGAATTTCTTAGTAATAACATAGGAAATACAACCTGTTGCGCTTTAAAATTAGTTTTTAATTGTAACCAATATATAAGCTCTCCACCGCCACCAATATAACACAGATTTGGTAAAATAACTTCTTGGTATAGTGGGCGCATAATTACGTTTGGCGAAAAACGTTCTGGAAACTCATTAAGATGTGCACTAATTTCTTTGCTAGTCCACGATAAGGCTGTATTGTTAACTTTAAATGTATTGGATTCAAAAACAATACGTTCTCTAATACCTTTTGTTATATAAAACAGATTTAGTTCTCGTGGATTTACTTGTATTTTTAGTCCTAAATCGTCTAGTTTTTTATTAGTTTCAGTAACAGTTTTGTATGCGGTTTGCTCAAATAATTCTTTTTCTATTTGCGGAATACATAGGCGTTTTAAGTCACGGTGATCTGCATCTAATACCACAAGCCCATACTCACCAAATAATACGTTTGCAAGATATCGTGTAGCATCTGCTAAATTATCATGGTTTAAATACGCGTTTTTAAACCAGGTTTTTAGCTGTTCGGCATTTTTTCCTACTCCAAATTCTGCAGTAATTACATTAAAAACAGCATCCAAGCCTTCGGTATTAAAATGACCAACGGCACCGGTTTGGTTAGAATTCCATTGTATTTTTTTGCCTTTAAAATTGAAGTAATTAATTTCTTCAAAATCATGGTCTTCAGAAGCCATCCAATATATAGGCACAAAATTATAATCTGGGTAAGTTGTTTTAAGTTGCTTTGTAAGGTTTAATGTTGAAATAATTTTATACAAAAAATAAAGCGGTCCGGTGAACACATTTAACTGATGTCCTGTGGTTATGGTAAAGGTAGTATCTGCTTTTAGGGCTTTTATATTTTGAAGTGTTTTTTCTGAAACTTCAAAATTTTTGTACTGCTCTAAAATAGTGTTAGAAAGTACCGTTCTGTTTGAAGTAGCATTATATTGCTTAGACTTTTCTTCAATCTGAAGTTTGAAATTATCTAAGTGAGGAAACCGATTATAAAACGCATTAAGCCTAGGGTTTTCATCTATGTAATCGCATATGAATTCTGAAAAATAGTTTGTGTCTCTAAAAGAAATAGAATCTGTTGGCATACGAGATGTTATTATGGTATAAATA
>CAYGUF010000014.1:0-56976 GCA_964353125.1 uncultured Flavobacteriaceae bacterium
TTTTGGGGATGTAGCTCAGTTGGCTAGAGCGCTTGACTGGCAGTCAAGAGGTCGTCGGTTCGAATCCGATCTTCTCCACTTTTAAAATCCAAAATCTTTAGATTTTGGTTTTTTTTGCTTATAAACTAATCCTAGTGTTCTTTCTTTAAGCTTTCTAAATAAGCAATACAGAAACTTATAACCTCTTTAAGTTGTGTTGAAGCCTCCTTTTTTGTCCATGGGTGTTTTGTGTTAAATACATGATCGGCATTTTTAATAATTTTTAATTGCGCCTCTGGTCGCCATTCTTTTAAGTTTTGTGCTTCATTTAGCTTAACAGAATTATCATCTTTTCCATGAATTATAACCTGTGGTATTTTTAGTTTTTTTGATGCATGTTTTATATTAAAGCGTTCTAAATTTGTAACATAGTCTTCATAAAACTGATAATAATGTGGCATTTTTTGTTTGGTTCTTCCGTTTAGTGCATATTTAACGTTGTTTTTTTTCCAAGTTATGATGTCTTCTTTTGTACCAAATCTTGTGCTAAAATCACTGACACTTGCTAACGTTATAAGCGCCATAATTTTTGGGTTTTCTGCACTTTTTATTAATGCTATTCCACCACCACGGCTGTGTCCAATAAGGGTAATGCTATTGATGTTAATTAATGGATTTTCCTTAAAATAGTTAGTAACCCAATTTATAACAGCTTCTAAATCGTCTAATTCTTTACTGTAGTTGTTATGTCCAAAAGCTTCTAAATCTTTAAAATCTGAAGGTTGCTCTGGCGTACAACCATTATACGAAAAATTAAATTTAATAAAACAGTAGCCCTTTTCAGCAAATGTATTCGCCATTATTTCCCAGGCTCCCCAATCTTTAAAGCCTTTGTATCCATGACAAAAAATAATAACAGTTTGATGCTTATGTGTTTTGGAATAGTGCGCGTCTATTAAAATGGACTTTTCTAATTTTCGTTCAAGAAGTATTGATTTTTTTATATTCATTATTCTACTTCCTTTTCGATAAAGTTTATATCTGTATTAAAAATCTCTAATATGAGTTTGTGCAATTCCGTTTCAAATTTATCTAATGTTTCGTTTGTAATTATCTGATTTTTTGTTCTGCTACCAGAAGTTAATTTAGTGCCAAATTTTAAAAACCCTGCGTTTAGATTTTTAAAAGATATGATACCTGCTTCAATAGGTAATGCTATTTTTTTGTTTTGGTAAAGCATATAAGCATAGCAAAGGATTTGGAAAGGTTTACTATACTTTTTGTAGTTGCTTGTAATATTTTCCCAATTTATAATTTCAACATCATTTTGCATAACTTTACCGGTTTTGTAATCTACTACTCTAAGTGTATCATTGTAAACATCTACTCTATCTACTTTACCTTTTAGCTTAATAGGTGTATTTATAGCATTTAGTGTAATTGAAACCGTTTCTTCTGATTCTATAGCCACTATTTTAATGGTATTACCGTTTTTTAGATCTTTAATTTCAAGATTTAAGAAGTTTAAAATATAGCGTTGTGCAATTTCAAAAATTAAAAGATTCTTACCATTACTAAAATCACCTTCTTTATAAAGGTTTTTAAAATGTTGTGTTATGGTCGTTTTTATTTTGGTTTTCATTGCTTCAACAACCGAGGTTGTTAAAAATGTACCTTCTAAGGGTTTGTAAAAAGCCTCTAAGGTATTGTGTATTACAGAGCCTAATGTGTTTGCTGCAATATGTTCTTCAACATCTTCTGCGTCTTTTATATTTAGTATTTTGTCGTAATAAAAGTCTATTGGGTTTCTAATGTAGTTGGTAAGTGATGAAGGTGAAAATCCCTTATTAGCGTACTTTTGTAGCTGGTTTATTACCTCCTGTGTCTTTATAATTTCCTCTAGTTGGTTTTCATGTTGAGGAATATCTGTTGTTGCTATACTGTAGTTTATTTTGTGTTTTTTTTCTATTTCTAATTGTGTAATAAACCTACTTTTTTCACCACCTTTTAATGCATCTACCTCTGTGTTATAAATTATATAAACATGTTTTGCCTTTTGTAGTAATCTATAAAAATGATAGGTATAAACAGCGTCTTTTTCTTTATAAGTAGGCAAGTTATTTTCCAATTTTACATCAAATGGAATAAAAGAATTATTTGTTTTTCCTGAAGGCAATATTCCTTCGTTAACGGCACTTATAATTACAGTTTCAAAATCTAAAACTCTTGACTCTAACATACCCATAATTTGGAGACCTTCTAGCGGTTCACCTTTAAAGTCTAGTGTTTCTGTGTTTAAAAGTTCTTTATATAGCGTGTAAAGAATAGTTATACTATCAATATAACTGTAAGTCGTATTTAATGTTATTAATTGGTTAAATAGCGTGTTAAATCTATATAAATACTCTAATTGAATTGCACTATCAGAGTCATCTTCTAAACTTTCTTTTATTTTAAATAGTAATAATATACAATTTTTTAAAGCTGTTTTGGGGTTGTTATCCCAAGAATTAAATAGAAGATTTATGAGTTCTTCTTTTTGTTTGTATCGTTTTTTTAATTCATTTACTTCAATATAAACGGTATTATTTTTAGTAATATAATTTAGTATATCCGTTCCTGTATTTGTTTTAGTATCATTAAAAAGTTTAAATATAGCAGGGTCTGAAATTAGTGCAATTACATCTTTATGATATAGTTTTTTTGAGTCACTTTTATGTAATTTAAATAAGTTTTCAAAAAGATTTGCTAATGGTATAACCTTTAATGGCATACCCATAGTTACATTAAGCTTTTCAATTTTTTCTGGTAATGCATTTAAGACAGGTATGAGCAGATCTTCCTCTCCTAAAATTACAGCAGTACTTGAAAGTTTTTGTGCTCTTTTCTGAAGTTTTTCTAGTAATTGCCCAATATATTTAGCCTGTCCTACACGTTTTGGCACCCCAACCACATCTATTTTTTTTGAAGAACTATAATGTTTAGTTATCCAATTAAAAGGTTCTGTTTTAAAATAATTCCATTGCGTTTTATGCTGCCTTGTAAAAGTACCAGCATCATGCAGTTTGTCTTCAATAAAATGTTCATCTATATCCCAGTAGATATCGCACAAATCATTTTTTAATAAGCCTTGTATTATTTGTGATTCTGCAGTATTTAAGGCGTTAAAACCAACAAAAATGTGTTTCTTGTTGTTGTTTTCAATATAAATCTCTAAATTTTTTACAGCTTCTCTATAAATGAGACCTTGATAACCTGTTTTATTATCTAATAGGTCTTTGGTATATTCTTCATAATACTCCTTTAAGCTGTTCCAAAATTTTAAATGCCTTATAACCAAGTCTGTTTTTGTAGCATCTAACGACCAGTGTTTTATTTCTGTTATGGCTTTTAGATAATCAAATATTTGTGCTTGAGGTATAAGATATCGGTCTATTTCATTAAAATCTTGTAAGAGTATTTGTCCCCATTTAGAAAATGTTTCAAATCCCTCTAGGTCTTCTTTTTTTGTTAAATGTTTATAACTCTTATAAAGTCTAAATAGTAATTCTGTATCTGGTAAGGCTTTTAATCCAGAGAGTTGTTCTACAAATTCTTCAATGCTAAATATTTGAGGAGAAAATATGGGCTGTTTTAGTATTGAAGCTAATTCGTGTTTTAAAAATACACCTGCACGTTTGCTTGGTAACACAAAACATAACTCTTGTAATTGGTAGTCTTTTTTTACAAGGTCTAATACAACGGTTTTTATAAAACTTATCATTTATAAATATAAAAAAACGCTTCGAAATTTCGAAGCGTTTTTAAAAGTATTGAAAAGTGTTTTAGTTTAGTTTTTCAACTTTACTTCTACACGTCTGTTTTCTTCTCTACCAGCTTTTGTTGCATTAGAAGCAACAGGCATATCTTCACCATAACCAGCAGCCGTTAATCTAGAAGCATTAATACCATTAGTGATTAAATAATCTTTAACAGCGTTAGCTCTACTGTCAGATAATCTTTGGTTAGTTTGCTTAGAACCTACACTATCTGTATGACCTTCAATTGAGAAGTTTGATTCAGGATATTCTTTTAAAATCCCTGTTATTGCTTGTAAAACAGCTTGTGTTTCTTTTTTGAAAGAAGATTTACCAGTATCAAATAATATAGTTTTAGCATAGCTGTTTAATGTTGCCATTACTTCTGCAGTAGGCTTAACAGCCTCTGGACAACCATTGTTAGCAACAGTTCCAGCTTCATTAGGACAATTATCATCTTTGTCTAATACGCTATCACCGTCTGTATCTGGCCATGGGCATCCGTTATTATCTATAATACCAGCAGTGTTTGGACATTTATCGTCAGCATCTGCAACACCATCACCATCAGCATCTGGACAACCTAATAGTGCTTTTAAACCTGCAACATTAGGACATTTATCATCTTTATCCATTACACCATCACCATCAGCATCTGGGCAACCGTTAAACTCAGCTAAACCAAAAGTATTTGGACAAGTATCTTTAGAGTCTTGTATACCGTCACCGTCAGAATCTGGGCAACCATTAAAGATTTCTAAGCCAGCTTCTTCTGGGCATGCATCATCTTGGTCAAAAATACCATCACCATCAGTATCAGTACCGCCAAATTTAAATGCTATACCTAAAGAATGTTGAAAGTGCTTAGTTAAGTAATCTTCAAAAGAGTGCTTGTATGTAGATTGTGCTTCAATAGCAACATTTTCAGATACCCAAAACTTAACACCTAAAGTTCCGTTTAAAGTACCAGCACCAATATCATCTAACCAAGTGTAACCACCACCTATTCCTAGGTAAGGATCAATAGTCTTAGATTTTAAAGCATTCATAAAGCTATATGAAACTGTACCATCAAGACCAAAATAACTTAAATCGTCTACACTGTTTGTAAGTTCATCGTCTGCAGCAACATCATAGATAGACCCAAATTTATCTATACGGTTTATTGTACCTGCTGCAGTAAATGTAAATCCATCACTTAAGTATCTAGATACTGCAATTCTAGATATTGATGGTAAAATATTCCAGTGATCTTCAACATTGAAGTATTCGTCAAAATACTCTCCTTGTGGTGAGTTTTCGCCAACTGGGTATGCATCAACGGCATTAACACCAATTGAGAATGCCCATGGGTTGTTTTTATCTTGCGCATTTGTAGTACTAAAACATACAAGTAACACAGCAATAAAAAATAATCTGCTAAGATTTTTCATATTATAAATTATTTTAAGTTTTAATTTCAGCAAAAATAAGTTGTTAGCTCATACCAACAAAGAAAATCTAAAAAAAATATTGAGTAATAGTAATTTAATGAAATAAATTGAATATAATTATTGTTTTCTACTTAATGCACTATTAAACAGTTGTTTATAGTTACTTTTAAAAAAATAAAGCAATCAAATTGAAAAAAATTATCATTTAAAAGAGTTTATAAATACTTTTAACTATTTGCTTTAGACTTTTACAACAGTAATCTTACTGTTTATATAAACTAGGTATTTGTGTAATACATTAAAACCCATTGTTTTTAGAGTCTCTTCGTAGCTATTCAATTGTGTGTTATGATACGGTTTTGCACTCCCAGTCTTATAATCAATAATTACGGCTTCTTTTTTATCATTAATAACTAATCGATCTGGCCTTAAAATTTGTCCAGTTTCAGTTATAATATCACGCTCATTATAAATATCTAGTTTATAACTAAAGTAAGGTTTTAATTCTGGGTGTTTTATTACATTTATTACTAATGTTTTTATAGCTTCTGTATTTTCCTCTGTCAGATTTCCCAATATAATGAGTTCATTTAAGGCAAAATCTAAATCTTCTATAGTTTTAATTTTAGATAAAACTAAGTGTATCAAATTTCCACGTTCTATAGCCAACTCTTGTTTAGTATTCCATAACAAGCCTTTATTTGATACTATGTTTAAATTATGAGTTTCTTTTGGATTAGAAATACATTTTAGCGCAATGGTTTCAGTTTTATCAGTATCGTTTTTCTCTTTTTTTTCTCTGACACCAAAACTGTAGTTAAGCTGTGTATCGTCCCATTTTTCAATATGTTTTAAATACGAAATAAATAGTCCTGAGTGTTTTTTTAGGCTTACCTCACCTTTGTCATTTATGTCTTTTTTTGAAATTATATACAACTGTTGCTCAGCTCTTGTTAATGCTACATAAAGCAAGTTATTAGAATCTAACTCTAATTGTGATTGGCGCATATTGTAAATTGAAGCGCCTTGTTCACTAAAACTAGCAATATCTTTTGAGTAATTAATTAGTATATTCTCAAAACCTTCATGTGTTTCGCTATTAGTTTCATACCATACTTTAGGCTCATTTTCTCTGTAAATATCTAAATCTGCAAAAGGAAAAATTACTACTGGGAACTCTAATCCTTTGGATTTATGAATTGTCATTATTGATACCGCATCTGAATTTTCTGGTGAAACAATACTAAGCGCATGTTCATTTTTTTCAAAATACTCTATAAATGCCGTTATGTTGTTGTTTTGTTTCTGACTAAACTCTAAAACAACGTCTAAATAAAACTGAACATAGGCATCTGGCTGTGTATTAATGTTAAACGTTCGTATGATCTCTTCTGCTAAATCATACAGGTTTAGTTGCAAAAGACTGCTTTTATTAACATTAATATTTAGTGGTTTAAAGCTTTCAAAAAAAGCTTCTGTATTTGTTTTTACATGATTTGTATAAAATTGGTGCTTATCTTTTATGTGATGTTGTTTGGCAATAAATTTCAAACATCTTACCATTAGTAGCGCTTCAGTTGGTTTGGTAAGTAGCTTAAAAAAATTATTTATAAACTGAATTTTTTCTGAATTTTTTAAAAGTAAAGTTTCATTAGAGGTAATTTTAATTTCTTTTTTGCTTAAATAATTTGCTATGGCAACACCTTCTTTTCGTTTCCTAACTAATATACAAATATCACTTAACACAAAATCATTTTTTAAAGCTAGGTTAATTTTGGCGTAAACTTCTTGTGCAAATAAATCATCACGGTTTTCGTCTTTATCAATATCTAAAAAAGAAAGCTGTACGTAACCATTGGTGCTGCTATGCTGCTTTTGAGTGGCGTTTTTATAAAGTTTGGCATGGTCTGGATTATTAAAACTTGTTGCACCCAAATACTCAAAAAATGAATTGTTAAAGTTAACAACTGCTTTGGCACTTCTAAAATTTGTATCTAGCGTTAGTACTTCTCCTTTGATTTGAAAAGGTTTGTTAGGATTGTTGTAAAGATTAATAAACTGTTCTGCTTGGCCGCCACGCCACCTGTAAATAGCTTGTTTTGCATCGCCAACCAATAGTAGCGAACCCTTGGTAGAAGACATGGTATTATCTAATAAAGGGATGAGATTTTCCCATTGTAGTCTTGAGGTATCTTGAAACTCATCTATAAAATAGTGCTTAAATTTTTCGCCTAAACGTTCATAAATAAATGGCGTAGGTTGGTTTTTAATTTCAGAACTTATAATTTTATTAAACTCTGAGATTAGCATTTTATTTTTCTCGTTTTTTATACCATCGAGTTCGTTTTGAATGGCGTGTAAAACCGATAAGGGAGTTATGTTTTTTAGTAACGCTTTTTTTAATTTTAATTGACTAATTAAAGCTTTTGTACTGTAAAATGCTATAATAATATCTGGTTGTAAGCTATCTATTAATTCCTTATTACTGTCTGTTGCAGATTTTGGGTACATAGGTTTATCAGCTATATTTACCGCCCATGCAGCATCAAAATCTATGGTAAAATCACCAGTTTTTAATTTTATAAAATACTTAGGGATAGAAGCTCTTTTTCCACCAGAAAATGCTTCGTGCTCTATACCTGTACAACAGATTGAGTTTAGCATTTTTTTAGCAATCTCAACTATTTCTTGTTTTAAAAGCTTGTGTTCTTCTATTAACTGTTTTTTTAAATTTGAAAATTCAGTAAGTGTTTTTTCTTTTAATTTACTAATGGGCAGCAGATGGTTTTCATTAACCAATAATTTGGCAATTTTATTAAAATCGTAACTTACATCCCAGCTTTTATCATCATCGGCTTTTTCAATGGCAAAAGCCACAAGTATTTTAGTAAGCTCAGTATCTGTGCCAGCTTTACTAATAAGACTATCTACAGCTTCAATAAGAAGACGTTCTTGGTCTAATTCTACTTCAAAATTTACAGGTAATTTTAAATCGTGCGCAAAGGTTCGTATAATTCTGTGTGTAAAACCATCAAGGGTAGAAATATCAAATGCAGCATAATTATGAAGTATGTTTTTTAAAATAGATTCTGATTTTTGTTGAAGAAACTTTGGGGTTAGCTTCAATTCTTCACAAATATCAGTAAACATAGGATGCTGTTTTGTGTCATCTGTATAATCAGAAAACAGTTTAAGCATTTTAATAATACGCGTTTTCATTTCGGCTACAGCCTTATTGGTAAAGGTTAATGCCAAAATGTATTTAAATTGGTCGTTATGTTTAGCGCTAAAAAGTATTTTTAAATACGATTTTGCTAAGGTGTAGGTTTTGCCACTACCAGCAGAGGCGTTGTATATTTTATAAGTAGCGTTTTGCAAAAGATAAATTTTATACCAAAATAGGGAATCTTAATAATTAATTTAGAATTTCTTACATTCATTATTGTAAATTTGTTTGAAATAAAATATTAATACTTTAAAATATAAACGATTATGGCTTTTGAATTACCAAAATTAAACTACGCTTATGATGCTTTAGAACCACATATTGATGCCAGAACAATGGAAATTCATCATTCTAAACATCATAATGGCTATACTAATAATTTAAATGCTGCAATTGCAGGTTCAGATTTAGAGGATAAGTCTATAGAAACTATTCTTAAAGGTCTTGATTTATCTAATGCTGCAGTAAGAAATAACGGTGGTGGTTTTTATAACCATTCTTTATTTTGGGATGTCATAAATCCAGAGGATCGTGGTCGTTTATCTGGAGATTTAAAAGATGCTATTGACGCTGCTTTTGGTTCTAAAGATGCGTTTATAGAAGCGTTTTCTAAAGCAGCAGCAACACAATTTGGTTCTGGTTGGGCATGGTTGTGTGTGCATGAAGGTGGTAAGGTAGAAGTTTGTGCAACTCCAAACCAAGATAACCCATTAATGCCAGGTGTATCTTGTGGTGGTACACCAATACTTGGTTTAGATGTATGGGAACATGCTTATTATTTAAATTACCAAAATAGAAGACCAGATTATATTGAGGCGTTCTTTAAAGTTATTAATTGGAACGAAGTTGAAAGACGTTACGCCGAAGCAAAATAATCACCCTATTTTTAATATTATAAAAACCCCTAGCTAAATTATGGCTTGGGGTTTTGTTTTAAAAGCTAGCAAGTTATTTGTCAAAACGTTTTAATAAGGCTGGTAAATAAAAAATATCTGTTATTAAAGCAATGGCAACAGTTACAGCGCAAAGTAAGCCAAAGTCTCTTACAGACGGTGTTGCGCTTAATGCAATAATTAAAAACCCACCAACTAATGCAATTGTAGTAGATACCAAAGCACTGCCAGTATAGTGCATTGCAGCATCCATTCTATGCTCTGAAGATAACTGATTTGCTTTATTTTTTCGGTATTTGTAAACCAGGTGTATAGTATCATCCATAGCAATCCCTAACATTATTGGTGTAATCATTGCTGTGGTTACATCCAACGGAATATCTAAAACACACATTACTATTGCTAATATAGTAAGCGGTACTATGTTAGGAATAAGTATCAGTAGTGTTGTTTTTATACTTTTAATGAATACCCAAAGGCATAAAAATGCCACAAAAAATGCCACAAAAAACGATTTGAATTGGGTTTCTAAAATAAAGGTGTTAAGTTGTGCAAATACCACAGCAAAGCCATTAATTTGTAGGCCATATTCTGAGGTGTTAAATGTAGATTCAAAATCGTCTTTAATATCTTTTAAAACACGTTCTAATTCAGAAGTTTTTACTTCTTTTAAATTTAAAGTGAATCCGGCAGTGCTTAGATCTTCTGAAAAAAGAGTGAAAAAACTATTTTCAGGGATATCAATATCCATCAACGTGCTTTTTAGTTTTGTTTCAGATACATTTGATTGAAATAAAACAGGGTTTCTTTTTTCTAAAAACGATTTTAAATTAACAATAGAAACCGGATTATTAATTAAAGGGTTGTTTTGGAGTTTTTCTTGAAATACTTCCAAACGCTTTAAAGCAGCTTTAGTTAAAATAGCATCTCCGTTTGTTGTGAACACATTAAGTTGCAATCTATTACTGCCACCAAGCTCTTGCTCCACAGCTCTAAGATCTTGTTTTGCCTTTCCTTCCGCTAGAAGGTTTCTAGAGTTTGTATCTATTTTTACTTGAAACACGGCAAATAAGCCAATTAAAAGCACTGTTGTAAACCCAATAATTATACTGTTTTTGTATTGAGATGTAAATTTATTAAGCCAATCTATAAAACGCTTTTGCGAAACGCGTTTTAGGTTTAAAACAGGTGTAGCAGTTTTAAAATTTAAAGACATAAAACTGAAGCCTATAATTGTAATAACATAAACCAGTATAAAACTAAACACCAAGCCAATACAAGTAAACACACCCATGTTTTTAAATGCGGGTAATGGCGATAGGTAGAGTGCAAAGTAGCCTACAATTGTAGTTAATGTGGTTAGAAAACATGGTGTAAAACTCTTTTTAATAGCAACGGCAATTAAACTTACTTTAGAGTTTGTGTTGTTATAAAGGCCTTCTTTGTGGTATATATTTATAATGTGCACAGCATCACTAACGCTATATACCATAAGTATAGTAGGTATTAGCATAGAAATCATGTTTAGCGCAAAACCTAAAGCGGTTATAAGTCCAAACAACAAACTTACGGGTACGGCAACAGCTATTAATGAAATTAACAAATAGCGTTTACTTGGCAGCAAAAACAGAAGTAATACTGTAATAACCAACACCGTTAGCACTCCAAAAATTAGACTTTCTTTATAAATTCCTTTACTGTAGGCTTCGTTTAACACTGGCGGCCCTGTTAAATAGTAGACTGTGTAGTTTTTATCTAAAAGAGTTTTAATTTCGCTAGCAATGGCTTGTCTATTTTCTTCTATAGTTGGTGTTGGTTTTAGCTGAATATAAAAGAATTGATTTTTATAATCTTTGGTAACGAGCTGTCCTGTAATGTTGGGCAATTTTGAAAACAAACTTTTTAAGCCTTTTTCACTGCGTTTGTCTGTATAAAGGTTATCAAACTTGATATTACTGTTAGTGTAAACCGGGTATTTTGCTTTGGCAATACTAAATGTGGTTTTAACATAAGGTAGTTTTTCTATGGCCTTATGCAATTGGTTTAAGTTGTTTACGTCTTGTTTACCAATCGCATTTTTTACAGGAAGCATTACAATAAAAATTTCGTCTGAGCCAAAATCTTCTTGAAAATCAATATAGGCTTTATAACTAGGGTCGTCTTCTAAAAACCAAATAGATAATGAGTTATCTACGCTAAGTTTTTGGAGTGTTTGCTGACCAGAAACCCCCATTAATAGTATTAATAGCGCAATAATTGCAAATCTAAATTTAATGATAAAAGCAATACTGTTTTCTAGAGTTTTCATTTTGAAGTATTGAGGGAATCTTTATATTTTGAATTTTGAATGCTTATTTTGATGTTATAGCGCTAAATAAATTTATAAACCAAATTATTTCAAAAAACTAACAGTTAATAAATCTGGATTTCAGTAGTTTAATTGAAATTATTAAAGGAACATCAGTTTTTTATAAGTTATTTAAAGCCAGCTCTAAATCTTCAATACTAAAAGGTTTATTCACAATTATTTTATTTTCATCTAAAATAAAATACGTAGGTGTGCCAGTAATACCATAGGTGTTTACAATAGGGTTTTCCCATTTTTTTAAACCAATTACATGTGTAAAATTAGGATAGTCTTTTATAGCTTTATCCCAACTTTCTGCCTCTTTTTCCAAGCCAAAAGCAACAACTTTAAGGTTAGGTTTTTTGGCTGCAAGTGCCTTTATTTTAGGGAGTTCATTTAAGCAATGTCCACAAGTGCTGCTCCAAAACACCAACACATAGTGTTTTGCACTTTCTAACTGGTGTAGGCTGCTTTTTGTTTCGCCTGTGTTAATATCAAAATTTGGTGCTTTTGCACCAATAGAAGTGTTTTTATAGCTGGTTAACATTTGCGCTAACACCTTGTTTTCAGTTTTATGTGCTAGGGCTAACAAGTGCTTATCTGAAATATAGTTTGCAACGCTGTGGTTACCTTTTCTTACAAATTGTTGCCATTGGTTTTCTAGCAAACGTGTTTTAATTATTAAATGTTTGTTGCCAATGGCATTAGCTACATCATCTATATGTTGTTTGTAGATAGCGTTGCTAGGATTTTTAACAGTGTTAAACACATATGTATTTACACGCTCTACTAAAAAGGTTGCGCTTTGTAACAGATAATTACTAAAATCTACCTGACTAAAAAAATGTTGTTTTAAATGCTCGGAATAGGTGCTTAAATCTTCGTATTGCTGTGGTATGTAGGGTCTGTTTGCAACTATAAAGTTAGACACCAATTTACCTTCAGAAGACTCTTCATAAGCAAGCTGCGTGTCTTTTAGTACTTTAAATATAGCATTAAAACCTACTTTGTCCTCAATATCTTTACTATAGTAATTACTAATGGTTTGGTTTACCATGTCTATACTTTTTAAATAGGAATCCCAAAGTTTATTTTCTTCAGATTCTCTAAAAACAACCCCTTTTTCTATACTAAAATCAAAAGCAACGTTTTCTTTACCGTCATAAATGAAATCGAAATTATTTTCTTCTGGCGGAATGGCATATACAATTTTATAAATTCCCGCAGTAACGGTTGAGTCTAATTTAATTTCAAAGCGCCCAAGGCTATCAAGTTCCCCTCTATTAATATAGTCTGCACCATTTGGAGACGATTTATATAAAAAAGCATAACTGTAATCTTTAGCTGGTGAAAACGTACCTTTTACACTTTGTGCAAAAACTAAAGTAGGTAAAGCGAATACAAATACTAATAATTTTTTCATTTTTAAAATTTATTTTTTTGGTGTTATAATTCAAAAACTAAGCCATTATTTAGCTTTAGACCTAATGCTTTCAATAAGCACTGTGGTCAAAATTAACGTTCCACCAACAAATGTATGTATAGTTGGTATTTCATTCAAGAAAAAGTAAGCAATTATAATTCCAAATACGGGTTGAGCGCTTCCAATAATACTTGCAGTACTGGCTTTAAAATACTTTAAACTGTTTACAAATAGTGTGTGGCCTATAGCTGTTGTTACAAGTGCTAATAGTATAATGAACGGATATTCTGTAGAAATTTTAGAGCTGTCCATAACACCCAAAATAGGTGCTAAAATTATAGTTATTATTAGGGTTTGGTAAAACATTAATGTAGTGCCATTATAGGTGTTTACATGTTTTTTGAGGACTAAAATTCTGAGTGCATAACATAGCGCGGAAAGTAACCCCAACATTAAACCTTGAAGCATACTACTTTCTAAATTAAATGGAGGTGCTAAAATGCAAATACCAATAATGACTATAAAGCCAAGAATGATATGTACGGGATCTAATTTTTCTTTAGAAAACAAGGGCTCTATAATCGCCGTAATTATAGGAAACGTAAATAAAGACAGCAATCCAATAGCAACATTAGATAGTTTTAAAGCTAAGAAATACGTTATCCAATGTGCGCCCATTAAAATTGCGGCTATTATAAATGTATTTCGGTCTTTTGGGGTATGAATTTTTATATTAATTTTCTTATACAAACAAAATATTAATAAAAACACTGCTGCTAACAAAGAACGCCACCAAATAATTACTGGTGTGGGCATAGCTATATATTTACCTAAAGCGCCAGATGTGCTTATTAGCAAAGTAGCTATTGTAAGCAGGGTTAGATTATAACTGTGTTTATTTTGAATCATTGTTTTTTATAAGACTAATAGGTGCTGGAATACACTTTAAATAGTTTCAAAAAGAACTCGTATTACACCAAACCAGAAAACGCTTTCAAAGCTTGTGTTGTAGATGTTATGTTTTCAAAACGAATTAATAAGCGTAACCCATTTCTGGTTTTCTTTTCTTTCATTTTACATGTTGTTGCATTTTGCTGAACAAATTGTAATACTTTAGAAAAATTTTCGGTTTGATAAAAACCACTTTGCTGATCCTGAATAAAGTAACCAATTAAACTACCTTGTTTCATAACTAGTTTTTCAATACCAATTTTAGTGGCAATCCATTTTAGTTTAACACTATCTAATAAATCAGAAACTTGGGTTGGAAGGCTTCCAAAGCGGTCAATAATTTCGGTTTCAAAAGTGGAGAGCTCGTCTTCGGTTTTAATGGCGTTTAGTTTTGTGTAAAGGTTTAAGCGTTCAGTAATATTATTAACATAATCATCTGGAAATAAAAGCTCAAAATCGGTATCTATAGTTACTTCTTTTACATAATTTTTTGGTTTACTATCATCCTTATAAAGCTCAGAAAATTCTGTTTCTTTTAGTTCTTCAATAGCTTCGTTTAATATTTTTTGGTAGGTATCAAAACCAATATCGTTTATAAAACCACTTTGCTCGCCACCCAATAAATCGCCAGCTCCACGTATTTCTAAATCTTTCATGGCAATATTAAAACCACTACCTAAAGCTGTAAACTGTTCTAAAGCCGTAATACGTTTACGTGCATCTGCAGACATTGCAGAATAGTCTGGAGTTATAAAATAGCAAAAGGCTTTTTTGTTACTTCTACCAACACGACCTCGCATTTGATGCAAATCACTGAGCCCAAAATTATTGGCATTATTAATAAAAATGGTATTGGCATTTGGTACATCCAAACCACTTTCTATTATGGTAGTACTTACTAACACATCAAATTCACCATTCATAAAAGAAAGCATCAGTTCTTCTAGCTTTTTGCCATCGAGTTGCCCATGGCCAATGCCAATTTTTGCATCTGGCACTAAACGTTGGAGCATGCCAGCAACCTCTTTAATGTTTTCGATACGGTTATGAATAAAAAACACTTGTCCGCCACGTTCAATTTCGTAACTCACAGCATCACGGATTGTTTCTTCACTAAAACGAATAACATGACTCTCAATGGGGTAACGATTTGGTGGAGCAGTGGTAATTACAGATAAATCTCTGGCAGCCATTAAGCTAAATTGAAGCGTTCTAGGAATAGGAGTTGCTGTAAGCGTTAGTACATCTACGTTTTCTTTAATGGTTCTAAGGCGTTCTTTTACGGCAACACCAAATTTTTGTTCTTCATCTACAATAAGTAGTCCTAAATCTTTAAATTTTACATTCTTATTAGCAAGTTGGTGTGTGCCAATTATGATATCTACTTTACCGTTTTCAAGATTTTCTAGGGTTTCGCGCTTTTCTTTTGCGGTTCTAAAACGATTTACATAATCTACTGTAACGGGGAAATCTTTAAGACGTTCTGTAAAGGTTCTAGAGTGTTGGTATGCCAATATTGTGGTAGGCACTAAAACCGCTACTTGTTTGCCATTATCTACCGCTTTAAAAGCGGCTCTTATGGCAACTTCGGTTTTACCAAAACCAACATCGCCACAAACCAAACGGTCCATAGGACGTTCACTTTCCATATCTGCTTTAATGTCTGCTGTCGAGGTTATTTGGTCTGGTGTGTCTTCATACACAAAAGAAGCTTCTAGCTCATGCTGCATGTGGCTGTCTGGCGCGTACTGAAATCCTTTTTTTAGCTTTCGCTTTGCGTATAATTTTATGAGGTTAAAAGCTATTTCCTTAACCCGCGTTTTTGTTTTTTGTTTAAGTGTTTTCCAAGCCTTACTACCTAGTTTATATATTGTTGGTGGCTTACCATCTTTGCCATTAAATTTGGTAATTTTGTGTAGCGAATGAATGCTGAGGTACAAAATATCGCGTTCGCCATAAACTAATTTTATAGCCTCTTGTTTTTTACCTTCAACATCTATTTTTTGAAGCCCACCAAATTTTCCTATGCCATGATCTATGTGTGTAACGTAATCGCCAATTTCTAAATTAGTAAGTTCTTTAAGCGTAATGGCTTGTTTTTTGGCGTATCCGTTTTTAAGATGAAATTTATGATAACGGTCAAAAATCTGATGGTCTGTATATACCGCAATATTATGTTCTGTATCTATAAAACCTTGGTGTAAAGAAAGCACAACAGTTTTATAATGTACAGTGCCATCATGATCTTCAAAAATATCATGAAAACGTTTGGCTTGCTGTTCACTTACACAGGTAATGTAATTGGCAATACCGTTTTTGTGGTTTTCATTTAAATCTTCAATTAAAAGATGAAATTGTTTGTTAAATGTGGGTTGTGGTTTGGTGTTAAAGGGTATGGTTTCAGTATGCATTAGTGCCGTTGCACCAAACTCTACCAATGTGTAGTCTAAAAACTGACGTTTTAATATTGCTGAATTGCAAAATAATTCTTCTGGCGTTGCATGTTTTACCTCAGAGGTTAATGAATTAAATGCCTCTTTGGCTTTGGCATAAAAAGTATCAATTCTGTTAAATAGTAGTGTTGTGTTTTTTGAAAAAAGAACCGTTTTATTTGAAATATAACTTAAAAAACTTTCACGTTTTTCTGCAATAAGTTTGTTGGCAACATTAGGGATAATGCTTACCTTTTTTATGCGCGCAGTAGAAAGTTGCGTGGCCACATCAAATGTTCTGATGCTATCTACCTCGTCACCAAAAAATTCAATTCGGTAAGGTTCATCATTCGAAAATGAAAACACATCTATGATGCCACCTCTTACAGAAAACTCGCCAGGTTCTGTAACAAAATCTACTCGCTTAAATTTGTATTCAAATAATACTTCGTTAACAAAATCAATACTAAGATCATTACCAACAGCAATTTTTAAAGTGTTTTTTTCGAGCTCTTTTTTGGTAACCACTTTTTCAAAAAGCGCATCTGGATACGTTACTATAATACAAGGTTTTTTACGCGAATTAATTCGGTTTAAAACTTCAGCTCTTAACAGTACGTTTGCATTGTTAGTGTCTTCGTTTTGGTAGGGTCTTCGGTAACTAGCAGGATAAAAAAGCACATCATTTGCATTAATAAGCTGCTCTAAATCGTTGAGGTAATATGCGGCTTCTTCCTTATCGTCTAAAATAACAAGAAAGGGCTGTTCTGCGGTTTTAAATGTTTCTGCTATACAAACTGAAAATGCAGAACCTAAAAGGCCTTTTAAATGTGTTTTTGATTGAAATTGGGCAATAGTATTTTTTAGATTTTGCAGCTGCAAAGTCTTTAAATACGTTTGTGAAATGAGGGCTTTACTCAACTTCCTTTTTTTGAAAGTGCAAATATAATTTTTTTGATACGTTTATTTATGAAATATATGGAATAGAATTATATTTGTTTAATAAAACAAAACATACAACATGTCAATATCAGATTTATTTGAAAGCGGATTTTTAAAGCGTAATCAGGGTCATTTTGCAGCTATAGTAAGAGTTGCCATGAGCGATGGAATTATTACTGATGATGAAAAAGCTTTTTTAGACCGTTTAGCAACACGTTTAGATGTTAGTGAATCTGAGTATAAATCCATTTTAAAGAATTATGAAAATTATCCTATAAATCCACCATCGTCTTACGATATGCGTTTAGAACGATTATACGACTTGGTGCGTATGGTTTGGGCAGACAATATCGAAGGGCCAAATCAACATGCTTTGCTAGAAAAGTTGTGTGTTGGTTTAGGTTTTAATTCTAGTAACGTAAAATACATTGCAGATAAAGCTATTGCTTTGGCACACCAAAAAGTAGATTTAGATACGTTTACAGAAGAAATGAAAAAAATGAACCAGTAGCGGTATTAAATTCTAAGTATATTTTAAAAAAAGGCGAACAGGTAACTGTTCGCCTTTTTTTGTAATCTTGTTTTGTAAAGTGTTATTTCATAAAATAAACACTGTTTTATTTATTATGCTAAGCACTATTTTTATTCTGCATTCCGCATAAATTCCTCGGCCTTTTCAACCATATTTTTACTGCCACAAATAAAAGGAACACGTTGGTGAAGCTCTGTAGGCTTAATATCCATAATTCTTGTAAAACCATCACTTGCTTTACCGTTGGCTTGCTCTGCAATAAACGCCATTGGGTTACACTCGTACATTAATCGTAGTTTTCCATTATTAGCTTTAGAGCTTTTAGGATACATGTAGATGCCGCCTTTAATCATGTTTCTATGAAAGTCTGAAACCAATGAACCAATGTAGCGTGAGGTGTATGGTCTGTCTTCGCCTTCTTCTTGGCAGTATTTGATATAATTTTTTATGCCTTTAGGAAAATGCATATAGTTACCCTCATTTACAGAATAAATAGCACCATTTTCTGGGAATTGCATATTGGGATGTGATAAATAAAATGAGCCAATTGCAGGGTTTAAGGTAAATCCGTTTACTCCATCGCCGGTAGTGTAAACTAACATTGTAGAAGTGCCATAAACCACATAGCCTGCAGCCACTTGCTGGTTTCCTTTTTGTAAGAAATCTTCAATTGTAACAGGTGTACCAATGGGTGTTACACGTCTAAAAACCGAAAAAATAGTACCTACAGATACATTTACATCTATATTAGATGAGCCATCTAAAGGATCTATTAATACTACATATTTATTTTGGTTATTCTCGTCTTGACTATTAATGGCAATAAAATCGTCTTCTTCTTCACTGGCAATACCACACACAATATTACGTTTGGTCATGGTTTGAATAAACTTATCATTAGCATAAACATCTAATTTCTGCTGGTCTTCACCTTGTATATTAGTGTCACCAGCAGCACCAATAATATCTACTAAACCCGCTTTGTTAACTTCATGGTTTACCACCTTTGCAGCAAGCCGTATTGAGTTTATAAGTCGAGATAACTCTCCAGAGGTGTATTTAAAAGATGATTGGTTTTCAATAATAAATTCGCCTAGTGTTTGATTAAGTATAGAATTACTCATATAGATTATTTAATATGAAACAAAAATATTCTATTTATTAAGACACTAAAACGTTTTCGTATTTTAAATTTAATTGTTTGATAATACGAGTTTAGATTATATTTGATTTTTTAATTAAATGTGCCAATGCAACAACCAAGAATAGCAACCAAGAAAGATATGCCTAGAGTTTTAGAACTTATTAATGAATTAGCGGTATATGAAAAAGAGGCAGACGCCGTAGAAATTTCGGTTACAGATCTAGAGAATGATGGTTTTGGCAACCAACCAAAATTTACATGTTTTGTATTAGAAGATAACAGTAACATAGAAGGAATTGCTTTGGTTTACAAACGGTATTCTACTTGGAAAGGGGAGGTTTTACATTTAGAAGATCTAATTGTGAGTCAAAAATCTAGAGGTAAAGGCTTTGGCACTAAACTTTTAGATGCTGTTGTAAATTATGGAAAAACTCAAGGTGTAAAACGCATAAGTTGGGAAGTTTTAGATTGGAACACACCGGCAATTGACTTTTACGAAAGAAAAGGTGCTAACGTTATGCGCGATTGGAATGTTGTGCATTTAGATGAAAACGGAATTTGTAATTATTTAAAACACATATAATGCAAGTTTATAAATTTGGTGGTGCTTCTGTTAAAAATGCAGAAGGCGTAAAAAACTTGGCGCATGTTTTAAAAACAACAGGCTATCATAATACTTTAGTAGTAGTTTCTGCTATGGGAAAAACAACCAATGCTATGGAATTGGTTGTTAAAAATTACTTTGAAAACAAACCCCTATTACAAAGTGCTATTCAAGAGCTTATAAAGTATCATAATGAAATATTACTAGCGCTTTTTGATAATGACAAACATACTGTTTTTAAAGCTGTTCATCTTTTGTTTGATGAATTGAAACAGTTTTTCATTAGTAATAAATCTCCAGATTATAATTTTGTTTATGACCAAACTATTGGCTTTGGCGAGCTTATATCTACAACAATTATTAGTTATTATTTAAACGAAATTGGACTAAAAAATAACTGGTTAGATGTTAGAACATTTATAAAAACCGATAATTATTACAGACGTTCAAATGTTAATTGGGAACACACCCAAACATTAATTTCCTCAAATTTTGACACTTCAGTTCTTAATATTACACAAGGATTTTTGGGCAGCGATGCCAATAACTTTACAACAACACTCGGTAGAGAAGGCAGTGATTATACCGCAGCTATTTTTGCATATTGTTTAAACGCTAATAGTGTAACCATTTGGAAAGATGTGCCAGGTGTACTTAATGCAGATCCGCGTTATTTTGAAAATGCGCAATTGCTACACCAAATTTCTTATAGAGAAGCCATAGAGTTGGCGTTTTATGGAGCCTCTGTAATTCACCCTAAAACATTACAACCGTTACAACAAAAAGAAATTCCGTTGTATGTAAAATCATTTTTAAATCCTAAAGAAGAAGGTACCCGTGTAAGTAAAGGCAAGGTTTTAGAGCCAGAAATTCCGTGTTTTATCGTTAAGAAAAATCAGATTTTAATTTCGTTATCATCCTTAGATTTTTCATATATCGTTGAAGAAAATATTAGTGATATATTCAACTTATTGCATTTGTATAAAATGAAGGTAGATGTGATACAAAACTCTGCAATTAGCTTTTCGGTATGCATAGAAAACAGCTACAATAATTTAGAAAAATTAGTGCAACACCTCAAAGCAAAGTTTAAAGTCACTTGTTATGATAAGGTAAGTTTATATACCATAAGGCATTATACTAACGATGCAATAAATGCGTTAGAAAAAGATAAGCATATTTTAATTAAACAATTAACGCAGCATACTTTACAAATTGTTACCAAATAAAAGTTATTACATTTGTTATTATGAGTAGGTCATCAGATACAGGATTAGTAACTGCTAAAGAAGTTTCAAAAGCAATTCATACAGATAAGTATGGGTTTTTTGGTACGTTTTTGGGTTGGATTTTAATGAAAGTACTTAAAATTTCTACCCTTAATAAAATTTATAATCGCAACAAACACCTAAGTAAACTTCATTTTTTAGATGCTATTTTAGAAGAGTTTCAAATAAAGTTTGAAATCCCAGAAGAGGACCTGAAGCGTTTGCCCAAAGATGGTCCTTATATTACCATATCTAATCATCCTTTGGGAGGCATTGACGGCATTTTACTTTTAAAATTGATGTTAGAGCAGCGTAGCGATTTTAAGATTATAGCCAATTTTCTTTTACATAGAATATTGCCTTTAAAGCCATACATAATGCCCGTAAATCCTTTTGAAGACCGAAAGGACGTAAAAAGTAGCGTTACAGGATTTAAAAATGCCATTCTTCATTTAAGAAACGGACATCCGCTTGGGGTTTTTCCGGCAGGTGAAGTTTCAACCTATAAAGACGGTAAGCTGGTTGTTGATAAAGCATGGGAAGCAGCAGCTATTAAATTAATCAAAAGGGCAGAAGTTCCTGTAGTACCCATTTATTTTCATGCAAAAAACAGTAAACTCTTTTACCGTCTTTCCAAGATTAGTGATGCCTTAAGAACAGCAAAACTGCCCTCAGAACTTCTAACGCAAAAAAAACGTGTAATTAAAGTTAGAGTAGGCAAACCTATTTCGGTTAAAGACCAGAATGCCTTTGAGAATCTGGCAGATTTTTCAGATTTTTTAAGGCGAAAAACCTATATGCTTTCCAAAACCTTTGAAGATAAACCAAAGATTTTAGACAATATACAATCGCAATTAAAAACACCCAAAATTCCAAAACGAATTGTAACACCAGTTGATACTGATGTTATGATTGCTGAGGTTAAAGCTTTAAAAGTTAAAGACTGCAAGTTACTTACAAGTAAAAACTACGAAGTGTATTTAGCTACTGCAGACGACATTCCTAATATTTTAACAGAAATAGGCCGGTTAAGAGAAATTACCTTTAGAGCTGTTGGCGAAGGCACTAACGAAGCTATAGATTTAGACAAATTTGACACCTATTATCATCATATGTTTTTATGGGACAATGAAAAAAATGTTTTAGCAGGAGCTTATAGAATGGGCTTAGGCGCAAAAATATTTAAGCGTTATGGTATTAATGGTTTTTACCTTCAAGATTTATTTCGTTTTGAGCCCGAACTGCATAATATGATGAGCCAATCCTTAGAGTTGGGACGTGCGTTTATAATAAAAGCGTATCAGCAAAAACCAATGCCGTTATTTTTACTCTGGAAAGGTATTGTACATACAACATTAAGGCATCCAGAACATAAATTTTTAATTGGAGGTGTGAGTATAAGTAATCAGTTTTCAAATTTTTCAAAAAGTTTAATGATTGAATTTATGAAATCACATTATTATGATCCATATGTTGCACAGTACGTTCATCCTAAAAAAGAGTTTAAGGTAAAATTAAAGGACGCCGACAAAGATTTTGTTTTTGATGCTACAGAAGCAGATTTAAACAAATTTGATAAAATTATAGATGAGGTAGAACCTGGGGCACTTAGATTACCAGTATTACTAAAAAAATACATTAAGCAAAACTGTAAACTTATTGGCTTTAATGTAGATCCACTGTTTAACAATGCTGTAGATGGTTTAATGTATATTAAAATTGCAGACCTTCCAGAGAGTACTGTAAGACCTGTTATGGAAGAATTTCAGGCTGAGTTAGAACATAAATTTATGGACAACAAAGAATGAAATTCTTTTGGTTTTTTTTATTGTGCATTAGTTTTAGTTATGCTCAAATAACGACGCAATTAACAGGTACTGTAATTGATAAAGCTACCCAAAAACCTATTGAAACAGCAGCTGTTTATTTTAACAACACTACCATTGGCACCACAACAAATTCTAAAGGTGAGTTTTCTATTAATTATACAGATGCTGTAACGTCTAACCTTGTAATATCGTATTTAGGATATCAAAAAGTTATGATTTCAGATTATAGAGAACATTATAATCTTAACATACAACTCATAGTAGAAGAGACGTCTTTAGATGAAGTGTTTTTAAGTTATGACGATGCGCTAACCAGAAAACAAAAATTACACCTTTTTAGAAAAGAATTTTTAGGGACTTCTAAGTACGCTAAATCTTGTAAAATTTTAAATGAAAACGATTTGATTTTAAGGTATAATGCTAAAGAAAAAGTATTGTATGCAGACTCTAAAAACCCAATTATAATTAATAATAAAAGTTTAAACTATCAAATCTCTTATGACCTTTTAGAATTTGAAATTGTGTTTTGGGACGTAAACCCTGACACTAATTATTTTAATGTAAATGCAGTAAGCTATGTTGGTGCTTCTTTTTTTAAATCGCTTCAAACCAATACCTCAAATAAAATCCGTATGCACAGAAACAAAGCCTACAAAGGTTCTGTGCAACATTTTATCCGTTCACTTTTTAATTTCAATCTATATGAAAACGATTATTGGGTGTTTCATAAAAGAAAACAAGTTAACGCATCCGATTATATAAGTGTAATGCCTGTTGAGAATTCTGAACTTAAAAAAGTTAGTTTGTCTGTTAAGAAATTGACCTTTTTGTTTAATAAAAAACAGCAATCGGATTTGATATTAAATTCGGAACATTTTTTTATTGATCGCTATGGTAATTTTGCACCCGCTAATGCAATTTATTTTAGTGGTGCGTTAGGAAGTCAACGTATTGGAGACGCACTACCTTTAGATTTTAATGTAAGTGAAACTAAACAAAAAGTGGAGTTGTAAATGTTATTTTTCTTCAACTCTAGGTTGAAAAACCGTTGCATTCATGTATTTTTTGTTAATTTTTACAATTGCTAAAATAAATTAGACACGCTTTACAAAAGCGCGCCAGAGTACGTGTTATAAATGCCGCACCATTAGGAATTACTCATTAATTACTTTTCTTATTTTTTAACAATTTAAATACTATCCTTATTAAAGTTATGAAAGTAAATATCGATAATACTGTAAATAAAGAATTTGTTAAATCATTATTATAAGACCATTTCATTAGTATAAATATAAAAATGACAGTTAGAATTAATGCACAGATTTTTAAATAATTAATAATGATAGACTTTATTGACATAGAAAATAAATTAATAAAAAAAAAGGTGTTAATATCATTAAAGATAATGAATAGTTAATAGATATATCTTCTAAATATTTTTTATATGGTTTGTTTTTTCCAAATATAATCCATCTAATTAAAGCTCCAGGGTAGTTTAGGATTAAGCCACCAATAAATTTAATAAAGAAATTCATTGTTTTGTATGTAACTGATTAATTGAATATTTCACTGTTTCTTTAATTACAGTTTCATTAGCTGAATTTAATAAAAAACCTTTACCTATCCCAGGAATTGGTATTAAGTTAGGAACATTTTTTTATAGATCGCTATGGTAATTTTGCACCCGCTAATGCAATTTATTTTAGTGGTGCGTTAGGAAGTCAACGTATTGGAGACGCACTACCTTTAGATTTTAATGTAAGTGAAACTAAACAAAAAGTGGAGTTGTAAATGTTATTTTTCTTCAACTCTAGGCTGAAAAACCGTAGCATTCATGTATTTTTTCTTAATTTTTACAAGCGCTCTGTCTGCTTCTAATTCTGTAGTAAAATTACCAACCCAAACCTTATAATTTGGTGTTTGCCACTTAATTTCCACAGGCCACTCTGCAAAATTATTTAAAACATTAATTTTTTCTTGTTTTGCCAAATCAGGGTCCACACTTTGAAACACTTGTATTTTATAAACCTTAAGAGTTTTTATGTCTTTTTTGTACTCCATTAATTTAACAATTTCATCTGGCTGGCTAACGTTAACAGTGCCTTGTTGTGCATTTACAAAACATGACAGTGGTAATAAGGCAATAGAAAAATGTAAAATAAATTTCCGCATAAAATTTTAATTATTAACAAATATAAACATATAATGTAATGTATCATATACTTTATATATCTACGTTTTGTAAAAACGTTTAGATAACACAGCAAAAATAAATTGTTATAACAGGTGCTGTAAACACAAGCAAATTTTCTATTTAGAATTAATATAAATTAGATATTAACAGTTCATCAACATTTTTAAAATCGAGTTTATATCTTATTTTTGTGAGCGTTTTAAAAACCTATTTTTTCTAGATATAAATGAAAAAATTATACCAAAGTTTAGAAGCTAACACAACTCACACTATGAAACAGGTGATTTATAATACAATACCCTCAAAGATTCTTCATCTTAGCTTTATTTTACTCCTCATATTTACAAGCACAATTTCAGCTCAAGAAGGCGATCCAATTAATGGAAAATCGCTTTACAATACCAATTGTGCCTCTTGTCATAAATTAGATAAGAAAATGACAGGTCCTGCATTACGTAATGTAGAAGCACGTTTGTCAGAAGAAGGTTTAGACAGAACTTGGATTAACGCATGGATTCGAAACAGTGCTGGAGTAATTAAATCTGGTGATGCTTACGCAGTTAAAATTTACAACGAATATAACGGAACGGCAATGACAGCTTTTCCGCAGTTAAGCGATCAAGACATTTCGGATATTCTGGCTTATACGGCTGCACCTCCACCAACAAAGGATCCATGTATTGACAACCCTACGCCTGGTTGCCCTAATTATAAAGAAGGGGACGGCGGCGATGGTGGAAGCGCATCAAATAATTTAATTCTAGGTGCTTTAGCGCTATTATTTGCTTTATTGGCTATTGCTTTATTTTTAGTAAACAAAACATTAAAGCGTTTTGCAGAAGTAAAAGGTATTGAGTTACAAGAAGAAAAACCTAAAGGCACACCAATTTGGAAAGCCTTTGCACAAAATCAATTCTTAGTATTAGTTACTGCTATACTGTTTTTATTAGCAAGTGCTTACTTTGTATATGGTGCATTAATGAGTGTTGGTGTAGATCAAGGTTACGAGCCCGTTCAGCCAATACACTATTCACACAGAATACACGCTGGAGATAATGGTATTGATTGTAAATACTGTCATTCTTCTGCAAGAGTTAGTAAGCATTCCGGTATTCCATCATTAAATATATGTATGAATTGCCACAAATCTATTGGTGCTGTTGCAGATGCTACACAACAAGAAGGTATTGAGTACGGTGTAGATTATAATGCTGAAATACAAAAATTATACAAGGCTGTTGGTTGGGATGATGCTGAACAGAAATATACAGGAGAAACAAGTCCGGTGAAATGGGTGCGTATTCACAACTTGCCAGATTTCGCATATTTTAACCACTCACAACACGTATCTGTTGCTGGTGTAGAATGTCAAACCTGTCATGGTCCTGTTGAAGAGATGGAAATCATGTACCAACATGCGCCATTAACAATGGGTTGGTGTATTAATTGCCATAGAGAAACAAATGTGAACGTTAAGGATAACGCATACTATACAAAAATACACGAAGAATTATCTAAAAAATATGGTGTAGATCAGTTAACTGCTGCACAAATGGGTGGTTTAGAATGTGGTAAGTGTCATTACTAAACGCTTGCTTTTAGTAATTCCTAATTAAAATGGAAATTAAAAATTAATTGAAGGATTGAATAATTAAAAAACTGAAATATAGACGTATTAGTTAATCTTATATGTTTCAATTTTTAAATCATTAATAACTATGTCAAACAAGAAATACTGGAAAAGTGTTGAAGAACTAAATGAAAACAGTTCTATTGTTGATACGCTACAACAAAACGAATTTGTAGAGCCTATTCCTACAGACGAGTTTTTAAGTGATAAAGACGTCTTAGAGTCTTCTTCTACTTCGCGTCGTGATTTCTTAAAATATGTTGGGTTTAGTACTGCTGCTGCTTCTTTAGCAGCATGTGAAGGTCCTGTAATAAAGTCAATTCCTTACGTTGTACAGCCCACGGAAATTATTCCAGGTGTTGCTAATTATTACGCAACTACAATTGCTAATGGCTATGATTTTGCAAGTGTTTTAGTTAAAACACGAGAAGGCCGTCCAATTAAAATTGAAAACAATACAGACGCCAATACCAATGGTGTTGCAAATGCAAGAGTTAACGCTTCTGTATTAGGATTATACGATAATTTAAGAGTTAAGTCTCCAATGAAAGGCCAAGATGCTATGTCATGGGAAACTTTTATGACTGAAACTACATCAGCATTACAAAAAATTAAAGCTTCTGGTAAAGCAATAGTATTGTTAACAGAAACAATACCAAGTCCTTCAATCGCAAAACTTGTTTCAGAATTTAAAGCTAAATATGGTAACGTAAGCCACGTGGTTTATGATGCTGTTTCAGAATCTGCAACTTTAGATGCTTACCAAGCCAAATATGGCAAACGCGGTATGGCAAACTATAATTTTGAAAAAGCCATGATCATTGTTTCTGTTGGAGCAGATTTCTTAGGGGATTGGCAAGGTGGTGGTTTTGATTCTGGTTATGCTAAAGGGCGTGTGCCTTCTAAAGGTAAAATGTCTAGACACATACAATTTGAGTCTAACATGTCGCTTACAGGTGCAAATGCGGATAAACGTATACCATTAAAACCAAGCGAACAAAAATTAGCTTTGGCTAAATTACATAGTTTAATTGTTGGAGGTTCTGTGACTGTAGATTTGCCAGAATCTATTACAAAAGCGGTTCAGGCTGCTGCTAATGAATTACTAAAAGCAGGAAGCAACGCTGTAGTTGTTACTGGTATTAGTGATGTAAATGCACAAACCGTTGTTTTAGAAATCAACACGGCTTTAAGAAGTAAAGCTTTTGATCCTACAACGACTATACATACAAGACAAGGTAGCAACCAAGCTGTAATGCAGTTGGTTAAAGATATGAATGCTGGTAAGGTTGGTGCAATTTTAACACATGGTGTTAATCCAATGTACAGTTTGCCAAACGCATCAGATTTTGCTGAAGGTTTAAAGAAAACTGAACTTTCTGTTGCATTTTCTATGAAGCAAGACGAAACAGCTTCACTTACGCAATATGTTGCTGCAATACAACACAACTTAGAATCTTGGGGGGATTTTGAATTAAAATCTGGTCACTATTCTATGATGCAGCCTACAATTCGTCCGTTGTTTGACACCAAACAATTTCAGGATGTTTTATTAGGGTGGACAGAAAACAAATCTTCTTACAGAGATTACATTAAATCCGTTTGGACTGAAGACATATTAAATGGAGCATCTTTTAACAAAGTAATTCAAGATGGTGTTTTTGTGGCTAACAGCGGTTCTGCTTCTGGATCTCAATCCTCAGCAATTCCAAGTTCTGAAAATTCAAAAACAGTAACAGAAACGTCAACAGTTTTAAAAGATAAAAAAGACCGTACATTTTTTGGTGGTCTTATACATGATGTTGCCGTAGGTGTTGGTATTAAAGATGAAGATAAAGACGAATACCAAACGACAACCACTTCAAAAACTATAGAAACTAAACAGGCAACTACAACGGCATATACGTCAAACGCAACAGTAGCTAGTGTTACCGCTGCTAGTGGTGGCGATGCCGCAAAAGCTTTGGTTGCATCTGCCAAAAGCAATGCAATAGAGTTAAGCCTGTATACTAAAACAGGTTTAGGTGATGGTCAGCAAGCCAACAATCCTTGGTTACAAGAATTGCCAGATCCCATTACCAGAACAAGTTGGGATAACTATTTAACGGTGTCTAAATCAGATGCTGCAGCATTAAATTTAACCAATGAAAATGTTGCAAACGGAGGTTTAAACGGAAGTTTGGCTAATGTTACGGTTAACGGTGTAACTCTAAAAAATGTACCTGTAATAATTCAACCAGGGCAAGCCAAAGGTTCTGTAGGTTTAGCATTTGGTTATGGTAGAACTGCGGGTTTAAAAGCCGAAATGCAAACGGGTGTGAATGCGTATCCATTGTATCAAAATTTTAATGCTTCACAACCAGTTACTATTGAAAAAGTAGCAGGTGAGCACGAATTTGCTTGTGTTCAGCTTCACAATACGCTAATGGGTCGTGGAGATATTATTAAAGAAACAACTTTAGAGGTATTTAACACTAAAGATAAAAAACATTGGAATGCGATACCTCAAGTCTCATTAAACCATGTTGAAACGCCAGTAACGTCCCCAGAAGTAGATTTATGGGATGAGTTTGACCGCTCAATTGGACATCATTTTAATCTTTCAATAGATTTGAATGCGTGTACAGGTTGTGGTGCATGTGTTATTGCTTGTCATGCTGAAAATAATGTACCTGTAGTTGGTAAAACAGAAATACGTCGTAGCCGTGATATGCATTGGTTGCGTATTGACAGATATTATTCACATCAAGAAACTTTTGAGGGTGATAATGAGGAAAAAGATTCTGCAGACGGATTAGGTTTAGGGAACTATGTTTTTGGAGATGGTCAAGGGAATGGCTCTCTATCTACATTCAACAGAATGGAAGATCCAGCAGATAACCCACAGGTTGCTTTTCAGCCTGTAATGTGTCAGCATTGTAATCATGCACCTTGTGAAACTGTTTGTCCTGTTGCAGCAACTGCACATGGACGTCAAGGTCAGAACCACATGGCTTATAACCGTTGTGTAGGTACACGTTATTGTGCAAACAACTGTCCTTACAAAGTGCGTCGTTTTAACTGGTTCTTATATAATAAAAACGACGAGTTTGATTATTACATGAACGATGATTTAGGACGCATGGTGCTTAATCCAGATGTGACTGTTCGTTCTCGTGGTGTTATGGAAAAATGTTCTATGTGTATTCAAAAAACACAAAAAACGATATTAGATGCTAAGCGTGACGGACGTGTAATTGTTGATGGCGAATTCCAAACAGCCTGTTCTGCAGCTTGTGGAAACGGTGCTATGATATTTGGAGATATTAATGATAAAGCGAGTAAAGTTTCAGCATTAAAAGAAAATGACCGTATGTATCACTTATTAGAAAGTGTGGGTACAAAACCAAATGTATTCTATCAAACAAAAGTTAGAAATACAATAGAAGAAGCATAATAAGTAAATTAAAGTATTAAAAGTGAATTAAACGAAGTGTGTTACTTCAAACTTTTAAGCATATAAACAATTAAACAATAAAAAATGGCGTCTCATTACGAAGCACCTATAAGAAGACCTTTAGTAACCGGAGAAAAATCGTATCACGATGTTACTGTTGATGTCGCTAGACCCGTAGAAGGTAAAGCTAATAAAGCATGGTGGATTGTTTTCAGCATTGCTTTAGTCGCATTTCTTTGGGGTATAGGTTGTATTATTTATACTGTATCTACAGGTATTGGAGTTTGGGGTCTTAATAAGACTGTAAACTGGGCTTGGGATATTACTAACTTTGTTTGGTGGGTTGGTATTGGACATGCAGGAACTTTAATTTCTGCAGTGCTTTTACTCTTCCGTCAAAAATGGAGAATGGCAATTAACCGTTCTGCGGAAGCTATGACCATATTCTCGGTTGTACAAGCAGGTTTGTTTCCAATTATTCACATGGGTCGTCCATGGTTAGCATACTGGGTATTACCAATTCCTAACCAGTTTGGATCATTATGGGTAAACTTTAACTCACCATTACTCTGGGATGTATTTGCAATTTCAACTTACTTATCTGTATCGCTAGTTTTCTGGTGGACTGGTTTATTACCAGATTTTGCAATGCTTAGAGACCGCGCAATACGTCCGTTTCAAAAGAAAATATATGCATTAATAAGTTTTGGTTGGTCTGGTAGAGCAAAAGATTGGCAGCGTTTTGAAGAGGTATCTTTAGTGCTTGCAGGTTTAGCAACACCATTAGTACTTTCGGTTCACACCATTGTATCTTTTGACTTTGCAACCTCTGTAATTCCTGGTTGGCATACTACAATTTTTCCTCCTTACTTTGTTGCGGGAGCTATCTTCTCTGGTTTTGCCATGGTAAATACCCTTTTAATTATAATGCGTAAAGTGTGTAATTTAGAAGATTATATCACTGTACAACACATTGAGCTAATGAATATTGTTATCATGATAACAGGTTCTATAGTTGGTGTGGCATATATTACAGAGCTGTTTATTGCATGGTACTCTGGTGTAGAATATGAGCAGTATGCGTTCTTAAACAGAGCAACGGGACCTTATGCTTGGGCATATTGGGCAATGATGAGCTGTAACGTGTTCTCACCTCAATTTATGTGGTTCAAAAAATTAAGAACAAGTATCATGTTTTCATTTGCAATATCTATAGTTGTAAATATTGGAATGTGGTTTGAGCGTTTTGTGATTATAGTAACATCTCTTCACAGAGATTACTTACCATCTTCATGGACCATGTTTTCACCAACGTTTGTAGATATTGGTATTTTCATTGGTACTATTGGGTTCTTCTTTGTCTTATTCCTATTATATGCAAGAACTTTCCCAGTAATTGCTCAGGCTGAAGTGAAAACCATTTTAAAATCTTCTGGGGAACGTTACAAAAATATCAGAGAGCGTGGAGATTCTTTAGTTGGTACTGGTGCCGATGCAAGAACATCTAATATTTCTGTTACATCTAATGATGTTAAGCCAATTGCTGAAGTTAAAGCTGATGTTATTCCTGAAGAAAAATCTGAAAAAGTTAATAACCTATTAGGAAGTATTGGAGCTTTTGATGCTGAAAAAGAAACAGCAGATGATCTTGAGACGATTAACGGTATTGGTCCTAAAATGAAAGAAGTATTAAATAGTATTGGTATTTATACCTTCCTTCAAGTAAGTAAAATGACAAATAAAGAATACGATTTGTTAGATTCTATTACAGGTTCCTTCCCAGGGAGAGCAGAACGTGATGATTGGTCTGGACAAGCAAAAAACTTATTAAATAAATAGAATATATGGAAGCTTCAAAAGTAATTCATGCTATTTATACTGACGACGACGTTCTAATTAACGCTGTTAAAAAAGTAAAAGCAGAAAAGCATCATATAGAAGAAATATATACACCTTTTCCAGTTCATGGACTAGACAAGGTTATGGGACTTGCACCTACTCGTTTAGCAATTACTGCTTTTCTGTATGGTTGTGTAGGTATTACTGTAGCTACTGTAATGATGAATTATATCATGATTGAAGATTGGCCACAAGATATAGGTGGTAAACCAAGCTTTAGTTACTTAGAAAACATGCCAGCTTTTGTGCCAATTATGTTTGAGCTTACAGTATTTTTTGCAGCCCATTTAATGGTAATTACATTTTACTTACGCAGTAGAATGTGGCCGTTTAAAAACGCTGAAAACCCAGACCCAAGAACTACAGACGATCATTTTTTAATGGAAATTGCAGTTCATAATAATGAAGACGCACTAACCGCTTTATTAAAAGATACTGGTGCTGTAGAAATTAATATTGTTGATAAAGACGAAGATGCACACTAATATGAAAACATTTAAATATACCCTAGTTGTTATACTATTTGTGAGTTTCATGTCTTGTGGTAAGACTTCCAGCAGAAGCGCACAATACATGCCAAACATGTATGAATCTATTGGTTATGAAGCTTACCAAGAATCTGATGCTTTCAATAATGGCGTAGAAGCGCAACTCCCTGTTGATGGCACAATTCCACGTGGCGATTTTATGCCTTATGAAATTGAAAACACGAACTCAGGATATGACACTGCAAAATCTACCTTAAAAAGTCCATTAAATCCTAGCGAGGTTGATTATAATGAAGGTAAGGTTTTATACGATATCTATTGTGGTATTTGTCATGGCACTAAAGGTAATGGAAAAGGCAAATTAGTTGAGCGCGAAAAAATATTGGGCGTACCAAGTTATGACGACGTTGGTAGAGCAATAACCACTGGGAGTATTTATCATGTCATTTATTATGGTAAAAATACAATGGGTTCTTACGCCAATCAATTAAACGAAAATGAGCGTTGGCAAGTTGTTGCTTATGTAGAGAAGCTTAAAGCAGATTTAGAAAAATAAGATTTAGATAAAGATTATATAATGGAATATAAAATTTCAAATCGATTACAATTAGCCGCTATTTTTATGGTAGTAGTTGGACTCTTAGGTGTCGTTTATGGCTTCTATGGTGCATCTACGGTTAATGAAAGCAATATTACAGAGATTTTAGCACACGATGGCGGACATCATGGCGATGCTCATGCTCCTCATGATGCACATGAAACAGCTACTGAAGCACATGCTACTGAAGCTGAAAATCATGATGCTCATACAAACGAAGCTGCAAGTCATTCGGAAGCTGAAGGTCATGAAATGACTCACGAAGAACATGCATTGCATCAAATACACAATAGACCTTATGCAGCGCTTTACGTAGCGGCATTCTTTTTCTTTATGATAGCATTAGGTGTTTTGGCTTTTTATGCTATACAATACGCAGCACAAGCAGGATGGTCACCAGTACTTTTTAGAGTAATGGAAGGTATTACAGCTTATGTGTTACCAGGTGGTTTATTAGTTTTAGCTATAGCTTTTGTTGCTGACAGCCATTTATTTATTTGGCTAAATGAAGATGTTGTTAAGCATGACGAACTTATTCAAGGTAAACAAAGTTGGTTAAATAAACCATGGTTTTTCATTAGAGGCCTTATATTTTTATTAGGTTGGTCTGCATACCGTTACTTTTCTAGAAAATTTTCCGTTGCGCAAGACAACGCCGATAGTAATGACAATAGTAATTTTAAAAAGAATTTCAGAATATCAGCAGCATTTTTAGTGTTTTATATTTACACTGAATCTATGATGTCTTGGGATTGGATAATGAGTGTAGATCCGCATTGGTTCTCTACATTATTTGGTTGGTATGTTTTTGCAAGTATGTTTGTAAGTGGTATTACTGTTATTGCATTAATTAGTATTTATCTTAAATCTAAAGGTTTATTAACGTTTGTTAATGACAGTCATATACACGATTTAGCTAAATTTATGTTTGGTGTAAGTATTTTTTGGACTTACTTATGGTTTTCTCAATTTATGTTAATCTGGTATTCAAACATTCCAGAAGAAGTAACGTATTTTGTAACCCGAATTGAAGACTACACCTTACCATTTTTCGGCATGTTAGCCATGAATTTTCTATTCCCATTATTATTATTGATGAATAGCGATTATAAGCGTATTCCTTGGTTTGTAGTTATGGCAGGTATTGTAATTTTATGCGGACATTATATTGATATCTTCAATATGATTATGCCAGCTACTGTAGGTAGCAGATGGGGAATTGGGATTCCAGAAATTGGAGCAATATTATTATTTGGTGGTTTGTTTATATTAGTTGTTTTTAGAGCACTAGGAAGCCAACCACTATTAGCAAAAGGAAACCCTTTTATTAAGGAAAGTGAACACTTTCACTATTAATTTTATAAATTAGAACAGAAACGATAATGACGGCTTTTTTAACTATTATAATTGTACTCTTTGTTGCTATTGCTTTATGGCAAATGGTAAAGATTTTTGATTTAGCACAAGGACGTTCCTCTAACTCTCAAATTGCAGTAGATAAGGATAACAAAATACAGGGGTATTTAATGATGGCGTTTTTGGTATTTATTTATGCCATAACCATTGTTAGTTTTTGGACTTTAGGCGATTTACCTTTAGTTTCTAATTCTGCTTCTGAGCACGGACCAGATATTGATAACCTTATGATCATTTCTATGGTTGTAATTTTTATTGTCCAAATTGTTACCCAATTTTTATTACACTATTTTGCTTTTAAATATAAAGGTGAAAAAGGTCGAAAAGCACTCTTTTACGCAGATAATAATTTTTTAGAAGCCATTTGGACTATAATTCCAGTCATTGTACTAGCAGGTTTAATTATCTATGGTTTATTTACTTGGAATAATATCATGAACATTAATGAGGATGACGACCCTTTAGTTGTTGAACTTTATGCACAGCAGTTTAACTGGAAAGCTAGATATGGTGGTAAAGACAACGTACTTGGTAAAGCCAATGTAAGATTAATTGATTTAGACAAAGCAAATATATTAGGTGTAGATGAATCTGATCCTAACGCTCAAGATGATGTTGTAGTTACAGAACTTCACTTACCTGTTGGAAGACCCGTATTGTTTAAAATGCGATCACAAGATGTTCTACACTCTGCTTATATGCCACATTTTAGAGCACAGATGAATTGCGTGCCAGGTATGGTAACTCAGTTTGGTTTTACACCAACCGTGACTACGGAAGAAATGCGTCTAAACCCTGATATCACAGAAAAGGTTTTAAATATTAACGAACTAAGACGCGAACGTAAAGTCGAAATTGAAGAATCTGGACAAGATTTACTCTACCAATTTGATTATTTACTACTATGTAATAAGATTTGTGGTAAATCACATTACAACATGCAAATGAAAATTATTGTTGAAACCCAAGAAGAGTATGATGCTTGGATGGCGGAACAAACTACTTTTGCAAACTCATTAAATTAATAACTCTCATTTTAGAAAATATTAAGCGATTATGTCAGTAACAGCAGAAACTCACGGTCACGAAGAACACGACGTACATCACCATAAAGAAACTTTTGTAACTAAATATATTTTTAGTCAAGATCATAAAATGATTGCAAAACAATACCTCATTACAGGTGTATTAGTTATGGGTATTATTGGTATTTTAATGTCTTTAATGATGCGTATGCAAATTGCTTGGCCAGAAGAGCCAAACGTAATTTTTGAAGCATTACTAGGTAAATGGGCACCAGATGGCGTTATGGATGCAGATATCTATTTGGCATTAGTAACTATTCATGGAACATTAATGGTTTTCTTTGTACTTACTGCAGGTTTAAGTGGTACGTTTAGTAACTTATTAATTCCGCTACAAATTGGTGCTAGAGATATGGCTTCAGGCTTTCTTAATATGGTATCCTACTGGTTATTTTTCTTATCATGTGTGGTAATGATTTCATCGTTTTTTGTTGAATTTGGTCCTGCAGCAGCAGGTTGGACAATTTATCCACCACTTTCAGCATTACCAATGGCACAAGGTGGTTCAGGATTAGGAATGACCTTATGGTTAGTGTCTATGGCTATTTTTATTGCCTCTTCACTATTAGGCTCATTAAATTATGTTGTAACTGTAATTAATTTGCGTACCAAAGGCATGTCTATGACGCGCTTACCATTAACAATTTGGGCGTTTTTTGTAACTGCTATTATTGGAGTAATTTCGTTTCCAGTACTTTTATCTGCAGCGTTAATGCTAATTATGGACAGAAGTTTTGGAACTTCATTCTTTTTATCTGATATTTTTATTCAAGGTGAGGTTTTACATTACCAAGGTGGTTCGCCAGTATTATTTGAACACTTATTTTGGTTCTTAGGTCACCCAGAGGTTTACATTGTATTGTTACCAGCATTGGGTATTACTTCAGAAATAATAGCTACAAACTCACGTAAGCCTATATTTGGTTATCGTGCCATGGTAGCCTCAATATTAGCAATCGCTTTCTTATCAACAATTGTTTGGGGTCACCACATGTTTATTTCTGGTATGAATCCGTTTTTAGGTTCTGTATTCACCTTTACAACCTTATTAATTGCGATACCATCTGCAGTAAAAGCTTTTAACTATATTACCACGCTCTGGAAAGGCAATTTACAGCTAAATCCATCCATGTTATTTTCAATTGGTTTAGTTTCAACATTTATAACTGGTGGTTTAACGGGTATTATTTTAGGTGATAGTGCTTTAGATATTAATGTGCACGATACTTATTTTGTGGTTGCACACTTCCACTTGGTAATGGGTATTTCTGCATTGTATGGTGTATTTGCTGGTATTTACCATTGGTTCCCAAGAATGTATGGCCGTATGATGAACAAAAACTTAGGTTACATTCACTTTTGGGTAACTGCAATTGCTGCTTATGGAGTATTTTTTCCAATGCACTTTATTGGAATGGCAGGTTTACCAAGACGTTATTATACAAATTCAAACTTCCCGTTATTTGATGATACTACAAATACACAAGCCGTTATTACAATTTTTGCTTTAATTGGAGGTTTGGTGCAATTGGTGTTTTTGTACAACTTTATTAGTAGTATTTTCTACGGTAAAAAAGCAGTACAAAACCCTTGGAGATCTAATACATTAGAGTGGACGGCACCTGTAGAACACATACATGGTAATTGGCCAGGTGAATTACCAACAGTTCATAGATGGTCTTATGACTATAGTAAGCCAGGACACGATGATGATTTTGTACCTCAAAACGTTCCTATGAAAGACGGAGAAGAAGAATTACAACATTAGTTTTACCTCCCTATATTCTTAATAAAAAAGCCTTACTGATACAATAGTGAGGCTTTTTTAGTTTTTATGACAATCAAAATTTAACTGTATAAAAACGTATGCTATGTAAGTGTATCAGTTTTTAAAACAGACGAAATTAACAACGAAATCTAAGATTCTTTTGATATTATATTGCTTTATAATGAAGCGCGTTTAAACGGCATTAAAATGCCACAAACACGCGCTTGGTATTACAATAAAGATGATGTGTTTAGTATCGGATGTTATTTTGGGGTAATTAGCTATGCCAACAACAAAAAAAGCAACCCTTTCGAGTTGCTTTTATAAATTCTAATACTATTATAATTACCTATGAGCCGCACATTAAGCAATCGTCACCTTCTGCTTCTTTAGCCTGTGCAATTAATGCTTTCATTTCTTCTGGTGTCATTGGTGCGGTATCTGTAGCAGTTTCTTGCACAAATTTAGCCGCTGTTTTTGCAGCTTTCTGTTTTTGCTGTGCAATTACACTATCTTCTTTAGGTTCTTCAACAGTAGCAATAGGTTCTTTTTTAACTTCTTTTGTTACTGTAAATTTCTTAGCATCTACAGCTGCTTTAGTACGTAAATAGTACATGCCTGTTTTTAAACCACTTTTCCAAGCATAAAAATGCATAGACGTTAATTTAGACATGGTAGCTCCTTCTAAGAACAAGTTTAAGGATTGTGACTGATCTATAAAATACCCACGATGACGTGACATGTCTATAATATCTTTCATGCTCATTTCCCAAACCGTCTTGTAAAGCGCTTTAATATCTTGAGGAATACTATCTACTCCTTGTATAGAGCCATTAGCTCTCATAATTTCGTTTTTAAGCCCATCATTCCATAAGCCTAATTCTACTAAGTCTTCTAATAAGTGTTTGTTTACTACAATAAATTCACCAGATAACACTCTACGTGTATATATATTAGATGTGTATGGCTCAAAACACTCATTGTTACCTAGTATTTGAGATGTAGATGCTGTTGGCATTGGTGCCACTAACAATGAGTTGCGTACGCCATGTTTTTTAACTTGGTTACGTAGTTTTTCCCAGTCCCAACGGCCACTTAATTCTTCATCTTTAATATTCCATAAGTTATGCTGAAATTTTCCTTGACTAATTGGTGAGCCTTTATAAGTTTCATAAGCACCATCGGCTTCAGCTTCTTCCATAGAAGCCGTTACTGCAGCATAGTAAAGTGTTTCAAAGATATCTTGGTTTAAGGCTTTAGCCTCGTCGCTAGTAAATGGTAAACGCAGTTTTATAAATGCATCTGCTAACCCTTGTACACCCAAACCAATAGGTCTGTGGCGCATGTTAGAATTTTTGGCTTCTATAACAGGATAATAATTACGGTCTATAACACGATTTAAGTTTTTAGTCACACGTTTTGTGATTCTAAATAGCTCTTTATGGTCAAATTCACCATTTTTAACAAACATTGGTAAAGCAATAGATGCTAAGTTACATACGGCAACCTCATCTGGTGAGGTATATTCCATAATCTCTGTACACAAGTTTGAAGATTTAATAGTCCCTAAATTCTTCTGATTAGATTTACGGTTTGCGGCATCTTTATACAACATGTATGGTGTACCTGTTTCAATTTGAGATTCTAATATTTTTTCCCAAAGTTCACGTGCTTTAATTGCTTTACGGCCTTTTCCTTCGGTTTCATATTTGGTGTAAAGGGCTTCAAATTCTTCGCTATGTACATCTGATAAACCAGGGCATTCATTTGGGCACATTAGCGTCCAGTGTGCGTTTTCTTGTACACGTTTCATAAACAAATCTGGCATCCACATGGCATAGAACAAATCACGTGCACGTAATTCTTCAGCCCCATGATTTTTCTTTAAATCTAGAAAACTCATAATATCAGCATGCCAAGGTTCTATATACATGGCAAAACTTCCTTTACGTTTTCCGCCACCCTGATCTACGTAACGTGCCGTATCGTTAAACACTTTAAGCATTGGTACAATACCATTAGACGTTCCATTTGTACCTGCTATATAACTGCCTGTTGCTCTTACATTATGTATAGCCAAACCAATACCTCCAGCAGATTGTGATATTTTTGCGGTTTGTTTTAATGTATCATAAATACCATCTATGCTATCGTCTTTCATGGTTAATAAAAAACAAGACGACATTTGTGGTTTTGGTGTGCCAGAATTAAATAGGGTTGGTGTAGCGTGTGTAAAGTATTTTTTAGACATAAGCTCATAGGTTTCTACGGCTGCATCTAAATCATTTAAATGAATACCAATTGAAACACGCATAAGCATGTGTTGTGGGCGTTCGGCAATTTTACCGTTTAGTTTTAAAAGGTAAGAACGTTCTAAAGTTTTGAAGCCAAAATAATCGTAACCAAAATCACGGTTATAAATGATTGTAGAGTCTAATCTGTCTTTATTTTCAATGATAACGTTATACACCTCATCAGACAAAAGCGGTGCTTCTTTCCCGGTACGTGGGTTTATATAGGTATATAAATCGTGCATGACCTCGCTAAAGGTTTTTTTGGTGTTTTTGTGTAAGTTAGAAACAGAAATACGTGCTGCTAAGCGCGCGTAATCTGGGTGCGCTGTAGTCATTGTAGCTGCAATTTCAGCGGCTAAATTATCAAGTTCACTGGTAGTAACACCATCATACAAGCCTTCAATAACACGCATGGCTACTTTTAATGGATCTACAAGCTCGTTTAAGCCATAGCATAGTTTACGGACTCTTGCCGTAATTTTATCGAACATAATTTGTTCTTTTCTTCCGTCTCTTTTAATTACAAACATACGTTTACACTCTGGGTATTATTTTTTTAGAAGTTGCCACTTCAAAAAAAGGGTTAGTTAGTTATTCTAAGTCTGAAAACATAAGCTGAAAGCTCATCATTTCCATTAGTTTATGGTGTTTACCAAACCGTATTTAAAAAACGGTAGGTAATTATTTTATTTAAGTATGAGATTTGGACAGTTAAAAATCCATATCCATATTGTATTTGTCTTCGTCAACTTCTTTGTTCATAACACCAGCTTTTTGATAATCGCCAACACGTTTTTCAAAGAAATTAGTTTTACCTTGAAGGGAAATCATATCCATAAAATCAAATGGATTGGCGGTGTTATAAACTTTTTCGCAACCTAAATCGTCAAGAAGACCGTCGGTTACAAACTCTAAATACTGTGACATTAATTTGGCATTCATACCAATTAAACTTGCTGGAAGTGACTCTGTAATAAATTCTCTTTCAATATTTAAGGCATCTACAATAATTTCTTTGATACGTTCTTTTGGAACTTTGTTTATCAAATGATTTTCGTGCAAGTGTACAGCAAAATCACAATGCATACCTTCATCTCTAGAAATTAACTCATTAGAAAAGGTTAATCCGGGCATTAAACCACGTTTTTTCAACCAGAAAATAGAGCAAAACGATCCTGAAAAGAAAATACCCTCCACAGCTGCAAAAGCAATTAAACGTTCTGCAAAGCTTGGGGATTCAATCCATTTTAAGGCCCAATCTGCTTTTTTCTTTATTGCAGGAAATGTTTCAATAGCGTTAAAAAGATTCGCTTTTTCTTTTTCGTCTTTTACATAAGTGTCTATTAATAGTGAGTAGGTTTCACTATGAATATTTTCCATCATAATTTGAAAACCGTAGAAAAATTTAGCCTCACTGTATTGCACTTCGTTAACAAAGTTTTCAGCTAGGTTTTCATTTACGATACCATCACTAGCAGCAAAAAACGCTAAAACATGCTTAATAAAGTAACGCTCGTCATCATTTAGTTTTTCAGACCAATCTGTAAGATCTTGATGAAGATCAATTTCTTCAGCGGTCCACATACTTGCTTCAGATTTTTTATACCATTCCCATAAATCTTGATGTTGAATAGGGAATATAACAAAACGGTCTTTGTTTTCTGCTAAAATTGGCTCTACTTGCTGTGACATGTTAAGGTTTTTAAAATTTTAAATGTCTAATAAAAGAAATCGTATAAATAGACCTAACAAAGATTGAAAAATCATTGCATCAATTTGTAATATTTAACCAAACCTTTTCAACAAGTTTTTAACAACGTGTAATACACTTGAAAATAAGAGGGTTACAAAATAAGAACAATAACGTATTGATATTCAGTAAATTAATAAAATATAAATTATTTTTTTAATCAAGAAATTTCCTTTAAAATCAACTGCAACAGTTGATTTTAAAGGAAAAACAGTGAATTAAATTTTAAGTAATTTATAATGCGGAATTGCTGCTAATAACGATTTAGTTTTTTGGCAACATTTTCTAATTCTAGGTACCAATCTTCACCAAATTTTCTAATGAGTGCTTCTTTAACAAATTTATAAATGGGAACTTGCAATTCTTTACCCAAAGCGCAGGCATCATCACAAATTTCCCAGCTGTCATAATTAACCGCAGAAAATTCGGTGTAATCTTTAACACGTATAGGATATAAATGACAAGACACAGGTTTTTTCCATGTTATGGCACCTTGGTTGTATGCTTCTTCAATACCACAAAGTGCAGTTTTTTTTTCGTCAAAAATAACATAAGCGCAATCTTCACCATTTATTAAGGGAGTTTCGTGTTCGTCAAATTCTGACAATACAGAAGTGCCTTGAGTTTCTATAGCGGCAATACCCACTTTACGTAAAAAAGGTTTTATCTTAGGGTATAGGTCTTTTAGTATTTTAACTTCGTCATGCTCTAATGGTGCGCCAGCATCACCGGCAACGCAGCATGCACCTTTGCATGCTGAGAGGTTGCACAAAAAATCTTTTTCTATAATGGCTTCAGAAACCAATGTTTTTCCGAGTTGAAACATACATCAAAAATAGTTAAATTTTATGTTTATTTAATATTGTGTTTTAATCTAAAGCCGCACCTTTGTAGAAATTTTTTGACACTATTATTATGAATTTTGATTTTAAGGAAATAATTACGGCTTTTATGGTATTATTTGCGGTAATAGATATTGTAGGAAACATTCCAATAATTATAGATTTACGTAAAAAGGTTGGGCATATTCAGAGCGAAAAATCGTCATTAATAGCAGGTTTTATAATGATTGTGTTTTTATTTTTAGGAAAAAGTTTACTAAACCTTATAGGTATTGACGTTAACTCTTTTGCTGTTGCAGGTTCTTTTATATTATTTTTTATAGCTTTAGAAATGATTTTGGGTATAACACTTTATAAGCAAGATGATGATACGAATGCCATTACAGCATCAGTTTTTCCGTTAGCGTTCCCATTAATTGCTGGCCCAGGAAGTTTAACCACTTTACTTTCGTTAAGAGCCGAGTTTGCCATAGAAAACATTATTGTTGCGGTAATTATTAATGTTATTCTTATCTTTATTGTTCTTAAAACATCAGCTCGTATAGAGCGTATTATTGGTGCAAATGGTATTAATATTATAAGAAAAGTGTTTGGGGTTGTTTTATTGGCAATAGCAGTAAAGCTCTTTACACAAAACATAAAAGAGCTCTTTTTGTAATGGAAATTTTGAAACAGAGTTATTTTGAAATATTAATTTTTAAAAATATAAAATGAAAGTATTAACGTTAACTTTATCGATATTAGCTTTTATTCTTGTTGTTTTTAATGCAACAAAACTTAATTTTAATGCGATTTTTGAAGGCGAAAGTTTTACAGCAATTTTAACCATTATAGCGGCGCTTTGTGTAATATTATTACTTCAAATACTTAGGGTTTCCAAAAAAATTGAAGCTTTAGATAGCAAAAAATAATGAATTTTGACACACTTATTATTGGTGGCGGAGCTGCTGGTTTGTCTTGCGCTTTGGTTTTAGGGTCTGCAAAACACAAGCCTTTTGCTATGCACAAAACAATAGGTGTTATTACGCACCAAAAAACATCACATTTGCAAAATGCATTATTTAATAATGTTTTGGGGTTACAACCTGGCACACTTGGTAAAACCATTTTAACAGAAGGTAAACAGCAGTTGCATGATTTATACCCACATATTTTTCAAATTGAAACTGAAAAAGTAACGCAAATAGACCCTTTTAATGAAGGTTTTAACGTTATAACCACAAAAAACACCTATACGTCCAAAATTGTTGTAATTACTGTTGGTTACACAAACTTAATAACCATTAAAGGTTTAGAGCATTATATTGAACCACATCCTAGAGCTGAACTAGAGAAGGATAGAATTTGGTTAAAAAACACGAATCATTTAGTTGCAAAAAATTTATATGTTGCTGGAGTTTTGGCTGGGTGGCGAAGTCAATTTGCTATGGCTTGTGGTAGTGGTGCTCATGTGGCTACAGATATTTTAACACTTTGGAATAATGGAGTGCATACAAAGGCTCATGACAAAGTCTAAGCAACTAATGCTTGCTTAATGCCACTACTTCTTGTATTACAATATCGTTTTTATTTATAATTTGTTCAAAGGCAGCATCGTTAAAAAGCTGTTTTGCCAAATTTGCTTTCAGTAAACAGTTTATTTCCGTTTTGTAATAATCAAGATTAATATTAGATTGTTCTTTTTGGTTTACAAAGGCATTAAATTTTTGATAAAGGGTATCGTTAACCTCAAACTTTTCAACAAAATCTAATTGTGTTTTAGAGTTGTAAAGTGTTCTGTTTTTGTCTAAAGTTTTAAACACGAAAAAACTAAAATAGTTTTTTCGTTTTAAGATGGTAATGGTCTTGTTATTAAATTTTTCGTCTATAGGCACAAATACATCAGGAATAATACCACCACCGCCATATACGGTTTTGCCTTTAGGGGTTGTAAATTTTAATGAGTCTGTAATGGTTATATTTTCAGCATCATATAGTTCACCGTTTCGTAATCGTTTTGTGTAATCCGTATAATAGTCTTTGTTGTTGTTTTTGTTATATGGTTTTTGAATAGACCTGCCTGTTGGCGTATAATACCTTGATACAGTTAAACGTATAGCACTGCCATCACCCAATGCCATTTCGCGTTGTACTAAACCCTTACCAAAGGATCTTCTGCCTACAATGATACCTTTATCGTTATCTTGTAAAGCACCAGCAATAATTTCGCTTGCAGAGGCGGAGTTTTCATTTATTAAAATATAAATGGTGCCGTTTTCAAAATCTCCGTTTTTGGTGGCGTAAGTTTTTTCAATTTTACCTTTTTTATTTTTGGTAAAAACAATGAGTTTGTTAGCTGCTAGAAATTCATCAGCAATTTGTTCTGCAACACCCAATAATCCACCAGGGTTGTCTCTTAAATCTAAAGCAAGTTGTGTTGCGCCTTTTTCTTTTAGCGCGCTTAGTGCAATTTTAAATTCGTTAAAGGTAGATTCTGCAAAGCGATTTATTTTAACATATCCTAAATTAGATGTTAGCATGTAAGATGCGTCTATACTTTTTAAAGGAATACGTTCTCGTTTTACGTCAAATTCTAAAAAGTTAGGTTCACCTTTTCTAAAAACAGTAAGTTTTACTTTAGAGTTTTTAGGACCTCTAAGTTTTTCTGTAATTAAAACATCTGTAAGTGTATTGCCAAAAATGGTGTCTCCATCTGCTAATAAAATACGGTCACCTGGTTTAATACCTGCGTGTTCACTTGGTCCGTTTTTTATGGTTTTAATTACCGCTATAGTGTCTTTGTATGGGTAAAAATTAATACCAATACCAATAAAGCTACCAGCCATACTTTCGGTAACGCCTTTTAAATTTTCTTTAGAAATATACGTTGAATGTGGATCTAAGTTATCTAGAATGCCATTTACTGTAATATCTACAATGCTATCTGTATTAACATCTTCTACATATTCATAATCAATATAATCTATAAGTCTGTTAAGTTTATCTTTTTTGCTATTAGTTGTGAAAAACTTATCTGAAGAATCGGTATAATTTATTTTACTGCCAAATAAAATTCCGGCAGCTATTGCAATTCCTATGATTAAAGGGATGTATTTAGTGTTTGTCAAGATTATGCATTTAGGTCTTCTATTTTAACAATGGTAACACCTGCTTTTTCTAAAAAGCGCAAACCAGAATTGTCTTTGTAGTCCTCGGAATATACCAATCTAATAATACCGGCTTGGTGTATTAATTTGCTACATTCTTTACAGGGTGAGAGTGTAATGTATAAGGTAGCTCCTTTACAGGATTGCGTGGAAGCAGCAACTTTTAAAATGGCATTGGCTTCGGCGTGTAATACGTACCATTTAGTATAGCCCTCATCGTCTTCGCAGAAGTTTTCAAACCCTGTTGGTGTGCCATTATAGCCATCTGAAATAATCATACGATCTTTAACAATTAGTGCGCCAACCTGTTTGCGTTTACAATGGGATAATTTGCCCCATTCTGTGGCAATGCGTAAATACGCTTTGTCGTAACGTAATTGTTTTTTTTGAGACATGCTTTATTTTTATTGCTAAACACTTCGTTGTTATAACGAAAATAGATGTATTGTATTTTAAAACCAACTTTGCCTAGGTTAAAGTTTTACCAAACTTTTAAGTTTTTGGAGATGAGTTTGGTGGCTGGGATTTTTAAAATAACATTGGAAGTACAAGACCTAATACTGTTGCTGATACAACTAAAATCCAATCTCTTTTTGAACATCTAAAAATAGTTTGAAAGATAAACGCTAAAAAAAGCACTACAAAAACAATGAAAACTTGTGCCAATTCTATGCCTAAGGCAAATGTAATTAGAAGTTCTAGTTTGTTTTCAGATTGCCCAGAAATCATATTAAACTCTCTGGCAAAGCCTAAACCATGTATAACTCCAAAGATTAGTGTAGCTAATGTTAGTAGTATATGCTTGTCTTTTTTTTCTTTGTTGCTAGCAGTAAAAATAGTATAAATGGCAGTTATTAAAATGGTAATTGGTATTAAAAACTCAACAGTTTCACCATTAATATGTATTACTTTATAAGTGCTTAAAATTAAAGATAAAGTGTGCCCAACGGTAAATAAAGATACTAATATGAGTAAGCGTTCCCAGCTTTTAAAAACATAAGGTAATGCTAATAAAATAAGAAATAAAATGTGGTCGTAACCGTTAATATCTAGTACATGATTAAGGCCTGTTTTTACGTTAAACCAAAATTCTTCTAGCATAATTTATAAAATGGTTTTTTTGAATTTTAAAAATAAGTCTTTTTACTAATATAATCTAATTTTAAAAATGTAAAACAATTAGTAATCAGTAGATTGTGTGGTTTCTCTGTGGTCTATAGTTGAGTTTACAACAATACGCTGTGGTGGTAAACTAGGATTTTTAAGTTTATCCAATAGAAGTTTTGCAGAAGTTTCCCCAATGGTAACACCATGTTGGTTAATAGTAGTAAGTTGCGGACTTAGATTTTGCGCAAGTTTAGTAGGTGCAAATCCAAGGATTACAAGTTTTTCTGGTATTAAAATATTTTTGCGCTTTGCAACTTTTAGACTCCAAAGTGAGGCATCTTCATCAAAACCAATTATGGCGTCTACGTGTTTAGTGTTTAGTAGCGTTTCAATTTCAATTGCTAAATCATCTATTTCAGCTTCAACAATTATAGGGTTTTGTTTATTTTCAATAGCTTTTAAATACCCTTCTTTTCTTGATTTACCTACGCTAAGATTATGTATTGCAGAAACCACGGCAATTGCTTTTTTACCGTTTTTAATTAGGCCTTGTGTAAGGTTATAAACACTTGCATTATCATCTACCACAACGTTGTTAAAGTCTAAACTTTTAATAACACGATCAAATAAAACAGTAGGTTTGTTTCGCTCTTGTGTGTATAAAAAATGTTCGGTTTCTTGGTTAATTTGTGTTTCTTCTGCAACGGCAATTATAAAACCATCTACAACTCCGTTAGAAAGTGTTTTTATAATAGCGGCTTCTTTTGCTTGAGATTCGTGCGTTATAGAAATTATAAGTTTATAATCTTCGGCATCTAAGATTTTTTCTATACCAACAATTGCTCTAGCAAAGAAGTTATTTTGTATGCTAGGTATAATAACACCTATGTTTTTTGTTTTACCTGTTTTTAAGTTAACAGCAATATTATTGGGTTGGTACTTGTAGAGTTTCGCTAATTCGTTAATTTTTTTTTTGGTGCGTTCTCCAATTTCTGGACTGTCATTTAAAGCTTTAGAAACGGTTGATATTGAAACTCCTGCTATTTTAGCTAAATCTTTTAAAGTCATGCATCATATGTTTTATAAAGGCTAAGTTATGAGTTTTAGGGCAAGAATCAACAAGAACGACAAAAAAGTCTTTTAACACGTTAATTTTTATGATACAATGAGTTTTTGCTTCAATAAATTATTGAAATATTTATTTTATAAAAAACAAAACGTATAGTACTAATAATTATTTAGCGCATTTGTAAGCTTCAGAAATGTAAAATTATTTCATCCCTAATTTAATTTAAATATGTTGTCGATGTCTTTAAAAATTATTATTAAAAAATAATTATTTATGTAGTTGAGTGCTAGTATTTCTAATTTTATTATTAAACACAGGTTATTTTTAAAAATAATCTGTGTTTTTTGTTTCAATTTAAAATTAAAGTTCTTTTGATTATAACCCTCGTTACTATTAAAGCGATTAAAGCTAAACTGTTTTACCTAAGTTGTACCCAATAAAAAAGCCGAGTTGTAAAAACTCGGCTATAATCTGGTACTCAAGGTGGGAATCGAACCCACACTTCCGAAGAAACTGGATTTTGAATCCAGCGCGTCTACCAATTCCGCCACTTGAGCATTAGAATAGTTAACGACAAAAATAGAAAATATTTAACGTTTGGCAATTAAATTAAGAGCCTTATTATCTATCTACATAAAATAATTTTCTAAATTTGAGCCACTTTAAAAACTAATCAATATCTCAATTAAATGCCAAATCAAATTACTGAAGCCAAAATTTTTACATGTACACAAAGTGAATATTTAGCCAAGCAAATAGCCAAAATCTATGGTATAAAATTAGGAAATGTAATTACGTCAACATACAGCGATGGTGAGTTTCAACCTTCTTACGAGGAGTCCATACGTGGCGCTCGTGTTTTTATTATTGGTTCTACACATCCTGGACCAGAAAATTTAATGGAGCTACTTTTAATGTTGGATGCCGCAAAACGGGCTTCGGCAAGACATATTACAGCAGTAATGCCTTATTTTGGTTGGGCAAGACAAGACCGTAAAGACAAACCAAGAGTACCAATAGCCGCAAAACTTGTAGCTAAGATGCTTGAAACTGCAGGAGCCACAAGAATTATTACCATGGATCTTCATGCAGATCAAATTCAAGGGTTTTTTGAAAAACCAGTAGATCATCTCTTTGCATCAACCGTGTTTTTACCCTATCTAAAAAGTCTAAACATAGACAATATAACCATTGCCTCTCCAGATATGGGAGGTTCTAAACGTGCATACGCCTATTCAAAAGCCTTAGAAAGTGATGTTGTAATCTGTTATAAACAACGTGCAAAAGCCAATGTAATTTCGCACATGGAGCTTATTGGAGATGTTACTGGAAAAAACGTAGTACTTGTAGATGATATGGTAGATACAGCAGGTACGTTAACCAAAGCCGCAGACCTTATGATGGAACGTGGAGCACTAAGCGTAAGAGCAATCTGTACACATCCTATTTTATCTGGTAGTGCTTATGAGCGTTTAGAAAATTCTAAATTAGAAGCGCTTATTGTTACAGACTCAATTCCTTTAAAACAAAAGAGTAAAAAAATACATGTTTTAAGTTGTGCAGATTTATTTGCTGAGGTTATGTATAATGTACAACATAATAAATCTATAAGTTCTAAATTTGTTATGTAATTGTTTGGTTGTGTTATAAATGTATCAAATCATTTTAGTTGTTTTATTAGGTATAAATACGTCTATTTAAAATAAAAACACTAAATTTTAGAAAGTTCATATAAAAATTATAAATTTGCAGCCCTCAAAATGAGGTATAAATAATTTAAAATCAAACATTTCAAAAAATGAAATCAATTACAATCAATGGATCTCAAAGAGAAAGCGTAGGTAAAAAAGCTACAAAAGCCTTACGTAATGCTGGTCAGGTTCCTTGCGTATTATACGGAGGAGACAAGCCATTACATTTTTCAGCACCAGAATTGGCATTCTCAAAATTAGTTTACACTCCAGATGCGCATACTGTTGTGATTGCCCTAGACAGTGGCGAAACCCTTAATGCAATAATGCAAGATATTCAGTTTCATCCAGTAAATGACCGAATTTTACACATCGATTTTTATCAGACTTTTGAAGATAAAGAAATTATGATGGAAATCCCTGTACATATTATAGGTACCTCAAAAGGTGTTTTAAATGGTGGTGTATTACGTAGAAACTTACGTAAATTAAAAGTGAAAGCATTACCTTCTAAACTGCCAGATTTTATTGAAGCAGATATTACACCATTAAAAATTGGAAGTAAGCTTTACATTACAGCATTAGAAAATGAGGACTATAAATTTTTACATCCAGAAAATACTGTAGTTTGTCAAGTAAGACGATCTAGAGCCTCTGTAGTAGTAGTAGATGATGAAGATGAAGAAACAGCTGAAACAACAGAAGCACCTGCTACACAAGAGTAATTAATGCAATTGCTTAAGATTTTTATATTACAAAAAAGTCTCATTGATTTTAATTCAATGAGACTTTTTTTCTAACAGTTAAAAACTAAATGGTCATAACCATAACTTAACGATTCATCAAATCTTCAATCTCATCAGCTTCAATAGGAATATTTCGCATTAAATTAAAAGGCTCTCCAGTTTCTTGTATCACTACATCATCCTCCAAACGTATTCCAAAACCTTCATTTGGAATATAAATACCAGGTTCAACAGTAAACACCATGTTGGCTTGCATAGGTTCGTGTAGTAAACCATAATCGTGTGTATCTAATCCCATGTGATGTGAGGTGCCATGCATAAAATATTTTTTATAAGCTGGCCAATCTGGGTTTTCTTTTTGCACATCGGCGTTATCCAAAAGACCTAATCCTAGCAATTCAGAAGTCATTATTTTACCAACTTCAATGTGGTAAGCAGCCCAATCTGTGCCTGGTATTAATAGTTTTGTAGCTTCATTTTTTACACGTAAAACTGCATTGTAAACTGCTTTTTGGCGCTCTGTAAATTTTCCAGATACAGGTATTGTACGTGTCATATCACTAGCGTAATTAGCATATTCTGCAGCAGCATCAATAAGTATCAATTCGCCAGCTTTACATTGTTGGTTATTTTGTATGTAATGCAACACATTAGCATTATTACCAGAGCCAATAATTGGTGTGTATGCAAACCCTTTTGAGCGGTTATTTAAAAACTCGTGCATAAATTCAGCCTCAATATTATATTCCCAAACATCGGGTTTTATAAAATTGAGCACACGTCTAAATCCTTTTTCAGTAATGTTACACGCTGTTTGGATAAGATCTAATTCTATAGGGTCTTTAACAGCACGTAAGCGTTGTAAAATAGGATTACTTTTTGCCACACTATGTGCAGGATATTTGGCTTTTAACCATTTTGTAAAACGATCTTCACGGGTTTCAGTTTCAACATTAGCACGGTAATGCTCGTTAGTGTTAATATAAACGGTATCACATTGCGTCATGAGTTCAAAAAGCACTTTTTCTAGGTCTTGTAACCAGTACACCGTTTTAATACCACTTGTTTTTAAAGCCGCTTCTTTGGTTAGTTTTTCGCCTTCCCAAATGGCAATATGCGCATTGGTTTCTTTCAGAAATAAAATTTCACAATGTTTTGCTTTTGGGCAATCCGGAAATAACACCAAAATACTTTCTTCTTGATCTACACCACTCAAATAAAAAATATCACGATGCTGCTGAAAAGGCATGGTGCTATCTGCACTTATAGGATAAATATCATTAGAGTTAAACACCGCCAAGCTACTAGGCTGCATGTGAGCCATAAAGTTGTTTCGGTTTTTTATAAAAAGTCCGTTGTCAATTGGTGCGTATTTCATGTATTAAATTTTAAGCTGTTATTACAGTTTCAAAAATAAGAAATCCTTTTGTAAAATTTTGGAGCTATCTCCAGCTATCCGCTCTATCTTTTTTTGAAAATAAAAAAAGGATGCCGCTTCTATCTGGGCTAAAAAGTAAAGCAGCAGTTTAATACCAAAAACCATAATATTACTTAAGATTAGGTTATGTAAATACCGTTAGACCTTTCATGTTTTTAAAACCTGAAAGGTCTATAAAACAAAATTTGAGTGTTATGACATAATTCAGTAATTTCAATTTTTTAAAAACGCACCTATCATGATCAAATTTAAATCACTTAGCATCCTATTTTGTTTTGCTGTTGCACATACATTTGCGCAACAATCTACTACGTCTGCAGAAACTGTTCAGCAGGCTTTAATTCAAAAGCAAAACCTATCACAAGCCTCACTGGTAAAAAACGTACCTTTTAAAAACATAGGACCAACAATTATGAGTGGTCGCGTGGTAGATTTGGATGTAAATCCAGAAAACCCTTCAGAGTTTTATGTGGGTTATGCGTCTGGTGGTGTATGGCATACTACTAATAATGGCACAACGTTTAACCCAATATTAGATACCGCAAACACACAAAATGTGGGCGATATTGCTGTGCATTGGAAAACCCGAACTATCTATGTTGGCACAGGTGAAAACAACGCTTCACGTTCGTCCTACGCAGGTATAGGGATTTTAAAATCTACAGATAACGGTAAAACATGGCAAAATATGGGGCTTATGGATGCTCATCATTTTGCGCCAATTTTAATTCACCCAGACAACCCAAATATTGTGGTGGTTGGTGTTACAGGACATCTGTATTCTTCAAACAAAGAACGTGGTATTTACAAATCCATAGATGGCGGAAACACATGGAAACACACCTTATTTGTAGATGCTATTAGCGGAATTATAGATTTGCAACACAGTCCAAATAATTATAATGTAATGTTTGCAACATCTTGGACAAAAGACAGAAAAGCTTGGAATTTTTCAGGTAGCGGAATAAATTCTGCCATTTATAAAAGTACAGATGCCGGTGAAACTTGGGTAAAAGTATCTACAGAAAAAAGTGGTTTTCCAACTGGGGAAGGTGTTGGTCGTATTGGCATTGCTGTATTTAATGATAATGTAGTATATGCTATACACGATAACCAGTTTAGAAGAATTGAAGAAAAGAAATCTGATGATAAACGCGGTTTAACAAAAGCAGATTTTAAAACCATGACCAAAGCAGATTTTTTAGCTTTAGAAGACAAAACATTAAATGCTTTTTTAAAAACTAACAACTTTCAAGAAAAATATAGGGCAGAAAACGTAAAACAAATGGTACGTTCTGGTAATATAAAACCAATAGATTTGGCTAAATATTTAGAAGATGCTAATGCCATGTTATTTGATACACCAGTGGTTGGTGCCGAGGTTTACAAAAGTACTGATGGCGGAAAATCATGGCAAAAAACACATAAAGATTATTTAGATGGCATTTATTACAGTTATGGATACTACTTTGGGCATATTCACGTGTCACCTATAAATCAAGATGATATATACATATATGGAGTGCCAATTTTAAAATCTAAAGATGGCGGAAAATCCTTTACCTCAATAAGTGCTGAAAATGTGCATGCAGATCACCACGCCTTATGGATAAATCCTAAAAACCCAGATCATTTAATTAACGGAAACGATGGTGGTGTAAACATTAGTTATGATGATGGAGCTAATTGGATTAAAAATAACGCGCCAGCCGTTGGGCAATTTTATGCCATAAATGTAGATAATGAAAAACCATACAACGTGTATGGTGGTTTACAAGATAATGGTGTTTGGAAAGGCGCAAATAATGCTTTAGAAAACAAGGCTTGGCATCAGAGTGGTGACTATCCTTGGAAAAGTATTATGGGTGGAGATGGCATGCAAATTCAAATAGACAATCGTGATTCTAATACCCTTTACACAGGGTATCAGTTTGGGAATTATTACAGAATAAATATAGACAATAATACACAAACTTATATTCAGCCCAAACATACCTTAGGTGAAAATCCGTATCGTTTTAATTGGCAAACACCAATTTTATTGTCTCCACATAATCAAGATATTTTGTACTTAGGGGGCAATAAATTAATGCGCTCTATGAATAAAGGTAACGATTGGGAAGCCATTTCTGAGGATTTAACCAATGGAGGTAAAAAAGGAAACGTGGCGTATGGCACTTTAACAAGCATAAGTGAAAGCCCTTTTCAGTTTGGGTTAATCTATGCTGGTAGTGATGATGGTTTACTACATATTACTAAAAATGCAGGTGGCAGTTGGACTAACATCGCTGAGGCTTTACCAAAAAATTTATGGGTTAGTCGTGTAATTGCTTCAAAACATAAAAAAGAACGGGTTTATGTAACCTTGAATGGCTATCGCTGGGACGATTTTAAAGCCTATGTTTATATGAGTGAAGATTACGGGCAGACATGGACTTCTATTGCATCAAATATTCCTGCTTCACCAGTAAATGTTATAAAAGAAGATACCGAAAACGAAAATATTTTGTATTTAGGCACAGATAATGGAGCGTATGTCTCTTTTAATAAAGGCGAATTATGGCAGGTGTTTTCTAATGGTTTGCCAAATGTAGCCGTTCACGATATTGTAATTCAACCTGAAGCTAAAGACCTATTATTAGGCACTCATGGAAGAAGCATTTACAAAACCAATATAGCTGCGCTGCAACAGATGAATACTAACTTACAGTCAAAACCAATTACGTTTTTTGAGATACCAACTGTGCGTTATTCTCAACGTTGGGGCAGCTCATGGAGTCAATGGTTAGAGGCTTATGAACCAGAACTAAACATTCCGTTTTACAGTAATGCTTCAGGTGAAAAAACGATTAAAATTTTAGATAAAAACGGTTCCGAATTAAATGAAATAACAATTACTGTTGACAGAGGCTTTAACTCCGTAGATTACAATTTAGAGCTTACCGAAAAAGGTAAAAAAGCATTGCAAAAAGCAGATAAAAATTTAGAGATTAACGCAGCAAAAAATGGAAAGATTTACTTACCAAAAGGTGTTTATACCATAGCTATTGATGCTGTAAAAGCGGAATTTGAGATAGAGTAAATTTACATGGTGTTATTTAATGTTAGCTGCCATTTGAAAAAAATTCCGTGAATTAATTAATGAACGATAAAAATCCACACGAAAGAGCTAAAAATAAAATTGAGTTTGAAATATCAAAAAAAATTCAATCAACAATAGATACGTCAAAAAAAGGCGGAATTGGCGAACTATTTTATTACTTACATTATTTACATTTTATAAGATTAATACCACGAACTCAAGACATACCAGACAGTGAATTAAATATGGTTTTAACCTATAATAATCACTTAAATGATGCTTATAAATATTTAATTCAAATTTTTTATGTTTATGCAGTTGATATAACTACACCTATAAATCTTAAAGATATTAGTATTAACTCTGAAATTGTCCAATCACTTACAAAACGAACTTTTGAGATTAATTCAAATTATGAAAATTTGACTTTCATTACAATGTCAGAAAATCTTAAAGTTTATGGAGAAAGAGACAGATACTTACGAATGGATTTTGGAGAAGTACTCAACAATCCTAAAACAAAAAAATTCGTTGAATATAGTCTTCGTATCGACAGAGATAATGACTTCCATAAACAAAACTTACAATTAAAAGATGATTTGCTAAAGAATTTTGAAAAGGAATATCAACCTTATTCTGACTTATTTAAAAATGAGTTAAATATCAAACTCAATAAATTTATTCAGCTAATCGATTTTATAATTAATACAATCACGGAACAAATAAATAGTAATGAGAGTAACTTCGTTAAAATTGATAAAGATAAGATAGATATACAAGCATTTGGAACTATTGTTAATTTTGCCAATTCACTATTCATTGATAAACACAAGCTCTACTCTAAATTCGGAGATAATATTAAACAAATTCTTGACAAATTAACTTTCGATGTAAATTCATACGATGCAAATGAATTAAGATATAATCAAGTCGCACGTCAACCAATATTTGATTTTGGAGATAAGTATTTAATTAGTCCTGAATTATTACTTGACAGTTTATTTATTAACCTTCATTATACATTGCTTGAGGGTTTTGAATCAAAAGAACAATACAAAGATAAATATGCATCAACCTTCCTTGATAAAATTGTTGAAGTGTCAAAAAAGTATGACTTTAACGAAGTTGCGAGGGAATTAGACTTGTACCAAGGAAAAAATCAAATAGGAGATATTGATTTAATCATAAAAAATTCAAAAAATGATTTTATTCTAATTGAAGCTAAAAACCATTCACTTCCTTTAGATGTTTATTTCCACGATTATAAACCAACAAGAAAAAGACTATCATATCTTCAAAAGGAATGGGAAAGAAAAGTAGCTAAAAGAAGAAAACATATTTTAAGTAATCATTCAAAATATGGAATACCTTCAAATTTTAAATATATTATTGTTTCGAAAAATCCAGAAATTTTATCTCACTTTTCAGATTATTTAACTTTGAGTTTGGAAGAATTTGACTTTTATCTAAATCAAAAAAATCTAAATATAACTTTTCAAGAAATATTTGACGAAAGATATAGAATTAATGATGATAGATTTACACCTGAACAGCTTGAAAAATTACAATCTGATTTAAGTCCAGGAACTATTTTTAGAAAGGAATAAAAAACGGCAGCTAACACCGTATATAATTAATGGCTAGTTTTAGCTTGTTTACGAAAATCTTCGCAGATTTTCTATTCAGTTTTTATTTACTAAATTAGGTACTTAAACACGCCACTAATCATATACAATCACGTTGGCAAACATACAAAAGTTGAACTTTCCTGAAATAGGTTGACTAAAAATTAAACCATTAATTATAGTCACTTATGAAAACACAAAATGAACATTGGCGAAAAAAAAGCTATCAAAAAGTAACCTTAGAAACAAAGCTTTTAGTCGTTGACCAAATTCTAAACGGTCAAGTATCCACAAACTTTGCATCTAAAAAATATGACGTTCCAAGAACAACCATTACCTATTGGTTAAGAATTTACAGTACCTTAGTGCAACAAAACACAAGTATGAGTAAAGACAAGGAAATTAAAAGGCTTAAGTAAAAGATACGCAAATGATTTTAACTTAACCGGAACAGCAGGTAGGTATGGTTCGGGTTACACATTTCCATTGTATCTCTACCCAGAAAACAGCGGTCAACAAAGCATTGACCAATCAGAAAAAAGAACACCAAATCTAAACCCTGAAATTGTAAATCAAATTGCGAAGCAATTAGGATTAACTTTTACGAACGAGAAAGAAACCACCGAAAACACGTTTGCCCCAATTGACATTTTAGATTACATCTATGCGGTTTTGCATTCGCCAACTTACAGAGAGAAATACAAAGAATTTTTAAAAATTGATTTTCCGAAAGTGCCTTTTCCAAAAGACCAAAACACTTTTTGGCAATTGGTAAAATTGGGCAGAGAAATACGCCAAATTCATTTGTTGGAAAGTCCAACGGTTGAGCAATACATTACGCAATATCCTATGGATGGAGATAACGTGGTGGT
>CAYGUF010000015.1:0-46337 GCA_964353125.1 uncultured Flavobacteriaceae bacterium
TTTTTTACATCTAACTCAATTTTACCACCCAATACCAAAGCTCTATTATCTTTTTCATGACCAGCAGGCATATTAAAGGCTATTGGGAAGTTATAGTTTGAAAGTGCATCTAAAATTAGTTGCTCTATAGACGTTCCCCAAGGCGTAGTATTTTTCCGCATTTTAGACATATCGCCAACAACTACACCGTTACAATTATCAAAATAACCAGCACGTTTTAAACTTTGCAGCATGCGGTCTATGTGGTATTTGTATTCGCCTATTTCTTCAATAAATAGAATTTTCCCAGACGTGTCAATACTGGTTTCTGAACCAAGCATAGTGTGTAAAATTGTAAGATTACCACCAACTAATTGCCCTGAAGCCTTACCTATTTTATTATACGTTGAGGCTTCTAAAGTATAATTTACAGGCTTACCAAAAAGGGTAGATTTAAAGGTGGCAATTGTTTCTTTAATTTCAGTTACATCATTTTGTAAACTTACACACATCATTGCATGCAAAGATTGAAACCCTTTATTATGTAGTTGGTTGTGTATTGCTGTAATATCACTGTAACCAATAACCCATTTTGGTTTTTCTTTAAATTTGGTGTAATCTAATTTATCTAAAATTCTCACCGTGCCGTATCCACCACGTGCACACCAAATGGCAGAAATTTTAGGATCATCCATAGCATTTTGTAAATCTTGGCAGCGTTCGTCGTCTGTTCCTGCAAAATGATTGGCTTCGCTAAACACATGGTTACCAATTGTAACGTATAATCCCCAAGATTTTAGTAATTGTGTGGCACGCTCAATTTCTGCATTACGATTATTTAAAATGCCAGATGGAGCAACAATAGCAACAGTATCGCCAGCTTTTAAAAACCGTGGTTGAGTTAATTGTAAATTCATGTTGCTTTTAGTTTCACGTTTTTGTTGCCCAAAAGTGTTAATTGTAGTCATTATTATTAAGATTGAAAAAAACCTTATAAAGAAACGTTTTGTAATCATAACAAAGTGCTTTTTGTAAATGTACATTTTTTTTCAAAAAAGGCTTTAGAATATGTACTTTTGCTTAGCTAATTTAATAGCAATTTACTTTTTGTATCCGTCTCCTAGAGCAGTACTCAAATTAAAATATATTTGGATTAAAATGCATTGCGCAGCAATATTAAAGTTAATAATTAAGTATTTTTTGCGCGCTTATTTATAAAAATTAAAACAAAACATGTCTAAAAGATATACAATTACAGCCGCATTACCTTATACCAATGGGCCAATACATATAGGACATCTAGCAGGTGTTTATGTTCCGGCAGATATATACGCACGTTATTTAAGGCTCATTGGCGAGGATGTAGCATTTATTTGTGGTAGTGATGAGCATGGAGTGCCAATTACTATAAAAGCAAAAAAAGAAGGCGTAACACCGCAAGCTATTGTAGATAAATACCATAAAATTATAAAAGATTCTTTTGAAGACTTCGGAATTTCATTTGATAATTACTCACGTACATCAGCAAAAATACACCATGAAACTGCTTCAGAATTCTTTAAAACGCTATATGATAAAAATGAATTTGTTGAAGAAGTTTCAGAACAATTATACGATGCTGAAGCCAACCAGTTTTTAGCAGACCGCTTTGTAGTTGGTACTTGCCCAAAATGTGGCAATGAAGAAAGTTATGGCGACCAATGCGAAAATTGTGGTACAAGTCATAACGCTACAGATTTAATAAACCCTAAATCTGCCATAACCGGAAATGTACCTGCTTTAAAAGAAACCAAACATTGGTTTTTACCTTTAAACAAACATGAAAATTTTCTGCGCGAATGGATTTTGGAAGGGCATAAAAAAGACTGGAAACCCAATGTTTACGGGCAAGTAAAATCTTGGATTGATGATGGTTTGCGCCCAAGAGCGGTAACAAGAGATCTAGATTGGGGAATTCCTGTACCTGTAAATGGAGGCGAAGGAAAAGTGCTTTACGTTTGGTTTGATGCGCCAATAGGTTACATATCTGCCACCAAAGAATGGGCAGCAAGAGAAGGAAAAAACTGGGAAGACTATTGGAAAAATGAAGATACCACTTTGGTGCATTTTATTGGAAAAGACAATATTGTGTTTCACTGTATTATTTTCCCTGCCATGCTAAAAGCAGAAGGTTCTTATATTTTACCAGAAAACGTACCAGCAAATGAGTTTTTAAATTTGGAAGGCAATAAGCTATCTACCTCAAAAAATTGGGCAGTTTGGTTACCTGACTATTTACAAGATTTTCCAAACCAACAAGATGTGTTGCGTTATGCATTAACAGCAAATGCGCCAGAAACAAAAGATAATGATTTTACTTGGAAAGATTTTCAGGCCAGAAACAATAACGAGTTGGTTGCCATATTTGGAAATTTTATAAATAGAGTTGTAGTGCTTACCAACAAATATTACAGTGGTATTGTACCAAAACCAACAGCATATTTAGCTATAGATGAAGAAACATTAGCGGCTGTAAAAGCATACCCAGCGGTGATTTCAAGTTCTATTGAACGTTACCGTTTTAGAGAGGCAAGCCAAGAGTTAATGAATTTAGCTCGACTTGGAAATAAATACCTTGCCGATGAAGAACCTTGGAAAACAATTAAAACAGACCAAGCCAGAACACAAACAGTTATGTTTGTGGCATTACAAATAGCCTCCGCTTTAGCAACTTTAAGTGAGCCATTTTTACCGTTTACCTCTGCAAAATTGAAAGGGATTCTTTGTTTCTCTCAAAATGACATTGTCATTCCCACAGAACGAGGAACGAGTGACGAGGAATCTCTAAAATGGGAAGATATTTCAACAAAAGAGATATTACTTCCAGCTTCGCATCAAATAGGGAAAGGCGAATTATTATTTTCTAAAATTGAAGATGCTCAAATAGATGCACAACTAGCAAAATTACAAGCCAGTAAAAAAGCAAACGCTGCCGCCAAAAAAGTTACCGAACCTCAAAAAGAAGAAATTACATTTGATGACTTTACCAAACTAGATATTCGTGTAGGTACAATTTTGGAAGCCAAAAAAATGCCAAAAACTAAAAAGCTTTTAGTACTAAAAGTAGATACTGGTATTGATACTCGCACTATAGTTTCTGGTATTGCTGAGAGTTTTAAGCCTGAAGCTATTATTGGAAAACGCGTTACGGTTTTAGTAAATTTAGCACCACGCCAATTACGTGGTGTAGAAAGTCAGGGTATGATTTTAATGACGGAGGATGAAAGCGGTAATCTGGTGTTTGTAAATCCTGATGTTGAAGGTGTTAATAACGGTCTTTCTATAAGTTAATAATTTCATATTTTTAAAGAATGTATTATAGAAGAAAAATAGCACTATCATTTTTGCAAGTATTCGATAATGAGCTTGATAAAATTCAAATTCAAAAGTTATTATTCTTATATAGTAGGTATAAAACTAAAAAGAAAACTTATGATTTTGTCCCGTACAAATTTGGTTGCTTTTCTTTTCAAGCAAATTCTGATTTAAATACATTAGTAAAATATGGTATTGTATCTGAGTCATCTAAATCTTGGATAAAATTAGACAAGACTAATTACCTAATTCAATTATATAAAGAAGATAAAAAAATCATTTCTGATTTTGCTATTATTTATAAAAACAAAACAAATGATGATTTAATAAAATTAACTTATGAAAGATATCCATATTACGCAATTAATAGTATAGTTGCTCACAAATACCTTAATTCTGAGAACTTTAAAAATCTTGACAATTACAGATCCTTTGATAAAGATATTACTTTATTCACTATAGGTTATGAAGGTATTTCATTAGAACATTATTTAAATAAGCTCATAAAAAACAACATTATACTTTTATGTGATGTTCGTAAAAATGCTTTAAGTATGAAATATGGCTTTAGCAAAAGTCAATTAAAAAATGCTTGTGAAGGTGTTGGTATTACTTACTTACACATACCAGAAGTTGGTATTAATTCTGATAAACGTCAAGAACTAAATTCTCAAGCCGACTATGATAAATTATTTGAAGACTATAAATCTTCTAATCTTTCTGAAACAACTAGCAGTCAAAAAGAGATTCTTAATTTATTAAAAGAATATAAAAGAATAGCACTTACTTGTTTTGAAGCCAACAAATGCCAATGTCACAGAACACCTTTAGCTGAAGCTATATCAAATTTTAAAGAATTTAAATACCAAATTGAGCATTTATAAACTATGCCACTAAAAAAAATTCTAATTACAGTTACCACCTATCCGCTTCCATCGAGAAGTTATGACGAATTAGTGTGTACTGCGGGGCTTTTAGAAGACGGTTCGTGGATTAGAATATATCCTGTTCCTTTGAGCTTTTTAAAAGATTTAAAAAAAGATACAGGGTTTAAAAAATATACTTGGATTGAACTTGATGTAAAAGAAAGAACGGATGATTTTAGACCTGAAAGTTATTCCCCAAATAATTATAACATTAAAATATTAGATACTCTTGACACTAAAAATTATTGGAAAGAAAGAAAAAACTTTTGTCTCAATAATGTTTATACGAATAAATCTAAATTGATTAAAGACTCTCAAAAACCGTTAAATGTGTCTTTAGCAACTTTTAAACCCACCAAAATAGTTGATTTTATTATTGAAGATGATGATAAAGAATGGAAAGATGAATGGAAAGAATTGAGGAAGCAAACAGATTTATTTGCTGAAATAGAAAGTGACCCTGAAAAACTAATCCCTAAAATACCTTTTAAATTTTATTATGTGTTTCTAGATGATGAAGGAGTTTCAAGTAGATTAATGATAGAAGATTGGGAAGTCTTTGAACTTTATAAAAACTGCTTGAGAAGAACTAATAGTAAAAAGAAAGCACTGGAATTGGTTAGGGAAAAATATTTTGAAATTTTTACAGCTAAAAATGACATTTACTTGTTTTTAGGCACAACAATGCAATGGCACAGAAGAAGAGCTACTAATCCTTTTGTAATTATAGGTGTATTCTACCCTTTGAGAGAACAGCAATTGAGTCTAGACTTTTAAAGTTTTTAATATTATAATCTTAAGTTACTAATTCCTATAGTTAATACGATTTTTATGCAAAAAATTCTAAACTACATAATATCTAAAACCCAGTTACCAGAATCTTCTGTTAAAAACACAATTAAACTCTTAGACGAAGATTGTACAATCCCTTTTATTTCGAGGTACAGAAAAGAAGCCACAGGCAATTTAGATGAAGTACAAATTGGAGACATCGTTAAGTATAAAGAGCAATTTGAAACCCTAGAAAAACGAAAGTTAGCCATTTTAAAAGTACTTGAAGAAGAAGGTGTTTTAACCGAAGCGTTAAAGCTTAAAATTGAAAACACACAAGATGTAACAACCCTTGAAGATTTATATTTACCTTACAAGAAAAAGCGTAAAACCAAAGCAGAAACCGCTCGTAAAAATGGCCTAGAACCTTTGGCAAAAATTATAATGAGTCAAAATGCTACGGATATTGAATCGGTTGCATTAAGATATGTTAATGATGAGGTTGGAAATGCCGATGCTGCTTTAGAAGGCGCAAGGTATATTATTGCAGAGTGGATTAATGAACGCACAGATATTAGAAATAATCTGAGAAACCAATTAGAACGTCATGCACAAATTTCTACTAAAGTTGTAAAGTCAAAAAAAGAAGACGAAAAAGCTCAAAAATTTAGAGATTATTTTGATTGGTCAGAGTCTTTAAGTCGTATTCCATCACATCGTTTGCTTGCAATTTTACGTGCTGAAAAAGAAGGTTTTATTAGAGTAAAAATTGAAATAGATGCTATAAAGGCACTCGAACATATAGACCAAAAACTTATACGTTCACAAAATGCTTGTGCAGAACAATTAGAGCTTGCTATATCAGACGCTTATAAACGTTTATTATTTCCGTCGTTAAGTTATGAAGCACTTCAAAATGCAAAAGAAATAGCAGATGAAGCTGCAATTACTGTTTTTGCCAAAAACTTAAAACAATTGTTATTAGGTTCTCCTATTGGTGAAAAACGTGTACTGGCAATAGATCCGGGTTTTAGAACGGGTTGTAAAGTGGTGTGTTTAGACGCCCAAGGCGAGTTAAAACATAACGAAACCATATATCCGCATGCACCAAAAAACGACAGTCTAGGAGCTATAAAAAAAATAGCATCTTTAGTTGAAGCCTATAACATTGAAGCCATAGCCATAGGAAACGGAACAGCATCTAGAGAAACTGAAGCTTTAATTAAAAGCATAAAATTTAAAAACACTGTTGAAGTTTTTGTGGTAAGTGAGGCTGGAGCAAGTATTTATTCGGCATCAAAAATTGCAAGAGAAGAATTTCCAGATTATGATGTTACCGTAAGAGGCTCTGTATCTATAGGAAGACGTTTGCAAGACCCTTTAGCAGAATTGGTTAAGATTGATGCCAAATCTATTGGTGTAGGGCAGTACCAGCACGATGTAGATCAGGGTAAACTTCAAAAACAATTAGATAGTGTTGTAGAAAACTGTGTAAATACTGTTGGTGTTAATATTAATACTGCTAGCAAAAGTTTACTAAGTTATGTATCTGGTATTGGTCCAAAATTAGCAGAAAATATTTTTAATTTTCGAACTGAAAACGGACCATTTACGTCCAGAGTTGCAATTAAAAAAGTACCAAGATTGGGGGATAAAGCTTTTGAACAAGGAGCAGGTTTTTTAAGAATTAGGGAGGCTAAAAACCCATTAGACAATTCATCTGTACATCCAGAAGCGTATAACATTGTTGAAAAAATGGCTTCGGATGAAGATCTATCCCTTAAAGAACTCATAGGCAATAAAGCGGTACTTCAAAAGATAGATTTAAAAAAATACTGTTCAGCAACAATTGGCTTGCCTACGCTTAAAGATATTATAAAAGAGCTTGAAAAACCAGGATTAGACGTTAGAGAAAAGGCTAAGAGCTTTAGTTTTAATCAAAATATAAAAAGTATAACAGACTTAAATTCTAGTCAAATTTTGCCAGGAATTGTAAATAATATCACCAATTTTGGTTGTTTTGTAGACATAGGTATTAAAGAAAGTGGCTTAATACACGTCTCTAATCTCTCCGATAGTTTTGTGAAAGACGTTAATGATCACGTACACTTACATCAGCAAATTTTGGTTAAAGTCCTTGAGGTAGATGTGCCAAGAAAACGGATTCAGTTAAAATTAGAAACGTAAATGCTAAAAATATCATACCATCCTATTTATAAGCATCCGTTGCCTGAGGGTCATCGTTTTCCTATGGAAAAATATGATCTATTGCCCCAACAATTATTACATGAAGGTACTTGCGTAGAAACTAATTTTTTTGAACCTGAACGCATGCTAAATGAAACTCCGATTTTAGCTGTGCACGATGCGGAGTATTTTTACGATTTATTAAATATTACCTTAAACCAACGTGCTGCCAGAAAAATAGGATTTCCTTTAAGTGAAGTTTTAGTAGAGCGCGAAATTATAATTGCAGACGGTACTATAAAAGCTAGTGAATTTGCTTTAAATCACGGTATTGCCATGAACATTGCTGGAGGCACACACCACGCATATACCAATAGAGGAGAAGCGTTTTGTATGCTAAACGACCAAGCTATTGGTGCACGCTATTTGCAAAATAAAGGATTAGTAAACAAAATTTTGATTGTAGATTTAGATGTACACCAAGGTAATGGTACCGCAGAAATTTTTAATAATGATGCCTCTGTATTTACGTTTTCTATGCACGGAAAACACAACTATCCTTTTAAGAAAGAACAAAGTGATTTAGACATTGCTTTAAATAACGATACAGATGACGCTACCTACTTGTCAATTTTAAAACATACGTTACCAAAATTAATAAAAGACCAAAAACCAGATTTTGTATATTATTTATGTGGTGTAGATGTTATAGCTTCGGATAAATTAGGGAAGTTAGGATTAACAGTTAATGGTTGTAAAGCTAGGGATGCGTTTGTGCTAAAAACATGTAAAGCACATCAAATACCTGTAATGTGTAGCATGGGCGGCGGATACTCACCAGATATTAAAACTATTGTTAATGCTCATGCTAATACATTTAGATTAGCACAGGATATTTATTTTTAAGTCTAATAGAGAAAAGAGAGGTCTAAACAAATTGTTTTCGGCCTCTTTAAAATGTGTAATTCTGTTGTCTATTTAGTTTAAAATTTAGAGTACAATAATTAAATTGTTATTGTAGACTTTATAAAGCAACTTTTTTAATTTTTAAAGGATAATAATTAAATTTTGTAAAAATTAAAAACTCATACATAATTCATTAATCAGCTTTTATTAGATTAAAAAAATCAGATTCAATTTTTGTATTTATTCTGTAATTAAAATTAGAAAAGGCTTCTAATAAATTTTTTATACTAGCAAGTTGAGATTCGGGTTTAATATTGCTAAGTGTAAGATCGTCATGTAGTTTTAGCATTGTAGTTTCTAGAACAATAAGTCTTGATGTTATAGATTTTGTGTCTAAGACTTTAGGGATACTGGTATTAAAATCTGTTAAAAATGTATTGATGTATGCTGTATCTTCTTTAAAAAATGATAAATCGGCTTGTTTTAAATTGTTAATAACAGTGTTTAATTCTACATATTTTGCCCAATTTTTGATTACAACGTCTGCTTCAGAACTAAGTGCGTAATCTGTATATTTAAATGTAGCAATTTTTTTTGATGTTATAGGTGATTCAGTATCTTTTGTTTTAGAGACTTCTGTATTGAGGTTTTCATTTTTTTTTTCACAGGCTGTTATTAAAAAAGCACATAAAAAAAAAGTTATATAATGTGATTTCATAAAAAAATAAATTGAAATGTAAATATAGTTAAACTTTTATTTTTAAGGTTTAGCTTAACTTATATCATATAATACAATTCACTTTTGCTAATTAAAGAAAGTATTTATAGTATTGATTTTTAAAAATATACCATTTTGACTGAACTCGGAAAAACTATACATAGGATTACTACAGATTCTTTCTGATTGTCTAAAATAATAAGTGTTTTGATAAAAAAGATATTAACTAATGGGTTATCAATTAGTTAATGCCAAACTCATGTTGGTCAATGTTAAGAAAAAGTTATGAAGAAATATTAGGTAAACGTTTATATAATAAAAGGTAAGTACTTAAGTACTTACCTTTAATTGCCCCAAATTTACTATTATGTAAAATAATAGATGTTCAAAAATAAGGTTTTTAGTAATGAAACTGTAAAATATTTTAAGAAATCGTTAATTTTTTTTATTTAAAGATTTGGTAATCGATTTTTGAATGTAATTGATTAGTTAAATACTTTAATAGGCGCGTTCTTTGTTTCCTTCAAAGAAATTAATATAAGCTCTATTTACAACTCTGTTTCCACCATCTGTTGGATAGTTACCCGTAAAATACCAGTCTCCAAGATTATTTGGACACGCTTTATGCAGGTTTTCTACAGTTTGAAAAATTATTTTTACTTCTGCATTTACTGAATCGTCTGAAAGTAATTCTGATATCTTATCTGAAATTTCTTCAGCTGTAAATTTTTCATAAATAGCCTTAACATAGTTAACTACATGCTTATCTTTCTTATCTAGTTGAGATAGGCATTTTTTATATGTTTCTTCAACAATATGATATTGGTTGCGTTCTTTTAGTAGTGCAAGAGCCGCTTGGAAAGCAACTAAACCTTCTAAATTAGCCATGTCAATACCATAACAATCTGGGTAGCGTATTTGTGGTGCAGAAGACACGATTACAATTTTTTTAGGATTTAAGCGGTCTACCATTTTAATAATACTCTTTTTTAAAGTGGTACCTCTTACAATACTATCGTCTATAATTACTAAGTTGTCTGTTGGTTTAATAACACCGTAAGTAACGTCATAGACATGGGCTACAAGGTCGTCTCTACTACTATCTTCTGTAATAAAGGTTCTTAGTTTTACGTCTTTTATGGCTATTTTTTCTATTCTAGGACGTTCTGAGAGTATTTCTGTAATGCGCTCGGCAGATAATTTTCCATTACCTTCTAATATAGTTTTTGTTTTTTTGGTGTTAAGGTGTTCTTCAACTTTATCTATCATTCCAAAAAATGAGGTTTCAGCAGTGTTTGGAATGTAAGAAAACACTGTGTTTTTGGTGTCATTATCTAAGGCTTTTAAAACTTTTGGCAATAATAATTTACCTAAGTTTTTACGTTCTTCATATATTTCTGCATCACTTCCTCTAGAAAAATAAATGCGTTCAAAAGAACAGGCTTTACGTTCTGTAGGTTCTAATATTTTTTTAATTTGAGTACTACCCGATTTTTTAGTGATAATAGCATGTCCTGGGGGAAGTTCTTCTATATGCCCATAAGGTACATTAAAAACGGTTTGAATAACTGGACGTTCTGATGCAACCACCACAATTTCGTCATCTTTATAGTAATATGCAGGTCTAATACCTGCGGGATCTCTAAGTACAAAAGAATCTCCATGTCCTAACAAACCAGCCATTGCATAACCACCATCCCAGTTTTTTGCTGCACGTTTTAGTATTTTACTAACCTTTAAACGTTCTGCAATAAGCGGTGAGCATTCATTTTTACTATAGCCTTCTTTTTTTAAATCTCTGTATATTTTTGAAACTGCATCGTCTAAGAAATGACCAATTTTTTCCATTACTGTGATAGTATCAGCTTTTTCTTTGGGATGCTGTCCTATATCTACCAAATTGCCAAAAAGCTCATTAACATTGGTCATATTAAAATTACCAGCAACAATAAGATTTCTGTGCATCCAATTGTTTTGTCTTAAAAACGGATGTACACTCTCTACACTGTTTTTTCCAAAAGTACCATAGCGTACATGTCCTAAAAGTAACTCTCCAACATACGGAATGTGTTTTTTTTGTAGCTCGGTACTATTTTGATAGCTTGGGTTATTGGTGAGTTCTTGGTTTATACGTTCATTAATCTGAGAAAAAATATCTTGTATTGGCTGTTGTGCCACAGAACGTACTCTGCTAATGTAGCGTTCGCCAGGTTGTGTATCTAGCTTTATACTTGCAAACCCAGCACCATCTTGGCCGCGGTTGTGTTGCTTTTCCATCATGAGGTACATTTTATTTACTCCGTAAAATGCACTTCCGTATTTTTCTTTATAATATTCTAAAGGTTTTAGAAGTCTTATAAGTGCAATACCACACTCATGTTTTAAAGCATCACTCATGTTAGGTTATCTAAATGTTAAGGTTGTGTTTTGGTAAATATAATATTAAAAGTAGTTTAATGTTAATGCATGAAGCTAATGTAAACTTATTTCATCTTCATTAACCAATGTTTCACATCTGTTTCTGCTTTTATTAGGGTTTTTAAATCTTCAATTTTAACACGTTTTTGTTCCATAGTATCTCTATGACGTAGTGTAACGGTATTGTTTTCTAAAGTATCATGATCTACGGTGATGCAAAATGGTGTACCTGCGGCATCTTGGCGTCTGTAACGTTTTCCAACGGCATCTTTTTCGTCGTAAAACACATTAAAATCCCACTTTAAATCGTCAATAATTTGCTTTGCAACTTCTGGTAAACCGTCTTTTTTTACTAACGGAAAAACGGCAGCTTTTGTTGGTGCTAATACAGCTGGTAGTTTTAAAACGGTACGTGTGGTATTGTTTTCTAATGTTTCTTCTACTAAAGCATTAGAGAATACTGCTAAAAACATACGGTCTAAACCAATTGAAGTTTCTAGTACATAAGGTATGTAGCTAGCGTTATCTTCGTGGTCAAAATATTGTAGTTTTTTACCTGAAAATTCTTCATGTTGTTTTAAATCGAAATCTGTACGAGAGTGAATACCTTCTAATTCTTTAAACCCAAACGGAAAGTTAAATTCTATATCTGTGGCAGCATCTGCATAATGTGCTAATTTTTCGTGGTCATGAAAACGGTAATTAGCTTCACCCATACCAAGAGATTTATGCCATTTTAATCGGGTTTCTTTCCAATACTCAAACCATTTTTGTTGTGTACCTGGTTTAATAAAAAACTGCATTTCCATTTGTTCAAACTCTCGCATTCTAAAAATAAATTGTCTTGCAACAATTTCATTTCTAAAGGCTTTACCGGTTTGTGCAATACCAAACGGAATTTTTAATCGCCCCGTTTTTTGTACGTTTAAAAAGTTTACAAATATACCTTGAGCCGTTTCTGGACGTAAATACAAATCCATTGCGGTTTCTGCTGACGCACCCAATTTGGTACCAAACATGAGGTTAAATTGCTTTACATCTGTCCAGTTTCTGCTACCGCTTAGTGGGCAAGCAATTTCTAATTCTTCAATAAGTGCTTTAACATCTGCTAAATCTTCTGTTTCTAAAGATTTTCCTAGACGCTTTAAGATAGAATCTATTTTTTCTTGGTAACCTAAAACTTTTGGGTTAGTTGCTAAAAATTCAGTTTTATTAAAAGCATCACCAAAACGTTTAGCAGCCTTATCAACTTCTTTATTTATTTTAGTTTCAATTTTTGCACAATAGTCTTCAACTAAAACATCTGCTCGGTAACGTTTTTTAGAATCTTTATTGTCTATTAACGGATCGCTAAAAGCATCTACGTGGCCAGAGGCCTTCCATGTTGTAGGATGCATAAAAATTGCTGCGTCTATGCCTACAATATTATCATGCATTTGTACCATGGCTTTCCACCAATAGTCGCGTATATTTTTTTTTAATTCTGCTCCGTTTTGTGCGTAATCGTAAACAGCACTAAGCCCATCATAAATTTCGCTACTTTGAAACACGTAACCATACTCCTTAGCGTGTGCGATTACTTTTTTAAATTGATCGTCGTTATTTGCCATAGCACAAAAATATAAAACCGCTTAAACTTTAAAGCGCGTTTCTTTAATTTTATGAGTTAATAATAAAGTTTGTATTTTTAATAGATTTTAGACCTTTAAAATCATGATTAATTGAACTTGCGAAATTTACAACGTTTCCTAATAATTATATATAATTTAATTAATGATTAACGACGTTATTAATTTATTTTTCCCAAAAGTTTGTGCGGCTTGTAGCTTACCCTTAACAGATGGTATTTTAGTAGTTTGTGTGGCTTGCCGCCATGAATTGCCAGTAACTGAGTTTCATTTTCAAAATTCTAATACTGTTAAAAAGGTGCTTTTTGGTAGAGTGCAATTACAAGTAGCTACCGCATTGTTACATTTTTCTAAAAAAGGATTGGTACAGCAGTTACTACACAATTTAAAATATAGAGGCCATGAGCAAGTAGGTTTGTTTTTTGGAAACTGGTTAGGTAATGAATTAGCAACATTAGAGACTTACAAACATATAGATGTGGTTGTACCTGTGCCATTGTACAAAACTAAATTGCGAAAACGGGGTTATAATCAGGTTTCTAAATTTGGAAAGGCGATAGCCGAAGCCCTAAATTGTGATTATAATGACCGTGTGTTATTAAAAACTAAAGCCACAAAAACACAAGTGTTTAAAGATAGGCTTACACGCCTTTATGCTGAGGATGCTGTATTTTCAATTGCAGATTATGAGGTGTTAAAAGGAAAACATATTTTGTTAGTAGATGATATTATTACAACAGGCGCAACTATAGAATCTTGCGCTTCAGTACTTTTTAAAATTGATAATATAAAGTTAAGTTTAGCAACTATGGCAATTGCCGATTGATTTTTTCGTTTCTTATTAGCGTATAAAATTGTTTCTTTGTTAAAAATTTAGGGTGTACATGGTTTTTCAGAAAAAAAAGTCTTCTATTTTAGTTGTAGTGCTACTTATGTTAATGCTAGGTTGTGCAAATAGAGGCACGCCAACCGGTGGTGAAAAAGATATTTTGCCACCAGAAATTAGAAGTGAATTTCCTAAAAACTTTTCAACCAATTTTAAAGGAAATGAAATTATTATTTCGTTTAATGAATATGTGAAAATAAAAGATATTCAAAAACAACTTATTATATCACCACCAATGGACACAAGCCCAACTATTTATCCATTAGGTGGTGCGAGTAAATATATTACCATAAAAATAAAAGACACGCTACAACCCAACACCACTTATGCGTTTAATTTTGGCGAAAGTATTGTAGATAATAACGAAGGTAATCCATACCCATATTACAGGTATGTGTTTTCGACAGGCGAAACTATAGACTCTTTGTCTGTAAAAGGTTTTGTAACAGATGCTTTACAAAAAACACCAGATACTTTTATCTCTGTTATGCTCTATGAGGTAGATTCTACATATTCAGATTCTATTGTATACAAAGACAAACCTAGATATATTACCAATACCTTAGATAGTTTAACCACTTTTAGTATTGAAAACATAAAAGCTGGGCGTTACAAATTAGTTGCATTAAAAGACGAAAGCAGCAATTATGTATTTAACCAAAAGACAGATAAAATTGGTTTTAAAAAGGAATTTATAACCGTGCCAACAGATTCGTCCTACAAACTTACTTTATTTGCAGAACAGCCCAATTTTAAAGCCTACAAACCAAAACAAGCTGCTGAGAAAAAAATTATTTTTCCGTATGAAGGTAATTTTGAAGACATACGCATTAAAGTTTTAGGCACAACACCAGAAGGTTTTGAACATAGAATTGTAAAATCTAAAGATACAGATACGTTATACTACTGGTACAAACCAAATTTTGAAATTGACACCACGTTTTTTACCGTTACTAACCAAAAAGTTGTAGATACGTTTAAGCACCGTTTCAGAGTTTTAAAACCAGACTCACTACAGATTGGTGCCTTAGTTTATGGGACTTTAAATTTTGATGAAGATTTTACAATTGAAGCTAATATTCCTTTAGTTAAAATAGATACTACTAAAATAAAACTCATAAACAGAGATTCTTTGTCTTTGCCTTATAAAGTGAAATACGATTCGGTTTACAACCGTTATACATTTTCTATGGAAAAGCAAGAAGCGCAACAGTATATTTTTACAATGCTGCCAAATACATTTACAGATTTTTATAATAATACCAATAAGGATACGCTAAATTTTAACGTGCGTACAAAACTAAAATCCGATTACGGAAAGTTAAGAGTAAATCTTATAAACGCTAAGTATCCTTTAATTGTGCAACTAGTAGATCAATCTGGCAAAGTTGCTTATGAAAATTACACCGAAACCTCTCCTGTTGTAGATTTTAATGATATTGTGCCAAAGCAATACGATTTGCGCGTGGTTTACGATACTAATAAAAACAGAATATTTGATACCGGTAATTATCTATTGGGCATACAGCCAGAACGTGTAAGTTACTCACCAGCCATTGATGCAGTAAGATCAAATTTTGATGTGACTATTAGTTTTACTCTATTAGATTAAAATGGTCTTTATCATCAAGAAATTTAAGCTTGTTTCTGTAGGTATTGATATGATTTTTTTCTAAAGTTATAGTTTGAGATGCGTCCTCATTTTCCTTTAGTGATGTTAGTGAATTGCCTAAAACATCATAAGCTGCGGAATGCCCTGGATACTCATAATTATTACCATCTTTTCCAATTCTGTTAACACCAATACAGTAGCTCATATTTTCAATAGCTCTGGCTTTTAACAGCGTGTCCCAAGCATCTATTCTTGTTTTTGGCCAATTGGCTACATAAACTAAAACATCATAATTACTGGTATTTCTTGCCCATACCGGAAAACGTAAATCGTAGCATATTTGCGGGCAAATTTTCCAGCCTTTATAGTTAAATATTACTTTTTTTGTACCAGAGGTATAGGTTTTATCTTCGCCGGCTAGCGTAAAACTATGACGTTTATTATAATAACTAACCTCTCCAGAGGGTTCTACAAAAACCAAACGGTTGTAAAACTTTGAGTTTTCTAAAATAACAAGGCTACCCATTAGGGCAGCCTGTTTTTGTTTTGCTTTAGTTTTTAACCATAGTAAGGTATCTCCATACATAGGCTCTGCAACTGCAGCAGCATTCATTGTGAAACCTGAAGAAAATAATTCTGGAAGAATAATAAGGTCAGTATCTTCTGAAATAGCTTTGATTTTAGCATCAAAACGAGTTCTATTTTCTTTGGGGTTTTCCCAAACTAAACCGGTTTGGAGTAGTGTAACATTTAGGGTGTTACGCATGGTATTAGAGTTTGCTTCTTAGTTTGCTAATTTTAGAATTTAATTTTTCAATTTTTTCTGCCCATTTGGTTTCATCAATAGGGGAGAGTTTACCTTTGTTTTTTAAACGTTCAAATTTTTGCTGTGCTTTTTCAAGAGCTTCTGTTGCTTTGGTATAGTTTGCCTGTAGTTTTTCTTGTTTTTTTAATGCGTTTTCAGCACGTTTTTGTTCCTTTTCTGATTTCTTTTGCTCTTTTTCAGCTTGTTTTTGAGCCTTTTCTGTCTGCTTTTTCTCTTTTTCTAATTCTTTCTCTGCTTTTTCCGCTTTCTTTTCTTCAATCTTAGTTTTTTTTTCCTCTTGCTTTACTCTTTTAGCTTCTTTGGCAGCAATTGCTTCAGCTTTTATTTTTTCTGATATTTGAAATGCTTCTTGCATTATAGCTTGTTTTTCAGTAATATCTAGTGTATTTGTGACCTCTTCACCATCTAAAAAAATCTTTTCATTTTTCACAGTGTAGGTTTTACCATCTTTAGTAATTTCTTGTGCAAATCCTGCTAAGGATAGCATTAGGCATAATAGTGTTATAAATTTTTTCATTGTATTTTTTTTAAGTTATGTTGTTAAGACACATAATTTTTAAAAAAGTTACCTGTCGTACAAAGGATTGTGTTTAAATTGAAGTAAAACTTCTTGAGTGCCATTATTATTGTTAGAAATTTCGCTTCTGGTTGAATTTTCATAAGAAAAACCAACTGCAAACCATTCAGCAAGGTTTATCATAGCGAAACCGGTGTATGCTCCATCTGTTCTGTAACTTGCTCCAATTTCAAAGCGTTCTAAAAACCGAACTGCAGCTGTTAGATCTGAAGATATTGGTGCGCCACTAACATACCTAGTCATTATAGATGGTCTAAATTCTATGTCATTTTTAAATTTAAAATTATATCCTGAAGAAAAATAGACATGCGCTTCTTCAGTAGCTTGTGTAATAATACCGCTATTGTTTTCTATACGCTTATTAGAAAAAAGGCTTGGTACCGAAAGTGCAACAAAATAGTTGTCGTGTTTTAAATAGATACCTGCGCCAATATTTGGTTTAAAACCAGTATTTAAAGTATTTAATGCAGGATCTGGGGTAATAATATCTGCAGTGTCTAAATTATAGCTACTGCCACCAGCTTTTATACCAAAAAATAAGTTTGCGGTCTCAAAAACTTTTAATTTATAAGAGACATCTAGGTTAAAAGAGGTTTGGCGTTCTATAAAAACTTGGTCACTTACAAATGATACTCCAATTCCAATATTTTCCCCAAGTGGTTGGCTGTAAAAAAAGCTTTGCGTTTTTGGGGCATCTTTAATATTTATCCATTGCCCTCTAATATTTGCTGTAAAATTATAATTACTATCGGCTCCAGCGTAAGCGGGGTTTACAATATTCATGGTATATCTGTAGAGGTTGTAATTGGTTTCTTGTTGGGACAATGCGACTCCAGAAATTAGTATCGCAAAAAGACAAAATAGATGTTTTAAATAAGTCATGTAATACAGTACTTTATAAATTATAGCGTAATATAAATCCAGCCAGATAGTATAACACTACCATTACCATTCTGATCTATTTGATAATAATACGAACCCGTTGGTAAGGTTTCCCCATTGTAAGTGCCTGCCCAGGTATTTACATACCCTTTAGAATGAAATACAAGTTTACCCCAACGGTTAAAGACTTTATATACAGCATTAGGAAATTGTTGGTTGTTGCTAATTATCCAAGTATCATTAATGGCGTCATTGTTTGGAGTTATAACGTTATTAATAACCATACCGTCACAGATGTCGCCAAAACCATCTCCATCGCTATCTAATTGGTTTGGGTTTGGTGTTAAAGGACAATTGTCTATAATATCCAATATACCATCATTATCATCGTCAATATCACAAAGATCTCCAATGCCATCTAAGTCGGTATCAGCTTGGTCTGGATTTGCTGTATCTGGGCAGTTATCTACGGTGTTTAAAATGCCATCATTATCTCTGTCGGTATTTACAATTGAAAAATTACTACTATTTATAGCGTAAAAAATATTTGCATTACCTTCAACCTTAACACGTGCAGTATTTGTACTTAAATCTGGGACAATCACTTCTTCAGAACCATCATTTGGTACATTGGTGGCAAGCGTTATGGGATATGTAAAACCGCCATCTGTAGATAATAAAATATTTACTGTAGCTGTGTTTACAGCGCCAGCATCTGTACCAGCAACATCCCAAGTTATAGTTTGTGAGGCACTTGTATTCCAAGTGTCATTAAAAGTTTGAGAGGTAACTGTAAATGGGCCAGAATTACCATCTACGGTAACTTCCATGGTATCAAAACTACTTTGTGGAGATTGTCCAATACCATTTGTTTCACTTCTATCTCTTACAGTTAATGCAAAATTTAAAGTTCGGGCAACCGTAGACAGGGTTTCCCAAGATGAATTATCTGCGGTCTCTGTTGGTAAAGTTTGTGTTAATTCACCAGAAATAACACGTCCTATGATTGGCATATATCGGTTTGGACTTGTATTAGGAGGTCTAGAACGCCAAAGTGCTCCGTTGATTTTTGAAGATTCAAAATTGCCCCAAGTGGTTGTGCCATCGTCTATTTGTTCCCAAGTGTAGGTAAGTACATCATTAGCATCTGCGTCTGTGGCTGTGCCTTTAAGTATAAATGCAGTACCGTTAGGTATGGTATAATTTATACCTGCATTTGCAACTGGCGGATTGTTAGTAATTGGTGTGCCTACCCAACACGTTTTAGTATCTAAATTATTTAAAATCTGATTAATACTTGCATAATGAAAATAAGGGTCTGAGTGGTCTTGTACATCATTATTACCAGTTATACCAGCATATCCCATAATGGTTGAACCACTACCAGGTTCCACACTTACTCCAAAGCCTTCATTTACATTAGAAAATGTATGATTTGCACCTAATTGGTGACCTATTTCATGAGGCACATAATCAATATCAAAAAAATCTGACATAAAAGCACCGCCGTCATTATCTGTAAATGCGTGTGCAGAGTAGCCACTGCCTTTTACGCCGTCGTCACAAACACAGCCAATACAACCCGCGTCACCATCATTAGATCCAAAGTGAAATAAATGTCCTATATCATAATTAGCTTCACCAATATTAGCAGTTAAGGTAGATTGTAGTTCGGTATTAAAATTTGAACTATAAGGATCTGTAGCGGTATCAGTATATATGATTTCCGTACCAGAAACTAAAGTAAAATTAACGGCCATGTCAACCTCGTAAACTTCATTTACTCGGTTTAAAGTAGATACAATTTGAGCTAATGCATCTTGTTGTGGTCCGCCGTTTGTTGCATTGCCATCATCCCAGAAATTAGTGTATTCTGCTGTTGCAGAAATGGCAATTCTGAATGTTTTTAAAGTTTGGTCATTAGCATCCTTATTTACAGCGGTAGTATTAATTTTAGATTCTGCTTCTGTGTAACATTTAAACGCATTTATATTTTCAGTTGCTCTAGCGCGTTTGTAAACAAAATATTTAGAGCTGTTGTTTTTGCTTTGTGGTACTATAAAAATTTGTGTTGCGTCAGGGTAGCTAATCATTGCTTGTAAACCTTGCGGTGAAATGCTAAAACGTACTCTAACTCCAGGGTTTTGTGTGCTAAATGCCAAGTAAGTTTTTATATATGGATACTGTGCGGAGAGTGTTTTGGATAGCATAGCAGTTTCAACAACATTAAATTCTTCTAATTCACCGTCTGTATTAGGAAAAAGAACTGAAACTTCATTAGCATTTTTATATTCTGAGCGTTTTGGAGCATTAGTAAGTAAGTTATTAAATACCTCGGTATTTAACTGATATAGCTGATATTGATTTTCATCTAACACTTTAGAGAGTGTTTCTTTAGCGTCTAATTTTTTACTTTTTTGCCAATACTTTTGTTGAGCTCCTAAAGAAAAGACGATCAAAAACACAGAAAAGAACAAAACAAAATTTAACTTTGTTTTCATAACTTGAAATATAGAAAATTAAAATCTTTCGAATTTATACTTTTTTTAATAAACGTTAATTATATATTTAAATTATTACATTGAATTTAATTTCTAAATCACAAAGCGTAGTAACCATTGGTACCTTTGATGGCGTGCATATTGGACACCAAATAATAATTAACCATGTTATGCGTTTGGCTCAGCAACAAAACTTAGAACCTGTATTACTTACATTATTTCCGCACCCAAGAATGGTGCTTAATAATGATACTTCAATAAAATTATTGAATACTATTGAAGAGCGCATTAGCGTTTTAGAATCTTTTGGTATTAAAACAGTAGTAAAAGCCTTTGATAAAAGCTTCGCTAATTTATCTGCTGAGTCGTATGTAAAATCTATTTTAGTTGAAGAGCTTAGAGCCAAATATATTGTTATAGGTTACGACCATCATTTTGGTAAAAATAGAAGTGCAAATATTACCGATTTAAAACAGTTTTCTGAAACTTTAAATTTTCAAGTTCAAGAAATTTCAGCTCAAGATATTGAGGCCGTAACAGTAAGTTCAACAAAAATAAGAACAGCACTTAATAATGGCGAAGTTGCATTAGCCAATTCGTATTTAGGTTATGCCTATTTTATTACTGGTATTGTAACAAAAGGCAAAGGCATTGGCAGAACCATTGGGTATCCAACTGCTAATATTTTTATTGAGTCCTCTTACAAATTGATTCCTAAAAATGGTGTTTATGTGATACAATCTGAAATTAACAATACAATTGTTTATGGTATGATGAACATTGGAACCAATCCAACTGTAAATGGAGAAAAAAATACAATAGAAGCGCATTTTTTTAATTTTAATGCAGACATTTATGGCTGTGAATTAAAAATTGAAATTTTAAAACGCCTAAGAAGCGAGCATAAATTTGAAAATTTAGAAGCTTTAAAATCTCAGCTAAAAGCAGATGCGCAAAATGCTATAACATTTATTACATCGCAACATGACTAATTTTTTATTTAAACACATAGACAATTCAGGTTTAATTGTTTTTAGAATTGTTTTTGGATTATTATGCTTTTTAGAATCTGTTGGAGCCATTTTTACAGGTTGGGTAAAACACACGCTCATAGAACCCAAATTTACGTTTTCCTTTATTGGTTTTGAATGGTTGCAACCGCTACCTGGTAATTGGATGTATCTGTATTACCTTGTTATGGGTGTTTTTGGGTTATTTATTATGTTGGGTTATAAATACCGTTTTAGTGCTCTTATGTTTGCATTGCTCTGGACATCAACCTATCTCATGCAAAAAACATCTTATAATAATCATTATTATTTATTGTGTTTATTAAGCTTTATAATGGTGTTTTTGCCTGCAAATAGGTACGCTTCAATTGATGTGAAATTAAATCCTAAGTTAAAGCAAATTGCAATGCCTGCTTGGTGTAAATGGGTGTTTGTATTACAGTTGTTTATTTTATATACTTATGCGTCTATAGCCAAATTATATCCAAATTGGTTAGACGCTTCTGTGATAACCACCTTAATGAAAGGCAAACAACAGTATTTAATAATTGGAGATGTACTGCAACACAAAGTGTTGCACTATTTTATTGCCTATGGCGGTATTTTATTTGATGGACTCATTATTCCATTATTACTCTATAAACGTACAAGAACATGCGCTTTTTTTCTTTCAATTTTCTTTCATTTGTTTAATGCTATTGTATTTCAAATAGGCATATTTCCTTTTTTGTCTCTAGCATTTAGTCTGTTCTTTTTTCAACCTAAAACAATAAGAAATTTAATCTTGAAAAAGAAACCTTTGTATGATAAAGATGAGGTTATGCTTCCAAAATATAATACTGTTTTAATAGGCTGTTTATTGCTGTATTTTTTGGTACAAACCGCACTTCCGTTACGGCATTATTTTTTTAAGGACAATGTGTTGTGGACAGAAGAAGGTCACAGACTATCTTGGCGCATGATGCTAAGGTCAAAAACCGGTTATGCAACTTATAGTGTTATAGATACAGAAACAAATGCTGCCATACCCATAAAATTAGACGATTTTCTTACTAAAAAACAACAATCTCGTGTGACAACAAAACCAGATATGATTTGGCAATTTGCACAACATTTAAAACATCATTTTGCAAGTAATGGCAAAACAGTAAAGGTTTTTGTAAAGGCTTATGCTGGAGTAAATGGCAAACCCTTAAAACCACTTACAGATCCTAAGGTAGATTTAGCACAGCAAGAATGGCAACATTTTAAACACCACAATTGGATATTACCTTCAAAATAGCTGTAGTTTAATTTTTATCTGTTTAAAATCCTATTACTTTTGTATTAGAGTTTAAGTATAAAATTAATACACTTATTTTAAAGAATTTAATATAAATACACTAGACCAATTTAGAGTATTAAGACAAATAAACTAAGACTATGTTACAAGTTTCTTATATAAAAGACCACAAAGAAGAGGTTATTGCAAGTTTAGCTAAACGAAATATCGATGCTTCGGTAATGATTTCTTCGGTTATTGATTTGGATGAAAACCGTAAAGCAATTCAAACAAAATTAGATACAACTAAGGCAGAATCTAACAGTTTGTCTAAAGATATTGGTGATCTTTTTAAATCTGGTGAAACTCAAAAAGCCAATCTTTTAAAAGAAAAAACAGTTCAGTTAAAAGATATTACTAAAAATTTAGAGCAAGAGTTAAACACAACAGTGAATGCTTTACAAGATTTACTATATAAATTACCTAATATTCCAAATGCTAGCGTACCAGCCGGAAGCACAGAGGAGGATAACGAAGAAACTTTTAGAGAAGGTGAAATACCGGTATTACACGATGCGGCATTACCTCATTGGGAACTTGCTAAAAAGTACGATATCATAGATTTTGAATTGGGTAATAAAATTACGGGTGCAGGTTTCCCAGTATATATAGGTAAAGGCGCACGATTACAACGCGCTTTAATTGCCTATTTTTTAGATAAAAACACAGAAGCAGGTTACACAGAGTATCAAGTGCCGCATTTGGTTAATGAAGCTTCAGGTTATGGTACTGGGCAATTGCCAGATAAAGAAGGGCAAATGTACCACGTTACAGCAGATAATCTATACCTAATACCAACTGCTGAGGTGCCAGCAACTAATATTTTTAGAGATACACTTTTAAATGAAACCGATTTGCCAATTAGCATTACCGGTTACACACCCTGTTTTAGACGTGAAGCTGGTAGTTATGGTGCGCACGTACGTGGTTTAAACAGATTACACCAGTTTGATAAGGTAGAGATTTTACGAGTAGAACATCCAGAGCATTCTTATGCAGCTTTAGATGGCATGGTAAATCATGTAAAAAGTATTTTACAAGACTTAAAACTACCTTACAGAATATTACGTTTATGTGGCGGCGATTTGGGCTTTACAGCAGCAATAACCTATGATTTTGAGGTGTTTTCTACTGCGCAAGACCGTTGGTTAGAAATTTCTAGCGTGTCTAATTTTGAAACCTACCAAGCTAACCGTTTAAAATTACGTTACAAAAATAGTGCTGGCAAAAATGAATTATGCCATACGCTTAACGGAAGTGCATTAGCACTACCAAGAGTTTTAGCAGGTATTTTAGAAAACTACCAAACACCAGATGGCATAAAAATACCTGAGGCTTTAATACCCTATACAGGTTTTGATATTATAAACTAATCTTTAGTGTTTTTTGTAATTTTTTTATAATAGTCCATTGTGGCATTTGTTATATTTACAAAAATTGACTTATGCAAAAGGCTTTGTTTCTAGTATTAACTCTGGTTTTTAGCTTTGGTAGCGCACAAAACACCGAGGCAGATGCAGATGTGTATTTTAAAAATGGCGACTTTAATAAAGCACTTATTATTTATAAAACGCTTTACAAAGCAAAACCATATCGTTTTAATTATCTGGATAAAGTTATTAAAACACATCAACAATTAGAGCAATACCAAGAGGTACAAGAGTTGCTTGTTGAAAACCGAAAACAGCGTCCCAATCCGTTATTAGATATAAGCCTAGGGTATAACTATCAACTTATAGATAGTCTTAATTTGGCAACACCTTTGTACGAAGCTGCAATTGCTTATGTAGATGCAAACCCCAATTACGTTTATAACATTGCAAAAAAATTTGAAGATTACTCTCTATTAGAACAAGCCATACGTGTTTATAACAAAGGTAAACGGTTAAATCCAGATCAAAATTATAGCATTCAATTAGCGCGTATTTATGCAGATTTAGGTAATGTAGAACTCATGTTTTCAAGTTATTTAGATTATATTGCTTACAAACCAGAATATCTTAACACTATTAAGCGTGCCTTCACAGATTTTATATCTGAAGATAGTACTAATGAAAACAATTTGTTTTTAAGAAAACTACTGCTCAAAAATATCCAAGAGCAACCAGATACCTACTGGTATGAATTGTTAAGTTGGTTGTACGTTCAAGAAAAAGCATACAATAAATCTTTTGTTCAAGAAAAAGCTTTGTATAAACGTAATCCAGAAAGTTTAGATCGTATTTTTGAACTTGCTCTTATTGCAAGTGATGCCAATGCAGACGCTACTGCTAAAACAATTTTCACCTATATTTTAGAGCAATCTCAAGACATAAGGTTAACCCTACAAGCACAGCAATATATTTTAGAATTAGACACAAAAGCAGCAGAAACCGATAAAGCGTTACAAAACATAAAATCTGCTTATGAAACTTTATTTGCAGACTATGGCAAATCCCAATATACATTACCATTACAACTTGCGTATTGTAATTTTTTAGCTTTCATACTTAAAGATACAGAAGCTGCAACACGCTTTTTAAGAGCAAGTTTAAAACTTAATATTTCTGAATTAGAAACAGCTAAAGTAAAGTTGCTGTTAGCCGATATTTTGGTACTTCAAGAAAAATTTAACGAAGCCTTAATTCTTTATTCTCAAATACAAACCCAATTAAAAAATAGTACAATTTCGCAAGAGGCACGATTTAAAGTTGCTAAAACAAGTTATTATAAGGGGGATTTTAACTGGGCGGAATCACAATTAAAAATCTTAAAAGCATCTACTTCACAACTTATTGCTAATGATGCCTTGGCATTGAAACTTTTAATTTCCGATAATAAATATGAAGATAGTACGCAAACCGCTTTAAACTATTATGCCAAAGCAGATCTATTTGTGTTTCAGAATAAAACCGACCAAGCCATTTCACTTTTAGATAAAATTCTTACTGAGCATAAAGGTGAAAGCATAACCGACGAAACCTTATTGTTACAAGCTAAATTATTCGAAAAAAAGCTGCAATATCGTAAAGCAGAAGCCAATTATTTACAAATTATAGCAGATTATAGTACAAATATTTTAGCTGATGACGCCCATTATTTTTTAGCAAAACTCTACCAAAATAAACTCGGACAACCAGAGGACGCTAAAGCTTACTTTGAAAAAATAATTTTTAATTTTGAAGACAGTATTTATTTTGTTGAAGCCCGAAAAACATACAGAAGCCTCCGAGGAGATACCATTAATTAGTGTAATTAAAACGAAAATTTATAAAGTTTAAAAGTCGAAAATTTAAAGTCGAAAAGCTAGAAAACAACCAATTCAAGTTTATTTTTTTATAACTCAATACCTAATTCTAATGCCAAACATCATATACAACGTTACAGCTAATGTTCATAAATCCATAACTAAAGACTGGTTAATATGGATTAAAGATCACATCCCACTAGTTTTAACTACAGGTAAATTTATAGACGCTAAATTCACTAAGGTTTTGGTAGAAGATGCAGAAGCAGACACCTATTCCATTCAATTTACAGCGCACTCACGTGAAGCTTTAGATGCCTATTATGCCAATGATGCAGAACAATTAAAACAAGATGGATTAAAGCGTTTTGCAGACAAAATGCTAACCTTTAGAACCGAGCTAGAAGTTATAGATACTTATGCTGTAGATTTTAAATAACAGTAAAATTCTAAAAGCAGAAGAATATACTTTAAATTAGCATTACTTAAATTTATACAATGACTTTACTTATTTTTTACGCTATTGTTTCAATTTTTTTCTCATTTTTATGTTCTATACTAGAGGCTGTGCTTTTAAGTATAACACCAACATTTCTTAATTTAAAAAAGAAAGAAGGCAAAGCTTACGCTGCAGATTTAGAACAGCTTAAAAAAGATGTAGATCGTCCATTAATTGCAATACTAACATTAAATACCATAGCCCATACCGTTGGTGCAATCTTAGTAGGTGTGCAGGCAAAAGAGGCTTATGCCGAGTTGTATGGTACCACAAAAAGAACAGTTTTAGGTATTAATTTTACCGAAGATATTATGGTAGGTTTAGTATCTACACTAATGACCATTCTTATTTTAGTAGCTTCAGAAATAATTCCAAAAACTATTGGAGCTACGTATTGGCAACAACTCACTAATTTTACTACAAAAGCGTTAAATATTCTTATTTTCCCATTAAAATATACAGGCATTTTATGGCTGTTACAACTTACCACAAAGCTTATTGGTGGCAAAGGTCATGGTAGTGTTTTGAGCAGAGAAAGTTTTGTTGCCATGACGGATATTGCTCATGAAGAAGGCGTTTTTGAAGAAAACGAAAGCAAGGTTATTAAAAACCTTCTAAATTTTAAAGCCATACAAGCCAAAGATATTATGACGCCACGTACGGTTATTAAAACTGAAGATGAAGCTACAACGGTTGCTACTTTTTTTAATAAAAATTCTAACATTCGTTTTTCTAGAATTCCGGTTTACACAACAGATACAGATAATATTACAGGGCTTGTATTAAAAGATGAAGTGTTTAAAGAAATGGCACTAGGTAATGGCGATAAAAAATTGAAAGACATCAAGCGAAATATTATAATTATAGATAGGCAATTACCCATTCCAAAACTTTTTGAACACCTTGTTGAAAGCAGAAATCATTTGGCAATGGTTGTAGATGAATACGGCTCTGTAAGTGGAATTGTAACTATGGAAGACGTTATAGAAACGCTTTTAGGTTTAGAAATTATGGACGAAAGTGATAACGTTTCTGACCTACAATCTATGGCGCGTAAAAACTGGGAATCTAGAGCAAAAAAACTAGGTATTTTAGGAGACTAAACGTAAAAAAAACATACCATTGGAAACCTGTACAATTCATTCACCTTTAGGAGTTGCCCAAATTTTTGGTGATGCAGATGGCATTCAGGTGGTTAAAGTTTTAGATTCGGATACGGATATTTCAACATTAATTCCAATAACCTTACAATCTTGTGTAACACAGCTTCAAGATTATTTTAGCGGATCGTTAAAGAATTTTGACTTAAAATTAAACCCAAAAGGTACCGATTTTCAAAAAAGTGTGTGGCAACACTTACAAACCATACCCTACGGAAAAACCTGTTCTTACCTAGAGTTGTCACAACAATTAGGAGATGTTAAGGCTATAAGAGCTGTTGCCAATGCTAATGGCAAAAATCCGCTTTGGATACTTGTACCATGCCATCGTGTTATAGGAAGTGATGGCAGTTTAACAGGTTATGCTGGTGGTTTACACCGTAAACAATGGCTGCTTAATCATGAGCTAAACACCAAACAATACCATCTTTTTTAATGTATAAAATAGCCACTGATATCTTAAAACGCTTTTTTAAAGTGTCCACCATATACAAATACGGTTTTAATTGGTCGCCAATGTACCGCAGGACAACGGCTAAACTCATTGAAGTTTCAGACGATTTACATTACGTAAAAATTAAACTAACTTTAAATTGGAAAAACAAAAACTATGCGGGTTCAATTTTTGGAGGCAGTATGTTGGCAGCAACAGACCCCATTTATATGATACAGTTGATTCAAATTTTAGGCGAAGATTACGTGGTTTGGGATAAAAAAGTAGATGCACACTACAAAAAACCAGCTAAGACTTCCATTTATGGTGAATTTATTTTTTCTGAAACCGAAATACAACAAATAATCGCTAAGGTTAAAGTTTCCAATGAAATGGATATTATTAAAACCATGGAGCTTAAAGATGCACATCAAAACACAATAGCAACGTTTAATAAAACACTTTATATTGCAAAAAAAGAATTCTATAAAGCCAAATTAAAGGCGAGATCATCAAAATAATTAAAACCAAATCTATATGAAATTCATTAAGAAAACACTCAAGTTTTTAGTCATTTTTAGTGCACTTTGCATTGCAGTGCTTTACATCACAGATACCGATTATTTACTAAAAGCTGTTAGAACCATATATTTAAAAGGCCATACAACGGCTTATTTAGAAGATTATAAAGAATTTGACAACCAAGTAATAGCTGCAAGTACTGCACCACAACCTTGGGCAAACCACAAAGATTACAACACAACAACAGAAACAGAACGTCTTAAAAAAGCCAATAAAGATTGGCAAACCATTGCTTATGTCATTATTAAAAATGATAGTGTTTGGTTTGAAAATTACTACGATGGTTTTAATGCAAACTCAAAATCTAACTCTTTTTCTATGGCAAAAAGCTACGTCTCTGGTTTAATGCAAAAGGCTATAGAAGACGGTTATATCAAGAGTTTAGAGCAACCTGTCTGCGACTTTTTACCAAATTTTTGCGAAGGTAAAGCAGCAAAAATGACGGTTGGCGATTTAAGCACGATGTCTTCTGGTACCAATTGGGATGAAGCTTATTACTCGCCATTATCAATAACTACACGCGCATATTTTGATGACGATTTAGCAAAGGTTATGAATGGCTTACAAATGGAAACCGATCCAGGACAAGCCTTTAAATACGCCAGTGGTGATACTCAAATGTTGGCTATGGTTATAGAAAAAGCCACGGGCAAAACATTATACTCATATTTTGAAGCCAGTTTTTGGCAAACACTTGGCAGCGAAAACGAAACCCTTTGGCAAGTAGATAGTAAAGACCACGATTTGGTTAAAGCCTATTGCTGTATTGCCAGTAATGCCAAGGATTTTGCGCGTTACGGAAAATTGTTTAAAAACCATGGCAAATGGAATGGCAAACAAATTATAGATTCTGCGTTTGTAGCAAAATCCATAACACCACGTTTTGCAGAAAGCCCAGAATATGGTTATGGCTGGTGGATGAAAACCATTAATGGCAAAACCTTTAGCATGATGCGTGGTCACCTGGGACAATACGTTATTTTTCAGCCAGAGGATAATGTAATTATTGTACGTTTGGGTCATCAAAAATCGCCAGATGCTGGTATTGGTGCTTTTACTAACGACATTTCTTTGTATATTGAAGAGGCCTATAAGATGATGGGGAAAACCTTATGAATATAAAACAACACTCAGCATTACATAAAGTGTTATAATGAACTGAAGCATATATCAAAGTTAAAAAACATACAGCTATGATTTCCAGACTAAACCTAGAGCATATTTTGTTTTTAGATATTGAAACCGTTCCGGAAACTGCACATTTTTCAGAATTAGACACTACAAAACAAGACCTCTGGGAAGCCAAATCTAAATACCAACGCAAATCAGATTTTACTGCCGAAGAATTTTACGACCGTGCTGGCATTTGGGCTGAATTTGGAAAAATAATTTGTATTTCTGTGGGTTATTTTAAAAATCAAGGTGATTTAAGAACATTTAGAGTCACCTCTTTTTTTGGTGAAGAATCTACAATACTTAAAGATTTTAAAAATTTATTAACTACACATTTTAGTCAAACAAGGCATTTGCTTTGCGCACACAATGGTAAGGAATTTGATTTTCCGTACATAGCACGTCGTATGATAATTCATAACATAGAGCTACCTTCAAAACTTAATTTATTCGGAAAAAAACCATGGGAAGTGCCGCATCTAGATACTTTAGAACTTTGGAAATTTGGAGATTATAAAACCTATACCTCATTAAAATTATTAACTAATGTGTTAGGCATACCATCTCCAAAAGATGATATAGATGGCAGCGAAGTGTGTAAAGTCTATTATGAAGAACAAAATATAGACCGCATTATAACCTATTGCGAAAAAGACACCATAGCCGTAGCCCAAATATTTCTAAGATTACGTGGCGATGCATTATTGCATGAGAGTGAAATTAAACATGTTTAAAAGACCTATCATATCTGAGTAAAAAATAATCCGAAGATAGTTTGCGTCAAAATTAAAATAAGAGGTTACTATAAAATGTCCCCTTGAGGGGACTTTAGGGGTGTTATCATACAAAAAAGTTATACCTAAAACGCTTCAAAACAGTTGTATTTTAAAAACCTTGCAAGATTAAAAATGAAAAAATCAGCATTACTACATATCAACAACCTCAATATCTCATTAGTAAAAGATGGCGAAAACAAACCGCTGTTACGTAATGTTTCATTTAAAGTTAATGCCAACGAAATTGTTGCTATAGTTGGTGAATCTGGTTCTGGAAAATCACTTACAGCGTCTAGTATAATGGGTTTATTGCCAAAAATATTATCCAAACATTCACAAGGCAATATCCTGTTTAAAAATAAATCTATTTTCAATTTATCAGATAAAGCGTTTCAAAAGTTAAGAGGTCATGAAATTTCAATGATTTTTCAAGAACCCATGTCGGCTTTAAATCCGTCTATGCGTTGTGGTAAACAGGTAGAAGATGTGTTAAAACAACACACACAATTAGGACGAAGCGCAATTAAATCAGAAGTTTTAGCCCTTTTTGAAAGTGTAAAACTTCCAAACCCACAACGTGTTTATAACGCCTATCCGCATGAAATTTCTGGAGGACAAAAACAACGTGTAATGATAGCTATGGCTATTGCTTGTAAACCGAGTTTGTTAATTGCAGACGAACCCACAACGGCTTTAGATGTAACAGTTCAACAAGAAATTTTAGCATTACTAAAAACACTTCAGCAGCAAACCGAAATGAGTATGGTGTTTATTTCTCATGATTTGGCTTTAGTTTCTGAGTTAGCAGATTATGTGTTGGTAATGTATAATGGCGAAATTGTTGAGCAAGGTGCAACGGCATCTATTTTTAATCACCCAAAACACAGCTATACTAAAGCTTTAATTGGATCTAAACCATCCATGGATTTTAGGCTTAAAACTCTGCCAACCATTTCTGATTTTATGTCTAGCAGTGTTGATTTAACTAAGGTGTCCGATGAAGAACGTAAAATACACCACAAAAATTTATACGCACAAACACCACTTTTAGAAGTTATTAATGCTGAAAAACAATACCTTACAAAAACAGGGTTATTTTCTAAACCAGAACATTTTAAAGCTGTAAACGGTGTTAGTTTCAAAATATATCCTGGTGAAACTTTAGGATTGGTAGGCGAGTCTGGTTGCGGAAAATCTACGTTAGGGAATGCGATTTTACAATTAGACACCATTACTTCTGGTGACATTTTATACCAAGGAAAATCCATTACCAATCTAACCAAATTGGAGTTACGACAGTTAAGAAAGGATATTCAAATTATTTTTCAAGACCCTTTTGCATCGCTTAATCCAAGATTAACCGTTGGTAAGGCTATTTTAGAACCTATGAAAGTTCATAAAATATGTAACTCATATACTGAACGAAAAGAAAAAGTTTTAGAACTATTGACTAAAGTTGGGTTGCAAGCATCAGATTTTAATAAATACCCACATGAGTTTTCTGGTGGTCAGCGTCAACGTATTGGTATTGCCAGAACTATTGCTTTAGAACCAAAATTAATTGTTTGTGACGAGTCGGTTTCTGCATTAGATATTTCTGTACAAGCACAGGTTTTAAATTTATTAAATCAATTAAAAACAGATTTTGGCTTTACCTACTTATTTATATCCCATGATTTGGCAGTTGTAAAATATATGGCAGACCAACTTTTAGTAATGCATAAGGGCAAAATAGAAGAGTTTGGTGAAGCAGATGCTGTATATGCAAATCCACAAAAAGACTATACCAAAGGTTTAATAGCTGCAATACCAAAAGGAATTTAAATTGAAAAGCTTGGTTATGCTAAAGAGTTTACGCTCAAAGAAATCACTTTAGAAAACTAAAGTTGCATTTCTGGAACAATACCATCTATAATTAGCGTTCCCTCCGTGGCGTCTTTAATGGTTTCTACAGAAATTCCTGGAGCGCGTTCTAGTAGTTTAAAGCCTGCGTCTACAACTTCTAAAACCGCAAGATTGGTCACTATTTTTTTCACACAACCTACACCAGTTAATGGTAAGCTACAGCGTTTTAAAAGTTTAGATTCACCTTGTTTGTTAGTGTGCATCATGGCTACAATAATATTTTCTGCACTAGCAACTAAGTCCATGGCACCTCCCATGCCTTTTACCATTTTATTGGGTATTTTCCAATTGGCAATATCACCGTTTTCAGAAACTTCCATAGCACCCAAGATAGTGAGGTCTACATGCTGTCCGCGTATCATAGAAAAGCTCATGGCAGAGTCAAAAAAACTAGCTCCGGGTAATGTGGTAATGGTTTGCTTACCGGCATTAATAATATCTGCATCCTCTTCGCCTTCAAAAGGAAAAGGGCCCATACCAAGTACACCGTTTTCACTTTGAAATTCAACTTCAATATCATCGCGTACAAAATTGGCTACAAGTGTTGGGATACCAATACCTAAATTAACGTAATACCCATCTTTTACTTCTTGTGCAATGCGTTTTGCAATTCCGTTTTTGTCTAACATATTTCAGTTATTTAAGTTGAAAGTTTGAAAAGTTGACTATTAAATTGAAGCATTAACTTACTGACCTAACAGTACGTTGTTCTATGCGTTTTTCAAAATTTTCACCTTGAAAAATTCGCTGTACAAAAATACCAGGAATATGAATTTGGTTAGGGTCTAAATCGCCAACTGGCACTAATTCTTCAACTTCAACAACAGTTATTTTGGCAGCACCACACATGTTTGGGTTAAAATTACGTGCAGTACCATTAAATATTAAATTACCAGCAGCATCGCCTTTCCAAGCTTTTATGAATGCAAAATCGGCTTTAAAGGCATGTTCTAAAACATACATTTTTCCATCAAATTCTCGGGTTTCTTTACCAATGGCAACTTCTGTACCATAGCCCGCTGGAGTATAAATTGCTGGAAAACCTGCTTGAGCTGCTCGGCAACGTTCGGCTAGTGTGCCTTGTGGTATTAATTCTACATCAAGTTCGCCTGATAGCATTTGACGTTCAAATTCGTCATTTTCTCCTACATAAGAAGAAATCATTTTTTTTACCTGTTTTTGTTGGAGTAATAGCCCTAAACCAAAAGTATCTACACCAGCATTATTAGATATACAGGTTAACCCTTTAATATTAAGCTTTACGAGTTCTGCAATTGCATTTTCTGGTATACCAGAAAGTCCAAAACCACCAAACATAAACGTCATATTATCTTTAACACCTTTAAGTGCTTCTGAAACCGAATTAACGTATTTATTAATCATAACAATTTAATTAGTCTGTATAAAAGTACAAAAACTAAATTTTAGAAGTCCGAATAATCGTCAACCTCGGTGCTATTTTTTGTTGTTTTAGTATCTGAATTAGTGTCTTCTTTTTGTTCGCAATCTACATTTATAGCTAAGTTTTCTGGTTTTTTAAATTGCGCTTTGGACACATTTAAAGATTCATCTTCATAGCAAGCTTTCATGAACATGCCCCAAATAGGTAGTGCCATAGAAGCCCCTTGCCCGTATTTTGTAGATGAAAAATGCGCAGCTCTATCTTCTGCACCAACCCAAACTCCAGACACTAAGTTGGGTACCATACCCATAAACCAGCCATCACTTTGGTTTTGTGTGGTTCCTGTTTTTCCTGCAATTGGATTAGTAAATTCATAAGGGTAGCCCGTCATTATTTCTCTATACATAGCATCCCATTTATCTTGTCCTTTATGTCTTAAGCGTCTTCCAGAACCAGCCTGTGTAACACCTTCCATTAAATTAACAGTGGTATAAGCAACTTCCTCGCTAAGTACATCTTTACTTTCTGGGGTAAATTGGTATAATACGGTACCGTTTTTATCTTCAATACGCGTTACCATTACGGGTTTGTTGTATACGCCTTTATTTGCAAAGGTAGAGTAGGCGGCAACCATTTCATAAATGCTAATATCTGGTGTGCCTAATGCAATTGCTGGTACAGGGTCTATGTTTTGTTCTACTCCTAGTTTTTTTGCCATTTCTACAACAGGTTGTGGGCCAATTTCGTTCATTAAACGTGCTGTAATTGTATTTGTAGAGCTAGCTAAGGCTTGTTTCAATGTTTGTTCACCAGAGTATTCACCATCGGAGTTTCTTACGGTCCATGCTTCAGGATTTCCAAATTTATTGGCTTCAATTGTTATTGGGGATCTTGGGAATTTTTCGCATGGAGAATACCGCAATTGGTCTATGGCTGCTGCATATACAAATGGTTTAAATGTAGAGCCTACCTGACGTTTACCCTGTTTTACCATGTCATATTGAAAATGTTTGTAATTCATACCACCAACCCAAGCTTTTACATGTCCGTTTGTGGGATCCATAGACATCATACCTGTACGTAAAAACGATTTGTAATACCTCATAGAATCTATAGGTTTCATTACAGTATCTACTTCGCTAGCTTTGCCATCAACCCATTTAAAAACTCGCATTTGGGTTGGTTTGTTAAATGCCACTATTATTTTTTTATCAGAAAGCCCTTTTTCTTTTAGAATACGCCAACGTTCACCACGTCGCATAGCGTTAGACATAAGTGTGTTAATTTCAGATTCACTTAATCCTAAAAAAGGTGCTGTTTTATTGCGTTTTGGTGTGTTTTGGTTGTCAAACTCGGCTTGTAATTTTGGCATGTGTCTTTTAACTGCGTTTTCAGCATGCATTTGCATACGTGAATCTATAGTGGTAAATACTTTTAAGCCATCACTGTTTATATCGTATGTACTGCCGTCTGGTTTTCTGTTTTTCTTATCTTTTGTCCAATTTTTCATGAAACTTCTAAGGTATTCTCTAAAATATGTTGCAGTACCTTGGCTATGAGTTTCTGGTGTAAAATTGAGATCTAATGCGGTTTTTTGTAATGAATCTTTTAGTTCCGTTGTGATGTAATCATATTTTGCCATTTGATACAATACCACATTACGTCTGTTTTTTGTACCAACCGGATTTCTGGAAGGAATAGGATTATAGAATGACGAGTTTTTAAACATACCAACCAGCATGGCTGCTTCTTTTAAGTTTAAATCTTTGGGTTCTTTACCAAAATAAATTCTTGAAGCAGATCTAATACCATCACCATTATTTCCAAAATCATATTTATTAAAATACATGGCAATGATTTCTTCTTTAGTGTATTGACGTTCTAAACGTGTAGCAATAACCCATTCTTTAATTTTTTGAGTCATTCTACCTACTACACCTCTAGAAGCTGCACCTACAAATAGTTGCCTTGCTAACTGTTGTGATATTGTACTTGCTCCACCTCTTTTTCCTAAAAAGAAAAACGCTCTTAATGTACCTCTACCATCTATACCTGAATGGTCAAAATAACGTACATCTTCTGTGGCAATAAGTGCATCTACTAAATGTTTAGATAAATCTTCATAAGCAACAGGTGTTCTATTGTCGTTAAAATAGAATTTTCCGAGGGTTTTTCCGTCTGAAGAAATAATTTCTGTGGCAAGATTTGTGTCTGGGTTTTCTAATTTAGTGTGGTCTGGCATTTCACCCAGAAATCCCCACGATGCAAAAAGAAAAACTAATAGTATTAGCGTTATTCCACCTAAAAAAAGCATCCAAAACCAACGGATGTATTTTGAAAAATTTGTAGTGGAAGTTGTGTTTTGTTTTGCCATAATATTTATTTTAAAGTGTGTTCTACACTTAAACCTACTTCGGTAATTCCTTTGAGCTGTTTTACACCATCAATAATGCCGTTTTTGCGCATGGCGTGTTCTATATTTACAGCGTAATTCCCTGTTTCAGAAAACATAAATGGCTCGTTATAACCTTTATACCAAAGTTTTTGTTCTTTAACATCAGAAAATCCAATACCTAAAAGTTCGCCGTTTGGCGCTGTAATTTTATATTCTAAAGTATCTTTTTCTATTTTTCCGTTAGGATAATTTAAGGTTGCTATTACATAAAGATTATTGTATTCATAATCATTATTAACTCTTAAATTAATATATAAATTGTATGTATTTAAAGTATCTGGTGCCGTAAAGTTAAATGTAGCAATAGAATCCTTATGCCAGTGATTTGGATAGGTTTTGTAGGTGCTATAAATAGCTTTTGAATCGCAGTTGGTTATAAAAAAGATACCTGCAATAGTTAAAAGTAATGCTCTAGTCCTTTTTTGCATTAGTTTTTGAGTTTAGATTTTTATTAGGGTTTCAATTTTTATTATTTCTTTTAGATTTACGTTTGTTTTTTGGTTTTGGATTGTCAAAACGTGTAAGACTATCTTGACCCACAACGTTTTCAAATTCAGTTTTAGTTTCTAAGACCTGTTCTATGGCATAATCTTCAAGACTAGTTACTTTTTCTTTTTTCTTGTTTTTAGAAATTATTTCGTTGGCTTGTGCTGTTGTTAGTATATGCCAATTCATCCATTCGCCTTCATAGGCATACCACATAAGTCCTTTAAAAATATCTGTTTTTTGGCAAACGGCTCTTCCTTTTTCTGTGTATAGTTTTATATCTGATTTTGGAAATGCTTTTAACGCATCTAAGTAAGCATCCAATTCATAGTTTAAACAGCATTTTAGTTTGCCACATTGCCCAGCAAGTTTTAATGGGTTTAAAGACAATTGCTGATAGCGTGCTGCTGAGGTGCTCACAGACCTAAAATCTGTTAGCCATGTTGAGCAGCAGAGTTCTCGTCCGCATGAGCCAATCCCACCAAGTCTGGCAGCCTCTTGCCTAAAACCAACTTGTTTCATTTCTATACGGGTTTTAAACTCACGTGCAAAAGCCTTAATAAGTTCTCTAAAATCTACACGCTCTTCTGCAGTGTAATAAAACGTTGCTTTGCTACCATCACCTTGAAATTCTATGTCGGAAATTTTCATTTTCAGCTTTAAATCAATAGCAAATTGTCTTGCTTTGACTTTCATTGGCTCTTCTTTATCTCTGGATGAAGACCAAATATCAATATCTTTCTGAGTAGCTTTTCGGTATATTTTTAAAACGTTTTCAGCATCATCTAAGTGTACTTTTTTACGTTTCATTTGTACACGTACAAGTTCTCCAGTTAAGGTAACCATACCAATATCATGTCCAGATTTGGCTTGTGTAGCTACAATGTCGCCAATGCTAAGTGTTAGATTTTCTGTGTTTTTATAATAGTGTTTTCTGCCATTTTTAAAACGCACTTCAACCCCTATAAAAGGGTCTTGTCCGTTAGGAAGCGCCATGTTAGCTAACCAATCAAAGACAGTAAGTTTATTACAGCTATCTGTGCCGCAAGTACCATTGTTTTTGCATCCTTTTGGTTGGCCATCGTTACCAGTTGCACAACTGTTACAAGCCATAATGTAATATATATTTAGTTTAGAATATTAGAATTCTAAACATAGGATTCGTAAAAAATATTATTTGAGTAAAGATAAAATTATTTCTGAATTTCTGTTAAGATAAAAAAATTAGATTTTGATTAATCTTTTTTTAGGGTTTCAAAAATGTTTCTCAAATCTTTTTTATACGTTAGGTGGCCGGCTCTTCCTTTTTTAAATATGTCATTGCTATTGCCTTGTCCGCTTCTTAGGGCCTTTTGTGCTTCATAGGGTAAACGGTTTATTTCCATACAAGATTTAGAACAGCAGTTTTCTAGTTCTGCTTTGCAGGTTTCACATTGAATGAAAAGCAGGTGGCATGCGTCATTTGCACAGTTGGTATGCATATCTGCAGGATTTCCGCATTGGTGGCAATTTGCAATTACATCTGGGCTTATGCGCTCAGATCTGCGTTGATCAAATACAAAGTTTTTACCTATAAATTTATTTTCTAAGCCTTTTTGATTTACCTGCCTTACGTAGTTAATAATACCTCCCTCTAGCTGATACACGTTTTTAAAACCCTTGTGTTTGTAATATGCACTAGCTTTTTCGCACCGAATACCACCGGTACAATACATTACGAGTTTTTTGTCTTCTTTATGTGCTTTTAAGTCTTCTTCTATAAGGTCTAAGGATTCTCTAAATGTATCTACATCTGGTGTTATGGCATTTTTAAAATGTCCAATTTCACTTTCGTAGTGGTTTCGCATATCAACTAAAATGACATTAGGGTCTTCAATAAGATCATTAAATTTTTCAGCATTTACGTGGATACCTTTATTAGTAACATCAAAAGTTACATCGTTTAAGCCATCTGCTACAATTTTATCTCGTACTTTAATTTTTAATTTTAAAAACGAAAAATTATCATGTTCTAAACCAATATTTAGATGTGCATTTTTTAAAAATGAGATTGTATCTAAGTGTTTTTTAAATTCTGAAAAATAATCTGCAGGTATAGATAGCTGTGCGTTTATGCCTTCGGTAGCTATATAAATTCTTCCTAAAACATCTAATTGATTCCAGACAATAAAGAGCTGGTTTCTAAAAATTTTTGTATTGCCAATTTTAGCGTATTTGTAGAATGAAATGGTTAAGCGTTCTTTACCAGCTTTTTCTATAAGTGTTGCTCTTTCTTTGGCGCTTAAGTTATTGTACAGTTGCATGCCATACTAATTTTAAGGGTTAAGATTAAAGTGCAAAGTTAATTTTTTTGATGAAATTGCTATTAAATAAAAAAAGCATTTTGACGTTACATCAAAATGCTTTTAGATTAACAAAACTAAAACTAATCAAAACAGTTAATCTACAATGGGCTTAACAACCAACGAGAGCAATATCATTAATTGAAACGCCTAATGTTTTAAGCAATTAAACTTGGGGCAACTAAAAGGCTTAAGTTTAATTTAATCATAGCAATATTTTCCTTTTCAAATATTAGATGTAAAAAGTATAAAATGGTTGCGTCATAAAATTGAAAAACATAAAATAAATAGTATTTTAGCTGATGAAAAAACCACTTACTTATAATAGATACTTGTAATTTTGTAATGCTAAGTAGTATTAAATTTATAAGTAAGTGTTTGATGTAACAAAGAAAAATTAAGAATAATGAGCAGTGAAAAAGACGCAAAGTTAAAAGCATTAAAACTTACTTTAGATAAGTTAGATAAGGCTTACGGAAAAGGAACAGTAATGAAAATGAGTGATCAAGCTATTGTAGATATAGATGCAATTTCATCTGGATCTTTAGGCTTAGATATTGCATTAGGGGTTGGTGGATATCCTAGAGGTCGCGTTATTGAAATTTATGGTCCAGAATCATCTGGTAAAACAACCTTAACGCTTCATGCTATAGCCGAAGCACAAAAAGCTGGTGGTATTGCTGCTTTTATTGATGCTGAACATGCTTTTGATAGATTCTATGCTGAAAAGTTAGGTATAGATATCGATAATTTAATTATTTCACAACCAGACAATGGTGAGCAAGCTTTAGAAATTGCAGATAATCTTATACGTTCTGGTGCTATAGATATTGTGGTTATAGATTCTGTAGCGGCACTAACACCTAAAAGTGAAATTGAGGGTGAAATGGGAGATTCAAAGATGGGTTTGCATGCGCGTTTAATGTCCCAAGCTCTCAGAAAATTAACAGCATCTATTAGTAAAACCAATTGCACGGTTATTTTTATTAATCAGCTACGTGAAAAAATAGGTGTAATGTTTGGAAATCCAGAAACCACAACTGGTGGTAATGCGCTTAAGTTTTATGCTTCTGTACGTTTAGATATAAGACGTTCTACACAAATAAAAGACAATGATAGTAACGTTACCGGTAATAAAACTAGAGTTAAAGTGGTTAAAAATAAAGTAGCACCACCATTTAGAGTTGCTGAGTTTGATATTATGTATGGTCAAGGAATTTCTAAAGTAGGTGAAGTACTAGATTTGGCAGTAGAGCATGAAATTGTAAAAAAGAGTGGTTCATGGTTTAGTTACCAAGACACAAAATTAGGTCAAGGTAGAGATTCTGTTAAAGCACTCATAAAAGAAAATCCAGATTTAATGGATGAACTTGAAGAAAAAGTAAGGGCACTAATTAATGAAGCATAGCTCTTACAAAACCAAAAAAAATCTTGATTATTCAAGATTTTTTTGGTTTAACACGCAACCCTTTTGTGTTTTTTTCATCTAAAACATACATATTTAATATCACTCAGATTTTTAAAACACTTATATAGTACAATACTTATTTATAATGAAGAAAACCCTTGTATTAACGCTCATAACAGCTATATTTTTCACAGCTTGTAGTTTAGATAATGATATTAACAATAATTTCTATTTAGAAGTTGTTCCTATAGATAGTGTTGTTATGCCAGAAACGTTTGTGTATGGCGAAACCTATCAAATTGAAGTTAATTATACACGTCCAAACGATTGCTATATATTTAATGATTTCATATACGATATCAATGCCAATGAACGTACAGTAGCTGTTGTAAATTCTGTATATAGCAATTCTACTTGTAATGACAACGAAGAACTAACTTCTGTTAGTTTCAATTTTAAAGTAACAAGCTATGACACTTATTTATTCAAATTTTATCAAGGTGAAGACGAGCAAGAAGAAGATCAGTATCTTATCCTAGAAGTACCCGTAATACAGTAATATTAGTTTTGTATTCAAATTATTGTAATTTCAATACAAAACACGTCTAAATTTATAGTAACATAATCAAATACATGTCCTAAGTTGAGTCTAGAGCACCTTATTAAACAGTGTGTAAAACAAGACGCAAAAGCGCAAGGGCAGTTATATGAGCAATTTTCAAGTAAACTTTTTTCATTGTGCTTAAAATATTCCAGAAATTATACCGAGGCAGAAGACAACCTTCATGATGCTTTTTTAACCATATTTGATAAAATAAAACAGTATAATAACAAAGGATCTTTTGAGGGTTGGTTAAAACGAATAACCATTAATACAGCGTTACAGTGCTATAGAAAAAATGTAGGTGTTTATGATATTGTTAGTGAAGAAGATATAGAAGACACCTCTGTTGCTATAGAAACTGAAAGTATAAGCCTTAGTCATCTATTGAAAACTATACAACAATTACCAGACCGCTATAGGTTAGTGTTTAATTTATATGTGTTAGACGGTTATTCACATGCAGAAATAAGTGACATGTTAAAAATTTCTGTAGGAACATCAAAATCTAATTTAGCGCGTGCCCGAAAAATTTTAAAACATAAAATAGAAAATCATAAGTCGGATATTAATTCGCAATCACAATAAAAATGGATGATAAAAAGCACATAGATAGGTTATTTCAAGAAAAATTTAAAGATTTTGACGCCAAACCAAATCCTGAGGTTTGGAATCGTATTTCAGAAAATTTACTTCAGAAAAAGAAAAAAAGACGCGTTTTACCAATTTGGTGGCAAATTGGAGGTGTAGCTGCAAGTTTATTACTAATACTAACACTTGGCAATACGTTATTTAATAATAAAACCACACCAATCCAAAATAACCCTGTTGTAAACTCTGATAATGTGCCACAACAACAATTAGAACACAATACAGAAAATCTAACAAATAAGGTTATAGAAAACGGAAATTTATCAGAAAAAAACTCTAATACTGTTTCTCAAGAAAAAGGCACAACTTATGCTAATCAGGAAAGTGAAACTCAATACCATAAGACTACACAGCCACAAATTAATCAAAAGTTAAAAACCACAATTAATTATAAGACCTCTAAATTAAAAGGTTTATTTGCTAATAATGCAAATACTAATCTAAGAGAAAAGCAATCATTTCAAAATAAAGAGCATACATCTACACTTAATTTTTCTAAATCTAATCCTACGCTTATCGAGAGTTCTAATTTTAAAACTAAACTTGAAAATTTAGCAGAAAATCAATTAGGTTTTCAAGAAAGTGCTACAAAAAAACCGAGCACACCAGAAGCTTCAAATCTGCAAAAAACGCCAGAATCAGTTTTAGATACGCAGTCAACTATAGATGCTGCAATTACTGCTCAAAAGGAATTAAAAGAAAACCCAGAACAAGATGAGGCAAAACCAAAATGGAGTATAACTCCAAATGTATCGCCAATTTATTTTAGTTCTTTAGCTCAAGGATCATCTTTAGATATCCAGTTTAACGAGAACTCAAAAAGTAGCCCTATTACTATGAGTTATGGAATAAATGGTGCGTATAAGATTTCCAAAAAATTAAAAGTGCGTACAGGTATTAATCGTTTAGATATTAACCAAAAAACTTCAAACGTTATTGCTTTTATTGGGGCAAATGCAACTGCAAGAGGTTCAAATGCGGTGTATAATAATATTTCGTTTAATCCTTCAGCTTCAAATGTATCTATTATAAGTTTAGCAATGCTAGATAAAAATACAACGCCTGAGCTTTTTAATACCAAACTATCTGGTGATTTAGAACAGCAATTAGGCTTTCTTGAAGTGCCTTTAGAGTTAGAGTACCGTTTGGTAGATAAGAAAATTGGCCTAAATGTAATAGGTGGTTTCAGTACCTTATTTTTAAATGAAAACACAATTTATGCAGCTGTAGAAGGCGAAAGCACCTTAATAGGAGAGGCTAATAATATTAACGCTACTAGTTTTAGTGCTAATTTTGGATTAGGTTTAGATTATGCGTTTTCAAAAAAGTGGACCCTTAATTTAGAACCTACATTTAAGTATCAGTTAAACACGTTTAATAATACATCTGGTAATTTTAGTCCTTTTATAATCGGTGTCTATTCTGGTTTAAGTTTTAAGTTTTAAAACACTTAATTTAATTATCCCTGTTACAAAGAACCCTTTAATTCATTTAAAATTAATGCCCTTGTGCTTTCATTAAGGTTTCTTGTATGTTCTGTTGTTAAATCCTTGGTTGTTTTAAAACCATGAATTTTTGCGCGCATTTTCCCCGGGCTTCCACTAAAAAAGGTATAAGAAAAACGTTTTTTGTTATCATAAAATGTAAGTGGTACAATAGGAATTTGATGATTAATTGCCAGTCTAAAAGCACCATCTTTAAACTGGTCTAGCAAAACACTTTCATCGGGTACGCCACCTTCAGGAAAAATACAAATACTTAACCCTTGTTTTAAACGCCGTTGTGCTCTTAAAAACACAGCCTGTCTGCTTTTAGCACTACTTCTATCTACCAAAATACAGGTGCGTTTGTAAAAGAAACCAAAAAGCGGAATTTTTGCCAATTCTGTTTTGCCTACAAAAACAAAAGGGTTTTTAATGGCAACTAGCATTAGCATTATATCTGTCATTGAGGTATGGTTAGCCACAAACATATAACTCTTTTTAGGGTCTAGTTTTTGTTCATGATTAATTTTGTAAACAAAGCCCATACCAAATAAAATACATTTAGCCCAAACACGTGCCAATCTAAAAAAATAAGGATACCAACGCTCTTTTAAAATAGAAATTATTAATAACGGAGATAATATTAATATGGGTAAAGCCACAAGTATATAAAACCAAATGCGGTATAAAAGCCAAAACGAATATTTTAAAAACTTCATAGTTTCAAAACTACTTAAATTGTTCTATTAAAAAAATTATCTTTGTTTCTTATATAAATAAACAAAATTTAACTTAAAATACAATCTTACTTTTGTAGGGCATATATATGGCAAGAATACTCACAGGCATACAAAGTACAGGTGTACCACATTTAGGAAATATATTAGGGGCCATACTTCCGGCAATAGAAAAAGCAAAAAGCAACACCAATGATTCTTTTTTGTTTATTGCAGATTTACACTCATTAACACAAATTAAAGACGCTAAAATATTAAAAGAAAACACTTATGCTACAGCAGCAACATGGTTGGCTTTTGATTTAGACATTGAAAAAACGGTGTTTTATAGACAAAGTGATGTGCCACAGGTTACAGAACTTGCCTGGTATCTCAATTGTTTTTTCCCGTTTAAACGCCTAGAACTTGCCCATAGTTTTAAAGATAAAGCAGACCGTTTAGAAGATGTTAATGGGGGTTTATTTACTTATCCTATGCTTATGGCTGCGGATATTTTAATATATGATGCAGAACTAATTCCGGTAGGAAAAGACCAAGAACAGCATATTGAAATGACACGCGATGTTGCTACCCGTTTTCATGCCAAACTTGGTGAAACTTTTGTGCTTCCAAAGGCAGATATTCAAAAAGAAACCATGCTTATTCCCGGAAGAGATGGAGCAAAAATGAGTAAGAGTAAAAACAATACTATAAATATATTTTTACCAGAAAAACAATTGCGTAAGCAAATTATGTCCATAGAAACTGACAGCACACCGCTGGAAGATCCAAAAGATTGGGCAACTTGTAACTGCTTTGCACTGTATGCTATTTTAGCCTCAGAGAAAGAAATTGCAGCTATGAAATCTAATTACGAAAAAGGTAATTATGGTTACGGACATGCAAAACAAGCTTTATATGAGTTAATTTTAGAGCGTTTTAAAACACCAAGAACACGTTTTAATTATTACATGGAAAACCTTAACGAGGTAGATGCCGCATTAGCTAAAGGTGCTGCTAAGGCTAAAGTTGTTGCCAATGAGGTTTTACAACGTGTAAGACAAAAATTAGGATATTAATAGTGGTTTAAAACCCCAATGGTTTGGTAATAATTGATAGTGTTTACTTTAAAATTAAAATAGGTTTATGAAGCTATATCTAGTGCCAACACCAATAGGAAATTTAAAAGACATGACCTTTAGAGCTGTTGAGGTTTTAAAATCTGTAGATTTAATTTTGGCAGAAGATACTAGAACCTCAGGAAAACTCTTAAAGCATTTTGAGATTACAACACAGATGCTAAGCCACCACATGCACAATGAGCATAAAAAAGTTAATGGTATAATTGAAAAACTAAAATCAGGACAAACCATAGCTGTAATCAGTGATGCTGGGACTCCTGCAATTTCAGATCCTGGGTTTCTGTTGGTAAGAGCCTGTATTGAAAACCAAATAGAGGTAGATTGCCTCCCAGGTGCTACTGCATTTGTGCCAGCACTTGTAAATAGTGGGTTGCCTAATGATAAATTTGTGTTTGAAGGGTTTTTACCCGTAAAAAAAGGTCGACAAACGCGGTTACTACGTTTAGCCGAAGAAACCCGAACTTTGATATTTTATGAAAGTCCTCATAAATTACTGAAAACATTAGAGCATTTCTGTGAATATTTTGGAGAAAACCGTTTGGTTTCTGTATCCAGAGAGCTTACCAAACTATACGAAGAAACCATAAGAGGAACAGCTAAACAGGTTTTAGAACATTACACAAATAAGCCACCAAAAGGTGAGATTGTAATTGTGGTTGATGGTAAAAAGTTAAATTAAAATACTAGCAAATACCACAGTGGCTTAGCAACATAATTTCCTAATATAATGTTAGTATTTACCGAGAAAACGCACATATATTGTATCTTTGTATTCTATTTAGATAAATTCTACATAAGACTATGATAAAAGTTTCTGAAACAGCTAAAAAGAAAGTCGTTGAACTTATGACCGACGATGGCTTTAACCCAACTACAGACTATGTTAGAGTTGGTGTTAAAAGTGGTGGCTGCTCTGGCTTGTCCTACGATTTAAAGTTTGATAATAACCAAGCAGAAGAAGATAAAGTTTTTGAAGATAATGGCGTAAAAATAATAGTAGATAAAAAGAGTTTTTTATACCTTATTGGCACAACATTAGAATATTCAGGTGGATTAAACGGTACTGGTTTTGTATTTAATAATCCAAATGCTAATCGAACTTGTGGCTGTGGGGAGTCTTTTTCTTTATGAGTTAAAAAATTTCAAAATAACTTTCAAATTTTATTAAATATTTAAAAAAGGGTGCTATTTATTAATCGAAGTTTTTCAATTTTTAAATACTTCATCTTTTAATTATTAAATTATGTCAAAATATACAGAAGACGACCTAAGGGAAGAACTAAAAACCAAAGAATACGAGTACGGTTTTTTTACAGATATTAAATCTGAAACGTTTCCTATTGGTTTAAATGAAGATATCGTTCGGGCTATTTCTAAGAAAAAAGAAGAGCCAG
>CAYGUF010000016.1:0-2958 GCA_964353125.1 uncultured Flavobacteriaceae bacterium
ATTGCAACCATAATTGATGGTCGTGCAGAGGTGCAATCATGACATTGATTCTACATGGCGAAACCGTACAGATTACAGCGATTACATGCGCTAACAGGGGTAACTTTACCGAGTACTATGCTAGCTATGAACACGATGGTACGACGATGCCGGGTAAAATTAAGTTTCGTGAAAACGTAGCCAAGGCATTTCAAGACGCAGAGCATACGCAAGTCAAGTATACACGCTCTCACATTATCGAAGTTGCAAACATAGACGCTGTAATTGCGACAAAAGAAACAACAAACGGCTTCGTGTACGAGATAACGCATGTGTATGCTAGCAATGGTGATGTAGTCGAAGTCACAACGCACCAAAATAGCAAGCCTATGCCTTCATTTTCGCTAGCTGAAACCGACATACAGCGATATATTGAAACCGTCTTATGCCGTGATATTGCACCGATTAAACTTAGTCTTAAATTGCGGATGTTCGGCACTGTGGCAAGCATCAACAAGTTTACCTACTGTGCAGGACAACCGTCAGCATTGAAGGCAAAAGGACAACCATTCGCACACAACACAACACAAAAACAGGTGGCATGACATGACGCAGCAAATTGTAAAATATAAAGCGCCGACAGGCATAGGCACATGGTTAGCATGTGTGCATACCGATGTGAACCGCACTACGTCACAGTTAACAGGTATCACTCAAGACACGCGATCAGGTAATCAATGCCATCGTGACAGCGATGGTAATATCGTTATCGGTATCTTAGGTGTACGTGTGCCAGTTGACGCGATTGTAGAGGTCGTAGACACGCTATCGGATGAGGATAGCATGGCAGTAGCAGGGCAGACGGTACAGTTAGCGGATACACTTTATAATATCTTAGGTAGACGTAAACCATCCACTCAGTAACCCAATCTCGCAGACAGTCGGCTGTCATCGGGGTTCAAGTCCCCGACTGCGATTTCGCAAGACCGCAGCTTAACAACTGAATGGATATAACAATATCGGTATGACTTGCTAACGTAATTCATACCGATACGATACACGACGTTTACAGACGGCATCCTGAAATCGTGATATAGTTTAGAACACTTATTCGGTTTTGATGTTACAAGTTTCAAATGTCATCAATTTTAATGTGAGTTGTAATAGAATGTAAGCGTAATTTACAGTATACTAAATATTACGAAAGGAGATAGATATGAACAATCAAGCGAGTAGTAGCGGTTTAACAATGTGTTGTGGGCTTAACGTCTGACAGGACACCCACAACACAACACAAAAACAACGGGCGGTTGGGGACATGACTCCCATTAACCCTAACCAGCAACACGCCGTAAAGCGCATCAGTGGATACACTAACTATAACACTAAAGCTGTGCGCTTCATATAAGTAATTGTACGTAATTTTTAAAACAAGGACACGCAATTATGGCAAAACAGAGACGACAAGTACGAGTAAAAACAGAAACAGCAACAGAAACGCAATTCCGCGCTATCCAAGAACAGCAATGCGGACTATCAACAGATGAGCGCATTGAAAAATTAACCGAACAAATCGGCATCTTGCAAGGCTTGCTACGCAAAGGGAATCTAGCACGCGCACGATTGCAGTTAGAACTTGAGAACACGTATCACAGAAAGGTATCCTGATGGCAAGACCAACGATTACGCGGTCATGGATTGAAGAATGTTCGCAGAAATTAAGTGATGCAAGCAGAGAATACTTTGAAGCACGGGTTGCGCTACGTGCTGGCATGATTGACCCAAAACGGCGCATAGACCTGTTTAAGCGCAATTACCCTAATGAGACAACCTACATCCGCTATCTCGAAGAAATTGCACAAGAATTAAGTGAATACGCACGTTATCCACACACTCAAACATTAGCAGCTTAGGAGCGACAACATGGCTAATAAAAACGAACGGCGCTTAACAATTGGTAGCCTCTCAGATAGCGTCAAGGTTGCCGAACTTATTGACACCGTACACGGCATGGCACGCGAACTTATTGCAAAAGACGAAATCATCAGCAATCAGCAAGTCTTGCTAGCGCAACGTGATGAGCGCGTGCAAGACCTCGTATCTATGGTCAAAGACCTCGAAGCACGCTTGCAAGCTGCTTTATTGGATGGCAGCGATCACGACAACGTGACAGCGCCGAACGACGCACGACCTGTATATATAATGGATGGTCGTACACTAACGGACTGTAGTGACGATGGCGCGGTATGGGAACAAGACGAACCATATGTGATTGGCGCTGCTATTGAGTTTTGCGAGTACAACGAAAAAGACGGATATATCATTCAAGATGCAAACAGCAACGTGTTAGCTGAAAAACCTGCACCGAACGATTATTGCGCTACCTGCTATCACAGTTTCGATGATACGTGCGACAACCATCCGACGTGCCAAGAAACAGGCAAATACGTGATAACACCGAACGGAGTTTACGCGGTGCATGTACCGCCATTCAATGATGGCACTGAACCGATCCCAGATGACATCCTGAACACGTTAGCAACCGATGATGCAAGCGATTACGAACAATTCATCGAAAAAACAGGTACTTGGAATACTGAAACAGCAGATGACTGCGTACACTTCGTTGGATTGAATGCAAGTGATGTACCACCTAAAACATTTTGTGGTCAACAGGCTTGGATGCAAAACTTTAGTACATCGCAATCCCTAAACAAATGTCCTGATTGTGAAAAAGTACTTAACAACACTTACGCGTCGCGTAATGACAAAGTAACAGCATTACCCAGCCGTGTGCATGTCCTGCGTGGCAAACGTGGCTACTCAAGCGGTAGCTATGAGGTAGTCGGGCAAATAGGGGAGTACATCCGCTACCGTAATGCGCTTGGCAACGTGGCTACTGTGTTGGCTACGAAAACGAAGGCAGCATAAACAAGCGCTTGCTGATTGCGAAGATATAGTGTAAAATGGGGAGACATT
>CAYGUF010000016.1:3058-45430 GCA_964353125.1 uncultured Flavobacteriaceae bacterium
AGCATAAACAAGCGCTTGCTGATTGCGAAGATATAGTGTAAAATGGGGAGACATTGCGAAAGCAAAAAATCCCCACCGACCAAGACAGGGATTTTCGCAATGTTCTGATTATAGCCAATACCGAGCGCGTTTGCGTTTAGTACGGCGTATTGCATTTAATATAATCCAAAAGTGCATGTTCCGTCAAGGGTGTTGTGTTAACAGATTGTAAGTAAAGACTTGGTATAACGCAAAAATAATAAAAGGATAAAACGACATGGCAAACTTAATCAACATCGACGGCACAATTATCAACTTAGATCATGTTGAACGGATTAAATTCAATGAAGGTATAGACGAATTGCTTTTTTACTATCCAAAAGATGTAGATGGTAACGAAACAATAGGCTTCAAAGGCGACAACGCACGACGCGCTTACGAATGGCTGCAATCTGCTTGCGTAGCTACGTTCACAGACAGCGACACGGCATCCCACGATGAACATACACTTGTAGACATTGTTTATACTGTCCGATCAGGATGGGAATATGCACCAGAAGAATATTATATTTACAACCTAAAAACCGATACAATTGGCAAACGTTTTGTAAGTGAACAAGCCGCGTTTGATTACGCTGACTTATTAAACGATAGCGAACCAATCCAACAGTTGGACACGGTAGCAGACGATAGCCACGAAATAATTGAGGTCGTACTACATCAGCGCTCAATACAAGACCAACTTGACATATATATGCGTAAGTTAGCAGGTGCTAATTATAAGTATCGCTTGTTGCGTCAAGCATCAGAATGGGTGCTAAATGCGACTATCCATGGTGTTAGTCGTGCAGGTGGTGAAGCTCAACAAGTTGAAAAAGAAGCAGCAATTCGTGAATTAATGAGTGTAATTAATGACACGGCAGCAGCCGATAGCGAACCAGTCAAACCGTTGGACACGGACGACAAGAGCCAACCGCGTTGGGTAATTGAACGTACATGGGATCAGTGGATAGTTTACGACAACTTCAAAAAACGTATAGATAGTGCAGATCCACAAAAAGAGATAGCACGTAAACGCGCTGATAACCTCAACCGCATGCACGGCTACGCGCTGGCGTATGACAACGAGGCGCAATCATGAGTGCTGACTCATGACTAACGGTGTAGTAAATCTGACAGGCAAAAACAGCGAAGGTAAAGACATGACAACGGTTCTACATAAACGCGGAATACATGACATTGCAATGGCTAATGGTTGGCAACAGCAAGGCAGCATGTACCATTATCCAACATTTGACCCATTCACAGGTGACATCATTGCTACACGTGCAAAACGTGTAGCAGGTGACGGTGCAAAGTATCTATGGATACCATCGAAACCAGATCATGAATACATTGATTGGTACATCCTACCTAACACGGTATCAGCTATCAAAGAAGCATACGGCGTTGTCTATATTGCCAATGGTGAAGCATCCAACTTAGCACATCATGCAGCAGGTATCACGAATACCATCGCTACCACTGCAAGCGAGGTTACAGTACCACGTAACACGGTATCGCTTTTGTTAGACATGGAAGTTGTACGGGTTGTTTACTTAGCCGATAACGATGAAACAGGTGAAAAATCTGCTATCAAATGGCGTGATGCTTTAGCAGGTACGGGTATCGACTTTGAAGCCTTGACTTGGGGTGCGGATAAGCCTAACAAGTATGATAGTAATGATGCTTGGATGGATAGTGGATTCTCAAGTGAGATATTCAGCACGATTTTAAGTAGCTTAGACGCGCTTGTGTTACCCGTACCAGAACCTAAAAAGATAATCAATTTTGATACAACTGATTATTCACAAACGCCAGATGGTCTTATTTCATTATTGGTATCTGCTTTAGGTGTAACATCATGGCGTGCAACGGGTTGGAGCAAGAACGTATCAAGCCCGTTTCACGAAGATAAAAACCCGTCCTTTGGTATCCGACAAGATACGGGTGTCGGTAAAGACTTTGCAACAGGTGAATCATACAGCCCGACACAGATTGCAGATGTACTCGGTATTGATTGGAAGCGCTTCTATCCTAGTCATGATGCGGATTACAGAAACGACACAAAAGTAATTGATGCTGATTTTAATAATAAGATCATTGCAGAGATTGAAGCTAAAAAAGAGGCGCAACGACAGGCAGAGGAACGCGCCCAATTAGTGGATATGTACGAATCGCCAGCTTTACCCGGTGGATACGTATCATTTATTGACCAAGAATACATACCAGACTCATGGGTTAAAGCGTTGTTAGGGCTTGCTGTCTCGAATAGTGCGGTAGTGCCTGTATTTTTAACGCTACATGATGCTTTCCGTACAGGCAAGCTAAACCCACGCCATTTTACACGCGCTGAACTTGATAAGGTGGTTGGTAGCCGTAAGAAATCAACTGCTGCTGCACTTGATACCCTTGTAAATTGGACTTTTGTGTCGTTTCTGCTTACTAATAGTAATAGTAATAACAGTGACAGAAACGACACAAAAGGTAGACCGACTCAATATCACTACCAAATCACGTCTACTGATGCGGAATTAAATGCAGCCGTATTATCTGACATGATGGTACGCAAAGTTATTGAAACCATCGGCAAGCAAACCTTAGCACCACGACTAAGTGCTATCGCTTTTGAATTGGGCTTATCCTACGAAGAAACAAAAGCATGGCAAGAGCGGTGTGAATCGGCAATTGATAAGAGTGCGGAGTATCTAATTGATACACTCACTAAAAAATGGCGTGATGACTTATTCAATTTTGTACCGCTTACACTTAGCATTCATGACTTCGATAACGCTAAAGATATTCGTGTACACCTTGTCACTAGCTATTTACAAGACTATCCCAACGGCGTGCAAATCAGCAATGCAGAACTTAGTATGATGCTTGGTTGTTCAGCAAGTAACTTGTCAAGCATCTATCAATCGGCTGGTATCGTCACAGAATCGCGCTCCGAGTGGGTTACGTTATCCGATAATCTAGGCAAAATTAACCTTGATAACGAACTCAAGAAGGCTGAACGCGAAAAACAAGGGCGTGCGCTGGCTATCAAAATTCAGTACACCGATGACGGTCATAAGGGCGGTTACGGTTACACACCGCTTATGTATGGCTTATCATCAATGTATAGCGCATTGGCTGCCAATAAGCACAATATGACTAAGGTCTATATCATGGTTCAGCAACCATCGCTCATCCGTTTCCGCAATGAAACTGATGATGCCATTGAACAACCTGTTGAAGATGTCCAACAATTGGACACGGTAGCAGAAGAAAGTATCACAAGCGAAACTGCACAACCAAAAGTCGTAGCAGCACCTAAAGAACCTGCTAAGAAACGCACCTATGCACAATCTGGTAAAGTTGACCGCGATTGGACAACCTTCGATAGCCGATGGCTACGAGAACAAATCAACCTTGAGGCGCATATCTATACACAAGAGGGCGTTATCCCTGCTGGTTTGACTATCAAGCAATGTCTATATTGGGTTAACGAAAATGCAGAACCTAAGCCGATTCGCACGATTGCTAGCTACTACAAAGAATCTGAACCCGATAGCACACTGCTTGACTTGGCACGTTATTTAGGTGGTAAGTTGGTAACAGGCTTGGCAGCACAAGAACGATTGCAACCACAAAAAGAGATTACACCCGTTATTCAGTTTGAAGCCGATGAAGTCATAGCTGTTGATAAACCTGAATACGCGAAACCGAGTGAGAAAGCAATTGAGATCATGAAATCATTCACACCTCGAAACAATAAACCGCGTGCTAGTTTGTTCTTAGAAGGTGCGTAACTATGGAAACAGGTAGAAGCTATGATTTATTAGAGATTACAGCAACCGTTTACGAAGTCGGAGCGGTTGCGTATTTACGGCAAGATTGGCAATTTGATGACTATTATTATTTTGACCATGATATTGTAATTTTACCTGAACCATTGCGAATTTATGACCAATGGAATAAAAGCCGATTTGAAACATCACCTGATTTTTATCCTGAATACGGCAATGTTGATACCCATTCAAGGTCTATTAAATCGAATATCCCATTTATTGGTATTGATTTTCGCAACATATCAACAGGTTTTAATGCAAATGGATCATCTTATATATCTGGATTAGATGCAATGCTTGACCAAATCGGACTCGAAGTATATGCCGATTTTACAGAGGATATATTAAGCGAAATCAACAAGTCTATAGATTCAATATTAGATAGATTACCTATCTTAAATATGTGGAAAGAACCCACTTTGAAATACACATTTCGTTTTGTTGTTGGTTTAGAAAATGTATACGAAAAACACTATTCATATGCTGATTGGTCATACGAATACGAACATTATATTCAATGGCTTGGGCGTGTTGATATTAATAAAGTTTGCAATAATTTAGCCATGTAACAAAGTCGTTAAAATCTAGCTGAAACTCAGTAGATACGCAGGTTTCAGCTAGTATAAATATAAGAAATGTGTTATACTTAAAGAAGGTTAATAAGCACGACTGACAGGCGTGCGAAAGGTAAACAGACATGACATTAACACAAGACGATTTGCAAACATTACGCGCTCCGTTCCCATCAAGTGAAGTCAAACAAATTGACAAAGGTTATGGCGCACTTGATTACATTGATGAAGAACCCATCTCAAACCGTATTGAAGATGTTGACCCTAGTTGGTCATTGGGCGAACCCATCACTATTGAAGATACACCCTCTAGCGTAACTATTAAAATATCCCTCACAATTAAAGGTGTCACCCGTTGGGGTGTAGGCACTGAGAAAAAGAATAGCGGTAATGAACCATTCAAAAGCGCTGCTACTGATGCTTTTAAACGTGCTGCACGCTTATTCGGTATTGGGCGTTATCTGCTTAACGGTAGCGGTTCAAGTGGTTCAAGTAGTTCAACACCTTCAAATAGCCGTAATTCATCTAACTTATCAGAATCACCACCTGTGCCAGATGGCAGCGAACATTACAGCGAAGAAGTTCGCACCGTTAAAACCATCATGACTAAAAAAGGTACTCCGATGTATATCATTGCTGATGCTTCTATGTTTGAGAGTACACCGCTTGAAACAATCGGTATTGATACAAGCTCGATTAAGACAGCAGGGGAACATCAATTAAGCGCACCTGTGATTGTGAAGTGGAAACAAAGCGGTAAATATAAAAATGTAATCGCTGTTAAGAATAACAAAACGGGTGATGTTGCCCAATTAGCTAGTTAAACAACCGATAACGATAACGCTGGTATGGGTGACTATGCCAGCATGAAAGGGGCTAGCTGATGGCAAATGTAATCCATATCAAAAACGCACAAAAGGGATGGCAAGCTAATCCTGAATACGTCTACATCGGGCGATGGAATAGCAAAGCAGGGTTAGACCGTAGCGTATGGTATAACCCGTACTCTATCAAGTCATTAGATGGCAACCCACTGAACGCAGACGAAAAACGGGCGAATGTAATTAACAAGTTTAGCGCATATCTATCGTATAACACGGAATTGATAGCACGCTTACCTGAACTCGAAGGTAAGACCCTCGTTTGCTACTGTGCGCCGTTACATTGCCATGGTCATGTGCTAGTGAATTGGTTGCACATCTTGCAACGATTAGCACAACCAACACGCATGTATGGTACATCGTATGCAAAAGCGCATCACATCGTAGCACGTCAAACGCTTGATGCTTACGTATCGCAGCCGTTGCAAACGGAAAGCACGCCGATGGTTACGCCGATTGACATCAACCTAGATGAGTATTTTGATACGCGGATCACGAACGAACAAGCGCACGCATTATGGCAAGAGGTAGCCTAACTAATGTTATTGCAAAGGATTGTTACGCATATGAGTTCACAAGCGGGTGGTTCTGCTTTAAGGCTTTTAACGTGCAGCTTAACAATCGCATACATGCCATCGGGTTCGCTCGGTGGCTTTATTTCAAGATAGCGAGGTGATGTGATTATGAAATTATTACCACCAAAAAATAAAAGAACAATAGACCCTAAATGTTGTATGACCTGTAAACATTGTGTCGAAGATAATGATGGTGAATTGGAATGTGAACGTGACGGTTCTTATCTAGGTGATCACATCGCATATACTACCATCTGCGATAGATACAAACCATACAGCGACACATTGTTAAAGTGATACAAAAAAGAAAGTGAGTTAAATTATGTCATTTGAATCAATGATAAAACCCGCAAGCGTCGGAGATACTTGCCCGATATGTCGCAAGAAAAAAGCAACGACTCAACAGAATCATAGCCTCGAAAGTTCAGGAGTCATTGCGTGTTGCGAAGATTGTGCTTTTTGGTTATCACAATATATTGTGATGATTAATTACGGGTGTGACCTAGAGTGGCATCGTCAATTAGATTCTAAAAAAAATATAAGGCGATTAAACGAGATTATGAACTCAGCACAATACGATGAATATATTCAATACAGGGGTAGGAACGATGAGTGAACACCGATACACATTAGAAGTTGTTCAACACGATTGGTTTACTGAACCACTTACGATTACGGATGTTGTGCTGAACGGGTTTATAGCACAGCAGGTCATTATAAAAGACAATCATACTAATAATTATTGTGCTTATGATGATACGTTCACAGAACCCAATAAAGATTATGCTTGCCCTAGACGGTTTGAGGATGCCATGCAGACAGTTGGTAGTCTTAATCAAGCGTACAATTATCAAGTCGATAACGAAGAAAGGAAAAAACTATGGGATGATTTATTAAAACAGCCAAAAACAATAGAATAATCATTGCGTAGAAACCGAATAATACGCAGCTATAAGGATAAGTAAAATGCACTTACTGCAATCTGCATCAACTAAAAATCTAAAAGATAGACGGTTTTTTATTCGCCTTGCAACACTTGACGATAAAGCCGATATTGTAAAAATATGGCGTGCTGATACGGATATGTTAGGTGGTGTTCAATTTGCTGCACTCAATCGCAACATAGCAAATAATACCGTACACGTTGCTATTGCAGATGATCGCATTATAGGTTTTGTGGATTATTACGCAAGGCAAGATAGTTGGCAAACAATCTATCATATCGCGGTTGATGCAGATTATAGAGGTTTGCGCGTTGGTGCGATGTTGCTTTATAGCGTGCCTTGTCCTATCCGCTTAAAGGTTACAGGTGACAATCAAAAAGCGATAGCATTTTACGAACACAATCACCTTACAAAAACAAAAACAGAATACACCAAAAGCGGTAGATCATTATATACCTATGAGTTAAACACGTTGTTTATACAATGCGCTGGGGGCAACCCTCGTTACCCTGCTATTTGTAAAAATGTCGGGATAGCCTATGGGTCACGGCATGATGGGACTATATATGATTATCCTGTAATGATCGACATTAATTGGCGTGATTATGATTGGTCAAAGTATATGGCAATCATAAAACATCATAAACCTATTATGGCGATGGTTGCAGACTACGAGTCAAAAGACCAATATTGGCAAATGAGAAAGCAAGTACATCAATTAAAATATAATGGTATTTTGCGTGTAATGGTATGTCCCAAATTCGATGGTGCGCTTGATGATATACCAGACGATTGTATTATCGCTCTCAGTATCCCGTCGTCGTATGCTGGTTATTTGCCTGATTTTAGCAAGCTGACAGGGCGTAGGGTTCATTTGCTAGGCGGTAGTGTGGTCAAGCAACGCGCAATCATTAAAAAATTGAGGGGGCATGGTGCAATCGTTGTATCTGTGGACGGAAACGGACATACAAAAACAACGAATATGATGTGGGGTGGTGGCAAATGGCAAAAAAACAACAATCATGTACCGTTTTTTGAGATGGTTGAACACTCAGCCAAGACAATAGCAAAAACATTAAATACATCAGCACAATATAGACAATTGAAATTAGCATTTTAATTTCTCTAGTGCATATAAGTTGGGTAATTTGTTGTAGACAATTATAAGGAGTGGTGACGATGAGATACTTTATGTGGAAGATATTTCAAGGTGTAGCAAATTGGCTAAAAAATGGCGACCCTGACTATGATGGTACTCAATATAAAAAATTCAAAGAGATTGAAAGTCTTCGTGAAGTCACTGAAAGGTATTCATCAGAAATTAAACGCTCCAATAATGTCCCATCACATCATAAAAGTGGCATGTCAATAAGCCACTCTGGCATGGATGATGACGATATGGATTTCTTGTTGGATTACTATCAATATGCCGATAGCCGTTTAAAAACAATTGTTAATCAGGTGAATAAAACATTTGAATGGGATAACGATAAGGAGTGATGACGATGAGTGAGGGCAACATGAAAAATATCATTGTGGAAGATTTTATAAGTGGGGATGCTTTTGAATGTCAATGGCATGATGATGTTTTTGCCATTGCATCTTACGAAGATGATACAGTTAATGACCTAGTACACAAACGAACGGGTTTTGCTATTGATCGTTATTCGTCTAAACAGGTTTGTATTAATCTAGCAAAATTAATACAGAGGACATTTTGCAATATTGATGACATATTGAATGAAGCTGCAATAGCCTATCGTGATAAAAAACCGTATACAACAGATTTTTTGTTGTTTTGTAAATGGGGTGAAAACAAAAGAAATCACGAATCACTTATTCCGAGTAAGGAATCCAAAGTTATTTTACATCGCGAATAAGGAGTGGTGACGATGGCACGCAAAACGATAGCCGAACACATGATAGACATTCTCAATGAACAACCAAGACCCTTTGCTTGAGGGTCTTATTTGGTATTGTCTTAATTTAAATAAGAGTACTTATTTAACATAATTATTACACCAAGAAAGGGTGCATTATGAACCTACTTCCGCAATACGCTAGCCGATACGATAACATAGACTGCTTAGTTATCCCAAGTTATCGCAAACTCTAACGCACTCTTGACACTCTGTAAGCCGTGTGTTATTGCGGTAGAACACGTTTTCTGTTATAATTAGTAATGACAGGACGCACAAGAATAGTATGAGGTGAAAAGACATGATAGTCCAATTTGCACAGTACATGAAACACACGAATCCTATCTTATCGAACATAAAGCATGTTTCGATAGATGACCGATCACTTGAACATCAAACAAGCGCAGGGATTGCTACCCCTAAACATTTCAGATGGAAGTTACAATATTCATTAAGTTCGCATGGCGACTTTCAAGCATTGATAAATATCGCACTTGAGGCTATCTTGCGTGGTACATCAAAAAAGCTAACAGGTGAATTACTTGCAATGTATCCGCATATCGTGATAGATGACCCTGTTGCAACAACCATTACCCAATCAGAATATCAGAACAATGAATTACATCTCATTATGCACCCTGAACACTCTCGTCGTGTACTCACAAATAGCGATCTTGCGATATTTGACCTGTATTCAAATGTGCCAACTTACTTAGGTGTGCCGTTTTCAGATAGCGAAGATATTGAACGCATTGTTGGATTCAATAATGCGTTAAGCTGCGTAGCTAACTTTGATGTATCAATTGTTTACAAGCGCAATCCTAGCGATAATGTGAATCTCGTTTATGATTTTACTATTGATATTCGTGGTTTATTTTTGATGGTCAATATCTTAGGTGAAACATCATGACAAAAGACATGACAACGTTTTACGCGGCGCGTAAGCCATGACAAGCGATAGCCAACGGCGCGATATTATCCGATTACGTGGTCAAGGTGTCTCTACGGACGAGGTAGCGCAACAAGTGGGCGTTACTCGTGGGGTCGTCTGCAATACGTGGTACGCCTTCAATAATGGCAATCGCTATCAAGACTTAGCGACTGTGCCACGACCAGAGAAAATATTAAACCTGCATGATTGGCAAGGTATAGAAGCTAAACCACAATTACAAGAGTTTAGCGAATCTTTAGCACGCCTTGAACGTGATAAGCGGTACATCCTTGCAGAACATGACACCGATAACCATTTCCCCTATCACGATGAAGCAGCCCAAGCATTACGCTCTTTATGTCGTCAAGTGATCCAACCTGATGTTATTGTATGCGGTTCTGATGCTGCGGACTTCCCAACCATTAGCCGTTTTGAAGCAGATAGGCGCATCCCTACAGGGCGCGTGTTATCGCGTTTCCGCACGCATTGGGCTAATCATGTTAATAATCACTTATCCTATGATGCACCTGATGCCTTAAAAGTGTGGATTGATGGCAATCATGATGAGCGTGCATGGTTAGCGATTGAATCAGATGATAACTACGACATCCTGCACGATTACCACGTTAACACGATCACACAAGACAATCAGGTGTACTGGCGTGGTGTTGGTGACGATAGCTTAGAGGTCAAGATTGCAAACGCGCTAATCGTGACACACGGCTGGAAAGCATCGAGGCATACAGCAAGCGCGATGCTTGATGAGTTTGACCGTCAATATAGCGGTATGTCTGGACATTCACACCGTCCCGATTATTACACCACAGGCACGAAGTATAAGGTCACATGGCTTATCGGTGGTTGTGGATGCGAATTAAAGCCAGCGTATGATAGACGCAAAACCCGTACCAAATGGCAACATGGCTACTCATACGGGATAGCAGACGTTGCAACCGAGACAGCGATATTGAAGCATATTGATTTTATCCATGAAGCTAACAAAGTTTGGTGCGTGGTCAATGGTGATGTGTTATCTGTTGATAAACGCGATTACGAAGGACAAGTGGCAGCATGACCGATAACAAGCAATTGCTGATGTTTCCTGTGTGGTGGCATGATCCTAATTTGTGGAAGGCGCACAAGTTACCAAGTGACTTACAGAGACCTGTTGAGGACAAGGCGCTTGATAATATCTACATGCTGTCAAAGGTTGAAGCTGGCGAGTATCGCCTCGTGTTATCGCAATTAGAACTTGAGGTAGACCGCACGTTCGTTGCGTGCAAACAAGCCCGTAGCGGATACGAGGATAAGCACTATATTGAACAAACAGCAATGCGCTTGCATATGCCGATATTCCAAATACGTGGCATCCTTGATGAGATTGATTACGTTAAGCGCAACATCGCATCTTATGAGGATGCAGGTTACTACGATATGCCTAAGACAGCTTGACACGTGTGGTATAATGAAGTTATGAGGACGTACCATTTATGGCGCGTCCTTTTTTGATTCATATGGGTAAGTAGGCATAGGTCGGCAAGTAACTCGTTATCGTGTCCACGCCGAGACGGGCGAACACCACACTGTGTCGATACTAGTATAATGTTGGTGCAATTCCAACCTGACCCACTATCGGAAACCCCTGCACCATTCTTATGATTATTTGTGTCTTTGTAATGCTCAACCACACTCCTGTATGATTGAGGTGTGGGGGCTATTCGATTAACTATTATTATTACAAGTACAAAGCCCTGCGGTATCGTATCTGAATCTTGAATTTCTAGGTATCGGTCATATTAAACGCAGGGCGTTGTTTACATAATACTAATACAGATGGTTTATAATAAGGTTCTAAACTTCATGTCGGGGAGATAAGATTAGTTACGAGTTGCCGCTCATAACATAAATCAATCTTTTCTCTTCGGCGGAATTAATATAAACAACACTGGCGCACTCGGTAACGGGTGCTTTTTGATTACAAGGCACACACGATGGCTAATTGGCAAAACCGAATCAAGGGCTACGAGTTAGTCCCCGTTAATCAATTGCAAGCGCACCCATACAACGCACGCAGACATCCTGCTAAGCAAAGGGAAGCATTGCGCGGTAGCTTAGATACACTCGGTATCATTGCGCCCGTAATCGTCAACACGACCACAGGCTATTGCATTGATGGTCATGCACGCATTGAAGAAGCGCTCACACAAGATGACAACCAATCGTTACCCGTTATCTATGTTGAACTCAGTGAAGCCGAAGAAGCGCAAGCCCTCGCTAGCTATGACTTCATTACCACGATGGCAGAATACGATAAGGATAACTTATCCGTTTTGTTTGCGATGGTTCAAAGCGACGATGAGCGCGTACAGGCTACGATGGCGGGGATGGCAGAGGAACAAGGTATCATACCGCCTGACTTTATGCCAATTGATATGAGTGAACAGCCAAGACTAGACCAATTAGAACCTAAGTGGGTAACTTGCCCATGTTGCGGTGAAAGATTTGATTTGCGCGATGTCGAAACCTAAACTACTTGTTGCACCATGCGAATATAAAGCTGCTAAGTATGCGGTGGAGAAATGGCATTATTCACAGAGTATGCCCACACCGCCCGTTGTTAAGTTTGGTGTATGGGAAAATGATACTTATATAGGTGCTGTATTGTTTAGTCGTGGTGCAAATAAGAACTTAGGGAAAGCATACGGTTTAGTAGCTACTCAAGTTTGCGAGTTATCACGGGTTGCGTTATCAACTCATTTTAGCCAAACATCGCAAATAGTTTCAATCTGTCTGAAATTATTAAAGAAAGAGTTCCTAGATGTTGAACTTGTTTATTCTTACGCTGACTCTAATCAAGATCACGTTGGAAGCATCTATCAGGCTATGAATTGGATATATACAGGGAAAACTCCTAATAGTTTTAAATATCAAACATCAAGCGGAAAAATACTTCACCAGAGGCAAGTTTCTGTTAGTGGTCAAAAGCCACAATATGGCGAAATGCGTAATGTGCCTAAAATCTCAGATTGCGTCAAGATTCCACAAGAAGGTAAGTATCGTTATCTCTATCCTCTTAATCGCGCCATGCGTAAGCAGATAGAACCGCTTGCACTCCCCTATCCTAAGAAAACAGAATAACCACACATGCGGCTATGGTGTAACAGGTAACACGTCACATTCCAATGTGAAATAGCAGGTTCAAGTCCTAGCTAGTCGCTTAATATACTGCACATTTTGAACACCTAAAAAAAGACAAACCAAATGGCATCCGAAAAATTCACAGCCGAGCAGGTAATCGAGGCTATAAACAAAACGCGCGGTATGATTACATATACGGCTGAATACCTTGATTGCGCGCCTAATACGGTTCGCCGATATATTGAAAAATATGTTACTGTTGCTAATGCAATGGATGAGGCGAAAGAGCGTTTAGCTGATAACGTTGAAAATACGCTGTATGATGTTGCCATTGGTAAGCGTAATAAAGACGGTTCATTCTCGGTAGACCCAAATGTTACGGCGCTTATATTCCTTGCTAAGACACATCCAGCATTGCGGAAACGTGGCTACATGGAAGCCAACCGCACCGAGATTGCGAACGCAGATGACAAGCCGTTTGAGGTAAAAACCACTATTGATATAGCAGGAATGAGTGACGATGAATTACGCGCCCTCGCCAGCAATGGAAGCAAAAGCTGAGTTAGCAAGACGAGAGTTAGCGCGACGGTCATTACTTGACTTTACGTTATATACATTTCCCGGTTATCGCGTTAATTGGCATCATCGCTTACTATGCGATTATTTAGAGCGTTTCGTATCGGGTGATATTAAGCGGTTAATCGTATCAATGCCACCGAGACATGGGAAAAGTGAACTCGTATCGCGTCGCCTACCTGCATACATATTGGGCAAAAACCCTGATTTACAAGTTATGGCTACAAGTTATGGCGCTTCTTTATCGCAGCGATTCAACCGTGATGTGCAGCGCATTATAGATAGCCAACAGTACCAAAACGTTTTTCCTGAAACAACATTGTTTGGTAAGAACATCCGAACAGTTGCAAGCGGTACATGGATGCGGAATAGTGACTTTTTCGAAGTGGTTGGTCATGATGGGTCTTATCGTAATGCGGGTGTCGGTGGCGGTATTACTGGTATGGGATTTGATAGGGGGATTATTGACGACCCTCTTAAAGACGCAAAACAGGCAAACTCCCCCACGTTTAGAGAGTCCATAGCTGAGTGGTTTTACAGTACCTTCTACACGCGTCAGCAAAAAGGCGCAGGTATCTGTATTACTATGACGCGATGGCACATGGATGACATGGTTGGTCGATTACTCGATGCCATGACCCAGATAGACGGCGAACAATGGGAAGTCTTAGAGTTACCAGCCGTAATGCACGATGTTGATAGTAAACACCCACAAGACCCTCGTGATTACGATGAGGCGCTATGGGAATCGGATTATAGCCGAAAGTTCCTCAAAAAAATTGAGACTCAAAATAAATTTGTGTTTTCGGCACTTTATCAGCAAAATCCTATTCCTATTGGTGAAGGGCTATTCGATGTCAGTAAGATCACAATCATCGAAGAAGCGCCTAAGAACTTACGCATGATGCGCTTTTATGATATGGCTGTTACGGTCAAGAAAACAAGCGATTACACCGCAGGCGGTTTAGTCGGCATTGATAGCGACGGTAACGGTTACATCCTGCATATGTCTCGTGTGCAAAAGCAACCCATAGCGGTCAAAGCTGATATTGTGTTTAATGCGCTTATGGACGGTACAAGTGTGCCGATTCGACTTGAAGCAGAGAATGCAGGTCGCGTGCAACTTGATTATCTATTGCAAGATGCCGTTTTAAGACGCTTCGCAATTGATGCGGTATCGCCTAAAGGTGACAAGTACACACGCGCACAACCGTTTGCTAGTCGTGTGAACGCTGGTAAGGTCTACATGGTGCGCGGTGAATGGAATCGTGCGTTATTGGACGAGATGGCAGTATTCCCGATGGGCGCACATGACGACCAAGTAGACACGCTTTCGGGCGCTTGGGACGGTATCGAAAACAACTATCAGGTATCACGAATAGAAATCCCTAATCCGTTTGGACGGTTTTAACTATGACACATACTTCAACATTCAGCAGTTACAACCTAAACGGCTTATTGCCTCAACATTGGCTTGATTGGGATGATTACAGCAACCGATTAGGGCGCTATGATGTACTCAATGGCTACTATCACAACGTAGCCTATCACAGTATTAGTACGTTTAGCCAACAGCTTAAACATATGGAGCGACTATACAAGCATGTACGCGGTGTATATAACCCTGCAGCACGTGCAGTCGAAACTTATGTAAGCAAGGTATACGGTGGCGTGTTAGATACACAAGATGCGAATAGTGGCGCGATTCCGATTGTTACCGATGATGAACGCCTCACACAAGCAATCATTACATTGTGGAAGTCATCACGGTGGGGGCAAAAGAAATCGCTGTATGTGCGCTATGGGGCATCCTTTGGCGATGGTATCCTTAATATTGTGGACAACATCGAAACAGGGTCAATATACATCGAACCTGTTGACCCTCGCAAAGTTAAAAGCCTAACAAGTGATAACACAGGTAAGATTGTCGAAATCGTGTATGAGTATCTTATCATGCACAACGATACACAAAAGATATTTACGCAGGTAGTAACGCCCGAACAATACTCGACATTCTTAAACGGCACACCTGCTGCGGTCTACAATAGTGGACGCGGTGAAGGTGTATCCGAGTGGGCGAATGAATATGGGTTTGTGCCTGCGGTACATGTGCCTCATCGGGATGTAGGCATGACCTTCGGCGGTAACGCTTGGTATACGGTCATGCACAAGGTAAACGAACTTAATGACTTAGCATCTATCCAAAACGATGGTGCTAGACGGCAAGTGCAGATGCCATTATTCGGCTTCGGTCTTGGTAATGGTAAGGTTGATTTAGGTGCAGACAAAAGCCAAGACAATTACAACACAAACGATGTACCACGCAAGGACACGCAAACCATATTGAACTATAGCAAAGATGGTCGGCTTGAAGCAATCGCGCCAGTACTTGACCTCTCATCTAGTATGAATCTTGTACTTGAGATTCTATCCGAAATTGAACGCGACTTACCAGAACTATCATTACATCGTTTACGTGATGGTGGCAATGTGACCGCCCCCGGTGTACGCGCTGCTTACGATGATGCAATTGCACGTATACAAGAGGCACGCGGTAACTATGACGCTGGTCTAGTTGAAGCGCATAAGATGGCAATCGCTATCGGTGGTATGCGTGGCTATGATGGTTATCAAGGCTTTAACCTGATGAGTTATGAACGCGGTGATCTTGAACACTATGTTGAAACACGACCTGTTATCAATGATAGCCTATCAACTAGTGAGATGCTAACGCTGACATTGCAAGCGATGAGCAACAAAGCGCCATCGGCAATCTATGGTAAGCTCGGTTGGGGTGAATCAGATATTGAAGAAATCTTGGAAGCACAAGAGGCAACGACATCGGCATTTATGGCAAACTTTGACGCGCCACAGGATGCAACGCCATCCGAGACACCCGAAAGCGCGGTGACTAACCAAGGGCTTGCCAATGTGAACGAAAGTGATATTGACGCGGTAGCACAAGACTTAGCGATAGCGAGTTAATATGATACATGAACGAGTAAACAAACAGCACAATATATTAGGTTTAATCATTGCTTCTTGTGATTATGGATTAGACTTCTATTGGTGGAATCGGGATGGATTCCTGTTAACATTATCGAAATCGTACATATGCACAAAGTCCATTGCATTAATACCTACCCTTGGAATAAAGGTAAAAAGTAAACAATATATATTCCCTCAATGGTGGACGAATCTATTTGATAATAGCGAGTGGTTATGATTGTTTACCTCGTACGCTATGACTCAGTAGGCAACTGTCAATATGTAGCCATCGCCAACAATGAGAATCAGTTAACGCGATTCCTTGACGCTGGATTCATCGAAGTTAGCGAGGATGAGTATAACCGATGTGTAGCTATCGCTGAACGGGTCACAATCGCTGATATTGCTGGTTTATTAGCGACTGCTGCAACGCTTGCTAGTCTGCTAGCAACCACGCGCTCACAACCGATACAGGTTACAGGCAACCGTGACCAACTTGAACGATTGATTGATTTATTCCAGCGCAATAGCACAACGCGCATGAATGAATATCTATCAGGTAAGATTGATATAGATCAGTGGTACGATAGCCAAGCGCGTGCAATCCTGCGTAATCGGATGGCATCGCGTGCTAGTGCCGTCGGTGGTATTGAGAACCTAAGCGCACAAGATATACAAGGCGCTCAAGATGCGACAAGACGCGAGTTAACTTACCTATCGCAATTTAAAGATGAGTTACAAGCAGGTAACGTATCCGATAAGCAAGCCATCGCACGCAGTCGAATGTATGCAGGTGGTGCTAGAGAACAATACGAACGTGCTATTCAAGATGCTATCGGACTGCCTACCCTACCAGCACAACCCGGTATTCGTACTGATTGTAGGCGTAATTGTAAATGCAGTTGGGATATACGGCGCTTAGATGGTAATGGTAACTTCGATTGCTACTGGATGCGTTCCCCTGTTGATAGTTGCGATACATGCCGAACACGAGAACGCGCATTCAATCCGCTAAGGGTGCGAAATGGTGTTATACTGTCTTTTCCAACGGTCGGTATATACACACAAGGATAAACCGTGAAAAGACTTGCCTACGCACTCGCAAACGTTGTCATTAGTTCTGTTGTTGTTTTCAGTCTTGGTGCTTTATTAACGCCATTCTTTGAAAACTACATGATGGCATCCTTAGAGGGATTTTATGTTGTCCTAAGTATCGTATGGATACTGCTTCTATATCTAGGCTACAAGGCATCCCAACGGATGCTCAAGTAAACAAACAACACATAAGGAGAAACCATGTATAAAGTATTTTGCTTTCAAGGTGTGAACAAACCTGCGTACACTGACAATGATGCTCTAACTATGGTTAGGGAGAGTATCGAGGGGCTTAATAACGAGGGTTATTTTTATCACTCTCAATTCTCTGTTGGCGATTACACTTTCGTATCATTCAAAAAAGAATCTGAATAAACAATCAACACATAACCTAATTAACCATAAGCATCCTTCGGGGTGCTTTTTTATTGCATATCCTTCGTGGCGTTGCACGTAAAAAACGAAATAAACGGGGAACTAAACATGAGTAAAGAAGTCAGCACCACCGAACAACAACAGGCACAACCAGAAGCACCGCAACAAGAGGAATCAGCACCGCCTGCGGAGGCGAATACATCCGACAATGAACACATGATTCCAAAATCACGGCTAGATCAAGCATTGCAAGCTAAGAAAGATTTAGAAGCACGCTTGTTAGCCTTTCAAGAAGCAGATAATAAACGCAAAGAAGCTGAAATGTCAGAAGTCGAAAAAGCCTTAGCACAAGCTGATAAGGAACGCGCTAACGCATTGAAAGCACAAGAACAGTTGAGCGCATTACAAGCGCAAATTGTAGCAAGTAAACGAGAAACTGCGTTCAAATCGGCAATCCGTCAAGCAGGTGGTAGTAGCGAAGATGATCTATTTATCCTCGTGCAAGCCAAAATGCAAGACGAGTTGTTATCGGCATTTGATGATGATGCAACAGTGAACGCTAAACAGATGGAAGCGCTCGTAAAGCAAGTGCAATCATCTTATGGCAATTACTTTGCTAGTGCTGGCGCTGGTAATCCAAGTGTAAGCGGTGGCACTGCACCTACTTCATTTACAGAAGTAGAACAGAAAACAAAAGATGAAATCGAATCACGATTCGGTCAATTATAAGGAGTCTTAAATGGCTGATTTAGTCAGTACAGCAGCAAGTGTACGTGATGCAAGCCCTGTCAACATGGCGCTTAAAACACAGCTTTTAGCTGGTGTTGCTATTACAGCAGGTCAATTTGTGGCAATTAATTCAAGTGGTAATGCTATCCTAGCTGACGCAAGTGCAGCAGGTACAGCCGTTACAATCGGTGTTGCACTCGAAACCGTAAGCGTTGGTCAAGTTGTACCTATTTTGGTTTATGGCTATGTTGGTGGGTTCACACTCTCACAAGCATATAATACGCTTATCTTTACAAGCGATACAGCAGGTGCAGCAGCAGACGCAGCAGGTACAGTGGATGCACCTATCGGGCGTGTATGGGCATTAACTGATGCTGACCGCACCAAAGTTTTATTCGTCAATTGCGCGTATAACCTTAACGTGTTACCAGCGTAAGTATAGGAGACTGAGACAATGAGTACAATTTACGGTTTAGCAAAGATCACAGCATCCGATTACGCTTACGTTAACAACATGAATCAAGATTTGTTATACACGGGCGCTCAACAATACATCGAATTGGCAAACAACGCAGCGCTTAACGCGATGTCAATGTTTGTTGACCCAACACCTACAACGAACTTTAAAGAACGCTTCCAACTCGGTATCACTGGACGTATGCAACGTGCTAGCGAAGAAACTACAGGCGCACCAATTGCCCGTAGTGGTGGTTGGGATGTAGCTTACCCAATCTGGAACTTTCATGAAGGTTTGCAAATGTCGGATGTAGATGCAGCTTATTTGACACCTCAAGAGTTGCAAGTGCATGTTGACGGTATTATCACACGTCATCTAAACGCGAAACGTCATGAAATCTTGTATCGTGTATTCAATAATACACAAGATACATTTACAGATAAGCGCCATGGTTCACTCACAATTGAACCACTCGCAAATGGTGACAGCGTTCTATACCCACCTGTCGAGGGTACTGAAACCGAAGCAGTAGACAACCATTACTTAGAAAGTGGTTATGCAGCATCTGCAATTAGTGATACCAACAACCCTGTTAAAACACTTGTAGAAGAACTTGTTGAACATGGCGTACAGCGTACCCAAGATATTCCATGTGCTGTCCTGATTAACCCTGCACAACAAGCTAAAATTGAAGCCCTCGCTGGTTTCCGTTCGTACATCACACCTGCTGTTATTCGTGGAAATGATACAGCGCAAATCAACATGCCACCACAAAACTTACCCGGTAAAATTATCGGCTATGTCTTGGGTTACGGCTGGATTAGTGTCTGGAAATGGATTCCTGAAAACTATATGGTTGCTGTAAACCTTGAAGCGCCACAACCGCTTAAAATGCGTGTTGACCCTGCTCAAACCAATCTTGGTGGCGGTGGTTTGGTGATGCTTCCAGAAGAACGTAACGGCGTGTTGACCTTTAATAGTTGGCGTTTACGCTTCGGCTTAGGTGCTGCTAATCGCCTTTCATGTGCTGTTATGGAATTAGGTACAGGCGGTAGTTATACCATTCCAACAGCTTACGCTTAACAGATAGGATAGTTAATTATGGCTAGTGCTGAATCAATCGCAATCGCATGTGATCAAGCATGTGAGCGTATCGAAGATTGGGCGCGTCATAACGTATCGGAGGGGCTAACGCCTCTCCCTCGTTTGATTCGTGATCGTGAAATGTTACGTAAAATCCAACTAGAAACCATTGCTGATTGGCTAGACCGCGCAAACGGTGCGCCTACCGATAGCACACTCGAAGAAGCACGCACACTTGTATCATCGGGTAGCTGGACTAAAGCCGAGTTAGAGGCATTGTTATTAGGTGGTGATTAATGGCTACCGAAGCACAGTTAGCAGAAATCAGATTGTTATCAGGTGACAATGCGCCTACAAGCGTTAATTACGTGGTATCAGATGCAATCATTAGTTCGTGGTTTACTGCGAACAGTGACAGTATATGCGCTACCGTTGTTCAGGTCGTGCAAGCGATGTTAGCCGATGCAAGCCGTGATTTAGGCGGTAGTGGTGAAACTGTAGGGAGCAACCCCAAAGCGCAACAATTACGCGAATACCTTATGTATGTGCGTGAAAATTGTCCTGATTCAATACAAGGTGGGTCTATCATTAGTATCAATCTTGGTATTGATGAAGAAATTGACCTATATGACATCGAATGAACATCGAATACGTAGCAGACGTTAAACAACTGAATAAGTATAGCGAAGCCTTTGATGATATAGATGATGTCGTAAAAACGGCGGTTGAACTTGCTGTTGCGGATGCATCCCCTAGTGCATTGCAAGCTGCACGCAACACCCCTAGACCGTCTGTGCATCCGTTCGTGTGGTCATATGACCCAATTAAGCAAGCGAAGGCGCGACGCTGGTATTTTGCTGCCATCAAACGCGGTGAAATTAATACCAATGGGCAACGCTATGTTAGAAGTGGAAAGTTCGGTCGCTCATTCGATACAGGCGTACAAGATCACGGTGATTCGATAGACGCGGTATTTGGTAGTGACTTTGACAAATCATCCTACGTAGTCGGCAATGCTGACGAATCAATTAAACAAATTCCCGGACACGATACAACAGGATGGCAAAAGTTCGCAATCCCTGCTGAACAGTTTGAAGATGACGTTGTTAAGGGTGTGCAAAAAGAATTACCGAACGTATTTGAGAAACGGGTTAAGTAATGACAGCCTCTTTTAGCAATGATGTAATCAGTATACAAAACGCACTCATTGCGCTATGTGAGGCGTTTACAGACCCTAATGGCGGTACTGTGACAGCTAGTAATCAGATGTCTAAATACGGCTTAGGGGATAGCGAATTGCCGTATATCTGGGTTAAGCGTGGGCGTATGCTGACACGAGATGAGAGGACAACTGACTTATACGAAGATACACGTCAATATCAAGTCCTTATTTATGTATCAAGGCTTGTCGATAATGAACAAGACGATGAATCAGAATTTGATAATGCTGTGAATTGGATTAAGCCATTTCACAAATATCTTGCACAGAACAGACTCTTAACACCGATTGGCGAAATCGTGCTATCTGATGTTAGGGATAGCTCCGATGTTAACTTATTCAGTAAAGATGCAAAACGATACGTTGGTATCGTGTTTACAATCCCAATTAAAACACCTACGAGGTTCTAATCATGGCAAGTACACTTACAAATATTTCACAATGGATTAGTGGCGGTGCTACTAAACTACAATATGCAATTAGCTCATCTGGTCGACCATATAATGCAAGCGCACTAACTGCTGGTAATGATTCTGGTATGACCGATGTTGACGGTTTCCGCATCGCGTCCTTTTCGTTTCCAGAGGCGCGTACCTTGCAAATCGAAGGTGATGACGGTGTACGTGGTTCAATTATCTTTGCAGGTAACACAACACCCACCTTCACGCTTGCGTTTAGTGACTTAACGATGTCATTTATGAATGCGGTACAAGGGACAACCGTAGACGATGCCCAAAGTGTATACGATATTGGTATCTTAGACCCTGCAAATTTATCCTTTCCTGATTTATTTATCATGATGACACGGCGTGCGCCATCTACAGAAGCAGGTGAAGAAGGTAATGGTTATGAAACCGTTGTTTTCCCTCTTTGTACAGGGATCTTCACTGGTATGGGCGATTTTAATACAGGTGATAATGCTGGTGAATACAGTTACCAGTTCACCGTTAACCGCGTGTCGCAATTGCCGTTTGGTGAAACCTTGACCACTGCAAATCACGGCACAACAGAAGCAAGTGGTTTTATCTTCTGGAGCCAAGAAATTCCGACCTTTGATGTGTTTATCCAAGATAATAGTACAACGGCTTGGACACCTAATAATACAATCGCTGCAAATAGCCAAGTAATTGCTTTTGACGGCGCAAGCGGTGCGAGTGCTGCCACATTAGCGGTTACGTTGTCAAGTGGTGACATCACATTTACAGCGCAAACCAGTGGAAACATCACAACCGCAATGTATGAACGAGTAGGCTAATCATGGAAGCATCGTTCAAGTGGGCAAATGCTGAAATCACAGTCACACGCACAACCGTAAAAACCCGTATGAAGATTAACCGATTACGGCGCATGATTAACATGGATGCGATAACTAATGAGTTTGATTCCGAACTTGCCTCCGTTGGTACTTTTTACCTTGGTCATGTTGATAAGGTCATTGGTGATGCTGGCTTTACTATTCCAAACGGTAACGCGGATGAAGAAAGCATTCAGTTGTTTCTTGATGGTTTTTATGACCAAGATGAGGCGCTGATGGCGCGATGGGATAACGCAATTGTAGAGGCACGCGCAATTACGAACAATCCCGACTTATTACCACCAGAGGAAATTGACCCAAACGCTTAACGCCCGATGTGATAGCCCTGCGTCGGGCGCAACGTAAGCATATGCAGCATTGGATGCAATCGTTTATAAGTACCACTACCCCATCTGCAGAAACCATCAATGATGCCTTAATTGATTACGGGTTTTATCACACGCCTATTCAGGTCCAACGTATGTATGCCGAAAAAGTAAATCATGGTTTGCTTGGGTATGTCGGTGGGGTCATAGATCAACCTGATGAGTATTGGCATGATATGTCAACTATGCGTTGGTTGCAATTGTGGCATGAGCATGTCGCACCGTTGGCACGATTAGAGCAAACATCATGGATAGATAACATCAGAGAACACGGTACATTACAAGGTAAGGTCAAAAATGTCAACGATTGAACAGCGTATTAAATTTAAGCTAGACGGTGAAGCTAAAGTTAAGAATGCGTTCAAGTCGCTTGCTAGAGAACAACGCGATCTTATTGATGAGTTTCGTACTGGTAATCGTACCTATGATGAAACCGTTACAAGCCTTAAAGAGATTGCAAGGGGCTATGAGAACGCCGAACAGGGGGCGCGTGCTTACGAGAACGCGCTATCCTCACTTAATGCAGAACAGCGCCTAGCTAACGATACACGCGCTAATGAAGATCGCTTTGATACGATCTCGAGACAGGTTGCGTTCGCTGGTGATGTGCCTTCAAATTTGGGCGCATTATCGGGTCTTGCAGGTGCTGCAGGTGCTAATAGTATCGAGCAAGGATTGGGTATCGGTGGCGAACTCGTTGCTCTAGTCGAGGAACTACCACGCCTTAAAGAAGCTGTTAAGGGCTTGCAATCGGCTGCCAACGCTGCTGGTAAGGCGCTTGGTTTAGGTGGTGGCGCTGGCTTAGTCGGTGCATTAGGTATAACTGCGATTGCGGTAGCTGCTGTAGGCATTGCATTTAAAACATTTTCAGAAAATGCGAAGGCACAAGCCAACCAGATACAAGCTGTTATTGATGCAACACGCGATGTAAGAACCGATATTGCACAAGGCTTAACATCGACTGACGCAAGCGCGAAATTAGCAGAATTAAACCGATTACGAGAAGTTGAACTGAGTATCATCACAGATACACAAACTCAGTACGACCAACAAATTACATCACAAAACGCACTACTTGAGGGGATTCTCAAGTTTACAGCACAAGAGCAAGTGCTAGTTGATACGATTAAAAATGGTGAAGCAACCGTTACGGAATACGACACGGCTATCAAGTTATTAACGGATGCACAAGATAGCGGTGCATTGTCAGCTAATGATATGAAGATAGCAGAAGAAGAACTCGCTAACGAACGTTCGCAAGCGGTGCTTAATCAAGCTGCCTATCAAGCTGAATTTTTAGCCTTGCAACAGGAATCGGTTGACTTTGATACCGAGGAACTAGCAAGCCGTAAAGAATCGCTTGTACTCCGTAAGGCGCAATTAGAAGCTGAACTCGCATTCTTGCAAGCAAGTGGTGACGTAAGCGATGTTGTCAAGCAACAAATCGAAAGTCTGCAAGGCACAATCGGCAACCTATCCAAAGACATTTCATTCTTAGATAGCTCACAAGCCAAGTCAGCAGCAGCAGCCAATACCGCACGACAAGCCGAGGAAAGTCTAGCCAAGTCACGGCAGCAATCAGCACAGACAACGTCAAATACAGCGAGCACCGAACGGCGCTCAAGTAGCAGGCGCTCAAGTAGTAGACGCTCAAGCGGTGGCGGTGGTTTTCGTGTCGGTGGTCGTAGTGGTGGCAGTAGTGGTGGCAGTAGTGCAGAACAGCGAATCAGAAACAAGTTAGCTAAAGACCCTAACGCAACCTTTGAAGATGGTAGCCGATTAGCTGATAGCGTACTTGTAAATGCAGATTCAAGACGTAAGCGCGAAGAATTTTTAAGCGGTGCTACCAACGACTTCGCAAAGTCAGCTAATGCAGCAGGTGAAACGTTACGCGATAGCATCTTGAGTATCAATGATGGCGTAAGGGCTGGTATTGAGGACTTAGATATAGACCAAGGTCGTGCTATTGAGGACGCGGTACGCACTGGTAATATTTTGGCGATTCGTGATGTTGCACGCAATACGGCACGCGCTGCCGAGGACTTGAACCGTCAAGCAGGTCGTGACCGCTTGAACGCGGAAATCGATTACAGCAATCAGCTAATGAAATTACACCAAGACCGCAATCAGCTAGTATTACAATCTGTCGAAAATCTAACCAATCAGATGGTTAGTAAATTCAATCAAGCAACACAAAGCATAGGCGGTAGTAGCGGTACACGGCGCTTTAGCTTTGCTAGTAATGCGAGGTCGTAACCATGCCACAAGATGAGTACAAATTAGTCGCTGGTTGGAATGGTACGCCCGTTAATGTGGAAGCTATTACCGTATCAGATGCAACAGGACTTGATACGGTCGTGCCGATACTCGATACAGGCACGCATTACATTGTGCGTGCCTTGGGTCAATATAGTGTGAATTACCAATTTACAGCAGGTGGTGTTACACGTAATGGTTACCCTGTTATCCGTTGGTCATTCCCAATTATCAGCACTTTAGCACTTGAATACTTGATTGCGAATTACGCTCAAGGTAGCTCCCAAGGTGGCAAGGTGACGGTTAATACACGCCTTCACACTGAAACCTATGTTGAAAAAAACGCTTACTTATTCATTCGCTATCCTGATACCTTTGCACAGAAGTTACGCGATGGTTTATGGGTTTATCAAGACGGTGTTGTTGAGGGTCGTTTGTCGATTGTAGGGGATACAGCATAATGCCATTTGTAGGGACTATCTCAAATCAATCGGCTATTCGTAGCGGTGCAAACTTTACACGCCATTTAATTGTGCATACGCCCGATGTTGTCTGCCAAGTGCAACCATCAGCCAATGCAAGTGGGTTATCCAATGCAAGTATCACATTAGGTACGCCGTCTATTGGTTCAATCGCTGCTATCAAATCGGATTACACCGTATTCATTACGCCTACATCCGATTACAAAAAAGACTTACAACGATTAGGGAGTAGCGAGTATCTCATTACCTATGCACGTAATGATGGCAATGGCTCAACCTTAGACATTGGTAATACAACGTTTCAATGGTCAACATCGCAGTATGTGACAGTCGTCAAAGATGTCCGAGTTCATCAGCGTAAACTTAGATATGATAGCAACGCAATAGAATACCGTGATTATGATATATCGTGGCGCAAACCGAAACCACGTATTAATGGTCTTGAGACTATCACTTTAGAGATTACAAGTGGTAGCACGGTATCGAAATCATTTACACCGTCTGCGGATGCGATGGCAGGTGGCACAATCTCATCATGGCTATGGGATGTTGACGGCAATACGATTAGTACAGGCACAACATCTACGCAAAATATCACGGTAGATTTTACAGCAGGAACGCACCTTATTAGCTTGACCGTTACCAATAGCGACGGTATCAGCAATAAGTTATCTGTTGTGATTTATGTTATCCCTCGTGATTACAACAGCGTCTTAGAAACAGGTATCGTAGTCTCTACGTTGTCGCATGGTGCTGATGGTCATGTATGCGGTTTCGACAAGTATTCTGATATTTCGGACTTGTTACCGGGTAGCATGGCTGTTGTTTGCACCAAGGTTCATTTTGGCGATGGCACAACGAAGTTAACCACTGATATGGTTGGTTGGCTTGGTGGCATTAACGCGCAAGTCGTAGGTGATGAAACATGGCAGCGCTTGCAATATGCTAGCGTTGGATTGCTTGACGTTGGATACCTAATGACTGGGATCAGCTTGCAATCCTTGCCGTTTGAATTAAACGCTAGCCCTAGTGCGTGGTCACACCTTGCATCTTGTACCCCACTTGATATGGCATGGTCTATCATTAGCGAACAATCAACAGTCGCCAATGTTGCTGCAATTGACTTTGAATCAACCTATAGCGACCAAACCGTTAAAAGCTACGACACACCCAACGGCACGCTTATCGACATCATGAGAACCCTTGCGTTTAATAACAATGCAGGGTCTTTACAATTCGCACCACATGGCGAAATTGTATTCGATGTTAGCCTACCCTATTCAGGTACAAGCGTCCGAGATGCAGCCGACACGGTGGTAACGCTATCCTATCAGGATGCGAATGAATTTAACCTAACCTACCCCTCTGCTGGCGTATTTGCTGTTCAATATGTAAACGCAGGTGCAACGCGATATAGCAGCACACAAGCGAAGATGCGTAATTTTTATGGACGCGCTCCTGCGGAAGTTGAAAACGGAATCTTAGAGGAACGCATTGAATATATGGTGTTCCCTGCTGATGGAACAACGCTTAGTACCACCGCGTTGGTTGGGCGATTAGCCTATAACCATTGGGCAGCAATCAATGAGAACTTATCAGGTAGCCTAGACGGCGTTTTAGGTGGCTACCTCGAATTACGTCAGCAAGAGAATACATGGTTAAAGCTATCCATTGCAGAAGGTGAATTACCAAACTCGGACTTAGAATTTGGAAGTAGTGACCGCTTCATGCTGACATCGGTATCTCAAGATTACGATGTTGAAAATGGCAGGTTGTTTATTAGCTTGCAAATACGCAAGGAAACAGGGAACACCGACAATTATTCAGTGCTATCACAGGAATTGTTTGCAGCTATCGTGCAAGCGAGTTTAGGTGTTGTGCCTAATGTCCCTGCGTATCCATTGCTAGACGGTGTTGATAATGATGATGTTTATGGTGATTCCTACAGCGATAGTACGGCTGGTATGCCTGATCCTGCGGACGAACCAACCAATAACGGTGTCAATAATAATGACCCGTCGGCAATTATCGAAACTTTGCAAATACCGCTTACAGGTCAAACAGTCACCACTACGAACACGTTTACGAGCGAAAACGATTACCTGATTACGCTGTACGGTAAAGGGGTCGTAGGTCAATCGACAGAAGTTTCTACTGTGACCTTTGATACAGGTGGGTATGCTAACTACACGGTAGAAACAGGCACTGAAATTTTCAGAAGTGAATTAGGTAGTATTGGTGTGAATGATGGCGTATCGGCATTCCCTGTAAGCGTCGTTGTTCTGGTAGATTTACAAGGTGCAAAAAGTGTGACCAGTGCGTCTATGAAATTAACTGGCGCATCTGGTAGCACCAACCCGAACTTAGAGTACCGTATAGAATATGCTAATAGTGATAATAGCGCTATTTTATATGACAGTGGTTACATTGCCATAGGTGGCGCTGTTAATGACACTGTTTACACAAGAACAATATCTGAATCATACGACAACGTAGGTTTTGTTAGGTTTTATGCGCGCGTTATCGGTGATACTGGGAATAGTAAGAGAGTTTCCTTTGATGATTTGGTAGTAAACACAGGTGGTGGTGGCACAATCTATGGTGATTCAATGTTTAAGATCGAATCCTCGCAGACAACCGCGTGGGGTGGTGCTGCTGGTATGCAGTTTAACGGTGGCAATATCGCGCTCGCAAGCGTTGACCCATCGGCATACGCAACCGATAACACATACACGTTTACCGCGTCCATTGCAGGTGCGCCGACGACCTTTAACTTTAACTTCGTAGATAGTGACGGTGTTTACTCCGATAATTCAGGGTCAATTACTGCCAAGATAGAGACAATAACCTAATGCCTGTAACCAGTCGTGTGACAAGCCCCTTATCGCGTGTACCAGCGCGTGAGGGGCAAGCCTTAAAAGAGCAAACGGGCGGTACTGAACAGGCAATCGCTGGTAATGGTAAGGGTGTCGTTAATGTCATCAGCGCCGATAGTGGCACGTCTGCCTATGGCATGGTATGGATACGCCTTATTCGTGGTATCAACCCCACTACAGGCGGATTCCTGACAACCCCACCGATACGCGCCCAAGCAAAGAGCGATTTCTACTCAGTGGATGGTATGCCGATAAGAGTATCTGTGGATGCTGTAAGTGGATTGCATCGCGTCGAAGGTAATGATGTAGGGCGTGCAAGCGAAGCAGGTGTCAATGTAAACGGGTTGAACGCGCAAGCGCCAGCCACACACAAGCGCTGGTTACGCGATATTCGCAACATGAAGCCGTTTATCGCCAGCACGAACACGACCAACGCCACTAAGATTGCAATTGAGCCATATCTATATGCCTACAATGGCGTACTCAAAGATGCAACTAAAGGTATCTCTAACGATATTGATTTAGCATCTTATATCCCTACTAATGGTTTAGAACGCCTTGTCGGGATTGCTATCAAGGCAATCGATAACAGCGTGCAAATCGTAAGCGGTAGTACGCGCACAATATCGGCTGCTAACTGGTCGTTATCGGACTTACAAGCGCTGTATGACCAACTCGATAGCGATGCAATGCCCTCGTATGTGATACGCCTAGCGGATGCTCAAGACACCATCACAATGAGTGATGTAATCCTTGATTGGCGGCAGTTTATCAATGTGCCGAATCAAACAACAACAGGCGCGGTTCAGGTTATATCTTCAACAGGATATACGATTACGCAAGATGCTCATTTCATTGCACCTGTAAAACTTACAGGTGATTTAACAGTAAGCGGACAGGTGACAATTTTATGACAGCTAAATTTACGATTGCAGATGATTCAACCAACCCCCCGTTAAACCTAACGGAGCGTAGTACCGCACCATCAAGCCCTGCAAGTAATGACGTATACCTAGATGATGGCACGAATACAGCAAGCGGTAATCCTTCGTTTAGACGCTACACGGGTTCAGCATGGGAAGATATTGGCACATCCAGCGCGGTGCTGTCTGCGGATCAGCTTATCCTTAACGATGGCAGCGAGTTAACGATTGCAACGGGTGTTATCACAGTCACCAATGCACGCCATACGGTAGACACTGAATCCGACGCAGCAAGCGATGATTTAGTGACCATTAGCGGAACGGTTGCAGGTGAAACCTTCATCTTGTCTGCGAACAACACGGCGCGGTCAATTGTCCTCAAAAATGGCAGCGATAACATCATATGCGCTACAGGTGACGATATTACGCTTGAGGAAACCTATCAAGCGGTGTTGTGTGTTAGCGATGGTACGAATGTAACGGCGTATCCTTTATTTTCATCTGGAGGCGGTAGTGAAACGTTTATTGGACTTAGTGATAGCCCTGCTGATTACAGTGGTGATGCTGGGAAAGTTGTCAAGGTTAACGATTCTGCGGATGCGTTAACCTTTCAAGATTACAACACAATCGCTGCATTCAATGAACTCTATACAGGTGTGAACAGTGGCGAATACACCATTGGGCTTGCCTATGGCAATGACTTATCCGAAAAATTGCCATATGTTCGCACTGGCGTAATTACGGCTGGTAGTGGCTGGGAAAGTGACCACGTTAAAGACCCCGTTATTATTGATGTCGATGGCGTGCTGTATATGTATTACAGTGGTAACGATGGCACGAGTTACGCGGTAGGTCTTGCACGCTCTTATGATCGCGGTGTCACATGGACGAAGTACGCTAGCAATCCTGTTTTAGACCATACGCAAGCATGGGAAAACGATGGGCTGAATCAAGCGGTTTGGGCGAAGGTTCGCTATGACCCTAATGACAGCAGTCAACCGTTTAAAATGTGGTATGCAGGGGGGCAGTTTGGCGCTGGTGGTATCGGTTATGCCTACTCGACAGATGGCATAAGCTGGACAAAATACGCTAGCAATCCTGTACTTGATATTGGCACAGGTGGTGCATGGGACGATGCTTATATTTTACCCGGTACAGTTGTCAAGGTAGGTAATACATACACCCTCTATTACGCTGGTAATAATGGCAGTGGTGCGTGGGGTGTAGGCACTGCTACGTTTACCAATCCAGAAAGCACGTACACAAAAGGCGCTAGTAACCCTGTATTAGCAGGTGATGGTATCAGTAGCGGTATTGCAACAAGTAACGCGGTGTCTATTAGTGATACTGAAATCGTTGTTGATGATTCGAGTGTATTCCCCATTGGTGCGCCTGTTTGGGTGTATGATGGTAGTGGACAATATCTAACGCATGTTGTTGAGCGCGATGATAGTACTGATACACTGACGATGGCAGACGCTGCCCCGCGTGCGATTGCGGATACTGGTACAGTGGTAAGCGTGGCATTTAATAGTATATCGCCCAATAACGCATGGTTTGATGGTACAAGGTTGGTAATTGGAATTACACCATTCCAACCTTATGGCTCTAATTTGCGTGAAACGGCTATGGTTGCATACGCTGCAAGTGTTGATGACCCGTTGCAGATTGATTACGCAACAGGCTTGCAAGTGCCGATTAGCTTGGCAGATAGCCAACTAACGGACATCAGTATTGAAAACCAATGGGTGTTGCGACTTGATAAGCCTCAATACGATTGGGTGCAACCATCAGACCCAACCGACGCAACCGCAATACATAATAACGTTGCTGGTGAAATTAGCGCACTGACTGAGAAAGTAACACCGATAAGCGCTGATTTACTTATCATCGAAGATAGTGCAGATTCCAATAACAAGAAAAAGGTACAAATTGGTAACTTACCGAGCGGTGGTTCGCTAACAGTCGAAGAAGTAGATGGCACGCCTAGCGTAAGCAGTGTTAATACGATTGTAGTCAGCAATGGCACGCTCACAGATGATGGTAGCGGTCAAGTTACGATAACAACGGGTGGCGGTGGTAGTGTTCCAACGGAACGGGCTAGCGTTATTAACACAAGCGTGCAATCAATTCCGAACAGCTCCGCAACTGCACTCAATTTTACATCCGAGGAATATGATACCGATAACTTCCATGACAACGCTACTAACAACACGCGATTAACCGCACCTGCTGATGGTACATATGTGCTAAATGGTTGTGTTGGTTTTGCTGCTAATTCCACAGGGTATCGTCATTTGCGTTTTCTCAAAAATGGGTCTACCATTGTTACATTAAACCAACAACCGAACTCTGCTACAGCTAACCATTTTATGTCAATCACAGACACATTACGGCTATCATCAGGTGATTATATTGAATTGATTGCGGTGCAAGACAGTGGGGGATCACTCAATACAGTCATCATTACAGGTTCGACAACGTACTTTAAGATGACACGTATCCAATAACAACTCTATACGGCACTAGCAAGCACCGTTAACGCTTGCTTTTAGATAGCAGTTTCCTAGCGCTTTACTCTCAAAGGTTGTGCGTTAGGAGATTGCTATTTGCATTTAAACAACCTTTGAGGACATAGACATATGAAGATAGAGGAACACTTAACAATGACTGAGCAACCAATAAAGACAGAATCGAAATTAACATCCGTCATGGTTGCACACTTTGCCGTGATGATTACATTGCTAGGATACGCAATTGTAGCATCAAATCCAACAGCACGCAGCGTTAATGCCTACTATGGCAATCTGATACCAGCGAGTAGCGTTTTTTACGATGGCATCTTACCGTATCTGTGTATCGTTGGGATTATCATTATCGCGGTATTCGCTAAAAAGTATCCATTCATTGCGCTCCTGATTGCAACGTCACCTGTTGTCATTTACACACTGTCTAGCGTTGGTTGGGTACTCGGCACATATGGCACTGACAACCCTACCAATCCAGTCGCAGCGTTTACACATATTAGCGTGACGTGCCTCATTTATGCAATCGCTTGGATGGGGGCTAATGATGCTACTCGCACAAGTTGACATTTTAGGCATTAGAGAACTTGTTGTCGCGGTAGGTGTACCTGCTGCAATCAGTTTGATTTTTTTGATGATTGGTCTAATCATTGCGCGTTCAGAGCTTGAAAAAAACCGCAATAGCAACGCCAAAACCAACATCGCGTCATCTGCTCAAGCGGTTGTGAATAAATCATTTACAACAACGCAAGACCTCGTGAATGATTTAAACACCCAAATATTTAAGATACTTGAGGAACTGAACAACGAGAAAATCAAAACGGTTCGCCTCGAAGAACAAAGCAAGGCACGCGATGATAAGTTTAACGAATTGTTAGATACCATCAAAAAACGTGACGAAACGATTTTATTACGTGATGCCACAATCAAATCGCGTGATGAAACGATTAAAAAGTTAGAATCTAAAATCATCATATTAGAGGATGACCGCACAAGTCTAATCAAACAGCGCGACGCGTTAAACGCTAAAATAGACGCATTAACCGAAGAAATAGGCAAGCTGAATGCACGCCTTGACCTTCGTTTAACAGATGAGCGCCAAGCGGTCACACAACCGATACCAACAGCTTTAGTTACCCCTGCGAATACCGCAGATGATAACAACGACACAGACAACGAATTAAAGGACACTGCATAACATGGATGAAACACTCATTTTAGCAATTGTAAGCATTGTAACGCTTGGCTTATTAGGCGGTCTTGCTGTATGGCGCACAAGTGGCGATACACGGCAAGCAATTACCGAAGGTGGGCGAATTAGCTTGCGTAATGCTATCGCTAATCCTGCACTCAGTACCGCGATTGAAGCACGCTTGACAGCCTTACCTCCTGCTATCCTTGATAGCGTAAACCGTGTACTTGATGTATTCGACCCTCTTACAGATGCAACGGTTGATACACTCGATAACGACACGAAACAATGGTTAAAAAACCTGACAGATAGTAATCCCGATACGGGCGCAATTACAAGCTAATACAACACAACACAAAAACACGCACACAAGCCACCGACTGACAGACGGTGGCTTCTTTTTTGTTTACGCGGCGCGTAAGGAAGGTGATTCTATGAGTATTGCATCAAAGATTGGTTGGAATATTGAAGGTTTCGACTTAGGCAACAGACGTGATGCTATCATAAGTGAATTGAAGTCCTACCGCGCAAATTGGCATCTATGCTTAGGTGACGAACGTCTGGCGCTTGACCTGCTATTGCACACGAATAACGGCGTTATCTTGCGATTCTTTGACCCGTTCAACGAATACGGGCGCATTAGTGACTTCGACAATCAGCTATGGCAGCTTCATAGCCCGCGTGAAATCGTGCAATGGGTACAGAGCAACAAGCCGTATCTAATCGGTGTATCCAATCTTGTACTCAGTGTAGGCAACAATGAACCCACCACGCCAGCACACAAGATACCTGAATTTCTGCGGTGGTGTATTGACCTCATGCACGCTGGTAAGCAAGCTGGTATCCGCTTCGCTATTGCCGAAATTGCCAGCGCTAAGACGGTCTATCACGATCAGGTTGAAGATGGCGTTTGGGATGAGTTTTTACGGGTTGCGGATAGCTATCGAGGCTTCCATATTTTAACGTGCCACGAATATACGACAGGCATTTTACCAGCGCAATCATTACCCGGTTATCCGCTTAATCTTGATGAGCCAAACGTGATTCATCATAACAATTGGTCACAAGCTAAACTCACACTTGATAAGATTGATGGCAATTATCACATCGGACGCTTCGCACTCGTGACCCATGTACGCGCCAAACAAATCGGATTGCAACCGTTGCCATTCGTGGTCACTGAATGCGCCTTTGATTGGATGGCAGATATTTACACCACTGATGATCGTAAGCGCACGATAGACCAGCTTAAAGCGCGTTTTAATATGCCTAATCATGACTTTATGCGCGGTAGTACAGGACACAAACTCTATCATGAGTGGGTCATGCGTGAAACAGGTTTTCAGGGTGATTGGAATGATTACCTATTTGCACAATACAAGTGGCTTGTGAATGCCTACCCTAGCGAGTGCGAAGGGCTTAATATTTTTGCGCTTAATAATGATTGGGACTTGCCCGAAGGTCACGACATGGGGCAACCTCGCAATGACAAGTTTCGACAACTCGTAATTAAAAATCCCGTAGGAGATACCATGACCACACCGACACCTGAACCTATCGTATTCAATCCACCTCTATATGATGCTGATGTTTACGTTACCAATGGCTACTGGAATCTACGCGCTGGTATGAATGCGACTAGCACCGACTTAGGCGATATTGAAGGCATTGATAGCAAGCTACGCATGAAGGTAAGCAAGGTTACGAATCCATCAGGACAATTAAATTGGTACAAGTACAACCGAGAACTTGCAACAGGTATCGAGGCAGGTTACTTTGCCGATGTAGACAAGCTACGTATCGAATACGTAACCGATGAAATCATAGACGACACGCCTACTGATACGCCAGATGATACAAGTACGCCTAACGTAGACCTTGACGCGCTTAAAAGTGCTGTTTTGGGCGAAATATTAACTGAACTCAGTAAGCAAGTTTTGATTGATGTTCCCTTGCCTAACTTTACGTTTACAGTACCCAACATCATGCGCCCGTATCTCGTAAGCTACCACCGCAATCTTGCAGCGTATCATAGCGCACTTGCCCAACGCTTTGAGGATGGCACGCCTACGACCTCACAGATTGCAGCGCAAATATTCGACACGAGTACAACGTTTAGCACGCCATTAGATGACTACCTAGCACAAAATATGAGTGATCTTGCCGATGGTAACGACATGATACTAGATGCTATCCTGAACAGCGATAACGTGATTGCAGACGATGATGTCGAAGATGAGGCTGCGTAATGCCAAGCAACACGACCACACGCGATCTAGTCGCACTTATTCGCAAACTAGACTGCATCCACAAAGCGATGACTGCGGAGTACGAACTCTCGTATTATCGCAAGCATGGCACGCTGCCAACCGATGCTGTGTATATCGCAGATGTACGCATGGTAAACGGGAACGAGGAAATAGCACTCAAGTAAGCAAAACGCCCACTCATTGCGAGTGGGCGTTGTTTGCGTTATGGTGTTATCGTCTAAACTTCTTTATGTACGCATCAATAGGAATTATATCATCTGCTACGGGTTCAGGTTTCGGTTTCGCTTGCGACTTCTTGAGATAGCGTTCTGTTGACCGCTCGTGATATTTTAGGATGTCACGCTTGCATCTGACCTTCTGTAAAATCCTTAAATTCACCGTTTTCAAGCGATAGCGCAAGCATTGCTAGCACTTCCTCGTGTACCTCTGACTTATCCTTGTATTCTTGCTGTTTATTTGTCATACTGTCCTCGTTATCGTTGTCATGTTCGCATGGTGACTGAGTGGGCGTTCACGCGCCCACTTTTACGTTATGGTGTTGGTTTTAATTCTTTTATAGCTTCTACGAGTTTATAACCCTTTGGCGTGATAATATATTTGACCTCTATATAGAACAATTCACCGAACGCTTCACGATGCCAATCAAATTTATTCATGCCAAGTTTCCGCCAGTGCTTATCATGATACACACGCTTTAAGAAACCCGTTTTTACTAGATGTTGGCATATGTGAAACTCCTGATTAAAACCATAGACTTCCTCAGCATGACCTTCGCCGTAATAGTGTGTAGAAAACTCATGTGATTTTTTACCTATTATTACTTCTTGTTCATACCAGTTAACAAGTTGTTGTTTTGCGTCATCTGGTATGTAAAATAGTGTGCAATTCCGTATTTGCTGAGTTGCCTCAATAAGCAGGTTATATAGTGCGGTTGGGTCTCCTGTTATCATCGCGTCACTAAATGCTTCCGTCTTATCTTGTGCCATAAAGTCTTTTAAACTTATTACGTTATTCATCGTTCACCACTCCTAAAATAAATCGTCATCATCTTCGTATACAGGCGCATCAAATGTTGCGCTACTGAGTGCCTTAATTCCGCTTGGCTTATCTGCCACAGGTTGCAAGGCTTGCATTGACCGCAAGAAGTTCTGCGTCGCGTTGCCATCGCCTTTGTGCGCTGTGACTTCTAAGTTTAATTCTTCCTCGACTGTGACCCGTCGCATTGTAAGTTGACCATTCACCTGACTAGCAAGCATTGGTTGGTTTTTGAATTGCGATACAATGCCTTTTAACTCAATCATATGATGAATCATTTCATCACTCTTACTTAGATTCAGGTTCTCTAATACGTCTGCCTCCATTCTTGCGTGCAAAAGGTTTTTGATCTCAGGAAACATTGTAAACAATCGGTTGATAAACTCATCATAATTAGGTGAATCGGTTTTCTTGCTTGGGAACAATGGTGTTAGTAATTGAACAGCAAGCCGTATCAAGTCGGTAAAATTCCGCGCCTTCTTGATTTTTTTCATCTCACCTATCAACTCATAGTCATCATCGTTATTGCTATCCAACCAGAAATCAATTCGTTTACGCTTGCGTTTATCTGCCATCATGGTTACCCTATCTTTTTACGGCACAAAGTGCCCACGGCACTAGTGACTAGTTAAGGTCAATTATAGCATAAAACCTTTTATCGTACAATTAGACTTTAGAAACTATAGGCAGGGCAGGCAAAATGGACGTTTACAGTGTAGGAGATATAGCGACAGCGTTGGGCGTGTCTGTATCAACGGTTCACAATTGGACGGACAATCCTGTATTCAAGGCTTACTTATCTACTTTAGCTTTACGTACTGATGACCACGAGACAGCCAAAGAACGCAAGTACACGCAAGATGATCTCTATGTGCTGAATACTATTAGCAAGAATAAGACGCGCACGAATACATGGGAAGATGTTGCAGCTCTCCTCGAATCTGGCGAACGGGATACCGACTTACCAGCATCCGCTATGCTTGTGTTACCTGCGAGTAGTAGCGAAACTTTTTACACGTTGGCACGCGCACAAGAACGCATCCAAAACTTAGAACAGCAGGTTAGCGACTTAAAGCGAGAACTTGAGAAGGCACGCGATAATAGCGAGCGTGGCGATCTACAGCGTGAAATTGGCAAACTATTGTTTATGCTTGAGATGAATAATATTAATCCAAAAACAGGCAAACCCGACTAGCGAACAAAAAAGCGCCCTCCCGGACGCTTGCGATTGCTTGGTTAGCGTGTGCGTGTTATCTCTATCGGGTACAAGACAATCACAATCATACCTATAGCACAAAGAACGAATAAGGCAGCAATCAATACAATGAGTGAACTTGCCAGCGTCGGGAACAACTGTATAAAAACTAACATCAAGATAGTTAGTGTTGTTAGCGAACTTATATACAAAGCCTTATCACTGTAACTCATCATTGCCTACCTTCCATGTATGACCACACTCTAAACATTTGCGCGTCTTTGCGGATACCATCGACATCGGCACGTATCCTAAGTTCTCGCTGTTGCATTCAGGACAGTTATCTATAAATTTCTGCATGGTTTGGAATCCACATTCCTTACAGGTTACGCTATATAATCTATCTTGACCAAGCATGACACCAATGTACAACATAGAGTTATCACAACAGTAACCTTCAAATTGTTCTTTTATACGTTGTATATCACTCATGTTGCCTCCTGATACCGCTTATAATTGATATTAATCAGATATTGCAAATGGTCGTCCTCGTGATAGCGAAGGTTACTATATCGTCTATCACCTTCTTGGTTTACTTCATGCACCGACAGGCTATTACTATCTGCCATCTGCTTTAAGTGTTTAGCGATATTAGCAATAACATATTTCGGATAACCTTTGTACGTGTATGGGTTATTCTTGTGCATGATACGAAAGTCCGATATATCAACCTGACGTGTATCACTCTTACCTGTTTTTTTATCTAAGATGATGACCGTTGCGCTATAGTGACCTGTGGACGAACAATAGATTGCACCGATGGCTCTGATTTGATACTTAGGATTACTACTCATCATGCTGCCTCATCCTGTTTTCTCCAATTCATAATAGTAATTCGTCAGGTCGTACTCAATCAAATTGCTATTCGTATCAAACGCATAATAGCGTCCGTGTGTGTTATGCCAGCCGACAACATAAAAGAACAGTTTACCGCTTGCAATTTCGCTACTGTGTGCAGATAGCCATAACGCCATTTTGAGGCTAGCAGTCGTATCTTTGCGAGGCTTTAACTTACTTGTCAACACGCCCTTGTATTCTTCGACCACTGAAACACCGTTATATGTATATCGAAAGTCGGGTGAATAACTGCGTTCTTGTGATCTATACCCACCTTTCTTCGTACTTGATGTGTACCAATTGACAGCAGGAACATCAAACGCAGGGGATAGTACATAACGTTCTTGTAGTGACAGGTTGCTAATGATACCTTTGCTAGCTAAATTATATAGATAGCAATAGCGCGTGTATTCCTCTTTAGATACCTTGTTAGGTGATAACTTTTTATATCCTGAATACGTTAGCATACCGCCCGTTTCTTCTACATTTGGCATAACTACACTAGGAGACTTGCTTACTAATCGCTTTGCTACCTTTTGAGGCGATTGTTGCGCTATTAAACCTTCGCGCTCGCATTCAGGGCAACCGATAGCATCATCAACATGCGTGCTGATGTTATGCGTACGGCATCGCGTGTAATTATCCGCTTTTATTTCGTCGCATCGTGGGCAAGCGTCCGCTACGTATGCGCCATGTATAGCGCACTCTTTAATATCGTAGCCTTCACTCATGCTGCCACCTCATCCTCAATAATCCGTTCAAAGCGCACGTTTACGATATTAACCGTATCAGGAATATCATCAGCCGGGATGTATCGCTTGCCATCTGCACCGATGATAACGGGTAGGTCATAGGTGGTTGTCTCGGTTAGCGGTTGATTAAGGATACGCTTTTTAGCAATCCGCAATTCGTCGCGTGTTTCAATCTTGCCTGTAACGCATTGTTGCAACAGTGCGTGCCGATCTGCTACATTCAAGGCGTTCACATCGTAATACCATTCAATTGATAAGTCATATATACGTTGGTCATAATCCCAGTTCTTAATTGTTGACGCATATTTTTTTAGCGTGGTATCCGCTAGCTTTTTTACATTATGAATCTGTGCGCGTAAATCGTCATAGTCGGGATTATCGCTTGCGTAAACGTGCAAGTCGCAGAGTATCCATGTTGTTTGATAACGGGCTTGTTCTGCTGTCTGCCAGAGGGATGTAAAGTCGTCTTTTGTAATGTGTTTAGAGGTATCAAGACCTAGCATATTGTCACCTTATACTATGTTTTTGTGTCACCTTATTATAGCGTAAGCGCACACACATTAACAGCGTATGCGCTTGTTTTCGGGGCGTGCTAACCTGCTAAACTATCGACATTATGACGACCATCACGAGCAAACTTTTCGCTTGCTTGCATCCGTAGGCGTTCTATTTCGTCACTGTGTTCTGATAAGGCGAACAGGAACGCATAGAAGAACATATCATAATCTTCTCGGACAGCTTGCAGAATAAGATAGCGAGGGTCAACCCGTTCAGGTGATTTCTTTGTGTTGTGCGCTTTTTCTTCGATAACTTGAATCATGTGATTAAACATGGTGATACGTTCTTGCAATTTGAAAAGGATTCCTACATCTGAGTTAGTCGTATGTGATGGCAAAGGTTCTTTGTAATACTGCAAAGAGAACTCGTTAACCATTTCTTTTTGTTGGAATACGGACGTATAGCTCATGATGAAATCCTTTTCTTTGCAAAACTTTGACGGGTTTTTGATTTGGTTTCGGCTGTATCATTGCGCCATGCTTGGAAGTCATCCATTAGTACATCGCTAACATTCGTTTCGATGTACTTGGGTTCAGTCTCAACAATGCGCTGAAACATCCATATGCGCTTGTCAAAGAGTTTAAAGAGGTAAGTAATGCGCTCAATCATCACACGTCCTCGCTTTCGTCATACCAAACAACCGACACGCTGCCGTATTCGTTAGCGATGCCTTTAGTCATTTCTATCACTTGGTTTAACGTCTTGGGGAGGTCGTCATTTGCAAGTTCTTTAAACAGCTTGCCTTCAACAACGCGAAGCGCGGTAATCGCCTCCAGACTCAAGCAATCGCGCAACGCTTCATCGTCGTCGTGCCATCGCATCGCGTCCCAGTTATCGCCTTCTGCTTGCTTGGCTTGCTGTAGCATGTCATCGCGTGTCATACCGAATAACTGTTCGTATACGGCACTCGTAATCATGTTTAGTTCTGTATTTGTTGTCATGTTTTCACCTTTGTTTTTGTGTGTTCTGTCAGTATCTATTATACCACAAACCGCGTGCTGGCGTGCGTTTGCGTGCGGTTAGTCCATATTGCTAAAGCATGTAAAGTCTGGACACTCGTCATCTTCTAACATTGCACCGCAGCGTGGGCAACTCATATCTGAATAGCAAGCATAACAAAGCAAGCCATCGTCGCTGTCATAGCTATCACCTGCATTAAGCGGATCACCGCAATTGTCGCATTCTGTGTCATATTCACTCATCTTGCGTTCCCTCGTTATCGGCTGGTTGATAAACTAAAATATCGCCAACATCCACACTAAAGTAATGACAGAATTTTTCTATCATGTCCTTATCAAATCGCTTAGTTGGATTATCTTTGTCTAACCATCGTTCTAATGAACGTTTACTAACGCCCATTGCCTTAGCGTGATAAGCAAGTGATTTTCTACCTATCACCTTCTCTTTTTCGGTCAAAAGTTCTTGCAATCTATGGTTCACTTTCCCCACCATCTTTTAGTTTAACTTTCCCTATTATTATACCACAAAATAAGACATAAGTGTCTTTAATATGCAATTTCTAACAAATAGTTGACACTAGTGTCGCAATATGATATGATGTTTTCAAGTCAGGTGATTATATCGCTTGACCCATTAACAACAAAAAAAGCGCATCCCACGCCTTGGACAGCAAAAGGGACACGCTTTCTCGTAAATCTATTTATAAGGATACCACAGAATCATGAACTTAGCATACTTTCTAGACAACACATTTAAGCAAGCAGCGAACCAGCTGACCATGGCAGACGACATCCCCGAAATTGAAGTCGGTGATCTTGTCCACTTCCAAGCGAGTGCAAAGATTACGGCTGGCGGATACGGCGTAGTCAAGACCCTCACAACCTATGAATTTATGAATGCAGAATACGACCCCACAGACGACACAAGCGAGTTATTCATTACGCTACCATGTGCAATCGTTGTTAGCGCATTGGAAGGCGAAAACTGGCTTGACTATGTGCCTCTCACATTAATTACCATCGTAACAGCAAACCAAATTATCAAGGAGTACATGAATGCGTTTTCGATCACCGATGAAGCAGACGTGCAAACAATGCGGTTGCACATTCTCGGACGTAAAGCAACTTACCATCCAGCAGGTGATTACATGGGTGTGTCCAAGTTGCCTGTATCACAATCGTATGTTTCGAGTGCCTACCGTTTTGGGATGGTGTCCTGATGACAATCACCAAGAAAGCAAAACCCAAGTACATCTTATGCCCAGCTTGCGGAGCGGTCCCGTTCAGCTTGCCGACATCGGGGGACGCGGTTTACCGTTGGAAGTGGACAGCGAACACGACATTGATACAGTCAACTTGCACCGCGTGTGGTTCAAGCAGAACAATTGCAACCATAATTGATGGTCGTGCAGAGGTGCAATCATGACATTGATTCTACA
>CAYGUF010000017.1:0-41317 GCA_964353125.1 uncultured Flavobacteriaceae bacterium
GGCGGAGCGGTGCTCCCTGTGAGACGTGCTATTGCACTCCGACCCGACGACAAACACCCGACGCCGGAATCCAATCGTATCCCCAGTCCGTCAGGTATGCCACGTCTGGCACGCTGCTCACACCGCCGATCAGAATCGGCACACTGATCACCGACTCGTAGACGCGACCGATGAACTGGTGTTTGCCGATGAGATACCACGCAAGTCGTCGCTCCCCCGGCGCAGCACTGTCATCGTAGTATCCGTAGGCGATCGACGAGTTGTTGGATTCGATATCGATGACACCGTTGAGGCTGTTGAGCGGCTCCCAAACGTCCCCGAGCTGGGAGATGCATGCGTCCGGCCCCACGATCGACTCGCAGTCCGTCACCTGAGTCCAGGCGATATGCTCGCCTAGATCGGCGACGTACCCCTCCCCCTCCCCTTGATGCTGATCCCACCACACGTGGCCGTTGTGGCTCTTCCGATCAAGCTCGTAGGGCTCCCCAGGCCCATCCGGTTTTTCCTCGAACAGCCACTTGGGACCCACCATCCCTTCTACGAATGCGATCGTTTTTCGGTACTCGCCAGGCTCCCACAGAGGAGCAAAAGTGACCTCCTCCTCAAGCTCGATGCCTAGTTCGATGGCGATCATCTGGCATGGACTGTGCCCTTCGGGGGGCTCCGGCTCGGGGTCACCCGACTCGTCGACGCCGTCATCTCCCCCGTCTTCGTCGGAGGGAATCGCACCTGTAGTAGCGATAGGCTGAGGGGGGAAATCTCCCCCGCCGCCAAATGGGTCGCACGCCGTTGCCAGTAACATCATGAGCGCAATGGCTCTTGTATTCGTCGTGTTCACACCCCGAGAGCCCGCCCGCTCACCTTGCGGCGCGGTTCGGGCGGGCTCTCGGTGAGCGGCGGCTATGTGTTGATGGCCGCCGCGTCATCAAGGTCTCGAGCGACGACAAGAACTCGACCATCCTCAAGAATGATCGTCGGCCTCTCCCGGCCATGCCCATCGCAGCTTCCTGCGGTGAACGGAGCATCTGCCCTTTGTAGGCGCTCAACAATGTCCGCAACGCCTACGTCGACGTGCTCCAATCGCCACCCTGGGGCCCAGTCCGGGCCAGTCCGGGCCTTGTGGCAGAGAACCGGCCTTGTGTCGCTCATGACGGCTTGCTCTCGCTGATGACGTCTGCCAGGACCTGAGGCTCCACACGCCGAGCAGTGGCGAGCAGCATGCGGATGTCGGACTTGCGCATTCCGACCTTCAACAGGGCGGAGATGCCGTCTTTTAGTATTTCTCGATCGTCCATGTTTCCTTGTGAGGGCGGAGCGGTTCGGTGGGGGTGGGCGCTACTGGACCGGGACAGGCTCATCCATGTCGACGGCCCGGCCCCATCGATGGGGAAAATCCAGGTCGCGGTACGAGCCGAAGTGAAGCGCCTGCAAGCGCCCGCAGTCAACCACCTCGATGCAGGCCCACCGCACTCCGCGGTCCATGGTCTCGGGCACCTCGCACAGGTACCAGCCGGGGGTCGTTGGGGTGTTGGGATCGCGGTACGGCATCAACTCCGTCCTCTGGGGTCGTCAGTGGCACCCATGGACACCTTGGGCTCGGGCTCGGGCGGCAGGGCTCGGTCGGCCCACATCTCAAGCTCATCCAACTTGGTGACGGCCACCGCTCCCGACCTCTTGTCCTCGGTGGCTGCCATGACTCGGTTGAGTGTGGTCCGCATCTCGGCCACACGATCGGCCAACTGGAGTCGGAGTAGATTCGTCTTGGAACTCATAGCAGACCCCCGAACGTGACGGTCGGAGCCTTGGCAAAAGGCCGCCCGTAGATACGCTCGCCGAAAGCGCGGCAAGCTAGGCGCCTCCCGAAGATCGCGGCGAAGACGTTGGGGGCGTTGAACAGTGGGTACTTCTTCATGGCTTGTCCTTGTGTAGCTCGAGGTCGAGCAAACCCCGGCACCCCGATAGCCCGCTCCGGTGAACCGGGCGGGCTGCGGCGCGGGGCCGATGATCGGGTGGTGGGGCGAGGACTACGGCACGACTCGAACGAAGGGAACGGAGTCATCCATGCCGCGCGCGTTGTTGATGGCACACGCGCACTCGGCCCTTGCCGCCTCGTCGCCGTCGAGCGCCTCGTCGCAGAACTCCACCTGCATCGTGTCGCCGGCTGCTCCGGCCTCCCGGCGAAGGGTCGAAATCATGTCGTCTGTGAGGGGCTCGGTCTGTTCGACCTCCTCGACCAGGATGTCGGAGTCGTCGTAGTCATCCCCACCCAGCGTATCGGTGAGGTCGTCGTAGTCCGCATACCCCGCGTCCTTCGCGTAGGTGTCGAGAGCGTCGTCCATGTCCTCGCCCTCGTACTCGCCGAAGATGTGGCCGGTCGTCGTGTTGCTGATGCGGTAGGTCGTCGTGGGCACACGGGAACAATACACCCGCGAGTGTAGCCGTCGACCGATTTCTACACTTTTTCTTTGAAAGCTGCTTCTGTCGCCGCCTGGACCACGCTAGGGCCACCAAAGCGGGCAACCAGCCCGCCGATGGCTTGGTCGAGCGGCTGCTCGCCGATGCCCAGGAGAGCCTCCGACGTCGTCCCCAACGCCGCGGCGATCCTGGCCAGCACCTCGGGGCCGGGCTGTTGCCGGCGCACCTCGAGGCGCTCTACGGCGCGAGATGGCAGGGTGGCTCGCGCCTCCAGCTCCCGACGAGACCATCCGGCCTGCTCCCGCAGTCGGCGCACCTTTAGGTGTAGCTCCACGGATGGGAGACTACACCTTAGGGTGATGTCACGCTACCCAGCCGCGGAAGCATCGGCCATCCTGAGGGCCATGACCGCCGCCCTACAGCACACCGCCGCCTACGTCTGGACGTCCCATCGAGCTGCCGTCCGGGCATGGCTCGTCCAAGCCCACCCTTCGACCGTCGGCATCACCCCGCGCTCGGGTCGGAGTCACCTCGACGGACCATCCGGCCACCGGCCCCAGCTCGGGGACATCGCACGCGTTGGGCAGCTCATGACCCATCTCGGCGTGCGCCTCGAGTCCGCCCTCGGTCGGCAGCTGGTGGGCTGGGCGATGGGCCGCGGGCGGGGGTGGGGCGGGTCGGATGCGAAGCTCAAAGCGCTCGCTCTGCGCATTAAGCGGCACATGCGCAAGCTTGGAATCGTGTCGACCGGCGCAGAGGAGTACGCGATTCGCAGCTACAGGACCGCCGAGAACGACGGACGTACGCACAAATATGCGGTTCGTGTCGATTGCGAGTTGACGTCGTGATCGGGAAGTGATCGGATTCAGGTATCGCTGAAAAGTGCGCGCACCGTTGTTGCGCGCCTGCTCGATCATGCCCGCCCTCACGCCCACTGCGCTGTCCCCAGCGGCGCTAGGGCCCGTCGCGCTCGCGCCTGTCGTGCCAAGCGCGGATCCAGCGTCGGTGACGATCAACCTCCCCGGCTCAGACCTCATCGCGGCGGATGATCTGTTCCTCGGGGGCCGAAGAGCGCTCCCCGGCGGCAGCGCGGCCCGGAGCTGGTTCTCGTTCGTGCACTCGTCGGTCGGGCTCGTCGTGGTCGACTACGCCCACGGCGGGAGCTCGGCGGACCCCACCGTACACGTTGCAGCGCTGTCCGCCGCGACTCGTGTGGCCGTCGATCTCGGGTCGACAGCCCGCACGCCAGCAGCACAAGCCTCACTGACCATCACCGCCCTGGCATCCGCGGGGGTATCGTCGACCGCAAACGGCGGGGCTCTGACCGTCAACGGAGCGACCGGGCTCACCATCGGGCCTGCGTCGACGCACACCAACATCACCCTCCGCGGCATGCGGGGGATGCAGCGCAACGGCTGGGGCAACCCCACCTATGCCGACAACAACCAAGAGGGCGGGACCAACGGGACGGGGGTCATGTACCTCGGGCAGCTCGGGACGGCTGGGCGCTGCGTCGGGCTCTACATCTGGGCTCACAGCGGCTTCACCCCGCGGCTCACGCTGTTCTCTGGTCCGGCCTACTCGACCAGCCCGGGGGAGATGACGGTGCTCGCCCAAGGGGTAGCGCCGGCCATCCCGGATAGCGGCTCGGGCGGATGGGCCTACGTGACCTTCGAGGCGGTCGCATTCGGAGCCTCCGACCACCTGTGGCTCGGGTACTCCGAGGACGACACGCCCAGCTCGGGGCCGATGTACCGGGGCGGCTCGGAGACACCTGCAGGCTTGGGCGACTTCGCGGGGTCGCAGTCGCTCCTGTGGGACACCACGCGGGACTCGAGCAACTCGAGCGCGTTCGGGGCCACGTACACGCCCACGGTCAACGCAACATACGGCATCTACGTGGCCATCGGCGCGCTCGTGGAGCATCCCGACGGGAACGGCGACTACCCCGCGGACGGGTCGGTCACGATCCGCGTAGGGTTCCAGCTCAACTCTACGACCCACGGCACGCGCTTCGACGCGACCGACTCGATCCTCGACCCGGAGACGACCCACCACCCTCACATCGCGGTCCGGCTCACGAACATCGCAGTGAGATCGTTCACTCGCCAGGGCTACACGACCATCACGGCCGACGATGACTCGCTGTGGATGATGTATGGCCCGTGGGCGGACCGTGACTACCCACCCACCACCCCGCCGGCCTTGCTCGGCTCACAGCTCATGGGGCTGGAGACCGGCGACGCCGGGACCGCGATCACCGTCACGCTCGACACCCCGATCCCGATCGGGACCGACGTGCTCGGGGCCGATGCGGTCATCTCCGACGGCTACAACTACATCACGACGGAGCCAGCGGACCCCGGCACGCCGACCGAGCTCCACCTCGACGTCTACCTTGACACGAACTTCACCACCGACGGGACGGGCTCCGACTGCTGGCTCGACCTGTGGAACGGTGGGGCCCACGACACCGACCCCTGGTGTGACTACATCTACGAGGCCAGCGGCGTCGGGTACAGCTACGCCGAGGTCGAGTATCGGACAACGGGAGGCTCCATGCCGCACACGTCGACCGAAGAGGCCGCACCCGACCCGCTGGAAACCGACGGCTCACCGGGCAACCCGGCGGCCATCGCCGCGGACTACTACATCGCGACCAAGCCGGGGATGACCACATGAGCCACCCACAGCAGCTCCTCCGAACCATCACCGATCCGTCCACCGGCGACACGGTGCCCACCACGGCACTCACCGGCGACACCGCGGTCATGCCGCAGGGCTACAACACGGTCGTCATCAGCTTCATGCAGGCGACCGACGCCGCGGCGACCACTCAGCTCGCTGACAACTCGACCACGGGGGCCGTTACCGTGTGCCACCAGCGAGCGAGCGTGCCAGACAACGGGACCGCTATGACGGTCCAGACCCCAGCCCCAGGGCACACCATCGACGGCCCCCTCCAGGCGACCATCCCCGAGGGGGCCGAGTTCTCGGTGTACGTGGGAGCCCTCAGCAACCCAAACGCATCGACCGAGCGCCTCAACATCTACTGGCAGCCGATCAAGCTCTAGGAGCACCATGACCGACCGACGTGACGCCAACGAAGACCGCTACGGCACCACCACCCACACAGGCACGTCGAGCGTCAACCTCGATGTCAAGGTCTACACGGTGGCCATCGACTTCTCTGACCTCGGCAGCGGGGCCTCGGATACGGTGGCCCTGACCGACTTCCCTACCAACGCCTACACCCTGGGCGATGCCTACGCCTACGTGGAGACGGCCTTCGCTGGGGAGGGCGACCTGGCCTTCACGGTGGGGGACACGGCCGACGCCGACGGGTACTGCGCCTCGACCAACCTCGACTCGGTTGCGGCAGGCACGCGCCTGCGCACGGTGGGGGCTGAGTTCGGCCTGGTCTTCGAGGCCGACTGGGAGACGGCCGGTGCTGCCGTGACCTTCACGGCGACCGAGCTTGACGATGTCACCGCCGGCCGGCTCATCGTCCATGTGCCCTACATCCTGACCCGTCAGTGTGCGGAGTAGGCGCATGCCCGATCGCTCTCGCGGGACCTGACCATGCCCAAGCCCACCAACGACATCAAGACGCGGCCACCACGCAAGCCCGAGCCCTCACCCTCGAGGGGTACGCCTCAGCCCCCGCCCTCACGGCCGGTGGTCAGCACGCCGAGCCCCTCGGTTGCTCGAACGTAGGCCGCACTACATTGCGCATGCGTTTGGTAAGCCAGCACCCCATTGGGGTGTTTTTGGTGGGGTGGGGCACGCTGGGAGCGTAGCCGCCCCTCCTAAAAACGCGTGCTTTTCGTGAAAAGATTCCACGCGCGCGCGTAGCTCGCACTACCTCGGTAGTCAAGATGGGTCACGCCAAACCGAAGCGCATCGGGCTCCAGTCAAGGGCCCCCAGGAGACGCTCCAAGGCCGGTCTCGTGTCCACCACGGGCATTCGAGGCGGCTGGGGCATCCGGTACCGCATCGCGATCGACGTCCCTACGTTCGACCCTGTGGCCCTCGTGGACCACATCTCAGACGTGGTCATGGCCGAGCACTGGCATGCCATCGGGGACGGCCGACGGGCTGACGGGAGCGGCGAGCAGCCGCCGTTGAACCCCCGAGGGGTCTCCGGCCGTCGAGCCGAAGAGGGCCAGCGCCCCGACGTCCGCGGCTACACCGGGCTCTCGACCACCCCGTTTCGCGACAACATCGAGCGGTCCGCGATCAGGGTGCGAGGTCGAGCCGTACGACGAAGCCGCATCACCCAAGGGGTCCGGGCCCTCGCCGGTCAGGTCTTCGAGGTGCTCGACGAAGCCGAGGGCACTCGAGCATCGGCGCGGATCGTCCCCGATCGAGTCCACCGCGGGTGGCTCAAGTTCGAGGCCCGACGCGGGATCGCCTACTTCTTCGTCTCCGACTACATGGGCCGGCTGGTCGATGAGGCCGTCGAGGCTTTCTTCGGAGTGGCGATGAAAGGGCTGCTGCTGAAGGGCTCCAAACGCGAGGCCAAGGCCGCGAAGGCGAGGACGAAGTGAGCGCCCGGTACGAACGACTGAAGAAGGAGCTCGAGCTCGCTGAGCTGGAGCTCGACCGGCTTAGCCGGACCCTCGACGTGGGGCTCATGCGAACCCAGCAGCGGGTCGCCGGCCAGCGGGCGAAGGTCTTCGGGCTCCGGCTGGAGATCCGCACCGTCGACCTCGCGAAACTGGAAAAGGCGTCCGACCAAGATCGCCGGGACCTGCAGGCGGAGATCGCCGGGCTCCGGCTCGGGATCAAGGAGTCCGACCTCACCGCTCGAGCAGCCTCGAAGCAGGCCATCGAGGACGAGCTGCCCGAACTCATGCGCCGGCTGAACGAAGCTGACGACCTCCAGGGGGATTTCGCAGGCCTCCATTGACCCATGGCACGCAAGAAGACCGACGACCTCGAGAGCATCAAGCGACGGGTCGACGGGAAGCGCTGGGTATGGGTCGAGCGGCCCACCCTGCTCCACGAGCGGGCCTCGAAGGCGGGCCAGTGCCCGTGTGGGTGTCAGTCCTGGTCAGGCGAGGACGAAGCCGACCGCGCCGCGCTGCTCGTGGAGACCATCCCCGGGCCCGAGATCCTCATCGACCGGTGGAGCGGGGCTCGCAAGCTCCGCTCGACGCAATCCGAACTGGACGGCTCACTCGAGGCCTTTGACCGGCTCAAGAGGCTCGAGGAGCATGTCGAGCACGTCATCCTCCCTCGCCGATGCTACCGCGAGCAGCTGCTCGGGCTGAACGCTCGGCCCAAGGTGAAGGGCTTCTTCGGGGGCTCCCGCGGCGGCAAGACCACGTTGATGGGCGAAGAGGCCGTCGACGCGTGGATGGAGCTCGGCGGCCGCGGGGTCAAGCTCTGGTGGGTCGCCCCTGAGCTCGCCGACACCCAACGGGCGGTCAACAAGCTCGTGCTGGGCGAGGCCATCCGCGGCGGGCAGCGAGCCGAGCGGCGCCCGCCCATCTTCGACCCCAGGCTGGTCGAGGACTTCCCCGGGCGCGACAACATCGACGGGCTGCTCGAGCAGATCAAGCGACGCAAGCCGATCCGACTGGTCGACGGGACCATCATCGAGCTTCGCTACGCGGGGCGCGGTGGGACAGCGGACGATGCGGACGGCGGCAACCGACGCGGCGGCAACCTCAAAGGTGACGTCTGCGCCTGGATCGGTGTCGACGAGGGCGCCGAAATCATGTCGTCGTCGACGTGGCACACGCTGATCCAGCGCACCACGGACTCCGGCGGCTGGCTGACGACCGCAACGACGCCGGTGGTTGGCTCCCCTCTCAAACACCTCATCTTCGATGAGGGCGAGGACATCACCGCCAACGACGGCGACTACCTCACCGGCTACATCCAAGTCTCGATGCGGCTCAACCCGTGGATCACTTCACGGGACGTCGACCGGACGATTGCCACGCTGGAGATCGAGCCCAACGGGGCCGATCTCATCGCCCAGGACATCGACGGCAAGTGGATCGTCCCCGGCGGCAAGATGTGGGAGCACTTCGACGAGTCGGTGCACGTTGTCGAGGGGCCCTCTCGGCTGGTCGACGGGTACAAAGTCGACGGCCGGCGGCTGCGGGCCATCACCGAGGGCGTCGCGATCCAGTTCTTCCGCGACACCAAAGCGGACCTTCGTCGGGTCGGCGGCCAGGACTTCAACGACCGCGGGCACTTCACCGTCATCGTCCAGATCGGATGCCCCGAGGGTCTCGATGAGACCAACCACGACAACTGGGTCGTGTTCGTCGAGGACGAAGTGCGCAAGGCCGGTGAGCCCGCAGAGGCGGCCCGGTTCCTCGCCCAGCAAGCCGCTGCATACCGGCAGCTCCCGCGGAGTCACTTCGCGAAGATGGCGATCGCGTGCGACTCGACCGGTGCGCAGGACCAAGTGGTCGAGTCTGCGACCGGCAACGTTCGCGCAATGTTCACGAAGTGCAACGAGTACGTTCGCGCCGGCTTCGACATGCGCCCTTGCCATCGGTCGGAGCGCGGCAAGCCGATCAACCCCGAGAAGCTTGCCCAGCAGCAGGTTCTGCACAAGCTGATGCGCCGGCTCGACCGAGGGCAGAACGCCCCGAGGTACCTCGCCGGCGACGTCGACGGACTACCGCCCTCGGTACGGATCCTCATCCACAAAGCGCGGTGTCCTGACCTCATCAAGGGCCTTCGCGAGCAGCGGCGCAACGCCAGGGGATTCCTCCGCAAGCGCAGCGACACCCGCGACGACCGGATCTCCGATCCCGTGGACGCGCTGCTTTACATTCTCTGGGCGCTCATCGGCGACCGGACCCACTACCCCGCCGCGAAAGTGCACTGGTGACCGACTACATCTCCAACGCCGACGAGCCGATCCTGGCACCGGCCGGGGAGCCCCTCGACGCCGACACGCTACAGACCCTCCTCGATCGTCAGGTGACCCCCGAGAAGTCGGAGCGCAAGCGGCTCGCCTCGATCACCTACGACATCTACCGGAATCGGTTCTTCGAGCACGTGCTCCGAGCGATCCGGCATCAGCAGCAGAGCAAGGAGCTTCGGGACGGCATGCGCCGGCTGATGACCTCGGTACGCAACGACGCGGCCGACGTCACGCAGCAGCTCGCGGTGGTGTGGAAGAACGGGGCGACTCGACACCTCGGGGGCGACGGCGACGAATCGGACACGGCCCGCACGGAGCAAGAGGACGCACTGCGGGCGCTTGCCCTCGAGTGCGCCCTCGATGCTCACGCGCCCATCATCAACCAGCTCGCGTGGCTACAGGGGCCCCAGTGGGCGGTCCCGATGGTCCGCGGGCAGGGGCGGCGCAAGAAGCTCACGATGGACGTCGTCGGGCCGCACATCTACGACGTCGTCCAGGACATCGACAACCCGCTGGGCAAGCCGGTGGGTCTCGCGTGGCACCTGTCTCGCCGGCGGTACGCCATCGGCAACGGCGCGGGCGAGGAGTGGTCGACCCACGTTCTCGACGCTGAGAACCTCTACCACTTCAAATCCAGGAACGGGAAGCACTCTCTCGTCGGTCCACCCCTGCGGCACGGTCTCGGGGAGCTCCCGGCGGCGTGCCTGCGCTTCACCATCCCGCTCGCCGGCGATGACTGGACCCTGGTCGACTCGCAGAGCCGACTGGTCAACGGGACCATCGATGTTGGTGTGAAGCTCGCCCGGATGGGGCTCGTGCGCCTCGCCCAGTGTCACAAGCTGCTCACTGTCGTTGGCAACCTCGAAGGGATGCCGTCCGGGCAGAACAAGAGCGACCCCGAGGGCTCCGTTGCCGTCGACACTGGGAACCGCGGCGGCTCAGCGTCGGTGTCGATCGACGTCAAGGACTACGACACCTCCCCGCGAAACTTCATCCACGAGGTTCTGTTTCACGCGCTGTCGATGGTCGAGCCCTACGGCGGGCACATCCAAGTCGACTCGGGCCAGCCGGACATCTACGGCCGGATCGTGGTCCCCCCGAACATTCAGAGCGAGCACCGCAAGGCGCAAGTCGGCCCAGCGAAGCAGTTCGAGGCCGACTTTTGGGCGGGCGCTGTCTCGATGATGCGCGCCGAGAAGCACCGGCTCCGCACGAAGCTCCCGGGCCCCGACGAGGTTCGCGACCAGCTGCGGGTCAACTTCGGGTCGCTCACGCGCGACCTCGAGGACCCCGAGAAGGAAACGAAGTACCAGGACTGGAGGCTCTCCCGCGGCCAGACCTCCGAGGTGCAGCTGATGCGGAAGCAGCTCGGCGGCGCATCGAAGGATGAAGCCTGGCGAGAGATCCAGCGCAACATGGACGAGCGCAAGGAGTTCAACGACCTCGCGCGACAGTCCAACCTTGCGACGAACACCGAAGGGAAAGCGATGACCGCTCCTGAGGCGAACGGCGCGATGGGAACCCCAGTCCGAGAAGCTGTTCGGGCGGCCCAACAGGCCGCTCAAGGTGAAGCGACGACCCCCAGCGGGGGCTCTGAACCTGAGCCGACGTAGCACCCGCGGTGCGCGAGCCCAGAGGGCACACCATGGCAGACGAAAACACCGACACGAACACCGACGACACCACTACCTCCGAGCGGCCTCCGGTCGTTTCGAGGACGGCCTACGAGAAGGCGCTCAATGAGAAGCGCAGCGCAGCCGCGAAGGCAGCCGAGTATGAAGGCCGGTTGGCCGAGTACGAAGCCGCCGAGCAGCAGCGCAAAGATGAGGCCGCGCGCAAGGCCGAGGACTGGGGCAAGCTCGAAGAGGGCTACCAGTCGAAGCTGCAAGAGGCGAACGCCCAGCTCCAGGAGCGGGAGGCCAAACTGACCGCCATCGAACGCGCGCAACGACGAGGGGTCTTCGCTGATGCCATCGTCGAAGCCGCGGGGGTCTCCAACCGCACCGCGGTGATGAAGCTACTCCCGGCGCTGGGTCTAGAAGACGATGCGCCCGAAGAGTATGGCAAGGCCGAGATCGCCAACGCGATCAAGGCACTCGAGGGCGTGGTGCCCGAGCTGTTCGTGTCCGACTCCACAACCCGCAAGCCTCCCCCGGGAGGCGGGCGCATGCCCGACCGAGACTCGCCGGAGTATTGGAAGGGCCTCGCCCAGCAAGACAGCAAGCGAGGTCCCATGACCGCCTACGAGGCGGCCAAGGGCCCGCAGAGGTAACACACCATGGCAGCTCTTTCTGATGGAGATTGGACCGCAATCTCCGAAGTCACCGACATCGTCCCGACCGAGCACATTCAGAGCTACATCGAGGGCATCGATCTACCGATCAACATCGGCAACCTCATCGTCAACGGCGGCGGCGGCATGGTGCCCGGCCGAGGCTATACCACCCACCAGTTCGCGCGGTGGGCCGATCCGACGTTCCCCGATCCCGTTCGAGCGGGTGGGGCGACCGATGAGGTCCTGATGATGGAGTTCTCGACCTCGAGCAGCACGCTCACCCCGGTGCTGAAGGGTGTCGGCTTCATCCTTCCCGAGGAGACCACCGACGGGACCACCATCCTGGGCAACGGCGTGCCCCGAGAAGTCCTTCGCATCGCGATGCGGAAGGTGATGGAGTACGTCGACCAGGACATCTTGGACACCGTCCAGGCCGCGACGACCACCGTGGGGGCCGCGGCCACGGTCCCCAGCTTCGAGCTGCTGCGCACGTACATCAACGCCTACCTGCTGCTCGAGCAACCCGGCATGCCGCTGTTCGGTGGCAATGCGTACTTCTTCGAGCGGCTACGCAACGAGGCGGCGGTCTCCCAGAGCGCCTATATGGGCGTCCTGGTCAACGGGCCGCTGCTCTCGGGCCAGCGGTCGGCGTACCGAGGGAACTACCTCGGGGTCGACCTTTGGGAGTCCCACCACATTGCGACCGAGGCCGGCGGCGCGAACAACTTCATGCTCTCGGTCGGGCCGGACGCCCACCGAGCGATCGGCATGGTCGCCCAGCGGGCGATCCAGGCCAGGACCACGCAAGGCGACAACATGAGCCGGCGGCTCTCGACTCAGACCATCGTGTCATGGTCGGACGCCGTCGGTTTGACCTTCCCCGCGGGGCTGCAAGAGTGCCTCGCTGACGCGGCCGCGTAGGCCATCACCGCCGGCCTCGTGTCGGCATGAGGTTCCATGGACCAACTGCATAGACTCGAGGTCGGCGTGACGTTCGCCGACCGCACTGGGATGAAGCGCTATCTCGTCCCTGTCATCACCCCCGAGGGGAACATCAAAATCCTCAAGACCTGCCCCTCCAGCCAGCCCGAGTCGTGGCTCGTCCACGAGTGGGCCATGAAGAACGGCGCGCCCTACCGGCTCAAGTCCGTGGCGCTGACGGGCGAGCGGGTTGAAAGGGGGGCAATGTTTCTCAAACAGGCCTACGAAATGGAGGAGTGGCCCGAGGCATGGGAGGAGTTTCAGCGCTATCTCGCCAAGGTCACCACCACCACCGTCGAGGACGAAGACGGCCACGAGCATGTCATCGCTCGGCGGCGGCATGACCCGGTGCCGCACTTCCCCGACGAGCTGCTGCCCAAACACGCGCTCGATCTCCGCAAGCGTCGGGCCGAACGCCCGCAGAAGGATCGAATGTGGACGCCCAGCAAGAAGCTCACGCGCCCCGCGGACAAGCCCAAGGGCAAGTAGCCCCAGGCGCCCACCGACGCGTGCATCAGAAGATGGTGCACGAGATGTCGTGCCTGTTTCGCCAGTGGCGCGACGGGCTCGACAAGCACGGCCACCCCGCCCCCGCCTACCGGGACAAGCGGGAGCGGCTCTCGCCCTACACGTCGGAGACGACACCGCGCATGGGCGACATGACCGACGAGCAGATCGAGCACTACGCTCGGGAGATCTGCCGCCGCGACATGGAGCGGACGATCAACCGCCGTCGTGAGTCGATGGCCCGCGCGAAGCGACGAGCAGGGGAAGCAGCATGATCTACTACGGCCAGGGCGCGCAGCCGATCCGATGGGTCCCGATGGACGCGCTCGGCCATCCCCGCTCGGTGTCGGCTACCTACTCGGTGGTCGACCTTCGAGAGCCCGAGACGTCGTCGCTTCGGGAGGTCGTCGCTTCGACCGCGGCGACTGCCTCCGCGGTCTCGACGACGACCACTGCAGCAGTGGGGCCGGACACCGCCAACCCCAAGCGCATCGCGTTGACCTCGGTCTCCGATGTTCGGGTGGGCGGCGTCTACCTGCTGACCGACGGGACCGTGGTCGAGAGCATCACCATCGGCTCGATCAACGCGTCCGGCCTTGAGGTCGAGGCGACCAGGGCGATCACCAGGGTGCTCGCCTCGGGGGCCACGTTCGTCGGCCTCGAGGTCGAGGGCGAGTTTCCGGCCAGCGTCGCCAACGACGAAGACCGGCTCACCAACGGCGGCGGTCCGTTCCTTGCGGTCTGGCAGTACACCATCGGCGAGCAGGCCTACGTCGCTCCGCAAGAGCTGTGGCTCACTCGCTATGGCATGGCACCGTGGGTGACCTTCGATGACTGCGCGCGGCACCTTCCCGGGCTGGCTCAGTACGTCGGCGACGCGGTGGACCCCGTCGAGGCCATTCGAGGCGCCACCGATGAGTTCTTCGAGCGGCTGCTGAACACGTCGACATGGCGCCGGGACCCGAGCTACTTCCGCGGCAACCTGTCGGCCGACCTCTTCATCCGCAAGCGGGCGATCGCGGCCATGCTGCTTGGCGGGCGTGGCGAGAACTCGGTGGAGCTCTCCCGAGACTTCCGCGACCAGTCGGAGGTTCACGTGCACAACCTGACCGAGGGCCGTCCACCCACCCGCGCCACCGCCATCGACGTCGACACCAACACGGCGACGCCGGGAGGCGAGAAGCACCCGGCCAGTCGATTGTTCGTCCGCCCATGAGAGTCACGACCCTACGCGCGCTTGCCCAGGCGTTCACGACGACGATCCGCGGGCTCACCCCAGCGCTGGAGATCTACCAGGATCGACGGTGGCGACCGGTGGACGACCTCGAGTTGGTACCTAGCGGCGAGGTGCGCAACTTCTACGTCGACATGCCCGACACGCGACCGGTGGTCGACGGCATCTACTCGCCCGACGGCATCGAGCACGAAGTGACGTGCCTGCTATACACGAGCTATGGGAACCTACGGCGCGAGGAGCAGCGCGGGCTCGCAGCTCGCGACGCTAATCAGGTATGGCTCGCGCTGGACGTCCTGCGGGACTCCAATCCAGCTACCACAATCGCCGGACTGGTGAGCATCGAGCACACCGGCTGGCAAGTCGAGAACGACGAACAGGCCTCGTATTGGGGCGCGCATACCTTCGTGGTGCGCTACTTCGCGAACGGACTCTAGATGAGCAACATCCAAGCCCTCTCGCTGCTGACCTACTTCGATGAGACCACGCAGGGCACACCGCCCGCCGATGCGGCCGCGTGGATTGCTTCGGGGGTCCGGCTCCATCACATCTCTGAGACTCTTGATATGTCCGGTGTCGAGGTCGCTCAAGTCGAGGACATGCGCAACCAGTCGCGCGTGTTCGCGACGGAGGCCCGGGTCGTCGGCATCGACAATCCAGAGTTCCCGTTCTCGGTGTACTCGCACGGCACCGGGGCGACCACGGCCGACGGCGCTCAAGTTGCGACCTCGGCGGGGGGCTATCAACTCGGGTACCTGCTCGGCCATGCGCTGGGCGGGGTGTCCCGCGGCTACTCCACTGTTGTCGACGGCGGGTCTTCGACGGCCACCGTGGTCGACGTCGACGACGCCTCGAACTATGAGGAGGGCGAGTTCGTGGCCATCGAGCTCGGGGCCTCGCTCCCCTCGAACTACCCGAGCGGCACGGCGTTCCCCCGGCGCATCATGGCGACTGATGCGGTCTCCACCCCCAACACCATCACGCTCGACCAGGCGCTGCCCGCCGCCCCTGCGGCTGCTGCTGCGGTGCACGGCACCATCGTCTCCTACATCGACGAGGATATCCTGTGCGACTCCGCAGCCGGCCCCTACACCCGGAGCTGGCTCGTCCAAAAGGGCATGCCCGGCTCATCCTCCGACCGTCGGGAGGCATGGGTGTTCCGCGGGACCGTGGCGACGCTCCAGAGCATCAGCCTCGGCCGGGGAGAGACCTCGCAGCTTGGGTTTCAGGTGATGGCGGGCTCGCACGCTTCGCCGACCGGCGCCGCGTGGCCCACCGCATGGAGCGCCAACGCCGAGTTGGGGCTGGCCCCGTTCAGCGTCGGCCCCCTGTGCGAGGTCTGGCTCGAAGACGAGGGGACGACGACCAACACCACGGTGCAGGTGTCGTCGTTCGAGGTCGAGCCTAGCGTGCCACGGGTTCGGGTCGAAACGCTGACCAGCACCGGGACCAACATGAACTCGACCTACGGGTACGCGGTCGAGCCCGCCGAGACCACCATCTCGATGCGCATCGACCCGTTCTCGGTCGCTCAGTGGACCGACCAGGAGGCCGGCACGCTCAAGTCGCTCCGGTGGGCCAAGCTCGCCCCCGCGGGCTCTGGGTTCGCCATCAGCTTCCCCAAGGTCTCGCACATCGCGACCCCCAAGCGAGGCATCAACAACGCCACCGCAGGCGTCGAGGTGTCCTTCAAAGCTCACGAGGATGACGACCTCGCGACCATGCCGACCCTCGCCAACCGGTGGCGGTCGAAGTTCTGCATCGTCCAGTGGTGACCCATGATCAGACGACCCCCTGAGCACCGCGCCGACGCGGACATGCTCTTCATTCCCGAGCTCGATGACGCTTGGGACCATGACCGGATCGCCAAGGCGCGCAAGGCCACCTCGAAGGGTGACCAGTGCGCCGTCGACCGGTACTTCGAGGGGCTGACGCGCTTCGACCTCGACGCCCCGCACACGGTCGGAGGTGAGACCCACCGAGCCCGGGACTTCTTGCGGCCCGACGCGGTCCCCACGGTGTTCAAGCTCCGGCGGGTCAAGGGCAACGAGCGCATGCGTGCCGCCGTAGCCTTCGGGGACGCCGACCGCTCGCCCGATGCCCTGTGGCGGCTGTGCAAGCTCGGCGTGGTCGAGGTCGCCGAAGGTCTGGACGACCCCAAGCCCTGGCCGCTCGACGGCGCGCTGCAGCTCACCGACGACGACGTCCAAACCATCTACGACGCCGCGCAGGGGCTCGTGCACCTGCTCGGCCTGGCTGTCTACCGCGCCTCTGCGCCTCTGTCGGAGGACGAGGGAAAGCCCTAAGGCTCCGCGCCTGGAGCTGGACTACCGAGAAGTCCGGCGACAAGGTACGGAGCCGCGAGCTCTACCCCTGCCACGATACGTGCGTGATCGACGGCCAGTGGTACCAACACCAGCGGGCCGAGTGGCGATGCGCGCTGCCCGGGTTCAACCGTCGCCGGTGGCTCCCCTCGGTCGCTGGCTTCCACATGGGCCGGCTGCCCATCGTCGGCGACCCCGAGCCGCTGGAGAGCCACGAGGACGGCTGCCCAGGTTCGTGGAGCCGCGCCGCCTTCGTCCAGTCCGTCGAGCCCTACGAGCGCCCTGTCGCCGATGGGGTCTACAGCTCGAACCCCATTCTGGACCGCTGCGACAACCCCCTCGTGCTGGAGGCGATCCGGTACCTCGAACGTGAGCGAGCGAGAGCCCGCGCATTCCAACGGGAACACCAATGACCGTCCGACAAGGAGGAGCGATCAAGGTCGACGTCGAAGCGACGACCGATCAGTACGTGCGAGCGATGGGTGCGGCGGCGAAGGCCACCGACAAGCACGCCAAGGCGGTTGAGAAGGACACCAAGGCGATCGCCAGGGCCAAGCTCGAGTACCAAGTCCACCAGGCACGGGTCGAGAACCTCACCAAGAAATACGCGCCATTCGATGCCGCTGCTCGCAAGCGGGCCGAGGTGTTGAAGCGTGAGGCCCAAGCGGCCAACACCCTCGGTTCCTCATGGGGCGGAGTCGCCTCGAAGATGGCGAAGGTTGGAGGGGTTGCTGGCGCCGCTGTCTTTGCGATTGGTGCACTTGCGTCGAAGACATCTGAACTCGCCAATGAGTCCCTACAGCTCCAGAACCTATACAAGAACATCCCTTTTAGCTTGAACCGCGCACGATCGGCGACGCGCGGCCTGGCTGACGATGAGACGCTTGCTCGGAACGCTATCATGGCGCACCAGTCGGGCGTCGCGACGACCTCCGAGGCCTACGCGAAGCTCGTGGGCAACGCTCAAACCCTCGCCTTGAAAATGGGGCGGGACGTCAACGAGACGATCGAGCGCGTTACTCAAGGTCTCGCGAAGCAGGAACGCGAGATCCTCGACGAGTTGGTGATTCTCCCTCGCATGGAGGACATGTGGAAGCGGGCAGCTGCGGCGGCAGGAAAGACCACCGAGCAGCTGACCGACCAAGAAAAAAACGCGGTGTTCCTGAAAGAGGCACAAGCGGCCCTTTCCGATGCGACGAAGGGGGTCGAGGTCGATATGGACGGCGCGGCCGGTGCTATCGCGCGGCTGACCGTCGAAGCGAAGAACGCCAGGACGGAGATCATGGGAGGGGTCGAGCGAACCCGGTCCCTCGAGGAGGGCATGCGAGCGCTCGATGGTGAGACGTTGAAGCTCGCAGCGAACTACTCACAATACGGCGCCAACGTCTCGGATGTCCGTCAGGCGCTTCGCGATGCTGGCGTCGACACTTCCAAGCTCACCGGTTCCCAGGCGGAACTGGAAAAGCGGATGCGGAGCATCATTGAGACTGAGGCCGCACGGATCGGCAACCGAGCCGAGGACAACAAGCTGAGCAAGGAGCAGATCGAGCGGGCGGAGATGCTGATCGCCACCGGTGCCGTCGAGTTGAAGTTCCTCCCGAAACTCATCGAGATGAACAAAGTTCGCCTCGGTCTCACCAAAGAGCAGGTAGCCGCGCAAGAGGAACAGAGCGCAGAGGATCTCGCGGTGCTCGAGTTGAAGCGCGAAGCGATGCTCGAGACCGAAAACGAGATCGAGTACCTCCGAGCTAAGGGCGGCGAAGAGGCCGAGATCAACATGCTCGTGCTCGAGCAACTCGAGCTAAAGGCGGACATTCTCACCGCGGAAGGGAAGCTCGAGGAGGCGGCGAAGGCTCGACGAAACGCTGAGCTAGCAGCGGCCAGGGCGGAAGGTGCCGCGCTCAAGAAGCGAGGCGGGGGCCGTGGTCGGCGAGGGCCCAGCGCAGCGGAGAAGCGCCGCGATGCGTACCTCGCCAAGCTGTCCTTTGAGCAACAGCGGTTCGACCGGGTGAACGCGATCGAAAACGTTCGCGCGCAGACCCGCGGACAACAAGCTCGTGATGCTGACCCGTTCTCAGACGAGAACATGGAGCGCCAGCTCGCCAACGTCATCAGCTTCGAGGACCGCAAAGCGCAGGTCATCCTCGATCGCCGGATGCGTGCCATCGAGGAGCAACGCGCGGCTGGGGTCGAGCCGATGGCCCTCATCGACGCGGAGGCATCCGCCCAGCTCGAGCACCTGAACGCGATCCGCGACGTCGAAGAGGCTCGGCTCGATCGGGAGATCATGCTCGCCGACGCCCAGGGCCGGCTGACCGATGCCCGTGCGCTTCGAGCTGAGCGGGAAATCTCGGCGGTCGAGTACCAGGGGCAAGTCGAGGACGTCGAACACCAGCAGGCCATGGCCCGCCTCGCCGAGCGAAAGTCGCGCGAAGAGGAGGTCATGAAGCGCCGGATCGCGCTGGTGAAGCTCGGCGCGGACACCACCCTGAACGCTGCTGCGTCGGTGGCCCGCGCGACCATCCTCGAGGGCCAGAGTCTCAAGAAGAGCGTTGCTGGTGTCGCCAAGTCCCTGGCCTTCGAGCATTCGCTGAAAGCCGCCTCCGAGGTCGTGAACGCTGCCATCGCGGCTGCATCGTACCGGTACGGCGCAGCCGGCCAGCACACCGCCAACGCTGCTGCGTCGGTGGCTGTGGCAGCCACCGCAGGGGGCATCGCTGCTGCTGCTGGTGGGTCCGGGGCTGGACCCTCCGCGGGTGGCTTCGACGCGGCGAGCTTCGGGCCTGGAGGGGGAACGGGGGGAACCTCGACGCGCTCGGCGGAGCTCGGCGGCCCGGTCCCGATCTCGCAAGAGTCCCAGCGAAGGGTCTCGGGCGAGGCCGCATCGTCTCGCTCGGGGAGCCCGGTCGTTGTCCAGCAGACGATCAACGTGACCACCCTCGGGGAGCCCGACGAGGAGACCATCATGAAGCTCGAGCAGGCCCAGCGGAAGGCCGGATCCCGGATGGGGTCGCTGAGGACCGGTTGATGCCTACCGTCGACGTCTGCATCGGGAGCCGGTACATCCCGGCCACCACCGTGAACGTGGTCGCCAACGCCGTAGGGACGGGCCTGGCCTTCCCGGCGGGGTACTACTACCTGACCCACGGGACAGCGTCCCTGTCTCTCCTAGACGCCTTTGTGACGATGCTGGAGACCCACGCCGAGATAACGACCGGCACCGCAATCATCACCCGCTCGGGCAGGACGCGGATCGCTGCAGACCTGAGCACGCAGATCACATCATGGGGCTCAGACACCACGCTACGGGACGCGCTCGGGTTCGCCGGGACCCTGGCCCTCGCCGCGGCGCATGTCACCACGACGCCCAGCCCGATGTTCTGGAGCCCCGGCAAGACGGTCTCCACCGAGGCGCGGCTCGGGTCCGACGGCATCCGGGTGAAGGACACGATGGCCAACCGGTCCGCGCCCGGATCGGTGGTCGCCACGACCAACAACGAATGGCGAGAGAACGTGCTCCGGTGGCGGTTCATCCTCGCCGATCGGTACGAACAGGTGCCGGCGGCAAACAACACCTACGACGTGTTTTGGAACCAAGTCCTGGAGCCCCGCCGGCGCTTCTACGTAGGGCTCGGGGTCACCGAGGACACGGCCGACACCACGACGGACATGGCGATCTCGACCCGCATCCCCGCGGCGCTCCCCTACGTCTGGCGCAACGAAGACCAGTCACGCCGCGACCATCAGCGGGAGATCGAGACCATCGAGGTCTACGGCCGGGCGGAGATCCCGGTTGAGACGGCGTCGGAGTACACCTAGATGCCCGACGTTGCGACCATACGCACCCGTGAGGACGCCGTTGACGTTCGGTGGGTCTTCTTCATCGAGGGAATCCCGCAAGCGTTCACGACGGACAACGGCCAAGGGCGCGGCACCCTGCTCGGCTCCGGCGGCTCCACGTGGATGGGGCTCTCGGAGACCTCGATCGGCGGTGTCGAGGTCTCGGGCGCCCGCACCGTGCTCGGCGGCCTGGAGATGCCCCGGACGCTGGGCGAGAGCATCGACCCGAAGAGCGGGGAGCCGATCCCTCGCCCCGCGACGTTCAAGATCCACGACGACGAGAACGGCACGATCGCGGCTCTCTTCGGACGCGAGGGCAAGGAGTACGACATCCTGCGGCACCGGATCGCGGGCGGTACCGATGCGGTCGCGGCGACCGGGCTGGGGCAGGCCGGCGACTCGATCGGCCTGCGCGGGCGATGGATCGGACTGGAGCGCACTGGGTCATCGGGCGAGCGCCGACTGTTCCCTGCGACCCCGGACACCTGGGTGGGCCTCGAGCACTCCGTTCACCAGGACGAGCTAGGCATCCTCCCGCCCATCAAGGTGAGCGACGAGCCGATCCAGTGGGTGGGCCGCATCGTCACGGTCTACGCGATCTACAGGGACCCGGACGACCCCACCGAGGATGCGACGGCATGGCCTACGTGGGACGACCAGGCGGACAACCGCGCTTGGGTCGGCGTCATCCAAGGGGTGCGCAGGGTCAAGGCGGGCGTGTGGGACATCCGATGCCACGGGCGAGACGGGCTGATCCGCAAGCAGCTCGGTCGGGTGACCTCGGGGGCTTGGCGGCCACTGACCACGGAGCTTGGCTACGAGTCCAACGAGGACGGGATCTCGATCTTCTTCGAACGGCGCGACGCTGTCGACATTCCGACGCTGTTCAACTCGCTATCGTTCGGAACGGAGACACTCACCGGCACAACCAAGTCGGAACTCATCGATGAGATTCACGCGCTGATACAAGACGTGTACGACGGGACGACCACGCCATACGCAGGCACCGAGGGAGACCTCGACGCATGGTCGGAGGCCGCGACCGATCAGGATGCCGAGGTCGGTCTGCTGAGCGGCACGCCGTCGTCGTTCTATTGTCGAAAGACTACGATGTCAGCCGACCAAACGCTGCTCGTGATGCATGTAGCGATGCACTCGAAGGTATGGCGACAACTCGGGTTCGAGCCGGAGACGCAGAACTACGACATCGCCAACCTCGCGACGGAGAACGACCAGCAGATCGGCTTCACGGCGCTCGAGCGGAACACGGAGCACAAGGTTTCGATCCTGACCGGCGCCAATGTCCCCGACGCTGACGGGTATTGGATGGGTCGGTTCACCACGGTGGCGGTCGGGTTCACTGAGGTGTTGACCGACGGCAACGAGTGGGACAACGACGGCGCTCGGCGTCGATGGCTCGCGCTGTACCCGAGCGAGCCGTTCACCTTGAACATGACGGCATCCGACCAGGTCGTGCGGCTTGGCGATGGTGAGTCGCCGTACGCCGAAGGGCAGCTCACGGTCGAGGTCTCGGGGAACGACGTCGACGGAGCGGCCGGAGAATACTCGAGGTACTTCGCCATCCGAGGCAAGGTCCTGCGCGGCGTCGACGAGGAGCCCGAAGAGACGATCCAGGTCGCCCAGCTCGAGTGGGTCGAGGGGAACTACGGGACGATCGACCCAGGAACGGGAGCACTCCCGGCGCTCATCCTCCGTCGATGGATGGACCCGCGGCCCTTCGGGTTCCCCTACGAGCGACTCGAAGGCCTCGACTATTGGACGGGCATCGCGGGGAGCGAGGCGCAGATCGACGCCGCGCCGCTCCATGCCTACGCGTACCTCGCCGGGGACAAACCCGAGTACGCTCACCACGTGTGGGGGCAAGTCATGCTCTCGACGGGCTCCGGTGGCGGTGTGTCCGGTGGCGCGGTCACGGTGGGCGACAACTCCCCAGGGTACGCGGGCAGCCTTCGGTGGGCCGATGATGTCGAGCTTGCTGACATGGGTTGCGGCATCCCCTACCAGCTGGTGGACACGCTCACCGCGGTGCGTGCGGTCTTCGACCAGGTGCCCGGCGGTGCCCTCGGCCCGCTCAACCGAGTGCGGCACGCGTACATCGGGCCCTACCTCGCCCAGGAGGTGCTGCGCTCGCTCATGCGACCCCGCCGGCTCATGTGGTCCTACCACGGCGACGTGCTCGGCGTGGTACAGCTCGCTCCGTTCTCGCCCGGCGACGCCGACGTGCTCATCGGCGAGGCGGACCTATACGGCGACCGCGACGCTCGGTCGCACATCCCCGACCAGCAGCCCGCGCCCGTGGGGCAGCTCGATGGCGTCGACTTCACCTACCGGTGGTACCCGAGCGAGAACAAGACCCAGGAGAGCTTTCTGCTGCTGTCGAGGGACGCGGAAGCGACCGCCCGGACCGGTGAGCTGGTTGAGAAGATCGAGGACCGTGGGCTGCTCGCCGCCGACGTCCTGCGGGACATCGACGGGCCCCAGTGGATCCAGGAGTTTGAGCAGCTGTGGGCCGAGGACGCGGCCGAGTTCTTCGCCCAGGACCACTACTCGATCACGCTCACCGTCTCGCGACCCAAGGGGCAGGACATCCGGCCCGGTACGCGGGTGCTGATGACGAACCCTTGGCCGGCGAACAATGCGGGGTCGTACGGGCTCACCGACCATGCCGGGATCGTGGTCGGCCGGGAGCTGGACACGCGCACCCATGCGACGCGGGCGGAGGTCTTCGTCTTCGCGGGTCAGGGCGAGGGGTGGCGGTTTCACTCCCCCATGGCTCGCATCATCGAACAGTCGGGCGTGACGCTCACGATCTCGACCGACCAGTACAGCCACGGCGGGAGCGTTCAGGACGGCGACGGGTACTCGGCCCCCTCGTGGACATCGGCGACCGACTCCGCGGCGGTGCAGATCGTCTACCGGATCGGAGAGACCTACTCGCTCGGTGGGACGCACACGATCGTGAGCTACAACGGCACCGACACCGTGACGCTCAACTCGGCCCCGGACACGTCGATCGAGTACGCGGACCGGTGGCTCATCTTCCAGCCGTACGCGTCGCAATCGGCCGGGAGCTACCCGCGGGCGATCTTCGGGGCCATCGTGCAAGACGACCTGACCCATGGGGCGGGCTCGGTGGTCGGGCGGCCGTTCCTCCCGTAGGCTAGATCCATGCGACGCCGAGACCTACTCCGAGCCTTCCCTGCCGTCATCGTTGCGGCTTCGTTGCCTGCTGCTGACCCGAGGCCCAGTCTCCCGCGGTACGCCGACGAGGGCGAGTTCTACTCGGGCATCGACTTCAACGAGGTGCTTTGCACGATACAGGGTGACCAGGTCACGATTTGCTCGACACCTCGCAAGATCGACGGCGGCATCCTGGGAAAGCCTGACCCTCGGTTCATTGCGGCGATGAACCGCGAAGCCCTGAAGTCGGTGTGACCCATGGCGCAAGGCGACGTGAGCAACGCGAAGGATGACACCCGCTTCTACGTAGTGGACGGTGGCGGCGGGGTGTCCGATCTCGCTGTCGACCTGAGCCACCAGGCGACCGACATCACCGCGGCGGCTCGGTCGGTCTACGAGCAGAACGCACAGGGCCGGTGGGACACCTCGGGGCCTGCGGCGTGGGAGCTAGACCTGACCTTCGATGGCACCGACACGGGCTATCTGTACTCGTATGAGACCGGAGGGAACGGAGTCCGGCTCGTGCTGACGTCGGGCGGCACCATCACCGCGTACGTCGACAACTCGAGCATTGCGGCGGTGACGGTCCCTGACATCGACGCGGGTGGCGACGACGTCATCGTGTCGTGGTCGATGGAGCCGAACCCGCTCACGACGGGGGCGAGCGACGCCTACCGCTCCGAGCTTCGCGTGTGGAACGTCGACGATTCGAGCTACGCGCAGACGGTCGCAGTGCATGCGGCGGTGACCTCGGTCGACACCGATGCAATCTGGCTAGCGTCCGACACCAGCGACTCGAACTTCTTCCGGGGCACGCCCAACCGCCTCCGGTTCTCAGCGGGTCGGTTCCACCCGGCATCGGAGGCGCGCGAGGACCTCGTCGCCAACACCTCCGCGCCGACCCTCACCTTGGCATCCCGCCTCGAGGTCGCCGTGCCGACCCGGGACAGTGGCGTGGGGGCTCACGACTTCTTCACCGGGCCCATCTACCAGGCGGTCGCCGCGTCGCTCCATCAGGTCGACCTACGGCAGGCCGGAGCCGTTCGAGCGGAGTCGTTCCTCGACGATCCCGCACAGGATGAGTCCTTCCCCGCGGTCCGCTCGACGCTCCCCCCGGGCGCGACGACCTACACGATGCTCGGGCAGTACCTCGTGTACCGGCCGGTCCCGTTGACCTGCAACCGGTTGAAGGTGCGGGTCCACATTCAGAGCTATCGAGCCGGTGCGGGTGGCTCCGCTGACAACGTGCTCATCCGGGCGTACTCCATGAGCCGTCCTCCGGTCTCGCTCGCCGGCGGGGATGGGTCGGGATGGGAGCGCACTTTCGTGTCGCTCACCGTCCTCGCCGACCATGGCTCAGGCTCCACCGGTGGGGCTTGGTACACCTTCGACCTGCTCACCATCACCAGGGACCCCAGCGGCAAAGGGACGTGGGTGGGCCTCGCCTTCGACGTCACCGATGCGGGTGGGGCAGGCTCGACGGCTGACCAGCGCTGGCTCGTGAGGGGCTGGAGCATCGAGCCCGGGCTCGAAGAGGTCGCAGGCGGCCTACCGTTGGCGTAGGCTGGCCATGTGAGTGCAACCCCGAAGACTATCGCCGACGTTTCGACCTCTAGCCCTGAGTGGTTCCGGTGGGTCGACTCGGTTCGCCTGGGCTCCGACTGGCAGCCGGTACCCGATGACTACTTTGTAACGATGATCGACTCGATCGGATTCGTCATCCGCGAGGATGAAGACCAGGTGGTCATCGCCCTCTCTGTTGACACTGATAATCAGATGGTCTGCGGGGCGATGGCGATCCCCAAGGTGGCGATCAAAGAACGGTGGAAGATCGTCGGCGGGTGATGCGGAAGGCGTAGACCATGGCGAAGTACTTCAAACAGCGACTCACAGGCGAAGCCGGGTTCGGCGTCTCCCCACCCATCGAGCCCCTGAACGGACTCCAGCCGATGCGCCGGTCGCCGGTCGAGGCGATCTTCCGCGCGCAGGATCGAGTGGTCACGATGGGCCGGAGGGTCGTGGCCGAGGGCGGACTCCGAGGGTCGGAGACGTTCTTCACTCCCGACTCCGACCCAACCTCGATGGTGGGCACTCATCCCGCGCCGACGGACCGACGTCTCATCGCGGGGGGCTCGATCGACCTGACGCCGGGTTCGTTCTTCCGCGCGTCCGTGGTGAGCGTCCCATCGGGAGAGACGCAGCTCACCGGGACCACGACCGCTGGAGGGGCGAGCGGCTCCATCGACATCGACATCGTGTGGACCGACCAGGACACGGGCTCGGTGTCGACGTCGCACACGATCCCGCTCCAGTCGTCGGGCGAGGTCCACGGGGCCGAGCCCGACAACATGTTCTCGCAGCTCCGGCAGGTGCTCACGGACTACCTCACCCCCGGCGGGGTGACGGACCCGGTTGAGCTCCGGCGGTGGTCCCGTCGAGCCAATGCGCGGGTGCTGGTCTACGCGGTGGGCGGGGCGCGGCCGGTCGACGTGTGCGTGTGGGAGGAGCCCTACGCCACGGCCATGGAGGCGGACGACGACGGCGAGGAGTTCTGCTCGCACTTCTACGCGGACGGGACGCCGGGCGGGACACGGAGCCCCCTGCTGTACCCCTGGCAGCGGGCGAGCGAGACGACCCCGGACGGGAACCCGAGGGCGGGGACGCTCCACGCGATGGACGTGCACCACGGGCAGCAGCGCTACCTCGGGCCGGTGCTGTTCTCGTGGTGCGGGGCTCGGGAGTCGGACGGGTCGGAGGGCGTCAGCATCACTTCGAACAGCCTGGTGTCGGTCCTCGGCTCGGGACAGACGACCTTCGACATCACCGAGCCCGGGCTGCCCGTTGGGACCGGCGGGTACGCTCGGCGGCTGTCTTCGAACGGGCCCTACGTGCTCCGTGACCGCGTGGCGGCGATCCCGGTGTTCATTCGGGTCTACGCCACGGTGTCAGCCGCGACCGGGACGATCCGCGTGATGACCCGGGAGGACTCCTACATCGACATGACGATTCCCGTTGGCGGCCCGTCGTGGCACCTCGCCTACGGCTGGCTGGAGGTCGGCATCAACCCCGACGACATCGCGAGCACCCTTGCCCAGCTGTTTGCCATGGTCGGTGTGGGCGGCACGTTCACCGTCCACGTCGTGACCCTTCACTACGCAGGCGGGTACTCACCAGCCGCCTAGGCGGCGCACATGGCGGCCGGGGACGGCACCCCTTCGCAGAGGCACTCGTCGCCCACGAGCGCGCACTCGGTGTCGAAGCACATCCTCCAATCGGTGATGGCGCCGCCGCACATGCATCCCGCTCCGGGAATGAACTCGCAGGCCGGCGGCCAGCAGAACTCGCCCGGGACCTCGACGCCGTCGGCCGGGTCGCCACACCAGCAGCCGCCCAGCGTCTCGGTGAGCTCCTCGATGAGGCCCCTACAGGCGCACCCAAGCGCAGGGTCCCAAGTGCAGACCTCGACGCCCGTGCTCCCCTCATCGCCCGTGGAGCCCCCCTCGCTGCTCCCTGCATCGCTTCCCGTGCTCGAGCTGCTGTCCTCGCCCGTCGAGCCCGTCGAGCCGTCCTGAGGGCTGCTGCTCGCTCCAGGGCCCGACGACCCCGAGGAGCCCTCGCCCTCGCCCGTGCCGCTCTCGTCACCCCCGGGGAACGGGGCATCGGGGCCGCAGGCGGCCAGGAACACGGTTAGCATGGCTGTGATGGTTCTCATGACGGTGACTCTCTTACGTGCCGTAGCCCAACCGCGCTATGGGCTGAGTCACGAGGGGTTGGTTATTTCGGGCCATTTCGGGCCGGTGCTGCCAGCCTACCCTGGCTCTTTCCCGAGGTACGGCCCCCACTCGACATGCGGGTCTGCGTCGTACTCGGCCACGGTGTCCCACGTGGGCGCAGTGTCCAGCCCGTGGACATCGCCGTTTCGGAGCACGTGCACGATGCTGCACCACGGCCCGTCGACGCTGTCCCCGGTCACCCACCAGTAGCCCTCTGCTCGCTCAGGCATGATGGTCCTCGGTCACGGCTCGGCGGTCACGGCGGCTCAACATGAGGTCGACGCCGTGCGGGTTGCTGTCATTCCTGCCTAATTCAGGCTGATTCAGGCTGTGACAGGTAGCTTTGTGTCCCTGCATCCCTTGCTCGATGGCACGCTCTGCCACCCTCGCGAAGGCCTTGACGTGCTCGAGCCCCATCCCCTCGGCGGCGATGAGCATGTCGTCCAGCGCGAGTTCGTACCCAGCCCGGTGGGCCCGCTTCCACACCATCAGCAGGCAGAGCGTCGAGAGGGTGGCTCCGATGATGGTCCCGGCCGTCATCGCTGGCCCCATGACGCCATCTCGTCGACGGCTGCTGCTGCGTCTGCCTCGCTCTTGAACCGGAGGATCGTCTGCCGCCCCCCGATGATGCCGACGCAGACGACCTCAGGATCATCCCCAGGGCGCCTCCACGACACCCAGGTCACGTGGCACGGGTTGAGCAGGATCGTCCCGTAGGGCGTCTCGAAGCGCCTCATGCTCATGACGTCACCTCTTGCAGCATCCCGGCGGCGACATCGATCGGCGTGGCGATCCGGCGAATCATCGTCCCGTGGTGCGTCTCGTAGAGGACGAGATAGGCCGCGGGCGCGCTCGCGTCGGGGTCGCGCTCGATCGTTAGGCTCGTCGCGTACCCCCCGAGCTGCGGGAGCGTCGCGCATTTGACCACGTACATCGCTCGATCCCGCGCTGCCTGAGCCACCTGCTCTGGTGGGTCACACCAGCGCCACATGGGCCAGTGGACGGACGGGCCATCGCTCACCTTGGGTCCCGAGCGGAGCGCCGCGGCGCGGGCCATGACCGCCCCCGGGTCGACTTCGAAGGCTTGCTCGTAGTGATCGAGTCGGTCGAACACCTCCCGGTCCCGGCCGAGTTCATCGTTGGCGATGGTGCTCGCGCTCGACCCGATGGCCCGCGCGGCTTCGTCCTGCGTCCACCCCAAGCGCCTCCGGTGCTCCCGGAGGGCTACCCCTATCGCCGTAGCTGTCTTCACAAGGACGTATTGGCACGTCTGGTGAAGATGTCGACCGAAAACTTTACGACAGGTGTCGAATCGCGACAGGACAACGTTTTATGACCCCAGAGAACGCCTCAGAAGTCCCTTGGATCCAGCAGACAAGGCATCTATTCGAATACGGGGCCCCCGACCCCGACCCTGGCGAAACCTACCGCTGCTACCTCGACCGCTGCGGGATCCTTGACCACGGGTTCGCCTACGACGAGCTCGTCAACGGCAGCAGGCGCCACGAGGAGCCGGCTATCGGCATGTGGGTCAACTTCCCGCTCACCCTAGCCGTCGCCCTCGAGCTGCGACGTCAGGCCCTCATGTGTGGCGCTGCGAAGGGCGTCCGGGTTGCCGCCGCCTACCGACCCGCAGGGGGCTCGCGCAAGTCGCGGCACAAGAGCAACAGAGCCCTCGACCTCGACCGGATCGGTGGGGATGGGGTGGCCTGGTACGAGCTCGCCGTTCGGATGTGGTGCGCCCTTGGGCCTGAGCTGGGACTCGGGCTGGGGCTCTACGCGCCCCCCAAAGCGCGAGGGGGGATGCGGATCCATGTCGACACCGGGACCACCTGCCGCTCATGGCAGGGCATCGGTACGACCTTCGGTCGACCATGGCGAGTTGGCGGGAGTAAGGTTGGCCTCGCCATGAGCGTTGCTGACGAACTCGGGCTCCGAATCCCCACGGAGCAAGATCAGTGAGCGCTGACACCGTCCCCAGGATCGACCCCGGCCGGACGATGCCGCCGAGCACCGCTCCCCCATCTGGTGGGTGGCCTGGTGTCGCCCTCGAGGGAGTGAGGCAGGGCGGCGCCGTGCTCGAGCGCTACCAGGACGGAGCGAGGGACCGACCGCCGCGCCCAGGGGCTTCAACCCTCAGCATCGTGAACACCGTCGCCCTCGCCTTCGTCGTGATTGGCGTGGTCGCCGCGGGTATCTCCCACCAGCTCGGCGCGGAAGGGTACGACGAGCGCCAGCGCCAGCGCCATGAAGAGGTCATGAGCGAGTTGAAACGCCAGCGCGCGAGTCTCTACGACCTCATCGACACCGTGGCAGAGCACCATCCCGAAGCAGCCCGGGCCTCACGTCACCTCGAGCGTGGTAGCGTCCGCCCATGAAGCGCAAGCTCCTCGTGGCCGTCGGGCCCGTTCTCGCCGTCCTCGGTCTCGCCGCCGGCGCCATCATCATGGCCGACCCGTGCGACCAGCCCGCTCCGCCGGACCCTCCGATCGTCCAGCCAGACCGGAATGACCTGGGGCCGCTGGACGCTGGGTCGGGACGGGACGAAGTGCGCCCCGCACCGGACGCACCCCCAACCCAGCCCGCTGGGGAGTGAGGCGACACGGGGCCCGCCGCACCAAGGGCAGGCCCTCACCAGCGCTTCTTTCTGCCCTCGCCCTTGCTCTTGCGCCGGTCGACGCCGTCGCCGTCCAGCAGCCGACGGTGGGCACCTGCGAAGACGCCGTCGACGGGGGGCCGGCACGACTCCGATCGAGCGAGGGGGCCATCCTCCTCGTCGAGGGCCATGAGCTGCTCAGACAGCGACGGAGGCCGGACGCTCATCGGAGCCTCCGTTCGAGCACGGCCGCGTGCTGGTCAAGGGCATCCCGCTCGCACCGGCCTCGATGGTAGGCCGATGCTGCGTTGACGACCCGTAGGACCTCGTGGGCCCCGAGCACGTCGAGCATGGCCCGGATGAGGGCCCGGGCTGAGGTCATGGGCTCGGGCTGTTCTGCCGCCGCGTGGTCCGCGAGTCGGACGTCAACCGCGGGCTCGTGAGGGTCGCAGGACCCTTGCTCCTCCAGGTGCTGACGGAGGTACACGACACCGTCCAGCATCTCCTGGTACAAGTCCACGAGTGCTCGGCGCCCGTTGTTGGCCCGGAGCGGGGTCCCGTACTTTCGGACGCCTTCGCGGTTTCGCTCCTGCATGTCAGCGATGACGAGGGGCCAGACCTCCGCACCGTCCCCGACGGGCGGCGGCTCTGGAGCGTTCAAGTCTACGGATGGCCCGTCGGGCTTCTCGCACTCGATGTATTCTTGCGCTCTGTGGCTCATCGTCGCCGCAGCCTCTCGCCGAAACAGCCCTTGCACAGGATGGGGCCGCCGTGGTCTCTCCCCGTAGCAGCCGCCCAGTCCTTTTGAGGCGCTGTCCATGGTTTGAACGGTTCGCGGCACTCCTCGCATCGGTCCTCGGGGTGCTCGCTCGGCTCCCTGGACTCGATCAACGCCTGGCGCAATCGACCGCCTACCGCGTCGTCCGGCTGGCTGCACAGGACATCCAAGATCGCGGTGCGGAGCACGTGCTCTGAACGCGATATTCCAGGCACGACCTCTGCGGCCTCTTCTGTTGTCAGGAACGTTGGCTCCCCGTGTAGTGGAAGAATCCAAACGCCGTCTCCGTCTTGTTGAATCTCGTTGCTTCTCATTTTCTCCGTCCTTTCATGGCGGCCGCATCCCCCGGGCCGTATAGGGTTCGAGGTGTTCTCCGTGGTCGAGGCGCTGTGAAACAGGACAAACCATAGCCTAAGGCTGCGGCTACCCCTGTGATGACAAACAGAGCGATGGCGGCGTCGAGCGGGTCGAGAGGGTTCATGGCTTCCTCGCGTGTTCAATGGGCACTATGGCGTCAGCCTTCGCATGAAGGGCACACGCATCCCGTTGCATGTGCGCGCATCTGGTGTGTAGCTCGTCGATGGCCCGCTCGATGGCCGCGGCGTCCGACCGTAGGCGCTCGGCGGTCCGGTGCTGCTCGTTGGTGTAGCTCATCACTTCACCCATCCCATGCTGCCCACCGTCGCTGTCAGAGCCCGGCGTCGGACCATGACGTCAGCTCGGGTAAAGAAGTGCAGCGCCGAGCAGAAGTTCGAGCTGCCCCTGCGCTCCCCGTTGTCGTAGTGGTCGAGTCGGTCCCCGAAGAGCACAAGGCTGGTCGAGTGCGCCTCAAGTGCCGCCCACCACTCAGTGCTGGTGTCGAGTCGAACGAGCGCCATAGCCTCCCACATCTCGCCCTGTGACCATCGAGAGATGAAATGGTCGATGATGGGCGCGCCCTCCCGGGAGTAGGGCGGCTGCAACCAGCACGTCATCTCCGTGCGCTTCTCGCTTGGGATGCTCCACGAGGGTTTGCTCGTGCAATCGTCCGCCTTCCGCCACGCGGTCCGGGCTCTCACGAACCCCATCGCGATGGAGGAGAGGTTCGCGCACGGGTCGAGGGCGATGCCCCGAGGCCACATGCGGTGGGCGATGTCCATGACCTCGGGCGGAGTGCACCACGAGTCGGAGTCGGCCGCTTCGGGCTCGACGCTCGCCTCGAAGAGTGATGCTTGCTGCATCAGATGCTCGGTCTTCATCAGAACCTTGGGTCAGTCTCGGGCCCGTCGCCCGTGTCGTTGGCCGAGTTGGCGGGGTTCTCCCCCACGAATCGGAAGCTCGCGCCTTCGAGTTGCTCGCGGATGTCGGCCAAAATCTCCGGGTCCTGATGTCGTGGCCCGTAGCGCTCGGCCTCTTGTTGTGCTCGCTCAATGGCGGCGTTGATTTCTTCGCGGGTCATCGTCTCTCGTCCTTCCCGGCCGCTCTTCGTCGCCTCTCGCTGTCCGCCCATCCCCAGGGGTCGTCAGCCCCTCCGAGCTTCCCTCTCACTCGAGGGGGCTGCGGGTGGACGTCGGTAGGGCGTTCCTGCTCGCCTTCGATGGTCCTCATGGGATGTCGACGTCCTGGTCGTGGGGGATGTCCGCTAGAGACGGTCGCTCATTGGCGGCCTCGCGCTCGGCTCTCACATGGGCCAGCGCACCGAGGGCCCAGAACTCGCCTTTTCGAGCTAATGCCTCCACATGGGCCAGCAGTAGGGCGGCCGTCATCGAGCGGTCAAGCGCTGCTCGAGCAGCGTCGTCGCTCTTCGGCAGCTGCACCACGTTGGCGGGGCGCATCCCTTCGAGCACGGGCGCCACGAGCTCATCGACTCGCTCGGGGGCCACGAACGGCCCGGGCGCTGGGGCGAGGGCGAGCCGCTTTGACTCCTGTAGCGCGATGAGCTCCCGCCTCTTGCGGACCGCCCCGAGGATCTTCGCCAGGCTCGGGCGCCAGTCCTCGGTCTTGAGCAGATCCATCACCGCGCCCATCACGAGGCCGCGGTCGTGCCGGCTGAGCTCGGCTCCCCACACCGCCCGGGCCCCGCGGTCCAGTGGCTTGTTCTGCCACAGCGAATCGAGGGCCCGTAGCACCTCGTCTACCTCGTGGTCCTGCATAGCTCGTCTAGTCCGTCGGCGATGGCCGAATAGGCGGTTTGGGTGGTCTGGACCGCGATGGAGCGCTGCGCCTTCGCCCCTCGCATGCGCAGCCGTTCGTACTGCTTCCGTAGCGCCGCCCCGCTCAGGAGGTTCGAGCGCCAAAAGGTATCCTCGCTCCGGTGGGCGGCATCGATCGCTGTCTTGCAGCCCTCGAGGGTCATCCCGTCGTTGCGCATGCCCACGTCGATCTTGAGCGCCCAGCCGCGGAGCTTCTTGCCCAACGTGGCGCTGGTCAGCTGCTCGAGGAAGTCCGGCGTGTGGCTTCGGATGGCGTCGAGCAGGTACTGCGCCGCGATCTTGGCAGCCATGGACGGCTCTTTCGAGACTCTCCCAGGCCGCTGCTCACCCGCAGCGGCCTGGGGTTCCCCTCTTTTGCTCGACCCGCAGGACACGCTCGGAGCAGTCCTTTCATGGCTTCGCCCCCGCGGGTCTGCCCGACCACCATGGTCGGGAGATAGTGGAGCACCGAGCAGTTGTCCGCTGTCGGCCGTACGTGGCGCGTGCGCAGTGTCGTGCCCGCGGTTCGGTTGACGGTGCTCCGAGGGCCTCGCACCCTCTTGCGCTGTGCCCCTTGCGGGGTTGGGCCTGCGTGGGGCCACGGGCTCAATGCGCCCGCTGCTCTTTCCTTCGCATGGACTTTGGTTGTCATGGTCGGGAGAATTCGAGACGCCGCCCCGGTCGTTGTCCGGTCCGACCGTTGCCGCCGAGCTCGGCTCGGTTGCGTGGCCACGCGTAGCAGGCAGTGTCTCGGTGGAGCCGGTGGGCCTCGAACCCACTACGGCCTCTTGACCATCCGCACGGGCGTCCCCGTGGCTCATGGCGGTGCTCGACTCCATAGGTGCCCCTGAAGGGGCAGTGGACCCCGCCGGACTCGAACCGGCGCGGGAGAGTGTCTCGTGTGACAGGACCACCCTGTCGCAGATGTCCCGCCCACCATGGGGGGCCGCGGTGGAGCCGACGGGAGTCGAACCCGTCCCCGGACAGGCACCGGCCTGCGGCTCCAGGGTGGGGCTCATCACCCCGGTGTGTGTCGTTGGCAGTACGTCTCGCCGACCCGAATCCTGCTGCGGCACGGCCATCGCGTCGACATCCCCAAGCAACGGCCGTCGTACTCCTCGATGGCCTGTAGCGTCGCCCACAGTAGTCCGGCTCGTGTGCATAGCCCGCTGCTGTTCATGGTCCTCATAGGTGGCTCCGTGCTGCTGAGGTGAATTCGAAGAGAACACCCCAACCCCCCCCAACCCCCCCCCTTCCCCTCGGTCATTTTGACCGGGGGTGTCGGTCGTTTTGACCGGGGGGTGCGGTCGTTTTGACCGGCGGTCGTTTTGACCGGGGGGGCCTACATTTTGACCGCCCTGTCGGTCATTTTGACCGGGTGGGTGCCCGCGCAGGGCCCACCCGGCAAGGTCATCATGGGGTGTCGCCCAGCCCACGCCCACGAGGGAGTTCGCGCGCTTCTTGCTCGGCTGGAGCTGCATATCGAGGGCTCCCGTCGTGAGCCCGCAGGCGGCTGCTACGGCCTTCCGAGAAGCGAGGCATACCCAGGCACCGTCAACGCACCGGGCGAGGCTCCAGAGGCCAAGGGCGGCCCTCACAGCAGCGTGGCCAAGCCGTCGGTCGACGATGAGCTCGTGGGGTGGGTAGGCCATCAGGTGAAATCCCCAGGCAAAGCGAACGCCAGCGCGGCGATGCGCTCCGGCGGGGCCTCTCCCCAGGCGTCCTCGTAGTCCTCGCCGCAGTCGAGCGATGGCGCAACCGCGATGTCGTCGTAGGCATCCCACGCGAGCTGTAGCAGGTGGGCGTAGATTGCATCGCATCGCAGGCAGTGCTTCCACGTGGTCCACGAGCCGTCATAGAGCACGGAGGTCACCTTGTAGCGATGCCCGGGTAGGATGGTCTCCCTGCACCCCCAGCAGGCGTGGGCCTTCCGAGCTGTTCGGGTGACCATGGATTGGGCGTCGTTCGTGCCGTCTGCGATGCCGCACATCAAAGCACCTTGTCCTCGATCAGTGTCGCCGCGTGCTCCTCTGCCGCTGCCTCGATCGCGTCGTCCAGCGTCAGGAGATGAACCTGATGCGCCGTGAGACGGACGCCTCGGCCGAAGTGCTGCGCGGCCACGATACGGCAGTAGGGGTCACCCTCTTTCGCCCTCTGGAGGATCGCCCGCTCCAGTTTTGGATCCTTCGTTCTCATCGCACCCTCCCAAGCCCGAGCGCTTCCACGGCCGCTCGTCCCTCTGGCGTCGCGTCCCAGCACCCGGCGGGCCCGCGGACGGTGACCCGGGCAAGGCCCTTGTCGCGCAGGGTGAGCAGCAAGTCGAGCGGGCGCCCATAGACGCGCTGCCCCTTGCAGAGCAGGCGGAGCATGCACACCTCGGCCGTGGTGAGGTCGATGCCGTCCTTGCTGCCGATGACCTCCACGGTCGTCGTGACCCGGACGCGAACCGGGGTCGCAACAACCCGCCGAGCACCGAGCACCTCTTTGAGCCGGTGCCTGGCCCACGCTGCCCGACCTCGAGCTCGGGCACGAGAAGGCAGGATCGTGGCCGGCTCTCCATGGCCGAAATCCGACCACAGGAACGGCTCGCCCTTGGCCCCATCGGACGCGGTGACTTGGACCCGTACCGACCAGCGGGCGCACTCGCGGCGCTCTGCGATGGCCATCAGGAGGGTTCCTCCCGTTCGGTTGCTCGGTACTCTGGAACCATCTCGGCGCGGACCTCGAACACGCGAACGGCTCCGGTGGTCGGGTTGCGGACCGCAATCGGCTGCGGCGCACCATGGTAGAGCCCGTCGGTGTGCCCGTCGCTGTCGTGCTCTGCGTACCAAAGCGCGGCGGATTCGGCGGATTGTTCGGCAACGAGCGAGAAGTCGCCGTCTGCCCCATCGGCGTTCAGCATGTCCCAAACCTCCCACGCGGCCATCACTCCCCCTCTCCTGGGGCCTGCGATTCGGCAGCATCGACGACGTCAGCGAAGGTGTCGTCAGGGTGCGCAGGGTAGCCCCGCAGCCACTTGCAGCACGCGAGCCATCCCTCCCGCAGAGCACCGGCCCGGACAACGTCACGATGCGCCCAGCAAGCGGCCACAGCAGCATCATGCGATGACTCGTCATACCGGGCAGACTCACCATCATCCGGGCCCCACCATGCTGGAGCGAGCGCCTTTGGGGTGTCCTGGACGATGTAGCCCACGGGCGGCTTGCTTCGGTCCTCGTGGCTCATGAGTCCGACTCCCCTTTGCCCCGGAGCCAATCGCGAAGGGCGATGTGGTCCTTGAAAACGGGTATGTCGAGGAGCTTCGCCTCTTCGATCTCGGCGAGGGTCCCCGAGGAGAGATGCCACCTTGGGGCCAGCAGCACCGCGTCACAGCGGCGGAGCAACTCCATCGTCCCGTCGAGCCAAAACTCGTCGGTCAGGGTCCCGTGGAAGTGGGCCGTGTTCGCGTGGGGGCACAGCGGCATACCTCCAACGCGAGCGCAGTCGTAAGCAGTGCGCTCCGCGTTGCGAACGTTCTCGGCAATGCCCCACGATGTGGGGGCGCGAAAAGGTCCTGCGATGTAGACGATCTTGATGTCGGCCATCTCTGGCCCTCCCTTTCCTGCCCGCACCAACGGGCTGCTGAATCATGGACACGCCGAGCCGGTTGTGTCAAGTTGACCGCGTCGGGCATCGCGACCCGTGATCGGACCGCTCCCCTTTCGCGGGCTGGTCGGGCTCGGAGCACCAACTCCGAGCCCTTCTTTTTGGAGCGGTCATCGGTTCACCGTAGGGATGCGGGTCTCCATCGGGTACCACCGGAGGGCTTTGCGCCCGACGTTCTTCGAGAGCAGCTGCCCGCCGGCCATGAGCCTTTTGAGAATGCTCCGGGTCGTATCGACCGGGAGGTGAACGCGCTTGCTGGCGTCCAGCGTGGACACCCCAGGGGCCTTGACCACGCACGCGAGGACGGCCCGCTCCCGTCGCTTGACCTCCCCCGGCTCCATGAACCGGCCGGCCACTATCTGCCCTCGAGGTGGGATGGGGTCGAGCTTCCGCGGCTCTCGATGGAAGCATTCGAGGCAGACGATGCTCCCCGCGATGCGCAGGGCCGAGCTCCGGCATGCGGAGCAGCGGACGGCGGGCCAGCCTCTCATCCTACTGGCCATCGGAGACCTCCACGACGCGCAGGACATCTGCCGGCCGGTACTCGCTCACCGGACAGCACCAACCATCCTCTCCTCCATGCCCGCAATGCTCGTCGCAGTGCAGTTCAATGTCGCCACGTCCCTCGCATCGTCCGTAGCAGGTCGCTGGCTTCTCGCAGACACGGCAAGTCCAAGCCATCACTCCGCTCCCTCCGGTGCCTCAGGGCACCCCTTCTTGTGGCCGTCTGTCCGATTGCACGCTGGGCAGGCCTGGGGTTGCTGAGGCTCGCGCTGGCTCGGTGGGAGCCGGTCCGCGGCCCGCTGCATCTTGGCGGCGAGCTGCCGGTCGTCTCGCTCCTCGGGGGTCAGCCGCACGCGGATCCCCCACGTGAGCCCCCCGCTGGGCGACCTCGTGACCTCGCAGTAGAGGTCGATCTCCATGCCTCGCCAGTCCTGAGCATGGACCGACTCCGCCCGCACGATGAGCTGGAGGCGGACTGTGCTGTTCAGGATCCAGTGCTTCTTGGCCCGCACCCAGCTGCCGTTGTGGAGAATGTCGAGCACAAGAGCCGGAAACCCGCTCTTCATCGGCCGGCCGGCGACCTCCCACCCCTTGGGGTAGCTCAGAACCTCGACCACGCGGACCCGGACATCACCGCGCCCCATGATGTCCTCGGCTCCCAAGAAGCCCGAGTCGGCCTTCATCGCGTTGACGTTGCCGGCCGCCGCCGGCCGCTTACCCATTGTACGACTCCGCGGGTGTGGCTCCGAGGATCTCGGGGGCGGGCTCGTAGTCCTCACGGGACACTGCCGACCGCGCTCCGTGGTGGTAGGCCATCGTGGCCTCGATGCTGGACGGGAGGGCATACGGGACCGTCTCCCGCTCCCATGAGTGGACGAAATCTCGCTCGGTCCGGCGGCTGTCAGCGATGAGGAGCGCCTCCCGGTAGCCGATGATGCGGTCCTCGGCCCCCTCGATGATGATCCCGGGCTCCATGCCTTCACGCCACTGGCCATCCCCCTCCCGGCCGAGTAGGAGGGCGGGGTGCGCGAGGTCGTCGTCGCTCATGATCGGCTGGACGCTCACGAGGTACCGACCGTGTCGATCGGGCTTGTTGGCGACGTGAATGAACACGTAGATCTTCGGCGGGTGCCCTTCGATGGCGGTGTACGCGTCCCATTCGATGGCCATCTGCCGCAGGGTCCCGAGCCCGATGTGATGGCGGGTCAGGCGAGGGCCGGGCGCCACGAACCCGCCGGTCTTGATCGAGCCGATGTAGCGCCGCGTGGTGTCGAGGATGTCGGGGCGGCACCGCATCGACAGACCGGTCTCGGCGTCCGTCCAGTAGCCTGAGACCTCCGTGTCGGCCGTAGGGCTCTCGAGGAGCGCTCGGGCCTTGGGGTGGGCGCGGAATGCTTGCGCCATGCTCTGGGCGACCCGCTGCTGCTCAGGGGTGATGACGGTGCGCCCCTTGGCGCGCTCGTTGAATGCGGCGAGCTGCCGCGCGACGTCCTCGCCGCGGATGCCCTTCCCTTTGAGCAGCATGGACCTGAACTCGGCCCCTGGGGAGTCGTCCTGGGGCCGCCGCTCGCCGGTCGGTTCCATCTTCGGCTTGCCACCGCGCGGGCCTACCTGGCCCAGCGCGAGCACCTCTTGGGTCGCCTCCGCTCTCGAGGGGTAGTAGGCGAACCGTCGGGCCCGCTCCTCCGCGGAGTCGAGCAGCAGCGCGTGGACGTAGGTCCCGAGCACCATGTCCTCGGTGGGCTCCATGACCTTCTCACCGGCGCACCACTTCCCGAACCCGAACGGGTCGGCGAGGGCGAGCTTGAGCGCGCTCGATGACAGGCGCGAGTGGTCGGAGTGGTAGGCGTCCTCGTAGAGGCCGCGGTGCCATCGTGCGTCGCTACCCATCGGTGACCTCCAAAGCGTCAAGAGCAACGCCGCCCGACTTCCCTTCGATGAGTACGACGGGGGACCCATCGCCCAGCTCCCAAGCCTCCGACCGTGTCTTAGACGGGAATGGGATAGCGCCCTTGTAGCCCCGATACAGCACGCTCGTGCCGCTGGGGTGTCTACTGTTCCAACCCGCTGCATCATCCATTTGCTCGTCTCCTCATCTCGGCCTTCGCGGCCGCCAAGTCCTCATCACTGATTTCGTGGTGTCGCCAAAACTGTACCTTCGACAGCTTGCCTCCATGCCGGGGAAAGAACCCCGTCCGGTGCTGTCGAGGGGTCAAGGGCACTGTATCCCTATCGAGCCCACCATGGCGGCGTGATGGCTCATGGTGCGCCTCGTTGTCCCCGATGAAATCATCGAGCGCCGGGAGCTGGGTCCAGTCGATGGGGCCGCTCCGGTGCGCTCGCCAGTATCGAGCGAAGGTGATGACGCTCATCGTGCGGGCGCACAGGGCCGCCTGCGGGCCCGAGACCACTCGGTCATCCTCACGAAGGTCGGCGGCCGTGATGGGCCCGCCGTCCCTGCTCGGGAGGGCGATGGGGTTGACGCGGCGGCGAGGGCCGCCCTTGCGACGGGACCTCACCGGCAATCCCCCACGGTGAAGAACGCCGCTAGACCCTCTGCGCACCTCTTGCACAGCAGCAGATTGTCGCTCCCGACGCGCTTGATCAGGGCAGCAGCCCTCGCCCTACCAACCTCAGCAGGGGTCGGCCCGGGAAGCGCCCTTCGAGAGCCATCGAAGGACACCAGGGCGGCGTCGACCCGCTCAAGATGGGCATGTAGCGACTTGTCGTCGGTCGCGACCTCTCGCTCACAGCGGTCGCACTGGTGACTCGTGGACACGATGATCATGTTCTTCACCTGCTTTCAAATCGGGGCCCCGCGCGCCCGTCCAAGAGAACGCGGGGCCCCATCCCATCATGGGAGCGGACGGAGCGGAAAGAGCACGCTCGCCGCCCTCCCGACCGGAATGGCCGGGAAGCTCATCGATAGTCGTCCAGAAAATCTTCTCGCGTGTACGGCTCTTCGGGTTCCGGCCCTTCCCCTCGAGCAGGGTGGATGAGTCCCTGCTCGAGGGGCGCTCGAGGCCCGCTGGGGTCGGGCCCGTCCGTCGCCGCATTGGTCGGTGCGGGCGATGGAGAGGGGAAGCGGAGCAGCGTGTGGGCGACGTGTTCGGCCAAGCACACGGACTGCAAGGTCGGCTCCATTGCGGCGGCGAGGTGTCCTATCGTCATCGCGTGGAGCACGTCCTGTCGGGGCAGGTCGTCGTCGGAGGGGAAGTGTTTGACGATGAGGTCGTAGACGCGCAGCTCCTCGGGGTCCATCACTCGCCTCCCACGGTCGTTGCAGGGTCGACGCACCCTTCATCAACCTCGGGCGCGACAGCTTGGAGCATGGCATCAAGAGGCATGCTGAACCCACCTAGCAGAGCATGAAGGTCTCCGTAGCGACCTGTGCTGTCCTCACCGGTCTCACCCCCGAAGGGGCCTCCCTTCGCGAGCGCCCACCCCGCAGGGTTGGCCACCACGCGCGATCGTCTGCGCTCCGATGCGGACCATCCGCGCATCTGCATGAACGGCGCGATCGGGTCACGCGCCAGCAGGGCGTCGTCGCTCAACTCGGCTCGCATCCGATCTAGGTCTGCGTGAACTTCCATCACTCTCGCTCCTTCGGTCCGCCTTGGACCGCCATCCCCCGACCGCCACGAAGGGCGTCGGCCGCCATCGCGAGCAGGTCCAACCTCGGCTCGTCCAGCGGCTCACAAGGGTGGTCGTCGGCGCACTCGGGGCACACGACACTCTCGCAGTCCGGGCACACCTCGCACTCGAGCGAGCACTCCCCGCAGTCGCAATCGAACGCGAGGTCAAAGCCAGCCTCGCTGGTCGTCTCTGGCTCAGCCACAGGGCACCTCGATAGTCATCCATCGGACCACGAGCACCTGAAGCGCGTCGAGTCCCCTGCCTACCGCGACGCTCATGCCGATGAGCTCCGCGGTGTCGAGCGCCTCTTCGTCGCGGGCCTCCGGTGCCACACAGGGCACCTCGGCCAGCCCGAAGATGGGCTCAGCTACACCAGGGAGATAGAGCGTCCAGCGCCCTGTGCACCACACGAGAAGCACCCCGCCGTCTGTCGATATTTTGTGCATCCTTCGTACCCTTTCACTTCGAAAGCCCCGCCCCTTGTGAGGGCGGAGCGGTGCTCCCTGTGAGACGTGCTATTGCACTCCGACCCGACGACAAAC
>CAYGUF010000018.1:0-29402 GCA_964353125.1 uncultured Flavobacteriaceae bacterium
TGCTTTTTTTAACTTATTTTTTAAAACTTTTTAATAACCTTATTTTGAGGTGGTTAAAATTTAGAGCATATGGATTTTATACTAAAAATCACATCTTAATATTTCATTTCAGTATACAAATTCAATAAAATAGGTGTTTGTAATATTACAAGCGAAACAAATTTTATATACTTTTTATGTTTAATTATTTCAATTATGATTTATTAGAACGTTCACTTTGTCTATTATATATATAGATATATATTTGCTAACTAAAGTTTCATAAAAAATAATGATTGAAATTACTCTACCAGATGGTTCCGTTAGATCCTACAATAAAGGTGTAACCCCTTATGAAGTTGCTATAGACATTAGCGAGGGCTTTGCGAGAAATGTTATTTCTGCTAAATTCAATGACCAAACAATTGAAAACACTACACCATTAAATACTAATGGTAGTCTTACTTTATATACTTTTAGGGATGACGCTGGAAAAAAAGCGTTTTGGCATTCCTCTGCTCATGTTTTAGCCCAAGCTTTACAAGAATTATATTCGGGAGTGAAACTATGGGTTGGTCCTGCAATAGATAATGGTTTTTATTACGATGTAGATTTAGGAGAAGGTTCAATTTCTGAAAAAGACTTTAAAGCTATAGAAACTAAAATGTTAGAAATTGCTCGTGGTAAACATAACTTTATCATGAGAGATGTTACTAAGACTGAAGCACTATCTTACTATAAAGATAGAAATGAATATAAGGTAGATTTAATTGAAAATCTTGATGATGGTACAATTAGTTTTTGTGACCATTCTTCTTTTACAGATTTATGCCGTGGAGGCCATATTCCTAATACAGGTATCATTAAAGCGGTAAAAATATTAAGTGTTGCTGGTGCATATTATAAAGGTGATGAAAAAAATAAACAACTTACTAGAGTTTATGGTGTTTCATTTCCAAAACAAAAAGAACTCAATGAGTATCTTCATCTTTTAGAAGAAGCCAAAAAAAGAGATCATAGAAAACTTGGTAAGGAATTAGAGTTATTTACATTTTCTCAAAAAGTTGGACAAGGGCTCCCCCTTTGGTTACCAAAAGGTGCTGCTCTACGTGAACGTTTAGAAAATTTCCTGAAAGCTGCACAAAAGAAAGCAGGTTATGAAATGGTTGTAACGCCACATATTGGTAGTAAAGATTTGTATGTAACCTCAGGGCATTTTGCAAAATACGGTGAGGATAGTTTTCAGCCAATAACAACACCAAACGAAGGTGAAGAATTCTTACTAAAACCAATGAACTGCCCTCATCATTGTGAAATATATAATAGTAAACAATTTTCATATAAAGAATTACCTAAACGTTTTGCTGAATTTGGCACTGTTTATCGATATGAACAAAGTGGCGAATTACATGGTTTAACTAGAGTTAGGGGTTTTACACAAGATGATGCACATATTTTCTGCACTCCAGATCAGCTAGATAAAGAATTTAAAGACGTTATAGATTTGGTTCTTTATGTTTTTGGGTCTTTAGGTTTTGAAAACTTTACAGCACAAGTATCCCTAAGAGACCCCGGAAATCCAGATAAATATATTGGTTCAAATGAAAACTGGGAAAAAGCTGAAACTGCCATATTAAATGCTGCAAAAGATAAAAATCTTAACTACATTATAGAAACTGGTGAAGCAGCATTTTATGGACCCAAATTAGACTTTATGGTTAAAGACGCTTTGGGACGTCAATGGCAACTAGGAACAATACAGGTAGATTACAATTTACCAGAACGTTTTGATCTATCCTACAAAGGCAGTGATAACGAAATGCATAGGCCTGTAATGATACACCGTGCTCCTTTTGGTAGTATGGAACGTTTTATTGCCATATTATTAGAGCATACTGGTGGTAATTTCCCATTATGGCTAATGCCAGAACAAGTAATTATTTTATCTGTGAGTGAGAAATACGAAAAATACGCAGAAAAAGTTTTGAATTTACTTGAAAATGACGAAATTCGCACTCTTGTAGATAACAGAAATGAAACTGTTGGTAAGAAAATTAGGGAAGCAGAAATGCAAAAATACCCTTATATGGTTATTATTGGGGAACAAGAAGAACTAAACAACACTATAACAGTAAGAAAACATGGTGGTGAAGACATAGGTACAATTAAGTTATCTAACTTTATAGAACTCATAAAACAAGAACTAAATAAAAGCTTAAAAACTTTTAAATAAAACAGAAATAAACGTTTAACTAAATTACAGAAACCATAGCAATACGTAAAAGAAAGAGTTTTAACAAACGTGTGGTAAAAGAAGACCAGCACAAAATTAACTCAAAGATCAGAGCCGAAGAAGTAAGACTTGTTGGAGACAATGTTGAAATTGGAGTATATCCAACGCGGAAGGCATTGGCAATTGCAGAAGAACAAGAATTAGATCTTGTTGAGATTTCGCCAAATGCAAAACCGCCAGTTTGTAAAGTAATGGACTACAAAAAGTTTCTTTATGAACAAAAAAAACGAGACAAGGCTTTAAAATCTAAAGCAACAAAAGTTACCGTAAAGGAAATTAGATTTGGTCCACAAACTGATGATCACGATTATGAATTTAAGAAAAAACATGCGCTTAAATTCTTAAAAGAAGGAGCGAAATTAAAAGCATTTGTTTTCTTCAAAGGTCGTTCTATTGTATTTAAAGAGCAAGGTCAAATATTATTATTAAGACTAGCACAAGATATAGAAGATTATGGTAAGGTTGAACAAATGCCGAAATTAGAAGGTAAACGAATGATAATGTTTATTGCCCCAAAGAAAAAATAAATGCTGAATCAATTTCAGTAAAACAAAAAGCGAAACGTAAATTAAAACTAGGAGAAAATGCCTAAAATGAAAACTAAATCAAGTGCCAAGAAACGTTTTAAGTTAACTGGTACTGGTAAAATTAAAAGAAAGCACGCTTTTAAGAGTCATATTTTGACAAAAAAATCTAAAAAACGTAAGCTTAAATTAACTCATGACGGTTTGGTACACAAATCAGATGAGAACAATATTAAAACTATGTTACGTTTAAAGTAACAATGTTTTAATCGGTTAAAACAATTTATAAACCCTGGAGCTAGGCAAGTATTAAAGTATATTACTAACTATTTTTAATATTATAGTTTATTATAATATCGCCTACTACAAAAAAAATTAAAAGAAATGCCAAGATCAGTAAATTCAGTAGCAAAAAGAGCCCGAAGAAAAAAGGTGCTTAAACAAGCTAAAGGTTACTTTGGAAGACGTAAAAACGTTTGGACAGTAGCAAAAAATGCGGTTGATAAAGCGATGCAATATTCGTACAGAGATCGTAGAGTAAAAAAGAGAACATTCCGTTCGTTATGGATAATGCGTATTAACGCTGGTGCAAGACAACATGGAATGAGCTATTCAAAATTTATGGGGAAATTAAAAGCTAATAATATTGAATTGAACCGTAAGGTTCTTGCAGATATAGCTATGAATCACCCAGAAGCTTTTGAAGCTATAATTAACAGAGTTAAATAAGGCTTTTAGCCAAATATTAATACTTACTTTTCGCTTAAAAAATCCGATTCTCACGAATCGGATTTTTTTATTTAAGAAAATAAAGCTAATAATATTTTAAATTAAAATTACGTTTTTTGTTTTTTCTTCTTTGCTGCTGGAAATAAAACATTGTTGAGAATAAGTCTATAACCCGGTGATGTTGGATGTAAATTAAGTTCAGTTTTAGGGTCTCCTACCCTATGTGTATAATCTTCAGGGTCATGGCCACCATAAAACGTAAAAAAACCTTTACCTTTTATACCATGTATATATTTAGCCTCACCGTTAGTTTTGTTTTCACCCATTACCAATACATTGGCTTTTATTTGGTTTCTTGTAAATGATGTTGTTTGCCCCATAAAGCCTTTTATTAAAGCGGTATGATTTTGAGTTAACATTGAAGGTATAACATCCCATTTAGCAGAATATTCCATTAAAGAAAAATAATCTGTAGTTTTTGGTATTGTTCGGTTTTGAGTCATATCTATTGACGAAAACTCATACTCATTTGGACTTCGTTCTAATATATAATCTTTAAACGCAAATGTTTTTGAAAAATCTATTTTATTTTGATAATTAGGGTCACTACCATCTCCATCAAACATGGGTTCACAAATATCTACGTTTTCGGCTGAAAGTGCAATATCAAAACTATCTGTTGCAGAACACATTGCGAACATGAAGCCACCCCCAACAACATAGTCTCTTATTTTTAATGCTACTGCCAACTTTTGGTCAGATACTTTAGCATAACCTAATGAGGCTGCTAAAGCCTCAGCATCCTTTTTGGCTTCAATATACCAAGATGCAGAACGGTAACTTCTATAAAATTTACCATATTGGCCTGTAAAGTCTTCATGGTGTAAATGTAGCCAATCGTATAAAAGTAATTTATCTTTTAAAACACCTTCATCATATATTGTTTCATAAGGTATTTCTGCGTAAGTCAATACCATAGTTACGGCATCATCCCATGGTTGCTTTCCATTTGGAGTATAAACGGCAATTTTTGGAGCTTTTTCTAATACTACAGCTTCTTGATTTACAGATGGGCTATTAATGCTATTTAATAATTCTTCAGCTTTAGAATTAGATATAACTTCAAAAGACACACCTCTTATTTGGCATTCGCGTCTGATAATATCCGCATCTGGTAATAAAAAAGAACCGCCTCTATAATTAAGTAACCACTTTACTTTTAACTCACGCTCTAAAGTCCAATACGTTATGCCATAAGCTTTCAAATGATTTTGCTGTGTTTCTGCATCCATTGGAATAAGGATGTAAGACCCATAAATATTAAGACTTAAAAAAAATGTTATAAGAAATGTAAACGTATATTTCAAAGGTGTGGTATTATTTTATGTTTAGCGCACTAATTTAGACTTGTTTCCCAGATAATAATTGTGCAATACTATTTGTAGAAGGAAACTGTTCTAATATTATTTTTAAAAATACTGTAATTGGTATCGCCATAATTAAACCTGGTATTCCCCATAAAAATCCCCAAAACATAAGCATTACTAATACTGCAATAACATTTATTGAAAACGATTTGCCCATAAAAATAGGTTCTAAAATTGCACCAAAAAATACCTGAACTCCCGATATTACAGCAACAAAAAACACTAATGTACTAGAAGCTTCAATTTCTACAAAGGCAAATATAGATAACAATATAACAGTTATAAAAGAACCTACCATCTGAACAAAATTTATAGCAAAGGCAAATAAACCCCAAAAAATAGGAAAACTTACCTCAAAAAACAAACATGCTAACCCTGTAAAAATACCAGTTAAAGCACTTACCAAAAATTTTACTTTAATAAATTTAATAAGGTCTTTTTCAATTTTTATAAACGCTTTTATAGACGTATGTTTCTGTTTTAATAGTGTGCTATTTAGTAGTTTGTGAACATTAATAGACTCTGCTAACCATAACACTACAAAAAATACAGTCATTAACAACATGGTTAAAAATGAATTTAAAAACCCTATGGTACTCCCTAAATTTTCTTTCTTAAACAGCTCTTTAAAAATGTTAGTATCATGGTTAAACTCTGCACCAAAATTGTTTGTTAAATAGACCTTTAAGTCATTTAATTTAACCTCAGCTTTACTTAAAAATTCAGTATTATTTGCTAAAAGCTCTTTACTAGATAATTTAATAAGCTCAATACCTAGTTTTAATCCTAAAGCAACAATTAATAATACAATAACAACACTAATTATTTTAGGCATGTTTTTGCGTCCTAACCATCGCATTAATGGTAAAAACAGTAATGCAATAAACATAGAAAATATTAAGGGTATAAATATAAAAGACAGTATTTTAAGTAAATAAAATACTAAAGGAATTACAATAACAAGTAACAACATATTTGTTGTACGCCTTTGATCTAACATGTATTGATTTCTTTTAAAAAGTAATTAAAGTAAAGATATATCAAAAAAGAAAATAGTGTCTTACAAAATTGTGTTAAAACGGTACACCGGTATCTTCATCTGGCTCCCCAAAAGCATCTGATGGTGATGGTAAATTATCTTGTCTAAAGGTATCATCGTTTGCAGCGGCATTCATTTTAGAATGAAATTCACCAAAAGGGGTATCAAAATCGTCTAAATTATCAAACTTACCAAGATGACCTATAAACTTTAAACGGATGTTATCTAAACCGCCATTTCTGTGTTTTGCAACAATAAACTCGCCTTGTCCCTCAGTTGGTCCACGTTCTTCATCGTCCCACTCGTCTAATTTGTAATATTCGGGTCTGTAAATAAACGAAACAATATCCGCATCTTGCTCAATAGCTCCAGATTCACGCAAATCTGATAAGATAGGGCGTTTACTACCACCACGTGTTTCTACCGCTCTAGATAATTGTGATAAAGCTATTACCGGAAGCGCTAACTCTTTAGCTAAAGCTTTTAAATTTCTGGATATTGTAGAAATTTCTTGCTCCCTATTGCCACTTTTTTGGCTACCACCAGCAGTCATTAATTGCAGGTAATCTATCATTATCATTTTAATACCGTATTGCGATGCTAAACGACGAGCCTTTGCACGTAAGTCGAAAATTGAAAGCGATGGTGTATCATCTATAAATAATGGTGCTTTTTCTAAAGTCTTTACTTTAACGTTAAGCTGTTCCCACTCATGTTTTTCTAATTTTCCTGTTCGTAGTTTTTCTGAAGACAAACCCGTTTCGCTAGATATTAATCGAGTGATTAATTGTACGGAGGACATTTCTAAAGAAAAAAAAGCAACTGGTATATTACTATCTACAGCAATATTTCTTGCCATAGTAAGGGTTAAGGCGGTTTTACCCATACCAGGACGTGCAGCTATAATTACCAAATCACTTTGTTGCCAACCAGAGGTTAAACGATCCAATTTAGTAAATCCAGTAGGAATACCACTCATTCCTGCTTTGTTAGATATTTCCTCAATTTTCTTTTTGGCTTGTATTACCAAACTTTGAGCTGTTTCTGTAGACTTTTTTACATTACCTTGGGTAACTTCATAAAGCTTTGCTTCAGCGTTGTCTAATAAATCAAATACATCTTTGGTTTCATCATAGGCTTCTTCTATAATTTCGTTTGAAATTTTTATAAGACTTCTTTGTATGTATTTTTGAAGAATTATGCGCGCATGAAATTCAATATGTGCAGATGATGATACACGCTGCGTTAATGAAATGAGGTAAAAATCGCCACCAACACTGTCTAATTTTTCGTCTTTTTTTAATTGACTAGAAACGGTTAATAAGTCAATTGGCTCGCTATTTTCGAATAATTTGAAAATTGCTTCAAATATATGTTTATGAGCATCTTTATAAAACGCATCCGGACTTAAAATATCAATAACCTCATCTACGCCTTTTTTATCTATCATCATAGCACCTAGCACAACCTCTTCTAAATCAAGTGCTTGTGGTGGTATTTTTCCTTTCTCTAGGCTTATAATAGTACTTGTATCTACTTTATAGCCTTGTGTGGGATTGGGTTGTTTCATAAGTAGCGAAAGTAGTTAATTAGTTGATATAAAATTGCAAATAGACCATTTTCAATCTTAACATGTCATTAACATTTTAATTGTTAATAAGTATGAAGTATTGTTAATAGCAACAAAAAAACCAAAGTGATTCACTTTGGTTTTTTTTAGAATGTTAATTTAATGAGGTTTAGTCTTTATAAACTCCCATTTTTGAATATTTGTCCATACGCTGATCTACCAAATCTGATGCTGATAAGTTTTTTAAATCTTCAAAAGTTTTAAGAATGGCATTTTTAACAGCTAAAAATGTTTTTGGTCTATCATTGTGTGCACCACCTAAGGGTTCTTTAATAATTTGATCTACCAATTTCATGCGCTTCATATCTTTAGCGGTAAGCTTTAATGCTTCTGCAGCAGTTTCTTTATACTCCCAACTTCTCCATAAAATGGAAGAGCAAGATTCTGGTGAAATCACTGAATACCATGTGTTTTCTAACATTAAAACACGGTCTCCAATACCAATACCTAATGCGCCACCTGAGGCACCTTCGCCAATAATTATGGTAATAATTGGTACTTTAAGGCGCATCATTTCTAGTATATTTCTAGCAATAGCTTCGCCTTGTCCGCGTTCTTCGGCTTCTAAACCTGGATATGCACCTGGTGTATCAATTAACGTAACTACAGGAATACCAAATTTTTCAGCAGATTTCATTAAACGTAATGCTTTACGATAACCCTCTGGGTTAGACATTCCAAAATTTCGGTATTGTCTTGTTTTGGTATTAAATCCTTTTTGTTGGCCAATAAACATAAATGTTTGATCGCCTATTTTACCCAAACCACCAATCATGGCTTTATCGTCTTTAACATTTCGGTCTCCATGAAGTTCTAACCAAGAGTCGCCACACAAAGCTTGTATATGATCTAAAGTATAAGGTCTGCTTGGGTGACGAGACATTTGTACACGTTGCCAAGCAGTAAGATTTTTGTAAATATTTTTTTTGGTTGCAGCTAATTTTGTTTCAATTTGCTTGCAAGTTTCAGTTACATCTACATCACTTTCTTCACCTATAATTGCACATTTATCTAACTGTTCTTCTAATTCTTTTATTGGCAATTCAAACTCTAAGTATTCCATACAATTAGAAATTATTATTGATTAATTTTTTAATTAGCTTACAAATATATAAACTTTAATTTGTTATGCTTTAATTTTTAATTTTACGTCGTTTATAGTTTTTAAATAGTGCATCTAAAATTACAATTCCTATGATTAAAATAGAGCCTAAATAAAATTGACTTGACATTTTTTCAGTTTCAGGAAATAACACAACAGCCATGCAAATGCCATATACAGGCTCTAAATTATAACTTAATATTACTGTAAAGGGGCTTATACTTTTCATGACTTGTACAGAACCTATAAATGCATATGCGGTGCAGATAGATGCTAAAATAAAAATGTAAATCCAATCTGAATTTGATAGTTGAAAAAAATCTGAATCAAATTGAGTTCCTGTACATAAAATGAAAATCGTTAGAAAAATAACACCGCTTAAAAACTCGTAATATGATATTACAATAGCTTTATGCTGTTTTATAAATTTTCCATTTATTACTGCAAATACTGTAGAAAATAGCGCCGATATTATACCCAGCAGAATACCATTTAGATACTGTAGTTCACTACTTGTAATTAAAATTACGGCGGCAATCACACAAATACCAAATACAATTTCATAAATCAATAGTTTTCGTTTAAAAAAAATTGGCTCTATGAAAGAGGCAAAAAAGGCTCCTGATGAAAACATGGCTAATGCAATAGAAATATTAGCTTGGTTTATGGCTTCAAAAAAAGTAATCCAATGTAAGGCTATGATGATTCCTGCCCCAGAAAATTGCAGAAATACTTTAAGAGAAATTTTTATATTTACCTTAGTTACTTTAATAAATACATACATTAAAAGTCCTGCAATAGCCATTCTGTACCACACTAAAGCTAGTGAACCAATGGTAATTAACTCGCCAAGTATAGCTGTAAAACCAGCTATAAAAACCAACAAATGCAAGTGAAAATAATGCTTAAGCTTAGCGTTTTGCATTTTGTAAGAGATAAATCGCTAATATTCCAAATACAAAGTTTGGAAACCATACCGCTATAATTGGTGGGAAATTAGACTGCGCTGCCATAACGCCAAAAACTTTATCAAAAAACACATAAACCATAGCTATTGTGATACCTAAAGCTAAATTTACTCCCATACCACCACGGCGTTTTACAGAAGATACAGCCACAGCTATAATGGTTAATATAAAAATTGATGCTGGTATACTCCATTTTTTGAGTTTAACTAATTGATAACGGCCAATGTTAGAGGATCCTCGTCGTTTTTCAGCAGCAATAAAATCTAATAACTCTCCGTAAGGTTTGGTTTCTGCCGCATATTCTACAGGTGTTAAATCTTCTATCTGAAACGGAAATTTTAGATGTTTTGTACGATCTTTTTCAATGGTTTCTGTTTCATTATGAAACGATCTTTTTACATAATTAGAAAGTTTATATGTAGAATCTTCTTCTACAAACTGTATATTATTGGCATATATTTTATAAATAAGTGCGTTATTTTCAAAATGCTCATACGTAAAATTCATACCAGTTTTACGGTTAGGAATAAAATTACTTACGTAAATATAATCAGTACCATTTATTTGTCTGTATACATCTTTTGTTTGCTGTATTTGCATACCTTTTTTTAGATACTTGTACTTAAACTCATTAAACCCTTGACTAGCAATTGGTGCCAAATACATGCCTAAAAACATTGCAAAAGTTGCTACTAATGTTGCACCTATTAAATAGGGTCTTAAAAATCTAGAAAAAGACACTCCTGAACTTAAAAAAGCAACGATCTCAGTGTTATTGGCTAGTTTGGAGGTAAACCATATTACTGATAAAAATAAAAATAATGGAAATAAAAGATTTGCAAAGTAGATTGTAAAGTTAAGATAATAGAATGCAGCTTCGTTAAAAGGCACGTTATTCTCAATCATTTTACCTACTTTTTCAGCTAAATCTACGGTAATACCAATAGGTATAAACAAAAGTAACATCATTAAAAATGTAAACAAATAACGTTTTAATATGTACCAGTCTAGTATTTTCAAGCCTTATTAATTAGGGATTAATTAAAAGTTTTTAGTTTCAGTATCAATCTTAAAGTCTTTTATCCATCTGCTTTACCATTTTAGCTTTCCAGGTACTAAAATCTCCAGCTATAATATGTTTTCTTGCTTCTCTAGTTAACCATAAATAAAATCCTAAATTATGTATTGTTGCAATTTGCTTTCCCAATAATTCATTTACAGTAAACAGGTGCCTTAAATATGCTTTAGTATATTCAGTATCAACAAAGGTAATCGCCATGTCGTCTATTGGCGAAAAATCATCTGCCCACTTTAAGTTTTTTATGTTTATAGTGCCATGAGCTGTAAAAAGCATTCCGTTTCTTGCGTTTCTGGTTGGCATTACACAATCAAACATATCTACACCTAACGCAATATTTTCTAAAATATTGGTAGGCGTGCCAACACCCATTAGGTATCGTGGTTTGTCTTCTGGCAAAATATCGCAAACTACTTCTGTCATAGCATACATTTCTTCCGCAGGTTCACCAACAGATAAACCTCCAATAGCATTGCCTTGTGCATTTGAATTTGCAATATATTCAGCAGATTGCTTTCGTAAATCCTTATAACAACTGCCTTGCACTATAGGGAAAAAAGTTTGCTCATAATCGTATTTAAACGGTGTTTTTTCTAAATGATTTATGCACCTATCCAACCAACGGTGTGTCATGTGCATAGAGCGTTTGGCATAGTTATAATCGCAAGGGTATGGAGTACACTCATCAAAAGCCATAATAATATCTGCACCAATACTGCGCTGCACTTCCATAACGTTTTCTGGAGTAAATACATGGTAACTTCCGTCTATATGTGATTTAAACTTAACGCCTTCTTCTTTAATTTTTCGATTTTCGGATAAGGAATACACTTGGTAACCACCAGAATCTGTTAAGATATTACGATCCCAATTCATAAACTTATGCAATCCACCAGCTTTTTCTAAAATAGGCGTTTGAGGTCTTAAATATAAATGGTAGGTATTACCAAGAATAATATCTGGATTAATATCATTTTTTAACTCACGTTGGTGTACCCCTTTTACCGAAGCTACAGTGCCAACGGGCATAAAAATTGGGGTTTCAATAACACCATGACCCGTTGTTATAGTTGCTGCTCTGGCTTTGGTGTTTTTATCTGCTGCTAAACGTTTAAACTTCATTTACATTTAATAAGGCAACAAATATAAATAACTCAAATACATTGACATCTTAATTAATTTTAAAATTGTTAGCAATTCTTCAAAAACGTTAATAAGTGCTTGCAAACGGTCTTTGTACGGTTTTAAAAAAAGCTATTTTTGTACCAAATTTAATTTTAAACATCCCTAATTATATGCCAAATATTCAAGAATTAGAACGTATTACCACACAAGTCCGTAGAGATATTTTACGTATGGTACATAAAGTAAACTCTGGGCATCCTGGCGGATCGCTTGGTTGTGCAGAATTTTTTGTTACGCTTTACAATGAGGTAATGGATACGAAACCAAATTTTGATATGGATGGTATTCATGAGGATTTATTCTTCTTATCTAACGGACATATTTCTCCAGTATATTATAGTGTTTTAGCACGCTCTGGTTATTTTCCGGTTGAAGAATTAAACACTTTTAGGCTTATTAATACACGCTTACAAGGCCACCCAACAACACATGAAGGATTACCTGGTATTAGAATTGCTTCAGGTTCTTTGGGTCAAGGCATGTCTGTTGCTATTGGTGCAGCGCAAGCTAAAAAATTAAATAACGATTCCCATTTGGTTTACAGTCTACATGGTGATGGCGAATTGCAAGAAGGCCAAAACTGGGAAGCCATTATGTATGCTGCTGCAAAAAAAGTAGATAATTTAATTGCAACTGTAGATTTAAACGGACAACAAATAGATGGTTCTACAGACGATGTGTTACCAATGGGAAGTATTAAAGGTAAATTTGAAGCCTTTGGTTGGACAGTTATTGAGGTAGAGCATGGTAATTCTATTGAAGTCATTTTAAAAGCTATGGCTGAGGCTAAAACCTTAACCGGTAACGGCAGACCAATTTGTGTATTACTAAAAACCGTTATGGGTAATGGCGTAGATTTTATGATGCACACACACGCATGGCACGGTAAAGCACCTAATGATGAACAATTAGCAATTGGCTTAGCACAAAATGCTGAAACACTTGGAGATTACTAATTACTCAATTTAGTTTCTTTAAAATGCTATAATTCTTAATCTTTAAATTACAACATGAAAACATATACAAATACAGGAAATAAGGACACACGCTCTGGTTTTGGAGCAGGTTTAACTGAACTCGGAAAAACAAATAATAATGTTGTTGCACTTTGTGCCGACTTAATTGGCTCGCTTAAAATGGACGATTTTAAAGCGAATCATCCAGAGCGGTTTTTTCAAATTGGTATTGCTGAAGCTAATATGATTGGTATTGCTGCCGGACTTACCATTGGCGGTAAAATTCCGTTTACGGGTACATTTGCAAATTTTTCTACGGGACGTGTTTACGATCAAATAAGACAATCCGTAGCTTATTCTGATAAGAATGTGAAAATTTGTGCATCGCACGCTGGTATTACTTTAGGTGAAGACGGAGCAACACACCAAATACTAGAAGATATTGGACTAATGAAAATGCTGCCAGGCATGACTGTAATTAATACCTGTGATTATAACCAAACTAAAGCTGCAACCCTTGCAATTGCAGAATATCATGGTCCTGTTTACTTACGTTTTGGACGTCCAAAAGTAGCTAATTTTACCCCAGAAAATGGAACTTTTGAGATAGGAAAAGCAGTACAACTTACAGAGGGCAACGATGTTACAATTGTAGCTACTGGTCATTTGGTATGGGAAGCATTAGAAGCTGCTAAAGCGCTAAATGACGCTGGAATTACTGCTGAAGTTATAAACATACACACTATTAAACCTTTAGACTCAAAAGCTATAATAGATTCTGTAGCAAAAACAGGCTGTATTATTACTGCTGAAGAACATAACTATCTTGGTGGGCTTGGAGAAAGTGTTGCTAGAATTTTAGCTGAACACAACCCTACACCTCAAGAATTCATTGCCACTAAAGATACTTTTGGTGAGTCTGGCACACCAGAACAACTAATGGAAAAGTATGGTTTAAATAGTTCTGCAATTCAAGATGCAGTAAAAAAGGTTTTAAAAAGAAAATAAGTTGCCATTTTTAGCGTTTTTTTAGTAATTCTATTTTAACCCTAAATAAATAAAATATGCAATTATCACACAAATTACCCACCTTAATTATTCTAATTATAGCTGGCACACTATCCATAAATGCGCAATCTGAAAGTGGTTTTGGCATAAAAGGTGGTCTTAACTATGGTAGTAATGGCAATTATTTTGATTCTGCTACAAATAGTTATGAAAATCCAGATCAAAATATAGGTTACCATGTTGGTATATTTTGGAAAATAGGCAATCAGTTTTATGTAAGACCAGAGCTTGTTTACACGCACACAAAAAGTGATTTTAATAATCAGGATCTAAATATTACTAAGCTAGATTTACCTGTCTTGGTTGGTACAAAAATTATTGGCCCAATAAGTGCTTTTGCTGGCCCAGCGTTTCAATATACTCTAGATACTGATTTTGAAGGTATCACTGTTGCAGACATTGACAATAACTTTACAGTAGGTTTTAACTTTGGTTTTGCCGTTAACTTTAATAATATTGGTATAGATGTACGCTATGAACGCGGCTTTAGTGATATTGAGGCTTTAATTATTGAAAACAATATTGCTACTAATAACAGATTAGATAGCAGAGCAGAACAACTTATTTTAAGTTTTTCAATAAAAATATAATGTTTGTTTTAAAATAAACGTATCTATAAAACGGTTAAGTGTAAGCTGCATTTAATCGTTTTCTTTTTTCAAATTGATACTCGTGAAAATAGAATTACGCATTTAAACTGGTAATTCACGTACTAAAAGTTACACATAACGCATCTTCAATTTTTAGAATTAAACATTTAATGTTATTTTGTAGGGTAAACTTTAATGAAATACTAAAAATATACTATAAATTATGAAAACATTACTCAAATTTTCAAGTATCATACTTCTAGTTATAAGCTGTAATACTTACGAAAAAAGTCAGGTTATAAATAATAGCAACTCTAATGAAATAGATGCCCGTTTAGTAAAAAACGACACCGTAAGAATTAGTAGTGACGAGGTAGAATATGAAATTATAATAATAGAACCTGGCTTTAACACTTGGTTACAATCTTCAGCAAGGCCAGAAGGTTATTATTCGCAATCGTTTTTAGAAAATCGAAACCGTCTTTACGTGCAATCCTGGAACCAGCGTAATTTAGAGCCGCAACGTTATGATCCTAATTTATATGAACTTCGTATAGATTATGATACTCAAACGGATTATGGTTATGAATTAAATTACAAACTGTACAACTACTTTATTTATTTTCAGCTTACTTACAAACAAAAATTAACTTCGTTTGTTCCTAGAATTTAACTTAAATTTGTAACGCAATTAAGCGTTATGAAAAATTTTAAAACCTATTGGGAAATTGAGCACAATTGGCAATTAGTGTTCCCGTTTTTTGGTGTCCTAATTCTTGGTTATTCTGCGTTTAAAATTGTCTATACTTTTCTTAATGATTACAACATCATTTATAGCATAATAGCCTCAACCCTAGTATTTTTTATGCTGCTTAAATTTATTTTGTTTGTGTTCAAAAAACTAGAGTCCAAATGGATTTTAGACCATAAATGGGAAATGATTAGAGTTTTTATGGTATTTGCAGTTACAGGTTCTTCATCATTATTAGTAAGCAGACCACTCATTAAATTCATAGGTATTACTAAAGAAAACTTAAACATAATAGTCTATTGGATACTGTTTGTTATTTTTGGTCTTATTTGTTATCAGGTTTTATTAGTTTCTTTTGGTTGGTTATTTGGTCAGTTTAAATTTTTCTGGGCTTTTGAAAAAAAGATGCTAAAACGCTTTGGATTAAAACGATTTTTAGATTGAACTTAAAACAATTCATATCATTTCTAAAAAACACTACAGCAATACTTCTAATTGCTGCAATACTTTATCCGTCACTATTAAAACTTTCACACCATTTTAATCACTCTGAACATTATGTTTGTGACGAAACTCAAACTACACATTTTCATAGCCTAGATTTAGATTGTGAATTTTATAAATTTAAAATATCTAAAGTTTATTATTTTAAAAATGCTAAGTTTTTAGACCTTATTCAGCAAATAAATACAACTTTAAATTACTCCTATAATAGTACTTACTATAACAATCAGCAAAAAACACAATTTCTTAGAGGACCTCCACATATATCTTAATACATTAATTACCAAAGTATTAATTAAAAAGGTCTTATGAGACAATTTATTTTAGCAATAGTTCTAACTGTATGCAGTTTTAGCTATTCGCAAAATTGTGATTATATCTTTTTGGGTAAATTATCAGATTTTCATGATGGCTCTCCAATTATTTCAGCAACAATTTTTATCAAAGAATATGATAAATATGTTGTTTCAGATTTAGACGGAAAATTCAAAATTGAAAACCTCTGTAATGGAACAGTAACCCTAGAGATTTCACATATTAACTGCGAAACTAAAACGGTAAACTATACGGTTACTAGCGATATTTTTAAAACCATAGTTTTAGAGCACCATACCGAGGCGCTTAACGAAGTTTCTGTAACGGGTTATAACACCAAAAAAGTAACAATATCAGCACAAGAAACTGTATTGAAGTCTAACACTTTAAAAAAGTACAGTGCCTTAAGTTTGGGTGATGCCTTACAGGAAATAGCAGGTATAACTACCGTAAGCACCGGAAACACCATAGTAAAACCCATGATTAATGGTTTACATAGTAGCCGTATAATTATTTTGAATAATAGCGTGCGCTTACAAGACCAAGAATGGGGCATTGAGCATGCACCAAATGTAGATATTAATAGCGCAGATAATATATCTGTAATTAAAGGCTCTGGCGCACTGGCTTATGGAGGGGATGCTATTGGTGGCATTATTGTAATTAACCCAAAGCTTAGTATTAAAAAAGATACGCTTTTTGGTAAAACCATTTTGGGCGTACAAGACAATGGTAAAGGCTACAACTTTAATACAGTTTTACATAAAAATTATAATAATGGTTGGTTTTTTAGTGCGCAAGGCTCTGTAAAACGCTTTGGCGATTTTGAAAGTCCAGATTACATGCTCACCAATACAGGCTTAGCATCTAAAGGAGTAACATTTAGAACTGGAAAAAGAAATTTTGAATCTGGTTTTGAACTCTTTTACAGTTATTTAGATAATGAAATTGGAATTATGAGAGCTTCACATATTGGTAATGTTGAAGATTTAGTTTCAGCTATTAACACTGCACAACCTTTAGTGATTAACGACTTTAGTTATGACATTAATTCACCAAAACAAGAAGTGTTTCACCATTTAATAAAAGGAAACTATTACAAACGTTTTAAAAATTTTGGTAAAATTACCTTGCAGTACGATTACCAAAATAACCAGCGTTTTGAGTATGATGTGCGCATAGGCGATAACCGTAATAAACCAGCTGTAGATTTAAATTTACAAACGCACACCATTAGTGCAGATGCTATTTTAGATGCTAACAGCAATTACACCATAAAGTTTGGACTCTTGGGTCGTTATCAAAATAATTTTGCAAATCCAGATACTGAAGTACGTCGTTTAATTCCTGATTATGATAAATTTGATTTTGGAATTTATACCGTAAACACTTGGAATGTTTCGGATAATTCTATTTTAGATTTTGGTTTCAGGTATGATTTTAATCGTATTGACGCTAAAAAATTCTATAGAACTAGCCGTTGGGAAGAGCGAGGTTATGATACAACGTTTGCTAATTTTGTAATTGAAAATTTAGGTACACAATTACTAACAAACCCGGTTTTTAATTTTCATAATTTTTCGGCCTCAGCCGGATTAAAACATACGTTAAATTCTAAGAGTTATATTTTAGGCAATTACAGCTTATCTAGAAGACCACCAAATCCTTCAGAATTATTTAGTGATGGTTTACACCACTCTGCAGCACGTATAGAGCTTGGGGATTTAAATCTAAAACCAGAATTATCTAACAGATTTTCAGTTAGTTATAACTACATCGGATTAAAATTAAATATTTCGGCTGAAGGCTTTTACAACCGTATTTCAGATTTTATGTACATAGAACCCTTTGGTGTTGAACAAACTATTAGAGGCTCATTTCCGGTTTGGAATTACGTACAAGCAGATTCAGAATTATATGGTTTAGACCTTAATCTTAAATATGAGTTAAGTAAAACTTTAACGCTATTTAACCAAACCTCTTATACTGTTGGTAATAATTTAGAAACAAATAAACCACTTATTGACATACCTGCATTTAATACTAAAAATGCTATAAGCTATACAAATGCAAACTGGAAAGCTTTTACCGCAAAGCTTAGCAGTAAATGGGTTTTTGAGCAATCACAATTTCCAAATAATGATTTTGATGCATTTATAGCCACTACAAACACCTTTACAACCGTAAACATAAGTAAGCCACCACAAGCGTTTCATATCTTAAATTTTTATACTGAAGCTACTTTTAAAACGTCAAAAAAAACAAATTTAAATATTGCGCTTAACGTTAATAATATTATGAATACGAATTACAGAACCTATTTAAACCGATTGCGTTATTTTGCTGATGACCTCGGAAGAACTATACAAATTCAATTACAATTTAATTATTAATTCACTAAACAAAATAATATGAAATCAATAAAATTAATTTTTGCTCTATGCCTTAGTACTGTAATTTTCTCATCGTGTTCAGACGATGACAATCCAGTACCTGTAAATGAAGAAGAACTAATTACAACAGTTCGTTTGGTTTTAGAACCAGCAAATACAGGATCTCAAGTGGTATTTCAGAGTGTAGATTTAGATGCAGATGGTCCTAATCCTCCAGATAATACAATAACAGGAACACTTGTTGCAGGAGTAACATACACTGGCACTATTCAATTTTTAAATGAAATTGAAAGTCCGGCAGAAAACATTACTGTTGAAGTTTTAGAAGAAGCTGATGAGCACCAAGTATTTTACACTGTAACAGGTAATTCTGGTAGTGTATTTACTTACAATGACATGGATGAAGATGGTAACCCTATTGGGGTTAATGTAAGCTTTAATTCTGGAGTTGCTGGTACAGGAAATTCACTTACAATTACCCTTAGACATGAGCCAAATAAAGCCGCTGATGGTGTTAGTGATGGTAACATCACAAATGCAGGTGGCGAAACTGATATTGAAACAACGTTTACTTTTGATGTGAACTAAATAACTGCTCTTGTTTTATAAAAATGTCAGTCTGTATATCGTATAGACTGGCATTTTTTTATATTGAATAACAAAGAGCTTATAAAGTTACCGTAGAACTCAGAGTTTCATTATATTTAAAATTAAAATAGTTAAAAACTATGAATACTAGTAAGGGTACATTATATCTTATTCCAACACGTTTAGGTGATAACCCGCCATTTGAAGTATTACCAATTTCAATAAAAAAACTTATTGAAACCTTAGACTATTATATTGTTGAGAACGAAAAAACAGCCAGGCGTTTTATAAAACGAATTTCGCCCAGTAAATCGCAACCCAAATTAAAATTTAATGTACTCAATAAATATACTCAAGAGCAAGAACGAAATACGTTTTTAGATCCTTGTGAAAACGGAATTTCTATTGGTCTTTTATCTGAAGCTGGCTGCCCAGCCATTGCAGACCCTGGTGCTACAATTGTAAGTTTAGCCCACCAAATAGACATAAAAGTAGTTCCAATTGTAGGCCCTTCGTCTATAATTTTAGCACTTATGGCATCTGGATTGAATGGACAAAATTTTTGCTTTAACGGCTATTTACCAATAGATAAAGCTGAACGAAAATCTAAAATTAAAACCCTAGAGAGGCAATCTTTTGAAAACAACCAAGCGCAACTTTTTATTGAAACACCTTACAGAAACACTAAAATGTTACAAGATTTAGTAGCAACACTGCAACCCAGCACCAAACTTTGCGTGGCATGTGATTTAACTCTTGAAACAGAATATGTAAAAACATATCCTGCAAAAATTTGGAAAACTATTAATGAAGATTTTAATAAAAGACCCGCTATATTTATAATTCAAAAAGAACAGAATTAAACAAACTCAAGGTTTTTATTTAAGAAAATATTACGATATGTTTAAATCGTAACTTTAGGACTTTTATCAGGAGTAATTACGGAAGTATCGTAACCCGAAAACTTTTTCATATAGTACTTTACAGTAGCACCATAAGCATCTGAAAAATTGTTTTTACCGTAACTTCGTAGAAATTTCTTTACACTTCCAGGACCAGCAAGGTGTGCTGCTGCTAATATACCAGATTCAGTTACTTTAACACCACTAATTGTTTTACCTTTAAACCTATTAATATCCTTTCTTAACACCCATTTATTACGTTTTGCGTTGGCTATAAATGCTTTTTCTTGTAATTCTGGGGTTTCTAAAAATTTGTTAGTATTATATATGCCTAAAAGATTTAATGTTGTTGCTCCAAATTGATACTTTCCTAAATAACCTAAAGTATTAACCGTAAAATAATCTCCCTGCGACTCTTTGAATGCTAATGCTTCTTTAAAACCTGTAAATGATTTACCCAATTTTGGTGTAAAAAAACTATTCTTATTTGTATTGGCCGTGTTCATGGCTAAATCCTTTGAAATATTATAGTTTAGCTGTAAACCATTTGTGGAATATTTATCAGAATTTAGTGTTGCATCTGGGTACATTGCTAAAGCAAACAACAAACAAAATATAAAGGGAAGTAAAAAATTCTTAATGCTATCTTTAGTCATAACAATTCAAATTTTAAATAAATGAAACTGTAATGCTCATTTTTTTAAATTGGGCGCAAATATACAAAAAAATAGATGTGACTTTATTTAAAACCTGTGTCGTTTTAATTTTAACTTAACATTAACTACAGTAAGTTAATCCTATTTTTGTTATGCCATAAGTGTGTAAATGTCTTAAAATAATGTAGTTACACAATAATAAAATTAAAAATACACAAGCGATTTACTTCCGTATGCCGTTTACAGACAGGTATTGATGATACGCTTTTGCATTTGCATTGTGTTGCGCTAAAGTTTTTGCGAATTTATGAAAACCAATACGTTTTGGGTCTGCTGCAAAATAAAGGTACTGATGGTTTTCTGGGTTTAGCACTGCTTTTATAGCAGATAAATCTGGCATTGCAATTAAACCTGGCGGCAACCCTTTATTTTTATACGTATTATATGGTGAGTTAATCTCTTTATGTGTATTTAAAACTCTACGAATAACTGTATTTTTATATTTAGGTAGTTTGTAAGCTGCAAACTTTAAAGTTGGGTCTGCTTGTAATGGCATTCCAAGTCGCAATCTATTAAGATACACACCTGCAACTCTTGGTTGTTCAGTTGCTTGTTTAGATTCTTCATGTACAATAGATGCTAAAGTTATAACCTCTGTTGGCGTAAGGTTTAATGTTTTGGCTTTTGTAGTACGCAAATCATTCCAAAATTTTTGATATTCTTTTAGCATGCGATTTCTAAATTCTATGGCATTTGTGTTCCAAAAAAACTCGTAGCTATTAGGTAAATACATGCCCAATGCGGTTGCTTCTGTAAAACTATTTGCTTTAAAAAAAGTAGCATCTGTCATGGCATTGTAAAGCGATGTACTATCGGCTTCAATCTGAGCACTAATTCTTCCGGCAAGGACTTCAATAGAATTCTGGTTATTAAACGCTAGTTTTAGTGGTCTGTTTTTACTTCTAATACTATTAATTATGGCATTATTTGTCATGCCTTTTTTAATTAAGTAACGTCCAGCTTTTATGTTAGCTATATATTTTTTTTGACGTGCAAGTGCATCAAAAGTATTAATATCCTTTAATAATGGTAATAATTTTTGACGTACAGTGTTGTAAGTTGCATTACTAGGTATGTAAACATATTCACTTTCTGTGCTAAAATTGGTATTTGGTTTAAACATAGCGCCATAAACATAATAGGCAAAGTAGCCAAAAACGAATAAGCCCATTAGGGCAATTACCCAAAGAATTTTTTTAATGTACATAATTAAGCGTTAATACGTTGTAATAAATATTCATTATGAAAGTTTTTTCCATCAAAAAACCAATCCTTTTTTAAGCCTATTTTTTGAAATCCACAAGTTTCAAAAAGGCTTAAACTCTTGGTATTGGCTTCAAATATATTAGCATATACTTGGTGCAAATGTAGGGTTTCAAAGCAGTAATTCACTAAGAGTTGTAATGCTGCTTTTCCGTAGCCTTTTCCTCTATAAACTTCATCCTTAATTAAAATACCAATACCCGCACTTTTATTTTTTGCATCAAAATTAAAAACATCAATCAAACCAATAGTATCATCATTATTGGTGCAAATAGCTAATCGCAATTGTTTAGCTTCAAAAATATCTTGCTGTGCATTTTCTAGATATTGCTTTAGTATAAAACGTGAATACGGTGTCTGCGTATTACTCAAGTGCCAAAAATTGGTATCATTTTCAATATCAAAAAGAAATTCTAAATCCTCAGGTTCTAAAGCACGAAGATAAATATGTTCTGCTTTTAATGTTACCATACAAATTCACCTTTAAAAACCTGTTGCGCTGGACCATTGAGCCAAATAGAATCGTAACCCTTAGCAGTACTATTAAAAGACACACTTAGTGTGCCACCTAAGGTTTCTAATGTAATTGTTGTTGCACTGGTTTTGCCAATTTTATGCATTGCTAATGCTACAGCTGTAACACCGGTACCACAAGACAAGGTTTCATCTTCTACTCCACGCTCGTAAGTTCTAACAGAAAAACGAGTATCAGACGATTGTTCTACAAAATTTATATTGCTACCAGCTTCATTATAGAGGTCACTATATCTAAGTTTAGCTCCTGCTGTTTTAACATTCAAATTTTTAAGATCAGAAACTAAAGTTACGTGGTGTGGAGATCCTGTATTTAAAAACAAATGCGAAGGATGTGTTTCTATCTCAGAAACATTTTGCATTTGTAATTTTACAATTTCTTTTTCAATAGTAGCGTTATGTAAACCGTCAGTAGCATTAAAAGTCGTTGTATTTTTAATTATGCCTAAAAATTCTGCAAAAGCTACAATACAGCGTCCGCCATTACCGCACATGCTACTTTCATTTCCATCGGCATTAAAATACACCATTTCAAAATCTGATATTGTACTTTTTTCTAAAAGAATAAAACCATCTGCACCAATACCAAAACGTCTGTCGCATAATATTGCAATGCGCTTAGTATCATTTTTATTGATACATTTTAAACGATTATCAATAATTATAAAATCGTTTCCAGTACCCTGATATTTGTAAAATTCTGTTTTCATATAGCAAACAAATATAAACATATTAGTGATTAAAACCAGCTGTTAAAGCGTCGTTAAAGTTGACGTTAAATTGACGTTAAAACTCAAAATGAATTCAATAAATTTTTAATTTTAAGCGTTGTTAAGTATCACAAACAGTGACTTACATTACAGATAAATATAAAACTTAAAGACAAATGAAAAAGATTTTAACATTGGTAGGTGTCTCTATATTAGGCGGCATCTTAACGTTGACTGGTTACACATTATTAATTGACAAAGAAACGCAAAACAGCACGAGAACTCAGCATACAGAATTGCCTGTGTATGTACCAACATCTAATATTATAAACACAACGCATACAAATACACCAAGCTTTGTAAAAGCCGCTGAAAAATCTTTGGATGCTGTTGTCCATGTAAAAAACACGGCTGTGGTATCTGCTCCAATTTCTGTTCAAGATTTTTTCTATGGAAAAAGTGCTCAACGCGAACAAGTTGGCACAGGTAGTGGTGTTATTATATCGCCTACAGGCTATATTGTTACCAATTACCATGTTATAAATAATGCCACTAAAATTAGTATTACGCTCAACAACAATAAATCGTATGAGGCAGAATTAATTGGTGCAGATGAAGCTACAGATATTGCACTTTTAAAGGTTGAAACCGAAGAAGAAATGCCATTCATTACTTTTGGCGACTCTGATACTGCTAAAATTGGCGAATGGGTACTTGCAGTTGGTAATCCGTTTAATCTAAACTCTACGGTAACCGCAGGAATTATAAGTGCCAAATCTAGGGATTTAAGTGGACGAAATAACCAATCGTTTATTCAAACAGATGCAGCTGTTAACCCAGGAAATTCTGGTGGTGCACTTGTAAATACTAATGGCGAATTAATTGGTATTAACACTGCAATATCATCACAAACAGGCTCTTACATAGGGTATTCCTTTGCAGTACCAAGTAATATTACAAGAAAAATTGTGAATGATATTATGGAATTTGGTAATGTACAAAACGGCATTCTTGGGGTAACTGGTATTGCTTTAAACCAGAATGTTGCAAAAGAATTAAATATAGAAACTACCGAAGGTTTTTACGTAAGCGAAGTACAAGATAATACCGGAGCATACCAAGCAGGTATTACCTCTGGTGATATTATTAAAAAAATTGATAATGTTGAAATAAATAAATTCTCAGACTTAAAAGGCTACTTAAAAACAAAAAGTCCAAATGATGTTATAAATGTCACAATACTTAGAGATAATACCGAAAAAACATTACCCGTAACCGTAACTTTACTAACCAATTTTACAACCCAACTACCAATAATTGGTTTGGTAGAAAACGTTAAAAAAGAAGACTTAAAGGCCTATGATATTAATTATGGTTTAAAAATTTCTAAACTTAATGATCCTGAATTAATTGATTATTGGAAACAAAATGGTGTTGAAGAAGGTTGCATAATAACTAAAGTTAATGGCGTTAAACTTTACAACGTTGATGATGTTGAAAAAGCATTAAAAAAACAAAGTTATAACTTTCCATATCAGATAGAAGTTATTAATAAAGACGGTAAAAAAATGACACATAATTTCAGATAAACATTAATAAACACACACAAATAATCCTCATTTAAATTTTATATTTATATGAGGATTATTCGTTTAAAATATTTACGAAAACGATTGAAATATAGTACTTTTGAAAAAAATTATACATAAATAAATCAAAATGAGTCTTATTAATACTTACGAAAAAGAGTTAGCATTTCAAGCAGATCGTCGTAAAGCTACTGTAGAATTAATTAAAATAATTAGTGATTTATGGTACGATAAATCAATAGAACTTATACTTTTTAGAAATCAGTTAATTGACCGAAATGTAAGTGAAATATTAAACTTACACGAATATGCAGGGAAATTTGTACAGAAACCTATCTCTATTTTTGATACCGTAGAAATTGCTAAAGCCCTGAGCTCAATTGATCTACCACCAGCAAAATTAGATATTGGAAAACTGACCTATGAGTTTCATTTAGAAGACCAAAAATATACAAACGCAACTGCATTTTTGAGCACTAAATTAATAGACGCTAAAGCTTTTAAAGTCATAAAACCAAAAGACGTTGTGCTATATGGCTTTGGAAGAATAGGACGTTTGGTTGCAAGAGAATTAATGACACGCACTGCAAAAGGCAACCAACTAAGACTTAGAGCAATTGTAACACGTGGTGACATTAACGCAACGGTTTTAGAAAAAAGAGCCTCGCTCTTAAGAAATGATTCTGTACATGGTGACTTTTATGGAACGGTAAGCGTTGATATAGAAAATAGTGCTTTAATTATAAACGGAACAACCGTAAAAATGATTTCTGCAAATACACCAGAAGAAATTGATTACTCCAAATATGGAATTAAAAATGCTTTAATTATAGACAATACTGGTGCTTTTAGAGATAAAACTGCTTTAAGCAGACATTTAAAATCTAAAGAAGCGCATAAAGTATTGCTTACAGCCCCTGGTAAAGACATTCCAAATATTGTATACGGTATAAACCACTTAACAAACAATCCTGATAAAATCAATATTTTTTCAGCAGCATCCTGTACAACAAATGCTATTACGCCAATACTAAAGGTTATGCAAGATTCTTTTGGAATTAAAAATGGGCATTTAGAAACCATACATGCTTATACCAACGACCAAAATTTGGTTGATAATTTTCATGGTAAGTACAGACGTGGACGTGCAGCAGCATTAAACATGGTAATTACAGAAACCGGTGCCGGAAAAGCAGTAAGTAAAGCATTACCAGCTTTGGAAGGAAAACTAACCTCAAACGCAATTAGAGTGCCTGTTCCAAACGGATCACTTGCAATTTTAAACCTAGAATTAGAAACAAAAGCAAGCCTAGAAAGCATAAATACCATAATGAAAAAGTATGCCTTAGAGGGTAATTTAGTAGAGCAAATTAAATACGAATTGAGTGACGAATTGGTATCTACTGATATTATTGGTTCTTCTGCCCCATCAATCTATGATAGTAAATCTACAATAGTTAGAGACGATGGCAAAAATGCTATTTTATACATTTGGTATGATAATGAATATGGTTACAGCCATCAGGTCATAAGATTAGCAAAATACATAGCAAAAGTTAGGCGTTTTTCCTATTACTAAATATATAGCATTACCAATTAAAGCAGACTATTTATTTCCAAAATATTCTTATTTATAAGTATCTTGCACATTAAACAACAAAACCTATTATGATTTTTAGAAATACATTTAGATTAACTGTACTAGTGCTATTTTTTAATCTAAATTTAAATGCTCAAACAGTTAAAGATACTAATCAAAATATAAGTTTAGATAGCGTATCTATTGATAATCAATTTGAATATCTTATTCAGAAATCTGGTAAATATCAAGATTATAAAGTTGTAAAAAAAACTTGGCTTTATAAAATAAAAGCAAATACACAAGACTCTATAAATGCGTTTAAAAAAGAATTAAAAGACGCAAAAACAGTAGTTACAAAACAAATAGAACAAATTAATGTACTTAATAATTCGATTTCAGATACAAAATCCAAATTATTAGAAACCATACAAGTTAAAGATAACATGTCTTTATTTGGTATTAAAACCAGTAAAACGGATTATAATATTATAATGTGGTCTATTATTAGTTTACTACTAATAGTATTGTTTTTCTTTATTTTTAAATTTAAATCTAGCCACGCCATAACACAAGAAGCTAAATTAAAATTAAAAGATTTAGAACAAGAATATGAAGAACACAGAAGTGTTGCACTTGAAAGAGAACAAAAGGTAAGGCGCCAATTACAAGACCTTATTAATAAAAACAAAAAGTAGGTTTCTATCCAATTGATATCATTTTTAATTATTTAAAAAAATACGAGACAATTTTGAAACTTAAATATATTTACATTTTACTGGCTATTATTGGATTATTAGCTACTTGGTATTTTAACATTCAGTTTTATTTAACTGAAGAAGATACTTCAATACGCAATTTCATAGTACAAACCACAACAACACTGCCTTCAAAATCTATAAATGCAGATATATCTATAGTTGTTATTACATTTCTAATTTGGATGACATATGAATCTTTTCAACTTAAAATAAAATATTGGTGGCTTATAATTATTCTCACTTTTTTTGTAGCCATTGCGTTTACCTTTCCATTGTTTCTATACTTAAGAGCAAATAAACTTGAAGCTTTAAAAGCTGACAATTATCACGGTTAAATTGAATAAAACTATCTTTACAAAATAACAGACAAGATTAACATGCGTATAGATATTATCACAGTTTTACCAGAACTTATAAAGAGTCCGTTTGAAGCTTCAATTCTAAAACGTGCAATAAAAGCAAAACTCGTAGAAGTACATTTTCATAATTTAAGAGATTACACAAAAGGTAATTATAAAGCCGTAGATGATACACAATACGGTGGTGGCGCCGGTATGGTAATGCTTATAGAACCTATAGATGAATGCATTTCTAAACTCAAAGAGGCTAGGCATTACGACGAGATTATTTATATGACCCCAGACGGTGAGCCACTTAACCAGAGAATTTCTAACCAACTCTCCTTAAAAGAAAATATGATTATTCTGTGCGGTCATTATAAAGGTGTAGATCAACGTGTTAGAGATTTATTCATTACAAAAGAAATTTCAATAGGAGACTATGTTTTGTCTGGTGGAGAGCTTGGTGCAGCAGTATTATGCGATTCTATCATTAGACTAATACCAGGTGTTTTAGGAAATGAAACATCTGCGCTTACAGACTCATTTCAAGATAATTTATTAGCACCACCAATTTACACTAAACCTAGAGAATATAAAGGTTTAAAAGTACCAGAAGTATTATTTAGTGGTAACTTTCCTGAAATAGAAAAATGGCGTGAAAATAAAGCCTACGAGAGAACAAAAGAGCGGAGACCAGATTTACTTGAAGATGAATAACTTAGAATTTAATCGGTTTTTATCAGTTATTTAATCTCAAATTAACACTCTTAACAAAAAAGTAAAGTGCTAGTATTACTAAAACTTTAATTCTTTAATTCTAATTATTTGTTTAGGTATTGTAAATTGAATAATTACATTATATTTGCACGCAATTTTGAATTAACCTCTGGCGAAAATCGTGAATGTTACTTTGAAACAACTTTTTAAATTAATAAACATGAATGCTTTAGTAAAATTTGTACAAGATGAATTTGTAGCAAAAAAAGACTTTCCAGAATTTAGTGCTGGTGATACTATCACTGTATTTTACGAAATTAGAGAAGGTGAAAAAGTTCGTACTCAGTTTTTTAGAGGTGTAGTTTTACAACGAAAAGGTAGTGGTTCTTCTGAAACATTTACAATACGTAAAATGTCTGGTACTGTTGGTGTAGAACGAATTTTCCCAATTAACTTACCTACATTACAAAAAATTGAGGTTAACAAAAGAGGTAAAGTACGTAGAGCAAGAATTTTCTACTTTAGAGGACTTACTGGTAAAAAAGCTAGAATTAAAGAAATTAGAAGAAAATAAGTTACTATCACTTATTACAAACATAAAAATCCAAAGCAAATTTTTTTGTTTTGGGTTTTTTATATTTATAAGTTTTACATCTCATTTTTTAAATCTTTACTTCTTCCTTTAATAATATAAGTGTATATCCACATTATTGTAAATGTTGGTACAACATCTAAAAAAGGTAAACCTTCTTCAACAAAAGATATAACTGCTGCTATTTTACCGTCTTTACCTTTATAAAGTTTCGTCATTAAATAGGCAGATAATGGTGCCCAAACAAAATCAATAACAGGAAATAAAAAAGATGCATATCCTATTGCATCAAACAATATACATACAATTAATTTTTGATATTTTTTCATTTTGTAATTTTAACAATTAAATTACAATAAGTATTCCAAATATGTTTTTGTATTGGAAGTTTTTTTAATTTTAGATTTAAGTTCTGTTTAAATCACCTAATAGAACTATATCACATAACCAGAGTTTAGCAATAAAAAAACTACAAAGCACTTTTTTTTAATACTTTGTAGTTTAGATTCATGTTCTACACACTTAAATCCTTACCGTTTCAAAGTAAAATTAGCTTTAAATTCTTTTTCAGTTTGGTCA
>CAYGUF010000019.1:0-19023 GCA_964353125.1 uncultured Flavobacteriaceae bacterium
CTTTGGTGAAAATTTAATGTAGTTTTACTTGTTTTTTACCACAGTACTTTGTTGTGCTACGTTATTTTTTTAATCAGTTTGTCATAGGAATATTTTCTTGCTTTTCTGCGATAAGATTTTCCTTTTATTATTCCAAAAATTTCATTCGTTTCAGGCATATATTCAACCCAGTTTTCCGAACAACCACCAATTGCATAGTCAGAATCCGTTTCATTTGGTAATTTGGGTTCAGGTCTTTTTGGTTGATAAATCGACATAATATAGATTTTGCCCTTTTCAAATCCACTAGTACTTGCTCTACAATCAGCCCCGTCTGTGCTAAATATTTCAATTACTTTCCTTTTTTCAGTTCCGCGAATCAATTCAAGAATTTCAATTTTTATTGATTCTCCTGTTCCATAATGTGGGTCAAAATTATTATAGATTTGAGAGGCGACAAATTCGTTATGGTCTGTGTATCTTTTTCCGTCTTCAGTATGATAAACGTGTTCAATTATTTTGGCTTTAACAATCGTTTCAGAATATTTGGTTACGTGCAAAAAATTCCCTCCATATTCGCAACTACAAGCAAAAATTATGCTCGTGAAAAGGGTAGTTAATGTTGTTAGCAGAAGTTTTTTCATAATGTAGCACAACGTTGTTGTATATGGTTTGTTGCGTGGGTTAGCACTTAACTTAGCAAGTACACACCAAACTGAAAATCCGCGAGGATTTTCAGAAGTAGGCGATAACAAGCAATTACTTATAGCCATTGTTGTATGCAGTTTTTATTTTATATAATTATCAATTTCAGTTCTGTTTTTTAAAGAGTATTTGTATGGTTTTGTTGATTTTTCTTCTTTAATTAAATTTAATTTTATTAATTCATTTATATCTTTACTAGCTGTTTGCCTTACAATCTCGTGTTTTTCGCAATAAGACTTTAGTGTAATGTTATTTTTGTTTTTTAAGTACAAATAACCAATCAAATCAGCTTGTCGTTTGTTTAATCCTTTATGTAATAACTCATAAGAAACAAGATTTGCTTTTTTTCTTTCTTCTAGTTTTTTGTCTCGATACTGAGTTAACTTTTCAAAAGCGACTCGTATATTTTTTATTGAATATGTAATAAAATAGTTTAAATCATTATTGTCATATTCAGTTTTTAAGAATGCTTTATCGTATTGATTTCTAGATTCTAAAATAACTCTTGATATGGATATGTTTCTAACAAGCAAATATCCTTTTTTTAATAAATACCAATAAAATAAAGCTCTAGCTGTTCTTCCATTACCATCTTTGAATGGGTGTATAAATCCTATTAAAAAATGTATGATTGAAGCTTTTATTATTGGGTGAATGAACTTATTATCATCGTTTAGAAATGAACAAAGTTCTCCCATTAAGCCTTCAACTTCGTTCCAATCTGGCGGAATATGTGCTATTTCTCCATCAACGTGGTCTGTAACAAATACTTCTCCTTTTCTGAAATCACCAGAATATTTTTCAGCATCCGTATTAGCTGTCATTATTTTGTGTAATTCAATTATAATTTTAAAATCAATTTTTGAATTAACATATTCAGAAATGTATTCAATAGCTCTAAGATTATTAAATATCATTTGTTCAGATTCGTTTCTAGGCTCTCTTCCAGATTTTAGCATATCTCTTGCTACTTCAGTAGTTGTCGCTGCTCCTTCTACCTGAGAAGATGCAACAGCTTCTTCAAGTAAAGAATTTTTAAAAAACTCAACTCTATCTGATGGAAGAATTGGATTTTTTTGAAGTTCGCCCATTAATTTTAAATCAAAATCGTGCAGATTTTTAGAAATATATTCAGAAATGAAAAAATTAAAAGTGTAGCTTCCAAATTTTAATTTTTCATATTTGGTTGTTCGATAAGTTTTAATTAATGTCCAATTTTCTATTTGAGATTCAAATGGTGTGTTTTTTTTGTATTTTAATTCATCCCAATAAAGATATTTTTCATCCGATTTTTGAATAAATTCTGTGAAGTTACCTTGAATAATTTTTTTAAGGTATTTAATATTTAATTCAAATTTAGGTGGTTTCTCAAGTTTCATTATAAACATTGTTAAAATGTCTTGCGAAATTAACAATGTTTTGTTTGTGTTGCAAATTTATTGAGGTTAAATTGCATACAACGTTGTTGTATATGGTTTGTTGCGTGTTTCAAGCAACTAATTTAGTAAATAATTACCGACCAAGAAAGTCCGCGAGGACTTTCGAAAGTAGGCAAGAAACAAGCAATAAATTATATACGGTGTTGTAAAACGTTTTTATTCAACTTTCAATTTTAATGAATCAAATGAATCCGCTTTAATTCCAATTAACCCATATTTCGTTTCTCCTTTTTTAATTAGAGTTCCGTTAATATTATATTCCAACATTTCTGTTTTGAATTTTTTGTTTGCAGAACCAGCAGCAATCATATTCCCTCCTGCTAAACCAGGACCGACTACAAGACCTATTGGTGTTGAACTTGTTTGTTGACCATTTTCAGCCGTATATAAATTCATTGGTGTTAATAGCAAATACCATAAGTAAGATGCAACACTTTGTTTTAAAGACGTAAATACTTTTTCGTTTTCCATTACAAAGATTTCAGTTCCATTTTCGTAAGTCAATTTAGCATCTCTTCCAAACATTAAATCTTTTTCAGAATTATTAGTTATTTTAATTGCAACGAGTTTCACTCCTTTTTTTAATTCCTTTTTAGCATATTTTTTATCAAGTAAATCGTACTTGTATTCAAGTTTTACATTGTCAGTTTGATTAGTTGAAACGTAATTAATAGATTTTGGCTCAATCATTTTGTAGCCAGATGCGCAATTAGACAATGTCGAAATTGCAATCAATAAAAGGGTAATTTTAATAATTCTCATTTGTTTAATTTAATGGTTAATGTTTCTGTTAAATGTTTTACAACGTTTTTGGGTATGTTTTCGTTGCATGGTTAAAGCTATAAAATTAGTAAATAAAAACCAAACATTAGCCCGATGGGAGGTTTTTCCGAAGGAAAAACTAAGTTAGCAATGAAATATACCCAGTGTTGCCAGTAGTGTTATATTTCCGGCTAAATATTCAGGTTCCAAACAGTATTATATTCCGCCATATTTGTATTCAGTTCAGTTTGTAAAGTTCCGAAAGCAGCTCATTCGGGTTTTAGATTTTCACGTTCTACTTTTCACGTTCAGAGTTTAAATCGGTCAAGTTTATTTTCCGCAACCAAAGTCAATACGCAAAGTTAGTCAATCATTTTTTTCGTCAATATTCAGCGGTCAAACTCCTCAAAGTTCAGCATAATATTCAGCTCATATTGGTTGCGCAAGTGGCTGTTCGCGCATTACTGGCAACGGATTTAAAATGACCATAACCTACAGCAAAAAATCTTTAGGGGAAACTCTAATTCAAAATATAAAAGAGAATGACAAAGCATCAATCATTGCTGCTTATTTTACTATTTATGGTTTTCATAAATTAAAAAATGAACTTTCTAAAATTGATAACCTAAACCTAATATTGAGTTCAGGGCTTTTCAATTCTGAAGGCCGACAGTTGTTTTCTAAATAAAAATTTAGAGTTTTAAAACGGAATAATGGCATTAGATGTATTGATAAGAATGGTTTTTGATGACAAATTAAATAAGGGTAAAAGTGAAGTTAGAATAAACTTACTTATTGTGTATTAAAACTTTTGAAGATGGTGGAAGAAATATTACTCAATACTAGGTATTTATACAACAAAACCCAGGTTTCATGAAAAATAAATGTTGTAATACAAAATTAATTAATAGTTTTAATAAAATTTTAAAAAATGATTTACAAAAGCTATACACATATTGGTAAAAAGCTAGTCAATGAAGATTACTTGAATACATCAGAAAAATGTTTTTTAGTATGCGATGGTGTTGGTGGTGAAGTAAAAGGGGATCGTGCTAGTAAAGAAATCACAGAGTTTCTAGTTACTAATTTAAGTATTGAAGCGTTAGATATACCTTACTTACAGGAACTAATTAACAATTCACACAATCACCTCAATAATATACTGGAAGACGAACCAGAACTTGAAGGTATGGCAACAACTCTTGCTGCTATATTTTTATCAACAGATAATATATATACCGCTCATATGGGAGACAGTAGAATTTATATTGTTAGACCAAAAGAAAACAAGTTTTGGCAAACTTGGGACCACTCTCTAGTTGGTAATTTAGTTAAAAATCAAGAAATTACAAGAGAGCAAGCTCGTACACATCCTATGAACAATCAAATAAACAGAGCAATAAAAGCCAATAGCAAAGACAAGTTATCTAAACCTGAAATTCATTTTATAAACGATTTACGAAAAGGCGACATCCTTTTTATCTGCTCAGATGGGATTTCTGAAGCTTTCTCTGATTTAGAACTTTTAGAACTCTTAGCCAATGCTGAGATATCTATTACGGAAAAGCTAAATCAAATAGAAAAAAAATGTAGCATCGAAAGCTTTGATAATAATACAGCCATAATTGCTGAGTTAGAAAAAACAGACTTACCCAAAGGCACTATTGTGCCAATAGACTGGACACCAATTCATCAACTAAAAGAAGAAGCAAAATTAGATACTGTAGATATTCAAGCTGATGACGAAAAACCAACCAAAAAGAATCGCTGGTTTCGGTTTTTTAGATAGATAACAAATAAATGTATAACATTGAATTATACACCATGACACAACAACAATTTACAGAGCAATACAGCTTTGATTTACGAAAAGACAAAATAGGAGGCGGTAGCTTTGGCACTGTTTACAAAGCCTACGACAATGTAAACGACCTAGAAGTTGCTATAAAAGTAAGCGAGGTAAAATTTGTAGGCGATAAAGAATTTTCGCTTTTAGAAGAATACAACGCTATAAAAAATATACCCGCACACGCTAATATTGCTAACTACAATAGCGTACACAGGTTTGAGTCTTTTCAGGGTATTTTTGATTATGCACTTATGCAGTACTACCCACTAGGCAACCTTTCGCATTACCTAAAGCACAACGATGTATCATTGCAAGACCGCGAAAAGTTGGTCATAGGCATTTTAGAAGGCATTGCATTTTTACACCAAAATAAAGTAGTACACCGCGATTTAAAACCCAGCAATATTTTGGTGGTAAACCGCAAAGGCGAACTTATACCTAAAATTACCGACTTTGGACTAAGCAAGCAAGCCAATGCCGATGCCAAGGGCAGCCGTTTTACCAACAGCTTTGCTGGCGGCACTTTGCAATACAGCAGCCCAGAACAAATAAAAGGCCTACCGTTAAAACTCAATACAGATTTGTGGAGCTTTGGCGCCATAGCCTATGAGATACTTACCGGCAACACGCTTTTTGAAACCCAAAGCGAAAGCACTGCCACCGCCGAGTGGCAAAAGGAGATTACCAATATGATTCTGCATACCGATGTATCAGAAAAGCTCAAAAGCCTTAGTCCCAACTGGCAAAACGCCATTACCGCTTGTTTACAAAGAGATATTACCCAAAGAGTACAAAGCACCGATTGTATTATAAAAATTTTAACTAAAAATCAAAATCAGCCCAATACGCCAGCACCAAGAATACTAAGTACAGACAACACCATCATTAAAGAGGCACAAATAGTCCAAAAAGATAAAGAGACCACCAACCCAAAAATCGTAACCATTAAAAAATCAAAAAAATGGTTAAAGCCTGCCATTTATTCAGCAACCTTTTTGGTTTTGAGCACAGTAGGCTATTTTACATTCGAAAAAATCAAAAATAAAAAGATCAATAAAGAAATTTGGAATAATGTTTTAACTGAAAATAACTTAAAATCATTTGAAAATTATATAGAAAAATATCCAAACTCTTCATACGCAGATAGTGCAAGACTAAATGCAGATTGGTTAAAGACTGTGGAAGCAAATTCTATTGTTAGTCTCTCAGAATTTATACAATTATACAATAAAACTAAATTTACTGAATCTGCTAGAGCATTTTTAAAAAAGATTTCTTGGAAAACCAAAATACCTATAGATAAATCCGATGGAAAAACAAGATATGTAAATAAAAACGAAAACCTATACAATAGAAAATCTATAATAGATGCAGGAGAAAATAACATTATGAGCATATCCTATTATAAAGACAGTAAAAATGATATAAACTCTCAAATAACTTTAATAAATGCAGAGGGACAAATTGTATGGAACAAACCATTTGGCACACCCAACCATGATGAATACATACAAGATGTAATTAAAGATAATACAGGTGACTTTTATTTAATAGGTAGTAAAAAAGCAAGAGTTTCAGGCTCTAAATTATTGTGTTGGATTTTAAAAATAAATAAAAATGGAGAGATTTTATGGGAACAAGACATTAAAAAAGGAGTTTACACCTATTACTTAACAGGTACTATTTCTAATCAAAACAACTTAATATTAAGTGGAAATTACACCACTGGTCTTCCAATACATGTTAATGAAGATTACTATACTGGGTGGATATCTATTCTAGATAAAGAAGGAAACTCTATTATAGAAAAAACTTTAGACGAAGGCATTTTTTTTGAAAATATTATTAAAGTCAAAAAAACTCATTACGCCTTCTGGACCAACAAACAGATTTTAATGATTGATGAAAAGGGAACAAATAAATGGAAATTTGATTTACTTAAAACCAATGAAGGAAAAAAGTTTGGTATAAACAAACTAAAAGTTGACAATGATATTATATATATAAAAGGTCCAGTCTATAAAGATAAATCCTGCTGTGTCCCTCATATGAAAATGATAGAAGACAAAATTATTGATGTAGAAATAAGTATAGAAGGACAAATATTAAAATCTAATATTAGTGAACTAGACTGGATTGATCAAATATATGATGAAGAATGCTATAGTATCTTTAGTTCACTTAGCGATAACTTTTATACGCAAAAATATTGTTCGACAGATTCAAACAATATTTTAAAAATTTTTGATTCCAATAATAAAAAAATAAGCCAACTACAATTAACCTTAGATTATGATTACTTCGCACATTCTAAAGAATTAGCACATGAAAATTATAAAAAACCCTTTATATTTAAAAACACAAAAGGAGATTTTGTATTACTCAATCTTTTAAATAACAAGTTTAGTCAAAATGCAGAACAAGAACTAATTATGTTAAATTCAGAAAGTGAAATTATACTTCAAGAAAAACTTCAAGGCCACAATGTTTTACATGTATTAGAAGATAATTCAATCATAATTCAAAGACTTTTAGAAAATGAAGTTATCATAGAAAGGAGAGATTCTAATGGAAAATTAAATATATAACTCAAAAACAATTTTAAAAACACAACCCATTTAAAGTAAAGCCTTTGAAATAGGCAATGATAGTTTTTTTACCATATATATAAATCCATAGAACAACAAACCGCTTTGCATAACATAAAACATAAATTAAAAATATAGATGAGCGAAACCATAAAACTACAATGCCTCAACTTTCCTGACACACAAACAGCACAAGAAATAGAAGACGGTTTGCAGTCTATTGCACCAGCTATTTGCGAACAACTTGTCTGCTGCTATTTAGACAACGATGATGCAAAAAGCAGAGTTATTTTAAGACAACTAGTAAATAGCAATAACAATAATCACTATGTGCTGGTATCTAAAAATATTGAATTAGCCTACCTTGCTTGGAAAGCCAATGTATTAGGTTTTATACACCATAATGATACTGGAAACACAACAACAAACTCATTTTTAGAACGTCTAAAAAAATACCCCCCAAAAACGGAAAAAGTAGAAGAAAAATTGCGCCTTAATTTTAAAGGAGGATTTGATTTAATAGCCTTAGACAACATTTGCTTTTGTGTAGGAAGTGGAAATTATACTGAAATCTACTTAGATAATGGCACTAAGAAGTGTATGTCATATCCGTTAAGTACTTTAGAAAAACGTTTAGGAGACGTTCCATTTTTAAAGCGCATAGGAAAATCATTTTTAGTAAATTTAAATCGCATACAAAAAGTACAAACCGAGCAATTACTATTTAAAGGTAAGACAGCTATTACCTTAAAGCTAAGTACCACTTATATAAAACGAGTAAAGCAAAATCTTTTATGGTACTAAAAACAATAATAAATAACGTCAATTACTAAACCAACTATGCAAGCTTTTACAATAGGACGAAACGAGGATAATACATTTACAATAACCAATAATTCGGTTAGTGGTAACCACGCCAAAATAGAAATTAGCGAGGATTTTAAAACTTTTATCCTTCATGATATTAATTCTACTAATGGGACTAAGGTGAATGGACAAGCAATTCTAACCAAAAAAATTACACGTAATAGTCAATTACAATTTGGGACATATGTGGCAGATTCTAAAGTCATTTTTAAAGAGCTACAAGCGTATATTTTAAAAAATAGAACGCACTTTATAAAGGAATTTAATGAGCTACATGAGATAGAAACCAATTACCAAAAACGCAGGTATAACGTCAATAAATATTTTAAATTAAAATCTGGTTTAGTTAGAGGTGGTATTACAATTGGTTTAATGACTGCACTTTTTATGTTGCCAGAAGAAACTATATCTAATAGTTTAAAAACACCTTTGGTCATTGCTGTTGGTGCTATTGGAGGTATAATTTCTACAGCATCTGTTTCAGAGAAAAATGTAAAACACAAATTAGACGATTTATATATAGAATTTTCAGAAAAATTTCATTGCCCTAAATGCAAATGGGATATGACCAGTAAGAGTTGGAAATTTTGGAAATCAAAAAAACAATGTCCTAAATGCAAATGCCATTGGGTAAATCAAACAGCTTAACTAATATAAAAAAAAGCAAACTATGGAAACATACTTTATAGATATACAATTAGAATCGCAACCAATTGATGAAGTTTTATCATCAAATTCAGAGCTAATATTGGACTTAGAGAATTTAATAAATTCTGAACCGGTGTATGAAATCACAATCGATGACATAGAAATATTAGCATTTACTAAAGAATCAGATACTCTAGAAGATGAAGAATTTACCACAAACGACAATGACTCTGATTTTCTAGATGATATAAATTTTGATCTAGATATAGACGATATTTTCTAATAATAAAAACCTGTAACATACTTTAATAATGGCAAGTTTTAAATGTAAAAAATGTAAGGCAACAAACACTATCCCAAAAGAATGGATAGAGTTAGGAATAAGCCGTATTGTAAATTGTAGTTCTTGTGGATACAAAATGAATCTTAATTTAGCTAAAATATCTGAGCAAAAACCTAAAGGCACAGCAATTATAGACAACCTACAAACCCACAATCATGTCATTGATACACCTACAGGGACAAAAGTAGATGGTTTATCGTCAAGTGCAACGACAAATAATTATAGTTTAGAAGTTATTGAAGGCAAAAAACATACTATGGCTATAGATTTAGAATCCATAGAAGAAACACATAACATTTATTTAGGGAGAAACCCAGCCTCAAAACAAAGTCTAAATGATAATGACGCTGTTTGGATTATTAACGACCCTTATGTCTCAAGATTACATTGTCAAATTGCTATTGTTAAGCAATCAGGTCAAGTAAAATTCATATTACAAGACGGCGGAAGTGCTAATGGTACAGAAGTTAACCAAAATAAGCTAGAATCTGGCGATCAAGTACTACTTAATATCGGTGATCAAATTGTAATTGGTGATACTAAAATTGTACTAAAGAAAAATTAGAAACTATACCGAGTTTTAAGTGTAAAAGTTGTGAAGCTAGAAATGATATCCCAATGAAGTGGATAAATTTAGAGGTTAATCGTATTGTGAATTGTTCAGCTTGCAATCATAAAATGAGACTAGTATTGGAGAGAAGTTCAAAAACTTTTGATCCAGAGAGAGATTTTTTACCAAATATCATTTTAAACGTTTTATCTAGTCCAAGTAATAGTGTACGTATTGTTGATATAAACCCAAATTTCCCAAACACCATTTCAATACTTGTTGGGCAAAATCCCAGTAAGAAAGTTCTTATTGATCCTGACGATAAAATGTACGAATTAAAGATTGATGATGAGTTTGTATCAAATTATCATTGTGAAGTTAGTGTTAAAATATTGGATAATCAAATTAAAGTAGATTTGATAGATCATGATAGTCTTAATGGCACTTATGTTAGAGAAACGAGATTAAAAAATAGAACAGAATTAAAACACGGTGATTCTTTCAAAATTGGTAATACAATACTTGGATTAGAACTTAATATTTAATCTCATATAACAAAACCCCAATTACATACAATTAGTTATTGTAAAACCTTAAAACCCTATTACTTTTATACTATAAATTAAAAACAACGTCACATGGAAAAAGACACACTAATTAAAAACAGTCCTGATAACGAGAACAAAATCAAGTTAAAAGGAGTAACAAAAAAACAGATACAACTGTTTAAAGACAAAAAACTACCTATACTCACAGCACTTGGCTTGTTTGGTGGTGCAGGTATTAACTACTGCTTTATGAGTGCCTCTGGGAGAATTATAGAAACAAAAGAGGACGATGTTGATATAACAGATGACTCAAATAGTGATTTTAATACAGACAGCGAAGAAGTATTTGACTTTGAAGTGCCAACAACCATAGACTTTTCAGATGCCGTAACCGATGATATGTCTTTTGAAGAAGCTTACAAGGCAGCAAGAGCAGATGTAGGTGACTCTGGTTTTTACAACTGGCGAGGTAGTACTTACCACACATTAACTAAAGAAGAATGGGATGCACTCTCGCCAGAAGAGCAACAAGAGTTTTTAGATAAAATTCAAGAACACTCAGATTTTGATAATGGTGAGTACAACAAAGTTGATGATAATACTGAGGATGTGGTAGATGATACTACAGAAAAGGACGTTGTTGACAAAAAAGAAGAGGAAAAAGCCGAAGAGGAAAAGAAAGAGAATGAAGAAAAGGAACAGGTTGAGGAAAAGGAAGAAGAAAACGAAGAAAAAGAGAAAGAAGAAGAAAAAGAGCAGGAGCAAGAGAAAGAAGAGCAGAAAGAGGAAAAAGAAGAAACTGAAGAAAATACGGTTGAAGATGACATACCAGAGGAAATTACTCTAGATGATATTGAAGATTTAATTGAAGATAAAGACTACAACGAAGGCAACGATGGTTTTGTTACTGTCGATGACTTAAACATATCAGATGAGGATATTTTAGATGGCTTAAATGACGGTGAAGCAACCAGTGAAGACGAAGGTATTGCGGGTGGTGATGAATATAATCCTGAGGATTACGAAAGTAACTTACCTAATGATGATGGTTTTGATGATACTGATGATGTAGAGTACGATAATGGCGATATTGATGATTTAATTTAATCTAACCTAAAATAGTAAAATATGAAAAATATAATGATAATATCGCTTATGGTAGTGCTACTTCAAAGTTGTAGTTCTATACAAACCTATAAAATTAATGAACCATTTAATATAACCTTAGAAAATGAGGGTATTGGTGGTTACCAATGGCACTATATGGCCATTCCAGAGGTAGAAAAAATAGATTCTACAACAACAACTATATCTGAGGACAAAAAATTAGATGCTTACATCAGAAATTTTGAACTAAAAGGTATTAAAAAAGGAAAATATGTATTAGAATTTCAAAGACTTAGAGCTTTTGAAAACTTAGATACAATTCCAGACAATCAAATAAAAAAAATTAAAATAAAAATTAAAGAATAATATCATGAAAAATTATAAATATGCAATAATAGCTTTAACGCTTATATTTTCTATTAGCGTTATAGCCCAAGAAAAAAAAGGCACAGGTTTAGTGATACCTTCCCCAAAAGAAATGCTAAAAAACCTGCGTTTTCAAAGTAATTATGTGCAAGGTGGAGAAAAACTATATGAAAAAACCATTCCAACCTTTGGTGATGCAGACGCCACTGTTTTTGATTTAAGAACACTTAATGGTGTAACAACAGCTAAAGACCAAGGAACTTGTGGCTCATGTTGGTCTTTTTCTGCAATGACAGCCATTGAGTCTAGTCAGCTCTTAACCAATAAGGAAAATACAGATTTGTCTGAACAGTCATTATTAGATTGTGTAATAAATAATGGATGTGCCGGTGGCGGTTGGTATCATGAAGTATTTAACTGGTTTTTAACCAACCAAAACGAAGCTATTACTGAGAATCAGTTACCATATAAAAATCAGCAAATTGGGTGTTCTATTGAAAATGGTAATTCTAAAGTAAAAGTAGCAAATTGGAATCTTGTAGGGTTATATCCTAGTAGAGATGAAATAAAAAATGCCTTGGTAAGACATGGAGCGTTATCAGCAGGTATTTTTTGCAACTATAATGAGTTCTATGCGTATGAAGGAGAAACTGTCTTACAAGGCAATAATTATGAACCAGGTCATGCCATAAATATAGTAGGCTGGGATGATAATAAACAAGCTTGGCTTATTAAAAACTCTTGGGGTACAGGTTGGGGTGATAATGGCTTTGCTTGGATTGCGTATGATTCTCATGGTTTAAGTTATGTGACTTGGGTAGATGTTGTAAGAAATGACCCTGAGCCAGAACCAGAACCTATTATTGAAGAGGATGAAGAAGATTTGGTAGAAATAGATTTTGTCCATGTTTTAGGATCACTACAAGAACATCAAGAACTTTATGTAGAAATTAATGGACAGGAAAAAAGATTTGGTATGAACAAAAAAGGTGTAAAATACCATAATAGAGTTCGTGTCCCTAAAGGTAAACATGAATTTGTAGTAATTACAAAATCTATAATCCGTAAGGACAATAAAAAATCAATGATTTTTGGTGTTACAAAAGGAACCATTAAAGTTAATGAGAATAAAGCCTATAAACTAGTATATACTGAAAGAGTAAAAAAATCTAATGTCTTTAAACTCTCTTTGGCCGAAGATGATATCAAGCTGGACTAAGCATAGTGATATAAAACATTTTAATATCCTTTATTTGAAATGGCTATAGTCCAAACAGTTTAAATATTAATTGAGCACAGTAGGGATTAACGTTTGAGTTTACCCATAATATTGTGCTCAATTATTTTGGCAACTAATTTAAACTCTTACAATATGACACAAGAACAATTTACAAAACAGTTTAGTTTTGACCTGCGCAAAGACAAAATAGGTGGTGGCAGCTTTGGCACTGTTTACAAAGCCTATGACAATGTAAACGACATAGAAGTTGCTATAAAAGTAAGCGAGGTAAAATTTGTAGGCGATAAAGAATTTTCGCTTTTAGAAGAATACAACGCTATAAAAAATATACCCGCACACGCTAATATTGCTAACTACAATAGCGTACACAGGTTTGAGTCTTTTCAGGGTATTTTTGATTATGCACTTATGCAGTACTACCCACTAGGCAACCTTTCGCATTACCTAAAGCACAACGATGTATCATTGCAAGACCGCGAAAAGTTGGTCATAGGCATTTTAGAAGGCATTGCATTTTTACACCAAAATAAAGTAGTACACCGCGATTTAAAACCCAGCAATATTTTGGTGGTAAACCGCAAAGGCGAACTTATACCTAAAATTACCGACTTTGGACTAAGCAAGCAAGCCAATGCCGATGCCAAGGGCAGCCGTTTTACCAACAGCTTTGCTGGCGGCACTTTGCAATACAGCAGCCCAGAACAAATAAAAGGCCTACCGTTAAAACTCAATACAGATTTGTGGAGCTTTGGCGCCATAGCCTATGAGATACTTACCGGCAACACGCTTTTTGAAACCCAAAGCGAAAGCACTGCCACCGCCGAGTGGCAAAAGGAGATTACCAATATGATTCTGCATACCGATGTATCAGAAAAGCTCAAAAGCCTTAGTCCCAACTGGCAAAACGCCATTACCGCTTGTTTACAGCGCGATCTTACAAAGCGTGTTCAAAGCACAGAAGCATTACAGCAATACATTAATGCAGAAACTGTTTTTGAAGCACCACAACAACGCAATACCTCACAACCACCATCTACAGATCCTACCCAAGTACGTGGTAGTGCTGCAAACAACCCACCAAAATCAACAAGTTCAAATGAAAAGAATAACAATGCTACACAACCAAATCTAAAGAAAAACAAATGGCTTGTGCCTGCAATTAGTGTTGCAGCACTGCTACTGTTAAGTAGCATTGTGTATGTTGCCCTAAAACCAACGAGCAAAGATAAGGTGCCAGCACCCCAAATATTAACCTTATTTGAAGAAAACGGACTATACGGCTACAAGTTAGGCGATAGCATAGCCATCGCAGCACAATTTACCAAAGCAGCCAGTTTTAGAGAAAACAAGGCGTTAGTAGAAACCAAAGACAGCAGTTATTATATAAACACTATGGGGCAATGGTTAGTAACGTTAGTACCACAAGACACGGGGAAACCAATTACCGAAACCGAAAAAGACACCAACGAAAAGGAGGAACAGCGTTTAGCGCAAGTCGATAGGGAGTACTACAATAAGGCGAAGCGTAGCAACACGAAAGAAGCATACCAAAACTACCTAAGCCAATACCCCAAGGGGCAGTACCGCAGCGAAGCGCAAAATGCAATTAAAAACATAAAACAGCTAGAGCTTGCCCAAGCCGAAAAAGACCGCCTTGCCCAAGCAGAACGTGACCGCCTTGCCAGAGAACAAGCCAACAACCAACCCCAAACCCTTAAAGGCGTAAAAATGATAAAAATACCCGGCAAGGATTATTATATGGGCGAAACGGAGATAACCATAGGGCAGTACCTCAAATTTTGCAAAGCCACCAACAGCCATTGGCCCGAGTGGTTAGAAGAAGGAAGTAAATACAACATTTATACAGGTACAGATGATTATTATAAACAAAAGGGTATGAGCGAGAGTAACACCAACCACCCCATTACAGGTGTAAGTTGGTACGATGCCAAAGCCTATGCCGAGTGGTTGGGCGGCAGGTTGCCAACAGAGAACGAATGGGAATACGCCGCCAAAGGTGGGCAAAATTATGACTATGCGGGCAGCAACAACATCAATGAAGTGGCGTGGTATGATGGTAATAGTGGCAATAAAACCCACCCAGTGAAAGGCAAAAAACCCAACGGTTATGGGCTTTATGACATGAGTGGCAATGTTTGGGAGTGGACAGCTACTCTCTCTGGTAGCATCCGTGTTTTGCGTGGTGGCAGTTGGGGCAGCAGTGCCGAGAACTGCCGTGTTGCCAGCCGCGACTTCAACTACAATCCAGACTTCAGGAACTACAACGGCGGGTTTCGAGTTGCCTTTTAGGACAAAGAAAATTGTGCCAAAAAAAAACGAAAACAACAAGAAAAAGCTAAAAGGCGAAGCGATAGCGAAGCAATAGACAATTAAAACAATGTAAAAAATAGGCAAATGTTTATACTTGCCTAATAATAAACAACTTAAAAAATAGCGCACAAACTAACGGCTTTTTTGTATATTTGCCGTAATAAAATGCAAAATCATGACACTCAATGAACTATTTATGGAAAACAAGGGCTATTTAAAGACCAATTCCTTGCACAAAAACCGTAAATTACAACAAGAATTAAAAGAGATGTTAGAAAAAGGAGAGATAGAATGTTTAAAAAGAGGGTTGTATAAACATCCAGAATTTGCTCAATTAAATCATTGGCAAGAAATTTCGTTTATCTATCCTCAAGCTGTTTTCTATTTCTTGTCGGCTGCGGCTTATTATAATCTTACTACCTATATGCCTCATACCAATCACATGGCCATAGAACGCAAAAGAAAGATAACACTAGCCACATATCCGCCCGTTACCTTGTATTATTTATCAAAAGATATTTTTGAGCAACATACTATAATTGATGATGGAGTTAAGATTTATACCCTTGAACGAACAGTTTGTGATATCATTCGATTAGAAAAATATGCAGGGAAAGATGTAGTCAAAGAAGTGTGTAACAACTATCTTCTTAGGCATGACAAAAATATAGAACGACTTTTAAAAACCGCCAAAGATATTAAAGCATATGACAAGGTATATCAAATATTTTCTATCCTAATATAAGCGAAATGAGTGCAACATCTATCAGAGCTAGGCTATTACATTTATCCAAAGAAAGTCATATAGATTTTCAAAATATTGCAACACGCTATTTTCACGAAAGTTTACTGCGTCGTCTAGCCAAATCGCCCTGGGCAAATCATTTTTTACTCAAAGGAGGTAATTATATTTACGCCCAATATGGTATAAAAAGTCGTCCTACCACAGATGTAGATTTGTTAGGTCCTCAATTAAATAATGAAGTAGAGGAAGTTAAAGCTATTTTTACTGAAATTTTTAAAATTGAAACCAATGATTTTGTGAATTTTGATAAAAAAACACTCATTACACAACCAATAAACGAACAAAACCAATACCAGGGTATTAGACTTATTGTAAATGCAAGTTTTCATACCATCAAACAAAATATTCAAATAGACATTGGTTTTGGCGATGTTATAACACCAGCACCACAAACGCTTCATTATCCCATTTTGTTAGAAGATTTTGAAGTTCCGGTCATACAAGCCTATACTATAGAAACCGTCATTGCCGAAAAATTGCAAGCTATTATGGTTTTAGCCCAATTAAACAGCATAATGAAAGACTTCTACGATATTTATTCCCTTCTAAAATCAGAAAAAATAAACCTTGAAGTCTTAAAAGAAGCCATCACGCAAACTTTTAACAACAGGAATACACCCGTAAATTTTGATTCTATTGTGTTTAAAGAAGAATTTTATACCGATGCCAACCGATTGAAAATGTGGAAAGCTTTTTTAACAAAAATTAAAGCAGATAACATTTCATTTGAAACAGTAATAAAAACTATTCAACAAATAATTAAAGAAATATTTTAAACTATACACCATGACACAACAACAATTCACAGAGCAGTATAGCTTTGATTTACGAAAAGACAAAATAGGTGGTGGCAGCTTTGGCACTGTTTACAAAGCCTATGACAATGTAAACGACATAGAAGTTGCTATAAAAGTAAGCGAGGTAAAATTTGTAGGCGATAAAGAATTTTCGCTTTTAGAAGAATACAACGCTATAAAAAATATACCCGCACACGCTAATATTGCTAACTACAATAGCGTACACAGGTTTGAGTCTTTTCAGGGTATTTTTGATTATGCACTTATGCAGTACTACCCACTAGGCAACCTTTCGCATTACCTAAAGCACAACGATGTATCATTGCAAGACCGCGAAAAGTTGGTCATAGGCATTTTAGAAGGCATTGCATTTTTACACCAAAATAAAGTAGTACACCGCGATTTAAAACCCAGCAATATTTTGGTGGTAAACCGCAAAGGCGAACTTATACCTAAAATTACCGACTTTGGACTAAGCAAGCAAGCCAATGCCGATGCCAAGGGCAGCCGTTTTACCAACAGCTTTGCTGGCGGCACTTTGCAATACAGCAGCCCAGAACAAATAAAAGGCCTACCGTTAAAACTCAATACAGATTTGTGGAGCTTTGGCGCCATAGCCTATGAGATACTTACCGGCAACACGCTTTTTGAAACCCAAAGCGAAAGCACTGCCACCGCCGAGTGGCAAAAGGAGATTACCAATATGATTCTGCATACCGATGTATCAGAAAAGCTCAAAAGCCTTAGTCCCAACTGGCAAAACGCCATTACCGCTTGTTTACAGCGCGATCTTACAAAGCGTGTTCAAAGCACAGAAGCATTACAGCAATACATTAATGCAGAAACTGTTTTTGAAGCACCACAACAACGCGATACCTCACAACCACCATCTACAGATCCTACTCAAGTACGTGGTAGTGCTGCAAACAACCCACCAAAATCACCAAGTTCAAATGAAAAGATTAACAATGCTACACAACCAAATCTAAAGAAAAACAAATGGCTAGTGCCCTTAGCAGCTTCTGTTGGTGCTGCATTATTATCCATAGGTTATTTTGTTTTGAAACCAAATAACGATAAACAAACACTCACAAAAACCATCGAAGCTTTTGAAGAAAACGGATTATATGGCTACAAGTTAGGCGATAGTATTTTAGTAAGCCCAAAATACGAATTGGCAGGCCAGTTTAAAAATAACCAAGCCTTAGTTAAAGATACCGATAGTACGTACTATATAAATAGCATTGGAGATTGGGTAGCCTCTTACCAAAAAAGCGTAAACCAAGAAGATGTTGAACAACAAGAATGGGCATTGGCACAACAGTTTAATACCATAGATTCATATAATAATTATCTAGTCAAATACCCAAATGATAAGTACAGTGCCCAATCTAAAGATGGTATTGAGTTGCTTAATAAAGAAGCAGAACAAAACAAAGAAACACAAAACCGTATAGTCTTAGAACAGTTGGATACAGACGCTTTTAATAAAGCAAAACAAAGTAATACAAAAATAGCGTACCAAAATTATATAAACCAATACCCAAATGGGATTTACAACAAACAAGCAAAAAATGCCCTTACAAAAATTAATAAAGCAGATGAAAACCAGTTGGCAAAAACAGAAATAGATAAAAAAGAAGAGGGTACGGCCGAAGAATTAGAGCGCTTATACAAAAAAGGAGATGCGCTTTATATTGATAAAAAATATGAAGAAGCATACCCTCTATTATTAAAATGTGCTAATGCCGGAAACCCAGAAGCACAACACCGTATAGGATTTATTTATATGAATGGATTAGGTAATATTGATAAAAATGAAAAAGAAGGTATTAAATGGTACAAATTAGCAGCAAATCAAGGAAAAGCGTCCTCTATGAATAATTTAGGCGTTGTTTATGAAAATGGCACAGGTGTTACAAAAGATTACGCAGAGGCCTTAAAATGGTATCATAAGGCAGCAAACCAAGGTGAAGCTGCTGCTCAAAACAACCTAGGGGTTATGTATAAAAATGGCACAGGTGTTACAAAAGATTACGCAGAAGCCTTAAAATGGTATCATAAGGCAGCAAACCAAGGTTATGAATACGCTATGTATA
>CAYGUF010000019.1:19123-20956 GCA_964353125.1 uncultured Flavobacteriaceae bacterium
GCCTTAAAATGGTATCATAAGGCAGCAAACCAAGGTTATGAATACGCTATGTATAATATTGGAGAAGCTTATTTTCAAGGTCAAGGGTTTGCTGAAGATAATTACAAAGCATTAGAGTGGTTTAAAAAGGCAGCCAATAAAAATCATGCAGTTTCTTGTAAGCGAGTTGGTGAGATTTATGATGGATATTTTACTAATAATGAAATTAATTGGAACGAAGCCTTAAAATGGTTTAAAAAAGGTTCAGATTTAGGCGACAACTGGTCAAAGGTATATTTGGGCGAGTTTTATGTTTTTGGTGTAGGTGGTGTTTCTCAAAATATACCTAAAGCCAAGGAATTATTTAGAGCCGCCTCTAAAAGTAACAATATTAATGCAAGTAAACAAGCCAAAAGATACCTGCAAGTTTTGGAAGATGCCAGCAATGGTAAAACCTATGATATTTTTAGTTCAAACTATAATAATAAATTGTTTTTAGGTGAAAGCGAAATTAATTCAATTAAAACAGATTTTCCATACCTAATGTCAGAATATGGTAAAAGTTTAGGTTTCGATGTTAATTATCAGGTAGGAGAGTCCTCATATTTAGGCGGTATGTGGCCTTCACGCAGTGCAGAAACCGATGAAAGTAAGCGTGTACGATATGAAGACGAAATTCGATATACCAATTATAGTTCAAGTAAAACATATTTAACTGGAGAAGGTGCTCAAAGAGCTGGCCTTTCCTATAATGAAAAAGAAGGCAGAGGTTATAGGGCTATAGGGTATATGTACGTTAGAGCATTTTTTAGAGACCCCGATGAAAAGTTAGTCCTTAAAATACCATACATTGTTTGCTGGAAACCTAAAAACAACTATTAATTAAAATATAAATCAATTAAATGCAAAAGATATACGTGACATATATAGTGCTATCTTCAATATTAATTATTGCAGGATGCAATAAAACTGGAAAACAGACAAATAAAGCGTTTATAAAATCCACCTTTTCACAAATAAAGAGCGAAAATGGTTACAATTCTAATATGTTTGATAATCAACTTAAAAAACCAATATCCATTGGTTTTGTTCAAAAAAAAGGTGCCACTTTAATTTATCTTGATAGCGTTACAAATAAAAAAGAACATTTTTTTGATATCAAATATGGCGACAGTTTGTTTATTATAAACGCTAAGTCTTTTTTGTATGGTGATATAAAATTAATATCTACTGGTTTTTTTGAAGGAGAAAAGGGCTTTGATTATTATTTCTATTTAAATTAGAAAAAACAACTAACAGGCAGCTAGCTTGCTTCTCAATGCTAATTGCTATTTTTTAACAATAGTTTTGCAGGAGGCACCTTGCAATACAGTAGTCCAGAGCAGTTAAAGGGTTTACCCTTAAAGCTAAATACAGATTTATGGAGTTTTGGTGCGATTGCTTATGAAATCCTCTCAGGGAATACACTTTTTGAAGCCGATACACAAGGTACAGCAAGCGCCGAATGGCAAAATGCTATTACTCAAAAAATACTTCATGAGGATGTAAGTGAGGAATTACAAGAATTACCAGATAAGTGGAAAAATGTAATTATAACATGCCTAGAGCGCGACTTAAACAAACGTGTTCAAAACACAGATGCTTTATTAGGATTAGTTCATAATAAAGAGGTAACAACACGCACAACACCAACTCCAACTCCAATTAAAGTTTCAAGTACAGATAACACCATAATTAAAGAACCTATAAAGGCTAAAGTACGGCAACAGCGAACTCTACCTAAAGAAAATAAAAAAGAAAAGACCATTGCATAACTAGGGACCCTCTTTAAATCTCTCTTTTTTTGAATTTTTT
>CAYGUF010000020.1:0-19679 GCA_964353125.1 uncultured Flavobacteriaceae bacterium
TATATTTCATTGCTAACTTAGTTTTTCCTTCGGAAAAACCTCCCATCGGGCTAATATTTGTTTTTTATTTACTAATTTTATACCTTTAACCACGCAACGAAAACATACCCAAATCCGTTGGCAACAAGCAAAAAAAATCACGAATGAAAAACAATAATATGGATAACAAAACAACTGAAAAGCTCGAAAGTCAATTAAAAGTAATTAAAATTATAACTGGAACTTTAATTGGAGTTTTGACTTTGTTGTTGACTATCTCAATTTATGGGTTAGTTTCTAAAGAAAACAACTCAACATTTATTGCTTTAATAGCTGTTGCAATTTCTTGTAGTGGGATTCTTCCGTTACAATTTATCAATATGAAGAAAATTAAAGCGGAACTGAATACGAGAAAATAAAATTATTAAATAAAAATAATGAACTTCAAAGCAACATTTCATTATATCAGTTATTTGCAATATCCGTTAATACTAATTGGTCTTTATTTTGCCTTAAGTCCATATCTTTCTGGTATAGAAAAATTAAGAGAAAACATAGATTTAATTTTTCAAAATCTAAATAATGCATTAATATTTATGGGACTAGGAGTAAGTTTTTCCTCTTTACAGGATACTACTAAAACACAAAATAAGATTTCAAGAAAAATCTGGGAAAATCCGAAAAGAGGCAAAATTATGATCTTAACCATGTGTTCAATAATATTGCTAATTTTAGTCTTAGGATTGATTGGATACTTAAGTGTAACTAATGGAATTTTAAAAGATTTATCTGTTGGGCTTATCGTCTTAAGTTTAGGAATGTTTGGTTTTTTGAAAGCTTCAATCGAAATGTTCGAAAACCATAGAAAGGATAAAAATCTATTAAACTAATTTAAATTCTTAATTGAAAAGCCAGTTGCCAACACCGTGTTATATTAATAACCTCTTGAAAGTATTGTATTTATTGAATTTAAATAAAAAAAATTAAAATAGGTACAACATAGGTGTAACATTTTTAGCCTTATAATTAAGTGATCTAAAAGCATAAAAAAACCGCTTCTAAATTAATAGAAACGGTTTTCAATATGTATTTAAACTTAAAGTTATTAAGCTGCCGTACCAGAGCCTAAATACACACTATTCGATACTCGTGTACCATCAACAGAAACAAACGCCATAAATAGCTCTACTGAGTCTCCTGCATAGGTATTTGGTATTGTAACCACTTGCGAACCTACAGTTCTATCAGCACCATCCAAAATAGAAATTGACTCTTTCTTACTTGGATTGTAAACCAATACCATCGCTTTATCCGTTACATTTGCGTTACCTTCTGCCGAGTTATCATCCCAATCAAAACTTACTTGTCCTGGTGTTGCTAAATCGGTGGAACCATTTAAAACACTTGACAAAGAACCTCTACTTAATAAAGCTAAAGAATAATCGATTGTAAAGTTAGGTGCGATACCTCCTACTGCGTTATTTAACACATAAGACATTGCAGCATTAAATTCCGTTTTCTTAACAGCAAACGCCTTATATCCAACTTTTATAAAATCGCTTGTCGCTTGTAAATACTCCAATGTAATGGTAAATTTATTACGCTGATTCACTTGTCCCTCTGTTCGAGGATTCGCCACGCTAGATGGCTTAATTCTAATGTAGTCGATACCTTTCCAGCTACCTCCAACAATGTTACCTACCTTTCCAGATAAGCCTCCTAAAATTCCTTGAGCTATTTTACCCATAATATAAAAACAATTTAAAAATTACACGTTCGGATTTGGTACGGACTTAATATTGCTTTTAAACCTTATTTTCGTTACTAATATAACTAATATAATGCCATTTTGTTACTGTTTTAGGCTTGTATGATGCCTTTGCGTTAGGCTTCTTTGCTTTGCATTACTTTGAAACAATTACGAATATATGCCACCTTTAAAACTGACATTTTATCAATGACATTTTGTAACTCTTTTTCCTTTTTACTGATAACCTCCACCGCTTTTATGTGTTTTTGCATCTGATTGGTAATATTATCACTTGATTTTAAACCTTTTTTAAGCGTGTTTCTGCAATCATCTACAGAAATAAACGGAATAACACTACCTTTTAAATAGTAGGCGTAAAAACCGCCAATTTGCAACATCATCGATAAGTGAAATAATGTGTTTTTTGCTTCTTCGGTTGTAGTTGTGACTACAAAACAATTAGGACAGGGATTTGTTAAAGGTTTTCCGCTGTTTAGACCTTTGTTTAGGATGAAAAAATGAGGGTTCGAGTAAGTGCGACCAGATTTGTGTGTTTTTAGTTCAAAAGTTGACATAGCTATCCAATTTAAAATTGCTTCGCTACGCTTCGCACCATTATTTTTTTTGAAAAGAAAAAAAGATAGCCATAGTTATTGTGGCGTGGGTAAGGCTGTCAAGGTTTTTGGATAAAAGTTTTTTGAGTTAAAATGTTTAATGAAATAGAAGAAATATTGTGAAAAAAGTTTTATTCAAAACCCGTAGGGCTTGACCTTTACTGCCTTGTGCGGCTGGCAGAGGTAGCCACATATATTTGCTACCTTTTTTTATTTTAATACTATACCTGTTAATATTACTATTATAATAATCATAATAATTGTGAAGACCTTTGTAGAATAAGAATCATCGCCTTCTGGATTTTCAATTTTATTACCGTTATCATCAATATCGTGAGGAAAGAATAAATCAAATAAATCTTCAATCATTTTTTTCATACCCTAAATATAACTTTTCTGGGGAATTAACACTTAAAAAAATAGGTTTCAGTTCGTATTTGAGCGTTGGATGAAGCGTTTGTATGGGTAGCGTTTTAAATAGTTGTTTGATAAAACAGCATTTAAACAAGCTACTTATACAGGACTTTTAGACAATAGCTTATTGCTTTTTTGAGGCACGATAAAAAGTAATGTGCTATGGCGTACTACTAAATATTGTAAACCTATTTTTTTATAACCGCTGACTTGGGTGGTGGGGAAAAGTGGACTTTAATATTTGTTAGCGAAATGAAACAAACAAAGACTTGAGGTAAGGAATACTTGGACTTAACGATGGTTTTGTGAAGCTTGAATGAGATAACAACACATATTATAAAATACTTATGTACTGATATTAAAATAAATAACACCAATATGGCATAGATGTTGAACCATACAAAATAATGATGACATATAACTTTTTTTTAATAGAAAATGTATATTTTTGCATATAATTATAAACAATATTTAGACATATACACAAAACCGTTGGGTTTTAATATGAATATATCACAAAAGAAAATAGAAAATATTATTTTATACTTCGCGAATAGAGCGAACAACAATACTATTGATAGACTTAAACTTATGAAACTTATTTGGTTAAGTGATAGACTACACTTAAATAAATATGGTAGATTAATAATTAAGGATAGGTATAAAGCATTACCAAACGGACCTATCGCCTCCACCGCTTTAGATATGTCGAATTACTCAATACCAGAAGCTTATGATGTTGAAGGTTTCAATATAAAAGCTAAAGTAAATTATGAAGATGATTATTTTTCTAAATCTGACATAAAGGTTATGAATTATATATGGGAAAAATATGGTGGTATGGACACTTTTGAATTAAGAGATTTTTCACATTTATTCCCAGAATGGTTGAGATATGAAAAAGAATTAAATACAGAGACTTTCCCAAATAGTTATGATATTGTAATACAAGATTTTTTTAAAACACCTACCGATAACAATATAGACTTCTCGGATTTTTATAATCAAGAGGATTCGGAATTATCTGAACAAGATTTTAATATACATAGGTCTATCCAAAGTTTATTGAAGTCTTAAAATATGCTACCACCTGACTTTGTTATTACTTCTACGCTAAAGGTTGGTGTTGTTTATAAAATAGAAGCACCTGAATTAATCGAAACAAAACAAGCACATTATTTTACTGTTGTAGCTATAGCTGGAAGTGATAATTATCTAATTTTAAGCACTACACAGTTAAATAATAAAGTTGCCTATTTACAGAAAAAAGGGTATGATTTAGATACATTGGCTTATATAGCACCTACAGAAAACAATGGGCTAACAAAGGATTCTTATTTTAACTGTAATGAATACTTTACACTAACAAAGGATGAATTAATTGATAAAGTTAAAGAAGACAAAATAAATATCTCTGGTAATTTTAATAAGGAAGAGTATGACACAATAGTAAAATCTATTATGTTGAGCGAGGTAAATGATATACCGAATTTCTTACTTAAATATAATTGAATTATACAAAACTAACATTATTGTAGAATAACGCAACTCTTTGAATGTGCGACTGTTTAATGCTTGTTCAAAATGTGGTTAAAAGTTCGGATGTGAGCGGTGGACGAGCGGATATTTTACATAATAGCAGTTATAGCTACAAAAATATAAGAACACGCCGTAGGCAACCATTGAAAAGGTTTTTGCTACTATAACTTCTATTATGTAACTTAGCTTTGGGTTGGTTTTGTGGCGGAATAGTTGTTTTGAGCGTTGGCAATAGCTCTTTGCTTTTTTATTGTACTAATTTATTAAAATAGATACTTTTAAATAAAACAAGCAATGTGCTATTATAGCGTTGGCTACAACTATTGTGACATAAAACCAACTATGTAGTGGCGCGCGGAACAACACAAAAGACAGAGGATTTTGAGGTACGAGAAAACTGGGTTTTGGGTTGTGGGGAATTAAAATATCTTAGAAAATAAAGATTCAATTATAAGGTAAATGAAATTCAAAAAAGAAAAGGATTAAGATTAAACCAATACATAAAAAAAATACATCCTTATATTCAAATTTCTTAACATAACTTATTCTGCCAATTGTTGAATTAAGAGTAAAGTAAATTACACCTTCAATAACAATTAGTGTTGCTATTATTGAAATAATATTTAATAATAAAAACATATATTTATTCTTCAGTCTTTTTATTTACAGAAAATTGTCTAAATAATTCTAATGCATCATTAGGGTTTTCAATTTGTAAAGAATCCATAGATTCTTTTATTTCCTCCACCATTTTACGGTCAAACTCATTGTTTTGATAATCTATAATTTTTTGAATTAAACCATCAGAACTTATTTCAAAATTAAAATCTTTATATGATACTTTACCACCTCCACCATTTATAAAGATAGTGATTAATGCTAATATAAATGCACCTTTTCCATACTTTTTTATAAACTTTAACTTCCCTTTTGAATTAAGATTAACCTTAACATCAAAATCATCAATATCAAAATCTAAACCGTTTTTTATGTAAAATTCCTCTGTAAGTTTTAATAAATAAAACCCCAATTGAAATAAATCAATTGCGGAAATATCTTCATTGCGCTCAATATTAAATACAACATATTCTTCATCATCTTTAATAAAATAATTATTTAAAGTTGATTCTATTACGCTACCATAACCTGTTATGTCATTAATAGTATTATGTGAGAAAAACATCTTAAAAAGTAAAGGTTCTAATTCGTTTCTTTTTATATGTTTTAACCATTTAACCGATTTACGTCTATAAAAATCACAATCATCATTCTTAGTAAAATCTATAGACAAAAGAGGTGTTTCTGTGATAACACCAAAGGATACATAGCCTGAATCTTTAGATGGTATTACAACTACATCGCCTTTTTTAAGCTTATAAGTAAATTTATATATTTGACTGGCTATTAAGCCTGGTCTTTTTTCATTTTCATATGTGTCAACAATCAGACTTTTTATATCTTCTAACTTATCACTTTCATCAATACTTGAGCGATTTATAGTGTGAATCGCTTCTAGAGATATTTCATTATAACCAATAGCAACAAAATTCCTTTCTACAAAAGTTTCATAGAGATTACCTGATAACGTTCTAATTAACCAATAATTTTTCCCTTGCGGTATTACAGGAACTGAACTGTAAAAATTTTCAATATTTGATTCTAAACTCATAAAAACTTATTTCATAAAACTCTGTAAATAAAGAACTTTTATCTCTATAATACAAAATTGACTATTTAATTATCTACACCATTAATAAAAGTTTTTACAAAGTCTTTTATTTTTTCTGTTATTCTGGTGCTTATTGATTCTCTTTGTAGGACACTTGGTTGTTTTTCTAATGCTTCAATAACTTCATCTTCTGTTGCCATTCTACCTGTAAAAAGAAAATCGTTTATAATGTCTTCTACTTTATCTTGTTTTAATGCTTCTGCTGTACTTAAATCTTGTAAAGCTTTTTTAGTTTCTTCTTGCCAATAGCTTTTAAATTCATCTTCAATTGTTTCACTATCGTTTATTTTAGGTAGATTATTTTGAATGAACTTTTCTATTAAAACTCGTTTACTTCTTAATTCAGATTCTCCAGCTATTAAATCTATTATTTGCTTTTTATGTTTCGCTTGGTCTTTTGGCTTCGCATCTTTTAATTGTGCTAATAACTTCATTATGTAAGCTACATTAATTTCATCACGATGTATTAATTCTAATTCAAAATCAATTTCATCTAAAATAGATACTGATTCCTTTTGATTATCTGTTTTAATTTTATCGTATAAGTCTAAGTATTTACTTGTGTAGTCTGCAAATTCTTGGTTTTTCATATACGTATCTTCAAATGTAAATTCTACAAATGATGATAGTATATTTTTTAAACGCATTATCTCTCTAAACGCTTTAGCAAATTCTAATTCATCTTCTTCTGTTACTAAATCATTTACGCTATCTACAGTTGGTGTGATACTCATTAATACTTTATAAGCTTCGTTAAATTTCTTTATTTGCTCATCATAAGGTGCTATTATAATAGTTTCTTGTGCATTTTTATCAGAAAATAATTTGATTGCTTCATCTGTATTTTCTTTTAGATTACGAAACGCTAAAATATTACCTTGTGACTTCTTTTCGTTTAAGATTCTATTGGTACGTGAGTATGCTTGTATTAAACCGTGATAGTTTAAATTTTTATCCACATAGAGCGTATTTAATGACTTACTATCAAATCCTGTTAAAAACATATTAACGACTAATAATATATCAATCTGTTTATTCTTAACACGCTTAGAAATATCCTTTTTATAATTTAGGAAGGCATTACCATCTTTAGTAGAATGTTTAGATCCAAACTGCTTATTATAATCAGCTATAAACTCGTCTAATTTATCTCTTGAATGTTTGTTTACAGGTTTATCATCATTTACATCTTCTTCTTGTATTTGACCATCTGCATCTTTATCTGGCTCATTAACGTTGTAAGAGAAGATTGTAGCAATATTTAGACGATGTTCTCCAGCTTCTTTTTTTGCTTTTAATAGCTCATAATATTTAATAAGAATATCTACACTACTTACACAAAATATAGCTGTAAAAGTTCTGTGATGGGTTTTACGATTGTGATTTGCTATAATATAGTTAGCGATAGTGTTTAAATATTTATCGCTCTCATACACTTCTTGCTTATTTATATCTTCCACTTTAGTATCATCTACACCTTCTTTTGATTTGAAAACATTGTAATACTCTATTGAGAACTTTAATACATTTTCATCTCTAATAGCATCTGTAATTACGTATTGATGTAAACACTCGTGAAATAAGTTTGCTGTAGTTTGTTTTATACTCTTTTTACTAATAGCATTTTTTACAAATATTGGTGTTCCTGTAAAACCAAATAATTGATGATTGGTAAAGAAATTTACAATGCGTTGATGCGTATCTCCAAACTGTGAACGATGACACTCATCAAATATAAATACTACTTTCTCATCTTTTAAAACTTCTATTTGCTTTCTAAATTTAGCCTTTGAAATTGCACTATTTAGTTTTTGTATTGTTGTAACTAATAAAGGTCTGTTATTATCTAAAAATTGATTGATAAGCATTTTGGTGTTCTCTGTACCATCAATACTGTCTTTATCAAATGCTCTAAACTCTCTTACTGTTTGGTCGTCTAAATCTTGCCTATCTACAACAAATACAACTTTTTTAATTTTAGGATTATGTGTTAATATTTGACTTGCTTTAAAAGAAGTTAGCGTTTTACCACTACCTGTAGTATGCCAGATATAACCATTTTTATCACTATTCTTTACTCTGTCTATAATGGATTCTACTGCATAAAATTGATAAGGTCTAAGCACCATTAATATTTTATCGCTTTCGTGTAAAACAATATACTTAGTAATCATTTTAGCAATATGACAAGGCTCTAAAAATATACTTGTAAACTTATCTAATTGCGTTATTTTTTTATTCTTTTCAGTACTCCAAAAAGAAGTAAACTTAAAACTTTGCTTTTGGCTATTTGCATAGTACTTGGTATCTACACCGTTACTAATTACAAATATTTGCACATAATTAAATAATGCATTGTTAGATGCAAAAGATTCTTTTTGATAGCGTTGTATTTGATTAAATGCTTCTTTAAGCTCTATACCTCTTCTTTTTAATTCTATTTGAACTAAAGGCAAACCGTTAATTAGAATAGTAACATCGTAACGGTTTTCTCTTTTACCGTGAATGGTTACTTGGTTTGTTACTTGAAACTGATTTTGACACCAAAAATCTTGATTAATAAATTCTATATACGCTTTATCTCCATTGTCTTTTTGAAGCACATATTTATCTCGTAAAGTTTTTGCTTTATCAAAGATGTTACCTTTAGAAAGGTGTATTAATATTCTATCAAACTCAGAAGCTGTAAATGTTGTTTTATTATGCTTTTCTAACTGTGTTTTAAGATTACTTAATAAATCATCTTCTGTTTTTATAACAACAGATTTATGACCTAATCCTATTAATTGGCTTACTAAATTATTTTCTAATACTTGTTCTGGTTGTGTTGTCATTTTATAATTTTACTTCCAATTAACTTTTCTTAATTCATTTGCAATAAGTTCAACATCATTATAATCATTAAGCGTTATAAAATCCCTTAAATCTTTATATCTATAGCCTTGAATACCACCGTGAGAAGTCTTTCTAAAATCGGTTTTATAAAAATTGTTTTCAGGTAATATGTAATACTTTAAACCTTCGTGGTTTTCTTCCAATTCTCTTAAACCGTTCTGTAAACGTTGAACTTGTTCTGGTGTATGTCCTTTACTATATATTTTTAGATTATCATTATCAAAATCATAATCAGCTTCTATAATGGTTTCTATTTCTGAAATTGACCTAACAGACTTCCAATTATATAATCCAAAAAACTTAAATTTTTGACTGTGCCAATGAATTGGACAATAATACATTTTATGTCTCATATTCCACTTAAAAGAGAAACCTGTGGGAACAAAGAGTAATTTATATTCTTCATTAGAAATTAAATTACTACTTATACAGTAGTTGCTGAAATCTTCAAGAAGCAACCTCAACTCCATATCGTGTGTATTTTCTTCAAAAATTCCTTCTAAATTTTCAATTAAATCATTAAATAATAAATTGTTGAATTGAATTTTTAAATTTGGATAAGTCTCTTTTAGTCTTCTATTTATTTCTATTTCTTCTTTTTCTTCAAATTTTACTGAACTTAAATGCCATAATTGATTATGACTATTGTTATTAAAAGCCTCACCATATTTAATTAGTTTTCCAATAAATTCTTTGGTGTTTAATTTGGTTTCAATAACTATTTTTGAGGGTTTAATTTCGATATGACCATCAATGATGCCATTTTTCACACCTAATTGTTGTGTGAAAATTGGCTGAGGATAATAAGATTGTTGCAAACTACCTTCGTTTAAACGTTCTATCATTGATTTATAATAGGCAACATTAAGGTCATTTAACCTTGATAGCATCAATAACACATTATTGGTAACAGTATTTTCTCTTTGAGAGTATTTTTGAAATTGACTTATTCTCATTCTATTCTTTTACCTTATTTAGACTTTAATGCTTCTATTACTTTTAGGTCTCTTTTACCAATTTTATTAAATAATAAATCTGAATTTTCCCCCTTGTTTTTATGAATGATATAACTCTCTGCTTCTGACCTTCCAAAATTTATATAATAGAAAGTAACTTTTATATTTTCTTCAAAATAAATATTCAATGTTTTTTCGTTTTCTTCTGAAAAGACACCTTTATCGTTAGGTTTTATTCTAAATAGATTTATGCCTAAATGCTTTCTGAATGTATGATTATAGGTGCGTCTTATATCGCTCATCCTTTTCTTTAGACTTGCAGTTTCACCTATGTATACTAATTTATCATTCTTAAAAATCGCATAAATAGCAGGATTATCCTCAAACTGACTTGCCCACAATAGATTATACTCAAATTGTATTTTATTTGAGGTTTTAAGATGATTATCTATTTCATCTAAATAATTGATTATATCGTTATTATTAAAATCCATAACTGCCAATTAAACAAACATTTGTTCTAAGTATCCATTTTTAAAGTCTATTTACTTTTCAAATAGTTAGTTTATTAAATCCCCGAACAAGAAATTAGTACTTAAACCAACAGTATGCACACTTGATGTAAATGTATTTTGTTCTCTCCATTGTATCTCAAAGTTTATTTTAGGTTTCCCTTCTTTATCCTTTAAACTTATAGGAATACCCAATTTCCAATTTGTTTTATCATAATCACCAAAATTAAACTCTACTAAAGGGCTAACTCCTAAATCAAAAATATCATTACTCCAAAAAAAGTAAGCAGGTTCAATAGTAATTAAGGGTGTTATAAATTCATTATAATCTGTAATGTGAACATCCTCAGTTTTATTTATAATTACTTCATTATTTGCACCTGTTAAAGTTGTCTGAAATGATTTTGATGAAATATCATCTACCAGAATGTTATTGTTATTTTTAAGTGAGGCTATACCCTTTATAAATAAAGATTGACCATTAGACCATTGCCACATAGTATTGTACGATAAATTAAGATTAAAGGCATAAAACCTTTTTTCATTAAATGCAATTGTGGCATCTGTTGTTACATTATATTTATTTTTACCGAAAGGTAAAAATACTTCTAAAGACACCCAATGGTCCCATAAATAACGATACATACTATTGTCTTCAAGAAATTTTATTTCGTCTTTAGCAAGTTGTATGTATAATTCATCGTGTTTTTCTTGCAACAAACTATCAATAGGTTCTAATTTGGTATCGTATTTTTGTGCTTCAGTTAGATTAGTTTTAATTGCAGGTAATTCATCTGTATTATATTTAGTAGTTAAATCATCATATTTTTTATGATTAACCTTTCTAAAATTCTCAATAGCTTTTTTCCTTTGTTTACCGTTTCCATCTTTAAAATTGATTATACCATTTCCTATCCAAGTTGTTTTTATAGTTGCTCCTATATTGTCTTTTTGAAATACTCCATCTTTATCATAAATGGTAGCAAATTTATTTGCTGACTTGAACTTTAGACTACCACTAAATACCCAAGATAATTTTTCTGTTTCTTCTCCAAAACGAGAATCAAAATTTATACCTAATGAAATGGATTTATCCTTCTCATCTACAGAAGCAAAATATTTATTCAATGACAAATCATTTGAGCCACCAAAAGCTGTACCTACTTTATCAGCAAAAAAGATATTAAGCATTTCATCATTAAACAATAGCTTTATACTATCATTAGCAATATCTGATGTCCATCTGTTAACCACAAGTGGTCTATCCTTATCATATTGAATTGTTGGACTAATTAATTTAGTAGATTTTTGAGTTTGAGCGGAAGCAACTAAACAAATAAAAAGTGTTGCAATAAAAGTTATAGAATATTTCATTTTTTTAGTTTTAAGGTTAGGCTTTGAAATTAGTCATTTAATATTTTTATTTAAATACCTACGGTTAGGTATATTTATCTTTAAACAAACATTTTTTGCAATAACCCTTTTTTAAAGGCTTTACTATTTACTATTTTGGTATTTAAGGCTTCTATTTTTAAATCTATATCGGATAAAAAATTGGCTATTTTGGTTTGTTCTTCAAGACACGGTAATTGCACTAAACATTTTCCTATTTCCCCTAAATTTATTTTTATAGGAAAGGCAACGTGTATAATCCTTTTCCAAAGTTCACGCTGAAATAGAACTGAATTAATATATTGAGCTAAATATTTACTTGAAAAAGAAGGGTTTTGTTTAATTAAGGCTAAACTCACATAAAATGAAGCCTTTACATCCCAATCAATATACCTAGCTTTTCCAACATTCCCTATACGGGTCATTAATATATCGCCTTTCTCTAATCTCACTCTTTTGTTCTCTTTCTCAAAAACCTCTCTAGAGATATATTTTGTCTTTTCAAATTGATTCGCTGTAACGTGTTCCACACTATAAAAAGGGACACCCTCTGAAACGTAATTGGGAGTTTGATGTGTACCATCATAGTATTTGGTAATCTCGCCTAACATCTTCTCCTCCCAAACAGGAAAGGCATTACCCTCATCATCTTTAAATCGTAACTCTTGATTAAAGATTTTTTGCATTATCCCTTTTTTGTATTGCTCTAAAAGTTCTTTCTTTTTGGTTAGTTTGGTAATTTTATCATCTACATCTGTAAGGAATGATGCAATTTTTTGTTGTTCTGAAAGTTTGGGAAAATAAAATCTAAATTTAGAAAAATCAGTTTTATTTATTTGTGGAACCGCTTGATTACCTGCTAACAACTTAATCCTATCACCTTTTAACTCTAATAAAGAATAAAGAAAAGAATCTAAATTATTGCTATTACATTCAATCGCATTTATTTGTTGATTCGTAGCGCATTTTTGAGATGCTTGAGCTACTTTCCCTATCGTCGAACCAATACAAACAAACAGAACACTATTTTCTTTAATGTGTCTAGTTTTTGAAAACCCTAATTCGGTTAATGTTGTTTTTGTATTTATTATAAAACGATTGGATTGAATGTCAGCAGGTGAAACAAAATGTATTATTCCATTTTCGTAATATTCAGACACAAAAGTACTTGGTGTACTTCCTGTTATTATTTTACCAATATCAGATAACTTTTTTAAAAACCAATTTTCTTCAAACTCTGAAAACCTCAATTGTGGTATTAATTGTTTTTCCATATTAAAAAGGTGTTTTAATATTTAACTCCTTACAATAAGAGGCAATACGTTTATCAGTTTCTGCAATTTCTACATCTAATGCTTGAATTTGTTCTGCAACTATATTAATATCAATAGGTTCTTCTTCTTCAAACGTATCTACATAACGCGGTATGTTTAGGTTGTAATCGTTATCAGCTATTTCTTGTAAAGTCGCTCTGTGGCTGTATTTATCTGTTATTGTTCTATTGGTATATGTTTCTACAATTTGGTTAATATGCTCTGGTAATAGTTTATTGTCTTTACCTTGCTTTTCAAACTCGTTACTAGCATCTATAAACAATACATCTTCGTTAACTTCTCTACATTTTTTAATGACTAAAATACAGGTTGGAATACCTGTACCAAAAAAGATGTTTGCAGGTAAACCAATTACCGCATCTATATAGTTTCTATCTTCAATTAAATAACGTCTTATATGCGCTTCGCTACTTCCTCTAAATAATACACCGTGAGGTAATACGGTTGCCATTATACCATTTTCATCTAAATGATGAATCATATGTTGTACAAATGCAAAATCTGCTTTTGTTTTGGGTGCTAATTTACCGTATTGGCTAAATCTATCATCTGTACTAAAAATACCTTTTGCAGACCACTTTGCAGAAAATGGTGGATTTGCTACAATAGCTTCGGCTTTTAAGTCGATAGCCATATGTTGTGGTTCTTCTAAAGTATCTTCTTGTTTAATATCGAACTCACGATAATTTACATCGTGTAGTATCATATTCATACGTGCTAAGTTGTACGTTGTACGGTTTAATTCTTGACCGTAAAACATACCGACATCATCTACTTCTTTAGCTACACGTAATAACAAAGAGCCACTACCACACGTTGGGTCATATACAGATTTTAAACGTTTTTTACGCGTGGTAACAATTTTCGCTAATATGGTAGATACTTCTTGAGGCGTATAAAATTCGCCAGCTTTTTTACCTGCACTTGCAGCAAACTGCCCGATTAGAAACTCGTATGCATCACCTAACAAATCGCTGTCATTATCTTCTAATCTAAAATCAATTTCATCTAAATGCGTAATAATTTTTGCGATGGTTTCATTTTGTGCTTTTACGGTTCTTCCTAACTTTCCAGACGTTAAATCTAAATCTTCAAATAGTTTTACAAAATCATCTTCAGATTCTGTACCCATTGTACTTTGTTCAATATTGGTAAGAATACGCTCTAAATCTTCAATGATAAAGAATTGCTTTGCTTCGTCATTATCGTTGGTTACTATTTCTGAAAGGTTGTTTCCTTTTTGAGCAATAGAGGTAAATAATTCGCTTGGTTTTAAGAAGTAACCTAACTCTTTTACGCAGGCTTTTTTAACAGCTTCAACATATAGTTTACCATTTTCAGAATTTTCATCTAACTGCTCATAGGTTAAACTATCTGGTGCTAATATTTTATCAGCGTATAAATGTAACTTCTCTGAAAGGTATTTAAAGAATATAAAGCCTAAGATGTAGTTTCTGTAATCGTCTGCATCCATTTTGCCACGTAATAGGTTGGCAATAGCCCATAATTGTTTTTCAAGTAGTTTTTTTTGTTCTTCTGACATTTAGTTTGGTAGTGTATTTTGAATTGTTAAAAATATAAATATATATTGGTTAAATAATAAGGATTTCCTCATTTACTTTTTACCCCTGTTTTATGTTATATTACAAGTACTAAAATAGCGTGTGTTCTACACTTGTTTTTAATTGCTCTTTTACGTGTATTAGATACTTATCGTTTGATAACTTTTTGATTCTATTATACACCTTTCTACGATTGTTAAATGTTTCAGAATGGTCTATTTTATACTGTTGTAATATTTCTTGATTTTGAAATAATGCTAATACTTCTTTTTCCTTGTTATTAAGCTGCGATAATGGAATACTTTGTTGCTTTTCTATTTTATCATACTTACTCAATAACACATCTGCTAACATTTGATATTTAGCTTTATCAATTAAATCATTCACCGTGTAGATTCCAATGGAATTTTTACGTTTGTTTAAATTTCGTGTGTAGATTTCTAATTCGAATCTAAATAATGGCTTATTTAGCTTTATACGTTCGTGCGTTTTTACTTCAAAAGTTTTATCATATCCTTTAACGTTATAATCTGTAAGATAAAATTTTTTACCGTATTGCTTATTTTCACCCAACATCGGAATTGGTTGTTTACCGTTTAAGCTTAACCAAGTATTTAGAATTGGTTTTGCTTCTTCTTCTATAACTGTGCCTACTGCTAAATAGTGAATATTAGCATTATAAACATTGAACGGTAAAATACTATCTAATTTTTCTAATGCCTTAACTACTTGTGAATAGGTAAACAACTCGTAATTATTACCCATATACCATTTTTGTAATGAGTTATTACAAGAGATTATATTTCCTTTTAATTCAAGCCTCAAGTTGCTTACTGTGGTTTCATAAGCTTTTACTTGGTTTGTTTTTTTATTGAAAATAGGTGTCCATTTTAAGCCTTTCCAAAAAAATGGACTTTCTTGTTGCTCTACAACTTCTTTAGGTAATTGTGTTACTTGATGTTTTAATTTAAGTGTGTCGTACAAAACGACTACCTTTTATTTTTAAAGGCTTTATTGTAGTTTTTATCTAATAACACCTCTACATCTTTCATTTTGTAGTAAATTTTACTACCTATTTGAGAAAATGATACTTTGCCTTCGTCTCGCCAAGTTTGAGCTGTACGTTTGCTAATATTCATTAGCTGGATAAACTCTTGATTATCGAGAAAGGTTTCGTGTGATGGTTTTTGATTAGATTCTAAAGTAGAATTTAATTTGTCTAATCTTGATACTAAATTGTTGTACTGTTCTGCTGTTAAAATTACTGCTTCCATTTACTTAATTTTTTATGTTACTAATTATTTCTGTAACAAATATTAAGCTCTGGATAGGTACTTATAAGGCTGACCTTATAAGACCTTTTATTGACTGTATTTTAATGAAGTGGATTGTCTTTTATGTATTGTTTTGCCTTTTTATGATAGTCGTCTGATGTATTTGACCAATCTAATTTTGATTTTAATTCTAAGTTAATTTGATTGGCTATTATATCACATAATCTTTTTAAACTCAATTTTGGAATAATATGCTCTTCCCTTAATGCTTCTATTACACCTCTTACTGTGCCTTTGCTTCTGTCTCCTAAATTATATACACCATCTTTAGTAATTGCTAAATCTTCAAGTATATTTAGAATATAATCTTGCTTCTCTTGATTTACAAATGTTTTAAAACTATCCGTTTCTTTTTCTAACGATAAAGGTTCTGTATGATTTAGTAATAAAGTGACAGGACTAATTTGTACTGTTTCTTTTATAAATTCTGCTTCTATGGATAAAAACTCTTTAAATAGATTTGGGTATTTATCTTCTTTATCTTTAAAATCCTTTTTTCTATCAACTAAAGTTCTAAATTTTAATTCCCTATGTCTTAGCTCTTTTAATTTACTTTGTATATATAATACTTTATTGTTTGGTTCTGCATTATCTAAAACATCTTGTAAACGTGATATACTTTTCTCAAATATTCTACTATACTTTTCACGATGATTATAAAAATGAATATCTAAAGGCAATGAAGTGCTATACATTTCTTTAAAAAAAGAATCCATTGCTTCATCTAATTCAATAGACAATTCTTTATCTAATATCATATCGTTAGTTAAGGATAAAATCATTAAATGTGAACCAGTATCTTTTTTGAAGTAGATAGTTTTTGTAGCAAACACCTCATTAAACGTTAAAGAAATATGCCAACTGATATTTTGTAAAATATATGCTTCTTTTAGATTCTTTAAATATGCTTCTTCTTCATTATTAAATAATGCATTTATCTTAAAATCTGATATAAGCGGATTTCTATTTTCATCCCTTAATAGATAAAAAATTTGCTTGTTCTCAATGGTGTTATATTTATCTATTTGCTTTTCAAACTCATTTCTTAAATACTTACGAATCTCTTTTTTGCTTTTCGCTGAATCAAATACAAAATCTTGTATCTCATTAATTATAGGTTGTAGTTCTTTTTCTGCTTCTGCTATTTTTTGATTTAACAAATCTTCCCAAACAGGATACTTAAAAGGCTCTTGACTAGATTTACCTTTAACAATATCTTTTAACCAAGATAAGAACACGTCAAGCGTATAAAACACGATATATTCATTACTAAACAGCGTTTTTGGCTTACCTGACAACTTAGTTAATACTTTGCCTACTGTCGATGGATTTAAACGTCTAAACTCTATTCTGTCGTTAAAAAAAGATGGGTAATTATATAATAACAATTCATCATTAAAATTACCTATATCAAAACCTTTAAAAGCAAATAGTTTAGATAGTATTCTTTTTATTTCTTTAGCATCATTTAATGACTCTATTAATTCTTCTTCAAGTATTTGAATTTGCTCATTAATAAACATTAAAGGTTCATTTATTTTAGAACAATATTCTTGAAGATTTTTCACCAATAATTCAACCTCATAAGAAACTACTTTTATAAGCCTATCAGATTGCCAAGTCACCATTTTATAATAGTCCTCTTTTTCTATATTATACTGGTTATCATAAGTAATAAGGTATTTACATTCTTTACCAGATAAAAAATCATTATAAGTGAATTTCGGTATTTGCTTTCTTGAATCACTAACTCTTTTATGTATTAGGTAATTAATTTTTCCTAAATAAATAGCTTCTTTTAATTCGGCAAATTCATCTACATTCAATAAGAAATGCCTACTTGAAAATTGTGAAAGCAACCAATCTTTAGAGCTATGATTTTTTACATAATATGGATGTTTATTTTTATCAATTAAATCTTCAATTCTGTTTTCTTCAGATATTAGAAACTTAAATTCGTCAAAGTGTTCGAGGTTCTCAATCTTATTTAAAACGTTAGTTTTTAAATCTTGTTCTGCTGTTTGTACTGCTTCAGAATGAATGGTATCAAATTGAGCCTTTAAAATAGTATTGATTGGTTTATTAAACATATTCTAATTGATGTATTTGTCTACTGCATTATCTAATTCACTACTTATAATTTTTGCATATACTTGTGTTATTCCAATATCGGAATGGTCCATTAATTTAGATACGTGTTCTATACGCATACCGTTGTTTAATGCTCTGGTAGCAAATGTATGTCTGCTAATATGAAAGGTTAAAGAAAACGGTAATTCTAAAGTTTTACCCATTTTAGTTAAATACATATTGCTTAACGCTATTGCTTGTCTTACTACTTTTGCTCTTTGTTCTCTGTCTGTAAAATAATCGTTATCAATATTTGCGAAAGGAAATATTATATCGTTTTGATTTACATTTTCAGTTTTATATTTTTCTAAAATATCTATTGCTACCTGACCAATTCTAATACTATGCTGTCTGTTTGTTTTGCGTATTGTCTTAGTTATTTTATGTGTTTTAGCATTGTAATTATTCCATTTTAACTCTATTATATCGCCAAACCTTAAACCACCTGAAAAGACAGAAAATAGAAACATATCTTTTATGATTTGTGCCTTTGCTTTATCTGAAACCTCTAATTTAATAAAAGCTTCTAATTGTTCAGCTGTTAAAAATCGTTTTGTGCTTTTTGCTTTCTTGACTTTAAATTTACTAAATGGAAAATGATTTAACGGTATTAAATCCTCTCTCTGCGCTTCTTTAAACATTAGGTTAAGAATCTTTAAAGAAAAATTTATCGTCGTGTTATTATTCCCTAAAGTGGTACTACAGTAACCTGCATAGTCTTTTAATGTTGTTACTGTAATATCATCGAACATTAACTCTTTATGGCCTATAAACTTTTCAAACTTTTTCAAGTAGTTTTTATAGTTGTTATATGTTGATAGTGCTAAAGTGTCTTTTTGTTTTTCGCATCGGTTGTATGCATACTCAAAGAAATTAACTAACGGTTTCCCCTTGATAGCTTCTTTTAGTTTTCTTGCTGATGTAGATTGATTTTTAGTTTCTAAATCTGCTATTTGTCCTTGTGCATCTGCAACCTTTTGAGAGATGTATTTATTTAGTCGTGTAGAATTACTATGATTTTTCTTTACTTTTTGCTTTTCTTCATCCCATTCGTTAGGCTCTAATTTTAAGCTTAAAGAAATAAATTTAGTTTTTCGGTCTTTTATCACTCTTAAATATAAAGGTGCTTTTCCAGACTTATCTACTTTAGATTTTTTTAAAATTAGTTTTATTGAAGCCATAACTTATTGGTTTATAATAGGTGCAACAGAGTGCAATCTAATACTAAGGTACAACATTAGGTACAACAAACAATGCTTTTTATTGTATTTTATTACATTATTTTGCATTACACAAAACAATAAAACCCTTTATTTATAAGGGTTTAAGTGAAATTAAAAGAAATAAGATATAATAGTTAGACAACACCGTGTATAATTAATTGCTTTGGTCATTGCTTATTTGGAAAATTCCTTCGGAATTTTCTCGCGTTCGTTTTTGTTTACTAAATTAGTTGCTTAAACACGCAACTAACCATACACAATAACGTTGCAAATCATGGGCGAACAGCCACTTTCGCAACCACTCTGAGCCGAATAT
>CAYGUF010000021.1:0-14518 GCA_964353125.1 uncultured Flavobacteriaceae bacterium
CAATTAAAACAATGGGTTAAACGCTATTTAAATTAGTTATCTGGTACAGCCCCAATTTTTATTATCTTTATCTGTAGGATTATCTCGTCTGTACCTTAGTAGGAAATCTATCATGTTTCCTTTTTTATCAACAGCTCTACAGAGATAAATCCATTTTCCATCCTCAAAACTGCCATTCATAGGTTTTTTTCTAACAGGTTTTTCCATCAATGAAACAAATCGGCCTACTCACCGTTGGAGAATGCAATGATTAACTTAAGCTCCCCCCCGCCCGCATTTTCGTCATTTCTCCAGATCGTGATAACTTAATGAAAATCGGCATTTCATGTAAACAAACATCGTGATAGCCTCTGGTGAGGAACAAAATTCTTTGAAGTATTTATGCAGTTTTGGATCCACACTAAATGTCAAAACCTCATTTATGAATCTGATTCTAGCCATTTTATTCCCCCAAACCAACACAAGCGGCAAAACTCTAAATTATCCCTTCCCAAGAAAGTGAAAAGCGATTAATAATCCTTTTGTATGACTGACCGTTCTACACTCTATTATATTATCTTCTTTAATTTTAATTTTATACTTTTCATATAAAGGACATCTGGTGTTATACGAAAATGTATTTATAATCACTGAAAAATTTTCTTTATGTATTTTGGTAAGAATATCTTCGTCAAGAACTTTAACTTTGTCAGTATTAAGAATTGATGTGTGGATAGGATTTATAAATATTTTGAAACCTAATAAAATAAAACTTGAAATCATGCTTGTAAATTCCATCAGATCTATATTATCACACTGAATATATACTTTTTTATTGTTAGGAATTGATTTTATACTAGATAAATAAGCCTTGGAAGTTGCGTCTTCAAGAGTTTCTCCTATTCCCATTACCTCCCCTGTTGACTTCATCTGAGAATCTAAAATCCCAGAAGCCCCGGGAATTTGGGGGAATGAAAATATTGGCATTTTAACATAAAATTTTGATAATAATGAGTCATCCGGCAGGTTGATGTTTTTTAATGAGTGTCCAGCCATAACTTTTGTCGCAATTTTTGTATACGGTATTCCTTTAGCTTTTGAGATAAACGGAATGGTTCTGCTTGCTCTGGGGTTAACCTCTAATATAAAAGCTTTATTATTTTTTATTGCAAACTGTATATTAATCAACCCTTTTATTTTTAACAACTTGCATAAAGCTAAAGTTGTATTCTTAATAGAACTAATGATTTCTTTTTTTAAGGAATGCGTTGGTAAGCTACAGGTGGAATCCCCTGAGTGAATCCCAGCACTTTCAAAATGTTCTGTAATGCCTGCAAAAACTATAGTTTTGCCATCATAAATGGCATCTACATCAATTTCCTTTGCATTTTCTAGGTATTGTTCTACAAGAATAGGACCAGAAGAAAGGGTTTTTAAATAGTCTTCTTTTTCCAATAGATGGTGCAGTTCAGATTCTTTAGTAGCCACTTGCATATTTTGTCCACCTATCACATAAGAGGGGCGTAAAATAACAGGATATTGGATCTTTTTAGAAAAAGAAATTAGCTCTTCTTTGTTGTGTGCTGAGAAGTTAATTGGTTGCTCAAAACCTTCTTTTAATAAAATCTCACTAAACTTTTTTCTATTTTCAGCTAAATCAATTGATTTAGCTGAAGTTCCTAAAAGGGGTATTTTCTCTTTCTCTAATATGGAAATTAGGCTTAATGGAGTTTGTCCACCTAACTGAGTTATCACTCCTTTTAATTTTCCTTTGGATTTTTCTTTCTTTATTAGATTCAGAACATATTCTGAATCTAATGGTTCAAAATATAAACGATCTGAAACTGTATAATCTGTAGAAACTGTTTCAGGATTGCAATTAACCATTATTGTTTCATAACCTAGCTCCTTTAAAGCTATACTTGCCTGAACACAACAATAATCAAATTCAATTCCTTGGCCTATACGATTAGGGCCACTGCCTAAGATAATGATTTTCTCTTTGTCAGAAATGTTTGCTTCACAGTTATCAGCATTTGAATAATTAACTTCATGGGTTGAATAAAGGTATGGTGTTGAGGATGAAAATTCTGCAGCACAAGTATCTACACGCTTATATACTGGTAAAATATTATGTGTATTCATGTAATCATTAACATCATCAATGCTTTGCTTGGTAAGGCTTGCAATACGTTTATTACTAAAGCCCATACTTTTAATATACTTCATATCTTCTTTGGTGATTGACTTTTTCTGACTTGAAATTAAATCCTCTATGCTAACTAGGTTCCTTATTTGTTCTAAAAACCAAAAATCATACTGAGTATATTGATGCACTTGTTCTATAGAAAGTCCTAACCTAAAAGCTTCGGAAACATATAGAAACTGCAGTTCTGTTGGGTTCATTAAAAAGTGAATAATTTTTTTCAACTGCTCTTCTTTAGAGTTAGAAAAAGAGGGAGGTTTATCCAAACCAGTTAGGTCTTTTTCAAGGGAAATGATGGCTTTTTGAAAGGACTCTGCAAAATTCCTGCCTATAGCCATTACTTCTCCGATAGATTTCATTGAAGGCCCTAAATAAGGGTTTGATTTGGGAAATTTTTCAAAAGAAAATCTTGGGATTTTGGTTACTACATAATCTAGTGTTGGCTCAAACGCAGCATAGGTTTTTTTCGTTATATCATTCGGAATTTCATCTAGTGTGTAACCAACTGCAAGTTTTGCTGATATTTTTGCTATGGGAAAACCTGTTGCCTTTGAGGCAAGCGCAGACGAGCGTGAAACACGTGGGTTGATTTCAATAACAACGACACGTCCATTTTTTGGATTGACTGCAAATTGGACATTGGCCCCTCCTGCACTTATATTAATCTCTCTCATTACCTTAATGGCAATATTTCTCATATTCTGAAATTCTTTATCTGTTAATGTCAAAGCCGGAGCAACGGTTATACTATCTCCTGTATGAACCCCCATAGGATTTATATTCTCAATACTACAAATAACAACACAGTTGTCACCAGAGTCTCTCATCATTTCTAGTTCAAATTCTTTCCAGCCTTCAAGATACTCTTCTACTAAAGCTTGTTTTATAGGTGAGCTATTTAAAGCTCTTTTTATATGTTCATAGCAATCAGTTTTTTCTTTGATAATATGCCCTCCTTTACCGCCTAAAGTAAAAGAGGATCTTACAATTACAGGAAATTGTAAGGTATCTATAAATTGATCCATTTCAGTAAATTGATTTAATGAAAAGCTTTTAGGAACATCGACTCCTATATTCTGCATAGATTTTTGAAAAATTTTTCTATCTTCAGCTTTTTTAATACTCTCACTTGCGGCCCCTATTAACTCGACATTAAATTTTTTTAGTACTCCTTTTTTTTCTAATTCCATCGCTGCATTTAATGCGGTTTGCCCCCCCATAGTTGGAAGAAGAGCATCTGGTTTATGTTTAATAATAATATCTGTAAGGATGGTTGTTTCAATTGGCTCAATGTAAACCTTATCAGCGATTTCAGGATCTGTCATAATCGTCGCAGGGTTTGGATTAATTAAAATAACTTTATAACCATCTTCCCGTAAAGCTTTGCAAGCCTGTACCCCTGAATAATCAAATTCACAAGCTTGACCGATAATAATAGGACCAGATCCTATAATAAAAATAGTTTTTATGTCAGTTCTTTTTGGCATACTGCTTTACCATATTTATAAATTTTTCAAATAACCAACGGCTATCATGTGTGCCTGGGGACGATTCGGGGTGAAACTGAACTGAAAAAGCAAGGGAGTTATCAATTTCCATCCCTTGTAAAGTATTATCAAACAGAGAAAAATGAGTTTTTTTACAATTTTCAGGTAAACTATTTTCCTCAAGTACAAACTCATGATTTTGTGAGGTTATCTCTATTTTTCCAGTTTCTATAGATTTGACAGGATGGTTAGCCCCATGATGGCCTGTAGACATTTTTTTTATCTCCCCCCCCATAGCAAGCCCCATAAGTTGATGACCTAAACAAATCCCTAAAAGAGGAATTTTATGTTTTAAAATATTTTTAATTACTGGTGTTAGATATATTGCAACAGGTCTTGGATCGCCTGGACCATTTGATAAAACGATGCCATCTGGTCTCATTTCATATATAGCATTAAAAGATGATAACGCCGGCATTACAATAATCTCACAGTCTAAATAACCCAAACATTTAAGAATATTTTTTTTTACGCCAAAGTCTAAAATTACAATTTTTAGTTTATTAGGCTTAGAGGTCAGCTTATCTTTAAAACTAAAAATTTTCTTTGTTGATATATTTAAAGAAAGATCTTTATTCTTGACCCCTATGGCATCTGTTAATCTCTTCTTTAAATTTATAATATCTTCTTCTTTTATTATCTCATTAGCATGATAAATAAGACCTTTAAGAGGGCCATTTTCTCGAATAATTTTTATTAACGTCCTTGTGTCAATTTGAGATATTCCAACAACGTTATTATCAATTAGCCAATCATTAAAATTCTTTTTACTTCTATGGTTAGACGGGTTGGTGATGGAATCCTTTATAACCAACCCTTTTGCAAAGACTTTATTTGACTCCATATCTTCTTGATTAGTCCCTACATTACCAATATGGGGAAAAGAAAAAGTTATAATTTGCCCATCGTAGGAAGGATCAGATAATATCTCTTGATACCCCGTCATTGCAGTATTAAAACAAATTTCCCCAAGGGAAACCCCTTTCTTAGCAATACCGATACCTTTAAAACAAAAACCATTTTCTAGAATTAGACATGCATTGTATTTTTTTTCAAACAAATTAAAACCTAGTCAGTATTATATTCAGCTTTCTACATTCTTAATAGAACGGCTCTGATGAGTCAAGAAACAAATTAGGACCAATTTTTTCTTTACAATATAACTGCATTAACGTTTAAGTAGTGTTTGGAATAATTATTTTCCACAACAGTACAGATAAAAATTTGGGTCACAAAAAAATATAAGGTAAAATATATGATAATTCTAGGTTTGCATTTTGGACACGATGCTTCTGTTTCAATAATTAGGGATGGTGAGGTTTTATTGTGTATGGAAGTTGAGCGCCATAAAAGAGTAAAGCATATTATCGGTCTGGAGTATGAAGACATAGAAAAGGCCTTAGTCGATTGTGGGTTGACCATAGAAGACATTGATTATGCAACGCTAACCAGCACTCAGTTAGTTGAATACATATTTTCTGAGCCGGAAAAATTAAGTATAAGTTTAGAAAAATTAAAAGAACATGATAAGTATGAATGCACTTTAACAAAAGAGTTATCTGTTTCTTCAAAAAAATTTTCAGAATCAGGAATAGGTTGGCTCAGACATGTTTTGAAAAATCTAACTGATCACCCTTACCAGAGAGTTGTGTTAAAAAAATTCAAAGACACTATTGAAAAGACAAAAAATTATCTTCCAAATTTTGAAAGATTTATTGACACAGACTTATGGAACAAAAAACTTTCTCTCAAAGATATATCTAAAACAAATTATAGTGCCCTTTTAAGAGATTCTGTACGCCATGGCTTCTATTACCCTGCATCTTTAAACTTAAAATTAAAGAAAATTCCTGCATATATATTTTCCCATCATTATGCCCATATATGCTACAGTTACTATCAAAGCCCATACGAAGAAGCAGCAATTCTCAGTAATGATGGAGCAGGAGGTGGGGAAGATATAAAATACGCATGCGGGTTTTTTGCTTATGGGTATAAAAATAAGCTGTACCCTTATTCACCAAACACACTGACAGCAGGAGAGTTGTATGATGCCTCTGCATCTAAAATAGGCCTAGATGCAGGAAAATTGATGGGTTTAGCTTCATACGGGAAACCCAGGTTTTTTACCAAAAAATTTGTAGGAAATTGGTTTGATTACAATAAAGCTTCCCCACAAGCTTGGATTGATCACTGCTTGCAAGAAGCAAAACGACAGGGCTATGATTTAACACATCTTGGCAACCGTGATAAAATATTGGAAGCCGTTAATGTGGATTTTGCAGCAAGCACACAAAAACTTGCAGAAGAAATAATGTTAGATGCAACGGCAGCTTTGTACTCCTCTTTGGTTGAGAGTGGCAAAACAGTTAAAAATTTATGTCTCTCAGGAGGTGTTGCTTTAAATTGTCCTGCTAACAGCCGGCTATACAATGAAAGTGCGTTTCATGATATTTATATTCCCCCAGCAATTGGTGATATGGGATTATCGATTGGTTCAGCCTTAGGTCTTTATTATAATGTGATGGGATATAGTAGGGATATAAAAAAATCAACCCCAAGTCAGGCTTACTTAGGCTTAAAGTCATCTTCTGATTGCATCTTGTTAACTGAAGCAATTGATAAGTATAAAAATAAAATAAAGGTTACAAAACTTGAAAATACAGAAAAAGCTATAGCTAGCGACTTAAACGAAAATAATGTTATAGCTTTATTTTCAGGTCGAAGTGAAGTTGGGCCCAGAGCATTATGTCATAGGTCAATTATTGCTAACCCTAGATATTTAGAGAATTGGGAAAGAGTTAATAAGGTTAAGGGAAGAGAACTATGGAGGCCTTTTGCTCCTATTGTCTTAGAGGGGGATGAAGGAAAATATTTTTATGGATGTCCTTTTCCTTCATATTTCATGCTTTTCAATGCAGTAGTGAAAACTGATAAGATTCCAGCTATTACGCATGTAGATAGAACATCAAGAATACAATCAATTAGCAAAGACTGTGGAATGATATATAATGTTCTGCAAGAATTTAAGAAGGGCGGAAATATACCTATTCTAATGAATACATCTTTTAATGGCCCTGGAGAACCCATTGTTGAAACACCTGAGCATGCAATTGATTTTTTGTTATCTACAAATTTAGATGCAGTATATTTTGATGATTGTAAGATAGAAAGAAAATAATGATGAAACATATATTGAAGAAGGTTATAGCTAATTTACCTTATTTAAAGAATATTATTAATGAAAGAAATTCCTTGAGAATGGAAGTAAAGCATTTAAAACAGAGCATTAGAAACACAGAGAAAAGCGATAAGGTCCCAGAATCTAATTATAAAGTTTATTTTAAATAGTTAAATATTTAGAGAATTAAATCACCAGGTGAGAGCGAGAACTGTATACTTGCAAATTTTAATTTATAACGAATAGCTCGCTCATTCCAGCCGGTTCTGTTACATGTATTGGGGACATTTCCAAAAAGCTTTTAAACCCAGGAGTTTGGATATACTAAACTATAAGGCTTGTCAATACACTCCAGGAATTGTTATTTTTTTTAGCTCCAATAGCTGACCTTTTTGCATCATCTTCACAGATTCAATTTCAAATAATGTTTTCTTGGCAGGGTAAAAAAGAATTCTGTTTCAAAAAGTTATTTAGCTTAATGCAATTCTATAAATTCTAATAGTTAGGCATATAATCAAAATAAATTATGGACAAAGGTAACCTGTTGTTGGATGGTGAGTTTCAAGAAAGAAGATTGTTTTTTCATCGTTATAGCTACGGCTTCAATTCCTTTTAAATATCGGTTCTCTGTCTTAAAAGATTTAAATTCTAGCATAAATCTAGTTCGTCGCTTGATGCTTCGATGATCTGATTCAATAATGTTGTTAAGATATTTAACTTGCAGATGAACCAGGTTTTTAGGTGAATTCCCTTTTTTTTTAATTCACGGATGGATTAAGGATAGGTAGGATTCTTGTCTGTATTAAATTAAGGGGATTTCATGGCAGTGTTTAGGGCTTTATTGGTTCTGCATTCAGCAAAGTCTTGTATTAATTTTTCAAGGTCTTTTGTTGGTTGAATAATGGTATCTCCATGTTTATTAATGGCTCTATATAAGAATTTTTACTGACTTTTAACTTTGATATACTTCTCATCAATTCTCCAGAAAAGCATATAGGCTGTCTATGCTAACGGATCTTCTTCTTAAACTCAGGCCCGTATATTTGAGCCCAACAGTAAATAGTTGTATGATCAATCTTAATACCTCTTTTTGCCATTATTTCAGATAAATGGCATAACTAAGGAAATAGCTTAAATATCACCTCATACATCGTAAAATAATTTCTGGCATAAAATGCTGCTATTTAAAATATTGGTTTTATAATTTAACCTTCTGTTTTCTGTTACATCAATAGACATTAACTGATTAACTCTTTTTTGCAATAGATCCGCACCGCATTATTCTAATACACCACATTTGACTTTAGCTTCGAGATATTGATTCGTTGTAAGGTGATATAGTTTTTCATTGATTTTTTCTTTTTTTCATTTAAGGTATACTAAGCTTTAGATTTAAACCCTAATTTTATATAGTTAAAATGCAACGCACCCTAAAAATTAGCATAATTTTACAAACTTACAATCATGAAAACTATATAGCACAAGCTTTAGATTCTATTTTTTCACAAAAAGTAAATTTTGAATATGAGGTCATTATAGCTGAAGATTGCTCAACAGATAGAACAAAAGAAATTATACTAAAATACAAAAATAAATTTAAAAATATAAAGCTAATTTTTAACAAAAAAAATTATGGAGTATGTTTTACATTCTTTATGTCAAAATTTAATTGTTCTGATACACAGTACATTGCTATATTTGAAGGTGATGATTATTGGATAGACCCCTACAAATTACAGAAACAGGTGGATTTTCTAGATAATAATCCAGGCTTTGTAGGCTGTTCGCATAATACAGAATTGTTATATGAACAAGACGGTAAAAGAAAACCTATGATAGCAGATAGTAGTAAAACAAAATCTATTTCTGATATTAAAGATTTAATTTCTGGGCATTGCTATTTTCACACATCGTCTTACGTTTGGAGAAACATTTTTAAAGATGGCTATCCTAAAGAGATGGCCTTTAACCAATCTGTAATGGGTGACTGGTTTTTATCTATGCTTTACGCTAGAAATGGAAATATAAAATATTTTGATAAAGTAATGAGTGTATATAGAATAAATAAAAATGGAAGATACTCAAAATTACAACAGTATCAAAAGGATTTAATTAATATAAGGGGGATGTATATTTATAATAAATTATTAAACTATGTATATAATGAAGAATTTAAAAGAATCTGGTGGGCTTGTGAAGACGTTATAAAAAAAACTCCAAAAAATTACAAAACTTGCCATGCTCTCATAAAACTTTACCTTTTAAAGAAAAGCATTGATGTGACTAGAAATAAAATTTTTGTACACATATTTGAAAAAGTAAAAAATATTTTAGATAGAAGGCTAAGCTATAATTTCACAAGATTAAAGTTTTATAAATTCTTTTTTAAATTATTAATATCGTTAGGAAAGAGAATAGATAAAATAATCATGAAATTGCATGAATTTTTCTTTAACTGCTTTTATTTTTTTGATATAAACAGATATTATATATATTATAAAATAAGATTTTATAATTCTTTAAAAATTAAATATTATACAAATAAATGAAAATTGCAATAATGCAGCCATACTTTCTTCCTTACATCGGCTATTTTCAGCTTATTAATGCTGTAGATAAGTTTGTTATTTATGATAATATAAAATACACCAAAAAAGGATGGATCAGCAGAAATCGTTTCTTGCAGAATGACAAGGCTGTAATATTTAGTATTCCCTTAAAAAAGGACTCTGATTATTTGTGTGTAAATGAAAGAAAAATATCTGATAGTTTTAATAAAACTAAGATTCTCAATCAATTAACTTCTAGTTACCAGAAGGCACTGTATTACGATACTGTTTACCCAATGATTAAAGAGATTATAACACATCAGGAAGTAAATCTATTTAAATATATATTACATTCGATTCAAATAATATGTAAGTTTTTAGAAATCAAAACCGATATAATAATATCATCCACAATAGATATTGACCATTCTTTAGCTTCCCAGAATAAGATTCTTGCTATTTGTAATAACATAAAATCAAAAACCTATATAAATACTTCTGGAGGGAGAAATCTTTACAAAAAAGATGATTTTACACAAAATAATATTTGCTTAAAATTTATAGAATCTAGGCCTATTGAATACAAACAATTCAGTAACATATTTGTCCCTTGGTTATCAATCATTGATATAATGATGTTTAATACTAAGAGCAAAATTAAGAATATGTTAAATCAATATGAAATAATTTAGCATTATGTTCAAATGGAAAAAGTTAGGAAAAGTTTTTGATCCAATAGGCTATGATAGAAAACCCTGGATGTGTCAATATGCCCAGTCTCCATCTGCAGTTATTTTTAGAGATTTTATTAGGGTGTATTTTTGTACCAGATCTCAACCAGATAAAAGCAGTCAATATATAAGTCGTATTTCATACATTGATTTAGATAAAAATAATTTATCTAAAATCATAAATGTAGCTAAAAGTCCAATTTTAGAATTAGGAATATTAGGAACATTTGATGAATTTGGTACTTATCCTGTTTCATGCTTAAAAAACAATGAGGATATTATTTGTTTTTATGGGGGGTGGACTAGATGTAAATCCGTTCCATTTGATGTTTCCTTGGGAATGGCTATAAGTAAGGATAATGGTAATTCTTTCAAAAAGATTGGTAATGGACCAATATTATCCACCTCTAAAGATGAACCTTTTATTATTAGCAGCCCAAGGATTAGAAAATTCAATAATACCTGGTACTTATTTTATATTTCGGGAACAGAGTGGGTTTTAGATAATGGGAAACCAGAACCTGTTTATAAAATTAGAATGGCTATTTCTAATGATTTGTTAGAATGGGAAAAAGTTAATAAAAATATTATAACTGATAAGTTAAATAAAGACGAGGCTCAAGCAAGCCCTGATGTGATACATTTTAATAATATGTATCACATGTTCTTTTCTTACAGACAGGCTAAAGATTATAGATTAAACAAAAATAACAGCTACAGAATTGGATATGCGTATTCATCAGATCTTTTGAATTGGACAAGAGACGACTCATTAGCTGGCATAGGTGTATCTAAAACTGGTTGGGATTCTGAAATGGTTTCTTACCCCAATCTATTTGAATTAAATAAAGATATATATATGCTTTATCAAGGCAATGAAACTGCCAAATATGGATTTGGTTTAGCAAAACTAGAAAGTACTTAATTTATGAAATGGCAAAAACTTGGTAAAATATTTGACGTATCTAGGTATAAAATATTTAATGATAGTATTGGATTTGCAAAAGGCCCACAAGCAATGGTTTTAAAAAATTTTATTCGGATATATTTCTCAACCGTTAAAAAAGATTCGTTAGGTAAACTAATAAGTCATGTTGCATTTATAGATATAGATAAAACGTTTAAGAATATTATTAATATATCAACGCATGAAGTTGTTCCACTGGGAAATCTAGGTTGTTTTGATGAGCATGGGATTTTTCCTTTTAGCCCTATAAAATATAGTGGTAAAATATATGCCTATACTTCTGGTTGGAGTAGGAGAGAATCCGTTCCAATAGAAACAAGTATTGGTTTAGCTATAAGCGATGATAACGGAATTACTTTTAATAAAGTTGGAAATGGACCAATATTAACATCATCTACAAATGATCCTTTTTTGGTAATGGATGGTTTTGTAAGAAATTTTAATAATATACTATACATGTGGTACATATCTGGAACTGAATGGATAAAAAATAATTCACAATCAGAACCTGAAAGGATTTATAAGATAAAATACGCTACATCAAAAGATGGAATTAATTGGCAAACAAACAAACAAAAAATAATCGATGAAAAGTTTGAAAAAGAAAGTCAAGCGTTGCCAACTGTAGCCCGATTTAATGGTAAGTATCACATGTTTTTTTGTTATAGAAAATCTTTTGACTTTAGAAGAAATACTGCAAATAGTTATAGAATAGGATATGCGTACTCATCAGATCTTTTAAGTTGGAAAAGAGATGACTCATTAGCTGGTATAGATATATCTGAAACTGGTTGGGATTCTGAAATGTTATGCTATCCTAATGTATTTGAATTAGATAATAAAATTTACATGCTATACAATGGTAATGAATTTGGGAAACATGGATTTGGATTGGCTCAATTATATTTGTAAAATTGATATGATGAAGTTTACGTATAAAATAAAAACAGCAACTCTAGAAGAGATATACAATCATCTACAAAATTGTGATAGTGAATTTATTTATCAATTAAATTTTAAAGTTAATATAAAAGATTATTCTGAGAAAATTTATCTGAATTCCCTAACATTCGAGTGTTGGAATAATAATATTTTAGCTGGAATCTTATGTGCTTATTTTAATAAAAATGGCGAGGTTTTTGTTACAAATTTAAGTGTTTTACCCCATTATTACAGAAAAAATATAGCCTCAAATCTAGTAAAAAATTGTATAGATCATGCTAAAAAAAGACAATTTAATAAGATTTGTTTAGAGGTTGATATAAATAATCACAAGGCTATAAAATTATACAGGAAGTATAATTTTAGTAGTATTTTAAAAAAAGAGAGTGTTAACAATAAAGAAAAAATAAAAAATATTTTTATGCAAAAAGATATAAAAAACTTAACTAAAAAAAGAGATTACAATGCTGAATTAAAAGATAATATTGAGCGGAACTATGCATATAATTTTGATTTTGATATTATGCATTACTATATGATCAAATCTTTTAAACCTTTTTTTACAGAAGGTAATCTTTTAGAATTAGGAAGTTTTCAAGGTGAATTTACTAAAAAACTTCTTCCATTCTTTAAAGATATTACATGCGTTGAAGCATCAGATAAGGCCGTAAAAATAGCAAAGAATGTAGTTGACAGTAAAGCTAAGATCATTAATGCATTATTTGAAGAAGTAGAGTTGCCTGGTCAATATAATAATATAATTTTAACCCATGTATTGGAACATTTAAACGATCCTGTCAGAATATTAAAAAAAATTAATGACGAGTGGTTATCTAAAAATGGTTATTTTTTTCTAGTTTGTCCAAATGCCAACGCTCCCTCAAGACAAATTGCTGTAAAGATGGGATTAATTAGTCATAATTCTGCGGTAACAAATGCTGAAAGAAAACATGGGCATTATATCACTTATACTCTGGATACTTTAGAACGAGATGCAAAAAAAGCTGGTTTAAATGTTGTCCATAGATCTGGGATATTTTTTAAAGCATTAGCAAATTTTCAATGGGATAAGTTATTAAATACAGATATTATTTCACAGCAATATTTAGATGGATGTTATGAATTAGGCCAACATTATCCTGATTTGTGTTCTAGTATATTTTTGTTATGTAAAAAGGGATAAAACTCAAAAGGAATATAATGATAAAAAATAAAATTTATGTTACATCGCCCTTTTTAGGAAGCAAGAGTAATATATTAGATAAAGTATCGTCTTGCTTAGAATCTAGCGTTTTAACAAATAATGGACCTTCACTAAAACTTTTAGAAAAAAAATTAAAAAGCTATCTCAATATTCAAAATATCTCTTTATTTTGTAATGGTACTATTGCTCTACTTACTGCCCTTAAAGCATTAAACTTAAAAGGGGAAGTTATAACAACTCCTTTTACCTTTCCAGCAACTATTCATACATTGGAATGGCTTGGTCTTACCCCTGTGTTTTGTGACATTGATCATAAAACAATGTGTATTGATGCAGAAAAAATTGAAAATTTAATCACAGAAAAAACTAGCGCAATTTTAGGAGTGCATGTCTATGGAATGCCGTGTGATGTTATTAAAATCACAGAAATTGCAGATAAGTATAATTTAAAAGTAATTTATGATGCTGCTCACAGTTTTATCACTAAAATAAACGGTAAATCAATTGGCTTATATGGCGATATTTCAATGTTCAGTTTTCATGCTACGAAACTATTTAATACCATTGAAGGTGGTGCTTTAGTCTATAATAATAATAAATTAGCTGATAAATTATATTTATTGCAAAATTTTGGTATTAGAAATCAGGAAACTATAGAATTGCCTGGTATCAATGGAAAAATGAATGAAATTCAGGCAATTATTGGGATTGAGAATTTAAATGGATTAGAAATAGAAATTACGAAAAGAAAAGAAATATTTGAGCTTTATAATGAAGAGCTATCTAATATTGAAGGAATAGAATTATTGGAATATCCAAAAAACATTACTCCAAGTCTACAATATTACCCTATTAGAATCGACGAGAATGAAACAAATACTAATAGAGATAAAATATATGAAAAATTAAAAAAAGAGAATATTTTTTCTAGAAAGTATTTTTATCCTTTGTGTAGTAATTATCAGTGTTACAATAATTTATTATCTGCGAAAAAAGAGCTACTTCCTGTGGCCAATAAAGTATCAGATGAAATATTATGTCTACCTTTTTATGGAGATATTGATAAAGAGGTAATAAGAAAAATTTGTAAAATTATAAAGAAAAAAATATAATCTATTAAAAATAATTAAAAAAACATAGTAAAATTCTAAAAAAACTAGGGGCTGTACCAGATAACTAATTTAAATAGCGTTTAACCCATTGTTTTAATTG
>CAYGUF010000022.1:0-12521 GCA_964353125.1 uncultured Flavobacteriaceae bacterium
AAATCTATCTTTTTTACTAATAAAATCTAGCTAAATATTAATCGAACTCAGGTTATTAAAATTCATAAGTGTTTATTATAACATGTTTGAAAAACAAATATAAAATTGATTGTAAATTTGCCCTTAATTTAAAATCGTGTTTTCTTCCATCTTTGTTTCGTTTATATTTGCCCAGATTGGCATTAAAACTTTCAATGATATGATGGTATAAATGCGTTTTCTAATCTCTTTAGGATAGTTTAAAAAACGATTAAGTAACCCCAATTATTCTTCCAAGATATTACCATAGTGAAATATTTTCCATCACATTTTTTTGTTTAAAAATCTGTAATATTTCTAGTTCAAATTTCTCGTTATAGACTGATATATAGATTTAATGTCTTTAATTATAGCTTTTTGGTCTTTATACTCACATATATAAATGAGTTTCTAATTTGGTGTACTATTTATATTTTGCGGTTACTATTTGGGAAAATGACTTCTGTGGCTTTATCTAATCCTAATAATTTTTCAGAACAAAAAAAAGAATCTATAATATATCTTACCAGTTCGTAGATCATCTAAAATAGACATACAAGCTAATTTTTTTGGTCTCGACAATGCTCATTTAAAATGTCTTGTTGCCTTTTGGTATTAAAGCCTAAAACAATCATGCAGGCTTTTGATATAACTTTGCCCTCGTGACGGACATATTATATAATGAATAGCATTTATCCAGATAATGGGATATACATCTTCCAATGTTCTTTTATGCCATATCTAATATCACTTAATAATTTACACCAAAAATATTTCAATATAATTAATAATATTGTTATAACCCATGTCTTTTGCGTTAAGCAGTTGAATTTAGTCTTCTAAACCTTGCATAATAGATTAGTGTTTTTGAACGCTAACTTAATTATAACTAACTTCCCGAATTCTAGGTGATTTTATGTGGTAATTGCCATTTTGAGTTTTTATGGTTTTTTTTAAAAAACCCATTACGCTGCTTATTTTCATGAGTTGAACCTCCTTTTTGATAACCCAAATGAGCAGTCATGTCTGTTTTTAAAAGTGATTTAATACTTAGTATAAGTAATTTTCCCTTAACTGAATTAAAGTATTCTTTTCTGGTGATTTTGTCAATAGAGCCCTCTAATTGTTTTTCTAATTCTTTGTCAATAAGATAAAAATTTAAAAGTAATTTTTTTACCAACGAATTTCAAAAATCATTTTTAAATTAAGAAAATTACAAAAACACAAAATAGTTTAATTAATGTCTCTTCATTTTACACTAAAATATTATGGTTTTAATTTATGTTTTTAAACTTAATGTACTGATTTGTAGTTATTTTTAGATCAATCTTCGTTAATAGTAATATTAACACCGTCTTCTTTATTTATTTTAATGTTTAATTTTTCTTTAAAGCTATTAGTATTCTTAGGTTCTTGATTATTTTTATTAATAATTTCATCTGTCATAGGTTTACAATCCAAACATTCCAAATCATTTTCAATTACTTTTAAAAAGTGTTCTTCCATTTCGTTATCTAATATATCATTGTAATAACTAGAGTTTCTGTGGTAATAATAGGTGTTTTTATCAGCAAAAAGGGTGCTTCCTTCAGGTAGATAAACAATTAGTGTAACCTCTTGATTACTAAATTTATTGGCAAGGTCTGTTCTAAAATAAGGGTCTAAAAGTAATTGGTTATTGGCAGTAGAAAACTTGTAGTTAATGTTTTCTGCTCTAGTTTTAGCATTACGGTAATTACTACCAGAAGCTTCCTTATCTATTGTAATATATGCAAAATCATCTTTTGTAGATCTTACAATGAGTCTAATATTAGAGCTAATAATAAAGCTACCGTTTTCGTCTTCTTGTATGGTTTCGTAGTTTCTACGACCATTAGAATAATTAGAGTAATAACTATTATTAGTATTCATTCTTAGTATTAAGGTGTCACTAGTTGTAATATTTAGCTGAGTTTTAGAGGTAACTTTGCTGTCAAAAGCATGTTCTGTAGCTTGTTTAACACCCGTTATTATTAAACCTATTAAAGCTATTAGCCATAAACCTAAAAGTGTAAATTTTGCAATATTTCCAATAGATTTTAAATTAGTTACAAGGATTTTTAAACCCAAGTAAAACACAAAGAAAAACGGAATACCAACTGCTAAAAATATTAATACAGACATTAGCCAAATTGGAATATTAGCTGCATTAGCAGCGTTTATAAAATCCATTCCTGGAATATGCACTGCATTTGTAATACCAACGCTTAAAATGCCAACTATTAAAGAAATTAGTGTGCCTATACCAACAATTATAAGAATGACACCTACAAATTTTGCCATAATTTTTAAGAAAAGCATAATAATTGAACCTACACTATCAAAAAAGTTTTGAGAATTAGATTTTATGCGATTACCTTGTTTTTCGAAATCAACATTTTTCACGGTTTTAGAAATATTACCGGCAACATCATTAAGGGTTTCTGAAACAATGTCTATACCATCTTTAATTTTTTTTTCAATAGTACTTATGTTTACTGCATTTCCAGTCATTGTAAGTTTTTCAGCAGTAGTTTTAGCCTCTGGTACTAAAGCCCAAAAAATAAGATAGATAAACACAAAAGTACCACCAGAGCCAAATGCAAGTATTACCCAGAGTAAACGTATCCAAATAATTTCTACATTTATATAATGTGCTAAACCTGCTGCAACCCCAGCTACATAAGAGTTTTCGGTATCTCTAAATAATTTTTTGTTGGTTTTAGAGTTGTAGGTATTTTCTTGATTAGGTTGGTGGTCTTCAAAAATTTCGTTATCTACCAAATAATCTTCTGGTTGCCCCATAATGGTAATAATTTCATCTACCAATATAACACTAACAACTTGTTTTTGATTTTGAATACGCTCTGTAAACAATTCGGCTATACGTGCTTCAATATCAGAAATAATTTCAGATTTACCTTGAGAGTCTGTAAATGAACGTTCAATAGCTTCAAGGTAATGCGATAATTTAAGGTATGCATCTTCATCTATATGAAAGAATATTCCGGCTAAATTTATATTTATTGTTTTATTCATTAGGCTTAGTTTTAGTTGTGGTTACAAGGTTAACGGCATTTTTTAATTCACTCCAAGTGGTATTTAATTCGTTAAGAAATGAATGTCCTGTTTCAGTTAAACCATAATACTTTCGTGGTGGCCCAGAAGTAGATTCTTCCCAACGGTAATTTAATAATCCCGCGTTTTTAAGTCGTGTTAATAGTGGGTAAATTGTACCCTCTACCACCAACATTTTGGCATCTTTTAGCGTTGCTAAAATTTCTGCAACATAAGCATCATCATCCTTTAGTACAGATAAAATGCAGAATTCTAATACGCCTTTTCGCATTTGTGCTTTTGTGTTTTCTATTTTCATAACTATATTAGTTGTCTATACAAATATATGTCTTAAAAAAGGTAATATGTTACACATAGTACTAATTATTAACTTTTTTTTAACATTAGTAGTGTTCAATAAAAACATCTATTTTAGTGTTTTAAGAACCTACATAGCAACCTTAATACCTAAAATACAATGGCAATATCTACAGCAAAACTTAATAGTTTTTTATTATTAAAACTTCCGGCAGCATACTTTACAGGTGTGCGTGTAAAAGCACTTAATGATGAAATCTGTGTTGTTGGCGTTAAACACCGCTGGATTAATCAAAACCCTTTTAAATCCATGTTTTGGGCTGTACAGGGTATGGCTGCAGAGTTGGCAACAGGTGCTTTGGTAATTAATAAAATTAGATCTACCGGAAAAAAAGTATCTATGTTAGTGGTAACTAACAATGCTAGTTTTACTAAAAAAGCAACTGGGTTTATTAGATTTACGTGCGTGGATGGTTTAAAAATTGATGCTGCACTTGAAAAGGCAATTGCCACAGGTGAAGGTCAAACGGTTTGGCTTAATGCTAAAGGATTAAATAGTGATGGTGTTGAGGTTTCAGACTTTAACTTTGAATGGACACTTAAAATGAAGTCTTATTTTTGATGCTTAAAATTAGTATAGCTTTAGTTGATTAAAAGCAAAAACCACTATGAAAGTTATTCATAGTGGTTGTGCAATGTTTTAAAGTTATTTAAAATACTATTAACTATTTAGCATCACTGGCATTACGAGCATGGTTACTTGTTCACCGTCGTCTAAGCCATCTATTGGTGTTAAAATTCCGGCACGGTTTGGTAAACTCATTTCTAACTGAACGTTATCGGCATTCAAATTATTAATCATTTCTGTTAGAAAACGCGAATTAAAACCAATTTGCATATCGTCTCCTTGGTAATCACAGGTTAAGCGTTCTTCAGCTTTGTTGCTGTAATCAATATCTTCTGCTGAAATATTTAACTCTGCTCCAGCAACTTTAAGTCTAATTTGGTGTGTTGTTTTATTTGAAAATATACTCACACGACGCACAGAATTAAGAAATTGTGTACGGTCTATAACTAACTTGTTTGGGTTTTCCTTTGGAATTACGGCTTCGTAATTTGGGTATTTACCGTCAATAAGACGACAAATTAATACCGAATCATTAAACGTGAATTTCGCATTAGATTCGTTATACTCAATCAACACATCTTCATCACTTCCTGCTAAAATACCTTTTAATAGGTTTAATGGTTTTTTTGGCATAATAAATTCAGCAGTTTCTGAGGCAGAAACATCTGATCTGGTATACTTAACTAACTTGTGTGCGTCTGTTGCCACAAAAGTTAGGTTTTCTTGTGAAAATTGAAAAAACACACCACTCATTACAGGTCTTAAGTCATCGTTACCAGAAGCAAAAATAGTTTTGCTTATAGCGGATGCTAAAATATCCCCCATTAGGGTTGTTGTACTTGCATCTTCTATAGCAACAGCATTAGGAAACTCTTCTCCATCTGCATAGGCTAAAGCATATTTACCATGATTAGAGCTTATTTCTACAGTATTGTTTTCTTCAACTGTAAAGGTTAGTGGTTGCTCTGGGAACGTTTTTAAGGTGTCTAATAATAAACGTGCAGGTAATGCAATACTTCCTGTTGCGTCGCATTCTACTTCTATGGTAGATAACATTGTAGTTTCTAAATCACTTGCAGAAATGGTAAGTTGATTTGGACTTAATTCAAATAAAAAATTATCTAAAATTGGTAATGTATTACTACTATTAATTACGCCTCCAAGGGTTTGTAGTTGTTTAAGTAAATAGGTACTAGAAACTATAAATTTCATATATTTTTATGTTTAAAATAGACAAGTCTTTATTACAAAGATATTGTAATATTGGGTTTTATAAAACAAACTTATTAACATTAACCGCTCTAAATTAATCTTTTTATACCATTGTTTAGCACGTGTATTTTTTCTTTCTGAAATAATTAAAAACGATACCAAATAGTGCTAGGATTAAAAGCGGTAAAACTAGGGTTATAAATTGCCATTTAGTTTTATTTGCGACTATGGTTTTAGCATCTAAAAACGGTATGGTTATGGTTTTGCTCCTCAGATTAATAAGACCACTATCATCTAAAAGGTAGTTAACGGTATTTAATAAAAAGTCTTTATTTCCAAAGTTTTTTCCTGTTAAGGGATCAAAACCCAGTTGTTGTGGTTTGTTTCTAATAACCTCGTTTTTAATCACATTTCCGTCAGCAATGACAGCCATTTTTGTAGTCTTACTGGTAGGTTTAAAATTTTTAACCTTAAATGGTAACACGCGTTTATTGTAAACAGATGTAAATTCACCTTCTAATAAAACGGCTAGGTTTTGCGGTCCGCTATTGTAAGTGCTTTCATCTAAAGCTTGTGTAACTTGTGATAGCGCTATTTGTTTTAAAGCGCCTTCTAGTTTAGAGTTTTTGGAGCTTTGCAGCAAAATTGTTTTGGCTACGCTGTTTTTTAAAGTATCTATAGGACTTGCAAAATCAAATTTTACGAGCTCAATGTTTTTTGAAATTGGGTGATTTTGATTCGCTTTTGCTAATGGTGAATATTGCCATTGCACAGGCTGAAATTGTGATTTGTTACCTTCGCCTATACTTAGCATAATTGGTGCAGAGTATAAATCTTTAACCAAACTAGGGTTTACACGCACTCCGTATTGAAAGAAAAAATCTTTTAAATTTAAGTCACGCATTAAAGATACACTAGTGCCAGAAGCATTGTACAAACTATCTTTATCCATTATAATTGCTTCGGTAAGCCAAATGCTTTTTCCGCCAAACATGGTGTATTGGTCCAGTACTAATTTTTCGTTTTCTGAAAACGCTACGCTGGGTTTTGCGGCAATAATTAAATCGTATTTTGTTAAATCGTCTAATGTTTTTTGAGCATTATTGGCAACACTATCTAAAGTAAAGGGTGCAATATTATAATATGGTTTAATGGTTTTTAAAAAATCTTGAATATAAATATCGTCCAATTCACCATTACCTTTTAAAACCGCTATTGATTTTGTTTTTGGTATTGTAAGTTGTTTAAAACCATCTGCAAATGCGTATTCTAGTGCTTGTATAGAATTGGTGATTTGTGTTTGAAGGTCTTCTGTAAGGCTTTGTTTTAAAAGCGAAATTTTAACCGTTTTATTTTTGTAGCTGGCAAATGCCCATGGAAAAATAATATCTTGTGTTATCTTCCCTGAACTTTTATTGGCATTAATGTATGGTGTTAATCCAGATTTTGTAAGTTCTTCGATGTTGCGTTGTCGTGTGGCTTCGTCTTCGGTAGGATTAATATAGTTTATAAAAAGCTGATTGGTTTCTAACTGAAACTCTTCGATAATCTGTCGTACTTCGGTTTGAAGCAGTCTAAATTCAGATGGAAATTCACCTTCTAAAAACACATCAATAACAAGGGGAGAATCCACGTTTTTTATTAAACTTTTAGAAGCCTCAGATAACGTATAACGTTTGTCCGTTGTTAAGTCATACCGTTTGTGTATTTGAGAACTTATAAGGTTTATTAAAATAACCCCAATGGAGATAGCAACAATGGATTTTATGTTTTTACTCAGTTTCATTAAAAGTAATTTCTTGTTTAAAAAGTTTTAAAGCAACTACGTTTTCATCTGTAAAAGTGATTTCTAAACAGTCTGTATGGTTGTTAAATGCGCCGGGTTCTATACCTAATCCATAGTTCCATTTGTTGGTGTCATGAGTTTTGTTTATGCTATCCCAAGACATCCATTCTGGTTTACCTAAAAGCGAGGTTATTTTTATTTTAGACATGCCAATAAGTGTATCTGAATTTTTGGTATCGTCAACCATTTCATAACGCAGCGCTGGTTTTTCTTGCCAAGCTACGCTGTCAAATGTTTTTTGATGATGGTAACTGCTAAAAATATTTAAAAACGGATAAAACACGTAAAAATAAGCAAAAGGCGTAAGTACCAAACTTATGAGTACAGACAACCATTTACGGTTATCTATAGTTTTTAAAAACAAGAAAAGTAGTATGAAGACTACGATTAAAAAAATTACTAATAAGGGTGTAATGAGCATCTTTTTAAGATTTGATTATAAGTTTACTAAACATTAAAAATGCAAAAGATATACTTAAAAAATAAATAAGATCTCTGGTATCTATAATGCCTTTACTCATGCTGTTATAATGTGCGGCCATGCCAAGATTTTCTATGTAAAATAAGTTGTTAAAGAGGTTGTAATTAGATAAACCTTCAAAACCAAAATACATAAAAAAACAAATAAAAACAGCACTTATAAATGCAACAATCTGGTTATTTGTGAAAGTTGAAGCAAATATACCAATAGCGGTGTAGGCAGCAATTAAAAATAAAAGCCCAAAATAAGAACCTGTAATACTGCCCATATCTAAAGGATCATCACTTAATTCTGAAAGTACATAAACATAGATAATTGTAGGTAATAGCGCTAAGATTACAAGAAAAAAAGCACCAAAATATTTACCTAAAATAATTTTAAAAACCGAAATGGGTTTGGTAAGTAAAAGCTCTAAAGTACCTTGTTTTTTTTCGTCACTAAAGCTTCGCATGGTAACTGCCGGAATTAAAAAAATAAGTATCCAAGGGGCAATTAAAAAGAAACCAGAGAGGTTTGCAACTCCAGCATCAAAAATATTAAACGCACCTTTAAACACCCAAAGCATTAATCCGTTAAGCACTAAAAATACAGCAATAACCAAATAGCCAATTGGTGACGCAAAAAAGCTAGTAATTTCTTTTTTTAAAATGGCAAGCATTTTCTTGGGTTTTAGTTGAATTATATATGATGAGTTAACGTGCTGTTGGTTTTAAAATTATAAAAAATTTACAGTTACAGTATCCATAGTTTCTAACCCCATTAAAGTTGAAGCACTACCAACCGTTATATTATTACTTTTATAAATGGCAATTTCTAGATAGTTAGCAGAATTAAAAATCACCAAACCTCTGCCTTCATCAAAACGTTTTTCTGGCGGATTGTTATAATTTACAATAGCATTGTATGTGTTGTAAATGATATTAAATTTATTATGACGCGCCAATATCTCATAAGCTCTATTTTTTTGGATGCGCTCAAAAAATTGACGTTTAATATTTGTAATCACATTACCATAATTGTCAATATAAATAACACTACCAATGATTTGATTTTTTGGCTCGTTTACAAACGGAACTAAATTTTTTATTGGTTTAATACTGTTAATAACTTTTCCCACAACCTCTAATGTTCCACCTCTAGCAATATGGCAAGCTACCTTTACAAATACATCTAAAACTGTAAAATTAGTTTTAACAGTGTCATGGATATTAACTTCTACAATTTTATCAGGGTTAATGTCTTGGCAAATCATACTCATAATTCCATTGTTTGCACATATGAAATAATGATTATCTAAAAATACAACAATATGTTTGTTTTCTGGACTTAACTCTGCATCTACACCAATAATATGAATACTGCCTTTAGGAAAATTATGGTAAGCGTTTAAAATAGTATATGCCGCCTCAATAGTATTAAATGGCGAAATAGAGTGTGATATATCTACAATTTTAACCTCTGGCAACTCACTATAAATAGCACCTTTAACAGCACCAGCAAAGTGATCTTTTTCACCAAAATCTGTTGTTAAAGTGAGTATTGCCATGTGTTAATTGTTGATATTTTTTTGAAAAAGGTATCCTTAAAATTACTAATTTTGAGTAATAACAAAATTAAAAAAAGAAACCATATTAATACTATAAAACTAAGCTTTTGAACGAACTCACTTTAGAACTTGATGAAATTACCCCAAAAGAATTTTTCGGTGAACAAAACACAAATATTGAACTTATAAAGAAATATTTCCCCAAGCTCAAAATCGTAGCTAGAGGTAATGAAATTAAGGCATTTGGAAATCAAGATTTATTAGAGGAGTTCGATTTAAGAATGACGATGCTCATGGCACATTTTGGAAAATACAACACCCTAGATGAAAACGCTATAGAGCGTGTATTAACCAGTGATAGTAATCACAACGATACTGCAACAGCTAAAAGTGGTGAAGTTATTGTGCACGGAGTAGGTGGCAAACTTATAAAAGCCCAAACCGTCAACCAACGTAAATTGGTAGATAGCATCCGTAAAAACGATATGGTTTTTGCCGTTGGCCCAGCTGGAACAGGAAAAACTTACACCGCTGTTGCCATGGCAGTACAAGCCCTAAAAAGTAAGCAAGTAAAACGTATTATTTTAACTCGACCAGCGGTTGAAGCTGGCGAAAATTTAGGATTTTTACCTGGCGATTTAAAAGAAAAATTAGATCCCTACATGCAACCACTTTATGATGCGTTGCGTGATATGATTCCAGCTGAAAAATTAGACAGCTACATAGAAAAAGGGGTAATACAAATAGCACCCTTGGCCTTTATGCGTGGTAGAACCTTAGACAGTGCTTTTGTAATTTTAGACGAAGGACAAAACACCACACATGCACAAATGAAAATGTTTTTAACCCGAATGGGGAAAAGTGCAAAGTTTGTTTTAACCGGCGATCCTGGGCAAGTAGATTTGCCAAGACGCACCATATCTGGACTAAAAGAGGCGCTTTTAATTCTAAAAAATGTTGAAGGCATTGGCATTATTTATCTAGACGATAAAGATGTGATACGCCATAAACTTGTTAAAAAAGTTATTGAAGCTTACAAAAGCATTGAAAACAGAGATTAAAATCACATAACTTTAAGCAACTTAAAACCCTAAAAAAACACCAACAATGGCTAACACTATAACAGATACTAATTTTAACTTTCCTAATCAAAAAAGTATTTATAAAGGTAAAGTAAGAGAAGTTTATAATATAAACAATACACATTTGGTAATGGTTGCCACAGATCGTTTGAGTGCTTTTGATGTGGTTATGCCCAAAGGCATTCCGTATAAAGGTCAGATTTTAAACCAAATTGCTACTAAAATGATGAAGGAAACTGAAGATTTGGTACCCAATTGGTTAATTGCTACACCAGATCCTAACGTAGCCATTGGTCATCTTTGTGAGCCTTTTAAAGTAGAAATGGTGATTAGAGGTTACCTATCTGGGCATGCAGCTAGAGAATATAAGGCTGGTAAGCGCATGCTTTGCGGTGTTGAGATGCCAGAAGGCATCAAGGAAAACGACAAGTTTCCCAATCCCATTATTACACCAGCAACTAAGGCCGAAATGGGAGCGCATGACGAAGATATTTCTCGTGAAGCTATTTTAGAACGTGGCATTGTATCTGAAAACGATTACATTATTTTGGAAGATTACACCCAAAAATTATTTGAGCGTGGCACACAAATAGCAGCTGCACGAGGCTTAATTTTAGTAGATACCAAATACGAATTTGGAAAAACCAAAGACGGTAAAATTGTATTGATAGATGAAATACACACACCAGATTCTTCACGCTATTTTTATGCTGAAGGTTACCAAGAGCGTCAAAATAAAGGCGAAGCTCAAAAACAACTCTCTAAAGAGTTTGTGCGCCAATGGTTAATAGCAAATAATTTTCAAGGTTTAGAAGGACAAACGGTGCCAATAATGACAGACGATTATATTAAAACTGTAAGCGATAGATACATAGAACTCTACGAAAACATTACCGGAGATGCTTTTGTAAAAGGCAATTTAGATGCTATCCAAAACCGAATAGCTACCAATGTTTTAAATTATTTTGAAGGTTCTTAATGTTTTTTGATGATATATATTATGGGGATTTTTATTAAGGTGGGTATAAATAACGTTAGCCACAATTTCGCAAAACATCAACATTTTTGAAAGATTTAAAGAAATTTAAGAGAATACTAATTGGACTTAAAGACAAAAGTCCATTACCTCTTTTGTTCGAAAATGGTTATACACCTGAAAGTATAAAAAAGGAAATTATTGAAACATTCTCGACTTATTTTGACGACAAAACAATCCTTGATGAAATCGCAGTAAAATATTTAGTTCCTGATTGGATAAATCTAATGCGTATTTCAATTATCTATCCAAATATTGAAAGAGATTTACTTTTAGTATTAAACAACTACAAAACAGCAAAAAAAAATAATAAAGAAAGAACAATAGAAATATTAGCTTCTTTATCACCAATGCACATTGAAGCTGGAAATAAATTTTGGAGTTTTTTAAATTTAGAGATTGACAAAAAAGAACTTGAATTAGACGAATTTGCTCAAACTTGTCTTAAAGACATTTCAAATATCATCGAGGGAATTTCTAAAACATTGTATCTAGAACAACTTATGATTAACCGAGTTTTAAGAAACAAAAACTTTGAAATTCAAAAAGTAATTGAACTTAAACTTGGCAATGTTATTGACGAGTTAATAAACAATTCAAACAGTCCAAATTTATTTAAAACAGTTCCCGATAATATCAAGTTTTCAGATTGGAGAAACATTTCTGCTCATCATAATTATTCAGTAAAAAAAGAACTTATTCATTGTGAATACGGAACTGGAGAAAAAAAGAAAAAAATTGTTTTAAAAAGAGAAGAATTATATGAAAAGTTGGAACAATGTATGCGTTCGACTGAAATTTTAAATTTAGCTCATAAAATATTCGGCTATGACAATATGAATGAATTTAAAAGTTTCACAAAACCGAATGATATGGAAGCAAGAGAGGAAATTGATTTTCTGACAATATCATCTGGAATTATGAGCCAAGGATTTGAAATTATAAATTTGGAATACAAGAATATTCCAAAAGCAATTTTGACTTTAAAAGACTTGACAAATGGAGATGCCAAAATGAGAGGAATTCATTCATCACAGTTTTTAACTAACTTATGGATTATAACGAGAAAACCTCATTTGGAAATAAGATACATTAAGCAAAATGGAGAACCATATCTGATTTCTAAATGTGACTCGGAAATGTGTGAATTAGTCAGTTCTGGGAAAAAGAAACTAACGGAATTAGCTGAAAAAGTTGAATTTGAATTAATAAAAAACAGTGGCTAACAAAGTACTGTGGTAAAAAACAAGTAAAACTACATTAAATTTTCACCAAAGTA
>CAYGUF010000023.1:0-10764 GCA_964353125.1 uncultured Flavobacteriaceae bacterium
TCAGAAAACGATATTGATTTAGAAACACGTTTTGATATTGTAGCCGTTTTAAAAAATAAAACTACCGAAGAAATTACCCATTTTGAGGATGCTTTTTATCATTTTTAATTTTCACGAAAGTGGGAATCTCATAAAATTTAAGAAAAATAATCAAAGAGGTGTAAAAAGCGAGAATCTCATATAAAGATTAAAAGACCTCACAGGTTTTTAAAACCTGTGAGGTCTAAATTCAAAAGTTAATTTTAATTTTCCTACATTATTGTTTTATAAGAACTTTATTTATAAAAATTCATCTGGTCTAAATACTCCCAAACATGTTCTGGTAACATGGGTTTAATGTTTCTGTTTTCTTTTATTTCATTTCTAATAAACGTAGATGATAATTGCATGATTGGCGCTTCTACTTTTGTAATTTTTGGATGATTACTAAACTGGGTTTCAACATTACCTTCAGAAATACGTGGATATACATAAATAGAATACAGTTCTAAAATACGCTCATAGTTTTTCCATTTATGAAAACTCTTTAAATTATCTTCACCCATAATTAAAGCAAAATTATATTTGGGATATTTTTCGCTAATATAAGTCAGCGTGTCTATAGTATAGTTTGGTTGTTTTAGTCTAAATTCAATATCAGATGGTCTTAATTTATCGTAGTCTTTGGTTGCCAAATGCACCATTTCTAAACGCTGGTAATTGTCCAAAAGACTGCTTTTGGTTTTAAACGGACTTTGCGGTGTTACTACAAACCAAACTTGGTCCAAATCGCTATGTTCTGCTATATGGTTTGCAAGTGTTAAATGCCCTATATGTATGGGATTATAAGTGCCAAAATAAAGTCCAATTTTCATATGTATATCTCAACAGTCTTAGAAACTAATTTTTGTTTTTCTACCAACTTCGTATTAACTTCATTTAATAACTGTTAGTTTTTTAAAAACGAAGACACTACCTCATAGGCTTCGTTTAAGGCTTTATCTAAAAAATCGTTTACTACAATAACATCAAAAAGTGGTGCAGTTGCAAGTTCAGATGGTGCTTTTGCAACACGCATATTTATTTTGTCTTCAGTTTCTTCACCTCTATCTTTTAAGCGTCTAACCAACTCATTTAAATCTGGTGGTTTTACAAAAACAGCGAGGGTTTGCTCTGGGAATTTACGTTTTATACGCAAACCGCCAGACACATCAATATCAAAAATAACATGTTTGCCTTTTGCCCAAATGCGTTCAACCTCCGTTTTTAAAGTGCCGTAAAAATTATCACGATATACTTCTTCCCACTCTAAAAATGCATCTGCTTTGATTTTATTTTTGAACTCAGTAAGCGATAGATAATAATAATCTTTTCCATCAACTTCTTTACCACGTTTTTCGCGTGATGTTGCCGAAATTGAAAACTCTAAGTTAAGTGCTTCTTGTTTTAGTAAGTGGCGTACAATTGTAGTTTTTCCTGAACCTGATGGTGCAGAAAACACAATGAGTTTTCCTTGAGGGTTGTTCTTAATTTCTGACAAAACACTTATTTTTAAATATTATAACTAACTGTTATTACTTCTCTAAACATAATATGCTTACTAAAGCACATTTAAAAGTTGCTCCTTAATTTTTTCAAGCTCATCTTTCATCTGTACTACAAGTTTTTGCATTGGGGCGAAATTGGATTTAGAACCAATAGTATTTATTTCTCTACCTATTTCCTGACCAATAAACCCTAATTTTTTACCGTTTGAGTCGGCAGATTTTAGTGTTAAAATGAAATAATTTAGATGGTTCTCTAAACGTACTTTTTCTTCTGTTATATCAAATTTTTCAATGTAATATACCAATTCTTGCTCAAACCTATTTTCATCTACCTTTTCTTTAAGGTCTGCAATACCCTTTTCTAAACGTGCGCGTACGCCTGCTATACGTTCCGGGTCTATGGCAATAACGTTATCTAACAAACTTTTTAATATTGCAATACGTGCTTCAAAATCTTGTTTTAAAATAGCTCCTTCATCTTCTCTGTAGCTACAAATATTGGCTATTGCTGTATCAATATTTTTGGCAATTAATGCCCATTCGTTTTCATCAATATCTTCTCTTGAGGTCGTTACTGCATCTGGCAAACGCATTGCCATTTGTAAATACTCAGTTTCATTACCCGTATTTACCACATCTTTTAATTGCTTTATATAGGCATTTACTACGGTTGTATTTATTTTAGAACTGGTATCTTCACCTGTAACTTCAACATAAAGCGAAAAATCTATTTTGCCTCTTACTAGATGTTTTGCCAATAATTTTCTAACAGCTAACTCTTTTTCACGATACATTGAGGGCATACGAGCATTAAGATCTAAACTTTTACTGTTTAAAGATTTTACCTCAATTGTTATTTTTTTGGTTGGAAGCTGTAATACAGATTTCCCATAACCCGTCATGGATTGTATCATTTGTATTCTTTAATTAAAGTTGCCCAAAGGTACAAAATTGAATGGTTTTAGTTGTTGAATAAATGTACAGTACGTTTATGGTTTTGACGCTATAGATTTTTTAACTTTACGACTTAACAAGTTTATAAAATTTATGTACAAGAAACAATTTGAAATTAGATGGAGCGATGTAGATGCAAACGGACATTTAGCCAACTCTGCCTATACTAATTTTATGAGTCATGCACGTATGGCTTTTTTTGGAAATCAAGGCTTTTCTATGCCCGAAATTAAAAAACACAATGTTGGACTTGTTGTGTTTTATGAACACATGTATTATTTTAAAGAGGCCTTTATTGGCACACCTGTTACGGTTACAATTGAGGTTTCTGGTTTAAGTAACGATGGTATGCTATTTATGTTTACACATAATTTTTACAATCATAAAGGTGAACACTTAGCCTATTGCGAAATGCAAGGCGCTTGGATTAATTTAAAATCTAGAAAACTAACTGCTTTGCCCGAAGCATTACTATCATTAGCAACTAATTTTCCGAAGTCTGAAGATTTTAAAATTTTAACCACCGCAGATACACGCAAGCATGGTGTGAAACCTAAAAATATAGTGGCTTAGCTACCTTAGGCTCGTTTTTTCTTCTGTAATTACCCAAAAATTACGTCTCGTCTCATTACGAAACGGCATTAATTTTATTTAAAAACGTTGTGTTGTTTAAACGATTTTATGCTTACGTTTTTTATAAAGGGTTTTAAAATTTGATTAGGAACGTATCTTTTATGCTTGCAATAACAGGTTAATGCTTCTGGTTGTGCTCCAAGAGTACTTTTTATTTCAGCAGCGGTGCGACCTAAATTTATAGTTTTGGCTTGTGTTGTAATACCCAAACGCAAATAATCATTTAAAATTCTGGGATAAACGGCGTATTGTTTGTTTTTATCATAATCAATACCTATAAAATGTGCGTCTAAATTATCGCCATTTTTCATGGCAGATAAAAACCCTACCAGTGTATTGTTTAGAAAATAACCTTTAACAAAAAAATGCTTTTTAAAGTTTTTTTTAAGGTGAACGTAGGTTTCTAAATTTAAAATCTGTGCATTAAAATCGGCATTTTCAATGGTGTTTTGGTACAATGCCTGAAGCTCATTTTTATATTTTAAAATTTCTACCTCAGAAAACAATTTCGTGGTTAATGCTTCACTTTTAGCATCTGCTCTATTGGCTTTTACACGGTATTTAGATTTTAATGTGCTTTTATAATCTTCAAAAGTATGCCATTCTGGTTGTAACGTAATTATCATATTTGGCTCTACTTGCATTGCCGCATAATCAAAATCTTTAAGCTGATTTGTAATTTGAAGTGATTCAGTTTTAAAATCTTTTACAAATAAGGCGTTAAGTTTTTTTGTGTTTTTAGCTACTTTTTTTACCGCTTTTGCAATGGCTATAAAAGTTTCTGTTTTTGGCTCTCCTTCTTTTAAAAACGTACCATACTCACCACTTAGAAACACATTTCCACAAAATAACACTCGTATGTTAGAGCTGCAAAAACTTGTGTTTATAATACGTCTAATTTTAGGCATCATTTTTATATTCTTAGTAATGGTTTTAACACCAATACTTACCACTTGTATGTAAGCAAACGCAACCGCTTTATTGGCTTTTAAAATAAAAATATAATTAAATTCTATAGCTGTATTAGCACTTTCAAAAGCATTTAAAAATGCTGGTGAGTAGTAGCGGTTATCAGAACAATCAAGATTTTCCCAATAGGTATTGGGAATTGCAGTTACGGTTTTATACACCTTAGATTCTAAATCCAAATTATGCTGTTTTTTTTGATTTTATAGTAACTAGATATACTCCTACAAAAATAAGAAGCATGGCTCCAATTTTAATAGAATCTATAAAGTCTGCTCCCACTACAAGTGCAAACAAGCCTGCAATTACGGGTTGAAGATAAATAAAAATGCCTATGGTAGAGGCTTTTAATTTATTTAATGCCAGCGGATTAAGTAAGTATGTACCAAAAGTAGCACCAATTATAACAAATAAAACCGAAAATGTTACATACGGTGTAAATGTGTGCCATTGTACAGCAGCTAACTCTTGATAACCAAAAGGAATAAGTAGGATAAATCCAAACAAAAACAACCATTTTATAAATGAAAACGGATGGTATTTGGCGGTTAATTTCTTAATTAAAATCACATAAATACTGTAAGAAACAGCATTTAAAAAAACTAATAAATTCCCTAAAGGAATATTATCTCCAGCCCTAACAGATTTGCCATATATGGTTAAAATTAACGCACCTGCCAAACCAATAGCAACACCAAAAATTTTAAGCGCTGTTATTTTTTCTTTTAGAAAATAAGCCGATAATATGAGGATAACTATGGGCGTAATCGTCATAATTGCAGAAGCATGAATTGGCGATGTAAACTCTAAGCCTTTAAAAAAGGTAAGCATATTTATAACTACACCAAAAATGGCAGCTACTACTAGTTTTATAAAATCTTTGTTTTCAATGCGCTCTTTTGGAAAAAAAAGACTGAATACCCAAAATAAAATTGTTGCACAAAAAACTCTTAATAATACAAAACCAAAGGGTTTTATATAGTTTTCATTCATTACTGTTTTTGCAATGGTGTAGTTAAGACCGTATAACAATTGCACCATAAATACGGCAAAAAGTGCAAAGCCTCTACTATTCATGTAAGGCGAGTTTTGCAGCTTCAACTGTTTTTTTAGAGTTGCCAATAAAAATTTGCTGGTTATACACTAAGACAGGACGATTTAAAAACGTATAATGCTCTAAAATGTATTTTTTATAATCAGCTTCAGTTAAAGACTTGTCTTTGAGTTCTAAGGATTTATATAATCTTGCACGTTTGCTAAACAGACTTTCATAGCTGCTGGTTAATGCTCTGAGTTCTTCAAGTTGAGACGCTGTAATTGGTTCTGTTTTTATATCTTGTTGTATAAAATCTTCAGGTAAGTTAAGACTATTACTAATACGCTTACAGGTATAGCAGGTGCTAAGATGGTATATTTTTTTCATAATTTTTGATGACGTTTTTTAAATAAAGCGTAACCTGCAAATAGGCCTATAATTTTAGATACATTTTTAACTGCTGGCTCTATAAGATTTGGCTAATATTTATAGACAATCCTTATGTGATTTTCTTTTTAATAATAACTATACAAACTCTGAGATACAGCCACCAACTAAAGCACTGGTAATTAACCAAAAAGTAAAATGATGTATTATATATTTTTTGTCCTTATTATCTAAAATTGCAATAACGGTAACAAAAGGTAAAGCAAAAACAAAAGCATTTATTATTCCGTGAAATACCCCATGCCCAAAATGCCTATGTTTATCACCGTATATTTTTAAAAAATCGTTTACAATTCTTTCTGATTCTTTATTTCCTAATATTATGTCGGTAAAAAATAATTCATAAAATCCCATTTGATGAATTACAAGATTGATATACCCATAAACTAAAATAATACTCAGCAAAAAGAGAGTTAAAATTTTAATAGCACTTATTTCTTTGAGGTTTGTAAATTTTAGTTTTGAGTATTTACTTATAAATGAATTGGGGTGATAACAATACCAACCTATAACCAAAGGAATAAAAGCAATTACTAAAAAAGCGAAATAATTTAAGTCCATTTGGGCATAAGTTTTTAATTTAGGTACGTTATTTTATTGTACTTGTTAGGAAACTAAAAATATAAAACACCACACTAAAACCAAGTTTGCCATGGAGTTTTAGCCAATACTAAAACTAATGCTAAAGTGTAAAAAATAGCCAACATTTTAAATTTGGGTTTAGATACTAATTTCTTTTTGTGTTTAGAGTACCCCACTGTAAGTAATGCCACAGCTATAATCATGGTTAATGGGTGTTCTACAATGTTAGAGCGTAACACGGCATTTTTCATAACCTCTCCCATACCACCAACTTCGCTAATGGTTGTAAAATAATCTTTGGTAAAAAACAAAACAATACCCAACAATAACTGTATATGCATTGTTATTAAAGCAAATAAAGAAATTCTAAAATCTTTAGGGTCAAATTCCTTATCTGCAAAAAATTTAAAAAGTGCATTAACAGTTGCTAATACTAATACCACTAACACTAAATAAGCCCAGTATTTATGTAAAAATTGTACGATTTCCATATCTTATGATTTTATGATTTTTAATGAATTGTAAAAATAGGAATTTAAGGGTTAATTCCATTTTTATATTTCAAATGCTATATGAAATTTGTTTACTTATATTTTAAGTCGTGTTGTAAATGTAATTTGTACTTGTTTCATATAGTATTTAAAATACAAATTGGTAAAAATTGGCTATTCTAAAATATTAATTTCATGTTTTATAGCGTTTCCTAAAGCGTCTACAACGGTAATGTTATGTGTACCAATTTCTGGCGAAATAGCCATGTCATGTATGTCTTTTGTACTACCAATAAAAACAGCATCTAAATACCAATACAGCATTAACTCTGGTTTGGAATGTGCAACTTTTAAAATTAATGGGTTGGTAGTGCCATCAAAATCTTTGGGCAAAAAAATGGTGTTTTGCTGGTTTGGGTATATAAACTCCATACTCACACTTTGGGTGTCTGTACAATCTGAGCGGTATGGCGGTAATGGTTTGTAAAACGGATCTTTAGTTTTGTAATAATAAGCTTGCAATGGTGGTAATGTAAACCACGGTTTTGTTTTTATATTTGAAATAATTTCACAAGATGCATTTACTTGAAAACGTTCTGAGGCATCCAAATGTACAAGGTGGTGATACGGACAAGGTGGCGTTTTTTTTCCTGCGGTTTGTATGTATTTTAATTCGGTAGCATCACAGACTGCAGAAGCACTATAACCGCTTTTTTTACAAACACGTATTTGTAACATTGCATCGTAAGGCATAGAAAACCAATCGCTTTTTGGCAGTACATTAAACACATCAAACAAAATTGGGGCTGCGGTTTGCACGCCTACCAATCCCGGACGGCCTTCTCCATCGGCATTGCCCACCCAAACACCAACCACGTAGTTTTTTGTAGTACCAATTGCCCAAGCATCTCTAAAACCAAAACTAGTGCCTGTTTTCCAAGCAATATCTTGAGACGACTTGTAAACCTCCCAACTATCGTCACTTTGAGGTCGGTTTACTTGTTTCATGCTTTCAAAAGTGAGGTAGATTGATGCGGCATCAAAAACTTGTTTTTCGTGAGATAATTCACCAAAATTCACCAATGTATTAGTGTTGTAAGTAGGTTGAATAAATTCGTTGGTGTAATACTGACTAGAATTTTCATTAAAATGATTTAACGTTGAGGCCATTGCAGCATAACTTTTACATAAATCCCACAAATTACTTTCTGCGCCGCCTAATATTAATGACAATCCGTAATGATTAGCATTGTATTTTACATCTTTTAGTTTTAATTGTTTTAGGTAATGGTAAAAGCGGTCTAATCCAAAATCTTGAAGCATTTGCACTGCCGGCACGTTTAATGAACGTGCTAAGGCTTCATTTGCAGCTACAGCACCATCGTAAGTTTTATCAAAATTTTCTGGTTGGTAGCTACCAAATTGTGTGGGTACATCTGGTACTAACGTTTGGGGCAATATATCACCTGCATCTAACATTGCTGCGTATAAAAACGGTTTTAAAATACTACCTGTGCTTCTTGGTTTGTCTATTATATCTACATTTTTTTGATGAGCTTTGTCCGTTGGTGCATTGCCTACGTAGGCTAAAACTTCTCGCGTATTTACATCCAAAACCAACACAGAAATATTATATATTTCATTGGCTTGTAGTAAACTATAATGTTGCTTTACAATAGCATTAGTTTGGATTTGCAACGGTTTTTTCAGGGTTGTTTTAATACGTTCTCCTTTGTATTGTTTTGCAACTTTTTGTAATAAATGTGGTGCTATTTGCGGTAACGGATAGGGTTTTTGCGGTAAATTTTCAGCTATAGAAAGCGTATAAGTTAAGGTATCTATAATGCCTTTTGTATTCAGTTTTTTTAATAGCCTGTTTCGTTTTTCTAATAAATAGTTTTGATTTTTCCCAGGATAAATTAAACCTGGAGCATTTGGTAATACCGCTAAAGTAGCACTTTCTGCCCAAGATAAATTGGCTGCATTTCTATTAAAATACCGCCAAGACGCAGCTTCCAAACCTACAACATTGCCACCAAATGGCGCATTACTAACATACAGGTTTAAAATTTCATCTTTAGAATACCGCAATTCTAAACGTGTTGCTAAAATGAGTTCCTTAAATTTTTCAAAATAAGTTCTTGGTTTACCTTTTCGAGATAACCTAATTACTTGTTGTGTAATTGTACTGCCACCGCGTTTTACAGATCCTGAACTTATATTTTGTTTTAAGGCTTTAAAAATTGAAACCGGATTAAACCCTGGGTGGTTATAAAAATAGTCGTCTTCAAACTGAAGAATACAGGTTTTAAATTTATCTGGAATATGTTCACTTGGCGGAAATCGCCACTGGCCATCGTCTGCTATCTTAGCTCCTAATAATTTTGAGTATTTACTGGTTATAACTGTGGCTGTAGGATCTTTAAAAATAGCTTGAGGCAAACAAAAATAATAGCCAATGCCAATAACAATTAGTAACAGAGTAGCTAACTTATTTCTTTTTAAAACATTAAAAAATCGATACATTTACAGTCAAAATCTATTTATAACGTGAAAAACATGCTTCTGAATTTTAAATTTCTTTTATTTTTTTGCTTTGCAATTTTTACAAATGTAATACATGCGCAATTAGGATTTTGTCAAGGCAATTCTGGTGACCCTATTTTTTTAGAAACATTTGGAACAGGATCCACTTTTGGACCTCCATTACCTGCAGGAACAACAACCTATAATTTTATTGGAAATTGGGGGCCACAAGATGGTCAATATACAATAGGCCCCAATACGTTTTCTTTTGGATGGAACCTTCCTAGCGACCATACCCCAGATGATGTTAACGGAAAATGTATGATTGTAAATGCGAGTTTTACAAGTGGCGAATTTTACAACACTACTATTAACGGCCTTTGTGAAAACACAACTTATGAGTTTTCATCTTGGCTTATTAATATACTTCCAAGTTCTGGTTGTGGTGGTAATGGCATTCCTGTAAATGTAAGTTTTGAAATTTGGGATAACTCTAATACAAATCTTTTAGCTAGTGGAAATACAGGAAGTATCTTTAGCACATCTACACCAACATGGCAACAATACGGACTTGTTTTTCAAACACTTGCAGGTCAGACTTCTGTAATTTTAAAAATGAAAAATAATGGAGTTGGTGGCTGTGGTAACGATTTAGCCATTGATGATATTACATTCAAAAGCTGTGGAGATACTATTGCAGTTGAAGACTCAAACGCAAATACAACTATAACACTTTGTAGTTCTGAAACGCCGTATTCAGATACCATAATTGCTGTACCAGATAATACAGTTTTTAATACACATTTTTACCAATGGCAATCAAGCACAGATGGAATTACTTGGGCAGATATTTCAGGCGAAACCAACGTTATGTTAACTATAAATAACATAAACTCGCCTGTCTTATATAGAGCTAAAGTTGCTGAGTTTGCCGCTAACTTAAGTAACTCAGATTGCTTAACGTTTTCAGACATATATCAAGTAAACATTATTCAGTCTCCAAACGCACCCATTAGTAATGGTAATGGCACTATTAATTGTAACACTAACAACACTTCGCTTTCTGTTGTACCTGTTAACGGGGTTTCTATAAATTGGTATGATACAGCTGTTAGCGGAACATTAATACAAGCTAACTCTGAAACTTTTACAACCAGTTCTGCTGGCATATTTTATGCTGAAGCTATAGATAATTCTACGGGCTGCCCATCAGGAACAAGGACTGCAATTACTGCTTTTTCTTCAGTTTTTCCAGACGCACCAATAAGTAATGGTAATGTTGATTTTAATTGCGATACGAACTTAGCAACTGTTTCTGTTAATGTGCCTAATGGAATTTCTGTAAATTGGTATGATGCACCAACTGCGGGAAATTTACTGGAAGCAAACAATCCAACATTTACTGTAAACTCAAATGGTGTTTTTTATGCTGAAGCCATAAACCAAACTACAGGTTGTATCTCAACCCAAAGAACTCAAGTTACTGTTACACTAACAATCCCAGACGCACCAATAAGTAATGGTGATGTTGATTTTAATTGCGATACCAACTTAGCAACTGTTTCTGTTAATGTGCCTAATGGAATTTCTGTAAATTGGTATG
>CAYGUF010000023.1:10864-11413 GCA_964353125.1 uncultured Flavobacteriaceae bacterium
TTACACTAACAATCCCAGACGCACCAATAAGTAATGGTGATGTTGATTTTAATTGTAATACAAATAACGCTACACTTACAGTAAACGTTCCTTTAGGTGTTACCGTTAATTGGTATGATGCCGCAAATAGTGGAACATTATTACAAACTAGCAGTTTAACATTTATTGCAAATTCACCTGGGACTTATTTTGCTGAAGCTATAATTAGTAACACTGGGTGCACATCAACTAATCGAGTTGCTGTTATAGCAATAGTAACAACAGATGATCCTACTTTTATATTAAGCCCTACTTGTGATGGCGCCACAGCAATAATTACAGGGACAGTGGGAGGTGTTTTTAGTTTTACAACTCCACCTACAGACGCTGCTGTTATAGATAGTAACACTGGAACGATAACTAACGGAAGTTCAGAAACAAATTATAGCGTCACTTACACAACTTTAGGACAATGTTCTGCTTCAAGTTTTGAAACAGTTACAGTATTACCTTTTGAAGACGCAACCTTTACAATAAGCCCAACATGCAATGGTGGTATTGCAACTATTC
>CAYGUF010000024.1:0-10339 GCA_964353125.1 uncultured Flavobacteriaceae bacterium
TTGCTAATTTTATACCTTTAACCACGCAACGAAAACATACCCAAAAACGTTGTAGTGCATTTAAGAAAAACTTGAAGTCGAAGTAAAAAATATGATTGTATTTGAAATTATTGGAGAGATTTTAGCTCGAATTTTCGTTGAGATAATATTCGAAGGAATCATTGTTGGAACTTATAGACTTCTAAAAAAAGGTGTTGAGTGGATTAAAGTGAAGATTTTTGGATTTCAACCCAAACCAATTGACACGCAAAAAGCACGCGAAAAAAAATTACTCTATAAGAATATTGAGTTGACCGAAAATCTGAATTCTGTTCTGAAAGCAGGACAAAACGGAGCAATCTTGGAAGTAATCAATCAGGATAAAGTTTTTGCAGAATTTTACGACAGAATAGGAAATCAAATAGAATGGAATAATGAACTTGTATTTGAAATTAAAATGAATCAATTCAAACTAAAAAAATAAAAAAACGCACTACAACAATGTATATAAAAAATAGGCGAAATAGTGCAAAATTCAAAGCTTTTGGCTCGTATCAAAAGTTGTGCTTAACCGAAAGTTTTGTGCTTCGAAATCGCCTACTTTTCATATACTAACCGTTGGGCATAATTAAAAACGAATGAGAATTATCGAGATAAATGGGAACAAATTTTCAAATCAAAAAGGTTTTTATCGAGAAGTGGAATCAAAAATGACTTCAGGTTTAAATTGGAAAATTGGTCGAAATTTAGATGCTTTTAATGACGTTTTGTCTGGCGGATTTGGAGTTCACGAAGTGAACGAGAAATATATTTTAAAATGGCATAGAAGCGAAAAAAGCAAATCGGAATTGAAATATTTTGACAGAATAATAGAAATAATAAAAGAACACGAAAATATAGAATTACAATTAACATAAATGCTATTCTGGAAAACTGAAAATAGAATTGAACCCAAACAAGAATTTTACTCAAAGATTAGAGAGTATTATATTGGAATTGCTGAAAATCAAATCCCATTGGAATTACTAAATGAAATAATTTTAAAAGTAACAGAAAGGATTTATAGCGATTATAAGCGATTTTGGAAACAATATCCTAAATCCCGAAAAAGGTATTCAACTTTAAAAATGTCAGATATTGAGAATCCATTCATTCAGTTTATGATAACTGATTTTTTTCAAGAAAAGAATATCGCAGAAAGTCGGAATTTCTCAAAAATTCTGTTTAAAAAGAATGAAAAGGAATTAAATGAACATTTGGAATATAAAAACTGGTACGAAACGAAATAAAAACTATGCCCAACACCATATATAATTTATTGCTGGTAAATTGCTTACTTGCGAAAATCCTCGCGGATTTTCTATTCGGTTTTTATTTGCTAAATTAGGTGCTTAAACACGCAACAAACCATATACAAAAACGTTGGCAACAATATCCAAAAATGAGAAGGTTAGAGTTAATAATAATTATAAGTTTATTTATTTTGAGTTGTAAAGACTCAAATAATAAACAAAAAACAGATGTCTCGATTTTAGCTGGACTTGATTATGAAGCGAACATAGAAACTGATAAAGTAATTAATGTTAAGTATATAGATAGTATTCCAGAGGAATTCTATATTATTCAAGATAATTTATTTGCTACTCACGAATATTATTTTAGAAAAAAAAGGGATTCAGCCTTTGGAGAACCTCACAAACCTATTGTTTTAATAAATGATAAGAACGACAATAGAATAAATGGAAAATATATTTACCAGAATCAAGATCTTGAAAAGATACTAAATAAAATAAAAGCAAATAGTTTAGAAGAATCATACTCTCTCTTTGCCGATTATAAACCGAAGGGATTTATAGCTTTAGGTATGAATGATTTACAAACTCGCACAAACTATAAAGAAGCCTTAAAATCCAAAAGAGAATTAAATGCATATTATGATAATGCAATTCTTATTGACACCTTCCCTTTTGTAAAATATTCAATTAAAATACCTGAACTTATAAGTTTAAAAATTGATTACAAATTTTTAATTGTTTTTCTACATGAAATGGCACATTCACTTCAACATAGTAAAATGGAAGATGTGTTTATTAATTTAAATAATAAAGATAACTACGATAAAAAATTTATTATAGAACTCAATGCAGATTATATTGTTGGTATATTTTATGCTCAGTTAGTTTACGAACAACTTTTCGGAGAGTATAGACAAAAAAAAGATAATCCATCATATAAATATAACTACAATGAATTGATAGATTTTAATGGAATTGATAAAAAATATAATTTTAGCGTAGACCTTAGACAATCTAGGTCAAAAAAAATAAAAATGTTTAAAAAAATTGGTGAAGCACTTTTTTATGAAATGTTAAGTTCTGGTGATTTATTATTTGGGCAAAAAAATCATCATGGAACAAATGCAGATAGAGCCACTGCTTTTTACAATGGATATATAGATGCTTTATCTCAACCACATTTTTACGGTACCTATCTTAGCGTATTAATCGATAATGATTTAAAAAAAAGAATTAATAATTATAATAAAATCAGTGAACCATGGAATTAAAAAAAAATATAGTTAAGGTATTAGTAATAATTTTATTAACATCATGTGCTAGCAATCCAAAAAGTTATTATAAAGAAGGTGAAAAAATTACACTCAATCTCGACAAAGTTAGCGACAATACAAATCCCAATTTTATCGCGAGTGGAACCACCTTAGCCCTAGCAGCGCCAGAATTAATTAATTTGGGCCTAAAAGGAGTGAAATCACTATTAGATAATGAACAAAAAAAATATTCTCAAAGTTATTCTAAAAGTGAAAACAATGACCGTTTTTACAAAAACAAACCTGATTTAGGTGTGCCAGCCGAATTCTCTTATTCTGGTTTTACAATCACTCGAGAAGTAAAACTATCGGAAAACATAAAAGATAAGATTGCATCAAAATTACAATTTGAATTTATCACAGATACTGAATCTGGAACTATGATGGCAATCAAACCAATTTATGCAAAAGTAAATAGTACTAAATCAAAACTAAAAGCAAAAGACACAAATGTTGATTTGCTAGTTAATGTAGTTATTAAGGCTTTTTGGGTAACTACAAAAGATGAAATACCTACTTTTAATTCAAAAGAAATTACATCTCTTAGTTTTAATCTTAAAAATTTAGAGCTTGAAAAGGAATACTGCATTAATCCTGATGATATTAAAAATAAGAAATGTGATAAACTAGATATTAAAAAGAGTGAATGGTTTTCTGCTATTCCTGTTACAGTAATCGGAGACGAAATTAAAGATTATGGGAAATTTATTATAGAAGTTAAAGTAACAGAATCCGATGATATCAAAAAACGTTTTGATAATTATTCAAAAAAACTAGATGGTTCAGAGGAATTACTAAAAATTTTACTCAAGGATGCGTTTAACATTGAAAATTAAATAAAACAGAAAATACTGTTGCCAACAATGTATAAAAATAATAGCGGTTTAATCCCTAAAACAAAATTGAGTAAATTTAAATAAGGTCTGTGTTTAACCGAAAAGTTAGTGTGTATAAATCCGCTACTATTCTTATACTAGACCGTTGTAGGCAATTTAAAAACGAACTATGAACATTAATTCTGACATTGACTTTATTAGTAAAATCAATATTGAAGAGGAAAAAACTTTTCCCATATTTCTAAAAGAATTGAAGTTTGAGAGTTTTCGACATATACCTGAATTATCAATAAAATTTAAAAGTCCTATTTCAGTAATTTCCGGTACTAATAGGTCTGGTAAATCCACAATTTTAATGGCTATTGCTTGTAGTCATTTTGATTTCAAAAAAAGAAATCCAAAAAATGGAAAGCTGGAACGTAATACTTGGAGTTCATTAATGAAGTTCACTAGTCACGACATCCAAAAAGAAGATTGGACTTATTTTATAACATACAAGACAGGAAAAAAAGTACAGACTAAACGTGGACAAAGAAAGGTATCCTCTAAAAAATGGAATGGAATTGGTAAAAAAGAGTCTCAATATAAAATGCGTCAGGTCGTATTTATCGATTTAGATAGAATTGTACCAGCGAGATTTTATGGAGACAAAATATATCGCCTATCAAGAAATGCTGCTTTAAAGGAAATTTCTGCCGCTAAGGTGTTAGAAATAGAACAATATCTTTCACATATTTTAGAAGAAAACTTCGTCATAAAAAAATTAGCTGAACATCTTGATAAAGATGTCTTTAAGTATAACAATTCGAATCAGTATTCGAGTTATAATGCTGCATCTGGAGAAGAGGTTTTAACAAGAATAATAATAGATATAGTAGAAGCGCCAAAAGGCGCATTAATACTTGTCGATGAAATAGAGATGGGATTACACCCAAAAGTACAAAGACGTCTAATTGATGTTATTCGGAATGTTTGCAGAAATGAAAACAAACAATTTATCGTCACCACTCATTCAAGCACCATTCTAGATGCAGTCGAATCGGAATCTAGAATTTTCATTGAAAAAAATCCTAGTAATGAATATAAAGCTATTCATAATATAAGTGTTAGTGCGGCACTTTCAAAAATGGATGCCAAATCATTTCCATTAATCGATATTTATTGCGAAGATGATGAAGCAAAAAAAATAATTAGAAAAGGAATTAAGGGTGTAGAAAGTACTTTCAAACTAAATAATTTCAATGAACTAATAAATATAATTGTTTCAGGTAGTGCCGATAAGACATATTCTAATTTTATTTCGCACAAAAACACATTTTCGTCTAAAAAAGTACGGTCAGGTTTTGCTTGTGTTTTAGATGGAGATATGAAACTAATTAAGGATAGTAAGGGTAACGTAACATATAAGCCTGAAGATGATTTACATTTTTTATTCTCAAATGAATGCCCTGAAAAATTTCTAACAAGAGTATATTTGGAGAAGCACCCTAATGTGAATATTGAATATTATTTAGAAAACGAAAATCCTCATTATCTTTTTCAAGCAATAATTAATAATTCTGACTTAAACGATAAGTATGAGGTTTTTGAGTATTGCTGGAATTTGCTAATGGAAACTGACAAAGGAAAAATTTATTTTGATTCTTTAAAGGAATTTTTAATCAAAATGGCTAAAAAGTATTCACCTGAATTATAAATAAAAACTGCCTACAACAATGGCTATAAGTAATTGCTTGTTCTCGCCTACTTCTGAAAATCCTCGCGGATTTTCAGTTTGGTGTGTACTTGCAAAGTTTAGTGCTAACCCACGCAACTACTCATAGCCGAGACCGTTGTAAGCCATTTTGAAAAAAACAATATGGACAGAGAAACAAATGAAATATTATGGAACCAATTCGGAGCAAGTATTGATATGCTTATCAATGTGATTGGGCATTGCCATGAAAATTATTTCGAGCAAAATCCAAGGTTTTATTTCATTGCTTTTCACAGTACAATATTTTTAGACTATTATCTGACAATTCCACCAAACGATTTTTTGCCTTTGCTTTCTTTTACTCAAAAAGAAACAAAAGACAGACCGAAAGAGGCAATTGATGACCTAATACCTGATAAAATTTATAGCAAACTGGAAATCGTTGACTATCTAAAAAAGAATCGCCAAAAATGTAAAGAATTGATTTTTTCCCTTACGGAGAAAAAACTAAAAGAAAGGTTTACGGAAGGAAATGAACCGAGCGATATGGACTATCCGATATTGGAAATTTTACTTTATAATTTGAGACATACCCAACATCATACGGCACAATTGAATATGTTATTAAGACATGACATAGATAAACATATGGAATGGTCGTTTCGAGCGGGAGATTTAAACATTTAGTTCTATAAAAGTCGCGATGATGGCAATAAAAGTGTTCCGCAAATGGAATTGAATAGCTGAACAGAGCAGAACGCATATGGGCTTAAAAAGCAGAATGCAATCGTTGCGAAGAAAAAACGGCTTACAACAACGGCTATAAAACATAGCTATTAAAGGCTTTCCGAGAGGTTCGGGTATATTTATGAAGTCGCCAAATTTTTAAATTTGGCTTTTTGAGAGAATAAGATAAAAAGAAAATTTAAAAATTCGGCTTGGGTACAGACCGAAAGTTCCGTGCCTTTTTGCACGCTACGTTTCATAGCCCAAACGTTGTGCATAATGCGGAAATCGTGCTAAACATCAACATTTGAACTAAAAAAGCCAACGCGCAAACAGCACATTTATTTTTTTGCCAACGCGAAAAGCCAACGCTTAAAAAAACAAAAGAGCTGTTTCTTTGCCAACGCTAAATTCATTCTTGACAATCGGAATAAAAAACTTTGCAACACCATTGCATTGAAATTTATTTATCTTTGTGCCAATGAAATTTATAACTATCATACTATCATTATTAATTCTTGGTTTGTCAATTAAACCTTGTTCTGACGGAAATAATGCCGAAGACCAACATCAAGAAGAAATATCTGCTGAACACAATCATCAAAATGATAGTGATGATACTTGTCCAATAACTTGTATTTGTAATTGTTGCGGAATCGCAATTACATATGAACCAATTCAAACTTTTGAATTAGTTGTTAATAATCAAATCTCTACAGAAATATTATCTGTCTATCAATCAATCTACAGATTTAACTTTCATTCCAATATCTGGCAACCGCCACAATTAATTAGCTAAAAATATCGACTAAAAGTCAAAATTTTAAAGTTAATTAATATTTACATTTTCAATGAATAAATACATATTGAGCGCAATGCTCACAATTATAACGTGCTTTTCTATAAAAGCGCAAACATCTGATATACAAATAAAGGTAACTTCAGAATCCGAAAACGAACCGTTATTTGGAGCAACAGTATATTTTGAGGAATTAGAAAAAGGAGCAGTAACCGATTTTGACGGAATTGCAACTTTTAACGAAATTCCGAATGGCGAACATATTATCATAGTTTCTTTTTTAGGCTTTGAAACTCTAAAAACAACTATTCAAATCCCAAGTAATTCAGACTTGATTTTCAAATTAAAAAGTGGAGGAAACGAATTGGACGAAGTTGTATTACAATCTTCAAGAAGTACAAGAACCGTAAAAAAAATTCCAACAAGAATTGAATTTATTGGAGTTGAGGAATTGGGAGAAAAAGCAATTATGAATCCAACCAATATTTCAATGGTGCTTCGTGAAAGCACAGGAATACAAATGCAACAAACATCTTTAAGTAGTGGAAGTACAAACATTAGAATTCAAGGTCTTGATGGTCGTTACACACAACTTTTGAGAGATGGATTTCCACTTTATGGAGGCTTTTCAAGTGGTTTGAGTATTTTACAAATTCCACCTTTAGATTTGCAACAATTTGAAATTATTAAAGGAAGTTCATCTACACTTTATGGTGGTGGAGCAATTGCAGGCTTAATAAATATGGTATCAAAAACACCTGACGAAGAACCTGCTTTAGACATTATGCTTACACAAACACAAGCTTTAGGAAGTACTGCAAATGTATTTTACAGCAAACGAAATGAAAAGTTTGGTATTTCGCTTTACGGTTCAGGTCATTATCAAAAAGCTTATGACCCAGAAGATGATGGTTTTAGTAATTTACCAAAAACTAAATCTATTTCATTTAATCCAAAATTCTTTTATTATCCTTCTGATAAAACTACGTTTTGGTTTGGTCTAAACGGAACTTATGACGATAGAATTGGTGGAGACATTACTAAAATAGAAAGTGGCGAAAATGGAATTCATCAATACACAGAGGAAAACATTTCAAAAAGATTGAGTAGTCAAGCAGTTTACAAAACTCAAATAGATTCTATTAGTTCTTTAAACATTAAAAATAGTTTATCCTTTTTCGATAGAAATTTAACGATTCCCGATTTCAATTTTGATGGTAAACAAACCAACACTTTTACGGAAATCACTTATCAAAGAAAAACATCAAGAGCAGATTGGATTTTTGGAGCAAATTTATATACTTCAAACTTTGACGAAAATGATAATGCAACTTTACAACGTGACCAAAAAGACATCACTTACGGAATGTTTGCTAACAATATTTATGACCTTTCCGAGAATTGGATTTTAGAAACTGGATTGCGAGCAGATTACAATACTGATTTTGGTTTTTTTCCACTTCCAAAAATTTCATTGCTTTATAAAAATGATAGCGGATTTTCAAGCAGAATTGGTGGTGGTTTAGGTTACAAAATTCCAGATATTTTTACAGAAGAGGCTGAATTTATAAACTTTGAAAATGTACTTGGCATTGATAAATCTTCATTAAAAGCAGAACGTTCCTATGGTGTAAATCTTGATTTCAATTACCAAACACGTTTATTTGAAAACATTGGTTTTTCTATTAATCAACTTTTTTATGTTACAGCAATTAACAACGGATTGTTATTGAATAGTACAAATAACGGTTTGTTTGCATTTGAAAATGCAACTGATGAAATTTTAAGCAAAGGCGCAGAAACAAATATAAAGTTTACTTATAAAGATTTTAGATGGTTTTTAAATTATGCACTTATAGACACTAAATTGAACTATTTGGCAGGAAATCCACAAAAACCACTAACCGCAAAACATAACGCAGGAAGTGTATTGATGTACGAATCTGATAAATGGAGAATTGGCTACGAAACATTTTATACAGGAAAACAGTTTTTATCAAACGGAACAGAAACGACAGATTTTGTAACTATGGGTTTACTATTAATGCGTAATTTTAAATTTGGTAGTGCATTTGTGAACTTTGAAAATTTCACAGATAGAAGACAAAGTAGGTTTTCACCTTTAGTTTTGCCACCACACGAAAATCCAGAATTTCCCGAAATCTATGCGCCAACTGATGGTTTTATTTTTAGCGTTGGAATTATTATTAAACCATTTGGAAACGAAGACCACGATTAATTATGAAAACAATTGAAGAATTTTTAGAATCAAAAAATATTCGAGTAACTGCAATGCGTTTACTAATATATAAGTTCCTTGCCGAAAAACAAGTTGCAGTTACATTAAGTGATATAGAAAATGCTTTTGAGAAAGCAGATAGGACAACATTATACAGAACTATAAAAACATTTGAAGAAAAAGAAATTGTGCATCAAATAGACGATGGCACAGGAATTACGAAATATGCTTTGTGTGAAAAAGGTTGTAATTGTGAGATTGAAACCGATTTGCATTTACATTTTCATTGTAATAACTGTAACGAAACCATTTGTTTAACAGAACATAAAATTCCTCAAATAAAAGTGCCTGATGGATTTGTTTCAGAAAACGTAAACTTGGTTGTAAAAGGCATTTGCGATAAATGTAGCGGACAATAAATGCACTTCCATTGCATTGGTTATTATAGCATTTTTACATAAAATTAGAAATTATGTTATTATTCGCTTATCTCATATTGTATTTTTTATTGGTCTTTGTTTTAAGGTCTGTATTACTTTGGAAAAAAACTGGAATAAATCCATTCACATTTGAAAAAACAGATAATGCACACGATTATAATGGCAAGATTTTTACATTTATCACAGTTCTTGAGCTAATTGTTATAGGAATCTATGCTTTCAAAGAAGAATGGTATCAATATTTACTTCCTTTTTGGTATTTGGAAAATCAAACTTTACAGAAAATTGGTTGGGTACTTTTGTTGGTATCGCTGATTTTTGTTTGGTTTTCTCAAAGCCAAATGGCAAATTCTTGGAGAATCGGAATTGATGAAAACAACAAAACCAAATTGGTAACAAAAGGAGTATTTTCAATTTCAAGAAATCCTATATTTTTAGGAATAATGATTACGAATATTGGGTTATTCCTTGTAATTCCTAATGCATTTACATTACTAATAATTTCATTATCTACTTTAAGCATAAATACACAAATACGTTTGGAAGAAGAATTTTTAAAACGTGAATTCGGAAATGAATATAAACAATACGCAAAAAAAGTAAGACGATGGATTTAATAATTAACGTAAAATTGCCAACGCTTAAAGCCATACACATTTACAGTCGCATCATCCAAGCTTCACCAAAACTGTAAAAGAGTATGTCTTGCCAACGCTCACTTTGGAACTAAATAACAAACATCGGAAAACCAAGCTGAACGTGAAAAGCACTATGCACAACAATGTATATAAAACATAGCTATTACAGGCTTTCCAAGAGGTTTTTGCTTCTTTATTAAGTCCACCAAATTTTTATTTTTGTATATTTAGAAATTAAAAGATAAATAGAAAAAATAAAAATTCGGCTCGTGTTAAATCCGAAACGATAGTGTCTTTTTACACGCTACGTTTCATATACGGAGACGTTGCAGCTCATGCGTGAACAGCCACTTGCGCAACCAATCTGAACCGAATATA
>CAYGUF010000025.1:0-4559 GCA_964353125.1 uncultured Flavobacteriaceae bacterium
ACCTTTTTGTACCCAAGATGAACCATTCCAGGTATATACCCTACAATGACCTGCAAAGCTGCCATTTGCATTGCTATTTAGACCAGCACCAATAGCGATAGTGTTACCATCAGCACTTAAACTAACTGCTGTGCCTGCGGAATTGCCATTGGCTTCTCCAATAATATCAGTTCCCTTTTGAATGTAATTAGAACCATTCCATTCATAAACTCTTGTGTATCCAGGAGGCGAGGAAGGATTACTAAATCCTGGCGCTCCAACAGCAATAATGTTTCCATTTGAACTTATACTTACTGCATCTCCAAAAACATCCCCTTGACTTGTTCCAACAAGATCCGAACCTTTTTGAAGCCAAGATGTTCCATTCCATTCAAAGACTCTAGCTTTGCCTTTCATAATTCCTGCGTCCATTGCTCTTGGTGCACTATTAATGAGTATTGTACCAGCTGCATTCAGACATATTGCAGTACCAGATTGCTCATTGGCAGCTTGTCCGTCAATATCTGCGCCCAATTGATTCCATTGCCCAAAGCAAAGCGTTGGAATTAAAGCTAAAATCGTAATTACTTTTTTCATTTTTGTTTATTTGAATGTGTTGTGTTAAAATTGGCTATAACGTGTTCGTGTATGTTTAGTTGCGTTGGTTTAGCACTAATTTAGTAAAAGAAAACGTACCACAGGTTAATCTATATCATTTTCCGAGTAAAGACTTGATAAGCAATTAAATATACACGTTGTTGGCAGTAGTTTTTACTTCAAAATATTTTTATAAGTTCAGATATTACCAATGGTTTTTCTAAATCACTTTGATTTATTAACTTATATTCTTTTTCTTTTTCAATTAATATAATTTTAATAAAATCTGTTACTAATGGGTTTAAGTCAATATTTACAACGCTTATGTTTCTTTCTTCTGTTTTTTGACTAACTAATAATATAATTGGAATTAATCTATGGTAAATTATTTTTTCAAATTCATCATTATAAGTTTTAACATTTTTTACAAATGATAGCTTAATGAATAAATCGGGACATTTCATATAATTTTTTTCACTACCAGAACCTATTCCACTTAGTCCGTAATTTAAAACATAAGTATTTGATAAAGAGTCAAATGTGAAATTTTGACTGTTTTTTGCGTTTCCGAATTTTTGGTCTATATAAATTCCATTTTGGTATATTTCAAAACTGACAAGTGAATCTTTTTGCTTAATTTCTTTAAAATTAAGGCGTATTGATTTTGATAAAAAATAGCCATTTTGTGCTATTGATAAATTAGCAGTTAGGGATAAAACCACTAAAACAATTAGGTTAGTTTTATTCATATATTCTAATCATTTCGTTTCCGATATAAAATTGATTTCCAGTTAATACATCTGTCTTCTCTATTTTAATCTTTTTAAAGGCATCATTCTCATTATGTATTTCAAGAGACGCAATAATGATAGGATTTGTATAAGAAAACTTTATTTCAAGATTTTGTTTTCCAGTGTATGATGACAAAGGTCCGTTCGAGTATAGATAAAAAAATGTAGTTTTTTCATTATTTGTATCAGTTATGATATTTTCTTTTAGAGTGAAAACTAAAGCTGGAAAAGACACCCACAAAACATAGTCATTTTCTCCAAAAATCGTTATGGAATTATCTGAAGTATCTTTTGTGTAATTTATCTTTTTAAATCTATTGCCATTTTTCAATAAATAATGAGGATTCACATCATCCACGTTAATTGTATCTGCAAAGAATATTTTTACATTAAATTCAGCATTCGAACTTGCTTGACAAAATGATTTTTGCGCAAACATTATAACTGTTAAAAAAATAAGATATTTCATTTTTGATTTAAAGTTGTGGTTGATGTTTGAGTCTGTGTCAAATTACTGCCAACGGTTTGTGTAAGGATAGTTGCGTGATAAAGCAACTAACTTACTAAAAATGGACCGAACCAGATGGAAATCCGTAGGATTTTCCGAGTAGGCAAGAACCAAGCAATTATTTTTACACGTTGTTAGGCACAGTTATTTAAATTTTACAAATATTCTTTTTCGCTGTAATTCTTTCGGATGTTCCATTCCCTTTTCATAATGTTCAGTTGCAAAAACGAAATAGATGTCAGAATCGATTTTTTCGATTGGATACTTATATTCATTTTCAGAGTATTTTCTTTCGTCCCGTTTATCCATATCATAAATATTTTCAACAGTAACGCTTGCATAAGTAACTCCATTTTCAACTTTTACATCTTTGTCAAATCTATGCCATTCTTTATCTTCTTTGTAAAACCATACGTTTTGATAATCTCCATCTCCAACATAGATATCTTTGTTGACATTAAATTTATCCTCATTTCCAGTTTTGATTGCTACAAATCGACAGTCTTTAAAAAAACTTTTATCATTACACTCAAAAATATTTTTGTCAGTAGGATAATCGTAATAATATTTCCCCCAAGATGATGAAGCATAAATATGATTGGTTTTTATTAATTCCACATTTATTTTGAAGGGCTCTTTTTTAAGATTAATTATCCCTTTCCTTTCTTTAATTATTTTTCCGTTTTGGGAAATTGTAATTCTAAAGTAGTCATCTTTAGAATCCGAAGTATTTTTGGTTGTTCCACTCGATATAAGTAAAGTGGAAAATAAAATCATTAAAATTTGTTTCATTATCATTCTTTGGTTTTTAATTGTGCCTAACGTTGTTGTATAAGATTAGTTGCGTGGTTTAGCAACGAATTTAGTAAATACAAACCAAATATAAAATCCGCAAGGATTTTCGTAAGTAGGCTCGTACCAAGCAATTAATTTTATACTTTGTTGGGCATAGGTTTTTATGATTTTACAAATTTCTTTATTGTTTGAGATTTATCTGTTTTTATTCTTAAAATATAGAATCCAGAATTTAAATCACTTACATTATATCTTTCAGATTCGGTAAACTCTTTGACTAATTTTCCTGAAATATTGTATATTCTTATCGATTCTATATTAACATTTCTTGATTTTTCTACTTTAAAATAATCATTCGTTGGATTTGGGTAAATAGATAGTCCATTATCAAAAGAAAAATCATCTATGCTTAAGGTTTCTATTACTTCGGTAAATACTGTATTTGTTATAATTGGCGAATTATAATCAAAATATATACTTGCATTTCCACTCATTATATCTCCTATTTGAACTGTTGATTTTGGTTTTATTTTATAAGCTATGTAACCATGACTGTTTGGTTCATCTGCTGTTTCATAAGGTAAATTAATATTGTCAAATAAAAACTCGACTTCATTACCATTTGTAATTTTTACATCAAAAGCGTGACTAGCATTTGTAATTTTAAGCGTATTCCAGTCTAATTCCGGATCTAAAACATCTACTATTCTCACAAAAGCAGCGTTAGCACTTCCTGTGTTTTGAAATCTTATAATATAATCTAAATAATCTCCTGTTTGTGACATTGTAATTTCATCACCTTGTAACACGCGTTTATCGTTAGGATCATAAGCATTAACAACTATTTGATCCAAAGTAAACACATTATCATTTGGCGTATAATCTGATGCACCTGGTAATACTGTAGCTGTAAACGTTAATACATCATCTGCATTTACTGTTGGAGGTGTTAAGGTTTGGATAACAAACTCTACATCTATACTTCCAAATGGTTGTATGGTGCCAATACTAAAATCTAAAGTATTTGCTGTTGTGCTTGATGGTGTTGGGTTTGAAGACACAAAAGATTGCTTGGTATTATCAAACACGATATTTGCTGTTACTGCATTTAAAGTTTCTGTACCAACGTTTTGAACAACTAATTTGTAGTTAGATTCAAAACCAGGCCTAGCATCGTCTAAGGGTAAAATAGTAATATTTAAATCTTCTACAACTTGATTAGCAGTTAAACAGAAATCTACTTGCTCTGTTGATGTTGTTGTAAAATCTACGGTTGCGATTTGTGGTGTTGTTGTGAAATATGATGGTAAATTTAATAAAGAAACATTTAGTGATGTATTACTTACTGATAATTCATAATTACTTTCTTGAATAAGTTTAGAGTAGTTAACTCCATTATTTGACGCGTTAATAAGTACATTGTTGATGTAATAATCTGTTAAATCACATCCATTTAAATCTTGATCGTAATAAACTGTACCAAATATAGAATTACACTCATTAGATAAAGAATGACCAATAATATTCCAGTTATAATTATTAGTTAAGCTATCTACTGTATCTTGATCACAGTATTTTAAAAAATTAGCATGCATTTGAAATCCTGAGTTACCTGAAATATTAAATTTATTTAATAAAGCGTCGTAATTCTGAATACTTAAACCAGAAAAACGAAGGAAATAATATAATGATAATATGTAACTATCTAAAGAGTCAAAATTCCAATTTGATATATCTTGATTAAATGAATATGCATTGTTAAACATATAATTCATAGAACTAGCATTGGAAGTATTCCAATTACCGATATCTTGGTTGAACGAAATAGCCCCATCAAACATCTGTGATAAGCTATTAGCATTTGATACATCCCAATTATTTAAAGGTTG
>CAYGUF010000025.1:4659-9277 GCA_964353125.1 uncultured Flavobacteriaceae bacterium
GTTGATTAAATTCGACAGCATCTCCAAACATCCATTCCATTGATGTTACATTTGAAACATTCCAACTATTTAGTGGTTGGTCAAAAGAAGTAGCTCCATAAAACAGATATCTCATATCAGTAACATTTGATACATCCCAATTATCTAAAGGTTGATTAAATGATATTGCATTTCTAAACATAAAAGAAATATTAGTCACGCTTGACACATCCCAATTATTTAGAGATTGATTAAGATTAGTAGCTCCAGAAAACATAGCTTCCATACTAGTGACCATTGATAAATCAGGGCTATCTGTAGCATTAACAACTAAGTTACTGCAACCAGAAAATGCAGACTCCATTGTGGTCCATTGAATGTTTCCCCATTGTTCTATCGATTTAATTTTTAGTCTACTGTTAAATGAAGAATTAAAAAAATTTATTTTCGGAAAAACTCCTGAAATACTTACTGTATATATTCCAGGTACGGAGTAAGTATGATTAATCGTTCCAACTACGTTATTTTGGACTGAGCCATCTCCAAAATCTATTGTGTAGTTAAAAACATCACCCGTATTAGCTGAAAAAGGAATTTGTATTATTAAATCTCCATCAGCAACTTCCCAAGTCGTAATAAATTCATTTTGAGAAAAGGTAATTTTCATAAAAGTTAATAGTACAAGTAATAATATTTTTTTCATTTTGTTAAATAATTAAGTGCGGATTTTTTTTTCAAACTTATGCCCAACGGTTACGTATAAATTTCAGTGGCGTGTTTATATGCTATTATTTTTGGTTTAGGTCTTAGTTTGTAAAAAGCAATGACCACAAAAGTTAGTCTTTTGTAGCCATTGAATTTATACAATGTTAGCACAAGTAATTATTACATTTATTTAGTTTTCTCAGATTCTAATTTTTCATTCAGTTTCTTGAGATATACTTTTTGAATTTTACTCCAATAACTAGATGTAATTTTACTTCGATAGATTTTCTTTTCTTTTCTATCTTCTATTGAGAATTTTTTTACATTATAAAGTGGTGCCCGTATAGAACCATCAGATCTTACTACATTATAGCCAGGCATTTGATTATTATAGTCAAACACAAATCGATATTTGTCTATGTCATTATATTTTTCGTTAGACTCAAATTCATCAAGTGAAACAAAAATATACTTTCCTTTATAAATTTTTGAAACGTTCTTTTTTAAATATTTATTGTAACTTCTATTAGAGGTAATAAATACCATTACAGAATTTGTGTCTTTTCCAAAATCTGGTGGAATAGCTCCCTTTTTTTCGGTTAACTTACCATTTGCTACTCCCTTTACTAATGCTCCACAAGAAGTCATTAATATAAATATTAGTAAGAATAGATACTCAATTTTTAATTTTTTAATTTTAGTCATCTTAGTTTTAGTTTTTATTTGTGCTAACGTGTTTGTACAAAGTTAGTTGCGTTGGTTAAGCAATAAAGTTAATAAATAATTACTGACAAAGAAAATCCGCGAGGATTTTCCTAAGTAAGCAAAAAGCAAGCAATTAATTTTGTACGGTGTTGGCATTTCGTTATTTTTTCAATTGATATTTATAAAAATCCAAAGCGTAATTCCTTATAAATTCAGAATAGTTGCTATTTTCAGATATAGATTTCATTAATTCAGTACAATTTTCTAATTCCTTTCCATTTAGAGAATTGATGTGTCTATTCAGCAGAAGTATTGAGGTAATTGTTCCGTTTTCAGAATTAAACTTAAACAATTCGTTATTATAAACTTCATAGTTTGAATTGTCAATACTTTCAATTAGATGGATAAATGAAAAATTTTCCTCCATTTCAGAATTGTGATTTTTTAAAAATTCAAAAAGTTTCCGAATTAAACTTCTCTTTTTTGATTCAGTTAATGAATTCAGTAAAAGAATTTTTTCTCCAATTTCATCAAAGAAAATATTAATTTCAAACTCTTCAGTGTTTTCATTTACTCTGAATTTTTCAATTTTTGATATTAAATCTTTAAATTTCATTCTTCAAGTTTTGCTGAGTCACTAATGAATGCCAACGAGTTGGTATATGGAAAGTAGCAGATTAAAATGCTATTATTTCAAGATTAAAGCAAAGATAGCAGAAAAGAACTATACTTTAAGTTTAGCTCTTAACTGCTATTTTTTATATACCGTGTTGTGGTTTGTAACTATTGTTTTGTAAGGGTAAAATATTCTCCAAATGGTATTCTTGGGGTGTTTGGATGTGTTGTACTCTCAATATAACTGCCAGCACCCATAATCATAGCTTCTAACTTTTCTTCACCGTTATCTATAACATGCCTTAATATGATTTGCATTGATATATGTGGTGTGCCTGGATCATGAAAATAGAGTTGAACTCGCCTTTCTTCGTTAGTACAACTATTACATTTTAATGGTGGGTGATTTTTATGCATTATTCTTACTCCTGAAATATAATATTCCCAATCTGTTATTGAAGGGTCTGTAAGTCTAGGTAGTGTATTAATGATTTCAACGCCATTCTCAATATACTTATATTCTCCAACTACCATATCTTCATAGATATTATCGGTTTCATCATGCACTTCTTCTTTTTTTTCTAATACCATTTCAAAAGAGTCATTACCATCTTCCCATTTCCAAGTGCCTTCAAATTTATTGAGGTCATTTTCTATATCTTTAAAATAAGTACCTTCTGGATTATCTAAAATTGAAGAGTTTAATGGAACTATTTGAGCTTTACAAGAAAAAGCAGTTAGTATAATAATGTAAAGGATTTTGTTTTTCATAATATATAATTTTAAGTGATTTTATTCACATGGATTTGGTAAAAGGTCTAGATTATTATCTGAAATATCATATTTTGTCCATTCGTTTAAGTCTGAATCTGCTTGATATAGGCTAACGCCAATATTTTTTGCATAACGTAGAAAAGCTAATTTATGGTCTGATGAATTGCCTTGTTCACCTGTTACTTGATTAAAAAATCTGTTATATTCTTTCTCTAATTTTCTTTGTTGTTTGCTCAATTCTTTAGGATCACCAAAAAACGCTCCAAAATAGACTGCAAATTTAGCTAGGTCTTCTATTTTAAGCGCATACACACCTTGATTGGTTGCCAAGACATGTGCTGCTGTACTTGTGGATATAGGAACGCTAGAATTAATAGTGTTCTCATAAAACCGATGCAGATTTAAGATGTCATCTACTGTAAACATAGGAAACTGTCCTTTGTGATGCGAGTGCACACCAACAATAATGTTAGTATTAGGTCCATAGTTAAAAGAACCGTTGGCTGCACCTGTTTGAATAGGCGAGGCACTTAAAGCACCACTAGAATTAGTAGCTACCTTAAACCCTTTTTCTCGAGTAAAGTTGTCATTGCTAACAGTATTTGGATGCTTGATGTCTTCTATTTGGTCTTTTACAGAAGGGACTTGTAGTAACCTGTTTAAGGTATTGCAATTATCAATATGCTCCTCATCCATTACTCCAATATTCCCACTATCATTAGGACAGTCATTAGTAGAAGACCTGCCAAATATTGTATCGTTATTAACAATACGACTCTGAGTTGAAAAACTGTCGCCACAATGCATAACTTGAACCTCTACAGGTCCGTCTTCGCAAACACCACCTGGTTCATGATTTTCGCAAATCACAATAGTTTCCCACCAACATATAGTAATGCCTTCACCACCTGTTTCACTTGTATTTCCAGTTCCTGTACCGCCTGTATTTCCTGTTCCTGATGTTCCACCGCCACCATTACTACCTGTATTACCATCGTTCGGATTATTTATATTATCATCATCCACAATGGGAACAGGGTCAAAACATTGATTTTGAGAAGATGTTCTGTTACTTTGGTCTCCAATAAGTAAATCAATATCTAGATTGTCAGAAATGGTATAATTGACATATGTGCCTTCAAAGTCAGCTAGGGTTTTGATACCAGTACTGTAATCTATATAAAAAGCATTACTCATAGTATACTTTTTGAGATAAGGTTCATAAAATGAACCATTACTATCTTTGGTTTAAATAAGATTGTAAAAAGTTTTGGGTTCATTATCATCTATTACCACCCTAAAGGTGTAATTAAAGATTCCATTCTCACTTTCTATCTCTAAGACTTCATTGGTAAGGATAGTCCCAAAAGAGGTTTGGTAGTCCTCTTGCATAATAGAATTTGAAATAGATCTACTGTAATTTCCTGTTAATGACTGAATAGAAGAATTAAAAGCAACAACTGTATTTTGAGGAAGTGAAGCTTGAGAATATAGCTTTCCTCTTGGAAAAGATTCGGATGTTGTCCTATTTGCTTCTACAGGCTCATCCTTTTGGCATGCAGTAATAACTAGAGAAACTCCAAAGAGTAGGATTCCAAGTTTGAGATAATTTTTAATTTTTTGTTTCATAGACCGTTGGTTTAAAGTTAATCATTTTTCTTTGATGTTCGTGGGTTATTAACCACAACGGAATTGTGCATGGTTAGTGGCGTGTTTAAGCACCTAATTTAGCAAATAAAAAACGAATAGAAAATCCGCGAGGATTTTCGTAAGTAGGCTAGAACTAGCAATAAATTATATACGGCTTAAGTTTACATTTTATAAATTTAAACATAAATCA
>CAYGUF010000026.1:0-4602 GCA_964353125.1 uncultured Flavobacteriaceae bacterium
AAACGTTGCAGCTCATGCGTGAACAGCCACTTGCGCGTCCAATCTGAACCGAATATAACGGCTGAAAATTAACGAATTAAAACCTGAAATTTACCCAAAATTGCGTCCTGAACTTTGCGTGAATTAAAAACTGTTGCGGAATAAAACGCCTGAATTAAAATCTGTGCGTAAAAATCTAAAACCTGAATGAGCTACTTGCGGAATAAAAAGCTGAATTGACTAAACTTGGCGGACTTTTCTCAAGTTTGCGGAATCTGAATTCGTTGGTCTCTGAATAGTTAATGGAAAATATCACAAGCTGCAACACTGGGTATATTTCATTGCTAACTTAGTTTTTCCTTCGGAAAAACCTCCCATCGGGCTAATGTTTGGTTTTTATTTGCTAATTTTATAGCTTTAACCATGCAACGAAAACATACCCAAATCCGTTGGGCATAAGTTTGACGAAAAAACTAGAATAAAAAAAACCTAAGCAATGAAACAAATTTACTTTATAACCTTTTTGATATCTTCATTAATAGCTCAAGCACAAATAGTTAATATTCCAGATGCTAATTTTAAAAGTGCCTTAATTTCCGAAGGTATTGACACTAATAATGATAGTGAAATACAAGTTTCAGAAGCTTTAGCCACAACAGAAATTAATATCTCAAATCTGAATATTTCAGATTTAACTGGAATTGAGGAATTTTCAAATTTAGAAGAACTTAATGCCTCAGGTTGTCAATTAACAAGTTTAAATTTGACAAATCATTCAAACCTTGAAATTTTATTAATACCAGATAATCAAATCAGTAATATTAATTTAGTTAACACAACTAGTTTGCACTATTTTGTAGCTCATAATAATTTATTAACAAGTATTGATTTAAGTGATTTGATTAACCTAAATTTTTTTGACATTCGAGATAATCAACTATCTAGCCTAGATATTAGTAATAATCAAAATATTAACACAATAGTAGCGGATGATAATCAAATATCAACTTTCACTTCAAACACTCAATCAACATTAGAAGATTTAACGTTAGATAATAATATATTAACATTAATAGACCTAAATAATTTTCAAAATATATTTGGCCTTTCTCTCGTCAATAATGATTTGACCTCTTTAGAAATTAATAATCCAAACTTAAATTATCTAGATGTTTCTTTTAATCAACTGTCGACAATTATATTTAATGCTAACAATATTGTGAATTTGAACTGCACCAACAACTTATTTAATGAACTGGATCTTAGTAATCTAGAAAATTTTGATTATGTATCTCAAATAACCATTAATAATAACCCAAATTTGCAATATATAAATCTTAAAAATGGAAGGAACTATATACATTCAAATGGTAATGCTATAATTTCATTTTATAATTTGCCTAGTCTTCAATTTGTTTGTTTAGATAGTCTTGAATCACCTTTAGCGTGGTATGTTGAAATTGGTAGCAATGCGATTGTAACAGAATATTGTACATTTACACCTGGAGGTGACTATTTTACGATAAGTGGAAATATTGATTTCGATTTAGACAATAATGGGTGTGGCCTAAATGATATTAACTTTCCAAATCTAAATATTCAAATTTCAGATGGGACAACCAGTGGCGCTTTTTTTAGTTATGAATTAGGTGAATATATTATGCCTATTCAATCTGGCAATTACACAATTTCACCTCAATTAGAAAATCCAACCTATTTTTCAATTTCACCACCAACATTCAATGTTAATTTCCCGACTGACTCAAGCCCATATACTCAAGATTTCTGTGTTACACCAAATGGTGTTCATAACGATTTAGAAGTTACTATTATGCCACTTGAAGTTGCACGACCTGGATTTGATACTAACTATAAGCTTATTTATAAGAATAAAGGCAACACAACATTATCTGGAAACATTGATTTTACATTTGATGATGATTATATGGATTTATTGACTTCAAATCCAATAGTAGATTCTCAATCAACAGGTAATTTAATATGGAATTATACAAACTTACAACCTTTTGAAACAAGAGAAATAAGCTTCGCTATGTCATTAAATACACCAGCTGATGGCAACTTTCCATTAAATAGTGGTGATTTCCTTAATTATTCTGCTACAATTAATCCAATCACATCTGATGAAACACCTGATGATAATACAATAAGCCTAAACCAAGAAGTCGTTAATTCTTATGACCCAAATGATAAAATCTGTTTAGAAGGCGAAACAGTTACACCTGACCAAATCGGAAAATACGTTCATTATTTAGTGAGATTTGAAAATACAGGAAGTGCAAACGCAGTAAACGTAGTTGTAAAAGATATTATCGACACAACTAAATATAATTTACTTTCTTTAGTTCCATTAAACTCAAGTCACGATTTCTATACAAGAATTCGAAATGGAAATGAAGTAGAGTTTATTTTTGAAAACATTCAATTACCTTTTGATGATGCTAACAACGATGGTTATATTCTATTTAAAATAAAAACTTTACCAACTTTAAACATTGGGGATAGTTTTAGCAATAAAGCAAATATTTATTTTGATTACAATGCGCCAATAATTACGAATAATGAAACAACGTTCATTCAAGATAACTTAAATATTAATGATTTCAATTTATCTAATGTAAAGGTTTATCCAAATCCTACAGCAGACTATTTCAAAATTGAAAACCTAAATAACTCAAACATCAAAACAATAGAATTATATAATATTTCTGGCAAAAAACTGAAACAATTTTCAATCTCTGAAAAATATGATATAAGTAATTTATCGTCTGGTGTCTATTTCATTAAAATTAAAACAGAACGAACAGAAACAAATAGAAAGCTAATTAAACTATAAAACCTATGCCCAACACCGTATAAAATTAATTGCTGGTTTTAGCCAGTTTACGAAAGTCCTCGCGGACTTTCTATCTGTGATTTATTTGCTAACTTTAGTGCTTAAAACACGCAACTAATCTTATACAAGACCGTTGGCAGTAAGTTGACCAAACCAACAAAAATCGAGTTTAACTTTAAAATTTGATTTTTTTAAAAATTGCATTTAAAACCAAAACCGAATTGAATAAAATACTTAAAAACGAATATTTTCAAATTACAGCAGGAGTAATATTCGGAATTATATTATTAATTCTTTTCATCGACAAAAAGTCATTTCTTGGAATTTTTGCATTTGTTGGTTTTTTCTTTATTATCCTGAATATAATCAGGTTAATTGATGTTCTGAATGGAAAAAAATCTGACCTAAAAAAACTGATTAAAGGAACAGTTGTTGCGCCAATATTATTAGGTTCTTTTATTGGCTTCGTTGCTAACGAATTTAAACATTTAGGAAATACAATAAATAACTCTGAAATTTTTAAAGAATTTGGAATATATGGTTTAATACTTGCCGTTTTTATTGTCATTTTAAGATATAGGTTTAAGCCAAAAGAAAATCGAAAATTTAGTTTTACTGGACTTTTTGCATCGCTAATAGTGTTTCCGTTATTACTTATTTCTTGCGTGACCTTAATTAACAGATACAAAGCCGAAAAGCAATTAAACCCAATTGAATCTATTGTTTGGAAAAAAGAATCTGAAATTGACGAAAAAGACAAAATCGATTCTCAATATTGGATTTTTACAAATGTTGGAATTTACAACGAGAAGTTTAAAGTTGAATCTGAACTCTGGAATGACTTACAAAAGAATGACACGATACTTTTGTTTATGCAAAAAGGAAATTTAGGATATGAAATACTTGAGCGGATTGAAAAAAAACCTACTGCCAACAACGTGTATAATTAATGGCTAGTTCTCGCCTATTTACGAAAATCCTCGCGGATTTTCTATTCGGTTTTTATTTGCTAAATTTGGTGCTTAACCACGCCACTAATCATACACAAAACCGTTGCCAACAATTTGAGAAAATCGTGAAAACAACTGAAATTTAGGCTTAAAATAGAAATGTTTAATACAGAAAATCTAATAATACCGAATGAACAACGAACTGATTGAACAAAAAAGCTGGTGGCAAAGGAACTGGAAATGGTTCGTTCCTTTAAGCGGAATATTATTGCTTATCATATCTGTTTTTATTTCTTCTGGAATGGGTGGAATTGGAGCTGATTTGGCTCAAGCATATTCGGATACTGAACTTTATGAAAATGCTTTGCAAAAAGCTAAATCTGACCAAAAAGTTATTGACATACTTGGCGAAATTGAACCAATTGATAAACTTGCAATTTTAGAGGGAGAAGTTCATTTCACAAATAATAATCAAACCGTGAATTCCTCAATTCGATTAAAAGGAACAAAAGGAAAAGCAAGAATGGATATTAAGGCTGATAAAATCAATAATGAATGGAAATATAAAATAATAAATGTCCGAATTAAAAATCCACCGGAAAAAAAACAAACGATTGAAATAATAAAAGTGGAATAAAAACTGTTGGCAACACCGTGTATAATTAATGGCTAGTTCTCGCCAACTTACGAAAATCCTCGCGGATTTTCTATTTGGTTTTTATTTGCTAAATTTAGTCCTTAAACACGCCACTAATCATACACAAAAACGTTGCCAGTAATGCGCGAACAGCCACTTGCGCAACCAATATGAGCTGA
>CAYGUF010000027.1:0-4286 GCA_964353125.1 uncultured Flavobacteriaceae bacterium
ACCGTTGCCAGTAATGCGCGAACAGCCACTTACGCAACCACTCTGAACTGAATATTATGCTGAATTTTGAGAAGTTTGACCGCTGAATATTGTTGAAAAAAGCGGATTGACTTTGATTTCGGAAAATAAACTTGACCAATTTAAACTCTGAACGTGAAAAGTAGAACGTGAAAATCTAAATCCCGAATGAGCTGCTTACGGAATTTTATAAACTAAACTGAATACAAATATGGCGGAATATAATACTATTTGGAACCTGAATATTGAGCAGGAAATATAACACTACTGGCAACACCGGGTATATTTCATTGCTAGCTTAGTTTTTCCTTCGGAAAAACCTCCCGTCGGGCTAATGTTTGGTTTTTATTTATTAATTTTATAGCTTTAACCACGCAACGAAAACATACCCAAATCCGTTAGCAAACATTAAAACCAAATATTAACAATTAAAATTATTTTACAAAATGAAACAAATTTACACTACAATCCTAACTTTATTATTTTTATCAATTTCAACATTAAACGCACAAAATTTTTGGGGAGTTGATGCTTCTATTGATGTAGCTAATGCCGAATTTCAAAATGCTTTCATTGAAAGCGGAACAGCTAGTAATTATTCTATTAGCAGTTGGACAGCACTTTCGATAAACGATAATAGCGGTACAGTTACACCTGGGGCAGCCTTCTGGACAAGAAATCTAACTGGATATTCACAAGGTGCATATTGGGGAGGAACTACACCCGTAAATTCGCCTTCTCAATCTAATGGAGTCGCTATTTTTGATTCTGATTTTCTTGACAATGCTGGCACAGCGGGAAATTTTGGTTTTGGCACATCGCCTTCTGGTCATAGAGGTGAACTTATATCACCAAGAATAGATTTAACTGGTGCAACTGATATTCCTTTAGCTGTGAAATTTTTTAGCCATTTAAGGGATTTTAATGGTTCTATAATGTCAATCTCACTATCAACTGACGATGGGCTCACTTGGGGTACAGAAATTGATTATAAACAATTCACTACAGATTTAACGCCGGAATTTATAGTTGCCACTTTACCAAATGATGCAACAAATGGCGTAATAAACCTAACACAATGCCGTATAAAATTTATTTTTAATGGTGGTTACTATTTTTCAATAATAGATGATGTAACAATTGCAAGTTTAAGTACACTATCTACAGATGATGTTGAATTAACTATAAATAAATTTAAAATACACCCAAATCCATCAAGTAATTTTATTCAAATTTCAGGATTAGACGAACACACAAATTACAAAGTTTTTAATGTTTTAGGTGCTGAAATTAAAAATGGAATTGTTTCTAAAAATGAACAAATAGACATTAGAAGTTTTACAAATGGACTATATTTCTTAAAATTTGAGAATGGAAACACATTGAGATTTTTGAAAGACTAAAAAAAAATAACGTTTGCTAACAACGTATATAAAAAATAGCGGTTTTAGTGCTTAAACGATAGATAATTAATAAAATAAAGGTCTGCTTTAAACTGAAAAATTAGTGCTTAAAATCCGCTACTTTTCATATACAAGACCGTTACCCACAATTATGAAAAAAATCCTGCTAACATTAATAATTTGTCTTTTAAGCTTAAGTAATTATGCTCAAGAACAGATTACGACTGAATTAGAAAAAGCTTACGGAGAAGAAAAATATGATTTGATTATTTCCGAGCATTCTGAAAAGGTAAGTGAATATCCAGCTAAAGCAATTTATTATGTTGGAATGGCTTACTATATGAAAGCTGACGACAATAACGTGCTAAAAATTATGGATTTGTCTATCAAAAAAGATAAGACTGACCCAGACGCATATTTTATTAAAGGAATGACTTTAAATTATATGGGACAATTCGACAAAGCAATTGAATCTTTCAATAAAGCAATCGAACTTGATTCGAGCAACTCAAATTATTTTAGCGGATTAGGCGACTCTTATGTAAGTCAAGATAAATATGATAAGGCACTTTCTGCTTATGTATCAGCGACAGAAAAAAATGAGCCAATCGACAGGCCTTTTACTATGATTCCACAAATCTATGCGGAACTAAATCAACCTGAAAAAGCTTTAGAAGCCTTTTACAAGTCAAAAGAGACTATCTCAAAAGAATCTGATTCCTATATAAACGCATTGTACAATATCGGACTTTACGAGTTTCTAAATAAGGATTATGACAAATCCGAAATTGCATATAAAGAATTAATTGAATTAGCACCAAACGATTATCATTCAATTTCAAAGTTAGTGCAGGTTTATTATGGACAAAAAGAATATGAAAAGGCCAAACCTCTCGTAGAAAAATTATACGAAGCATATAATCAAGGGATACTCAAAGACAATATGAAAGACCAATTTTGCTTTGACCAGTTTGAATGGAAAGATAAGTACGTTTTTGCGTTTGAAAGGTTTGCCGAGAAAGAGGGAAAACTTTATTACAAACACATTTTTCATATAACAAATAACGAAAGTGGGAAAACTGAATTTACAGTTCAAACAGAGAACTCGCCTATTTCGGTCGAGTTAGGTGGACCAAAATATGTACTTGGAATGGACAAAAACGGAACTCATTCGACTTTTAGATATGGATTTGAAGAGGACTTTAATTATGAGGATTTGAAAAAAACTGTAATTCTTGTCCTTGAAGAGAAAATTAAAGCCGGAGCGAGTTCAAGACCAGCTAAAAAGAATAAATAACTGTGGGTAACACCGTATAAAATTAATTGCTAGTTCTAGCCTATTTACGAAAGTCCTCGCGGACTTTCCATCTGTGATTTATTTGCTAACTTTAGTGCTTAAACCACGCAACTAATCTTATACAAAACCGTTGCAAATCATGGGCGAACAGCCACTTGCGCAACCAATCTGAGCCGAATATTACGACAGAATATTAACGAATTAAAAGCTGTAATTTGACCAAAATGCGGACTGAACTTTGCGCGAATTAAAAACTGTGACGGAATAAAACGTGCGAAATAAAACGCCTGATTTAAAATCTGTGCGTGAAAATCTAAAACCCGAATGAGTTTCTTGTGGAATAAAAAGCTGAATTGACTAAACTTGGCGGACTTTTCTCAAGTTTGCGGAATCTGAATTCGTTGGTCTCTGAATAGTTAATGGAAAATATCACAAGCTGCAACACTGGGTATATTTCATTGCTAACTTAGTTTTTCCTTCGGAAAAACCTCCCATCAGTCCAATGTTTGGTTTTTATTTGCTAATTTTATACCTTTAAACACGCAACGAAAACATACCCAAAAACGTTAGCAAACATTAAAACCAAAAATAACTATTAAATTATTAGACAAATGAAACAAACTTACACACTATTAACATTTTTAATTTGTAGCTTGACATACGGACAAGTTATAAACCCTACATCCGCAACAACTACTTTTACAGCCGATTTTGGAACAGATATCAACACGAGCTTTAACGGTGCTGGATTAAACACTTTTCCAAGTGTCACTTCTGATCATGCAGGAACATTACCAACCAATTCTTTTGTTGCGGTCGAAATAACTGGAGATATTGATTTTAATTTAGGTGGTACTTTTGATATTAACGGTATTGCTTTTTGGAATCAAAACGCTGGTGGTCCAGACTCAAACGTAGGAATAAATGGCGTTTCCTTCTTTTCCTCAACTGATGGGGTAAACTATACATTAATTCCTGGAGCACCAACTAGTTTTTCTCAAATTACTGTAGAACCAGCACCACCAGAAACATTTAGTTTTACTGCTGTTAATGCATCTCACATTAGGATGACAGTAACCAGTAATCATGGTGGGACTAATACTGGATTTGCTGAAATTGCTTTTGCTTCAGGAACAACCTTATCAAGTGAAGAATTTGCATTTAAAAACTCAATTAAACTCTTCCCAAATCCTTCATCTAATTTTATTCAAGTTACTGGTTTAAGCAAAACAGTAAAATATGCAATATATGACGCTGTTGGAAAAAAAATAAAAAAAGGATTAGTATCAGAGAATAGTAGCATAAATGTTGAAGATTTTTCTCAAGGTACATATTTCTTAAAACTTGAAGAAGTAAATACAATTAGGTTTATAAAAGAATAAAAATAACGTTTGCTAACAGAGTATATAAAAAATAGCAGTTAATGGCTTAACTCAAAGTATAGTTTTTTGCTGCTATTTTTGTTTATAAAATGAAATATAGCAGGTATAAACCTGCTACTTTTCATATACACAAACGTTGCAGCTCATGCGTGAACAGCCACTTGCGCGTCCAATCTGAACCGAATA
>CAYGUF010000028.1:0-3632 GCA_964353125.1 uncultured Flavobacteriaceae bacterium
CCTTACAATCACCTACCACGAGACCCTCACCAATGCGCAGTCCGCTGTCAATGCTATAGACACCAGTGTATTGTATTCCAACATTGTAGAGGATCAGCAATTGCTGTATGCCCGTGTAGAGAGTGCAACGATAGCCACGGCCTGTGAGACCATTGTAGAACTCTTGTTAATTGTAGAAGACACCCCACAACTTGCAGCGGTATTACCATTAGAAGTTTGTGATGATATTACCGCAGATGGTATCGCACAATTTGATTTAACCACAATAAACAGTACCCTTTTAGACGGCCAAGATCCAATGCAGTATGTGGTAAGCTATTATGAAACCCAAGCCAATGCCGATGCTGCAAATAATGCCATTAGCACACCCAATGCCTATACCAACACCACCCCATTCACCCAAACGCTATGGGTACGTGTTGATGATAGTACTACCGCAGGAGGCTGTTACACCCTAAGTGCGCTCACCCTTATCGTGAACCCATTACCGGTATTAGTACAACCTTCAGAACTAGAATTATGTGATGCACTCACCCTAAATGATCAGCAAGAAGCCTTTACCTTAGAAGCTGCAAATGCTGAGATCCTCAATGGCCAAATCGCTATTACCCTAAGCCATTACCTTACCCAAGCCGATGCCGATGCTGGTACTAATGCCATTAGCAGTCCATACACCAATATTAGTAATCCACAAACCATTTTTGTACGCGCTCAAGACGCTATTACAGGCTGTTACCAAACGCTACCATTAACCTTACGCGTTAACCCACTACCATCACCACAAAGCACACCAGAACCTATAGTAATTTGTGATTTAGATAATGATGGTTTTGTAGACAACTTTGATTTAAGTATACGTACAATAGCCATTACCAATGGCGAATCGGATGTGGTTATTAGCTACCATGAAACCCAAGCACAAGCGCTGTCAAACACCAATCCTATTGTAGGCCTATACACCAATATTGTAGCCAATAATCAGATGATTTATGTGCGCTCAGAAAACACCCAAACCGGCTGTTTCAACCTCACGTTAAATACCCTTGAGCTTATTGTTATTCCATCCCCAGTAGTGCCTACCACAATCACACCGTATGTGATCTGTGATACCAATACCGATGGCATTGCACAATTTGATTTAACCACTAAAGCCAATGCGATTTTAAACGGTCAAGATCCCTTAGACTATAGCTTAAGTTACCATTTAAGTCTTGCCGATGCACAATTAGGTGTAAATGCTATTGCCGCCCCAGGAAACTTTACCAATACCGCTAACCCACAACCCATTTATGTGAGTTTAGTAAACACTACCACAGGCTGTATTAGTACCGGAGAGTTTGCACTAGAAGTTGCCATACCACCAACACCAATGCAACCCACAGAACTCACCCTATGCGATGACTTAGACCAAGATAATGATGGATTAACCATTTTTGACCTTACGGAAAAAGACGCAGAAATTACTGGAGGTGTCATAAGTTGGGCGGTAAGCTATTATGAAACACAGGCCGATGCCCAAGCCCAAACCAATGCTATAACCAATCCAACGGCTTATACCAATACCGCTGTTGGTGGCTTGCCAGCCAACCCACAAACCCTCTATGTTGTGGTTACCGATAGTACTACAGGCTGTGTAGGCTTTACAACCTTAACCCTACGCGTGATACCAAATCCAACACCAACCGCAAGCAATTTACTACCCGCTTTAGAGCGTTGTGATGATGTTTCAAGAGATGGTATCGAAGTGTTTAACCTGTTAGGTTTAGAGGGAGATGAAGCGCAGCAAAATTTAATTCTTAATAATGAAGGCGGAGTCACCCCGACGTATTACAATACGGAATTAGATGCCTATGCCGCAACCAATGCCATAGCAGACCCAACAGCGTATAGCAATACCAGTAGTCCTAACCAAGACACCATTTATGTACGTGTAACCAATAATTTTACAGGCTGTTATACCGTAGTCCATTTTGATATCATTGTAAACCCACTACCAGAGGTCATTGCTATAAGTGATTACGTCCTTTGTGAGCTAAACAGTGATGGTTTTGGTAGTTTTGATTTAAGTACCAAAACAACAGAACTTCTTAATGGCCAAGATGCCAGTGTTTTTGAAGTGGCCTACTATGAAACCCAAGCCGATGCCCAAGCGGGTAGCGGAGCTATAGCCGTACCAACGGCCTATACCAATACAAGCAATCCGCAACAAATCTTTGTGCGTATTACCAATACTGACACCGGTTGTGCTATAGCCACACCAAGTTTTAATATAGAAGTTGATGAAGCAGCACAGGTAAATTCAGGTTTGCTAAGTCTTAATGTTTGTGATAACAACATCGAAACCGATGGGGATACCACAAATGATAGTGCCCCATTTGATTTAAGTATTGTAAGCACTAGTGCTAATTTAGACCCACAAAGTCTTCAAGCCAACGTCTTAGACGGGCAAGACCCAGAGCATTATGTGGTAAGTTATTACGCCACAGCAGCCGATGCGCAAGCCGGTAGTAATCCACTGCCAAGCAGCTATGAAAACATAACAAATCCACAAACGATTTACACACGCGTGGATAATAATACTTTAGAAGTTATTGGTATTGCTTTAGATCTGGCGAGTGTAACCACCGCCTTAGACTTAGATGGAAATGGTACAGATGACACTTATGATACCAGCATACCCGCAGATGGTAGTTTTGATTTGGTAGATATTGATGGTGATGGACTCTCAGATGTATTAGCAACCAATGGTGATGGTACAATTCAATTTATAGACACCAATGGTGATGGGATTGCAGATCCTGTAGATTTAAATAATGATGGGGTATTTGATAACCAAGCCGATAGTTCAACATGTTTTGCCATAGCAGAAGTAACGCTTACGGTAGATCCCTTACCTAACTTTAGTTTAGAAGCGGAGTATATCCTATGTACCAATACCAATGGTACAGCAATTATAAATACACCTGTATTAGATACGGGCTTATCTGCAAGTATATATACTTTTGTATGGACCTTAGATGGTGTGGTGTTACCAACTGCGACACAGCCGAGTTTAGTGCCTGGGCAAGGTGGTGATTACACCGTAACAGCAAGCTATATAGACACCGGATGTGAGACAACCGTAAGCACAACGGTTACGGCGATAGCCCGTCCTGACTTAACCTTAGAGATTACGACAGATCCATTTGCGCAGGTTAATGTGATCGCGGCTACAGCATTACCAGCCAATGGGAATTATGAATACCGTTTGGATAACGGCCCTTGGCAAGATAGCAACACCTTTTTTGAGGTGAGCTTAGGGGAGCGTAGCGTAACAGTACGCGATAAAAATGGCTGTGGATTTACAGAACAACGCATAATGGTGATTGATTACCCAAGGTATTTTACACCAAATAATGATGGGTTTAATGATACTTGGAATATTGCTGGTGCAAATCAATTGGCTAATGCACAAATTTATATCTTTGACCGCTTTGGAAAATTATTAAAACAAATTAGCCCTAATAGTAAGGGCTGGGATGGAACCTATAATGGTAATAATATGCCTACTAGCGATTACTGGTTTAAAATAACATACACCATTGACCAAACTGAAAAAGAATTTAAAGCTAATTTTACTTTGAAACGGTAAG
>CAYGUF010000029.1:0-2676 GCA_964353125.1 uncultured Flavobacteriaceae bacterium
AGCATTGACAGCGGACTGCGCATTGGTGAGGGTCTCGTGGTAGGTGATTGTAAGGCCCGATGCTCCTCCGGTAATGGCATTGTTGGCATCTGTTAGCGTAAATAACCCAATCCCATCATTATCTGGATCACAGAAAATAAGTGGTGGCGGTGTATTGGCTACTGGGGCTTGCTGCACATCCAAAATTAAAGGGGTAGTAAGGTAACAGCCCGTTGCGATAACTTCTAATCGGGCAAATACTGTTTGTGGATTACTAACATTGGTATAAGGTATGGGTAGTGCATTTACTTCGGCATCGGCATCGGACTGCGTGAGGTAGTAGCTTACGGCATAGTCTGGGTTGTTTCCTGTTATCTCTAGGTTTTTTAAACTTAAATCTATTGGTACTAAACCATCTGGTGTGCCATCATCACAAACCTCTAATGGTGTTGGCGCTACTAATACCGGTAGTGGATTCACTACCAAATCTAGTGTGGTGCTTGATTGGCAACCGGTTAGCGTATTGGTAAGCACCGCTACTACAGTTTGTGGATTACTAGTATTGGGATAGGGTGTGGTAATGGCATTGGTATTGGTTGCAGCGTCGGCTTGGTTTTCAAAATAGCTTACGGCTATATTTAATTGGCCATTGCTAACCTCGGTGTCTTTAGTGCTTAGATCAAAGACTTCTATCTCATCTCCTGTAGCGTCATAATCACACAACTCATAAGGGCTTACTACTGTGGTTTGTGGCAACATATCTACTACTAATTGTAGCGTTGTGGTTGCATAACAGCCTGTTTGTATGTTTTCTATGCGTACATAAATTTCTTGATCGTTTACTGTAGTGTTGGTGAAATTGTTTGCCAATGGGTTGTTTCCTGTTTCTGCAGCGTTTATATCCGCATAATAACTCACACTCATTCCTAATTGACCTCCTATAACTTCGGCATCTTTCACACTTAAATCAAATAACGTAAAACCATCGGTATCGTCGTCACAAACTGCTAATGGGCTTGGAGCATTGGCTATGGGATTCGCTAATACGTCTAAGGTAAGGGTCCTTACAATAAAGCATCCTGTAATGGTGTTTTCTAAACGCACATAGATAATTTGACTATTGGGGGTTGTATTTACATAACCGTCTGTAAGTTCTGGTGTACCAGCATCGGCTTCTAGCGCTTGTTCGTAATAGCGCACTGCAACATCGGTTTGACCATTTAAAATTTCTGCTGTTTTATCACTTAAAGTAAACGCTGCAAAACCATCGGTATCATCATCACAGACTTGTAATGGGCTTACCGCTATAACTTCGGGCTGTGGGTGTACCGTAAATACCACTTGACTTTGGTCTGGACAAACACCATTGGTAGTATAGACTACTGTATAACTTGCACCTGGAACAGCATTACTTACGGCTCCTGTTGTGGCATCTAGTGTTGCTCCATCCATTGGCAATGGATTGAAAGTAAATGTTCCTCCGGTTGTTCCTGTAATACTAACTGTACCGCCATCGCAAGTTGGCGTCATGGTAAAGCTTGGATCATCGGTAGTGAGTACTGTAAGGGATTGTGAACTACTTGCTGAACATACACCACTGGTGGTATATACCACCGTGTAGGTGGCGCCAGATTGCCCTCCGGTTACTAAACCTGTTGCTGCATCTATAACGGTGCCGTCCATTGGATCTGGATCTAAGGTAAATATACCTCCAAATGTACCTGATATTACGGCTGTACCTCCATCGCAACTTGGGGATAATGTAAAACTTGCGTCGTCTGAAGTGGTTACGGTTACACTCTCTGTGCTCGTGGTGGGGCAACTGCCATTTGTGGTGTAGTCTAAGGTATAGGTTGCACCAGATTGGCCATTGGTAATAGTACCCGTGGCGGTGTCTAATACAGAGCCGTCTAGTGGATCTGGATTGAAACTGAAGGTACCTCCGGCTAATCCTATAATATTGGCCGTACCTCCTTCACAACTTGCTGTTAAATTGAAACTGGAATCGTCTAAACTTAATACCGTGAAGTTTTGACTGCTTTGCGCTGGACATACTCCCGTGGTTTGATAGGATACCGTATAACTTGATCCTGGTACTGCGCTCGTTACAATTCCTGTGGATGCGTCTATTACAGCACCATCCATTGGGTCTGGATTGAAGCTAAATATACCACCTGTTGTACCAGATACGGCTGCTATACCACCATCGCAGGTGGGCGTCATGGTAAAACTTGGATCATCGGTAGTGAGTACTGTAAGGGGTTGTGAACTACTTGCTGCACAGGTACCATTGGTAGTGTAAACTACCGTGTAGGTGGCGCCTGATTGCCCTCCGGTAACTAAACCTGACACTGCATCTATAACGGTGCCGTCCATTGGGTCTGGATCTAAAGTAAACACGCCTCCTTGTGTGCCTGTTATTAGGGCTGTACCCCCATTGCAGGTTGGTGTCATCGTAAAACTTGGGGCGTCTGAGCTTAATACTACTAAACTAAATACGGGATTGGTTGAGGCGGTATAACAACCGTCTCCTCCTACTGACTCTACACGCACATATATGGGCTGTGGATTTACGGTATTGGTGTATAAACTCGTTGTTGGTAACGCTCCTGTACCCGCATCGGCAGCAGCAAAACTTAAATGGTAACTTACTACATAATCCGTAGCAATTTGTGTACCTAAAATACCTAAGGTCTG
>CAYGUF010000030.1:0-2573 GCA_964353125.1 uncultured Flavobacteriaceae bacterium
TTGGTGAAAATTTAATGTAGTTTTACTTGTTTTTTACCACAGTACTTTGTTGGCAAATCGTTATTCTTTAATGCAACGTATTCCAGAACCTATTCTGATAGAATTATCACCATAAAAGATGTCTTCTGTGTCAGAAAGTTGTACAAGAACTCTAGTTCTAGAACCTATAGGAAGGTTTGTGTTTACATTAGTTGTAGCCCAAGTACAGATTCCTTGTCCAAGCGTTGGACCACCTAACGCATTGATATAGCCATTTGGCAAACCATTGAAGCCAATAGCATTTATTCCGTTTCCAGAACTTGGAAGCCAACCGGTTGAAGATTTTAAAGCAGACGCTTCTTGATTTTCAAATCCGTTTTCTGATAAATAATTTTCTAATTCTTCAAAATCTGATTGTGATGGAATTCGCCATCCTTCTGGTGCTAATTTTCCGCTTTCTATTGCCCAATGATTATACATTGCTCCATAAAAGTCGAATGGTAATTCTTCATCAACTACATTATTTAAGTCGCTAGTGTCTGCCCATTGATATTGAGCAGTTTGATTAGGTAAATCTCCCCAATCCATACCAAATAGGTGTTCTGTAATTGGTGTTCCGTCATCAAAGGTTGTTGTCTTTAGATTCTCCAACATCCAAGTTTGATTCCCAATGGTTATGGTGTTGTAAATATTACCATCAACATCAGTTACTGTTAATACAGGTTCTTCATTTGGGTTATTGTCATCTTCAGAACAACCAAAACTAATTAATAATAAAAGGATAATGCTCAGTCTAATAATTGATTTCATTTATTTGTTTTTTATATATAACAACTTCAATCGGTTTTTTCCTAAAATTGGGTTGATATAATTTGGTGTTAATGTTTGCCAACGTTTTTGGGTATGTTTTCGTTGCGTGGTTAAAGCTATAAAATTAATAAATAAAAACCAAACATTAGCCCGACGGGAGGTTTTTCCGAAGGAAAAACTAAGCTAGCAATGAAATATACCCAGTGTTGCAAATTGTGGTATTTTCCATTAGCTATTCAGATACTGTATTATACTGAAATAGGTTGACCTTTTTTGGTTACTATTTTCACGTTCAAAAGATTTTTTTTAGCCGTTTAGAAGGCAAAAAAATCTTTTGAACTAGTTTTGTTCTTAAATATTAAGTTCAGGTAAATTTACATTATTTTTTCGATAGGATTTGTATTTGATATTTGGATTCAAATGTACATCAGCTGGTTTTCTTAAATCTAGGCTAAAATGCGTTCTGAGATTGTTATAGATATACACAGCTTGCTGTGTCATTTTTTGAGCTAAATCGGTGTTTTTAATAGTTTGTTTTAGCCCATATTCATATTTGAGTGTTCTGTTAATACGTTCAGCCACAGCGTTTTCGTAAGGGTCGTATTGTTCAGTCATACTCATTGTAATGCCATTGTCTTCAGCAAATGTTGTGTATTTAGGGTTACAGTATTGGAATCCTCTGTCTGAATGATGTATGAGTTTTTGATTAGGGTATTTTCTGTTTTTAATGGCCATAGCAAGCGCATCTTTACAAAGAGATGTTCTCATATGATTATCGAGTTTATAGCCCATGATTTTCTTAGAATAAGCATCTGTGACCAGTGCTAAGTAATTATGACCGTATTGGGTTTTAATATATGTGATATCGCTTACCCAAAGCTGTTCTGGTCGGTTAGGAACGTGGTCTTTTACTAGGTTTTTATATTTTTTGTACATATGCTTAGAGTTTGTGGTTGTAATGTAGTTTTTCGTTTTAGGTATTAATAGTTTATTAAGCCTCAAGAATCGGTAGAACTTATCTCTACCGATTTTAATATCAGCGTTGATAAAGTCTTGTTTAAGCTCGGTGTGCAGTTTAATACCACCAGTTTTAGAGCCTACTTTTTTACGATAGTCCTTAACCATAGCCTTAAGTTTTTGGTGGTCTACTTCTTGTTTTTGTTGGGCTTTGAGTCGTTTGTAGAAGGCTTGTTTAGATATCCCAAAACATCCATAGAACCATTTTCTTTTAAACGGTTTTTCTTCTTTAGCTCTATCTCTTTTGCTAATGTTTTGGGCAAGGACTTTTTTGACATATCGACGCCTGTAATGAGTTCCATATCAGCAATGATATCTTGCTGGAAGTCCTTTTGAAACTCAAGTTCTTCAATCTTTTCCTTAAGCCTTTTAATTTCCTTGTCTTTACTCATACTTGTGTTTTGTTGCACTAAGGTACTGTAAATTCTTAACCAATAGGTAATGGTTGTTCTTGGAACGTCATATTTTTTAGATGCAAAGTTTGTGGATACTTGACCGTTTAGAATTTGGTCAACGACTAAAAGCTTTGTTTCTAAGGTTACTTTTTGATAGCTTTTTTTTCGCCAATGTTCATTTTGTGTTTTCATAAGTGACTATAATTAATGGTTTAATTTTTAGTCAACCTATTTCAGGAAAGTTCATGTTCGCACATGATTTGCAACGGTCTCGGCTATGAGTAGTTGCGTGGGTTAGCACTTAACTTTGCAAGTAAACACCAAGTTGTAAATTCCGCAGGAATTTCCAAAGTAGGCGAGAACAAGCAATTA
>CAYGUF010000031.1:0-2489 GCA_964353125.1 uncultured Flavobacteriaceae bacterium
CAACGGATTTGGGTATGTTTTCGTTGCGTGGTTAAAGCTACAAAATTAGTAAATAAAAAACAAATATTAGCCCGATGGGAGGTTTTTCCGAAGGAAAAACTAAGTTAGCAATGAAATATACCCAGTGTTACCAGTAGTGATATATTTCCAGCTTAATATTCAGATTCCAAATAGTATTATATTCCGCCATATTTGTATTCAGTTCAGCTCGTAAAGTTCCGCAAATAATTTATTCAGGTTTTTGCTTTTCAAGTTTAGATTTTAATTCGGGCGTTTTAAATCGGTCAAGTTTTTTCCACAACCAAAGTTAAACTGCAAAATTAGTCAATCATTTTTTCGTCAATATTCAGCGGTCAAACTCCTCAAAGTTCAACATAATATTCAGTCAAGATTGGTTGCGCAAGTGGCTGTTCACGCATTACTGGTAACGTTGTTGTATATGGTTTGTTGCGTGTTTTAAGCACCTAATTTAGCAAATACAAACCGAATAGAAAATCCGCGAGGATTTTCGTAAGTAGGCTAGAACTAGCAATAAATTATATACGGTGTTGGCATTTCGTTGTTTTTTCATTCCGACTTATTTTCATTCACCTAAATGTTTTATGTTTTTTAGAGCGTTTGAGTAAATTCAGTCAGCGTTTTATTCCGTAAACTTTTTCAATTCCGATTGAGAGAGTAATTCCGCAACTTTCTAAATTCCGCAAAACTAAACGCTAAACTTTATTTCCTTTCTTTACCATATTTATCCATTTTACAACCGCAGTTTTCGCAAGTATTTCCTCCCCATAAAATTTCTTTCCAACCTTCTGGTTTTCTAATTTTGGGTTGTTCAGTATTACATTTCGGACAATTAACAGTTTTTAAGTTAATTCCAAAGTCTTTAATTTTAATGCTCATATTTTTTAATTTTTAATTTAATTTTTTAGAGTTAGAGTGCGTTCCGCCAATGAATGCCAACGTGTTTGTATATGGTTTGTTGCGTGGTTTAGCACGTAATTTAGCAAATAAAAACCGAATAGAAAATCCGCGAGGATTTTCGTAAGTAGGCTAGAACTAGCAATAAATTATATACGGTGTTAGGCAACGTATTTATTTCTTTCCGTGATTAAATTTTATTAATATATCTTTTTGTTTTTCCCAATTCAGTTTTTTTAATCCTTTCTCTTCACAAAGTGCTTCAATTCTATTTTCTAACTCTAAACTTAAATTTCTCAAATCGTCCATAATCGTATTCAGATTCGCACTATTTAGCTTTCCGTCAGCAAGAGTTCGTAGCAAAATACAGTTTATAGGTTTTGTACTGTCTTTTAATTCAGGAACAGTCCATTTTATATCAACTCCTCTTTGGACTCCACTAACAAGTGTATGAGGTGTAAATTCGTTAGTTTCTAAATCTTTATAAAACCAAGATAAAACTCCGAATATTGGACTTCTTTTCTTAAGAATTTTATCTTTTCGATTACCTAAATGTTGAAATGTATTCCTAAAGTCTTTAAGATGCTTAAAATTGCCAACAATTTCATCTGGTTTTTCCCAAGGTAATTGACGAAGTAATTCTCTAATTCGGTCAGTATAATCGATAATTGACCAAGCATAATGAAATGTAATTGAAACTTCCTTCTTTTTATTTAGCGTTAAATCCAACAATCGATTTTCTAAAATTTTAAAGTTGTTTTCCATTATTTCAAATGAAAACCTCACAGCATCAAAAATCAGAAATTCGTTTTTGGGTATTTCAGCTGGTAAAGTGTTAAGAATTGAATTTTCACTTAAAATTTTCATTGGTTGGTCATATGTTGCCTAACGGTTTTGTGTATGATTTCGTTGCGTGGTTTAAGCACTAAAGTTAGCAAATAAATCACAGATAGAAAGTCCGCGAGGACTTTCGTAAGTAGGCTATAACTAGCAATGAATTATACACGGTGTTAGCATACGTACTTTATTCAGTTATTAGTTCTTTCCACTTTTCAGATTCCGCAAATTCTTTCACGATTCTATTTCGTTCAGTTAATAATTCAGTCATATATTTTTCGAGGAACATTTTGTCAGCTAATTTTCCTAAAATTCCAAAAGGTGATTTATAATCAAAAATGTCAGTCATCAAAGTTCCGCCATTCGATTCCGCAAAGTGATGTTCGTGTTTAAATTCCTTAAATGCTCCTTTTACCATTTCGTCCGCAAAGTAATTTGGACTGTCAAATTCCGTTATTTTGGAAGTCAGATTTTGATAAATTCCAAAATGTTTAGCTCTCCAAGTCACACTTTCGTTCATTCCTATTAATCCGCTCGTTTTTCCAGCTATGGCTTGTTCATTCGTTTGTTCAGTCGAAATTTTATGTAAATCAATACTTCTCGAAAGGTCGAACACAACTTTTCTATCAGCTTTTATTTTAGTTTTAAGTTCGATTTTCGGCATTTTGTGTGTATGTATGCTAACGTTTTTGGGTATGTTTTCGTTGCATGGTTAAAGCTATAAAATTAGTAAATAA
>CAYGUF010000032.1:0-2427 GCA_964353125.1 uncultured Flavobacteriaceae bacterium
GTATATTTTGAATATAGTGAGGTTAAAAATGGGCGTTCTGTTGAAATGCTGAAGTTTAAAATTTTAGGCAAAGGGAAAGGTATTGAATACCTTTCAAATGACGATATAGACTACTATGTTAGAACTGAATTGCATACTATTTTTGACACTAAAAAGAACGCTAAGAATCTTGAGTTCGTTGGTAAAACAATGACTGCTCTAAGGCTTGATTTAGATAAAATGAAACATTGTTATAAGCGTTTGAATACGACTATCAAAAAGATGCCAAAAGAGGATAGACCTCGTTACTTACGCTATATAATTAATGAAGATTATTTGAAGGACAATGACAAATAAAAACTACACAATAGCAGAATTGTCCGACAAACTTTGCGTCAGCACCAGGACAATCCAAAGGTATATAAAAGCCTTGTATTTAAAGGAAAAAAACAAAACAATTATTCCTTATGACCTCGCAAAACTAATAGAAGTGCGACACAATCGCGACAAGAAGTATGACACAAGTACGACAACTGTCGTACTTAATGAAAACTTAAGGGAAAAAAATATTGAATATGATATTGTTGAAGGGTTTTCTACTGAAGAATATGCGGAGTTTCAAAAGCGCTTAATTGAGCACCCAATTCTTAAAAAAGAATTAGAATATCACAAAAAAGCATCTGAAAGACATCAGCGTCAAGTTGAAAAAATAATAGAAGTTTTAAGTCAAAGAAATCTAATTGAGGGTAGAGATAAAGGACTTATTTAGAGTTGTTTTTATATTGTTTTGTTTTATTTTTTTACGCAAAAAACATTGCCTAAAACAATAAGTATTTTATTAAAGTGACTATGGAACGCAACTCTTAAAACACCGTTTTAAGCAAGAACAGATTTTTTCTAAATCTGTGTAAAATGCTAGCATTTGACTTAACTTGCTTATCAAATATTAAAAGCGGAAATTGTATCAACACACACCCCTCCCCTAGTTGTTTTTACCACACTTCGATACACCGTTAATTCTGTTTTTTCCCTAAAGTTTTGAATTGTTTAAATTTATAACTCATATAAATCAAAACTTTAGGGAAAAATGACACTACAAGAAAAACTAAACAAGCATTCAGGCTTAATTTATGAAGCAAAAAATAAACAAGAAGAACTTTTAAAAATAGGTGTGTTTAAAAAAATACCTCTAAAATACTCTGTAATACAAGATGCAAAAGCTACCAATGAATTGTTAGACAAAGCTATTTTATATTTAAAAGATTATTTAACTATTGCTCAAAATTTGCTTTTTTTAGATTATATTAAAAATAAAGCGATTTAAGGCGTTTTTATGTTTTTACAGGGTTTTACATACATAAAGTTTGAAAGGCGCTCAGAGCGAACCAAAAGGGCTAAAAAAAGCCGAATTTCGGCCCTGGTTTACCTTTTGCCATTTCTTCCACTTTTTGTTTTTTTTGACAAGCGGTGCTCGAGGTGGCAACCTCGAATACAACTTACTCAAACTTGCTAAAATTTTTCTTTAAAAATTTTCCTTAAAATACCTTTTTTTTGCTCCATTATTACCTTAAGGTTTTTAGTATGTTTTAGTACCTTTTTTAAGGCTTTGAACTACCAGTGTTTATAGGGTCTTAGAAGATTTTAGGGAACTTTTTGCATATCTCAGGGAACTTTTTGCATACGAAACCAAACTTTTTGCATACGGTTTGGAACTATTCTAAAGGAACTAAAGTTTTTTTTAATACCTTTGAAGTATGAAAGAAACTGTTTTAGTTCAAGATAATCGAATTACTACAGCTCGTTATGAGCTTAGTTTGCTTGAAAAGCGCATTATGTATTTTTTGTTGCGAGATGTCCGGAACAAATTTGTTGTAAACAAAAAGGGAAATACAACCTTATTTGATGATTTAATCATCAGAACTACCTCTGGTGCTTTACGAAAAGATTTAAACGAGACAAATACTGCTAAGATTAAAAAGGCTTTAAAATCTATGCGTTTGCGTTCTTTTGAATGGCAAAACGAATATCCAGAAGACCACGAGCTTCACGAGTGGTTCGAGGTTGGTTTTATAAATTATGGGAAATGGACCAGGGGAGGGGATATAGAATTTCAAGTGTCACATCAAATAATTCCGTTCTTTGTTGAGTTAACATCTCGCTTTACCGAATACAGTTCGCTGATCGCAATGAGTTTAAAGAGTAAGTGGTCGCAGCGTTTTTATGAGTATTGCTGCCAATGGCGTGCTGCAGGGGGGTTCAATTTGCCTATCAAGGATCTAAGAGCGCAGCTTATGCTTGAGGATAAATATGAGCGTTATAATGCTTTAAAAAGACAGGTTGTCGATGTGGCTCACAAAGAACTTAAAGCCCTATACAACAAAGGGCAATGCGATGTATATTTTGAATATAGTGAGGTTAAAAATGGGCGTTCTGTTGAAATGCTGAAGT
>CAYGUF010000033.1:0-2204 GCA_964353125.1 uncultured Flavobacteriaceae bacterium
CACACGTTTTATTCCGCAACAGTTTTTAATTTACGCAAAGTTCAGTCCGCATTTTGGTCAAATTACAGCTTTTAATTCGTTATTATTCTATCGTAATATTCGACTCAGATTGGTTGCGCAAGTGGCTGTTCACGCATGAGCTGCAACGGTCTAGTGTATGATTTCGTTGCGTGTTTAAGCACTAAAGTTAGCAAATAAATCACAGATAGAAAGTCCGCGAGGACTTTCGTAAGTAGGCTCTAACTAGCAATGAATTATACACATTGTTGTAGCACGTTTTTATTCAAATTTCGAATTTTTCCATACTCTCATTAATTCCATTTTTTCTTTCTCGTTTATGTAATTTAAGTTTACTCCAAAGTCTACTCCGTTTCTAAATGTAGAATACATATCTTGATAGAGCAAAATCTTACCTTTTGGGTCATAAACTGTTATTTTGAACAAGTCAAAAACCAAATTGTCAATTTTTTCTGTTGAAGAGATTGTGTCTACTTTTATTCCATTACTTGCATAAGTATTATAAAGCAATTCTTTTACCAATACTTTGTTTTCCTCATATTCTCCGTCATATTCAAGCTCAAACGTTTCAGATGTTGATTGAAAGATATGAAATCTGTCTTTTTGAAAACTTATAAGTTGCTTTAAACCACTAGCGTCATAATCAATTCCATTCGCTTCGTTTATTAACTTTAATCCTGTGTCTTCTCTTTTTTGTGATTCGTCACGTTTTGTTACATCCCAACCTTTAGGTATCTCTATAGTCCATCCAATTTCTTCACTATAATATATGTTTTCCGTAACTTTTCCTTCGTCAATTTGTTTATTTGGGTCGTTTTTACATGAAATAAATAGAACTAAGCTTATAATTGTCAAAATGTAAATTCTCATATTAAGGTTGGTTTTTTTTCAAATGTGCTACAACGGATTTGGGTATGTTTTCGTTGCGTGGTTAAAGCTATAAAATTAGTAAATAAAAACCAAACATTAGCCCGACGGGAGGTTTTTCCGAAGGAAAAACTATGTTAGCAATGAAATATACCCAGTGTTGCCAGTAGTGTTATATTTCCAGCTAAATATTCAGGTTCCAAATAGTATTATATTCCGCCATATTTGTATTCAGTTTAGTTTATAAAATTCCGTAAGCAGCTCATTCGGGATTTAGATTTTCACGTTCTACTTTTCACGTTCAGAGTTTAAATTGGTCAAGTTTATTTTCCGAAATCAAAGTCAATCCGCTTTTTTCAACAATATTCAGCGGTCAAACTTCTCAAAATTCAGCATAATATTCAGTTCAGAGTGGTTGCGTATGTGGCTGTTCGCGCATTACTGGCAACGTTTGTGTATAAGATTAGTGGCGTATTAAAGCACCTAATTTAGCAAATAAACACCAGATAGAAAATCCGCGAGGATTTTCGTAAGTAAGCGAGAACTAGCCATTAATTTTATACTGTGTTGTACGCAGGTTTTTATTTTTTCGATTCTCTGTATTTATATTTTCCGTCCTTAAAAACTAAAAAGTGAGACATATTCAAAATATCTCTGTTCCCTTTAATCTCTGTGATTAAATACCATTTTTCGTTATCAGAAGTCGTTAGTGGATTTTCCCAATCAATTTCTATAAATTCAGGTTGTTGTTTTTTAACTTCGGTTACGTTTAGTTCAGCCTCAATATTGTCAGCCCATTCAATTGTATCATTGTAATAGTCTTTGCAACTAAAAATAACTACAAATAGAAATAAAAAGATAAAATTCTTTAGGATGCTAAATTTCATTCCAACATATTATTTTTAATCAGCGAGTCCATTTCCGCTTGGTATTTTTCTCGCCATTCTTTTCCATTTCTTTTATTCAGATACTTTTCAATTTCAGCGTTATAAGCGTCAATTCCACGTAATTGAGGTCCAGTTACAGTGCATCCAATATTCGATTCGTGAAATCCGTATTTTTCTTTTAATCCAATGCAAGGAACTCCACAAGGCAAAGGTTTTCCAACTGTCACGATTCTTGCTGAATTCCGCCAACTGTCAATCTTTCCAGTCAAATAATTGAATCGATTAAAAAGTCCAAATTGCCAGAATAAAATTCCAACAATTAAGATTCCAATTCCGATTATTATTTTCTTTTTGCGTTTCATTGGTCAACTTGCGTACAACGTTTTGGCTATGAGTAGTGCGGGCGCAAACACGCACTTTCCTTTCGGTTGA
>CAYGUF010000034.1:0-2021 GCA_964353125.1 uncultured Flavobacteriaceae bacterium
CAATACACGTTCTAAAAGCCTAAACATTTGTTGTTGATTGCTAGATGTAGCTATGTCGCTTAGTATTATTTGTTTACGTATTAATGTTAATGTATCTAAATCCATAGTTTCACTAAATAAAACATCATTATTTACTGTAGAATTTATAGTTACAGTTATTCCATTTGTTGGCTGTGGACTTGGCATTAAAATATGGTTACTATAGGTTTGAGTGCCAGAAGCAGGACCAAAAATAATGCTATTATCATCGTTATTAATAACGTTAATGTTTTGAGTAGAAGTATCTGTCCAAGTTAGGTCTATGTATTTGTATATTCCTGTACTATCTATGTAACCACTTTTCAAACTTGCTCCATTAATTTGTGTAACAGTTCCAGTAGTTATAATTTCACTAAATAGCTCTGTGGATTTAATAGTTATAGTTGTTCCGTCAAAAGCAAATGTTTGTATTGCATTAGCATCTATAATTACATTATATCCTCTTGCATTTATTCTATCTCCAGTACGTGTTACAAGTGTTTCCGTTTCACCTTCAAAATTATCAAACAGATAAGCTTTTGCACTGTCATAAAACTCTTGTGCTGTATCTATTGTTGTATATGAGTCTACTGTTATTCTGTTTGTTTCTGATACAGAAGCATCTATTGAAAATACAGGACTAATATCTGTACCTTCTATACCAGCCATATAAGCAACACCTGTTGTAATATTGTAATTATACCCTATTGCATACCATGAACGATTGTTTATGTTTTGGTCTTGGTTATTGTTATTTGTATTTAGAATTGGACTTGCTATAGTTGGGTTTACCACTATTGCTGCATCATTCATGGTTACAATATCTCCATTATTAGGCTGCCCTTTTGTACCAGAAGTATTTACTGCTGTGAGTATTTCTGTTAAAGGAATAGTGCCATCTGGGTTTCCAATAATAAGATTAAGTCTTGGTGTATTTGTGGTTAGTCCATCAAAGATTGAAGTTATTGTACTACTTCCAGCAGAAACATTGGCTGGTAGAACTAATTTAAAATCAGTTGGAGTTGCCGTAGAACCACCTATTGTAGCTGTTCCTGAAACTTCTTGTATAACATCAATTTCGTTAGGGCCCGAAAAACTTTGAGGATTACCACCATTAAGGTGGTTTGCCGTTACAAACCTTGCTCCATTTTTTGAGTTAACTAATTTGGTTGAAGTATTTCCATAACTAAATTGACCAATGTCTGCAACTGCACCTGTATCACTATCAAGGCCACTAATAATTAATCTTAAATTAGCTGATTCATTATTAAAACTATCTCTTGCACCAAAAATATTTACATTATTAATTGTTGGAACACCTCCACGAAAGGTAATACCAGATTGTCCAGAAGCATACATTGTAACATTTTCTAGAACGGTTTGATTTCCATTAGAAATATTAAACTGAATATCTCCATTATTCCCCTCTTTTTCAACAATACAATCTCTTAAAGTTGTATTACCCTCAATCCAAGGTGAGTGCTCTCCTCTAAAAGCAATGCCTTCAAATAAGACATCGCAACCATTTCTGGTATCAACTGTTCTGTTATTCCAGTTTGCTCCGTTCGATAAAGCAAATCTAATTTCCCCACCGTTAGTAGCGTATTCAAATCCATTGTTATTTTGTGGACTTGTAAGATGAACTCTTGAGCCACTTAAACATTGTAAACGACTTGTATTATCACTCCCAGAAAACGTCCATACAGAACGAATGAATTGAAACTCTACATCAGAACCATTTAAAAATTTAATACTATTGTTTCCAAAATTCACATCATAAAAAACCGAATGTGATTGTCCTGAAAAAATTGTAACATTCGCACCAGCGTTTGCTAAATCAGTATAGAAAGTTGCTGCATCTGTGTAAGTACCTGTTACTTGGTAGTCTGAACCGTTAAGTACAATTTGACTATTTGAAAATAAGCAAACAAATAAACTAATTAGTAATATTATTTTTTTCATGCTATTAAAAAGAGATTGCTGTACACTCTGCTATTGTGGTT
>CAYGUF010000035.1:0-1971 GCA_964353125.1 uncultured Flavobacteriaceae bacterium
GATAGATAACAGCTTGATTAGGTCTTGCAAGCATGAATATTGACCACGAGTCACCATATGCAATGCTATCAATTGTTTCAAGTACTTTTGTTTTTCCAGCAGAAGGAGAGAAGGTAATATACCTATACCCGTTAAGTGTACCGGAATTGTATATAGCTCCTCTTGTTCCTGATTCTGGAATAGGAACCAAAGTATGACCATTCCCTGTTTGGTCTGCCCATGAAACCAAGGTATCAATGCTATTACCAATATCAACTTGACTTGTCACACCTAAGTTACCCGTCCATTCTGCTATCCAACTAGCAGCAGGAGGCGGAGTAGTATCAACCTCAAATACAAGACCTGGCACAATATTGAACTGATTATAGTGCTTTGCTTTTTCTACAATGTTTGCAGTATCGTTTACGATGTTGTAAGCAAATACATTGTTCGTGTCCGAAGATGAATCAAACTCAAACCTGAGCTTTCGCATGTCATTATTGATGAACTGCCATTCATTACCGACATAGGAGATAGTGTCTGTATCTTCCCTGAACTTACAGTCATGAAAGGTTACATCCCAAAAGCTATCGTTTGGATGTTCTCTAGTGATAGGATATATATCAATCTCATCCTTGAATGTTACATTGTGAAATTTTGTATAGAAACCACCTTCACCATGTCGTAAATTGTACATGCCAGTATAACCCCTAATATGCTTGTTCCCAACAAACTGGATGTCAGTAAAGACAGCAGTATCCGCTGAGTGGAAAACAGCAATGGTGTAAAAAGTATCTTGAGTGTTCAGCGTGCAGTCTAATATGTTGCCCTCGATTCTGACTTGCTTGGTTGTAAACACACTCTGTTCTTCCTCTTGTTTCAGCCCTATACACGCGAGAAATGGTTCGTTGTTTGTACTGGTAGCATTGCCAGTGTAAACAATATGATTGTCCCTAATTTGCAAATATTCAATTTCACTAGATGTTATTATACCTGAGTTTTCAAATTCTACATAATTATCGTATATCTGTATATCCTTGCAAAAATTAATGGCCTGTATTCCTGAAGCTGAATTTCTGATAGTATTACCTCGAATATAACCGCCTCTAACTTCTTGTAATTCTATAGCCTTGTTGGCCGTGCTATCAATTATACAGTCTTCCACAATAATGTCCTCGTTAAAATCAACTCCCACCGTAACTTCTGGCACTTCGCCCCCTGCATCCCTTACAACTGGCTGGCAAGCGTTTATATCTATCATTTCAATTCTACGGATGATAAGCCCTTTCACTCTGCCCGTCGAGCTGCTGGTAGGTTCGTCCCATAGGTGAGCACCAACAGGTTGCGTCCCCCAATTTGTCGGCCATGAATTATTTTCATCTGCTGCGTTTCCTATCTTGGTGTCATTCATCCGAATAGTCATATCTTCCGCTGTCACATTGTCTACATCCCCGCCACCGTATTCGCCTACTAAGAAAGCATACAACCTTCTTTGTGCTCCCCTTAATTGATAGCGCACTTCTAGTGTATCAGTTGGTGCTTCTACTACTGTTACACCCATGCCTAAACCGCGTAAAATAGTGTTGCTGTAAACAGAAGCCGCCGTATCTACGCGATAAGTACCAGCCAACAACTGAAAAGTACCGCCGCCAATATTCCTTATAGTTTTTCCAGTCTGTATAAAGGCTTCACTATCATAACTACTATCATTTGACTTGGCTCCAAACCACTCACTAAACCAAGTAGTCGTAAAAGTATTTCCAGTAATTACGCCACCACTTGATGCGTCAAATATTTGTCGATATGGCGCGTTAAGACCGCCATTAAGGAAAAGAGTGTCATTATCAAGGTCGATGAATCCACCATCAACAAATTGCAGGTCTACGGAGTCTGGTATAGTAATATTACTAGAAAGGGTAACAACCTCATCCACTAGGATTGTTTTCTTAGTCGATGTAACCGCTGCTAAAGCCTCTGTTAATCCACCTTCTA
>CAYGUF010000036.1:0-1821 GCA_964353125.1 uncultured Flavobacteriaceae bacterium
TTATTTACTAATTTTATAACTTTAACCACGCAACGAAAACATACCCAAATCCGTTGGCAATAATATAAACGAACCCAATAAAAATTGAAAAAATATCTGAATTTTTTGATTTTAACTATACTCTTGACAAGTTATAGTTGCGCTTATGAATCACGAAACAGAGAAAAACTCGAATCGTCCTTTGAGGACAACTTTGGATTTAAACCACCTGAATCTGTAAAAAAAATTAAACTTAAAAATCGAGGATATTTTGATTTTGAAGTTCATTACATGTCGTTCACATACGACTCAAATGTTTTGGAAAAAATTATTGCACACGACCAACCTCTGAATATTGCCGAAAGTAATAATACGAAATTTGGAATTATAATTGAGGAATTGGAAAAAGACGCAAGCCCACCAAGTTGGTTTGATTTACCTAATAAAAGTGTTGACCGAATTTATTATAAAAATGATTTTTTAGACCATACTTTTAGTGAATATTATTTGTGGACTAATAAAGAAACTGAAATGGCTTATTTGTATGTTCATTTCTTTGATTGAAAATAAAAATACTATTGCCAACACCGTGTATAATTAATTGCTTGTTTATTAATTACTTACGAAAATTCTCGCAAACCTAAAATTCAGTATTTATTTGCTATCTTTAGTGCTTAGAACACGCAACAAATCATACACAAATACGTTGGCAGTAATTTAAGAACCGAAATGCAAACATTCAGAATCAAAGGAAAAAGATTAAAAAATTGGAAGACATTCCACTCTGAATTTAAGAATGAAATGAACTTTCCAGATTATTATGGAGAAAATATGAATGCTTGGATTGACTGCGTGGACGAACTGACTGACGAACCAACTATTTTACAAATTGACAACGGAAAATACCTAAAAGAAAACGAACCCGAATTATTTAACGCAATTTTGGAATGTGGAGCATTTGTTAATTACAGAAAAATAAAGGTCGGAGAAAAGCCGAATTTGATAATCGCTACTGATTGCTAAATGAGAAATAGTAAAATAATTAGGTGTTCATTAATTTTGTTATTATTAACTAATTTTAGTTGTTTCATTTTCTGTAATGGAAAATGGGCTGAATATGATAAAAACTATTTAATCAAAATAGAAAGCATTAGTCAGACCAAAGGTGCTATTTGTGTTAATGATTCATTGAAAATTGATGTTTCTTACAATAATGATAAACCGCATCCTACTATGCTTCATGACTTTATTAAAGAAAATGATTCTTTAATTGTTCCAGCTTATAACGATACTCTTTTCATAGTTCGGAATGATAAAAAATATTGGTTTAAAAAATATGGAATCACTGATTTCGAATCTTATTCCGAAAATGATAATTAAAAACTACTGCCAACACGGTGTATAGTTAATGGCGAGGTTTGGGCTGAATTGTTAAGTCTGGTTTTTTTTGCTAATTTTACGATTGAATAAGAAAAGTTCGTGTATTTTTAGTCGCCACTAACCATACACCAATCCGTTGCCAGTAATGCGCGAACAGCCACTTGCGCAACCAATATGAGCTGAATATTATGCTGAACTTTGAGGAGTTTGACCGCTGAATATTGACGAAAAAAATGATTGACTAACTTTGCGTATTGACTTTGGTTGCGGAAAATAAACTTGACCGATTTAAACTCTGAACGTGAAAAGTAGAACGTGAAAATCTAAAACCCGAATGAGCTACTTACGGAATTTTATAAACTGAACTGAATACAAATATGGCGGAATATAATACTGTTTGGAACCTGAATATTGAGCAGGAAATATAACACTACTGGCAACACTGGGTATATTTCATTGCTA
>CAYGUF010000037.1:0-1781 GCA_964353125.1 uncultured Flavobacteriaceae bacterium
CAATACACGTTCTAAAAGCCTAAACATTTGTTGTTGATTGCTAGATGTAGCTATGCTGCTTAATACTATCTGTTCACGTATTAATGTTAATGTATCTAAATCTATAGTTTCACTAAATAAAACATCATTAGTTATTGTAGAATTTATAGTTACGGTTATTCCATTAACTGGTTGAGGAGTTGGCATTAAAATATGGTTGCTATAGGTTTGAGTACTAGAAGCAGGGCCAAAAATAATGCTATTATCATCATTATTAATAACGTTAATATTTTGAGTAGAAGGATCTGTCCACGTTAGGTCTATGTATTTGTATATACCTGTATTATCACTATAACCACCTTTTATTATAGCTCCATTAATAAATGTTAGTGTTCCTGTTGTTGTTATTTCTCCTTCAAAAATAGCAGCATTTAAAGTAATTTTATTTCCTGCAATAGTTGGAGCACCACTTCCTGTACCATTTATTTCTACATCATAAGCACCAGCATTTATACTTGTTTTGCCTAGGTTTGTAGTTACATAGGTTGCGGTTTCACCTGCGTAATTATCTACTAAAATTGCTTTTAAATGGTCATAAGCTTTTGCTGGTGTTTCTTGTGTAGTGTAAGCATCTACGATTGTTTTGTTTTCTTCTGTTATAGAAAAATCTGTTATAGACGTTATAATTTCATCAATTTTTCCATCTGCAAGGTTTCTAATTCCAGAAATAATTTGATTATTAAAAGAAATTCCTGTCAACATAAATCCGTTATATTGAGTGAATACATTATTATTTACCTGCTCATAAGTAAGCACTTCCTGTTCTGGGATATTTCCGTTTAAATCTGTTTGCAGATTATACTCTAAGGTAGTGTTATCATCTCTGCGTAACTGTACTCTATAATTTTGAAGTGCTGTCTTGTTTTCATCTATAATTTTTATATTGTGCGTATGTACTTCATACATATCATTGGTTGCATTTTTTAATCCAGAGTAACCAGTCCAACCAACAGGTTTATTTGGATTTACTACAATATAAGTTTGTCCTCGGTTTGAACGTCCAATATCCCAGTTTAATCGCGGCCAAGTTAGATTTTCTAATCTAGTTACCGCTGTTAAATTACCACCACCGTTTCCAATAATAGAATTTACACCATTTAAAGTCCAATTACGCATTATTAAGGTTTCGCCAGGATTTGCGTCTGGCTGAAAAACTAAATTACCAGAGCCAATTTTTACCGTTACATTCTCTAGTAATCCTCCAGTTGTGGGTAGGTGTAAAAAATTATTTCCACCGTAGGATATAAATTGCACATTTATAAACTCAAATCCACTATCACGATAGTCAAAAAAATCAGTTCTCCCCGTGTTCCCCTCAATACGATACTGAACATTCGTTAGTCGCAATATTGTAGCTCTTGGTTGTGATGTGTGACTTTTAGCTCCCTCTGTGTAAATAATAACACCATCTTCTAAATCAATAAGCGGGACGGATACTCCTGTACCATCAATATGCCAAGAACTAGGAAATATATACGTAAAATCATTATCTGTAAAACTTGCTGTATCTCCAAAACGTAAGTGTCTATCAAAAATAATAGTTCTATCTATTACTTGCCCCAACCCATTTGCAACCATATAGGTTCTTAAATCATCTCCTGTTGTTGTTCCATCTGGTATTATGTATGTAGCGTTGTGAGTTATTTGTGCGCTTGCAAATACACTACATAATACTGCTAGTATTAAAATTATTTTTTTCATGCTATTAAAAAGAGATTGCTGTACACTCTGCTATTGTGGTT
>CAYGUF010000038.1:0-1519 GCA_964353125.1 uncultured Flavobacteriaceae bacterium
TTTTCACGTTCTACTTTTCACGTTCAGAGTTTAAATTGGTCAAGTTTATTTTCCGCAACCAAAGTCAATCCGCAAAATTAGTCAATCATTTTTTTCGACAATATTCAGCGGTCAAACTCCTAAAAGTTCAGCATAATATTCAGTCCAGATTGGTTGCGTAAGTGGCTGTTCGCGCATTACTGGCAACGTCTCTGTATATGGCTCGTAGCGTGTAAATTAGAAATTATTTTCGGATTAAGCAGAAGCCAGATTTTTAAATTTTACTATTTATCTTTTTTATTGGAAATCGTCAAATTTAAAAATTTGGCGACTTTCCAAATATACCTTAACTTCGTCTGGGCAACTAACTAGCTATGAGTTATATACGTTGTTGTAGAGCGTTTTTACTGCTTTTCAATCAGCTGCTTTTGGTTATCAAATTCTAAAATTTCCATATGATAACCTAATGCGCTAAAATATTTTTTCAAATAATAGTCTTTGTAACTAACTTTTGGTTTTCGAATATCTACAGTTATAAGGAAGTCACTAAAGTCAAAATCATTGTATTTGTAATATTCATCTCCATTATATTTTGGATATCGATTAATAACTTCTAATGCGCTATTGTAGTCAGTCGATTCTGGAATATTCATATATCCCCAAATGTCAGAACCAAATCGTTCCATACTTGTTAAGAAGAAGATTCCCTTTTCTTGTTTCGTTGATAAATTCAGATTATTTAAGTCAAAACTGATTTGGCTTAAATCCAAATCCTCGTGTTTATTTATTAAAATTCCGAAAATCATATTGTAATATGCACTCAACATTTCTTGATAACTGATTTGGTCAGATTTCACTTGCTTAATTACTTTCTTGTCTTTTATTGGATTGTCTTTGAACATATTGTAGTTCAAAGCTCTTATGATAAATATATTCTCTAAAGTATTTATGTTAGGTTTCGTTAGGAATTTAATATTCAGAATATCATTATTAGGTTTAATTAATTCCGCAATGAATTCTTTTTCTTTCTCGAGTTCGGGTGAACTAATTTTATCAATTTTTTCGAATATCGAGTTATCTATATTATTTGTATGATGGTATTTATGATAAGCCTCCGCTAAAAGAACTAATTCAGATTGTTTTGCTTGAGAAAAGCAACTAAAAGTTAAAGTCAGAAATATGATTGTGGTTATGTTCTTCATTTTTTTTAAATGCTCTACAACGGATTTGGGTATGTTTTCGTTGCGTGTTTAAAGGTATAAAATTAGCAAATAAAAACCAAACATTGGACTGATGGGAGGTTTTTCCGAAGGAAAAACTAAGTTAGCAATGAAATATACCCGGTGTTGCAGCTTGTGATATTTTCCATTAACTATTCAGAGACCAACGAATTCAGATTCCGCAAACTTGAGAAAAGTCCGCCAAGTTTAGTCAATTCAGCTTTTTATTCCACAAGAAACTCATTCGGGTTTTAGATTTTCACGTACAGATTTTAAATCAGGCGTTTTTTTCACACGTTTTATTCCGCAACAGTTTTTAA
>CAYGUF010000039.1:0-1487 GCA_964353125.1 uncultured Flavobacteriaceae bacterium
AACTAAAGGGAAAAACAAAGGAAAGGATTTTTTTTTAATAAGGGCTCTGCCCTTAAACCCGAGATTTTTCTCCGCTGAAAGTGTTGATTAGCAAGTTAAGCCAAATGCTAGCATTTCACATATATTGCTCAAATTTAAAGCATTTGAGAGTTTAATTCCGAAGTCATATTCCTAATAATTATTTAAACAAAAAAAGCCCTATAATTTCTTACAGGGCTACACTTTTCGTGCGTTGAAGTTGTCATCTCTGGCAGAGCTTCGTTGCAAATATAAACATTTTAATCTATATTTGCGTTAATATATTAATGAAAAATGAAAAAAATTTGTCCTCATTGCAATAATGCATTTGAAAGTAATCACGCAAGACGTATTTATTGCAGCGATAGCCATAGAATAAGCGCATACAACAAGCGTAAAGGTTTTAGAGTTGCAATTGTACCTCCTAATGAAGATAAAGGTCTTAAAATCCCTAATTCAAATATAGAAGCAGATGTAAATTTAAAGAAATCAGACTTTAATGCTGGAAATATAGGTGCAGCAACTACAGGATCTTTAATTGCAAATAGTATAACAGAATTATTTAAAAATCCCAACAATAAGCCATTAACGAAGAAAGAATTTGATGATAATATAATTGTTGTAAATCAAAATATTGTTGAATTAGCTCATCGTATTAATATGCTTATAACAGCACTTAGCAGATAGTATATATACAGAGTACAGAAGTAAATAAATATAACTAACTGTTTAACAATTAGTTATGCCAAATATAGGTGACACCTGTGTCACCTATATGGACAAAAAACGACGTAATACACGCCATTTTTGTCTTATATTATTATTTTTACGTATAAAAATTAGGAATTTTATGGATAGTGAAAAAATTGCAAGAGGTGTTAAAAATTTAGTGCCAGAGGCTACAGAAGTAAAAGTTAACATAAGAAATAAAAGAGCTGTTAAATTACCACCTAACATAATGGTATTTCAAACATTTGCATTTTTAGCAGCAACAAAACTTAAACCATCTACAAATAAGGTTTTAATGTTATTTTTCGCATCATCTGGATATGAAAATTATATAGGAATGGATGTAATAACCATATCAGAAAAATTAGATGTATCAGAACGTTCTGTAGTAAGGTCTATAAGGGAATTAGAAGATAATAATATAATCATAAAAACAAAACACCCTGTAGACAAAAGAAGGAATGATTATTTTTTAAACCCATATAGTGCCTGGAAAGGCAATTCTTATTCAAGAAAAAAAGTATTAGAGATACTGCCAAGTAACCAATTATGCTTGTTTAATGTTTCTGCAGAAGACAACTCGAAAAGAGAACTACAAGAAGTAAGAACTGGCAAATCTATGTCATCAAAAACACTAACACTTTCAGCGGAATAAAATCTGCCTTAGCGGCGAGCGTATCTCTCAAACTAAAGGGAAAAACAAAGGAAAGGATTTTTTTTTAATAAGGGCTCTGCCCTTA
>CAYGUF010000040.1:0-1431 GCA_964353125.1 uncultured Flavobacteriaceae bacterium
TGGTTTTTATTTACTAATTTTATAGCTTTAACCACGCAACGAAAACATACCCAAATCCGTTGGCAACAAGCTGAAAAAATGAAAATTCTAACATTCTTATTGACAATTTTATTATTGACAAGTTGTGTTGATTCTAAAAAATCGGTTCAGGCACAAACGAAAATTGACCTTGAAAAGGTAGATTATATTCATATCAAAAAAACGCTATACGGAACTGACTCAATTCGCCTGAATAATAAACAAACTGAACTTTTTGTAAACGAATGGAATAATGCGGAATCAAAAGGACTTTATAAAATGGGTCCTGAATTTTGGTTATTCTTAAAACTCAAAAATGATTCAATCAGAAAATTTAAAACAAACCAAAATTTAATTAATGAAAAAAGTGATTGGACATATTCAATTTCTGATTCAACTTTAATCAATTCATTTTGGACACCAACTTACTCGTTCGACAAACCAAAAAATTATAATCCCATTTCATTCATCGAAGAAGTGTCAAAAACTCTGAAAACTGAAAAAGATACTATAAGAATTGGAATGACGATGACTGACGAATTTCCAATTGACTGGGTAAAAGAAGAACATATTGAATACTTAATTTCAATCTTGGAATCTAAAGAGGTTTGCGGATGTTTTATAAATCCACTATCTTCTTATTTACCTTTGGACGATTTTGCAGAAAAAGGTGGTTTCGCTGGAATTTTTCTTCAAGCTTATAAAGAAAATCGAAAAGTTGAATTAGGATTATATCATTGTCCAAAGGTTGATAAAAAATTAAATGAAGAATTGAAAAAATGGTGGAAAGAAAAGAAATAAAGCCAGTTGCCAACACCGTATATAATTTATTGCTAGTTCTAGCCTACTTACGAAAATCCTCGCGGATTTTCTATTCGGTTTTTATTTGCTAAATTAGGTGCTAAAACCACGCAACAAACCATATACAACAACGTTACCAAAAATACGAACGAACGCAACGCACGAACTCAATGTTTGATTGACAAAAGCTGAATATTGCGGACTAAATATTACGCTGGAATTTTAGCACGTTTGTGAAATCTGAACTGAAAAAAATACTCGAATTGCGTTCTCAAACCCGACTTAAATCTCGTACGGAAAAATGGACTGAAATCATTATGCGTGACAAAAAATCCGTTGGAATCTGAGTCGCTAACCGACAAAAAATGACTGACTTTAAAAACGTGTGAAAAATGCTATTCGGAATCTATGCCTGATAAAAAGTACTTTTGGTAACACCGGGTATATTTCATTGCTAACATAGTTTTTCCTTCGGAAAAACCTCCCGTCGGGCTAATGTTTGGTTTTTATTTATTAATTTTATAGCTTTAACCACGCAACGAAAACATACCCAAAAACGTTGCAAATCATGGGCGAACAGCCACTTGCGCAACCAATCTGAGCCGAATATTA
>CAYGUF010000041.1:0-1330 GCA_964353125.1 uncultured Flavobacteriaceae bacterium
TGTGTTGTTGTTCTGGTTAATTTTTATCCCATTTTTAAATTGTCCCCCCTGGATGAGTTCGGCACAGAGATTTGCGCCTGAGAGCCTTGACCATCGTTTTTGTGCGGATTGCATCAGCTTGAAGACCATCGCCAGGCCTGTTTTTCTGGAGAGGCAACCCCTTGTTTTTGCGGTCCTTAAGCGGACGGTGGCGAAGGTCGATTCGATCGGGTTGGTTGTCCTGATATGCTGCCAGTGCTTGGCAGGAAAATCATAAAACGCCAGCAGTTGGTTGCGGTCTTTTTCCAGGCAGGCAGTGGCTTTGGGATATTTATCGCCGTAGGATTTAACAAAATGGCCGAAGGCGGTTTCCGCCTGCTCCCTGGTCTCTGCCATCCAGATTTGATGCAGGGAAGATTTGGCTTTTGCCTGCAATGTTTTAGGTAACGTATTCAGCACATTCGCCGTTTTATGCACCCAGCACCGCTGATGTTTCGTACCGCTATAAACCTGGTGCAACGCTGCCCAGAAGCCCATGGCGCCATCGCCTATCGCCAGTTGCGGGGCGATGGTCAGGCCGCGGGATTTTAAATCCAGCAGCAGGTCGCGCCAGCTTTCGGTGCTTTCGCGGTAGCCGTCACCAATGGCCACAATCTCTTTCCTGCCCAGCTCATCGGCGCCGATAACCACCAGCATACACTGCTTATGTTCCTGGCGTGCCTGCATATAAATCCCATCCGCCCAGAAATACACATAACGCTTGGTATGGAGGGTACGGCGCTGCCAGGCTTCCATTTCCCCTGACCATTTCTCTTTCAGGCGGCTGATTGTGTTGGCCGAAAGCCCGGGGGCATCTTCACCGAGAAGCGATTGCAGCGTCTGGCTGAAATCACCTGTCGATATCCCCTTCAGGTAGAGCCATGGCAGCAAATCCTCAACACTTTTACTCCGCCGCAAATAGGGCGGGATTAGCGTAGAATGAAACACAATCCCATGCCCAGAACGGTCACGTACCCGGGGAATTTTCACGGCAATATTGCCAACCCCTGTTTGTATCTCACGCTCAGGAAGGTACCCGTTCCGCACCACCCGCGCCTTGCCGGACGCATCCTTATCCCCTGAAAATTTGACAAGCAACCCTGCCAACTCCGCCTCCACTGCCTCTTCTATCAACTTCCTCGCCCCACTCCGGAGTAATTCCGTCAGCGGATCTGAAATACGTGTTGGACTTTCCAATGTTATGACGTTATTTTCTTCCATGGCATATTCCTCTGATTATTTTTGATTCTTGGCAAATCAAGAATATGCCACCTCGCTACTCAATGCCATACACAACTTTTGACTATAGCTC
>CAYGUF010000042.1:0-1320 GCA_964353125.1 uncultured Flavobacteriaceae bacterium
CTTTAACCACGCAACGAAAACATACCCAAAAACGTTGTAGGTAATTTACCAACCCAAGAAACTGAATGGAAAAAATTCAAAAACAGAAACACACAAAAGAGACTCTCTACTACTCTATTTCACGAATGTTGGAAAGAGCATCTTATTATGGTTTTCGCGCTCTTATAGTTCTTTATATGGTCGGAGAAACTCTGAAAATGGAAAGAGCTGAAGCATTAACCATTTATGGTTGGTTTATTGGCTCTTTAGTTTTCTCTCAAATTATCGGAGGACTTTTTGGAGACTTACTTATTGGAAATAAAAAATCAATAATAATTGGCGGAATTATTCAAGCAATCGGAGCTTTTAGTCTGTGCATACCTTCAACAACTGGACTTTATTTAAGCTTATTTCTTGTCGTTTTAGGTAGCGGATTTTTCACACCAAATATTATCTCAAATTTTGGGAAGTCATATCTAAATAAGACTAAACTATTAGATTCAGGATTTACAATATTTTATCTCGCAATAAATTTAGGTTCATTTCTTGGTATTTTACTGATTGGATATATTGGAGAAACATATGGTTACAATATTGGATTTGTTTTGTCTGGAATATTAATGTTAATCTCAATAATTCCTATCACTCTTACAAAGGAAAAAAGATTGGATGAAATTGAGAAAAATGAGTTTCCAATAAGTAAAAGAATTTTAAACATCTTAATTGCATTTATTGTTGTTGGATTATTTTGGGGATTTTACGAATTATCAAGCATTCGGACTTTTGATTTACAATTACAATTGAGCGAAATATCAACTTTAGGAATTCCAAATCATTTATGGCAATCAATCAACTCTATTTTCATTTTACCAATTAGTATAATTGCAATTATTTTGTGGACTTACTTTTACAGCAGTCAGTTTTTTAAATTAATGCTTGGGTTTATTTTTGGAGTATTATCATTCGGAATATTATTCTTGATTCCAGAAGTGCCGACTGAACAACATACAATAACTTATCTGATTTCATTATTTTTTCTTGGGATTTCGGAAATTCATATTGCACCAATAATTCATTCGATTTTGACAAAGTATTCTAATCCAAAATATTTAGCAATTCTAATAAGCTTGGCATTTTTACCAACAAGACTAATTTCTTTAATTTTTGGTTTGTTTAACGACAAATTATATGACAATCCAATGTTAGGGTTGAAAATTGGAATAGTTGGAATGACTATTATCGGAATTGGACTTATTGGATATGTAGTGTGGAATAAAAACTACCTACAACACCGTATATAATTTATTGCTAGTTCTAGCCTACTTACGAAAATCCTCGCGG
>CAYGUF010000043.1:0-1261 GCA_964353125.1 uncultured Flavobacteriaceae bacterium
CGCATTTTGGTCAAATTACAGCTTTTAATTCGTTATTATTCTATCGTAATATTCGGCTCAGAGTGGTTGCGAAAGTGGCTGTTCGCCCATGATTTGCAACGTTGTTGTGTATGATTAGTGGCGTGTTTAAGCACCTAATTTAGCAAATAAAAACCGAATAGAAAATCCGCGAGGATTTTCGTAAATAGGCGAGAACTAGCCATTAATTATACACGGTGTTACCACACGTATTTAATTCCGTTGCTTGTTCTTTTTTCTTTCTTCACGCTCCTTTTGTTTCTTTTTTTTCGCCTCGACTTTTGGGTCTTTAATCACATTCAGCCAAGTATAATTTCCGCCATCGTTGAATGGTGTCGAAAAACTTGTTTTATTGTCAATATTGATTTTAGTAAAATAGTCTTTATAATACCAAGCAAAAAATACACCTCCCAAAGTCGGCTTTTCCTTTTCTCTATAGTTCAGCCATATTTCTCTCGGTTCGCCAGTTTTAAATCCTAAAAACTGTCCTTGATAATAGCTTTTATCATTCACGATTTGGTTTTCAGGTGATATTTCGTAAATAAATTCTCCACCATAAACTGCTGTTCCATTTGGTTGAAAAGCGGGAAATATAAAAACATCTAAATTTCCTTTATCGTTCTCTTTTATGTAGTGGTTAAATCGGATTGAAGTCGAATCACTAATTGGTTTCATTTCCTCAAATGCTCTCGATAATGCTTGTCCGTGTTTGTTTAAAAACTTTTGGTCAACCTTTTCCTTTGTTTCGGTTACTTCTGATTGAGATTTGACGATAAAATGAAAAACTTGGTCATATTTTCCGTTTTCATATTTTCCATAAACAGAATGCCAAGTGTTTGTGGAATCCTGAAAGCAAAACCATTCTCTACCAAGTTTACTAATTCGTTCTTTGTCTTTTGTCATTAATGTGTCTGTCGAATACCAAGCAACTAAATCATATCGCAATAACCAATCGGCAGTTTCAGTCTTTTCATTAAAGTCTTTTATATCAAAATCTTGAGCCTGAATTAGATTCAAACTCAAAAGTGTAAATGTTAGTAGGAATGTTTTTTTCATATGTGTGGTAACGGATTTGGGTATGTTTTCGTTGCGTTATTAAAGCTATAAAATTAGTAAATAAAAACCAAACATTAGCCCGACGGGAGGTTTTTCCGAAGGAAAAACTAAGCTAGCAATGAAATATACCCAGTGTTGCCAGTAGTGTTATATTTTCGGCTCAATTATTAGGTTCCAAACAGTATTA
>CAYGUF010000044.1:0-1235 GCA_964353125.1 uncultured Flavobacteriaceae bacterium
TCAACCCCCGTTTGAGAGTCCATGTTTAAAGTGAATCTGGCCATGTTGTTGTGTTTTTAAAGAAGGATTTGTAGCGTTAGCGGAAAAGCCTTCTTTAAAACAAGCAAGCGGTGCAAGTGGCTTATATCCCAAAGATGTATGCGGGCGAATATGATTATAATTATAGCGCCATTCATTTGTTAATGCTCTAGCTTCTTGCAATGTGTAAAAAGCTTCACAGCTTAAAAATTCATCACGGAACTTCCCATTAAAGCTTTCATTATATCCATTCTCCCATGGGCTACCTGGTGTGATAAAAGCTGTTTTAACCTCAAGGCGTTTTAACCAATCTTGTAATATTTTAGCGGTAAATTCTGAACCATTATCAGAGCGAATAAAATCTGGCATACCACGCGTCACAAATATGTCTGTCAGCGCAGACATAACATCATCTGATTTTAAACGGTAATCAACTTTCAACGCCAAACACTCGCGTGTATATTCATCAATAAGCGTTAAGAAACGTATCTTTGTACCATCAATCAATCTATCGGCTACAAAGTCGTAACTCCAAACATGGTTGGGCCAACAAGCACGAAGACGCAGACAAGATCCATCATTCAAATATAAACGCCCTCTCTTCTTGTGTCTGGAAGGTAGTTTTAGACCCTCTTGGCGCCAGATACGCTCAACCCGTTTATGATTAACGTCCCAACCTTCGACCCGTAATAACGATGTGATCCGCTTATAGCCATAGCGACCATATTGAGTGGCAAGACGAACAATGTCTTCCGTTAAAGACTGCTCATCTTCTTTTACTTTTTTAGGTTTACGAAAGCTGCCACGGCTTTGTCCCAACGCACGACATATCTTCCTCTGCGAATATCCCAATATCTGCTGAGCATATATCACAGCTTCTTGTCAGCGTTGGGGAGAGGTTAGAACTTTCCCTTCGATACTTCTTTCAATATCTGATTATCAATCGTCAGTTCAGCCACAGCTTTCTTTAGGCGGTTATTCTCAACCTCTAAATCTTTCAGCCGTTTGGCTTGATCAAGGCCCATGCCGCCATATTCTTTGCGCCATCGATAAAATGTATTACCAGTCACGCCAATCGCTCGAATAGCCTGCTCTTGCGTTTGACCTTGAGAGAGCAAAACTTCTGCTTCGCGCAATTTACTAATAATTTGTTCAGGCTTGAAGTGCTTCCTGGCCATGGTTTAATCCTCCTATATGTGTCCAATTATATCTAGCAC
>CAYGUF010000045.1:0-1212 GCA_964353125.1 uncultured Flavobacteriaceae bacterium
GAGGTTTTTCCGAAGGAAAAACTAAGTTAGCAATGAAATATACCCAGTGTTACCAAAAGTACCATTTTTCAGGCATAGATTTCGCAAACCATTTTTCACACGTTTTTAAAGTCGGTCATTTTTGTCGGTTAGCGACTCAGATTCCAAGGGATTTTTTGTCACGCATAGTAATTACAGTCCATTTTTCCGCACGAGATTTAAGTCAGGTTTGAGTGCGCAATTCGAGAATTAATTTTGGTTCATATTTCACAAACGCGCTAAAAAGTCTAGCGTAATATTCAGTCCGCAATACTCAGCTTTTGTCAATCAAATATTGAGTTCGTGCGTTGCGTTCGTTCGTATTTTTGGTAACGTTTTGTGTATGATTTCGTTGCGTGTTTAAGCACTAAAGTTAGCAAATAAATCACAGATAGAAAGTCCGCGAGGACTTTCGTAAGTAGGCTATAACTAGCAATGAATTATACACGGTGTTGCCTACAGTATTTATTTTTCAGCCCAATTTTCATTCCTTTTGTCTTGGTCGTTCAATGATAAATAATGGATTGCCAAAATCAATTGTATATTCGGGTCATTCAAATCAAAATGTTTTTTATCTGTTAGTACATTCCAATAACTAATATCTAAACCACCAAAATCTCCAGAGGCTTGTATTCTTTCGGCGTACTTTGCGATTCTTGGGTTATTTTTTCCAAGGTCAGAAAGATAATTTTGGTACTTTCCGATAGCGTTGGCGCATATACTTTTTTTCTCTTCTTTTGTTTTATAATTTACAGATTTGCAAATCATCCAAACCTCATTGAATGTAGATTTCGAAATTCGTTCATAAAGTTTTTTCTGTTCATTAAAGTCGATTTTTGTCCAAAACCCGTTTCCAGAGGCTTGCAAAGAATCGTGATTCGTTTGTTCGTAACACAACTTAAAGTCAGATTCACAAACTTGATTCAAAAAGAACTGTCTGATTTCGTTCAAATCCGATTGTTGTTCAGTCGAAAAGTTGGCTTTCAATTCAGATTCCGAGTAATTGCTTTTACACGATACAAAACTTTGAATAATCAATAAGTAAAAAAGGATTCTGACAGTTTTTTTCATATTGTAGGCAACGGATTTGGGTATGTTTTCGTTGCGTGGTTAAAGCTATAAAATTAGTAAATAAAAACCAAATATTAGCCCGATGGGAGGTTTTTCCGAAGGAAAAACTAAGTTAGCAATGAA
>CAYGUF010000046.1:0-1155 GCA_964353125.1 uncultured Flavobacteriaceae bacterium
ATGCATCTGTATCTGCTGGTACACAACAGGTAGAAGTTGAATTGACTGATAATGAGTCATCAGTGATTTCTATTGGTGCGGCAAGTGGTACGGAAGGTGCTTCTATCAATGTTCCTGTAACGTTGACCAGAGCGCTTGATGAAGACGTGAGAATTGAATTCTCAACAGTTGATCTTTCTGGTGATACTGAAACAGATGACTTTACTGAGCAAAACAACACTTTGGTTACTCTTACTGCTGGTCAGATGTCATTTGATATCCCAGTGGCTACTCTTGATAATTTGGTAGGTGGTCAATCATTGGTTGAGTTTACTGAAACGCTTGATGTGATCATCGAGAATCTGGACATATTGACTTTAGATGGAACTGCTGTGGTCATGATCGGTGCTGCTGGTACAAGTACTTCAACAGTTACTATTAACGATGACGATTTTGCAACAATTAGCATCGCTAGTAGATCTTATGATGAAACCACTTTTGCGGGTGACTACATAGCAGACGGTGGAGATGCTGTTCCTGTAACAATCAACTTGAGTAATCCAGTTGATGCAGATATCTCATTCGAATTGCGTACAGTAGCTAATGGAACTGCAACCGCAGTGGATGATGCCGGAACTACTGAAGTAGATGAGCGCGATTATGTTAGTTTCACTGGAAGGATTATTTCTGACTATACAAACAGTGTATTCGGAGATGTGACTAGTGATATCTACATCTATGCTGATGATATAGTTGAATTGACTGAAACATTCTCAGCAAGAATATTGAACCTAAATAATGCAGGTCTTGATGTTAGATTGTCAAATGCTGGAACTCAGGTTGATGCGACAATTACAATTACGGATGTAACATCACCAGACGTAGCTGAGGTTTCAATAGCAGCGGTGAATCAAACAACAGTACCTGGTGCTCCAGACACTGAAGGTGATGCGATGGTATTTGCAATTACTATCTCAAATCCGGTTGATCAGAATGTAGATCTTACCTTGAATAGTATCACAATAAATGGTGAGGCTAGTCTAAGTGACTTCAATGCTGTTTCTAACGTATCATTGACAATCCCGGCAAACACTAGAACAATTAGTGGATATAGTGTAACTACTATTGATGATAACACAGTTGAGGATAATGAAACTTTCAATCTTCAAATCAGTG
>CAYGUF010000047.1:0-1126 GCA_964353125.1 uncultured Flavobacteriaceae bacterium
TGAAAGGTACCCCTTTCTTAAGACAACAATTCTGAGTATTATTCCACTAATAATACAAAGTTTATGTCAAAGAAAGGACATCGCATCGCGAAAGAAATCAAAGACGAAATCATCACCAAGATTAAACACGAAGGCCTTAGTGTCACTGACGCAGGTCTCAACTATGGCGTGAGTACCAAAACCATCTATGGCTGGCTCGGCACTAAAGCCACTGGCACTGTCAGCCTCCTCGAACACAACAAACTCAAGAAAGAGAACGAACAACTCAAACAAATCATCGGTGACCTCACTATCAAAATGTCCATGGAGGCTAAAAAGGGGCTCTCCAAGGGCTGGTGATTGGCTATTCACGTACCCACCAGTACTATCAACCTAGACAACCAGCAAAAGATTGGCACACCAAGCAGCTCATCGAAGCAGCGCTGCGCGAGCATCCAGGATATGGACATAAACGCTTAGCTAGACACCTTGGTATCAACAAGAAACGGGTACGACGAGTGATGCAGATCTTTGGCATCAAACCCTATCGGCGTACCGCCAAGAAGCTGTATACCAAGCCAAAAGACAGCGTATTCCCGAATTATCTGCTGAGTGAGGTACCTTTGGGTCCAGGCGACATCTATGCGAGTGATTTCACACACGTGAAGTATCGCGGCCGGTGGATCTACGTGGCCACGATGCTCGATGTATTCACCAGAGAGATTGTTGGTGTGTCGATATTAACGACCCACCATACCCAGTTAGTCATTAATGCACTCTCTAGCGCCATCTTGCACCGTCCACCACCACGTATCATCCATTCGGATCAAGGTTCAGAGTATACAAGCAAGGACTATATCAACCTCGTGCAATCACTCAAGATCCAGCAATCTATGAGTGCTCCTGGTTGTCCCTGGGAGAATGGATATCAGGAATCCTTCTACAAAGGTTTCAAGTTGGACTTAGGTGACCCAAACCGCTTTGCCACCTTTGGTGAGCTGGTGGCCGCGATCTACGAGACTATTAACTATTACAACCAGAAGCGCATACACTCAGCACTGCAGCAACCGCCCCGGTTGTTTAAAGAGCAGTATGAGGTATCATTAATTAACTCAGAAAAGGTGTCTTAATTTTGGGGTACCTTCCA
>CAYGUF010000048.1:0-1058 GCA_964353125.1 uncultured Flavobacteriaceae bacterium
GTTGTGTGTAATGCGGAAAACACATCGAGCAAATCTTCAGGCAACCATTGGTGCAAATATTGCGTCTATCAATATAGAACCATAATTTAAACGCAAAATGAACAAATCAACCAAATCCCTACTAATCATAATCATATCATTTGGAATATATTTTGTTTTCGATGACCACTTTTTCAAGGACATCAGAAAATGGTTATTTGACCATACAAATCAAATCGGAATTAGCCACTTAATAACCTACCTGATTACAGGAGTTCCCTTGTTTTTAGGAACTCTGTTGATTGGAAAGAGAATAGACTTTTTTCATAATTTAGGACTAGATAAATCAATATGGAAAGGATTGCTATTTGCTCTTGTCTGCACCTTACCAATGTATGTTGGATTTAGTTTCCTCTTTGAACTTAATCGAGAAATTAAATTAAACACAATTTTGATTGGAGTCGTTTCCGCTGGTTTTTTTGAGGAACTTTACTACAGAGGATTTTTATTTGGATTACCCTTCAGAAAAACAAAACTTGGATTCGTACTTTCCGTATTATTTGGTGCTCTTTATTTTGGCTCATTACATCTATACCAGAGTACTGACTTTAATGAGTTGTTGGGTATATTCTTGATTACATTTTTAGGAGGCATATTATTCGCTTGGTTATATGCAGAGTGGAATTTCAACATTTGGGTTCCAATATTTCTTCATATGCTAATGAATTTGGCGTGGGAGTTATTTTCTGTAAGCGACAACGCACTTGGCGGAACTTACTCAAATTTATTCCGATTTCTTACTATTGGACTGGTAATCATACTAACTTTACTTTACAAAAAAAGAAAAGGAATTAAATTGACTGTAAATAAGAGGACACTTTTATTTCAAAAAGAAAATCAACTGGAAATAACGGAACAAAGCACTACACACAACAACGGCTATAAGTAATGCGGGATTAAGTGCTTAACCCAAAAGAAATCGCTAATTTGCAATGACTGCCAAAACCTTGTTTTGGCTCTGTGCTCAACCGAAAGGAAAGTGCGTGTTTGCGCCCGCACTACTCATAGCCAAAACGTTG
>CAYGUF010000049.1:0-1058 GCA_964353125.1 uncultured Flavobacteriaceae bacterium
GTTCCTAGACAGAGTAAAGAGAAGTAAGAAGGTATATTGAGTAGATACTTGATGAGGTACCGAGTTCATATAGTCAGAGCTGTTATCCTGACGGATGAGGTAAAGAGAGTAACTGCAAGTCAATATACAAAAACATAACTGAGTATTTAGCACTGAGTGTAAGTTTAGTGTTGGATGCGAAAGCTGAGAAGAACATCAACAAACTCAAAAGGTCTTTATGGCAAAATTGGGCATATATTATTATAAAGGGTAATATGTGTTGAATAAGAGAATAAGGGCGCGAGGTGGATGCCTTGGCACCAGAAGGCGAAGAAAGACGTGGTACGCTGCGAAAAGCGACGGGGAGGTGCGAACAACCTTTGATCCGTCGATATCTGAATGGGGAAACCCACCACAATAGTGGTATCCTTAACTGAATACATAGGTTAAGGAGGCGAACCCGGGGAACTGAAACATCTAAGTACCCGGAGGAAAGGAAATCAACCGAGACTCCGCAAGTAGTGGCGAGCGAACGCGGACTAGGCCAATCTTGATACTAAGTAGAACCCGAACACTCTGGAAAGAGTGACCTAAGAAGGTGATAGTCCTGTAGGGGTAGTGACTTAGATCAGGTACGAGTAGGGCGGGACACGAGAAATCCTGTCTGAACATGGGGGGACCACCCTCCAAGCCTAAGTACTAACTGGTGACCGATAGTGAACAAGTACCGTGAGGGAAAGGTGAAAAGAACCCCAAGTAGGGGAGTGAAATAGATCCTGAAACCTCGTGCCTACAAGCAGTCAGAGCCCGCAAGGGTGATGGCGTACCTTTTGTATAATGGGTCAGCGAGTTAGTCTTTGTAGCGAGCTTAAGCCGATAGGTGTAGGCGAAGCGAAAGCGAGTCTTAATAGGGCGACATAGTTACAAGGATTAGACCCGAAACCGAGTGATCTAGCTATGGGCAGGTTGAAGTTGCGGTAACACGCAATGGAGGACCGAACCCACGTCTGTTGCAATAGGCGGGGATGACCTGTGGCTAGGGGTGAAAGGCCAATCAAACTCGGAAATAGCTGGTTCTC